>CAYYPK010000009.1:0-224265 GCA_964473525.1 uncultured bacterium
CGCGCGGTCCCTCGCCAGGCGGCGCTCCGCGACGTGATGACGATGTGTCCTGAGTTCCCGTCCGGCAGCAGGTCGGCGACACCGTCCGCGTCCGGCGCGTTGTCGAGTATCAGCAGCCACTTGTCGTGCAGGCGGAGCCACTCGCGCACGGCGGCGACGGTCACGGTTTGGTCCTGCGCGTCCTTCTCCGGCAGGCCCAGTCGCTGTGCAAGCGCAACGTAGCCCGTCTGTCGCGAGGCGACGTCCTCCGCGGCGACCCACCAGACGCAATCGCATTCGCCCGCATAACGGTGCGCGTATTCCGCTGCGATCTGCGTCTTGCCGACGCCGCCCAGGCCGTGGATGGCGTCCGTCTGCGTGACCGCGGCGCGGTCGTTTCCGTGAAGCGAGTCGTAGAGCGTCGTCAGGATGTCCTCGCGACCCGTGAAATTGCGGTTGCGAGCGATTGGGACGTGCCACGTGTCCGGATGTGCGCCGTACATGCGGCGCCCGCGTGGCGCGTCCATCGGGACAATGTGCGCCTCGTGTGGCTCCCAGATGTCGAGCGGCGTTTCGCCATCTTTGACGGCGTATTCGCCGTGGTGCTTCCACGAACAGACGTCGGGGTCGAGGCGTCGCGAGGTGTCCGCGTGCACTGGGGGCGTCACGCAGATGTGGCCCGGCTCCGCTAGCGCCTCCGCGCGCGCTGCCCAGTCTACGTTGTGTCCGAACACGTCTGCCGGCGTTCCCGCCGATGGCTCGACGCTGACCTGTCCCATGTTGATGCCGACGCGTATGGTGAGCTCGTGCTCGCGCATGACGCGCTGCATCTCGAGGGCGCGCTCGACCGCCACGTCTGGCCGGGTGAAGACGGCCAGGTAGCCGTCCCCCGTGTGCTTGATGGCCGTTCCGGCGTCGCCACGCCCGATGATTTCCGCCAGGAGGTGGTCGTGCTCGCGCCGTAGTTCCTGGTAGGCGTCGTGAGTGAGGCGTTCCTTCGCTCGCGTGGAACCCACGATATCCGTGAACAGGATGACGAGCAGTGAATGCCCGCCTTCGCCCGCGTAGGCGGCCACGCCCTCACGTTCTGCCGCAGTGACGTTTCGCCGTCTCAGCTCAGGCGTGTCTGTGTACTGCATGGCCTGTCCCGCCAACGTGGGAACTCAGCCTAGCTGCTAACGAATTGAGACACAACCGACCGCGACCCGCCGGGCGGCACGCGCGGTGGGGCATGGGTGGATGGCGACGGAGCGCCGGTAGCGCGCGCTGCCCGTTGCGCCCGTGGGCCCTCGCCTCTATAACTACGATGACGCAGACGCGACCTTCGCCCAGCCCGAGAGATGTCATGATCTTCGTACCACCTTCCCAGCACGGAGACGGCGAGCGGCCCGCTGGTCCTATCCTTATCGCGCTGCTCTTCGTGGCGGTGTTCGCCGGCGTCGCGTTCTATCGCAGGAACGGCGGGGAGTTCAGCATTGAGGGCTTCCAACCTGGAGCAGTGATGTGGATCATCGCGAGTCTGGGGGTTTCGCTGGCGGTGGTCTATGGCGTGGTGGCGGTGCAGAGGAGCGCGGCGCGCACTCGACAGCCGTCGACGGATGAACGCCTGGCGGCCATGGAGACTCAGCTAGCCGAGCTTCGCCACGCGATGGACACGCAACTCGACGCCATGTCGAGGAAGCTGGAGGACGCGGCTCGGCTCGCGGCCGCGCGCGGGGAACGCGACCGCTAGCGCGCTAGTTCCGCTGGCAGATACCCACAGGGCTCCTCCATGCCGTTTATCGACGTGGCAATGTTGCTGTCAACGACGGTGGTACCGACGCTGACCGGGTTGGCAACCGCAGCAGCGAACAAGATAAACGCCATCCACGCCTGCGGCTCCGTCGCGTGGTTGGAACCTGACGACTTCCGGCGGGCGCTGTCACAGGCGGACGACTCGCTGGTGTTTCACTCCGAACGCGGCAGATCCAAGGCGCGGCACGAGTACCTCGCCAGTCATCGCGGCCTGCTGCTCTACACGAAGTCGAGTCGCGCGCTACGGCTGCCCACTGGTTGCCGCGAGACGGCGGTCAAGAGCATCTGGAAGAGCAGCATGTAGGCGTGGAAGGGGCGCGTCGGAACGCGCCCCTTGCCGCTACGCGGCGGATGGCGTGCTGTCCGAGCGTCAGTCGACCGCAGGCGCGTCGAGGCGGCTCAGCAGATACGGCACGTATTCCACGCCAGGGCCGTACGTCAGCACGATGAGATGGCGCGTGTTCTCGTCGTACGCGATCTCGGACCCCTCCGGCAGGAACTTGATGACGAGGTCCGCCACGTGGTGGCCGTCGGCGTGTTCCAGCCGGTACATCTCAAGGCGCATCTGTGGGCGTTGGGCGTTGCGATCGCCTCTGCGGCGCTTCTCGTTGGACGGACGTTCGGCTCGACCACGTTCCTTCCTCATCATCCCGCGCAGTTCGACGGCGGCGTCCTCCAGCCGCTTCATCTGCCCATGCTCCTCGTCGGTCCAGTCCCTGTTGCCGGCCTTCTCGCGTAGGGCTTCCATGCGCATTTCGACGCCATGCAGGCGCTCGGTGACGCCGTCCCGCTCCTTTTCTCGCCTCTCGGCCATCATGTGCTCGAGAGCGTTGATGAGCTCCTTGCGCTTGGCGCGATGGTTCTGGAGCGTCGCCCACTGATCTGGCGTGCCCTCCGCCGACAGGTTCTGATCCTCGAGGTTGGCGATGGCGTGGCTGTATTCCTCAATGTTCGCGCGCAGGTTCGCCTCGCGTCGCTCTGGATCCTCGCGGCGCGAGCCGCGCTCAAACCACTGCTTCAGTTCCTGGCGTTGGGCCCTCAGATTCGTCAGGATCTCCCATCGATCCGGGGTGCCTTCCGCAGACAGATCCTGCGCCTCCAGCTCCTCAATGCGCTCGTTGATGTCGGCGAACTTCGCGCGCAACTCGCGCGCCCGGCCTTGTTCTTCCTCGGTGGCCTCGCCGCGTAGCGCCTCAACGCGCTTCTTGAGTTCGGCAGCTTCGGTGGCCTCTTCTTCCGTCAGGTTGCGGTCCACCATCTTCTCGAGGGCCGCCTCCGCCTTGCGGAGTTCTTCGGCCGCCTGACCCGCCTCCGCGGGCGCGGTCATCATCAGCGCCGACGCGGTCGCCATGGCGCCGACCAGGATGCAGGCGTAGGCTGTTCTCAGCTGCGTTGAGGGCCTCATGGTGTTCGCCTTTCCGTTCTTGTCTCACACTCGGCTTCCGTGTGTTCAATGGACGCGATGGCGCCGGATTTCGTTGAGCTATTCTGGCTAGTTAGGCGCTCGCGTTCGCGTCAACCTGAGGCGCGGAACGACATCACCCGGTCAACTTCCGCGCTGCTACCGACGATCAACGGCGTGCGTTCGTGCATGGTCGCAGGTTGCTTGGAAAGGATGGAGGACACGCCGTCGAGAGCTTTGCCTCCGGCCTGCTCCGCCAGAAAGGCGAGTGGATTCGCTTCGTACAGCAGCCGCAGCTTCCCTTCTGGCGCGTCCGTAGTCTCTGGATACAGAAACACGCCACCGTTCATAAGCGTTCGGTGGAAGTCCGCCACCAGCGATCCGACGTAACGAAGGCTGTAGCCTCCGGCCTCGTCGGTCTTCACCCAGTCGAGGTAGTCGCGTATGCCCTTGGGAAACCGATCATAGTACGCCTCGTTGACGCTGTAGGTTTTGCCCTCCGCCGGCATCTGCAGGTCTTCTTGCGTTAGGAGGTAGGCGCCGATCGAGGGCTCGAGGGTGAACATGTGCAGCCCGTCGCCGCAGGTGTACACCATGACGGTGCTGCTGCCGTAGACGACGTACCCCGCAGCCACCTGGCGGTAGCCGGGCTGCATTACGTCGTCCATCGCGTCCACGCCCCACGCGCTTGGACTCCGCTGCAGCACCGAGAAGATGGTCCCAATAGTGACCGTCGTGTGGATGTTGCTGGAGCCGTCCAGCGGGTCGAACAGGACGATGTACTTGCCGGCGGCTTCCGCTTCGCGCAGCACGCGCGGCTCGGCCTCCTCCTCGGACACCAGGATGCCTACGTTGCCGCGATACCCTAGGCACCGCAGCAAGGTGTCGTTGGCGATGTCGTCGAGCTTCTGCACGGCTTCGCCCTGCACGTTCTCCTCGCCCGTGCCGCCGAGCACGTCCAAGAGCCCTGCGCGTTGCACCTGCGCCTGGATGATCTTCGTCGCCAGCGTGATGCCGGACAGAAGCCAACTGAATTCACCCGTCGCGTCTGGGTGGCGCTGCTGCCGCTCGAGAATGTGTTGCTGGACGGTCTTCATTGGCTGGTCGTAGGTGACGTGACGCATGCATCGACCCTCTCGCGTCCAATGACAGAGCGCGCCCACACGACGCTCCGTCGGTCGGCGCCGTCGAATCCGTCTGCGAAGCAGTCCGACTCTCCGTCGCGCGAGGCGGCCTGGGAGACCGGATCAGCGACGCGATCTAGTTGCGCCCGCGGAAGGTCAACTCGGCGACTCCCGACTTGTCGAGATCGCCTTTGCCGACTTCGATCATACGGCAATACTGCTGGTAAGTGGCATTCGATAGAGGGAGGTCGAGCCTCTCTTGTTCCGCGAGCGAGAGAGCGATGCCGGAGTCCTTCGCCGCGTGCGCTGACGAGAAGTAGCACTCGTGGTCCCGCACCTGCATGTCCTCGCCGTCGGTTTCGAGGACACGCGAGTTCGCTCCCGTCTGAGCGAACACTTCCTGGACCATCGTCAGGTCGAGTCCCAACGCGTCTGCGAGTCCGAGTCCCTCGGCGAGAGCGGCGGTGTTGATGTTCATGACCATGTTCACGAGCGCTTTCACCTGCGCCGCACGGCCCGCTTCACCCACATACCGCAGGCTGACGCTGAGGGTATCCAGCAGCGGCTCAACGGCGTCGAAGACGTCGCGCTTGCCGCCGCACATGAGATAGAGCGTGCCCTCGCGCGCCTGCGTGATGCTGCTCGCCATGCACGCCTCGAGGCTATGTCCGCCCCGCGCCTCGGCAAGGGCTTCGACATCGACGTGCACCGAGGGGGAGATGGTGGCGCAGTTGATGAACGTGACGCCGTCAGCGTGGGCGAGCAAGCCGTCGGCGCCGTCGGAGAACACCGCGCGCATGGCGTCGTCGTCGGTGACAACCGTGATGACCGTGTCGGATGCTTCTGCGACGCGCCCTGGAGTGGGCGCTGCCTCGCATCCCAACTCGGTTGCGAGTTCCGCGCTACGCGCTTCGTCCACATCGTACACGGCGGTCACGGTGTAGCCGTTGTCGTGCAGGTGTCGGGCCATGTTCGAGCCCATGCGTCCAACGCCCACGAATCCGACCTGATAGTCCGGCATGTCCAAACCCCTGCTGACCTGTGCCTGCCACGCATGGCGATCTGAGGAGACCGCCGACGTCGCGCCATCCTACGTCCAGTGCCATCTCCTCACAAGATGGGACAAAGAGGGCGATCACCCTCCTCGCCAGACTCGGCGAGCCGCGTCGCATCTCGGTACGTGGGAGCAAGGAGCCGTTCTGACACGAGCGTCGTGCGGCGCGGCATCGCACTCGGCTATACGCGCTACGGCTTCTCAAACACGGTCTCGTCCAACTCGACATCGAGTTCTGTCTTCGCGTAGGCGTAGTCGATGGTCATCGCGCCTTCCCGGAGCACGAGTTTGCGGGCCTCGGGCAACATCACGCCCCCGTAATCCACATAGTCGGAGAACTGCATGACTGCCTTGACGGGGCCCGTCATGGGATCGAAGTAGGCAAGCTTTACCCCAACAAGCAGATTCGACGCCTTGTCGATGTAGAAGTCAATCTCCGTGCCGACGATCCCGATGACCGAACACTCGGCATCCTCGAACGTCACGTCTTCGCGCAGCTCCAAGACGCTGGCGTCCCGCTCGTAGTGACTCTGCAGAGGGTCAAGGAACGCTGCCGCTTTGGCCCCTTCGGCCTCCACCCCCTCGAGGACAGTCGGAGACGTCATGGGACTGGCCCTCCAGCCTTCCACGCCGTTCCAAGCCGTCACATCGGAGGACCCGCCGAAGTCCGTTTTGGAGTAGGACTTCTTCCCAACGACCACCAGCTCCTCGAACGTACCTGGCAGCTCCCCGAATTCGGCGTGGAGCTGGGCCTCACCAGTGCGTCTCACCGTCTTGATCTCGGACAGCCGGTCCAGGCCTCCCACGGCCTTGAAATGCGCGTCCAGAACCTCCGCAACATCGGCCGTGGCTGCGCCAGCTATACCGAACGCGAGAACGACAACTGTGCGCCACTTGCGGCTAGCAGTCATTGCACTACCCTATCATTGCTAACATCCACCAACGGCTCGCCCGCACGGTGGCTCGGGAAACAAGGCCGAGGAGCCCTGTCCTGTTCGCGCAGGATCGCACGACGGCGTTGGCGGCCTGCGTCCACGCAGCTGTCACAGATGACCGCTACTCCACATCCGCTTCATCGGCCTGATCGGCCGCGCCGCCGCCCGGTTCCTCGCCCGGCTCGAACAGCCGCAGGCTGTCGCGCTTCATGATCTCGTCCATAATGACCGTCGCGTAGCTTCCGCTGGGAAGCCGGAACGAAACCACGATGCTGCGGTCTTCCTCTTCCTGCGTGATCTCGGGTTCCATGACGGGGATGCGCATGGGACGCCGCAGCCCGCTCATCAGCTTGAATACGCGCGGCATGCGCGCCGGATCGACGCCCTCCGCGCGGAGGATATCGTCCTCTACCTCACGCGGCGCGCCCGACGGCCGCAGCATCTTCGATCCGAAGAGCGGCCCCGAGGGACTTATCTCGAACTCGTCCGCTCGCGGCTGCTCGACCTCCGAGGACTCGACGAGGAAGCATGCGCCGCCGCGATGTTTCTGCGCGATGTCACCATCCATCAGTACGCCGATGTCCGGCATGCGGCGCGCCAACACGCGGTTATACAGCAGCGACTGGTACGCCGACGACAGAAGTCGCCTCATGCGAGGCGCGACCTGCCCAAACGCCTGCTCGGAGTTCAGACCGCGCTGCAAGCCACCCAGCACGCGGCGCTCGTTGCGGAACTTCGGTAGGGGGAAGAGGCGCCGCGCGCGGTCGTAGTCGCCCGCTTCGAATGCCGTCCTCGCCTCGAAGACATCGCCGCGTTCGTTGCCCTTCGGCCGACCGAGGTAGTACGCGAGCGCCTTGTCCCATTCGCCCAGCATCATCGCGCGGCCTATAAGGTGCCCGTTGCCGCGTCCGCTGAACCGCTGCATGCCGAAGAAGTTCGGCGCGCCGTTCTCAGCGATCGTGTTCAGGATCTCCTTCGCGCGCTCCAAAGCTCCCTGCTTGGGGTGCCGCACGCGGATGATGAACCGATTGCCTGCCAGATGGCCGAGCCGCAGTTTGTTCGTGTGGTACTGCGCGTCGAGGATGCGGATGGCGGGGAGAGAGATGCCGCGCGCCGTGTCGAGGTCGACGCCTTCGATGGACACGCGCTGTCGCGTCACCGCGCGGGTGTCCTTCAAGCCGGCGTACCCGATCGCGCTTGCGGAGACACCGAAATAGTCGCCCAACCGGTGGACCATCTCGAATGTGGAGATGCCGCGTTTCTCGACGGTGACGTACGTGTGTCCGCCTTCGCCGATCGGTTCGTACAGCGGGACTTCCTCGACCTGGAAGTCCTCGTGACGCCGCTTCATGACGCCACCGATGCCCTCAATGTCGGGCGTGAGGTAGAGACTCTTGCTCAAATGTGTCCGCCATCGCGGCCGACCATGGGACGATGGCCGCGGTTGTTACTGGAAGTCGATGGGGATGGTCTTGGACGCTGCGGGTGGCTTCGGCAGGGCCAGTCTGAGCACGCCGTTCTGGTACTGCGCGCGTATCCTGTCCGCGTCGACGCCTTCGGGCAGCGTGATGGTCTGCGAGAACTTCCCCTGAAGTGTTAGCCTGTGTTCGTCTGCGGAGATAACGATATCGCCGGGATGCAGCCCGGGCATGGAGATCTCCGCCACCACCTCTTCGTCCGAATCGTACATGTCCAGCGCGACGGGATGCGTGGCGCGCGTTTCGGAGGCACGCGAAACTGTGATCTGCGGTGGCGCCGCTGGTAACGCCTGGGACGGCTGGGTGCGCGTGAACCGAGTCATGTCGCGCTCGAACGCGGCGTCGTCGGAGATCGCGGACCACCGGTCGATCGCCCGCTCGAAGAGGACAAGTCGACGGTACACGTCCTCGAAGAAGCGATTCGTCTCCGCCTGCATGTCGAACAGTTCCTCGAAGAGCCTCATCCGTCGCATGTTGGTCTCCCCTCTACTCCCTACACGCCCTGCCTACCTATTATCTGACATGGCATGCCGGACGACAATCGCAATGCCCATGCGGAGCCCAGTGGGTTTCCGCTTGTTCTAACGGGCGATGAGGACACGCCGCGTGGCGCGGTAACGTCCGGCCCGCAACTCGATGATGTATGTCCCGCTCGATACAGCCTCGCCAACGGCGTTGCGACCGTCCCAATACGCCGCGCGCGATCTCGACTCGTACAGTCCGGCTGGCCGCGCGCCCAGGTCGAGCCGGCGTACGACGCGCCCCGACGTGTCGTGAATCGTGATGACCACGTTGGACGGCGCCGACAGTCGGTACGGGATCCACGTCTCTGGGTTGAAGGGATTCGGGTAGTTGGGAAGCAAGGACGGCCTTACAGGGACGATGAGTTCCTCCAACGGGAAAGCGACGCCAGCGGAACTCGCGATCACGCGGCTATCGGCATCGACCAGCTTTACGTCCCTCAGTTCAAACGCTGTCTGCGCGATTCCGTACGGGCGCGGCACGCGGAACGTGAAGACCGTGAGCCCTCCGGGTCGAGAGTTACCACCGGCGTCCCCGAGGCGCGTCGCCGCTATCGCTGCCGGGGCTTCGGGAGTGCTTTCGTGGGGGATCTGGCGCCAGTAGGAGTCGCCGTTCTGTCTCAGAAGGTCCGCCTCGTCAGCGCCGACGAGGTCCAGCGCCCTCTCGTCGAACGCGGGCGTGAACTGGTAGCCGTATAGGTCCGGGATGCCCTCGCTACGCACCTCGACGCGGAGGGTATCGCCGTCCAGGACGGGACGAATGGACAGACCATTGACCGGAACCGTCTTCGGAACCGTCTTCGGAACCGTCTTCGGAACCGCTGCGGCCTGCGCGATCGTCCGCTCCCCGAAGTGGGACGCAACGGTCACGAGGTCGAGGATGTTGACGAACTCGTCGCCGTTGACGTCGCCCGCCAGGCCGCCGCCTGATGTCCCGAACGCCGACGCCACTGTCACCAGGTCGATGATGTCCACGATGCCGTCGGCGTTGACGTCCCAATGCGCGCTCTGCGATGCCGCGTCGCCAGTCCACGGCGTCATGTCCCAGAGGACGATCGTCCCGTCGGAGCTGCCGCTTGCCAGGGCAGCCCCGTCAGGGGTGAAGGCGATGGATCGGATGCCAGCGGTGTGTCCCTGTAGTGTTGCGATTACCTGTCGTGCGTCGATGTTCCAGAGTGTCACGTCTCGTGAAGCCCCGCTTGCCAGGGTGCGGCCATCGGGGGAGAACGCGACGGAACTGCCTCTGCCGCTCCTGTCCGTGTGTCCCGGCAACGTGGCTATCCTTTGTTGGACGTCAATGTCCCAGATGTTCACGCTCCCGTCTCCCCCGCCGCTCGCGAAGGTGGTTCCGTCAGGGGAGAACGCGATGGAACTGACGCCTAGCGTGTGTCCTCCCAGCCATGCGATCTCCTGTCGCGTGGTTACGTCCCAGAACTTCAACCCGAGGTAGTCTGCGCTCGCGAGGATAGCGCCGTCGGGAGAGAAGGCAACGGAACTAACACCGGTCTCGTGTCCCCGGAGTGTTCCGACCTCCCGACGCGCGTCCACGTCCCACAGCTTCACCGCATTGTCGCCACCGGCGCTCGCAAGGGTTGCTCCGTCGGGGGAGAACGCCACCGGGTTGGTCCCCTCTGCGCCTGCGTCGAGTGTGCCGTTCCCCTGTTGTGTGGCCACGTGCCAGAGCTTCACGGTCCCATCTTCGCCTCCGCTTGCTAGCGTGCTTCCATGCCGGGAGAAGGCGACAGAACTGATACCAGAGGTATGTCCGCGCAACGTTCCGGTGCCCCGTCCGGTCTGCACATCCCAGAGGGTCACCGTGTCATCGTAACTGCCGCTTGCGAGTGTGCCGCTGTCCGGGGAGAACGCCACCGCATTGACCCAAGATGCGTGCCCCTGTAGCGCCTCTATCTCCTGCCGTGCGACCACATCCCAGCGTCTGACCACATCCTCGCCAAAGCCGCCGCAGCTGGCGAGTGTGCTTCCGTCAGGCGAAAATGCGAGGGCGACGACCCAGGATGCGTGTCCCTGTAGCGTTGCGGCTTCGTGCCCCTCCCTGACGACCCAAAGCCTTACCGTGTCGTCGTAGCTGCCGCTCGCGATGGTGGCCCCATCGGGGGAGAAAGCAAGGGCCTCGACGTTGGACGTGTGGCCCTCGAGCGTGGCGATTTCTCGCAGTGCTGCGATGTCCCAGAGCTTCACCGTCTTGTCCCAGCTGGCGCTCGCGAGAACAGTACCGTCCGGGGAGAAGGCGACCGACGACACGAAGTGGGTGTGCTCTAGGAGTGACGCGGCGTGCTCCCCCTCGCCGGTCTCCCACAGCCTGACTGTGTCGTCATAGCTGCCAGTTGCGAGTGTGGTCCCGCTCGGGGAGAACGCAACGGACGAGACGCTGGCGGTATGTCCTTCCAGCGCTGCGATTTGGTCCCCCGTGCGCACGTCCCAGAGCTTCGCCGTGTCGTCCCAACTGCCGCTCGCGACCGTGTTGCCATCGGGTGAGAACGCGACTGCAGAAACCCCGTCAGTGTGGCCTCGTAGGACCCTCGTCTCCTGCCGGGTGTGCACTTCCCAGAGCCTAACCGTGGCGTCGGCGCTGCCGCTCGCGAGCGTGTTTCCGTCAGGCGAGAAAGCGAGCGATGTCATTGAGGCATTCGTCTCAAAGAACGCGACACGCTCGCGAGTGTCCGCGTCCCAGAGCTCCACGCCGATACTCGTTGCTACGGCAAGGACTTCACCGTCTGGCGAGTATTCGACGTCACTAGGCCTTCCATACCCAAGGCGGGCAATGGCCCCGTCGGGGAGTGCTTGCGCTCTGCCGTCGGCAAGCATGGTAAGCGCGAGCGCCGCAAGGAGCAGTCCGAAGAGCGAGGAGTTCCCGACCCCATTCTCCGCGCGTGCTGGCCCTTCCATCGACCACCTCTTCACATCACGTGATTCTCGGGATGGCACAGCGACACACCAACAGCGCTGGGGATTTCCGTCGGGTCAGTATACCATGTGACACGTCGTCCTCCGAGGGGTCATCGTGGGCCAGTTGACCGGCAGAGATCGACATGCCAACGTATCGGAGCCACGGTGGAGTGGCATCAACTTCGTCCCAAGCAACCGCTGAGGGCCGACTTGCGACCTGAAAGCCTCGACGACTACGCCGGCATCCTACGCCGCCGCCTCTTCGTAATCCTCGCCGCGACGCTCATCATCACGGGCGGCGTGGTGGCGGTCGGTTTGCGCCTGCCGCGCGCGTACACAGCGACGGTCCTGATGGACGTGGAGCCAAGTCGGGAAGCGGGCGCCTCCCTGATACCCAACCTCGTGCAGAGCGCGCTGGGTGGCGGCGGGGGATCCGACCCCGTTCTTATGCAGACGATCGTGAGCCGCCTCTCCACGCGCGCCATGATGAACCGCGTGTACCGCGAGTTCATGGCCGCAGAGCCGGAGGGCGCGCGGCATTTGCCGCCGGTTTCACACCTCGGCAGGAGCATTCGCGCTGGCGTGGAGCCAGGTTCACGGCTCATCACTCTGACGGTGGAACTCAGCGAGGCTGAGGGAGGCGCGCGAAACGCCGCTCTGCTTGCTAACCAGGTGGTGACCACGCTACGTCAGAAGCTGTCTGAGGAGAACGTCGACGACAAGGTGCAGGAAACCGGCCTGCAGCTGCGCCTGCTGCAAGAGAAGCGCGGCGAGGTCGAGGAACTGCTCGAGGGAATGCGCGTAGACATCCTCACCTTCGCCGACGAGAACGGGAATCCCACGCTGTGGAGCGCCGAACTCACGGAGCTGCTGGCAAGGCAAGCCAGCCTGCGGCAGGAACGGAGGGGCGCGTTCGCCCGTAGGACTGCCGCCGACGCCGCCCTGACCGCGTCCGAGGCGTCGCTGCTGAGCGAACCCGACCGAGTGTTGACCTCGACGACGCAGAGCCGCAACCCGACTCTGACCGCCTTCGAACAGGAACTGATACGCATCGAGACCGAGGCCGCGCGGCAGTCCGTGTCTGGGCTGACTTCATCGCAACCCGAGCGCGCGGGTGTGGCTAAGGCCGCCGAGTTTCTCGAAGGGCGCATCGCGGTCACCGACGCGATGGCGGAGTCGGAGACCTTCGGACCCAACGCGCGACGCGCCGCGCTCCTCACGCGCAAGCTTGATAGCGACATCGCCCTGGCGGCGATAAAAGTCGAAATCGAGGAGCTAGACGCGCTCCTCGTCGAGGTCGGGGACGCGCTGATCGAGCGCACGGATGCGATCCCCACGAGCCAGCTGACCCTTGATGGCCTGCAGCGGCAGGCGGAGGCCCTGTCAAAGGTGTACGAAGAGCTGTTGGTGCGGGAGAGCCAGATGGAACTCGCCCTGGCCTTCGCCGTGCAGCGCGACGACAGCGGCGAGATAACCGCGCGCCGGGTGGGTGGTATCGCTCTGGTCGATCCGGCGCTTCCGCAGTTCCGGCCGATCCGCCCGCGGCCAATGCTGCTCGCGGCCTCTGGAGCTGTGCTGGGCGCCCTTCTCGCAATCGCTCTGGCAGTCACTCTTGAGTGGCGTGCACACCGATCCCAGGACGCTGGGGAACTCCCCCACAGCGGCCTCGGAGATACCGCTTGACAGCATGTGGTCGAAGTGTTAAGGTTTGCGCCGTTTGGTGGGGACAGGGGGCGACTATGCCGCTTCCCAACCGGGTTCACGGCGTTCGCCATCGAGGTGAATCCGACGTCCCGCCCCGTCGTATTAATGTGCAGCCGGATACACCCTTGTCCGTGAGACGTACGCCCCATAAGGTGTCGTTTCGGTGGGGATGGGGATTCCCGGACGAGATGTCCAACGGAGCACGCTAGTTCATTGCGAATTCAGGTTTGCCACAGGCTTGCTCAGCATGTTCGGAGAGATGCGTCGGCGTCGAGATCTCTCGAACCCTCTAAGGAGGCAGGATCTATGCTAAGATCACCCCGTGTACTGCCAACCCTATCGCGAGCTAGGATTTCCCTCCTCGCGGTCTTGGTTGGTGGTCTCGGACTCGTTGGCTGCGGGACATCCCCGTTCAGCAGCTTGGGGCCGCAGGAGCCGCTGCTCCCCGCCATCGAGGGTGAGGCGAAGTTCGCGGACCGTTTCCAGCTCGAGGAAATCCCGCAGTTCTTCTACGACCTCTTCGGTAAGGAACTCCTCGAAGGTAACGAAGTTCACCAGTATCTCGAGGTTAAGGAATTCGACGATCGGGGTAACCTGATCGACGGTTGGAGCGGGCAGCTCGACAGTAACCGCTTCTCGATCCAGCTGGACCACGAAATCCTCACCGAGGACACCTTCCGCGGCAGGCACGCAGAAGCCGCGATCGGTGACCATCTTCGCATCAAGCCGGAAACGCTCTTCCCAGCCGGCTACGTTATGCGCAAGACGGAATTCGACGGGCATCGCTTCGACCTCTCCTTTGCCCATGAGCGCCACCTGTTCACTCTACTGAACTCTCGCGTGTCGAACCCCATCTTCATCTCCAGTACTGCTGGTGGTGGCACGTTGGCGCCGACGATTGGTCGTCGTACCTCCACGCGTGGGGACACGGTCAACGCGTTCCTCGACAACGCGCGGCTCATCGGGTTCCGCGCCCAGGGTCTCATTGGTGACGTCTTCCGCGTGGGTGTGACGTTCCTGAACCTGCGCCATGAGAACCAGCAGCGCGTCGATAACCCGTTCCTTGGCACAGTGGCGAACACGCCGCCGGAAGTTATCGTCATGAGCTTCCGTGACGACTCCCCCGAAGATGGGCGCGTAGGCGCCGCCTTCAAGACAATGGATGTCGTCGTACGCTACCAAGAGCGTAAGTTCGACCGCATCGACATCACCGAGGATCCCGCCACTGGCGAGCCGTTGGAAGTTCCCGAAGTCGTCTTCGAGGAAATCCCGACCGAAGAAGGCACGCCCATCACGTGGACCGTCACGCCCGCGGATATGACCGAGAGCCTGATGTCCGGCGATTTCCTGAACAACGGTGAAGCGCCCGACGCGACGTGGTCGCTGGCCCTTCCGAGCGACAACCCGGCGATCCAGCGTAACGTCGGCGACTTCAACGATGCCTACCCGAACTACGGGGAGTGGCTCGTCGCCAACGGCTTCGACGGGTTCTTCTACAAGCTGGATCTGCGGGATCTTCCCGCAGGCGCGCAGGCGCAGACTGGGATGAGCCTGATCAACCCGGCGACGGTCATCAGCGTCGAGTTCCAGAATATCCAGGTTGCTGGTGACTACAACATCGTCGTCAACGGCTACAGCTCCGGCATGGTCGGCGACGAAGAGGGCAACCTCTTGGGGATGAACGAAAGTGGTCTCATCCCGACGCCGTATCGTGACGTCATCCAGGCTCCGGGGAACATCGCGCAAGAGGAACTCGACCTCGACCGCAACGACCCTGAGCAGTGGGATCCCGTTACCCTCGAATCCATCAAATACGGGGCCGCGCGCGCCGCGACCATCGTAGGCGTTGACCTCGAAGGTACCGTCGGCAACGTGCTGATCCGGGCGCAGTGGTCTGTCAACAACAAGTACAAGCAGTACCCGACCGTGTCGAAGAACCGCATCGACTGGTCCCTCGCCGAGTCTGACACGGCTGAGACCAGCACTGCGGACTTCGCCGTCGATACTGTTTCCGAGGGGCGCACATTCTCCGCGAACGACGGGGAAGAGTTCCAGTTCAAGCCCGGCGGCTCGGAGAACGACTCGTCTGAGACGGCGTGGTTCGTGCAGCTGAAGCACCGGCTCGGCCGCGTGCTGTTCGAGGAGTCCTTCTACCACGTCGATCCTGGTTACACGACGACGTACCAGGGGTGGGGCGCCAACAACGACCGCGATGAGACCTACACGATTCGGCGCACGCCGGAGTCCACGGACGGGAACCCCTTTGACGAGGGGAACTACTCCCTGATTGAGGACGACGACGACAACGACGACTGGCCGGACAGCGACGACTTCGACGGCGTTCTGCCGCAGGCGGACGACCGCGATCAGAACGGCATCCTGGACTTCCAGGAAGACTTCCTGATCTTCGACGCTGATCCGCCGATCTTCGACGACCTCGTCGACCTCGATAACAACGGCGTTATCGACTCGTTGGAAGATGACTTCGAGCCGGACTACGAGTTCGGTATCGACCGCGAGGGGTACCACATCAACGCATCGTGGGACGTCTACGACAACATGACGCTCGCCTTCGGGTGGCTGAATGAGTCGGAAGTGTCCAGCGCGCGGCGTAACGATTCGAAGTACCTCCAGTTCGACTTCCAGCGAGATGTCGCTGAACTCGGAACCCTGCGTCTACAGAACCGTTTCCGCCGCGTCAAGGATGACATTCCTGACTACGCCATCACGCTGCGGTTCCTGGATGTTGACGCGATAGCCGAGCCGGACAAGCTCGACTTCTTCAACGCAACCGAGAACACGACGACGCTGCAGCTCCTCTACAACGCGATCAATGCTCTCACCGTCGAGGTCAAGTACCTCCTGACGCTGGGTAAGCAGAGCCCGCCGAGTGAGGAACGCGTCATCTTCCCAGACGACCCGGCCACCGAGGACCTCGACGAGCGCATCGACCTGATGGTGCCGATCGAACAGGTGCAGGTGCGTGGCGACCTCCGCGAATACCCGTTCTACCCCGACCCGAACCTGTTGTTCGACGTGGCGAACTGGGAAGGCCGTCGCTATGGCGTCAGCCGACCGCGCGATGAAGAGGGAGCCTTGCTGCCGCCGGAAGAGGGCAAGAACATCCGCCAGCAGCTGTCGATCTTCAAAGCCCGCTACGAGATTCCTCTGAAGGACATCGCCGGTATCGGCGACTTCGTAGAGAAGATTGGTGAGGACCTCGTGGTCACGCCGCTCTACAAGTACATCTTCGAGGTCTCCAACGACCGCGACAAGGACGAGCTCTTCCGATCGCGCACGAAGATCCGCGACTTCGACAAGGGGACGCGCTACGCGCTGAACCCGTTAGCAGTGGATCCGAACGCAGCGGAGAGCCTCGAATACCTGCGCTTCAACCGTAACAGCCGCGAGGTAATCGAAGGCGTACGCCTCGACTACCAGTTCACCCAGCGCGTGAAGATCCTTGCGGGCTTCCAGTACCGGAAGTTCACGAACCGGGATGGCGACTACGATCGCTACCTTGCCGCGCGCGGTGAGGAAGCCATCGACGAAGCCCCGACGCTGTATCGCCCGGATCAGCGCACGCGGATCTTTGAGATGCAGATCATCCAGCAAGGTCTGTGGGCCGGCTTCAACATCGTCGTTCTGTCAGGGTTCCGCGTCCGCAAGGACGTGCTGCGGAACGTCGAGAGCAACACGACCTTCGTTCGCGCGATGGTTGGTTTCTAGGACTGGATCTGGGTGACAGCCGGCAGCACACGTCGGCTGTCACCCACGCAACGACTAAACTTTCGGGAGGCTACGCATGGTACGGAGATTTTTCCCCGCAGTGGGCGTGATGCTCGCCTTGGCTTGGGTAGGCGCCTCTGTCTACGCGCAAACCTCAGTAGACCTGTCATCGACGGGTTTCAAGGGTGAGGTCAAGCAGATTCAGCAGGGCGGCACGGGCATCGGCAACGCCACCGTGCAGTATGTCGGACCTTCGGTGTCCGACTCGACCACGACGGACGCGGCCGGTAACTTCGAAGTCGTCGGCATTGAGCCTGGACCGTATGTGCTGACCATCACCGCCGAAGGGTACAAGCCCCGCGAATCCCTGGCTGTCACGGTTGTCCAGGGCGCTGTCTCGCCGACAGACGTGAAGATGCGCGAGAAGACCACTCTCGTGACCTTCGCAGGTCGTTTCGGTTGGGTTGGCGTCCCGTTGCTGCTTTGCTCCGTCGCGGCGGTCACGTTCATCATTGAGCGTATCCTCGTCTACGCCAAGCTCAACAGCGGCACGACCGAACTCCTACAGCGGGTTAGCGACGCTCTGAGCCAGAACAACGTCATGGACGCTATCCAGGCGTGCGAAGAGGCCGCGACCCCGATCGCGAACGTCCTCAAGGGTGGCTTGCTGCGGCATAGCCAAGGGCTCGCCGGCGACGGGGCGCCCGCGAAGGGCGACATTCAGGAAGCCATGTCCGAGGGCGCGACTCTGGAACTCCCTGAGTTTGAGCGCAACCTGACGTGGCTGTCCATGATCGCCGTGGTATCGCCGCTGTTTGGTCTTCTCGGCACCGTGCTGGGGATGATCAAGGCGTTCACCGTCATCGCGCTTGAAGGTACCAACGACCCGAACGCTCTCGCTGGTGGTATCTCCGAGGCTCTGTACACGACCGCTGCCGGTCTGTCCATCGCCGCTCCGGCGCTGGTCTTCTACGCGATCTTCGAGAACATCGTGAATACCAACACGATTCGGATCGAAATCGCCGCGACGGACACGGTCAACGCGCTGGTGACAAACGGCTCTTCGTAAGCGTTCTATGCGCCCGCGGCGCCGGGACGAGTGGTCCTGGCGTCGCGACAGCTTCCAGGGAGAAGTAGCACATGCACGCGCATACGCACGAAGAAGAAATGGTGGTGGAGAGGAGCGAACGCAGAGCGCCGAACGTCGACATGACGCCGATGATCGATTGCGTGTTCCTGCTGATCATCTTCTTCATGTTGGCGACGACGTTCGCGCCGCTCCCCGGCATCCGCGTGAAGCTGCCGCCGCCTGGCCAGCCGAGCAAGGAGAAGCCGAAGGGCTTGATCTTGCGCATCTCCAACCCTGTCGGGGGCGATGACAGCGGCGTGATGATCCTCAATAACGAGATCGTCAGCCTCGACAACGCCTTCGGTGTTTTCATGAACACCCCCGCCGAAGAGAAAGAGATGCTCATCATCCAGTCGGGCAGGCAGGTCATCCACGACCAGATCGTCCAGGTCATGGATCGCGCTAAGCGCGCTGGAGTCGCTAAAATCGGCTTCGCGATGGTGCAGTAGCGTAGCCAGCGACGCAACGAGCGAGGAGTGCTAGCGTGAAATTGTCCAAATCGAAGGCGGGCGCGAAGCTGCCACAGGTTCCCATGGAACCGTTGGTGGACTGTGTGTTCCTGCTGCTCATCTTCTTCATGATCTCCAACATCCTGAAGATCCCGCCCCCATTCCGCGTTCAGCTTCCCGAGTCCAAGGCTCGGTCGGAGTTCCAGCGGAAACGCTACAGCGTGTACATCCACGAGACCGGACAGATCTCGATCGACGACCAGCGGATGGCGAACTTGGACGAGATGATGAGCTACCTTCTCCTGAAGAAGAAGGAGATTGAGGTCCTCATCATCCGGGCTGACAAGAACGCCGAACACGGGTTCGTCGTGGACGTCATGGAGAAGGCGAAGCAGGCGGAAATCGACAACCTGGCGCTCGCGGTGTCGGAGGACGACTACACCGGCAGATAGGCGACGCCGGAGCGGATGACGTTTCGAATCGGGCGGGCCTCGAGCCCGCCCGATCTGTGCCCGTAGACGTTCTGGGAGAGTCGCGGCGTTCCGCTGCGTGACGGCGGGACTATGCGGTGGGGCGTCGGGTGTGCCATTCGGTCGCCTGTTCGTAGGCATAGCCCACGCGCAGCACCCCTGCCTCGTCGAACGGCTTACCGACTACTTGTAGGCCGATGGGCATCCCCGAGTTGGCGAAGCCGCAGGGAACAGACATGGCGGGGAGGCTCACGAAGTTGAACGGGAGAGTGTTGCGCGGGCGCAGACTCACGTGTGCCGGGACGCTGGCGGTGATGGGCGTCGCCGGGATCGGCGAGGTGGGCATGACTACGGCGTCATATGGCGACACAGCCTGGATGGTCTGGTCCGTTAGCACGCGGCGCATACGTTGCGCCTGAACGTACTGGACCGCAGTGTAGAAGCGGCCCATTTCGAGTTGGTCGCGCACCTCGTCGCTGAACGCCTCGGCACGCTGGCGCAGGTCGTCGGCGTGGTACGCAGCCGCCTCGGAGAACATGATAGTGACTCCTGCCGCGCGCGCCGCGCGCATGTCCGGGAGCTCGACGTCCTCGACGATGGCTCCGAGATCGCGGAATACCTCCAGGGCGGCCTCGACCGCTTGGCTTACCTCAGGATCGCATTCGTCAAAGAAGAAGTCACGTGCGACACCGATGCGCGCATTGCGCAGGTTCTGATGGAGCTGAGCCGCGTAGTCTGGAGTCGGATGCGAGACGCAGCCAGGGTCGCGAGGGTCGTGGCCTGCTAGCGCCTGCATCATGAGGGCCGCGTCCGCTACCGTGCGCGTCATGGGCCCGGCGTGGTCCATGGACCATGATAGGGGCAGCGCGCCGTACTTGCTGACTCGACCGTACGTGGGTTTGAGTCCTACGATGCCACAGCATGCCGCCGGCTGACGGATGGACGCCCCGGTGTCGCTGCCCAACGCGCCATATGCCAGACCGCCAGCGACGGCAGCGGCGGAGCCGCCGCTTGACCCACCCGGGTGGCACTGTGGATCCCAAGGGTTGCGGACGACGCCGTGGTGGGGGTTGGCGCTGGTGGTCCCGAAGGCCAGCTCGTGCAGATTCGCTTTACCTACGATGACGGCTCCCGCTTGCTTGAGACGCTCGACCACCGTGGCGTCGTAGTCTGGAACCCAGTCGGCGAACAGGGGCGATCCGAAGGTCGTCCGTACGCCTCGCGTCGCGTACAGGTCTTTCACCGCGATGGGGATGCCGTGTAGCGGCCCCAGGTAGTTCCCGGCCAGGATGGCGGACTCAGCCGCTCGCGCCGCGTGCATGGCGCTGTCCGCCATCACTGTGATATAGGCGTTGAGGAGCCCGTCGTGCTCTTCGATGCGGGCCAGAACGGCCTGCGTCACATCCACGGGCGATAGGTCGCCGGCCGCTAGCTGCGGGGCGAGGTCGGCGATGCTACTGAAGACAACGTCGGGCTGTGGCATACGTCGTACCCCTACTCGACAGGGGTGCGGTGGACGGCTGCGGGAGAGGCGTCCGCCAGCGTTTGCTCCCACTCCTGAATGACGTGAGCTGCTTGGCCCATCACCGGCAGGCGGCCCCTGTACCTTTCCGCCTGTTCCTCGCTCAGGTCGCGGCCGAAGATGTCACGCGCAATCGCTTGCAGTTCCGCCACTGAGGGCTGACTCACCGCTCGCCTCCTCGACAGATGGTCCGACCGGCGCCTAGCGGGGCTGATCGGCGCGTGGGCGTGCAAGACAGGGCAGATCCGACCGTAGCATCGCGAGAGGAGAGGCGCAACGGATTTCAGCCATTTCGGTGGCGCGGTTCCGAGAGGGTCCACAGTGTAACGGGCATTGGCGGGTCGAGCCTTCCGAGCCGCCGGGCTCTGCCGACAGTGTGGCCAATTGACGGCTTTCCGGCGTGGGATTACGATGGCGTGCTGCCAGCCTTAGGCCAATGCATCCGCGCCTCCTATTTTGGGGTCCGAACATGACGCTCCCTGTCCTCCTCGCCGCCGCGTTGGCCGCTGGCGCGACGGCCTCCATTTCCGACGCCGTTGAGGGAAGTCTGCTGCCTGCGGTCCTGATAGGCGGGGTCTCCGGCCCCATGCGTCTGGACGACCGGATGGCGCGCTATGATGTGCCAGGTGTGAGCATCGCCGTCGTCGACGGCGAGATCGCCTTCGCCCAAGGGTATGGGGTCCGCGATGACATCACGAACCAGCCTGTTACGGTCGACACGCTGTTTCAGGCCGCGTCCATCAGCAAGCCCGTGTCGGCCGTTGCCGCTCTGCAGCTTGTGGAATCCGGGGTTCTAGACCTTGACTCCCATGTGAACACGTGGTTAACGTCGTGGCGCGTCCCTGACAGCGAGCATTCCGTAGACGAAAAAGTCACCCTCCGACGCATTCTGACGCACAGCGCAGGCCTGTCGGTGTCTGGATTCGGAGGCTATGCCACGGACGCGGCTCTTCCCACGACGTTGCAGGTTCTAGACGGGATCGAGCCTGCCAACTCCCCGGCTGTCCGAGTCACGGCTGAGCCCGGCGCCAGGAGTCGCTACTCCGGCGGCGGCTACACCGTCATGCAGCAACTCATGGAGGATGTGAGCGGGAAGCCGTTCGCCGAGCTACTGCAAGAGTCAGTCCTGGACCCCCTTGGAATGACGCACAGCACCTTCGAACTGCCTCTGTCGCAGTCGCGCAGAGGGAACGTCGCGAGTGGGCACAACCCCACCATCAGGAACCTGCCGGAGGGTCGCTGGCACGCCCATCCAGAGATGGCGGCTGCGGGGCTCTGGACCACTCCTACGGACTTAGCTCGCTTCATCATGGCGCTGCAACGTGCGCGGCGAGGAGAATCCGGTGGCGTGCTATCCCCGGAGACGGCGGCGCAGATGCTGCGCCCGCAGCACGCGCCGTTCGGCCTCGGCCTGTTGGTGAACGACTCCGGCCGTTTCGAGCACGGCGGGTCGAATCGCGGCTTCCGGTGCGTGTTCTACGCGGAGGACGACACGGCGCTCGTCGTCATGACGAACGGCTCCAGCGGCGCGGGACTGTACGGCGAAATCGCGCGTGGCGTCGCGCCAGTGCTGGGGTGGCAGGGCTTCGAGCCGGAGACCCGGTCGCTATCGTCGACGCCCGTTGCCCTGGACGGCTACGCGGGCAAATACGCAATCGCGGCATTCGGCAACTACCCGTTCGTCATTGAGCAGCGTGACGGTCACCTAGTCGCGGCCCGTGACGAGGGGGCTAACTACCTCGAGTTCTATGCAGAGACGAAGACCCGGTTCATCGCAGAAACGGGCTGGGAGTTGGAGTTCCACATCGACGACAGCGGGACCGTGGATTCGGTGAAGTCGTCGGGAGGCGGCGGCGTTCCGCCATTCACCGCGCAACGGGCGGAATAGCCCCACCTCCGCAGGACGGCGACAGGCGCAACCACGAACTGAGCGGCGGCGCCTTCGTACGTCAGCGCGTTACTGGGTTGTCCACAGCGCCAGTGAGTTTCGACCTCGCACCAGGAATGAGTCGCCCACGATCACGGGATGCGCCCAAGTAGGGCTGTCGGAGACCGTGTAACGCGCGTTCTCGACGAACCCGTCCGGCCCGCAGCCGCCGACAAGCAGCGATGCGTCCGACAGCAGAGCCAGCATGTGCTCTCCTACGCGGACGATGGCCGCATTGTCGCCCTGGCGACCGGGCCCCTGCCAGACTGTGGCGCCGGTGTCCGCCCTCAGACAGAAGAGCTTTCCCTTGTCCTGCTTTGTGAATGCCAGGAGATAGTCGCCGTACAGCACCGGGGAGCTCATGTACATGTCCAGTTCCTCGTTGTGCCAGACGGTTTCGACGGTCCATTCATCGCCAGCGCGCACGGGCCGGATTGCCATCGTGCCATTGTCGAGCCCCGAGACGATGACCGTGTCTCCGTACAGGAGCGGCGTGACGATGTTCTGCTCGTGCGGTGTCGTGTACGGCAACTGCCAGAGTAGAGCCCCGTCGTTGGGGGAGATGCCCACAATCCGGCTCTCCGTCTGCGTGATGACCTGACGCACGCCATCCCACGCCGCGGCGATAGGGGACGCATAGCCCGGCCCGTCTCCCGTCCACTCCCAGCGGACATCGCCGGTCCCGAGGTCGATGGCGGCAAGAATGCCCTCGCTCTTGTTCCCGACGTGCGCAATCGCCGCGCCGGAGACGACAATAGGGGACGCAGCCGTGCCGTAGATCGGATGGGTCTTGTCGAAGCGATCTTGGAAGTCCTTCCTCCACAGCAACTCGCCACTGTGCGAATCCCAGCAAGACAGGACGCCGCTAATCCCAAGCGTTACGAGGAACGTGCCTGCCAGGGCTGGGGTCGCTTTCGGCCCTTTGCCGTGTCGCATAGCTCCCCAGAACCGCCTGAAGGGCGCGGGGTAGCTCTTCTCCCACAGCACCTCGTGGTCGGCAAGCCTTAGGCAGGACACCGTCTCGACGTTGTCCACACGCGCGTGCACGAAGATGGAGTCGTCAGCGACCAGAGGCGTCGAGTACCCCTCGCCTATTTCGACCTGCCACACACGTCGAGGATGGTCTGGCCACTCGCCTATCGCACTCGCGATAGCCACGCCGTCCCTGTTCGGTCCACGCCACTGAGTCCATCCAGGACCGGTAGCCGCCGACGCGGCGAGTCCGAGGGCCCAAAGAAGGACCACGAGGCGTGCGACGCGCGTGCGGGTAACTGGGTGCATTGGCATCCTCCTGCCCGGTATATGCGAGGTCTTTGGATATCGTGGGCTCCGGTCGCTTGTTGGGCGGTCTCACAACGCGGCCGCGATCTCCTTGAGGACCACGAGACCCTCCATCTCCGCAGTACATGCCGATCGTAGCCGATCTGCGGCCTCGGCATGGAAGCTACCGGACTCGCCGAACCCAATTGGCTGCTTGCCCTGACCGAAGGTGTCCGCGACTGGCCACAGGTCATCGCACACGCTCTGGTAGAGAGTTCGCGCCTCTCTGACGGACGGCGCGACAGCCGAAGCCAGCCGCTCCTCCGCTTCGTCGAGGAACTGGACCGCGAGTTCTCGGCAACGCACGTAGTGGTCGATGGCGCGCCACGTCCCACCGAGCTCTCCGGCCTCCACGGCGGCAATCCAGCGCTGGTATGCCGCCTCGCCGTTAGCCTGTTCCGAGTTGGCGTCAGGTGGACCTCCGTCGTCGGTGGCGCGGGCGTGCCGCGCCACGAACTCCAGACCATCCTTGACGGCCGTAGCGGCGTCAGACGGCGCGCCTCCGGGACGAACGATGCAGAGATCCCAGCAGTCGCCATCGAGCATTGCGAACGGACCTTGTCCGGCGTTCGTGGCGCCCTCGCCGATGTAGAACCCGTCGGCGTCGTACCCGTCGAAGAGCTGGTAGCAGAAGTTGTAGTAGCCGTAGCACGGATGCCCGGCGTCTATCGCCGCGCGAAGGCGATCCCACGCCTCGGCGCGCTGGCCGGCGTCCATCCCTTCGAAGCGGTGGTATTCCAGCTCGTACCCAACGTTGCGGCCCAGCCGCGCCATCGTGCCGTTGACATACTCGTCCTCCAAGCAACTTGACACCGAGCTAAGGCAGATTCCTGGGGCGATGGCGATGACAAAGGCTTGGCCTGTCACGCCGGCGAGCCAGGGCCTGGTAACGGGTATTCCCAGGTAATCGAGGCTGCCCTTCAGGCAGCCCAGGTGCAGATCCCCGACGTATGTCATTTCCGCAGTCAGACCATCGAGCTTCTTCATGACCCGCTCCTCCAGCGCGACATGTGGACACCGGCGATCGCTACTCCGTCGCATTGGCCTACGGTTTCGCGCGCACATCCGTGACTGTAGCCGTCGTGTTTTGCGTCGCGTAGCGCTGAGGGCGATGGCCGTTAGTGCACACGACGCCAGTGCATTGCCGGGTGTGGGCTCAGATGCGTACGGGAAGGGCGTCGGTCCATCGCGCCATAGCGAGGCGGGCGGGTCACACGGCCAAGCCAGGTACTACATGCTACCGCTGCCACCAATGGCCGCGTGTTCGCCGTGATCTTACGGTCGTTTGAGCCGGCCCCAGGGGATAAGCGACTTGTGCAACGCGTCGACGGCGAGGTCGGTCAGCCGGGGAGCTGCCGGGTCGAACCAGTCTGGGCCACGGTCGTACGCTTGGTCGCCCGTGAGCCTCGTGGCCTCTCCCGTGTCCATGTCGAACGCCCAGATGCTACCCCACTTCTCGAAGGCGACCTGCCGACCGTTCGGGGACCAGGCGGCGTGGGTGGCCCCCTCAATGGTCTCGTTGAGCCTGCGCGGGGCTCCGCCAGCCGCCGGGACGATGAGGGTGACATCCGTTCCATCGCGGCTGCCCCAATACGCGATCTCCGACCCATCCGGCGACCACGTGGGAGCCAGACCGCGCTCGACGATCAGCCGTACGTCACGGCCGTCGGCGTCCATTGTGTAGATGTTGCTGCCGATACCGGCTCCGTCACGGCCTGAGGCGAAGGCGATCTGCGACCCGTCTGGTGACCACGCAGGGTACCAGTCCCTTGCGGGGTTCTGCGTGAGGTTCCGCAGGCCGGAGCCATCGACGTTGATGACGTATATCTCGGCGTCCACATCGCGGGTGGAGACGAGCGCGATCTGCTTCCCCGTCGGCGACCACGAAGGCATGCCACCACCGTCGGGATGTTGGACTAGTGGCGTCCAGGCGCCGCCGTCCGACCTCATGATGGAGATACCGCCCTGCCAGAAACCCTTTACGAACTTTCGGTGGCGGAATGCGATCCGCTTGCCGTCCGGGGACCACGCCGGAGCGCTCTCGTCGCCCTTGTCGTCCGTGAGCCTGCGTGCGCCCTGCCCAAGGTTGTCCATGACCCAGATGTCGGTGTGGCTGTTGGCGACGCCGACGGGCCTCTCAGGGTTCGCGCGATCGGTCGACCACGCGATGAGCGGCCGCCCTTGCGCATACGTAACGGCTGCCAGCGCGCAGAGGACTGCTGTGAGGGCGGTCAGCCCGTACAGGGATCGAAATGGCGCCCGACGGGGAGCCGCACATGTAGAGGAAGTTGACATGATGTCGGGGCCTCCTGTCGTTCCGGCGGGCACGGATGAAGATGCGGCTACATCTGCCTGAAAAGTGTAGGAAGAAGAACCTCGACCCGCAAGTGGGCGTCCACAGGCGCGCGTATAGGGCCCGCTCAGCGTGGACTCACAGCAGGCGCGGGGCCAGCCAGATGCTGAGCGCGATGATTGCCGCCAGAGTAACGACCGTCCACAGTAGCGTCGTCATCACGCCGCGCGTGGACACGCCCTCTGGCCTCCAGAACGTCGTGGAGACGTAGGCGATTCCCGCGACGAAGAGCGCGAAGAAGCCCGGCCGGAAGAGCGCCTGCGTCACGGGCTGTACCATCATCAGCAGGCCAAGGAGGGCGACCGCCAGGCAGCCGTGCTCGAGGCGTCGGCGAGTCGACGGGTTGATGTAGCGGCCGTTCGGCGCGGATGCGCTCATAAAGCTGCCCCCGTCGCAGGATGGAAGAGCAGGACGTGCTCGGGGCGCAATGAGAGGGAGACTTGCGCTCCATCGGGTGGCGCGTCGGCGGGGGTGGCCAGACATCTTGCCGTGGCCTCGGTTGTTCCCTCCGACTCCATCGTACCCTTCCCCTGCGAGGAGAAGGAATCGGGTTGGCGTGGCGATTCCTCCAGGCGGACGTGTAGCAGCGTCTCGCGACCCGTCGGCTCGACGACCTCGACCACGCCGGGAAGCGCCTCGGCAGTGTCAGTAGGCGCAAGGTCGACGTAGCGGGGCCGTATCCCGAGCGTGACGCGCTCGAGCTTGCCCCACTGTGCGTCCATGTCCGGCGTGTGGAGTGGTTCGCCGAGTCGCATCTCAACGCCGTGCACGCGCAGCGCGCGCGTCCCATCGCGCTCGCACGGTTCCGCGTCGAACAGGTTGATCGGTGGCGTTCCGACGAACTCCGCGACGTACCGGTCCGTCGGCTTGTGGAAGATGTCCTCGGGAGTACCCAACTGCACCAACTCTCCCTGACGCATGACGCCGATGCGGTCGGAGATGGCCAAGCCCTCCGCCTGGTCGTGCGTGACGAAGAGCGTCGTGCGGCCGACGGTGTCGTGCAGATGCTTCAGTTCGGCGCGCATGCGCGACCGCATGTGTGCGTCCAGATGCGACAGCGGCTCGTCGAACAGGAAGACCTGCGGCTCCCGGACGATCGCTTTTGCGATGGCGACTCGTTGCCCCTGCGCCGGATGCACCTGCCCCGGACTCATCGACAGCAGATCCTCAATGCCGAGCAGCTCCGCGACGGCGTCGACTCGCTTGCGCGTCTCCGACGTCGGGACGCCCTGCGCGCGCAAGGGGAAGGCGATGTTCTCGCGAATGCTCATGTAGGGGTAGAGGGCGTAGAGCTGGAAGACCATGGCGATGTCGCGGTCAGCCGGGGCGAGATGGGTCACGCGGTCGGAGTCCATGAACACATCGCCCGTCGTGGGCTCCTCGAGCCCGGCGACAAGCCGTAGCGTAGTCGTCTTGCCGCATCCCGACGGGCCGAGCAGAGACAGGAACTCGCCGTCCTCAATCTCCAGGTCCAGCGCTCTGAGCGCCTGCACGGCGCCAAAGCTCTTGCTGATGCCGCGTAGAGAGATGTTGGACATGGGCCAGCGACTCCCCTAACGTCGCACGGTGCCGAAGGTTAAGCCGCGCAGCAGGTACTTCTGTAACGACATCGCGACGATCAGGACGGGCAGGATGTAGAGCGTTTCGATCGCCGCCAGCACGCCCCAGTCAACGCCCCGCTCTCCCTGCAACGTGCGCGCGAGAGCGACAGGAACCGTCCGCGTCCTTGAACCGGTGAGCATGAGCGCGAACAGAAACTCGTTCCACGTGAACAACAGGGAGATGACCACCGTGCCAGCGATACCGGACTTCACCTGCGGCAGCGCCACCTTATAGAACGCCCGGAAGCGCGAGGAACCGTCTACCTGCGCCGCCTCCTCAATCTCGGGCGGTATCTCGTCGAAGAAGCTCTTCATCATCCAGATGACGAACGGCAGGTTGAACGCGGTGTAGAGCAGCACCATGCCCGTGTACGTGTCCATTAGGTTCAGCAGCTTGCTGAACATCAGGTAGATAGGGATGATCGCCGCTATCGCCGGCAGCATACGCGTGGAGAGAATCGAGAACATCACGAAGTCGCGATGACGGAAGGCGAACCGCGATACGGAGTACGCCCCCATGGTCCCGACGACGAGCGCCAGGAACACGCTCGCGAACGACAGGTAGAGGCTGTTCAGGAAGTAGCGCGTGAAGTTCGTGCTCTCCGCGCCTCCCTCCGCCGTCGCGCGGGAGAAGACGCGGACGAAGTTCTCCATCGTGGGCGTGAAGAGGAACTTAGGCGGCATGGCGAAGATGTCCACGCGCGTCTTGAACGCGGTCAGGACGACCCACAGAATCGGGAACGTGTAGATCGCCGTCACTGCGAGGATGACGGCGATGCGGACGTTGTTCCGCGCGCGGCCGCGCCGCATCAAGACGCCTCCTCTGGGGAGACGGTGTGCGCGACGTTCACGTCACGCGTGGCGATGCGCAGGTAGAAGTTGCTCAGCACGATGACGACGATGAGCATGAGATACGCCAGCGCGGACGCCTTCCCCGTCTTGAAATACTGGAAGCCCAGCCGGTACAACGCGACGGACAGCGTTTCCGTGGACGTGCCCGGGCCGCCCTGCGTCATAATCCAGATGGTGTCGAACAGCTTGAACGCCTCCATCGTGCGCAATAGCACCGCAAGCATGAGCAGCGGCTTGATCTGCGGCAGGAGGACGTTGCGGAAGGTCAGCCACCATCCTGCCCGGTCGATCTGCGCCATCTCCATCAGATGCTTCGGCACCGCGAGCAAGCCCGACAACACGAGCAGCATCACGAACGGCGACCACATCCACGTGTCCGCCAGGATGACGGCGACCATCGCGGGGAACGGCCTCTCCAACCACGACACGTTGAAGCCGAAGAGGGCGTCCGTGAAGAAGCCAAGGACGCCAAACGTGGGGTCGTAGATGAGCTTGAAGAACGCCCCGGCGGCGACGGGCGCCATCATCATCGGAGCCAGGAGTAGGGACAGGACGACCTTGCGTCCCCTGAACTCCCTGTGTAGCAGAAAGGCGAGCGCGAAGCCGAGGACGAACTGCAGCCCGACAGTGCCGAGGACGAATATCCCCGTCGTGGCGAACCGCGCCCATATATCCGGGTCTGTCAGGAGGCTGCCGTAGTTCGCCCCCCAAATCAGCCTCGGATCCCGCTGACGCAGCACCGAATAACGGTAGAAGCTGAGCCCGAGGGACCAGAGCAGGGGGAACAGAAAGAGGCCCACGAGGAGCAGGCCGGTTGGCGCCAGCAGCCATGCCGGAAGCCTCCGGTCGAGCATCTTGGAGAATGCCGACGGAGGCTTCGCGGGCCGAGACGCGTTATCTGCGGGGTCGTGCATTCGCGCCCGTTTGCACTATGTTCGTGTCAGCATCCTGGCGGTGTCGCGCGTGCGCTAACCCCCATCCTAGCCTTCCCCCTGGTAAGGGGGAAGGGACGGTCGGCGCCGGGCGACTGCATCGCTGGCGTGGCTCCTAGTTGTATTCGCCCCAGTCCTCGAGGATGGACTCCTGACGACGCGCGGCGTTGTCGAGTGCTTCCTTCGCCGTCTGGCTACCGGTGACCGCCTTGTGGAACTCCTCCTGCAACGCTGTCAGCAGTTCGAAGAACGCCGGGTGTTTCCACACGTCCTGCTGATGCGGCACGGCGTCGGCGAACGCCTGGGTCCACGGGCTGAGTCCCTTGAACTCGTCGCTTTCGATGAGCGTCGACGTGGCCGGCAAGCCGCCCCCCTTCGCGAAGCGCCACTGCTGCTCGTCCTGGAACCACCACTTGATATACGCGAGGACGGCGTCCAGGTGCTGCGTCTTGGCGCCGACCACGAACGGCTGACCGCCCAGATTGTAGACGCGCTTCCCGTCGTGTCCCGGCGGCACGACGACCATAAGCTTGTCGGACACGGTCGACGCGGAGGGATCGAACAGCGGCGGCGCCACGGCGATCCAGTTGCACGCCATCGCTACGAGTCCCTGCGCTACAGCGTTGTTCACCGCGTCGAGGTCGTAGTTCGCGGCTCCTGGCGGCTGATGCTTGAGCAGGTCGATGTGGTATTCGAGCGATTCGACGGCTTCGGGCGAGTTCAGGACGCCATCCACGCGGCGCGTGTCCCAGTCCCAGATGCCGCCGCCCCAGTTGTAGAGGAGTTGCAGCCACGCCATCGCGCCGTAGTCGTACGTCTTGCTGTATGCGAGCGACAGACCGTAGAAGTCGTTCGCGAGCTCCTCGCCAGCGAGCATTTCACCCTGAGGCCGCGTGAAGAACTCGGCGAAGTCGGACGCCTGCGACCACTCGACGGAGTTCCAGTCCTCGGCGGTCAAGGGCAGGTCGTAGCCGTACTTCGCGCTGAACGCTGCGCGCTCACCCTCGTGGGAGAACAGATCCTGGCGGACGATGAAGCCTTGCACGTCGGCTTCCTGCGGGAATCCCCACCAGTTCTCCGTGCCGCCGGGATACGCGGAATACGCGCCGCGAAGCACGGGGTGGATGCTGTCTAGGATCGCCTGCAACTCCGGGTCCGCGTCGGCGTGCTCGTTGAGCTGGATGATGTGGCCGGAGTCCGCGAAGTCGCCCACCCACTGGCTGTCGGAGACGAACAGGTCGTACGTGGGAGTGCCTGCGGCCAGGGCGGCGGCGAGGCGTTCGTAGTAGCTGCCCCACGGCACGGGATCCACCTGTATTTCGACTTCGTAGCCAAGTGTCTCCTTGGAGTAGTCCGCGAAGTCCTTGGATATCTCAGTCATCAGGCTGATCGGACCCCAGTCAGGGCCGGTCATACGGAGCGTCACTTTGTCCTGCGCCGACGCCGTCACGGCGACGCCCGCCGCGACCAACGCCGTCAGCAGGCGTACACGAATCGACCTCACCATCCGTCACTTCCTTTCCGCTGCATTCACTGGCGTGGCCGCCGGCTCGACGTTCTGCGTGGGAGCCGTGCTTTAGGCCACGCGTTCTGTCACAGGGTCAATCACGTATAGGCGTTCAGGGTCGAAGGACACACGCACCTGCTGCGCGGTGGCGAATCGCGTTGAGTGATCCGCCGCGATGGCTTTCACACGCTCGTCGCCCAGCGTCAGCGTGACGATGTCGTAGTCGCCGCACATTTCCACGGCGTACACCTCTGCGTCGAACGTCACGCCATCGTCCAGAGCATCGGCGTCCGTCGCGCGTACCGTTAGGTCTTCAGGGCGTATGCCGACTAGGCACTTTCCGGCGTGTATCTCCTCAGCGCCCACCTGCGCGGCAAAGGCGCCGGCGCGTATCTGGCCTGCCCCATCGATCTCCGCGTCCAGGAAGTTCATGGGCGGCTCGCCTACGTAGCGCGCTACGAACAGCCGTTCTGGGCGCAGGTACACGTCCAGCGGCGGGGCGCACTGCACGACGGCTCCGTCCCGCAGCACGGCGACGCGGTCGGGCATCGTCATCGCTTCGAGCTGGTCGGGCGTGGCGTAGATGAGCGTGCTTCCCATCTCGCGGTGCAGGCGCTTGAGCTCGGCGCGCATGTGTTCGCGCAGTTGTGCGTCAAGGTGCGATAGCGGCTCGTCGAACAGGTACACGCGCGCCTCTCGGACGATGGCGCGACCTACGGCGACGCGCTGCATCTCGCCTCCGCTCAACGTCTGCGGAGGCCGACCCAACGTGTGCGTGATCCCGAGCAGCTCCGCCGTCCTCTCGACCCGGCGCTTGATCTCCGCCTCGTCTACTCGGCGTTCTCTCAGCGGGTACGCGAGGTTCTCCCACACGGTCAGGTGTGGGTAGAGGGCGTACGTCTCGAACACCATGGCGACATCGCGTTCCGCGGGCGACAGGCTCGTCACGTCGCGCCCGTCGATCCAGACTTCGCCGCTGTCTGGCGTTTCGACTCCCGCAATCGTGCGGAGCAGCGTCGTTTTCCCGACGCCGGAGGGTCCGAGCAGGCAGAAGAACTCGCCGTCCTCGACGCGCAGCTCAATGCCGTCTAGGGCCTGCGTGGCCCCGAAGGCTTTCGAGACGTTCTGGACGTGTACTTCTGCCACGTTTCTGGGCGTCCCTCGCGTAACGTCTGGGGGTAGTGGAAACGCGCGGATTATAGGCGCCGAGAGGCATTTCGGTCAAGACGAAGGGGCGGTCGGTCGGGCGGCTTGATGTGGCGACGTCGTTGTCAGGGCGATGTGCGCCGCGCCGCTCGCCCCTACTCGGGACGTCGCATATTCACGCAACGATGGAGAATGACTCCTTGCGCAAGAGAGATGCGTTTGATAGTATACGCAAAGTAGTCTGGACGCCCGACCTCCGATGCCCGGCGCGCGCTGTCAAGGCGAGCGTCGCTGGCGGGCGCCGGCCCGGCATTCCTAAGTAGGGGCGATACACAAGTGAGCAGCGACCCGATGCCCGGCGCGACGACGACGGCGGCCCTGTTGCGGCCGGAGGAGTTCCGGCAATACACGTACGCCCTTCAGGCGCGCGACGAGCAGCAGAACCGCATCGCTGCGGCACGCTCGGCGCTCGAACGGGAGGAATTCCTGGGGGCGGCGATCGACGATCGATGCGAGTCGCTATGGAAGGGCATCTGCGACGCCCACGGACTAGACGCCGACGCTGACTACAAGGTCGACGGATCCGGCCTCGCCTACATATCAGCCATACCAACGCAAGAGGACCTGCCTTAATGCCTTCCTTTCCGACCGACATCGTGGACCTGGACCCGAATGAGAACGGCTCAACACCGGTCAACGAGTCGTACATGAACACACGGGACGACGAACTGATCGCGCTCGAGAAGTCGTTGGGTACGGGTCTCGTGAGCAGCGCGGCGCTCGCCAGCTCTGGGTGGAGTCTGTCCGACTTTGTCACTGCCAAGGACGGCTACTTGTGGCTGGGGCACGCGGCTGCAAGCTACGTGAAGGTCGGCGACGCGGAGGATGAGCCAGAGCGCGAGCCCGTAGCCACACTGGAGTTGATGGCGGCGAACCCGCGGCTGCGGCTCACCGATACCACCGATCCCGTGGGGACCAACTTCGAGATTCGATCCGAGGCCACGCGTTTCGAGCTGACTCGGTACACCGACGGCGGCGCGGCTTACCGCATGATGGTTATCGAGCTGAGTCAGAAGGAAGACTCGATCTACATCGACGACTCTGGGCGAGTGGGCATCGGCATCGACGGGGCCGCTCCTCCGTCCGCCCCGTTGGACGTCAACGGAGACACGATCCGTCTGCGTACCGCCAATAGTGCACCGGCCGCTCGCACCGAAGGCAATCTTGGGGACATCCGATGGACAAGCGACGCCATCTATGTGAAGACTGCCGAAGGACCGAATGCCGCTGACCATCAATGGGGCAAGGCCACGCTGGTCGATGTCTTCAGCCCCTAGATTGGGACGTCGGGGCGAGGCACAACCCGCGACGACCACGGCCCGCCAGCGCGCGGCCCGGGAGCGATGGGTCGATGGGCAAGATACCGCACGGCGCCTGAAGTCCCTTCCCTTGCAGGGGAAGGTTAGGATGGGGTCGTAACGCGCGACAGCAAGCGCTGTGTGGCGGAGGCCCAGGGCGGGGGCGCCGCGGTGGCATGGAGATGAGTACCGATGGGCAAGATACCGCACGGTTTCGAGGTCGGCATGTACTGGCTGAACGGCGTGGGCGCGGGCGGCGCCAGCACGCTCGCGCAACTAAAATACGAGATGCAGCGCGCGTACGAGGGAGAGCAGGACATCCCGTACGAGGCCTGCAACGTCATTCATTCCGCTGGCGACCCCAACACCTGGGCGTCTCCCGCCAGCCGCCCTCACGAACCTACCGGGGCGGGCGCGACCAAGCAGCAGCGCATCGACAACAACGTCGATGGGTGGATGGACTATCTACGCACGATTGAGGATCTGACGGCAGAATTGGGCATCCCAGTAGGGCGCCTGCGCGGCACGATTTCGCGTGACCTGTGTGGACTGCACGAGGGATTCAACACCAGCGAAACTCTCAAAGAGTGGGAGCTCGTCCAGGACATCGAGCCCTTTGTGACGGAGCTCTGCACGCAGATCGTCGCCGAGGGGCTCGAGCCGTACGTCGCGGGCTGGTTCCTTGGCAACGAGGTGTACAGCTCGACGCACTACCCCGATTGGGACGACACTACGATTGGCGCCCTCGCCCAGACGGTGCAGACTGCCCAGCTCGCGGAGGGGTGTGAGTTCCCGTTCTATTGGTCGGAGTACGTCGAGGCCGACCTTGCCGCCCGGAAGTTCTGGCACGTCGTCAACCAGGAGTGGCTCTACACGGTTCCTGATACGTTCCAGGACTGGGTAGATGCCGTCATCAACCATGAGGCAGCGACGCCGGCCAAGGTGATTCTGCAACTGAACTACTACCCATGGGTCACCGCCAACGACCAACTGCGATACAGACGTCGCGCGCGTAACGCCAACGACGTCCTGAGCCTGGAACTCACCGACAACGGGCCGTGGCGCAACTGGTCCACGTTCCTGGACGCCGACGAACCGTACTCGGGGGAGCCCGGGCACGCGTATCGCACGAAGTTTCCGAAGAGCGGGGCGGACCCAAGCTACCCATCGTCCGTGTTGCAGTTCCAGCCGAAGATTGGGCTGAACGAGCAGCGCATCACGGAGCAAGGCCAACCGGCCTACTACTCCTACTACGTTGGCCATGTCGACGCGCACCAGAACATACGCGTTCTAATGGACATGCGGCGCCAGTGGGCCGATGTCCGGGGTGACGACCGGATGACCGGCTTTTGGATTCACGCGTGGAACCAGACGGACGCTACCCGAGACATCTGGCATCAATGGACGGAGACGGGAGCCGACAAATACCGGTACGCGGAGGCAGTGCAGAGCGAATTTGGCGCGGGAGAAGAGGCGCTGGCTGCCGTCTGGCTGGACGGCAGCCAGAATGTCATCACCACGCGCATTGTGTCCGTTGATGTAGACGAGGTGACGCCACCGAAGAACACGCGGGTGGAACAGCCGTTCTATATCAAGTACCACATCGCGCCCGAGGATGTGATGCGCGTGCCGGAAGACCCAAACGAACTGGTGCTCGGTGAGTTCGTTCTTGGGCAGAGGCCGGAAGTCGAGATCCGCATCTATCACACGGACCCAGCCCCGGACGTGCTGGTGCGGACGATCACGGCGGGATACAACGAGAACAGGTATCCGTCGCCTCGTGTGACACCACCTGGGCAGTACGTAGGCGTGTATCCGCACACCGTGCCGCCACCAACGAACCCGCCACCGGTCTTGCCGAAGCCTATGGAGGGCGCGTGCGCCTACTGGGACGGGCTCTGGGACGAAGACCACGATGGCGCGGCCACTGCTGGCACGAACGCCCCTTTCGATCCAGAGCCGCAACACTACCGTGCGGAGCTCGTGATCAATGGGGACGTAGCCTCGTCGTTTGACTTTGAGAAGAGGGCGTAGTCGAGGGGTGCGCCATGTCACACGCCTGCGCTGGGTCACACCAACGAGGCCATGCCCGGCTAGCCGGAGCAGCGCTGCTGCTGTGGATTGCGACCTGCATCGCACACGCCTCATCTGGCTGGATCGCATTTGGCTCCGGCCGAACCGGCGCGCAAGGCCTGTACACCATTGCCGTGGCGTCCAACGCGCTGACATCGGTTCTTGCGGACATTGGTAGCAGACCTGCATGGTCGCCTGACGGATCACGGATCGCGTACGTCGCGTCGGACGCGAGCGGCAGCGTCGATGTCTACGTTGTGGACATCAGCAGCGGAGCCACCCGGAACCTCACGCGCCATCCCGGCTCGGACTCGAAGCCCGCGTGGAGTCCAGACGGGTCGAAGATCGCGTTCGAGTCAAGTAGGGACAATGGTCTCGGGATCAACGACATCTTCGTCATGAACGTCGACGGCTCCAACCAGAGGAACCTGACACGCGAGTTCCGGAAGGACACCGATGCCGCGTGGTCTCCCGACGGCGAGCGCATCGTCTTCCGCTCCATGAGGGACAGCACCGATGTTGCTGGGTTGCCGCCGGATACGGTGCGCACGGAGATCTACACGATGGTTGCGGATGGCTCCGATCCTCAGCGACTCACGTACGACGGGTGGAACTACGAGCCGGACTGGTCCCAGGACGGCGCGTCGATCCTGTTCCGCCGGTATGATGGGCGTGTACACGGGCTCTTCATGATGGCCCCCGACGGTTCCGACCTGCGCCTTGTCGCGGTGGTCGGCAGCCTAACCAGGCTTCCTGTGCTGTCGCCCGACGGCACGCAGATCGCGTATCAGGACACCATCAAGATGGACGGCAGGAACAATGCTGAGATCTTCGCCATGGACATCGACGGCTCGAACCGTAGGAATCTGACGAACCATCCCGCCAGCGATGGGGCTCCCGACTGGTTTGATCCCCGGTATTCGCCTGCGTTCACTCCTGCGTTTCGGGCGCTGTTCCAGTGGGGCTGGCTGAAGCAGCTTCCCCGCGGCCGGTAGCCGGGGACGAGTAAGCGGGGCATGGGCCTTTGCCGTTACTCTATCGGGGTAGTGGGCCGGGTTCCGGCGCCATCTCCGTTGAGGGACTACTCCGATGTCCTCCAGACACCATGCCATCGCTGCGAGTCTTCTCGCCATCGCCACCTTGGTCGCTGCGTGCGCCAGTGACGACGAGATCGAACGCCCGGCGGACCCATCGGCGAGCGCCTACCGCAACACGTCCATCGCCGCCACCGGTGACCCAGGCATCCCCATGATCGCCGTCGACAGGAACGGTGACCACATGGCGGTCATGGCGCGGAACGGGCAACTCGTCGGCGCGACGTTCCTGGACGCCGAGGGAGCCAGCTTTACCGTCTGGACGGACGAGGCAGGACGCCCGTCGCGGGCGCGGTCCAGCTCGCCCGACCTGCTGTTCGTGTTCGGCGCCTACGCGGACTCGCGCATGGACGTGGGGATCGTCGACGCCGGTCGCGACGTGCAGCTTCACAAGGGTCTGCTGCTGAGGCTGAGCGTCCGCGCGAACCCAGACGACCCGCATCCCGGCGGCGACTTCGACCCGACATCGCTGGCGGACCAGTTCGAGTGGGCGGGATACGTCGTGCAGGACGCAATGAGCATCGTGGACGACATCTATCCTGACGGCGTGGACGGCCTCCTGCTTCCTCCTGAACTGATCGACACGGCCATCTCGGTCGCAGACGCTTCGCGGCTGGGAATTGAGCGCAGTTGGGAAGCCTTCGCGACGTTTGCGTCAGCGGTCACGTACGTGACTGCTCCCGCCGCTTCCCCATTAGAGGCTGTGGGCTTGCTGCTTCAATTCGCGACCGAGGTTGTCGCGGAAGCGGCGGACTCGCTTGATCCCAGGCGGCCAGCAATTGCGGAAATCCGCACCACGCTTGCGCTCGATGGAACGGGCGCCCCAGGCACGGTGTTGTTCGGCGAGGCGAGGGTAGTTGCGCGACAGCACGCAGGGCGTCTCGCCTTCTCACCCGACGGCGACTCCTTGGCAATAGCCACTTGGCCAGACACTGTGACGCTCTGGGACGTGCGAGAGGGAGAAGAAGCCGCGACGCTCGAGACCCCGTGGGTCAGCGCGGTAGCTTTCTCACCCGACGGGATCACGCTCGCAGTCGGAAGCGGGTTAGTAGCGCTTTGGGATCTCGGCACACACCAACGGACAGCGGTACTGGGCTTCCACGAACGCTCTGTCGGCGCCGTGGCGTTCTCACCGGATGGTTCAACGGTGGCGAGCGGCAGCGCGCCCGACAGCGTAAAGCTCTGGGACGTCAAGTCCGGGCAGGAGATCGGGGCCTTCGAGGAAGGCAATTTCAGTATCAACGGTCTCACCTTCTCGCCGGACGGCTCCATCCTAGCAGTCTGTAGCTACCTTCCCAAGACGCTTACTCTCTGGGACGCCAACGCCCAGCAGAAGATCGCGTCGCTCCGGGGGCATACGGACACTGTGTACTCCGCCGCGTTTTCACCTGACGGGACGACGCTCGTCAGCGCCAGCGACGACACCACGCTGAAGCTATGGGACGTTGCCACCCAGCAGGATCTGGCTACGCTAACCGGGCACACGGACGACGTCTTCGCCGCTGTGTGGTCGCCCGACGGGAAGATGCTCGCCAGCGCCTGCGATGATGGTACGATCCGTCTTTGGGACGTGGAGACCAGGCAGGCGTTTGCCGTGCTACACCAGCACAGAGCCTCGGTCTTCTCGGTCGCGTTTTCGCCCGACGGGCGGACGCTGGCAAGCAGCAGCCGAGACGGCACGATGAGGCTTTGGAACGCCGTCCGGTAGCGCGCGGCACCGTCGCTGCGGCCGGTCGAGTGGCCCGCAACGGGATGCGCGAGTAGGGTGTGGACGTGACCGGTTAGCCGCGAGGGATTCCGCGATGGGCCAACGCTTCCGAACGCCTCTTGCTTGCCTGATCGCCCTGGCGGCCTTCGTCGGCGCCTGTGGCGAGGATGCCACCGACACTGCCCTCGACGACGAACTGCTCGATGGCGACATGACGGCGGCGAATGCGGGCGACCGGGCCGGTTGGCCACCAGCCGCCGTGTGGCGACGCATCGTATTCGCGTCAGGCGTCAGCCGCCGCGACATTTACATCGTCGACGCCGACGGCGCGAACCAGAAGCGCATCAGAAGCTCTCCCGAATCCGACTATCACACCGCCGTGTCTCCAGACGGGAAACGCATCGCGTTTGTGTCTCGCCGCGACGACGCCACCGAGGTGTTTGTCATGGACGCTGACGGGAGACACGCGAAGAACTACACGAACCATCCGTGGGACGACAAGTGGCCCGCCTGGTCGCCTGACGGCTCCCGCATCGCGTTCGTCTCGGAGCGCGACGGCAACGAGGAGATCTACGTCATGGACATCGAACGCGGGAAGCAGACCAACCTCACGAACCACCGGCTGAACGACTCCCATCCGTCATGGTCGCCGGATGGCAGCCGCGTCGCCTTTTCGTCGAGACGCCACGGCGCCAGCGACATCCATGTCATGGACGCGGACGGCGAGAATCAGGAGCGCATCACGAACACGCCAGGCTTCGACACCGCCCCCGACTGGTCTCCCGACGGCTCCCGGATCGCGTTCCAGTCGTCGCCCGGGGACGGCGGCCCGGTCGATATCCACGTCATGGAGGCGGATGGCTCCAACCGGACGAATCTGACGAATTACCCCACGAACGACCGGGCTCCCGCCTGGTCCCCCGATGGCGCTCGCATCGCCTATGAGTCATGGATCGGTATCACCAGCGACATCTACGTCATCGACGCCAACGGCGACAATCGGACGCGCGTGACCAGCAATCCTGGCACGGATCATCGCCCTTCCTGGTCCCCTTGACCACTGACTGAGGGCAGCGGCTCTGGTGATGGGCCAGTTCGGCGACACTATCGGTTCGCAGTTGGCCCAAGCGGCTCCCGCGTCGGATCTAAGAGGCGTATCGCGCGGCAATCGCCCCGCTTGCTTGGCTGGCGGCCCGCACAGATACTCGGCGCCCTGTGCAGGACCGCGTGGCCGTTCCGTAAGCTGTGCATGCGTGAGCTGTTCGTCTTCCCGTCGGAGCGCTTGCTATGCCGCTGTGCAGCACCATCGACCGCGCCACGCAGGAATCACACGAGGAACGTGGCTCCGACGACGGTCGCTGGGCCCCCGTTGATGTGTCGGCGGGTGAACTCGCCCGCCTCGCGTCGTTCCCGGAGCAGAATCCCAACCCTGTCATTGAGACCGACTTCGCGGGCCGCGTCACCTACTGCAATCCTGCGGCGCGGCGCGAGTTCCCCGACCTTCACGAACTCGGCCAGAGACATCCCATCCTGGATGGCATGGAACCCATGGTCGCCGCGTGCCAGGTGGCCATCCAGGGCTCCGTCACTCGGGAAATCGGGCTGGCCGCGAGCGTGTACGAGCAGAAGATATGCTGCATCACCGAGAGCGGGCTCATCCGCATCTTCGTCTACGATCTCACAGAGCGTAAGGCCTTGCAGGAGCGGCTTGCCCGCGCGAACGAGGAGCTCGAACGACGCGTTGAGGAACGGACGGCCGCCCTGCACGAAAGCGAGACGCGCCGCACCAGAGTGCTCGAGCAGATGCTCGCTGTCCAGGAAGAATAGCGGGCTCGCATCGCCCGGGAGCTGCACGACCGGGTCGGACAGGAGCTCACCTCGCCGCTCATAGGTTGCGGGTCATCGAGTCGGCCGCGACCGTGGGCGACGCCATGCGCCAGAGCCGGGAACTACGCGAGGTTACGTCGGGCACGCTCGAGGACGTGCGGCGCATCGCCTTCGACATGAGGCCGACCGTCTTGGACGACTTGGGTCTGGAGACGGCGCCCAGGCGAGACCTCGAGACGCTGTCGCAGAACGCCGGTCTTGCCGCCACGTTCCGAGCGACCAACCCACACGGCCGATTCCTGCCGGCAGAGATGGAAGTGGCGATATATCGCATCGTGCACACCGCTCTCACGAACATCGTCCACCACGCCGACGCCGGACACGTTGACGTGGTTCTCTATACCGAGAGCGTGGGACAGAGCGGATGCCGCGTGTCCGCGATCGTCCAGGACGACGGCGTCGGATTCGATGTGGACGCCGTGCTCGACGGACCCGTCGAGGGGCGCTTCGGCCGGCTGTCGATGCAGGAGAGGGCGCGAATGATGGGAGGCGAGGCGACCTTCGAGTCCATCCCTGGCGAGGGATCCTCGGTACGCATTGAGGTGACAGGGCCCGACCTGTAACGAGGCGGGCCGCCCGTCGGCCCGCCGACGGCGACCAAGGCGTACCCCCAGCGTGCGGCTTCCTCGCCGGCCATGCCGCATGCCTGCGCCGGCCTCCACGCAGTTGGAACCCCCCAATCGCATTGACCGTTTCCGAACCAAGGTGCTAATATCGGCCCTCAGCGCGATTGCGCGCCCTTAACGGCAGGGATTAGGTCGAGTGGTTACGCGTGGGGAGTCTCCTGTGTCTGCTGAATCGCGGGACGTTTATGACATCACTATCATCGGCGGCGGCCCCGTCGGCCTGTTTGGGGCGTTCTACGCAGGTGTGCGTGAGTGCAAAACGAAAATCATCGACAGCCTCTCCGAACTCGGCGGGCAACTGACGGCGCTCTATCCCGAGAAATTCATCTTCGACATGCCCGGCTTCCCGAAGGTCCGCGCCAAGGATCTCGTGCGCGTCATGGTCGACCAGGGCCTGTGGAAAGACCCCACCGTCTGTCTTGAAGAGCAGACCCAGACCCTCGAATACAACGAAGACGACCGCATCTACACGCTCACGACGAGCCAGGGCGTGCACTACACGAAGACGGTCATCATCGCCGCCGGCATCGGGGCGCTCAACCCCACGCGGCTGGTCGCTCCGGGCGTCGAAGAGCTTGACGGTAGCGGCATCCACTACGTGATCCGCGACCTCGAAGACTTCCGAGGCAGGGATGTCGTCGTCGTCGGTGGGGGTGACTCCGCTATCGACTGGACTTTGCACGTAGCCCCCATCGCGAACAGCCTCCGCGTCGTCCACCGACGCGACGTGTTCCGCGCCCACGAGGGCAGCGTGAAGGAAGCCATGGCGCTTCCAGTCGACTTCTTGCTGTGGTGGGTTGTCGAGGAGGTGCACGGCACGGACCACCTCGAAGCTGTGACCATCCGCAACACGAAGACGAAGGAAACGAAGACGCTCGAGGCGCAGGAACTCATCGTCTGCATCGGGTTCAAGTCCGACATCGGACCGCTGAAGGACTGGGGACTGGAACTCGAGAGGAACAGCATTCTCGTGGATCGGCACATGGAGACGAACCGCCCTGGCGTGTTCGCCGCCGGAGATGTCGCTGCCTACGACGGCAAGATCAAGCTCATCGCGACGGGCGTCGGCGAGGCGTGCACCGCCGTCAACTACGCCAAGAACCTGATCGACCCGGACTCGAAGCTGTTCCCCGGCCACAGCAGCGACATGGCAATCCGCTAAGCCGCTCCCGACGCTACATCCCAAGAGAATCCACCGATGGCAGCGCCCCTACGCTTCCGCGAGGACGGCACATTCACGATTGTCCAATTCACGGACATGCACTGGCACAACGGCGAGCCGGAAGATCAGCGCACGCGCGCGCTGCTGGCCCGCACGCTGGACGCCGAGGAACCCGACCTCGTCGCTCTCACGGGTGATGTCATCGCTGGTGGCGGCTGCGACGATCCCGCGCAGTCGTACCGTGACGCCGTGGCTCCCATCGAGGAGCGCGGCATACCGTGGGCCGCGACCTTTGGAAACCACGACGACGAAGGCTCTGTGGACCGCAACGGGCTCATGGAAGTGCAGATGTCGTGCGCGCACTCGCTGTCGCAGCCGGGGCCGGAAGAGGTGTCCGGCGTGGGCAACTACGTCCTCTCCGTGCAATCCAACGACGGCGACCTCGCCTCCGCCGTGCTGTACTTCATCGACACGAACAGCTACGCCGAGACGGATGTCGGCGGCTATGGATGGGTGCGGCGCGACCAGATCGCGTGGTGGCTCGACACCGCGCGCGCACAACACGCGAACGCCGTAGAGGACGCTCCTGCTCTTGCCTTCTTCCACATCCCGCTGCCCGAATACGACGAGGTGTGGGATCTTCATCCGTGCCACGGCGTGAAGTATGAAGCCGTCTGCCCACCGCGCATCAACACGGGTCTGTTCGCGGCCTTCCACGAGTTTGGCGATGTCGTTGGCACGTTCGTCGGACACGATCACGTCAACGACTACGTCGGCGAACTGCACGGCATCCGGCTATGCTATGGACGCGGCTCGGGCTTCAACACGTACGGTCGTGACGGCTTCCCGCGCGGCGCCCGCGTCATACGCCTAACCCAGGGCAAGCGCGATTTCGAGACGTGGATGCGCCTGGAGGGCGACGTGAAGGTGACCGAGCAGCCTCTGCATGAGCCGTGTGGGCGCGCGCTCACGCAGTGAGCCCTGGGCTGGGGTGGCGATCCTCCACTGCGATTGCGTCGGATGCAGTGCCGGGCCAACGACGGCGGATGCCTTCTCCTCGAAGGAGAAGGTTAGGATGAGGTCGGGAACGGGGCCACGAGAAGTTGTGTGGCGAAGCGGCAGGCGGAGGGCCGATTGCCGGTGGTAGCGCGGGGCGCCAAGCTGATACGGGTCGGGCCTCGACTGGCGCGCCAACGCCTCGTTCCGTCCGTGGAGCCATTCCCTAGAACACTGCCACACCTTCTCGCATGCCTCCTGCTCATTACCGTTGTCCCCATAGTCGTCACACCCTCGACGGCCCACGGCGCGAACCTGCTCACGAATGGCGGATTCGAAAGCGGTGGCATGGAGCCGTGGAGCATATACGGCGCCGCAACGATGCGGGTCGTTGACACGGACGCGGCGGAAGGCGCCCACGCGCTCGCAGTGACCGTGCGTGAAGCGGGCGCGAACCCCTGGGACGCCGGGCTCGTGTATTCCGGCGTGGAGTTCGAAGAGGGCAAGCTCTACACGCTTACGGGATTGCTCAAGTCACCCGACGGTATGCGTGTCACCTTCAAGCCATCGAGCGTGGACCCGCCTTGGAATGGGTACGGCGACAGGACGTTCACGCTGACGGAGGTATGGCAGCGATACACCATCGTGACGCCTGTCATCCCCTCGGACGTGATCCCGGCCGAACTCCAGTTCCACGTTGCCGCCGATGCGGGCACGCTCCTGATGGACGACGTGAAGTTCAGCGCGCTAGCGGCTGCCGCAAGCCATTCTGGACCGACCTCCTTCGGGGATGCGCGTCCCCGGCAAAAGGGCATCGCCTACACCAGTTGGGCCTCGGGCGGGTACGGCACGTCAACTGCGGACCAGTCGCTCGCGGAACTAGCGGCAACCGGGGCGACCTGGGTCAGCCTCCTTGTGGTGCATTTCCAGGACACGATCGCCTCCACGGTGATCTCCGCGCGCGACGAACTGGCGACCACCGATGAGGATCTGGCACACGCGATAGGCGAAGCGCATCGGCTTGGGCTACGCGTCATGCTGAAGCCGCACATCGAACTGGTCGAACCCAACGGGCAGTGGCGTGGGCAGATCGGCGAGCGGTTCGCAACTGAAGCGACATGGCGCGACTGGTTCGACGCGTACCGGGAGTTCATCTTCCACTACGCGGAGTTGGGCGCGGCTCAGGACATCGAGCAGTTCTGCGTCGGCACGGAACTGCCGGGCACAACGCATCGCTCCGACCAGTGGCGGGAGCTGGTCGACGGCGTGCGTGAGCGGTTCCCTGGCTCGCTCACCTACGCCTCCAATCCTGGCGAAGAGCTCGTGATCGACTGGTGGGACGCGCTCGACTTCATCGGCGTCGACGCGTACTACTCGTTAAGCGGAGCCAAGGAGACGACCGCCGGGGGCCTAAGAGAGGGATGGCGGCCCCATCTGCACGTTCTGTCTACGCTGGCGCATCGCTGGGCAAAGCCGATCATCTTGACCGAAATCGGCTATCGCAGCCTGGATGGGGCAGGCCAGGATCCCGCGAACCATGTGGTGTTGGGCGTCGTAGATCGACAGGAGCAGGCAGACTGCTACCAGGCGGCGTTCGAGACTCTGTACGATCAGCCCTGGCTTGCGGGGATGTACTGGTGGGAGTGGCACGTAAACCCCTTCGCTGGCGGAGCCTGCGACACGGACTACACGCCCCATCACAAGCCGGCTGAGAACGTGCTGCGTTCCTGGTACGGAGCGCCGCCGGTGTCGATACCTGCGTCGTCGACCGAACCTGCGTCGAAGCCCGACTACTGCGCCACACTGGGCGTCTACACGGATGGGCTATGCGACGGGTGGGAAGATTATTCGTGGGGCCTCGATCAGAACCTGTCCGCATCAGATCGTGTGTTTGCTGGCGCTCTCTCACTGTCGGCGTCCCTGCAGCCCTTCGGCGCCGTGCGCTTTCGTCGCGTGGCGCTCGACACGAGTCCTTACCACTGGCTGGAACTGCTCGTGGACGCCGAGCACGATGACCTGCTACCGGTGTGGGTGTTCTTCTCGGATGAGAACGGGCGCATTCAGAGAAGGTGCGAGCTGACGGCGAGCCCCGATCACATAACTGCAGAGCCTGGCGGATGGCGGCGTGTGCTGCTGCCGTTGGAGGAGCTGCTTCCAGCCGGTCGCACGGTGAGTTCTCTGACCCTCCAGAACTTCGGCTCGGACACGCTTCATATATGGGTCGACCAGATGAGATTGGTTGCCGAGGCCGAGCAGAGATAGCGTCCTCTGACCGACATCCGACATCCGACGTTCGACATCCCAGGCCTGACACTACTCGTCCGAGGAGTGACCGGAATGACCGCTGATTGGCTCGTAACGCCTGTCTCCCAACCTGTCACCGTCGACCTGTCGACCGACTCGAACGGCTCCTCGCGGGAGCTGACATTGTCGAACGGTCTGATACGGCGCGTCTTCCGTCTGACGCCCAACGCGGCGACGGTGGAACTGTCAAACCTGACGACGGACGCTTCCGTGTTGCGGGGCGTGAAACCGGAGGCCGTCGCGGAGATCAACGGCGTCCGCGTCGAGATTGGCGGGCTGAAGGGACAGCCGGACTACGCGTACCTCAATCCCGCGTGGTTGGACGCGATGACCGCCGACGCGGACGCCTTCCAGTACGTGGGACACATCGTTTCAGAGCCAGAGGCCCCTTACGAGTGGCGTCCCGCGAACCACTCGTCTGACTCCCCGTTCCCCGCCGAGGGGAAGCGGATTACGTTCGAGTACGAGGCGCCAGCGTCGCTAGGAGTTCCGTTACGCGCCTTCGTGCGCTACGAGATGTACGTTGGACTGCCAGCGGTCGCGAAGTGGATCACCTTCCTTAACGACGGGTCGGACGCGATCCGCATCGACGCGCTTGAGACCGAACTCCTCGCCGCGACCGAGGACGAGAAGCCGCGACTGCACGTCGAAAGCGAGTTCGCCTTCGCGGGGATGGACACGACGGCGTGGGTTCCCGACGCGGAATATCTGACGCAGGTCGACTACGAGTACCAGAGCCCCATCCTGCTGAAGAGCCACTACCCCCTGGGTCCGGGCGTCGTGTTGGCGGCGGGCGAGTCGTGGTCATCGTTCCGCACGGTCGTGTTGCTGCACGACGCGGACGACCGCGAGCGGCAGGGCCTGGCGCGCCGACGCGTGTACCGCACTCTCGCGCCGCAGGTGACGGAGAATCCGATCCTGATGCACGTGCGCACGTCGGACGCGGCCAGCGTCAAGGTGGCCATCAACCAGTGCGCTGACGTCGGCTTCGAGATGGTCATAATGACCTTTGGCAGCGGATTCAGCATCGAGAGCGAGGATCCAGCCTACATCGCGGACATGAAGGCGCTCGCCGACTACGCGCACGACAAGGGCATCCTCCTGGGCGGATACACGCTCATGTGCGCGTCGCGGAGCGTCGGAGACGAGGACAACTGCGTCGACCCGGAGACGGGCGAGCCCGGCAGTAAGTACGGTCAGAGCGCCTGTCTGGCGAGCTCCTGGAGCGACGGCTATTTCGAGCGCGTCCTCAACTTCATCGACGCCACGGGCATGGACATCATCGAGACGGACGGCCCCTATCACGGTGACGTGTGCGCCTCGACCGAGCACCCACACCACGACTCCCTGGACGACTCACAGGTGCGCCAGTGGGAGCGGTGCGCGTGGTTCTACCGCGAGTGTCGAAAGCGGGGCGTCTACATCAACACGCCGGACTGGTACTTTCTCACCGGCTCGAACAAGTGCGCGATGGGCTACCGCGAGACGAACTTCAGCCTGCCCCGCTGGCGGCAGATCACCATCGCGCGCCAGAACATCTACGACGCCACCTACGAAAAGACCCCAAGTATGGGGTGGATGTTCGTGCCGCTCGTCGAGTATCACGGCGGAGGCGAGGCTGCGATTTTCGAGCCGCTGAAGGACCATCTGACTGAATACGAGTGGTACCTCGCGCAGAACTTCGGCAGCGGCGTGCAGGCGTGCTACCGAGGGCCACGGCTGTTCGACGCGCCCGAGACGCGGGCGGTCGTGAAGAAGTGGACCGACTTCTACCACAAGTACCGCGAGATTCTAGACTCCGACATCATCCACGTTCGGCGCGCCGACGGGCGCTCCGTGGACTGCATGCTCCACGCCAACCCGGCCCTGCCCGAGAAGGGCCTGGCGATGGCCTACAATCCCACCGATCAGCGCGTTGAGGCCACCCTCCGGCTGCCGCTCTACTATACTGGATTGACGGATGCGGCGCTCGTCCGAGAGCAAGAAGGCGACTCGACGCGCTACGAGCTGGATCGCGAATACGGCGTCGACGTGCCCGTGTCACTGGAGGCGAAGGGCATCACGTGGTTTGTCGTCGCGGCGGGTTGACCACGGCACGTTGCTGCGCGAATCGACGGCGTTCGCACAGGTGTCAGAGCAGCGCGTCGATGCTTCGCGCTAGCTGGAAGTCTTGAAGGGTTAGGCCTTCGGCGCTGTGAGTGGTCAGCGCCAGAGTCACCGTGCGATAGGCGATGTGGATATCAGGGTGGTGGTCCACCTGTTCGGCGAGGTGCGCGACGGCGTTGACGAAGAGCATCGCTCCCCGGAAATCGTCGCACACGATCCGGCGATGTATCTCGTCGCCGTCCCTTGTCCATGCAGTCACCGATCCCAGTTCGCGCTGTATACGTTCCTCACTGAGTCTTCGTGCCATCGGTGGTATCCTTCCTCGCGGTCGACTCCATCTTACGTGTTGAGAGTGGGAGATCCTACATGCTTGGGACGGTGCTCCGATCGGTAGAGTCCTTGGGCCTCGGCGTCTGGGTAGGGAGCATCCTATTCTTCTCGTTCGTCGCCGCGCCGACGGCGTTCCGTTCACTGGACACGCAGAACGCTGGCCTGTTCGTACGTGGCATCTTCCCAAAGTACTACCTCTTCGGGATCATCTGCGGGGCGCTCACGCTCGCGGCGGGGGCAGTCTATCGTGCCATGCGTGGCGATTGGGCAGGGCGTTCGGCGGTCACGTTGGCAATCATCGGGGCGATGTTCCTGACGACGGTCTACGCGCGTCAGGGACTTATGCCCGTCATCGAGAGGCATCGGGACGCCCGAGCTGCCGCTGAAGAGGGAACGCCGGAGTACGATGCGGCGCACCAGAAGTTCCGTGCTGGCCACCGCGCGTCCGTGATTCTGAACCTTGCCGTGTTAATCCTCGGCATCGTCGTCTTCATGCTACTCGTGGCGATTCGTCGCTCCGCCTAAAGGCGACGCGGCCGTAGGACAACCCAGCATGGTATCGACCCCACCAACGCGTCGTGGCTTGCCCATGTACGGGGTAGCGGGCCTCGCCCTGCTCCTCGGCGCCCTCACCGTCTCGATCTACGACCACTACAACCCCGGTGTCTCGTCAGCGGCGCACCACGTGAGCAGCCTGACGACGGCTCTCTGCTGGTGGGGGTACCTGCTGTTCGTGGACGCCTGGATCTATCGTCTCAAGGGCGCCTCGCTCATGACGACGCGGCGGCGTGAGCTATGGGCGCAAATCCCTCTGTCGGTGATCCTGTGGATACTCTTCGAGTTCTACAACTTCCACATGCGCAACTGGCACTACGAGGGCATTTCGGCCCATCGCGCCGCGCGCATGTTCGGCGCGGTCGCGGCGTTCGCGACGGTGCTCCCCGGCGTGCTGTCCACTGCCGAGTGGCTGATGGCGGTCGGCTTCTGCAAGCGCCTGCGCGCGCCCGCGATCAAGGCGGACGCGAAGGCGGCGTACACGTGCATCTTCCTGGGCGTCTTCTGCCTGACGTTCCCGTTGATGATGCCGCGTGAAATCGCGAAGTACTTGTTCGCCCTCGTGTGGATGGGCTTCGTCTTGCTTCTGGAACCGATCAACCACGCCAGCGGCGCGCCCTCGCTGTTCGGTGACCTCGCCAAGGGTGAGTTGCAGCGTTCCGCGTGTCTGTTTGCGGCGGGGTTGCTCTGCGGCTTCTGGTGGGAGTCGTGGAACTTCCTTGCCGCGACAAAATGGGTCTATGACGCGCCGTTCACGCCCGGTCTACTCATCTTCGAGATGCCACTCGCGGGATTCGTGGGCTTCGGCCCGTTCGCGTGGGAACTCTTCGCGATGTACCACTTCGCGCGCGTCGTTCTCGGTTTGAGGGATGGCGGCGACCCCTCCGAGGTAGCCCCATGAGTCGTCAGGACCGTCCCATACGCCATCCCGTCTTCGCCGCTGTCTACGACCGCATGATGGCGGGCGCGGAGGCGTCCTTCCTCCCCGAGCACCGCGACGCGCTCGCGGATGGTGTCAGCGGCTCGGTCCTGGACCTCGGAGTAGGAACCGGCGCCATGCTCGATCGCCTGGCGCGCCCCGGAGTCGTCCTGTACGGTATCGAGCCAGACCCGCACATGCTCGATCGCGCGGCGCGGAGGGCCGCTAACTCAGGTCTCGCCGCGCATCTCTGCCGGGCTCCCGCGGAGCGTATTCCGTTCGCGGACACGTCCTTCGATGTGGTCGTCTCGTCACTGATTCTGTGCACGGTACGCGATGTCTCGCGGGTCTTGTCGGAGGCGGCGCGTGTGCTCAGGCCGGGAGGCGAGTTCCGGTTCTTCGAGCATGTGCGGTCTGATGGCGCGTTCGGCCGGTTCCAGGATGTGAGCTCGCCGCTTTGGAGGCGCTTCGCCGCAGGATGCAATCTCAATCGCCGGACGGACGACTCCATCCGCGCCAGCGCGCTGGCGCTGGTGTCCGCGGAGACGTTCGAGACATCCGCCTTCCCGGTGCGCGCGTTCGTCAGGGGAGTAGCCATCCGGCCCGAGTGACCAGGTCAGGCGTCGTCGCCCACGGCCTGGTAGGTCCGGTGGCCGCTCCAGCCTGCCCGCCATGGCCCGTGTCCCGTGAGGCGAACCAAGGCGCCTCACGGCCCCATGCGTGTGTGCTCGGGACACTGCTATGCTGCACGCTGCTGGCGCGCCGTTTCATGTCGCGCCTCTGGAGAATGGAGGCTGCGCAGCAGTCCCATTGCCTAACATGAGGACAATTGCCATGGAGCTCCCGGCCGACAGCCGCATCGCGAAGGTAGAAGCCGCTACGTTGGTCGGCGACAGACCGCGCGTCGTTGGGCGCAACGCTCGGCGGGGAGTGCACGGTGGGCAACTGCGCGACCGCGTCATCAGATTGACCACGAGCGACGGAGCCCAGGGGTGGGGTTGGTCGATCGCCAAGGAGGAAGACGCTCCCGAGCTCATGGGTAAGCGGCTGAAGGACGTGTTCGACCCCGGGTCGGGGACGTCCGAGAAGTTCATCGCGTTCGACCTACCGCTGTGGGATCTGGCGGGCGGCATCCTCGGTCAGTCGGTTCACGCGATGCTGGGCGACAACGGCTCGCAGCCCGTGCGGCTCTATGACGGTTCCATCTACATCGACGAGCTGGATCCCGAGACCGGGCGCGACGACGGCGTACAGCCCATGCTAGACGCCGTACAGACAGGCCTGGACGCCGGATTCAGCGCGTTCAAGGTGAAGATCGGCAGAGGCTGTCAGTGGATGGCGCCGGAAGCCGGTCTGGCGCGCGATGTCGACGTCATCCGCGCCATACGCGGCCTCATCGGCGGCGACATGCGCCTGATGATCGACGGCAACAACGGCTTCACACCCGACGAGGCCCGCGAGATCATGCGGCAGACGGGTGATTGCGACATCTACTGGTTCGAGGAGCCGTTCCCGGAGACCATGGAGGACACGCTCGCCTTCAAGCAGTTCCTCACGGACGGAGGCTGGGACACGCTGTTGGCCGACGGCGAGTCGTCGCGCCCCGACAACTTCGACGACATCGTGCGCGCGGGCGCCATCGACGCGGTGCAGTTCGACTTGCGCTTCTACTCCGTCACACGCTGGCTCCACTACATGCCCATCATCCACGAAACCGGCACGATCGCGGCTCCGCACAACTGGGGGTCTCATCTGTCGGGGTTCTACATCCCGCAGTTCGCGACCGGATGTTCCCCCGTCTCCATGTCCGAGACAGATTCGGCGACGATGCCGTGCGTGACGGCGGACGGGTACGAACGCGTCGATGGGGCGCTTTCCGTGCCTGATACACCGGGCTTTGGCCTCGCCGTCGAGGACGCCGCGTTCGCGTCCGCCCGCGACGAAACTGGATGGACGGTCACGGGATAGGCGCGGCAGTAGGCTGGGCTAGCGTCGACCGCACGCACATCCGCGCGGCAGTTCACAGGCGAAGGCGACGAAGGCTCTCGGGTCTCCCAACAGCGTGTTGCACGCCGGGAGATGCTGAGCAGACCGGGCGGCGCGGTCGTTCCCGTGAAGCGAGTCGTAGAGCGGCGTCAGGATGCCCTCGCGCCCCGTGAAATTGCGGGTGGGAGCGATTGGGACGTGCCACGTGTCCGGGTGGGCGCCGTATCCCTGCGGCCCCTGGCGTTGGCTTACGACTTCATGTCCGCGAAGACCCTCCCCTGACCGTCGAACGCCAGCAGAATAGCTGCTTCTCGCCCGGCGAGATCCTCGTCCGTGCGCACAAAGACGTAGCGCCCTCGTAGCTCTGCTTCGGCGCTGATGAGGGATCCCATCTCGGGGTTGTTAGGCATGTTGACGTTGAGCGAGATGCGTAGCGGTTGGAACCCGTAGAAGCGGAAGAGGTTGATCCAGAAGATGTCCGGCTGCTCGTTAGGGTGGTGCAGGTGGCCCTCGTTCGTCTCGGGACGTTCGGACGAGAACCAGCACACGTCGCTATGCTCGCTGATCGTGTGAATGAGTTGCGAACTGAAAGGCGGCTCGAGGTGCTCCGCGACCTCCGTGCACATGACGACATCGAACTTGCGGTTTAGTTGCAGAGGCAGTCGCATGTCGTGCCGCACGAGCCTGCTCTGAGGCACGCCACGCTTCAGCGCGGCGGCGCACCCGGCGGCGCTGCCCTCGACGGCGACCACATCCAGACCAGAGGCGAGAAGACCGCGCGTGAACTGTCCCTGGCCGCAGCCCAGGTCAAGCACGCTCTCGACGTTGCGCCCGAGGATGTCCCGGCCGGCAACCAACAGCGAAGCTGCGATGACCGTTACGATGGGGGGTTGCACGTGGTCGCAGTCGTAGTATCGGTCTGAGTAGAAACCGTCGAGGTCGAATATCTCGAACGCGTTCGGCTCGTCAGCGTCGAACCACCAGTTGTATTTCTGGTGCTCCAGATAGCCTTTAGCGTTCGGCTTGGAGAGATCTATGTACTTGCTTCGCTGCACAACGCCGTCTCCCTACTATGGGCTCGCACGTCTCGCACGGCCGTCGGCGCCTCCAGTGCTGCGGCCCGTGCATGAGAATCTCCGTTCCGAGGCCTGCACGCAAGTGCGCTGGCACAGCAGGCTTCGACGCCTGGTCGCTCCCGGAGCAGGCGAACGCAACGCCGACGTGCTCGCAATCCGCTTTACGCCCTGCCCTGGCTCCCCGTCCGCAGCGTCGCGTGGGTTGTGCTCGCGCGTGCGTGGACGGTGGCAGAGCATGGTCAACGGCGCGTCGAGGGGCGGCCGCGTAGGTAGGCCGGTTGGGTGGAACGCGGACTTGGCATAGGATGCCTGGTCGTGAGCGCGTGTCGGCGCCCTCTGGCGCCCGCGCGATTGGGCCGGCATCTGGAAGTGTGTCGCGCGACCGTCGGAGCGCTGAACGTCGGTCGCCGCATCGTGTCAGGAACAGGTTGGGGAGCGACCGGTGTCAGAGGCTGGTTTCAGACCGCGCGTGAGCATCATCATGGCAACATTGGATGCTGAGCAATACCTGTGCTCCACGATCGACACCGTCATGGAGCAGACGCTCGAAGACTGGGAGATCGTCCTGATGGACGGCGGCTCAACGGATCGCACGATCGCGCTGGTCGAGGGCTATGGCGATGCCAGAATCCGCATTACTCAGCAGCCGGACGACGGTGTTCCTCACGCCTGGGATCGCGGCCTTGACGACGCTCGAGGCGATTTCGTGCTGTTCCTGTGCGTCTCTGACGGCTTTATTGACCCCACTTACCTCAACCAGTGTGTCGAGATTATGGACACGGATCCCGAAGTGTCCCTCGTGTGGGCGACACCAGCGATGTGCGACGCGGATGGGCAGAACCTGTATCCCTATGGCGTACATCCAGCGACCGTCGAGCGATTCCAGAAGCAGCGGTGGATTCTCTTCTGGCTGGCTACATGCCAGGACTTCCCAGACTTCAATCTGTGTGTGCGTCGACCGGTCATCAGATCCTGCATGACGCCGTATCGCGCGGGCACTGGACTAATGGACAAGATGCAGGAGTTCCTCTTCAACTTCAACACGCGTGGGTACCTCCCGTACGGTCTCACACATCCAGTCGCGTACAGTAGGCGCCACGAAGGGCAACTGGGTTGCGCAGTCGCCCGATCGGAAAGCCACACCTGGGCGGTGCGCGACTACATGCGACGCGCGCGACGCTACCGGACGGAACTTCAGCGGGGTACCGTCACGCACACATTCCGTGACGGGTGTGGCCTGCCCATCGGCACACTGCTACAGACAGATGGCATCCCAGACGGATCTAGCTTCGACGTCCGTATCGTTAAGGGCGCGGTGTTGCCCACGCCGTCGAATTCGCCCGAATAGGCCCTGACCGCGCGTCCACGCCAACTAGCGCCCTACCGAGCGTGCAGTTCTGTCGCCGCACGGGCCTCGGATCGGCTGATGCAGGACACCTGGAGTTCCACTCTCAGTCCTGGCTCGGCGGCCTGCCATGGGGATGGCGCCGGCCCCTCGCTGCCGCCCAAGCCATGCCTGGGCTCAGGCTGGCTCCCATAGGCAAGCAGACATCGTCTCGGTCTGTGGCGATCCTCGGCCACACCGGTGAGGCATGCAACACGCGACCGCCAGTCGGGGCATGTCTAGTGCGACGTGGGCAGCACGGACCCGCTCTACAAGCGAATCGACGGGCTGCGACCGATTTTCTCACGTTTTTTCGTCATTTAGGCTAAAGTCCCTGTGGAGAGCTGCCGATAGGCTAGTCAGACATGGTAGATACTACGTTCGTTTCCTAAGTCCTCTCTAAGAACGCTACTATCTGTGGGTACGTGTGTGCGGGCTCAGCCGTAAGGCCGGTCCCAAGCGCGGCGTATCGTCCTCCCCTATATTCCCGCGCAGTCTAAGACCGTTCATATCCGTGCGTTCGCGCGCTGGCACTCGGCGTGCTCTAGGGTTCCCGTTAGGGAGTCTCTAGGGGTCGTTGTCTGCTTCTAGGCCGTCGGCCTAGGCGTGTGTGCGCGCAGGGAGTGATGCCCCTGTATCGGTGTGCTCAGTCGGTCTGCGGGGTAGCGCAGTCTTCTTCTACGGGCAAATTGTGCACGGAAACCAACATCTGTGGAGTTAATTTCGGATGTTTAGGCTCAACACGAACATGAATGCGCTGACGGCGATGAACCGTCTGCGCTCGGCTGGCACCGACGCCGCTAAGCGGCTCGAGCGGCTGTCTACGGGTCTTCGGATCAACAGCGCTGGTGACGACGCTGCGGGTCTCGCCGCGTCGGAGGGGATGCGGTCTCAGTTGGCCGGCCAGCAGACGTCGGCTGACAACATCGGTCGCGCCGTCGCGATGCTACAGACGGCTGACAGCGGCCTCGAGCAGATCGGCAACCTCTTGGTCCGCCTCAAGGAACTCGCGGTTCAGAGCGCCGATGGCACGCTCACGACCGAGAACCGTTCCGGCATTTCGGCGGAAGCTGCTGGTCTCATCGCCGAGATCGACCGGATCGCCGACGCCACGGAGTTCAACGGCATCAGCCTGTTGCAGTCCGCTTCGTTCAATACTACGAACGCGCGCACGCACCTGACGTTCTTCATCGGCGATGGGACCGCGTCCACGGGCCAGACGGCTTCGCTCTCGCTCAAGGGAGTGCAGTTCGCGGCTGCGACGGGCATGGGCACCATTGGCGACACAGGCCTCGCCCTCACGGTGGCTGACTTCCTCGGTCAGACATCCGCGGCGACGCTGGTGACGAGCATCGACACCGGCATCGACGAGGTCGCCAAGATTCGCAACGATGTTGGCGCCCTCCAGAACCGGATGGAGCGGTCGCTCGACAACCTGGTGCTCGCTGCGGAGAACACCACCAACGCGATCTCCACCATCCGCGACGCCGACTTCGCGCAAGAGGCCACTGCTCTGACGCGAGCGCAGCTGCTCGTCCAGGCGGGCACGTCCATGCTTTCACAGGCAAACGTGATGCCGCAGACGGCGCTGCTCCTTCTGATATAGCCGCCCTGGCTATGTCTACGTTCCGCAAGTGGTAACCCTGCGGAAACCCTTCTGACATGGGCGGCGCCATCTGACGGCGCCGCCCTTTTTCCGCTCCGGCGCACTTCGCGCTAAAGTCTTTGGCCAAACGGCCGATAGATGGTGCGAAGGGTTACCACGAGCGGAAGTTGTCCCACCCGACGATCTTCCCTTGTCCTTTATCGAGTAAAGAGCCTCCCCTAGGCCCCCTAAGACTCTTCGCGCAACCACATCCCCGGAGTGCGCCTGCTCAGTGAGTGGGTTCGTTCCAATGGTCTGCTTCGCTCTCTCGTCCCCTACATGTCGACGCTCGCAATCCCGAGTCAGAAGGTTGTTCTCCAGCCTCCGGCTGTGGACTGTGTAGGTTCACGTACACGACCACGATCCGTGCGTGATGGTCGAGCTTGCGCTCCGGCCCAATCACCGCACGTGCGATACCCGTGTATCTGTAGCTGGCGTGCGGAGATTCCAAGGAGCCGTGCCGCGATGTTCCGCATTAACACGAACGTACTCGCAATAAATGGTCAGAGGAACCTGTTCCAGACGACCAAGGATCTCAACACCCGCATGGAGCGCCTGTCCTCCGGTCTGCGCATCAACAACGCCTCCGACGACGCTGCGGGGCTGACCGCATCCGAGGCAATGCGCTCCCAGTTGGCCGGCCTCAGCACGGCGAACGACAACATGTCGCGTGCCGTCACCCTACTTCAGACGGCGGACAGCGGTCTGGAGCAGATCGGGAACATGCTGGTTCGGCTCAAGGAGCTGGCCGAGCAGTCCGCCGATGGCACGATGAACGCGACGGACCGTAGCGGCCTTTCGACGGAAGCCGCCGCGCTGATCGCGGAAATCGACCGCATCGCCTCCTCGACGACGTTCAATGGCATCAGCCTCATCGATTCCGCGGGCGTTACGCAGTCGCGCACGAACCTGACTTTCTACATCGGTGACGGCACGGGCAGTACGGCCGGGGGCGACCAGGTCGCTGGCTTCGCGCTCAAGGGCGTGTTCTTCGCTGCGTCGGGCCTCGGCTGCATTGGTGACACGGCGTTCAATTTCACCGTGGCAGACTTCCTCGGCCAGGTGTCCGCGCAAGCGTTGGTGACGTCCATCGACCAGGCCGTTACCGACCTGGCGACGATCCGCACCGATGTCGGCGCGTTCCAGAACCGGATCGAGCGGTCTCAGGCGAACGTCCAGTCGGCGATCGAGAATACGACGAACTCGCAGTCGACCATTCGCGACGCGGACTTCGCGCTGGAAGCCTCGGCGATGACGCGCGCGCAGATCCTCGCGCAGACGGGCGCGTCCATGTTGCAGCAGGCGAACCTGCTGCCGCAGATCGCTCTGACGCTCGTGGGCTAATGCGCCGCCCAACTCCACAGATCCCCTCTTGGGGGAGTCATCGGCGTGCGGGGGCGTCTTCGCCGACGCCTCCCGGCGGCCAGCGGCAGAAGCCGGGCGCAGGCTCGGCGGGCCAGTGGGCGTCGGTACTCGCGGCCGATCGCGGACTTCCAGAATTCGCGATCTTCGGCCTAAAGCGGCCCCGAGTACTTGCCGATACTGGAACTACCGGCGAACTGCGAAGACGCAGAGCCGCCGACATGATACTCCCCCAAGTCCGCTTGGTCGCCGCCGGATCCCCCGCGGCGTCCGAATCCAAAGTTACTTCTGTCAGCGTAGAGCGTCGGCTGGTCCGCGGATGGCTTTGCCATACCTCGGCGCGCCGATGGCGCTCTCGACTGGCCCCATACAGGTCTGTCGATCGTCCAGGTGTCGCCGCATCAACGATGCCCAGACGGATATGCTGTCTGCCCATAGAAGATCAGTGTCCCTCCAACACTGTCATGGTGGGGCACAGAACATAACTGCATCACGTAGGTTCGTCGAAGGCGCGCGTTAGCGAGAGCTGCGCGGATATGCCGAGAGGGACGGGCCGTGCAGCCTTAGCACCCACTGTGCGTGGGTGACGGAGTATCTCTGCCATGTTTCGGATTAACACGAACGTCCTGGCCATCAACGGCCAACGGAACCTCTTCCAGACGACCAAAGACCTCAACACGCGCATGGAACGCCTGTCGTCTGGGCTGCGCATCAACCGCGCGGCCGACGATGCCGCCGGTCTCACCGCCGCGACAAGCATGCGCTCGCAGATAGCCGGCCAGATGACGGCGAACGACAACATGTCCCGGGCAATCACGCTCCTACAGACTGCGGACAGCGGCCTCGAGCAGATCGGTAACATGCTCATCCGCCTTAAGGAACTGGCTGAGCAGTCTGCGGACGGGACGATGAACGTCTCAAACCGCAGTGGTCTCTCGACCGAGGCCGCCGCGCTCGTCGCTGAGATCGAGCGGATCGCATCATCGACGACGTTCAACGGTATCAGCCTCATCGACTCCGCTGGCGTTAGTGGTTCGCGCACCAACCTGACGTTCTACATCGGTGACGGGACGAGCACGTCCGCAGGCAGCAACATGGTCGCGGGCCTGGCGCTCAAGGGCGTGGTCTTCACGGCTGCGGGCATCGGCACGATCGGTGACGCCAACTTCGCCATCACGGTGGCCGACTTCCTCGGTCAGGTGTCTGCTCAGGCGTTGGTGACGACCATCGACCAGGCAGTCACCGACCTGGCGACCATCCGCACGGATGTCGGGGCCTTCCAAAACCGCATTGAGCGGTCGCAGGCGAACATCCAGGCGGCCATTGAGAACACCTCCAACTCCGAGTCGACGATCCGCGACGCTGACTTCGCCCTGGAAGCCTCGGCGATGACGCGCGCTCAGATCCTGGCGCAGACGGGCTCCTCCATGCTGTCGCAGGCGAACATCCTGCCGCAGCTGGCGCTCACCCTAATCCAGTAGGTCGCCGGTTTCGAGACAGTTCGCGACGTAGCGGCCGGGTGCCTCCCGGCTCCCGGCCGCACTGCCAGGTGGGCGTCCGCTTCCTGCGCGGTGGCGATTTCTTTCTGCCTTTTCCTCAAGAATCCCAGAGCCCTGCCGATAATAGTGGTGAAGGTCGCCAGCTACGGTACGCGATAACGGCCTTCCATCCCCTATTTCGAACGCGGCCGCATATGGGCCGTCGCGTCACATCGTTACTTGACGGGTCCACGACGAGCATCCCCATGCTCTGTCGGCGGAGGCGGTTCGGGCCTTCGGCGCAGAGCGCCGCTCGACGCGACTGCTCACTGCGCCTATGCGCAGTCCGGCCTATCGCCGGTGCGAGTTGCGCGCGGCGTGTCGCATACGTTCTGTCAGTGTTGTACTGGCGGTCCGCATGGGATCATTGAGAGTCGCTGGGTTTCCCCTGAGGCCCTGACTACGCAATCAAACGCCTAGCTGTCGCTTCCTCTGGGAAGAGGCTGGGCGCCACGGCCCTGGTTAGGGCTAGAGAGCGCCTACACGATGTTTCGTATTAACACGAACGTGCTGTCCATCAACGGGCAACGGAACCTCTTCCAGACGACCAAGGACATCAACACGCGTATGGAGCGGCTGTCCTCGGGTCTGCGCATCAACAACGCGGCCGACGATGCGTCCGGGCTGACGGCCTCCGAGGGTATGCGGTCGCAACTCGCCGGTCTTCGTGTGGCGAACGACAACTCCTCACGCGCCATCGCCCTCCTTCAGACGGCGGATTCAGGTCTCGAGCAGATCGGGATCATGCTTGTTCGGCTCAAGGAACTCGCCGAGCAGTCCGCCGACGGCACGCTGAACCAGGCGAACCGCAGTGGATTGTCCACGGAAGCCGCCGCGTTGATCCTCGAGATCGACCGGATCGCCTCCTCGACGACATACAACGGCATCAGCCTCATCGATTCCGCTGGCACCGCCAACTCCCGTACGAACCTGACGTTCTACGTCGGTGATGGCACGCCTCAGACCGCCGGTAGCGACCAGGTGGTCGGACTCGCGCTCAAGGGCGTGTTCTTCGCCTCAACGGGTCTTGGCTGCATCGGTGACACTGCATTCAACTTCACGGTCGCCGACTTCATCGGTCAGGTGTCCGCGCAGGCGTTGGTGACGTCCATCGACCAGGCCGTTACCGACTTGGCGACGATCCGCACGGACGTTGGCGCGTTCCAGAACCGTCTGGAGCGGACGCAGGACAACATCCAGGCGGCGATCGAGAACACGGCTCGCGCCGAGTCGAACATCAGGGACGCGGACTTCGCGCTTGAAGCTTCGGCGATGACGCGCGCGCAGATCCTGGCGCAGACGGGCTCCTCGATGCTGTCGCAGGCGAACGTGCTGCCACAGTTGGCCCTGAGCCTGATCCAATAGGCCACCAGTTTCGCGACTCCCTCCAGCCACCAATGGTTGTGGGAGACCGTTCTCACATGGAGGCGCCGGAAACGGCGCCTCTCTTATGTGCCCGCCTCTCGATCTGTCTGCGCGTGCGTATTCAGCGACCACGGGCATCGGCCGCAGTTCCGCTCTATCAGTACGTTTTTGGCCTCAAGGCCCGTGAGGCCCTTGCCGATACATAGAGTGCGAGTCGGAACGTCCCACGCGGCGTCGGCTCCACTATCCCCCTGGTCAGGCGTAGCGTCGGTGCCGCATTGCGGGGCCGTGCTACCGCCTTGCTTGGTCCTTCTTTCAGTCCAGTGTCGCGCGCTTGGAAGCGCATGTTTCCGTGCGCCATGGGTTTGATCTGTCGGCACGCGTAGGCGAAAGCATCACCGCCTCGCAAGGCCAGCAGTCCTCCCTGACAGCGGCGTCTCTCTCGTCGGTCGGCGGTGAGGGCTGGATGTCCTTGTGCGCGTGTAACCAAATCCCTAGGCCTCCTGCGTAGTCAGACGCCCGTAGTCTGTCCGAGCATGGTTGTGTCTAGGATGCCGCGACCTGTCCACTTGTAGGGCTGGGCGCAGGAGTATCTCTACCATGTTCCGTATCAATACGAACGTTCTGGCCATCAACGGTCAGCGAAATCTCTTCCAGACGACAAAAGATCTGGGCTCTACTCGTCACGTCGCTGACACGTCGGTATCTGCGAAAGGAGCTAGACGCCCAGCAGTACCGCCGCATGCTCACGAAGTTTGGAGGACGTAAAGTCCTGAAAGTGGCTCTGATAACCGCAGCACTTTCGACGCCTGGGCTTAACATCGCTGTCGGAGCGGGGCTATTCCTAATGACGTTGCGAACGGTGGTAAGCGTCTATCGGGATTAACCCACGGCCGCCTCGTTCGCTGCGGGCCTTGCCGCAATTCGCGCCGTGAGACCATGTGGGAAATGGAGAGCCATTGTCTAGGCACTTGCGGGAGCGTATGAACCTGAATAGGTGTTGTCATCACAACATACAGGCCATGGTCAGCGCGTACTCTGGCCAAACCAAGCGGACATCCCTTATCCGCGTGAGGCGATCTGGATAGGAGCGACCTGAACTATGGCTGCAACGGTGGAACAGGAACCTGGACTCGTTGCGAATGACGATGGAAGCACTGAAAGCGACGACCCATTTATCGCCCGCCCCGAACCCCCGAAGATGATCTTCGAGCCCGTAGACCCGCAGACTCCGCTTGCTGAAGGGAAACATACGTACCACCAGGCGGGCTGCGGAAAGGCTCTATATGAAACGGCGATAGAACAGTTGAAGGTGGTGGTAGACAGCAAAGAGTATGACTTACACAGCCGCGCCATTGCCGCCTACTGGCGTGCGGAGGCACTTGTACAACTCAACTGGCGCGAAGCCCATGCGCAACCCGACCTGGCGTCCGCCGTAATAGCTAACTTCCAGGCAGTGGCGGACAGTTACATGCCTGATTTCCTAGCGCATGCCGCACTTCGCCGTGCGAACAATCTACGTACACTCTTTGAAACCATCCACAAGTCTCAAGCAGAGGACGTCGCCGGTTGACGTTGCCATTGATGTCGCCCGAGGGGGGTGCCACGGCATTGGGGTCAAGGCGTATGCCGGCGGTGCAACCACCATGTCGGCGCGTGGGAGCACAGTCGCAACGCCAAATAGGGATCCGTACGGCCCAGGATGCAGCACTGCCTTGCCCGCAACTCCTGCCGCGCAGGCATGTTGGCTAGTTCGGCGCATTCCTCAGGACAGAAGAGGTCTGGTACCGGGCTGCTGTGGCACGATTCGCCGGTCTATTCCACAGGCCATGTAGCTGCGTACGACTTCAGGTTTGCCCAGCACTAAGACGTCCCGTCAGAATGGGAGTTTGCGTTCGATGGTGTGGGTGATTTCCGCGTATAGCATGGTAATAGCATTGGTGGGACTCGTGGGCCTCTGGATAGCACGCGTCCGTCGAGACCCGATTCCCGCTAGGGCCGTGGCCACTATCGTGACCATGATGGGGGTGCTGGGGACGTTCCTCGGCGTCGTGTGGTCGTTGCGTGGGTTCAGTGTAGCAGACAGCGAGCAGATTCAGCAGAGCGTCCAAGGCCTGCTGATGGGCATGAAGGGCGCGTTCTGGACCTCGGTTGCCGGAATCGCAACGGCAATCCTCGTACGCCTTGCCGCGCCGTTGGTCGTTCCCGTCGATTCGTCCAAACGCACACTAGACGATCTGGTCGAAGCTGTCCGAGAGGAAGGGGGCGCAACGCGGAGCCGTCTCGAAGCAATGGATCTCAGCCTGCGCGCGCTTCCCGAGGCTGCTGATGCTCTGTCATCGGCTATCGCGAGCCAGCACGACACTGCCAACCAAGCAGCTGTCGACTCTAGTGCGACACTTGTGAAGCTAAGCGAAACGCTTGGGACTGTCGACGCGAGCCTATCGAGTGTCACTCGGTTGGTAGATAATCTGCTCGCCTCGCAGGTGACTCTTCACAGTCACATAGGGGCAATGACAACCCTTAACACAGATGCCGAACAGGCAGCCCCGCTCCTCGAGCAGCGGCTGATACGGTTGGTTGATGGCGTGACGACTACCCTCACAGACTCCGTCGACCAATCCACTCAGGCATCTAGTGAAGCTATCGAGAAGTCCAAGGCTGCACTCGTCGGGCTGTCCGATGCTATCGCCGAACAGCGCCAAGCTCTACACACACAAACCGAGGAGAATCTGGACGCAGGTATCAGATTGCTGAATCGCGCCTTGGAATCCATCTCGGGGCATCACGAGGAATCTCAGAAGACGTTCGTCCAGATGTCGGCTCAGGTCGCCGAGCAGCACGCAGGCCTGCTTGCACAAAGCGACGAAAGCCTTCAGTCGATCAGTAAGCTAGTGCAGGACGCCGTTACATCTCTATCGCTTCAGCAAGCCGAAACTAGACAACTGATGGACGAGAGTGCAGAGCATTTTCGGCAACTCGACGCTCAGATCGGCGATGAGTTGTCCAAGTGTCTGACGCACTTGGGGACGCATCTCACGGCTCTGTCAGAGAAGTTTGTGGCTGACTACGGAAAACTCACGACAAACCTACGCACCGTCGTCGAACTCGGTGAGGCTGTTCGCCGTGACGAGGCACGGAATACATGAGGGGTCGACAGCACGAACGAGTCATTGAGATCGAGGACCATTGGATGTCCGTTGCTGACCTCATGGCCGCGCTGATGTTCATCTTCGTCCTCATCGCGACCAGCTTCATGCTAGCCGTTCAGGAGCGTCAGAAGACCTATGTGAACCTTAAGGAAGAGCTTTACCGAGATCTGCATCGGGAGTTTCGTGCCGATTTCCAGAGGTGGAACGCAGAACTCGACCCTAAGACGCTTTCCATTCGCTTCACAGACGAAGACGTTCTGTTTCCTGTCGGCCGCGCGAACTTGCGCCCCGCATTCCAAGAAATCCTCAAAGACTTCATACCGCGCTACATCCACGAGTTGCTGTGGTCGAGTGACTACCGTCAGGATATCGTCGAGATCCGGATCGAGGGACATACCTCGACAGAGTGGAATGACGATATCAGCCTCGATGCAGCGTATGTTCGCAATATGGAGCTATCGCAATCCAGGACCCGGGCGGTCCTAGCGTACATCCTGGACATGCCCGAGGTACAGTCCGACGCGGAGTTCAAAGGGTGGCTCAAAGATCGGTTGACAGCCAACGGACTGTCGTCTAGCTCCCCTATACAGGTGGAAGGCCGTGAAGACCCTGTCGCCTCACGTCGCGTGGAGTTTCGCGCAGTCGTGGATGCAGCGAAGTACATGGAATTCGCCACATCCAATGGGAGTGATCCGTGAAGTCGCTGCGGAGCTTTGACCTGATGCCTAGGTTCGCAGATATCCTTGCCGACCTGGGCACACAACCTAACATGAGCTGGCGCCCAGACATTCCGTGGCCATCAACCGAAACCCGGCCACGTCCCACGACGGCCAGGGCCGCCAGAACCGCGTTCTCGGACACAGAACTGGCAGCGGACGATTCTGGGCGCCTGCATCGTGGAGGGATACAGTGTGCTGTTCATCCGGCCGTGGTCTTCATGGACTCGCCGCCCGCCTCCAGCACGCTGGCGGAACGACCCCATGCGGCTAGGTACCACGTAGCCAACTGCGAAATCATCGTGCGCCGGACGGCCACCGATCAGCGCTCCGACCTTGTAGTCACAGGCCGGTTAGACGGGTACTTCGAAGTGGAGATCCAGGTCAGAGCCGGATTGAAGCTGGCCATCGTCCGCAGCGAATTGCATGTATGTAAGAAGTGCCTGACAGCCCTCAATTACGACGGCTATGCGGACGCGCACGCTGGCGAACAAGAACGCATATGGGCTGATTTCTCCGTGTCTGAGTTCGCTCGCGGCGTTGGCGAGCCCGCAGAGGACGTTGCCGAACTGTTCGAAACACGCCCGGTCCTCGGTATGGCTCTCTTCCGGCACGAGATACTTAGCTATTTGCACCAACTCGCGGAGGACTACGATGTCTATCTGCGTAGCTACGAATCCACATCATCAAACCTGTGGACGCTCGCGGGGGAAGGGGCACTTGATCAAGATACTGCGGCGCGCATCCGGGGGGCCATACATGCTCTGAATGCGGCATCGCATGGAGATAACGTAGCGTATTCCGACGTGTCCAAGATCGTCGAGTTGCGAAACGGCCTGCTGGATGTGCTCGACGCGCCTACCGACCCGACACGAATACGACTCGTAGAACTGCGAGGAAAGCTAGAGCAGTCGTTGAGGGATCTGGCGCGCGCTGCGAGAGTAAGCCTGGCGGGAACGCACGGCATACGCTCGCGATTGGACGTGTTTCGCGCAGCGGGGAGGCCGCTTTCCGGCCACGAGTTGTCGTTCCTCAGAACGGTCGCCCACGTGGTGGACGCGGCTGCGGGGTCGAGACCCATACGCGCGCTAGAAGCGACCAGAGCCGTTAACATGCTGCCGCCCTTTCTTGCTCGATTGTCCAAGCGTATCTCCACTCTTTAGCTCGGAAGCCGCATGCCACAGCCTCGACGGTCGCAGATTGGGTGCGTATTCTCCGGGCGACAGATGGGGGGCAGCCAATTCGAGCGCACGGATTTGACCGAGAGCGTGTTCTTCGGGAGCGACATCGGCCGGTCTCATATGCAGTATTCAGTATGCTATGCAGCCGACTTTCGTTCTGCGAGCATGGTTCAGTGCGACTTACACAAGGCCAACTTCCAAGAAGCCGACCTGGAGAACGCCGATCTCCGCGGGGCCACGCTGACCGGGACCAACCTGACGGGAGCTCGAGTCGCGGGGGCGAGGTTCGAGGGAGCTATATATGACAACGAAACCATCTTTCCATCCGGAGTTGAGGCATCGAACCTAGGGATGCACCGTGTGGGGCGTGGATGTGTCCTCCAACGCGTGGAACTCACCGGCGTACGGCTGCGCGACACACAGCTGCACGACGCCTTCCTGCTGGGCACGGACCTGAGCAAAGCCGTACTGTCTGCCGATGCCGTTAAGGGGGCCTTCTACGACGCTAAGACGCAGTTTCCTACGGGGTACGACCCTCAGCACCGTGGTGCGACACGAATCGGATCAGGGTCGAGCATGGTCAACGCCGACCTCAGCGGGAGTCAGTTGAGCGGGTTGGATTTCTCGCGATCGACGTTCATCGATGTGGATTTCACTGAGGCCGATTGCACGGGAACGGACTTCAGGAGATGCGTGTTCTCGCATGTCGACTTCACCAATACCAATCTGTCGGCCGCAAACTTCGCATGGTCCATATTCCTCTACTGCCGGCTTCACACCAGGCTTGAACGGATAGCACATGGAGAAGGAACGTACGTAGATACAGCCACAGAGATGCCGCGCCCATTCAGCCGGTCAGAAGGGGCCTTTATGCCTCTGCACTCCAGGGCATCCCTGCGTGATGTTGTCGACGAGCAAAGTTCGCGCATGCCAGAGTTCGTCTCGGCTCTGAGGCGCAGTATCCATGATCCCTCCCGGCCTTGAGTAAGAGCGCACCTGAGGAAGGTACGACCCGGCGATATCCCTGCGACTGGTCTTCTGCTGCCCACTTTCCGATAACGTTGATTACGCAGTGAACGATGCCGTGTAAGAACCTGCGCTTTCCAGTGGCTGTGCGGGTTCATACGACTTCTAGTGGCCGGCTACGGAAGGCCAAATCGGCCCTTGAATCGGCCAAATCCCGGCCGCCGTCTCGCTCATGCCGGACAAGAGCCGCCCTGGTTGGCCATATTTCAGGGACTGGGATTCCACGACGTTTCCGGCGGCCGTTAGTCGCTGATGACTGCGTAGCATGGCGCGAAGGAATGCACCTGGATCCGTATGAACACTGGGAAGCGCAGCTTCTGACACGGCATCGCAGTGAACCACGTGCGCTGGGAACGATGAATACGGTACGCTAGCAGCATTCGTCGACGGGACAGCACACACCCGTCCACGAGTTCGAGCGATGAGTAAGGAGGAGTAAGATGTTCGCAGGTGTACGCACCGGTCTGTGCGCTCTAGGGATCGCTGCTCTGCTCGCCGTTACGGCCCGCGCCGCGCCCGACCCTGACGTTGCATGGTTCTTCGACGAGACGGGAGGGGATTCCGTACCAGACGAGGCGGGCGCCGTGAACGGTGTGGTCAATGGAACCGAGGATTGGGCTCCCGGTCTCGACGGCAACGCTCTGCGGTTTGACGGGGAAACCATGGTCGAGTTCCCGGACTCCAACCTCATCAACACGGTGGGTCCCTTTCAAAAGCGCACAATACTCGCCACTTTCAGCGTCGACGATGCCGGTAGCGACGCAGAGAAGCAGACCGTCTTTGAAGAAGGCGGGCGCACACGCGGCCTCGTGCTGTACGTGTTCGATGGCGACGTCTGGGTCGGAGGCTGGAACCGAGCCGAGTACAACTGGAACGGCGAATGGATTGCTGCCCCTATCGAGTCCAACACCTGGTATCAGGTTGGACTCGTGATCCGAGACGCCGCCGGGGCGGTCGAGGATGACAGGTTCGAAATGTGGCTCAACGGCGTGCTCGTTGAGAAGCGCGACGGTGGCCAGTTGCACGCGCACGGCGATGATACTGGCATAGGAGCGGTGAACCAGAACACCGTCTTCCATGACGAGGCGGGCTCCGGCGACAACATCGACTTTTTCACAGGTCTCATCGACGACGTGCGGCTATGGAACGCTTCTCTGTCGCCCACGGACATCGCGGCCCACGCCCAGGGCTTCCTGGCCATCGATGTGCAGAACCAGCTGGTCACGCGGTGGGGATCGATCAAGGCGAGTCGCGGCGCCCGATAGAGAACTGAGGGCGGCGCATCTGCCGGTATCTCGTAGCCACGCCGACCACAAGACGTCGAACCTGTCATCTCCCTATGGTCTGTGTGCTGCAACCGCCTGCGGCGAGGGCGTTGGCCCGCGCGGGGCGATTCATACGAACTCACCGCGGCGGAGACGCGACCCGAGCCGAGTGCCCTTATATTCGTGAGGACGGAACGCTATCCCTTGGCCAGAGGCCGGCCGCCATATTGGCCGGTGCCACGAGGGAGGCAGACAATGTCCGACTCAACCGAACGGACTGACAATGACCTCACCGAACGACCCTGGGTGATGGGAACGATGATCGGGGTGTTAGCGCTTCTCGGCGTTGCGTTCTGGTGGCTCACGACGAACCACGACCAAGTGGAAGCGTGGGTCGCCGCCAGTCCGTTTTAGACGCGCGCGAGCACGGCCTCGATCGCGCATCCAGATGTCCGTCGAACTGCTGTGCGGTATAGCACCGACGCAGCGATATCCTTCGAACGCATTCCTACGCGGCACATTCCTCAGGGGCGGAGGCTACGGAAGGCCTCCGCCCCTTCCGTACCCGCCACCGTTTTCCGATAATCTTGATTGGCTCATGTCGTGCTCGGGGTGAAGGCCTTTCGGGTCCCGTCCTGGTTGGCTAGATTGCTGGCATCCTCCTTTGGAATCATCGTGCGAGAGATGCCATGCTCCGTTTTCCTGTCATCGACCTATTGGACGAGCAGCGCTGCCACGATCTGCTCCTGAGGGTTCTTCATCCAGACGGGCTACGATGCCCGCGCGGACACCCGCTACCACCTGACCAAGCGCCACATGATCGACATCGCGCGCCGATCTTCGACTATCGGTGTCGGGACTGCGGATCGGTCTACAACCTGTTCACCGGAAGCATCTGGAGCGGGAGCCGTCTGAGGTGTTCCAAGATCGTCCTGATCCTCCGTGGGATCGCTCACGGCGTTCCCACCATACACCTGGCCGAGGAGTTGGGATTGGACCGCTCGCATCTGTTGCGGCGGCGTCACCAGATCCAGGGCCTGATCGAGGAAGGTCTTTTTTCCCTCGATCCTCTCCGATCTGATCACCGAAGCCGACGAGATGTATCAGAATGCCGGTGAGAAGGGGATACCGCACCTCGACCCCAACGATCCACCACGCCGGCGTGCCAACAGCAGACGGGGTCGTGGCTCATGGGACAACGACCGACCTGCTGTCGTCGGAGTCGCCGGTCGGGAACACCAGACGCTCCATCTGCGCGTCTGTCGACGGACGAATCGGGAGACCCTCGAACCGTTCGTCGAGGCGCACACCGTGCCGCGCAGTCATCTCCACACCGACGAATGGAGAGCCTACGGACGGCTTGGGAGAACCGGACGCGTCCACAAGAGGGTGTATCACGCCGGTCCGAAGCGCTACTGGGCCGTGGACGCTGACGGAGACGGCATCCGTGAGGTCCACTGCAACACTCTCGAAGGTCTCTGGACCGGTCTTCGCAACCACCTGCGGATGTTCCGAGGGGTCAGCAAGAAATACCTGAACCAGTACGTCGCGGTCTTCGAGTGGGCATATCGGTTCAGATGGGCCACCGACGAGGCCCTTAGGATGATGCTGAAACCCTCCACCCCGAACACCGCATGAGCCAAGATCTGAATACGCGGATGGAGCGGCTCTCCTCGGGCCTGCGGATCAACCACTCCTCCGACGACGCTGCTGGTATTACAGCCTCCGAATCGATGCGCGCGCAGATCGCCGGTCAGAGCACGGCGAACGACAACATGTCGCGCGCCATCACGCTGCTCCAGACTGCGGACAGCGGTCTCGAGCAGATCGGGAACATGCTGATTCGGCTCAAGGAACTAGCCGAGCAGTCAGCCGACGGCACGCTGAACCAGGCGAACCGCAGCGGACTGTCGACGGAAGCGGCCGCGCTCATCGCGGAGATCGACCGCATTGCGTCGTCGACCACGTTCAACGGCATCAGCCTGATCGACTCCGCGGGCGTTACGCAGTCCCGCACGAACCTGACCTTCTACATCGGTGATGGCACCAGCACGGCCGCTGGTAGCAACCAGGTCGTTGGCCTTGCGCTCAAGGGTGTGTTCTTCGCCGCCTCGGGTCTCGGCTGCATCGGTGACACCCCGTTCAACTTCACGGTCGCCGACTTCCTCGGTCAGGTGTCCGCGCAGGCGTTGGTGACGTCCATCGACCAGGCCGTTACCGACTTGGCGACGATCCGCACCGATGTCGGCGCCTTCCAGAACCGCATTGAGCGGTCGCAGGCGAACATCCAGGCCGCGATGGAGAACACTCGGAACTCCGAGTCGACCATCCGCGACGCCGACTTCGCTCTCGAGGCCTCAGCGATGACACGCGCGCAGATCCTGGCGCAGACGGGCTCCTCGATGCTGTCGCAGGCGAACGTCCTGCCGCAGCTCGCCCTGTCGCTCATCGGCTAGGTCATCGGTTTCGGATCTCCCTCCAACCACCAGTGGTTGTGGGAGATCGTTCTCACACGGGGCGTCAGCGATGGCGCCCCTTTTTCACCTGCCGGAACCCGCATGGCTAAGGCCTTCGCGGGGAATCTTCGTGCTCGGGCTAAAGTTTCCGGCCGACGCGCCGATACATAGAGCGGATGCAGTTGCCATGGTGAAAGCAACACGTTGCTCCGCAACTGCCCATGTGAGAACGATCTAACACAGTCTGGTGGTGCTTCAGCACCCCAACATATCAAGGTGGTGACGTCGCCCCTGATAGGCGCATTGCGTCTGTTCACGGCTGGCGGCTGAGGGAGCTTGGGACGCATGTTCCGGATCAATACCAACACTCTGTCCATCAACGGGCAGCGCAATCTCTTCCGCACGTCCGCCGACCTCTCCAAGCGGATGGAACGCCTCACGTCCGGTCTGCGCATCAACCGCGCGTCCGATGACGCTGCCGGGCTGACCGTCTCCGAGCTGATGCGTTCTCAGATCGCCGGTTCCAAGCAAGCCAGCCAGAACATCTCGCAGGCGCTCACGCTCCTCCAGGTCGCTGACGGCGGTCTCGAGCAGGTCGGTGGGATGCTTCGTCGGCTGAAGGAACTCGCCATCCAGTCCGCGGACGGCACGCTGAACGCCACGAACCGCAGCGGGATCTCGCTCGAAGCCCAGGCGCTCATCACGGAGATCGACCGCATCGCCGAGACGACGACCTTCAACGGTGTCAGCCTGATCTCCTCGGCTGGGTCGGGGTCCACGAACTTCACGTTCTATCTGGGCGACGGCTCCGCGAGCATTCCGTCAGCGAATCAGCAGGCTGGCGTGAATATCAAGGGCATCAACTTCACGGCCGCTGGTCTTGGCAGCATCGGCGATGTCGCCGTCGCCCTGACCGTCGCGGACTTCCTCACGCAGACTTCTGCTGCCGCTCTCGTGAGCGCCGCGGATACGGCGGTGAACAACGTCGCCCAGATCCGCACCGAACTCGGGGCGTTCTCGAACCGCCTCGAACGCTCGCAGATCAACATCCAGACGATCATGGAAAACACCATGAACGCCGAGTCCGTGGTGCGGGACGCGGACTTCGCGGCGGAGGCGTCGGCGCTGACACGCGCGCAGATCCTCTCGCAGTCCGGCACGTCGATGTTGCAGCAGGCGAACTTCGTGCCGCAGATGGCTCTGCAGCTCCTGCAATTCTAAGACGCGGCGGTGGGTTGGCCGCCTGACTCTGACGGCTCGGGCGGCCCTTCCCAAACAATGAGGCATGTTTCAACGTAGTGTGGCGGCGGCCACCGCGGCACTGCGATACGGCTTGATCGCTTGTTAAGGTGTGTTCAGGACGCCTCGGAGCGATCGCACAGGGGGTCACGCGCAGATGTTCCGGATAAACACGAACGTCCTCTCTATCAACGGGCAGCGGAATCTCTTCCAGACTTCGAACGATCTGTCGACGAGGATGGAACGGCTGACCTCGGGGTTGAGGATCAACAACGCTTCCGACGACGCCGCCGGTCTCACGATCTCCGAACTCATGCGGTCGCAGATCGCTGGCTCGAAGCAAGCGAACCAGAACATCTCGCAAGCGCTCACGCTCATGCAAGTGGCGGACGGTGGACTCGAACAGTTGGGCGGCATGCTGCGCCGCCTCAAAGAGCTAGCCATCCAGTCGGCCGATGGCACGCTGAACGACACGAACCGCTCCGGTATTTCGCTGGAAGCGGCCGCCCTCGTCGCGGAGATTGATCGGATCGCCGAGACGACGACGTTCAACGGCATCAGCCTCATCGCCTCGGCGGGCACGACCGACTTTACGTTCTTCCTCGGCGATGGCTCGGCGGCCATACCCACGTCGAATCAGATCGCGGGGCTGAGCATCAGTGGCGTCGACTTCACGGCAGCGGGCGTCGGCACGATCGGCGGCTCGTCGTACGTGCTGACCGTCGCTGACTTCCTGAACCAGGTTTCGGCGGAAGCGCTGGTCCAGACGGCGGATACGGCCGTCAACAACGTCGCGCAGATCAGAACTGAGATCGGCGCTTTCATGAACCGCCTGGAGAGGTCGCAGATCAACATCCAGTCGATCATGGAGAACACGGCGAACGCGGAGTCTGTTGTCCGAGATGCTGACTTCGCCGCGGAGGCGTCCGCGCTGACGCGCGCCCAGATTCTCGTGCAGTCCGGCTCATCCATGTTGAGCTCGGCGAATCTGGTCACGCAGGCAGCGCTACAGCTCCTCCAATAGAGCGTGCCTACCGGCTCACCACCGAGTAGGTGATCGGCGCCAGCCGCGGAACGCGGAAAGCTACCGCGTGAGTGGTTCGCGCAAGCCGTCCCTAACGGCTCTCACCACCGTTAGGTACCACCAGATGTGGGCGCCCGTTTTACGCGGGCGCCCTTTTTCCGTTCCAGGCCCCGACCTGGGAACTTTCTTCCGGCCTCGCCGGCCTTCCGGCCCAACTTTTCCCAGCTTGCAGCGTGAGCATTCCGCAGTGCATATCCGCGTAGACGCCTTCTATGAGAGGGGATAGGCGCCCTTCGACCACGGTGGCACGCATGTTGCTCACAGACTCCCCAACTGACGAGAGGAGTCATTCCGAATGCTGCAAGGCATCTATACGGCTGCGTCTGGCATGATGGCGCACGAGGCTATGTCCGAGGTTATCTCGAATAACCTCGCGAACGCCTCTACGCCTGGATTCCGCCAGGATTTCGCGACCTTTCACATGGCGGGGCATAAGGCGGACGAGCCGGGTCGCACGAAGCTCTCGCCCATGCTCGTATACCGTTCCTACACTGATTTTGAGATCGGGAGTGTCCGCACCACGGGCAATCCACTCGACCTGTCGTTAGCTGACGACGGCAACGGCTTCTTCTCTATCGAGACGCCCAAGGGCGAGCGTTACACGCGCGCGGGCAACTTCACGCTCGATCCGAGCGGGACGATCGTCACGCAAGACCAGCTTCCCGTGCTCGGCATGTCCGGGCCCATCAACGTCCAGGGCGGTGAGATAGAGATCACCGACACAGGCGAGGTCCTCGTCGACAAGAACTACGTGGACCGACTGCAAATCGTCCGATTCGACCGGGTCGACGGTCGAGTTCCGCTACGTAAGGCCGGTCACAATCTCCTCACGCCGCTCGACGACCAAACCATCCCGCAGATCGCCAACGATCCGCAGGTTCGTCAGCGAACGCTCGAGGGGAGCAACGTCAACATGGTTCAGGAGATGGCGAAGCTCATCCACATGGTGCGCGGATACGAAGCGTACCAGCGGGCGATCCTCGTCTCCGATCAGAGCCTGAACATGCTCATCCAACGTGTTGGGGGTAGATAGACATGATACGAGCCCTGTACTCTTCGGCTTCCGGGATGAACGCGCAGGAACTCGCGATCGACACGATCGCGAACAACCTGGCGAACGTCAATACGAACGGCTTCAAACGCACGCGCATCGACTTCCAGGACTTGATCTACCAGACGATCATGACGCCTGGCGCCACGTCCGGCTCGGGGACGGAAATCCCCACGGGGATTCAGGTGGGTCACGGCAGCCGCGTCGCGTCGACTCAGCGCATCTTCTCACAGGGCGAGTTCAAGCAGACCGACGCTGATCTCGACCTCGTGATCGAAGGCGACGGGTTCTTCAAGATCCTCAACAACGATGGCGAAGAGGTCTACACACGCGCTGGCGCGTTCAAACTGGACAGCGCGGGCCGCATGGTGACATCCGACGGTCTCCTCCTGGGCGACCAGATCTCGATTCCGCCAGAAGTCATGAGCGTCAGCATCAGCAAGGACGGGATCGTCCAGGGCACGTTCCCGAACGACCCCGCTCCACAAGAACTTGGCCGCATCCAGCTCGCGCGGTTCGCCAATCCGGCGGGTCTCGAAGCCATCGGCCAGAACCTGTTCCGTAGCTCCCAGGCAAGTGGAGCGGCCCAGACGGGCACGCCCGACATGCAGGGCTACGGCTCGATCCTCCAGGGATTCCTGGAGCTGTCCAACGTGAAACTCGTCGAGGAAATGGTCTCCATGATCGTCGCCCAGCGGGCGTATGAGATCTCGTCACGCAGCATCCAGGCTGCCGACGAGATGCTCAACGTCGCGAACAACCTGCGCCGATAAAGGCGCCCACCCCCTAGCAACGGAGCCGGTGAGATGACGGGAAGAATTTTCCCACGGCGAAGGCAGGACGGAAAAATGCTCCGACGCGCCTTCTCGCACATCGGTGAGTGTGTTGTCGCGACGATGCTGATCGGGGGATTGGGAATAGCGCTTCAAGCGCAAGCCCGCGCAAGGGCCACCGTCACGTTCCATGAGAGTGTGACGGTGACGGAGACATCGGTACGGCTCGGCGATCTCGCGAAGGTGGAAACCGACGACGAGAGTCTGAGGGAAGCCCTCGAGGCTCTCGTCGTCGGGCGCTCCCCACGCGTTGGCGATGTGTTGAGACTGCGGGAGGGCAGCGTGAAGCTGATGCTCCGTAGTCAGCGGCGAACACTGGGTTTCGACGACTCCGACATGGAGTTCGCCGGCGCCAAGATGACCCAGGTAAGTGTCGCGAGTCAGGAGATCACGCCCCAGGACATGATCGACCGGGTTCGTCCCTGGATCGATCAGCGGGTCGGCGTCATGGCGCGCGCCGAACGCATGGAGCTCGACTACCTGTCGAACCCACGTTCGGTCGTGATTCCCGCTGGCGAATGGCACGCGGCTCCGGCGCCCACATGGGTTCCGCGAGGCGCCACCAGCACCCTGTCGGTGCCGGTTCGCATCACCGTCGACGACGTGACCGTAAAGCGAGTCACGCTGGCACTCAAATTGCATCTCTACGCGATGATTCCAGTGGCTAACCGGGCAATTCACCGCCATGAAGAGCTCACGGAAGCCGACGTGGAATACGTAGAGGTGGATCTGACGACCCTCAACGGAGGTTCCCCGATTCGCTCGTCCACCGAGGGCCTTGATGTCTTCGGCGTCCGCGCGACCCGGGAGATTCGGGCAGGTGAGAACCTGACGGATCAGAACAGCGAGACGATACCCCTGATCGATAAGGGCGACCAAGTGACGATACTTCTCGAAGCCCCCCGGATGTCGATTACGACGACCGGTGAAGCCCTACAGGATGGTCGCCTCGGGGATTTCATTCGCATCAGGAACCTCATGTCGGAAAAGGTCATCCAGGCGCGAGTCGTCAAGGAACGGCTCGTGCAAGTGGACCTCGTGCAGCCTGGGGCTACACGCGGTCGTCCGGTGGCCATGGCCCGCTGAGGCAAGTCGAATTCAACCCTGAGAGGAACTGGACATGGTAAGGCGCTGGTTAGGACGCCGGAACGGCTTGCCGATCACGCTCGCGCTGTTGCTTGGTAGCGCCGTGTGTGGCGCCGAGGCGAAGTCCCTCTTCGCCGACATCAAGGCAGCCGAGGTCGGCGACACGGTGACGATCATCATCGACGAGTCCACGCAGGCAAGTCGATCTGCCTCGACGCAGACAAGCCGAAGCAGTGGAGTGAACCTCAACGGTGGGTTCGCCAACCGTAGCGCAACGACGACGACGACGAACATCGAAGGTGGGTTTACCGGCGGCTCCGATCACAGCGGCACGGGCGTCACGCGGAGCAGCGGGGCGTTGAGGACGACCGTTACCGCAGTGGTTACTGAGGTGCAGCCCAACGGCTTGCTGAAAGTCGAAGGCTCTCGCCTCCTTCAGATCAACGAAGAGAAGGCGACCCTGACGGTGACCGGCCTTCTGCGCGCGGTGGACATCTCCCGGACTAACAGCGTCCTGTCGACCCAGTTGGCGAACCCCGAAATCAGCTATACGGGCGACGGCCCCATCAACAAGCAGCAGAAGCCCAATATGCTCGTTCGCATTCTGACGAGCATCCTGCCGTTCTTTTAGGAGTAGACCATGGCCCAGCCAATGACAGCCACCCACGACATCGCCGGCACGCTCGGACACGGCAAGCGCGCATCGGAAGTCGGCGACATCGTGACGGTTATCGTCAACGAGTCGACCCAGGGCGACCGCTCGAAGACGCAGAATGACGCGCCAGCATTCGACTATCCGGACGGCCTGGACAGCGAGACGCTCACGCGACTGCGGTTCGCTAAGCGCGCCTCCATGGACGACCGCCGCCACTTGCGCGCGACGATCACCGCGCTCGTGACGGAAGTGACTCCGAACGGCTTCCTTAAGGTCGAAGGTCAGCGGCAGCTGCGCATTAACGACGAAATCGACACGCTGTCCGTCCAGGGCATCCTGCGCACCGACGACATCAGCAGCGACAACACGGTCTTCTCCACGCAGTTGGCGAACGCGGACATCACCTACACCGGCGATGGTCTGACTCCCAAGATGGAAGAAGCCTCCGAAGAGGACGCGATAGAGGCCCCCGTCAAGGACGCCAAGAAGGCGGGCCCCGTGATGCGTTTCCTCGCGGGATTCATCCCGTTCCTATAGGAGTCGACGAATGACGACGGTTGCAAGGACATCTCGGCGACGCTTCTCGACTGTCGGCTCTTGGCTTCTCGCCGCGGGTCTCGTCTTTGGAGCGCAGCACGCGGACGCCGCGCGCGTCAAGGACATCACCTCCGTGCGTGGCGTCGAGACAGTAAAGCTCATCGGTGTCGGTCTGGTGGACGGTCTGGCGGGTACTGGCGACCAGACGACGAATGTCCCGTTCGCGCGGCAGATGATTCTGAACTACCTGCGGAACCAGGGCATCTCGGTCGACGAGTCCAGCGGCTCGTTGCGCACGAACAACGTGGCTGTCGTGAACGTAGTCGCCGAGATACCGACGTATCTAGCCGTGAACAGCACGTTCGATATCGAGATCTCGTCGTTCGGTGACGCCCGCAGCCTGCACGGCGGTTCGCTCATGCCGACGGAGCTGAGGACCGTAGACGGCGACATTGTCGTTGGCACGGCGTCAGGCCCATTGGCGACGGGCGGGTTCCTCGCGGAGTCCGCAGGAAGCAGCGTGCAACGGAACCATGTGGCCGCCGGGACGATTCCAGCCGGTGGGCAGGTCAACCAGGCGCTCGCGTCCGGCGCCATCACGACCCCGGACCCCAGCGCCGCCGATCCGGCGACCGCCGACGAGATCCTGACCTTCGGCTTGCTGAATCCCGACTTCACGACCGCAGCGCGCATCAGTGACGCGATCAACACCGCCATCGGCGCCGGCACGGCCGTCGCTTCGACCGAGGGAACGGTGGATGTCACGGTTCCAGCCGGTCAGGACGTCGTGCAGTTGATTTCGCAGATCGAGGCGATCGACGTGACGCCGGACCAGCCGGCGCGGGTCATCGTCGATGAGCGCACCGGCACCGTGGTCATGGGCCGTAACGTCCAGGTCTCGGAAGTCGGCATCAGCTACGGCAGCATCAACGTAGAAGTGACCGCCCAGCCGATCGTTTCTCAGCCCGGCCCATTCAGCCAGGGCGAGACGATCGTTGTACCGGACGCGGAGATCGTGGTGACGGAGGAAGGCCCCTCGCTAACAGAAGGCGGGTCGGTCCATCTCCTGCAAGCCCCGACGCTCAACGAACTGGTGCAGGCGCTGAATGCAATAGGTATCGCCCCACGCGACCTGGTGGCGGTGCTCAAGAACCTCAAGCAAGCCGGCGCGCTGCAAGCCGAGCTCGAGGTTAGATAGACGCACAGGACACGGAGGGTACGGACGTGATTGCCATACAAGGACTACAGGCGACGCACACGACAGCGCTCGCCGGACTCGCGCACGCGGCTACGCCCAACGCCGTCAGTCAGCCCGACGACGGGATGACAGCCGAGGAGCGCGACGAACTGATGCAAGCCGCCCGAGGCTTCGAGGCTATCTTCATGCAGTTCATGCTGCAGAAGATGCGCGACTCGGTACAGAAGGGCGGGCTGTTCAAGGAATCGTTCGCGGGGAGCACCTACGAGCAGATGCACGACGAGCAACTGTCGCAGATTCTCACCGCCGATGGTAAAGGTCTCGGACTCGCCGAGATGCTCTACCAGGACGTCACGCGGCATCGGCAGGGCCAGATTGCATACCAGGCCGCCGCAGCCGCACGCGCGAATGAGATGAGTGTTGGAGCCATTCCAGGCTTGGCGCGCTAAGGCCGCCAGTGGCCGGTTTGGTAGAGATTGGGGCTTAAGCGGCGCTGACGAGACGCCGATAGAGAGGTGAGAGGATTCATGGGACAGCCCGACATGATGATCGAACGCCCAAAACGTCCCGGCGCGTATTCAGACCTGCCCCGTGCTAGGGCTTCGGCCCGCGCGGGTGGTGAAAAGGCTGAGAGTGCGAGCGCCACGGGTGGCTCGGGCACCGAGGTCCATGTATCCGACGACGCCCTCCTCTTTATCGAGATGAAGAAGCGCCTGCAAGCCCTACCAGACATCCGGGCGGATCGAGTTGAAGTCGTGCGGCAAAAGCTGCTGAACGGCGTCTACTCCATGCCACCGGTCGAGGCCACCTAGCAACCGTCGCTAGACGCCGTAGCGGGTAGGAACAATGCAGGACAACGGCTCCACGCGGACTGCGTCCGCCGCCGCTCCACCGAAAGTCACCGCGCATCAGATCGTCGAGCAGATGCTCGAGCGTGTCGTCGCGGTCGTCTCGCAAGAAGCGCAGCTAACGTCTGCCCTGCTCGCGCTCGCGCAGGAGACGCAGACGCGCTTGCTCGTGGATGATTGTGTCGCGCTCCTGGAGACCTCGCAACGACAGGGCGCGCTCGCGCAGGAACTGCGGCAGGCGGAACATCAGCGCCTCATGATCACGCAGCGCCTGACGCCCTTCGTGCCAGGCCTCGACAAGCTGCGGCTCTCGGAATGGGCGGATCGAATCCCCGACCCCTACGCGACCAGATTGAACGACCTGTGCGACGATTTCCGTCGCTCGACGGACCAACTGCGCGCGCTGAACCGGCAGAACATGGTCCTCATCCAGCGGTCGTTGCGATACGCGGACATGGCGCTCGGTATCGAGGCGTCCACGTACGGTTCACGGAGCGAGTCGGTACACGAGCTTCCTCAGTTGGTCGATACGACCTTGTAGGCGTGGAGTGATAAGACTTTGACATAAGCGCTTTGCCATTAACGGGGGGCTTCGAGAGAGCGGATTGGCCTCACACAAGCGCCGTGGTTCATGTCGTCACCGTGAACGCGGCCACCGGAATCTTTGGCGGGGGACCGGTCGTGAAGCGAGTTCGGCATCGGCGTTCATTCATCGACCGAGGCAGTACTCTCATTCTCCTTTGACGGAAGGCGTCGCATGAGCATCCTTAACTCGCTTGGGTTATTCAGTAGCCTGAATCTAGGTCGGCGGGCGGTTCAGTCGCAGACGGCCGGCTTGCAGATCACAGGCAGGAATATCGCCAACGTCAACACGCCGGGCTACACGCGGCAGCGCGCCGTGACGGGCGTTACGGATTCAAGGGCGGACGCCGTCACCGGCGAGTCGTTCCCCACCGTCCAACTGATGCGGGACCAAGTCACCGAACGGCTTCTCCTTCAGGAGCGTGGCCGTCAGGGCTCCCTGGAACGCCATGCGGGCCTCCTTTCTCTGGTAGAGACAGCATTCAACGAGCCGTCGGACGCCGGGTTGAACGCAGTGATGACGGCGTTCTTCAACTCGGCGGAGGATCTCGCGAACACCCCCGAGAGCGCGGGCGCGCGTCGTCTGTTTATCGAGCGGGGTGGCGCGCTAGCCATAGGCTTCCAGGCCTACACCAGCACGCTTGAGACGATCCGCAACGAGAACGTAGAAGAAGCGCGGATCATCATCAACGACCTGAACATGAAGCTGGAGAACGTCGCCCGGCTGAACCAGGAAATCGCACGGTCCACGGATCCTGGTAGCGTAGGCGAGATCCAGACGCGTCAGAACCAGATCATCAACGACCTCGCCGAGGTCATCTCCATCCGCACGACCGAAGCGGACAACGGGATTCGCACCGTCACGGTCAACGGCCTGGGTATCGTCGACGGCACGGAGGCGGCGACGGTCTCCATGGCGTTGGACGCGGACCAGATGATCTCGCTCAACGTCACTCTTGATGCCGACACCATCTCCCTGCATCCGACCGGCGGCTCGCTGGCGGGGCTCATGGATGCCCAGAACGAGACGATTCCCAGCATCGCCAACGATGTCCACTCCGTGGCGCGCGCCATCGTGGACGGCGTGAACGAGTTGCACCCGGGCTTCTTCGCCGACCTGACCGACCCAGGACAGCGCGCACGCGCTGGCGCGTTCATGAACGTGTTGATCACCGACGCGGACAACATCGTTCCGGGTTCGTCCAGTCTCTCCGGCGGCAATGACATCGCTCTGGCGATCTCGGACCTGCGCGACGCCGCTCAGTCGGATCTCGGCGGCACGTCGGTCCTCGGGTACTATCGCGAATTGGTCTCGGGCGTTGGCGCTCGCGTGTCCGAGATGAACCAGCGGCGCGACACGAGCGACCTGGTGGTGCAGCAGATGGAGCAGCGACGCGAGGCGATTTCAGGGGTTTCGCTCGACGAGGAAGCCGCGAACATGATCATGTTCCAACGGTCGTTCCAGGCGTCAGCGTCCTATATCAACGTGGTGGACAGCCTCCTCGAGACTCTCATCTCGCGGTTCTAGTCCCGTAGATTCTGAATGAAGGGTGGCACCCATGCAGATGCGAGTGACATTCCAATCGCGGGCTATCCCGCTCCAGAGCGCGATCAAGGAGAGATCCCAGGATCTGCTCCGGTCCCAGGCCGAGATCAGTAGCGGCAAGCGGATCCTGAAGCCGTCCGACGACGTCATCGGGGTGCGCCATGCGCTGCTGAATCGCGCCCGTATCGCCCAGGTCGATCAGTTCATTGGGAACATCGAACTCGGCCGCGCGGATCTGAACATGGCGGATAGCCTGACGGGCCAGATATCGGATCGCATCCTGCGCGCCAAGGAGCTCGCGGTGCAGATGGGCGATGCCATCCACACGGCGTCAAGCCGCGCTGCCGCGTCGCTTGAGATCGACGCGCTCATCGACGAAGTGGTCGCGCTGGGGAACACGCAGTTCCGTGGGCGCCATATCTTCGGTGGCGAGAACACGCTGGAAGACCCGTTCACGCGAGACGGCGACAGCGTCAGCTACGCTGGCACGGACGCTGGCGTGGTGCGTCGGATCAGCCACGATACGCCGCTCGTCGAGACGACATTCGCCGGTACCGGCCTCTTCTTCGAGAACCGCGATGGCACAACGAACGTCACGCAAGACGGCGTCTTCAACATCCTCATCGGGCTGAAGCAGGCGATGGAGAACGACGACGCGGAGTCCATCGGCGCCGCGCTCGCGGGCCTCAACACGGAATTCGACCGCTTCGTGGCCGCCCGCACGGACTTCGGCGCTCGCACCGAGCGCATGAACCAGGTTCAGGAGCGTCTCGAGGAGGAGAAGTTCCAGATCCTCGACCTCCAGTCGACGACGGAGGATGTCGACCTAGCCGAGGCGATCACGGAGTTGCAGCTTCGACAGACGGCGCTTCAGGCGACGTTGGGCGTCACGTCCAACATACTGCCCGTGTCGCTCATGGACCTGCTGTTCTAACCAGTTTCGCGACCTCTCGTCACGTGACACGTGTCAGAGAATGACTAGCGCGGGCCCTTGTTGACTCCTCGGGCCCGCGCGTTTTTGTGCTCGCCCGCGACCTGGCCGTCCGCAATCGACGCGACCCTCGCTACTACCCCAACCCGAGTCTCGCGTGTAGACTCGGTCACACCCAAGGGAGCTGCGAGCATGTCCAGCGGCATGGTCCTGACGGATACACGTCGCCTGCATGAAGCGCTCGGCGCCGAGGCTGAGAGCGTCGCGGAGGCCACGCGCGCATTCGCGGAGCGTCACGGCGCCGCCATCGTGGATGTCCGCTCTCACGGGGAGGGAGGGCTATACACGTATCCGACAGATAGAGCGTCGGAAGTCGCACGAGGCATCCAAACTGCGGTCGCGAGCTCCAGGCCGACGTTCGTTGCCATCGTTGGCGATGAGAGCGTCGTGCCGATGCAGGGCGTCGATGTTGGCGGCGGGGAGTTCTTCACGGACTACTTCTACGGCTCGCACACCGACGACGCGCGCCCTGACGCGCCCGTGACGCGCGTGCTGGGCGGGGCCACGGCCATGGCGCGGCAGCTTGAGGATCCTCCGCACGCCGAGATCGAAGCCGACATAAATCCACGCGCGCTGTTCCTGTGCTCGGAAGACACGCGCGTGCACCTGGAGACGCGCGTCTTCCTCCGCGCGCTCACGGAGGTCGGATACACGCCCACCTGCACGATGGACGACGCGGCCGAGGCGCTGCCGCTGTGCGACGCGCTGATCCACTTCGGTCACGGTAGCGACACGGCGCTACGAGGCAGGTGGCAGACGTACTTCACGGCGGACGAGATCCCGCCCTTGCCGCGCGGCCCTATTGCCTTCGTCGATGGTTGCGCCACCACGCCTCCGGGCTCTCCGCTGCTTCGAGCGTTCATGGATCAAGGCGGGACAGCGTACATCGGCAGCAGTTCGAACGTCGCGGGCATGATACCGGATCGCTACGCGTGTGAGCTCATCTTGTACTTCCTGCGCCGGCTGTCGGACGACCCTGAGCGACCACTCGCCGACCTGCTATGCGACGCGCGTTCGGACTACCTCAGCGCCCATCCAGTCCTCAGCCAGTTCTTGGCCGAAGCGTCGCGGACGGGAGCGGTCGACGCGGGAGAACACGCAACGGACGTCGAGACCGTTCTACAGTGGCAACAGTACGGCAGACCGTTCGCGCGTCTGCCGCGCGGAGACGCCCGACCCGTGTTTCGCAGCCACGCGTTACTGCATACGCCCGCGCGTATCCGGCCGGACGAGACGCTACGTTTGAACGCGCCTGCAACGCCCGAGGGACATGTCCCCATTTTCGCCCTCAAAGCGGAATGGCCGCACGAGACCACGCCCGAGGTCCGTCTCGCAGTTCGGCAACAGGGCGCTCTCCTCCACGAAGTGCGAGGGAACGAGTGGACCATCTATCAGCACGTGGCGGACACCTGCATCGGAGGCCACACGCGTGGCGAGGCCTATCGCGCCACCGCGCTGCTGCCGCTCTTCAAGGCGGGTAACGCGACGGAGGTTACCGTCACGCTCATAGCTCCTGAGCCCATCATCGTCCTAGAGGCGACGGTCGACACGTGGCCAGAGGACTCCTCCGGCCGCTACATCAACTGTCTCGACTGGCGCGATCTGCCTGACGCGTTTACCGCGGACGAGAGGCCGCAGGTCGTGTCTGGGCCGCAGATGGGCCGCGCCAAGGGGCCGGAGCCCGTACGCGTCATGGGTGCGCCGGGGCGCCGCGAAGATGGCGCGTTTGTGTTGATGGACCTCGCGGAACTCTATACGCGTAGCCACGACTCGTTACAGGTTGGCGGAGCCGACAATGCCAGCTTCGCTACATGGTTCACGACGGATCGTGTCGAACACGCCGACGTCCCCTTCCTCGTGGCGACATCTGGGACCGATGTGCTCGTGTCGCCGAGCAACGCCTCGAACCAGTGGACGTTGGAGGCCATCGGGGAGTCAGCGTCGCGGATTCACCTGCTCGTGTTTGGGTACAACTGGCCTGAGTCGCCTCTGTCACTGCGCGTAGCCTTCGCCGACGGCGCGCCGGTCGAGCTGGCATTCGACGTGTACGAGTGGTCGGGTACACAGCTACTGGACGACCCGACCCATGAGGATGAACAGCGGCTCATGGGCGATGTCGCGTTCGACTTCGAAGGCACCGTAGGCTTCCCGCGCGCGTCCATCACCCACGCGGTCCTCGACGTTCCTGACGGGCCGCGCGTCATCCAGGAAATCGCCTGCGACGGTGGGTCGTTCGGTCTCGTCGCTGCCAGCCTCGAGAAGGCAGACCAAGGCTGAGGTGGAATCGGGTATCAGGTATCTCCGGGGTAACTTCCTCTGCGGTCGAGTCGCGGCCTCTTGGCGGACCTACGCAGTCGGATGCGGCCTTGGCTCTGGGCCGTTCCGAATCGTCGGGTTTTCGGGCGACCCATCGGGTAGTCTGAGGGGGCTCAGCGAGGGGCTCGCAACGCTGTCCTCATCGCTCGCGCGGATCGCGTCAGTAGCGGATGGACACAACGCCACTGCAAGTTGAGACCGACCGCTTCACGCTAATCTTGTTGGACCATGTCCCGTGTGCTAGATTCAGTGGTGGACTGCGTGAAATCCGTCACGATGGCCCTATGACACGGCTTTCCGACAGCTTTTGGAGACGCTTTCATGGAACTTGGGTTTCTAACCCCCTTCGCGGAAGAACACCTGAAGACCGCGAACGAAGGTCCGTTTACCTGCATCGAAATCGGCGGGGCGGCGGGTTGGATAGACGACCCGGCGCAGCAGGAGTCGGCGAAGAAACTCCTTGATCAGTACGGCGTGCGCGTGGCGTCGTTCATGACGCTCGGGCCGAACATCCGCACGACGAAGGCGGAGATGGCGGGTGAGCTGGAGACCATGGGACGCCTCATGGACATGGCGAACGACTTCGGCGGCGCCGTGCTCACCGGCGCGGCCCCGATGGGATACGACCCCGCGAAGTCCCTCGCCGACAACGTGGCGCTGTACAAAGAGGTCTACTCCCCGGTCGCCGACCTCGCCGAGGCTAAGGGCGTCAACATCGCCTTCGAGAACTGGCCGGGTGGACGTGGACCGTTCGGTGAAGGCGGCAACCTGGCCGTCACGCCCGAGGCCATCGCGGCGATGCTCGAAGCCGTGCCTTCCAAGCGCATCGGCCTCGAGTTCGACCCCTCCCACTTCATCTGGCAGGGCATCGACAGCATGCGCGCGGTGCGGGAGTTCATCGACCGCATCCACATCATCCACGCCAAAGACACCGAGATGGACGCTGACCAGGTCGCATGGCGTGGCACGTACACGCGCGGCTGGTGGCGCTATCGTCTGCCGGGCTTCGCCAAGTTCGACTGGCCGGCGTTCTTCGCCCTGTTCTACGAGCTCGGGTGGGACGGTGACATCGTCATCGAACACGAGGACGATTCCTTCAGCGGCGACCGCCGTAAGCTCGGCTTCCTGCTGAGCGGTGACTACCTGAAGAAGTCCATCCTCGAATAGCGGTCGAGTCGTCACGGGCGTCGCGCAACCGGGTTTTGTCGGGGAGTAGTTGCATGGATCTGGGTCTCGCTGGGAAGTCGGCCGTCGTCTGCGCCGCGAGTCGTGGGCTCGGGCGCGCCATCGCGCTCGGAATGGCTCGAGAAGGCGCGGACGTTACCGTCTGCTCGCGCGACGCGAGTCGCATTGAGTCGGCGGCGAAGGAGATCGCCGCTGAAACCGGCGCCAGCGTGCACCCCGTCCAGGCGGACGTGTCGAACCCCGAGGACGCGAAGCGGCTCATTGCCGAGGCGCGGTCGCGGTTCGGGCAGGTGGATATCCTGCTTACGAACGCCGGTGGCCCGCCTCCGGGCGGCTTCTTCGACACCCCGGTCGCCAGCTACGACGACGCGCATCGGCTCACGCTGATGAGCGTCATCACGCTCGTGAACGAAGTCGCCGACGAGATGAAGGAGCGCGGGTGGGGTCGGATCATCAACCTCGCCTCGCTCTCCGTGAAGCAGCCCGTCGACGGCTTGATACTCTCGAATACGATAAGGGCGGCGGTCATAGGCTTTGCCAAGACCGCCGCCACCGAACTCGCCCCGTTCAACGTGACGGTGAACAACGTCTGCCCCGGTCTGATCCACACGGATCGCATCGCCGAGATCGCCAACGCGCGCGCCGCCGCGAACGGCACGTCCGAAGAGGACGAGATGGCGGCGATGGCAGCCACCATCCCGATGGGCCGCTTGGGGGATCCCGAGGAGTTCGCGAACGTCGCCGTATTCCTCGCGTCCGAGGCCGCCAATTACGTGACCGGCGCGACGATTCAGGTGGATGGTGGCGTCGTGAAGTCCCTGCTGTAAGCCCTCCGAGAGCTCGAACACTTGCAAGACAGTACCAAGCGCCGCGTCGTGTCGCAGATCGCCGCCTTCTATACCGGCCTGGGGAAGTCAGGATTCGCGGGGGGCGTAGGGATCGGCGTCACGCCGCTCATGGCGATGGTGTATCCCGCCAAGCACAGCCTGGCGCTAGTGTTGCCTCTGCTGATACTGTCAGACGTCGGGAATTTCTACCTGTTCTGGGGTCAGTGGGATCTGACGGCGGCGTTGCGTTTGCTCCCTGGCGCCGTCCTGGGCGTCATCATCACGACGCGCCACCTCGTTAGTCTGCCGGAGTATTGGGTCAAGAAGACGCTCGGGTATCTCGCCCTGACGTTCGTTCCGATACAGATCGCGCGAACCGCCGGGTGGATAGAGTTGAGTCCGGCGGACCTGCCCGTCGTATGGGCGACAGCGCTCGGTCTCGCGCTAGGTCTTGTGCTGGGCGTGTTCTCGACGATGGGACACGTGGGCGGCATCATCTCAACCATCTACTTCCTGCTCGTCCTTCCCCGAGAGAACCTGGCTCCGACGCTCGTCGGGACGGCGACGGTGCTGTTCTTTACGCTCAACGCCGTGAAGATCGTGACGTTCAGCAAGACGGGTCTGCTCACTCGCGAAGTGCTGAAGGAGTTGCCAGCGTTGCTGCCCGTGCTAGCCGTCGGACTTGGTCTTGGGAAGCTCATCAACAAGAGCCTGAACGACGCGCACTCCGACTGGTTCGTGTACATCATGCTGGTCATCGTCATCATCATGGGCTGGAAGCTAATCAGGGCTCCCCGTCCAGAGCCAGCGCCCGGCGCTGAACCAGCGCAAGCATGACACGCACTCTCACGGCCTCCCTCTGCTTCCTCTTCCTCGCCTGCGTTGGCTTCGCCCAGCCGGACCCCGAGGAGGGGCAGGCGCCCGACACGACGGTCGTGCCCATGGGGCCGGAGCGGCCCGAGACGTTCTACGAGGCGCTCGAGCTCGTGCGGGACGACATGCGTGGCGCGTGGGAGGCGCGCGACCGGTATCTGATCCTACGTAACGCCATCTCGATCCTGTCCGGCAAGGCGGTCGCGCGAAAGCTCTACAACAACGAGCAGTACCTGCGATGGAACGTCAGCGTCGCGGCACTCATGCTGCTGGGTCAGGCGACGTTGCTCGGATTCGCCAGCTACCGTGTTCGGCTCATGGCGTTGGTCTTCCCCAGACGCCCCTTGGGACCGATGGTTCTTGGCGTAGCCGCGACGATCCTCGTTGTGCCGTTCACGATCGTGCTCGCGATTTCCGTCGTCGGGCTGCCGTTCGCGATCCTGCTCTGGGGCGCGCTTTTCCTGGCGGCAGTGCTGGGCAAGATGGGCGTTTTCGTGAGCATTGGCTGGGCCATCACGCGTCGCCGCGAAGCTCGCAGCGTGCTGCCGTTCTTCCCTGTGTATCTCGCCTACGCGTTGCTCGTGATGTTCGACCCGTTCGCGATCGGAACGGCGGCGTTCCTGACGACGAGCCTGCTAGGCGTCGGCCTGGCAATCCGCACCCGGCTGGGCTTCGGAGTCACGGTGGTGGACAAGGAACGCTAGGCGCGAAGGGAGGCGCCTAGTTGCGCTGGCAGTTCCCGGTCGTGCTTTGGGCGTTGGCGCTGATACCCGTCTTCTGGATCGTGGACTACCTCCTCGCCCGGCGCGCTCCCAGCATCAGCTACCCTGACATCGACCTGCTACCCGAGCCGGGCATATCGGCGCGACTCGCCGTCCTCGTTCCGCGCCTGCTCCGCGCGCTGACGCTGGCCTGTATCGTGCTCGGACTCGCGCAGCCAGAGGCCGCTTACGTCGGCGGGACGACGACCGTCGAGGGCATCGACATCTGCCTTGCCCTGGATCTGTCGCGCAGCATGCGCGCCGAGGATCTCGCCCCCAATCGACTGGAAGCGGCCAAGGCGACCCTACGCGACTTCGTGAAGGCCCGCGAGAACGACCGCATCGCCCTTGTCGTGTTCGCTGGCGACGCCTTTCTGCAGGCGCCCTTGACTCTGGATCACGGGGCCGTCGACAGACTCATCGAAGCCGCCGACTTCTCCCTTGCGGAACTGGACGGCACGGCGATGGGCGACGCTCTCGTGAAGTCGTCCGCTCGCCTGAAGGACTCGAAGAGCCAGAGCCGCGTTGTCGTGCTACTGACGGACGGAGAAAACAACCGGGGAGAGGTAGACCCTGAGAACGCCACGCGCATCGCGGCGGCGTTGGGCATACGCGTCTATACGATCGGCGTGGGGAGCCAGACGGGCGCTCGCATCCCTATCAACGACCCCGTCTTCGGACCAGACTACGTCCGTGGAGCGGACGGTCGACCGTTGGTGACAAAGCTGGACGAGGAGGCGCTGCGGCAGATCGCGCGCGACACGGGAGGGCGCTACTTCAACGCGCGAGACACACAGGCCCTGGCGGACGTGCTGGCGGAGATCGACCGGCTGGAACGTAGCGCCATCGAAATCTACCGACCTCCCGCGTACGAGAGCGTCGCGCGCTGGTTCTACATCGCGGCGTTCGCCCTGCTGCTGCTCCAGGGCATCCTGACGCGGACCTGGTTACGCGTCCTGCCGTGACCTGGACCATGCCAGCCACATCACGACGGCGCCACCGGCTATCGTGACGAGCGACCACATCTGGAACTCGCTCACACCATGCACCATCAGCGAGCCCTGCCACTCAGAGCCGTGTACGTAGTCGCGCAGCGTCCGCGTTTCCCAGCCCATGGGGGTCGACGTGAAGGCGAACACCTTCGTCAGCCGCCAGAACTCGCTCACTAACCGAACGGACGCCAGCAGTATCAGTGACAAGCCGAAGAGGGCGCCCGGTCGACTGTCCAGCTTCTTGCGGAGCGTCCACGCCACCGTGAACGCCGCCGCTAGCATGGCGACGTCGTACAGCATCGTTGGGTGTACCGCGATGGCTTCGCCATCAACCAGGGTGGGTATCGTGCCGTTGGGGAACGCCAGAGCCCACGCCGCGTCCGTCGGTGGCCCGTAGTCGCCATCGCCCGACAGGAAGCAGCCAATACGCCCGCACGTCTGTCCGATCAGCGTTGCCGGCCCGACGGGGTCCAGCGCGTCGCCCAGCCGCCTGCCTACGACGTTCCCGCTGCTGTCCAGACGCGCGATCCGCCTGTCGCGGAACAGCATGATGAGAACCGCAGTGACGCCCCCCATCAGCCCACCGTACCAGGCCAGCCCCGCTCCGGAGAACAGCGCGGTCAAGTCCCAGCCGGTGAGACCGACATAATACAGCTTCGCCCCGGCGACCCCGCCGACGATGGACATGAAGATGACCGACGAGGCGAGCTCGGACTCGATGCCTCTGCGGCTGTATTCGCGTTGTAGGACGACCAGAGCCGCCATGAAGCCGCACGCCATCATGAGACCGAACGTGTGGATGCCGACGGGGCCGATGCGGAACAGGGTGGGGTACATGTGCGGGTTCGTCTCCGGTACCGGCCGGCCGATGCCTGGAAGCCGGCGCCGATGGACCAATAGTAGCGCGGCTGCCTCGCGATGCGCGTGTATCGCGCCGACGGTCTGACACGCGCGAAGATGCTTTTGCGCAGGCCTTGCGACTGTGGCCGATGGTATCAGCAACCTATCGCCCGCTGTGGAGCTGGCGGTACTCACGGGGTGGGCGCCCGCACTCCGTCTTGAACGCCTCGTTGAAGCGGCTCAGGCTGCGGAAACCGGCATCGAATGCGATGTCCCCAATGGGGTCGTCCGTGGTTACAAGGAGCCGCTGCACGTGCGAGATACGGTGCTGCGTGATGAACGTCGCCATCGTCGTGTCGAACGCGCGTCGGAACAGGTTCATGGCGTAGTTCGGGTGCAGACCGTTGTCCGCGGCGATTGACTCCATCGTCAGCGGAGCCTGGTAGTTCTGGGCGATATAGCACGCAAGCTGGTCGGCGCGCGAGAGGGTGGGATCAGGGTGTCGCCCGGCTGCCTGTGTGGATGTCGCACGCCCAAGCCGCAGTAACCGAGCCTGGACCTCCAGCTTCGCTGCGCGCTCGTACGTCGGATCGCCCTTCCGTAGCTCGCGCTCCCACTGCCGGAACTTCCGTTCGTCGGCGTTGTCGGAAGCGATGTCGGAGTCGGAATCCACGACCAATTCGCCTTTCAGAATTCGACTCACGACACCGAGGTCGATCCCGGCCCCGAGGAACTCGCTCAACGGCACCGTCACGACGTAGTAGGGCGTCTGACCCTCGTAGGCGACGATCTGGTGTGGGATCGCCGCCCAAAAGACGGCCAGCTTCCCGGCTTGGACCGTGGTGCGATGGCCTCCTAGCAGATACGTCAGTGACCCGGCTTCGAGCAGGTTCATCTCGACCTCGTTGTGCCGATCCGGTCGAGGCATGCGAGCGGGCGTCCAGAGTTCACATGTGAACCCATAGGGCAGAAACTCAGGACGTGCGTTGTCGAAGCGGGCCATGGCCTTAGTATACCGCCAGAATACGTCCATATAGAGGGGGAACTTCGGTAAAGTCGGGAGTATCCTGATGGTGGAAGGAGGCCGTGCCATGAAGATGAGGGTACTGTTCGTCGGCGCGCTACTGACGGCCGCGTTGCTGTACGCGCCGTTCTCCGAAGCGAAGCGGTATCGGTGGCGCGACTACGACGACAAGCCGGCCGAGTGGTTCGCGTCGGACGAAGCGCGCCGCATCGCGAACAACATCCTGACCTACCAGAGCGGTCACGGCGGCTTCACCAAGAACGACGACATGGTGTCGGAGCCGTACGATGGCGACCCCGCAGATCTCTACTCGACGTTCGACAACGGGGCGACCCACGGGCAACTGCCCTTCATTGCGCGGGTGTACTGGGCGACGCAGGACGAGACCTACGCCGAAGCGTTCGGGAAAGCCATCGACTACATTCTCCGCGCACAGTATCCCAACGGCGGGTTCCCGCAGAGGTACCCACTTCGCGACCGCTATTCCGACCACATCACCTTTAACGACGGCGCGATGATCGGGGTGATGCGCGCGCTACAGACCGCCATGGAAGACGAGGCGTACGACTTCATCGGACAGGATCGCCTGCGGAAGGTCCGCGACGCCTGGGAGCGCGGGTTGGTGTGCATCCTGCGCGCGCAGATCGTGGTCAATGGGCGGAAGACCGTTTGGTGCGCCCAGCACGATCCAGATACGCTCGAACCGCGCGGCGCCCGGTCCTACGAGCACCCGTCCCTGAGTGGCGCGGAGAGCGCGGGTATCCTGACGTTTCTGATGGATCAGCAGAATCCGTCGGCGGAGATCGCCGACGCGGTGCATGCGGGCGCGGCGTGGTACGCGGCGTCGGCGCTCTCGGGCATCCGCGTGGAACGGACGGGTGGCGATACTATCGTCGTCGAAGAACCGGACGCGCTTCCGACTTGGGGCCGGTTCTACGAGATCGGCTCGAACCGCCCCATTTTCAGCGGCCGCGACGGCGTCATCAAATACTCCATCGCTGAGATCGAGCGCGAACGGCGCGGCGGATACGCGTGGTACGGCGGTTGGGGTCGACGCGTCGCGGATCGGTATGCCGTGTGGAGTGACCGCTAGTCGCGCCTCGCGCCGACCTGCTCTGGCGCTATCAGGGGAGGAGAGCATCGTGGACAATAGACATGGCGCCGCACGCCGCTCGCTTATTGGCCTGTGCCTCGCGACATGCGTGCTCTACCCACACGCATTCGCGTCCGAGACACCGGCAGTTGCAGCCTTCCCCGGCGCGGAGGGACATGGCGCCATGACGCGCGGCGGCAGGGGCGGGCGAGTGATCGCCGTGACGACCCTGAACGACTCTGGGCCAGGAAGCTTGCGCGACGCCGTCGACGCCGAGGGGCCGCGCACCGTGGTCTTTCGCGTCTCCGGCACGATCGTCCTCGAAAGCCGCTTAAATATCCGCAATCCCTACATCACGATCGCCGGACAGACCGCGCCAGGCGACGGCATCACCCTTCGCAAGAACCAACTATCGATCGGCGCGGACGAGGTGATCATCCGGTACATGCGGGTGCGACTTGGCGACGAATCCGAGGAAGACGCCGACGCCGTCTCGGGGCGCTATCACAAGAACATCATCCTCGACCACATATCAGCCAGTTGGAGCGTCGATGAAACCGTCTCCATCTACCACTGTGAGGATCTGACCGTCCAGTGGTGCCTGATCGCGGAGAGCATGTACCAGTCTCACCACGCCAAAGGCACACACGGGTACGGTGGCATCTGGGGATCGAACCGCAGCACTTACCACCACAACCTGCTGGCGCACCACACCAGTCGGAATCCTCGCTTTGCGTCGGGCTGCGGCTACACCGACTACCGCAACAACGTAGTCTACAACTGGGGCTACAACAGCGCGTACGGCGGCGAGAACGAGCAGCCAGGCAAGGACGAATTCAACTTCACCGCCGTCAACATGGTGGGCAACTACTACAAGCCGGGGCCGGCGACGACACCAGACGAACGGCTACACCGCATCGTCAGCCCATCGTCCCGCCGGGAGGGCGAAGGCTACGGCAAGTGGTATGTCGCGGGGAACGTCGTCGAGGGCAGTCCAGAGGTGACGGCGGACAACTGGAACGGCGGCGTCCAGCCGCAGCACGGCGACAAGTACCTCGCGGAGTTGAGAGCCGACGAACCGTGGGATGCGGTACGGATCCACGAGCAGACCGCCGAGGACGCGTACCGTTCCGTGCTGGCACACGCTGGGGCGTCCTTGTCCCGCGACGCGGTGGACACGCGGATTATCGCCGAGACGCGCGGCGGCTATGCCACCTATGAAGGCGCCACCTACGAACAGAACAAGCGCGTGGCGAACCCGGACGACAAGTCAGGCATCATCGACTCACCGGCGGATGTCGGGGGATGGCCTGAACTTGTCAGCGAGCCCGCGCCCGCGGATACCGACGGCGACGGGATGCCCGACGAATGGGAAGCTCAGCGCGAACTAGACGCGAACGATGCTTCCGACGGGTCGAAGGACAGGGACGGCGACGGCTATACGAACGTCGAGGAGTACATCAATGGGCTGGTCGAGTAGCGCGTTTCGCCTGCGGCCGCGCGATCGTCGGCAAAGCACGCCGCAGTCGTAGACGAGTGCGTGTTCATGAAGAGGGCAACCCCAGACTGCCGCTCTTCGACGCTCATCCGTAGACATCCTCGATGAGCGCCCGAATGTATCCCACGGCGTAGGCTATGCCCGCCCATCCCGCCTTTGCCTGCGGGAACCGGGGCGTGTGGTCCATCATGTACGGCCCGTTGAATCCGTTGTCGCGATAGATCGCCATCGCGCGCCTCATGTCGATGTCGCCCTCGTCGATGAACACCTCGGCGAAGCGCGGCAGGACGCCTCGCACGTTGCGGAAGTGCACCCACGCGACGCGTCCGGCGGCGGACATCTCCTCGATGGCGTCGTAGACTCCTTCTCCCAGCAACTCCGTCACGCATCCCTGGCAGAACACCATGCCGTGTTCCGCTGGGCTCCCCATGTCGAAGATGCGCCGGAACTGGTCCATCGTCGAGCATATCTGGGCGACGCCTCCCAGCGGCTCTGGAATAGGCGGATCGTCGGGATGCAGCGCCATGCGCACGCCGGCCTGCCTCGCCACGGGAAGCACCCCGCTCAGGAACGCCTCCATGCGCTCCCACATCTCGTCTTCGCCCACCGGTGGATCGTGACGCTTAACGTCGGAGGCGTCGAACTCCGCGCGGTCGAACGTGCTGTACGCCACTCCCCCACGGCCGATGTCCGAGATCGTGCGGAAGTTCCCCATGGGCTTGAAGTTCCACCCAAGGTTCTGGATGCCAGCGCGACCCATGGCCTCCAGCATGCGTCCCCACGCTTCGATCTTCTCGTCCATCTCCGGTTTACCCAGCGTGATGGACGGCCAGCACGACATGAACAGGTTGTTCAGGGTCATGCCGTGGCTCTCGACCTGCTCGCGCGCCTGCTCGAACGCCTCCGTGTGGTCGACGCCGTCCTGGATGCTGGCGCCTCTATCCACGGCGCCCCCGCCACGACGCAGGTCGACGTGGATCATGTCGACGCTGATCGCCCGCAGAAAGCTCAGCATCTCGTCATCGAGAGCTGAGAGCGACACCTGATGCTGGATGTACATGCAAACTCCCTCCGCTAGCGCGCGTAGCCCAACGCCAACGAACTGCTACCGCGCCACGCCCGAGTGACCGTCCACTTCCGACATCGGCTCCGCGCGTCCGCCAAGGTGCTCCGCGAGGAAGGCCTCGGCGCGCGCGAAGAAGTGCAGCCGGTTCTCAGGGCGAGCAAGGCCATGGCCTTCGTCCGTGTAGACGATGTACTCCACGGTCTTTCCGTTCGCGCGCATCGCCTCCGCGATCCGGTCGCTCTCGGCTTGCTTCACGCGCGGATCGTTCGCGCCCTGTCCGATCAGCAACGGCGCCTGGATTTGGTCGGCGAAGTGCAGCGGCGAGCGCGATTTCAGGAACGCCTCATCCTTGTCGGGGTCGCCGATGCGATGGAACAGCATCGGCCGCAGGGGCTCCCAATACGCCGGCATGTCGGTCAGGAACGTCATCAGATTGCTCGGGCCGACCAGATCTACGCCCGCTGCGAACACATCAGGTGTGAACGTCAGACCTGCGAGCGTCGCATACCCGCCGTAAGACGCGCCCATGATCGCGATCCGCGAGCGGTCGGCCGTCCCTCGTTCGACGAGCCAGTCGACGCCGTCGAGGAGGTCGTCGTGCATCTTCCCTCCCCACTCACGGTCGCCCGCGTTCATGAAGGCCTTGCCGTAGCCGGTGGAGCCACGGAAGTTGATCTGTAGCACCGCGTACCCTCGGTTTGCCAGCCACTGCGTGGACGCCTTGTAGCCCCAGGTGTCTCGCCCATACGGTCCACCGTGGACGAGGACCACCGTAGGCAGGTTCCGTGGCGGTTGACCCACTGGCGTCGTCAAGTACCCATGGACCGTGAGGCCGTCGCGCGACTGGAACGAGATGGGTTCCATCCGCGCTAGTGTCGCCTCATCCAGTTGCGGTTGGCTTGTGAAGAGCTGCGTATGCGTCTGTGTCGCGCGCTCGTACAGGTAGAAGCTCGCCGACGCGTCGTCCGTCTCGTACATCACGGCCCACAGACTGTCAGCCACATCCCGACTGACGACACGGAACTGGCCGCGCTGAATCGCGCCCAAAGCGGCCAGGTCGGCTTCGATGTCCTCGTCCACGATCTCCCACTCGAGCGTCTCGCGGAGTACCCCGGCGGCTTGCGGCAGGCCGGTGGTCGGGTGGATCATCGCTTCGGCGACATCGTACGTCGCATCTGCGGCAAGCGCCGTCTCTTCTCCCGAGCGCATATCCACCGCGAGCAATCGGCCTGTGTCGCCGTCGTGGTTCCCGATCACGTACAGGGTTGCCCCGTCCGATGACACGCCCACCGTCCAGCCAAATTCGGCCGCGGACCACGTGCGGATCGTCGTCCATTCATCTTCCGGGCCAGATCGACCGATGAGTTCCCGCCCGCCGTCGGGAGTGCTGACCGACCCAGCGCGGACCACCAGAGCCTTGTCGGCTACCCATCCATCGACGGCGCCGGGGCTCGTCGTGTCGAGTTCGACGGCGCCGTTGCGCAGGTTGATTCGGTAGACATCGTGCCTGCGTCGGTCCTCCAGGTTGAGCGCGACGAGGATTTCCTCTGGCACGGCGGGGCTCGAGGCGACCATCTCGGCTTTGACGCCCTGGAACGGGGTCAGATCACGCACCACGTTGGTGTCGAGGTCGATAGCGTACAGATGCCAGTTCTCGTCGCCGCCCGCGTCCTGGCCGTATAGCAGCTGCCGACCGTCGTAAGGCCAGAAGAAGTAAGGTACGCCGCGCTCGCGTTCGGAACTGATTATGCGGTCGTCGTCTTCGCCCAACGTGCGGACCCACACCTGCATCACCCCGTTGTCGTCTGGAGCCCGGTACGCAAGTCGGCGTCCGTCTGGCGAGAGGCGCGCGTTGGCCCGTTCGGGATTTCCGAACAGGACGGTTCGAGGGATCAACGGAGGCGCCGCGGCGGACGCAACGCGACATCGGACGCAGCAGGACACGAGCAGGAGGAGGCAGACGATACCCAGGATCACAGCGGGGCTCCAGACTGTCAGGTCTGTATCGCGACATCCACCGAGTGTAAAACGCGCCGACCGCCGCAGCAATTCACACGGCGCATATCTACCTGACGGTCGATCCTGGATACCCATCTGTACCGCTATGTGGCGCGCCCCGACAGTGCGCGAGGATATCGACGGCGCCGCGTGTGCCGCGCGCTCCCCGGTGGCTTGGGCCCGGCTCGGCCGTACGTATCCGACGCGCAAGCGGCTCTTGCGTGGATCGTCGTCGGCTGCTGTCAGGGGGTGATCCAGGAGAGCTTCTCCTCCTCCCAAGTGCTGCCCTCGGGCGGGAACGCCTCTGGATCGTCAAGGGTGCAGGTCGTAATGTCCGTCCGTGGGTCGCCGAGGGCGTAGTAGGTGAGCTGCGAGCCGCAGTTCCCGCAGAAGCCGCGCTGGGCGGCCCTGCCGTCCTCACGGGTGTACGCATAGATCGTGGGCTCGCCACGCGTGAACGTCACGCCGTTCGCCGGAACCGACACCCAGGCGGAACCGGGAGCCCCATGCGCCACCCGGCAGTTTGCGCAGTAGCACATGCCGCCCCCTGCGATCTCGTCATTATCCAGGCGGTACCGCACGCTTCCGCAGACACAGCCGCCCTCGACCGTCTTCGTAGCCATTGCCGTCCCTTTCGTCAGGTGTGTGTCGAGTACTCCCCTGTCAGGAGCTCTGCGATGTTGTCGACGGGTATGGAATGTCAGTCGAGAGCGTCCACCGGACGCTCGCGGCCTGGCTTTCGAGGCCAGCGATTCCCTCGACAACAGCGCTTAGCGCCCTACGGCCTCCCGCCGAGGATAACGCTTCCCCGCCAGTGCGCGCTCCTTCCAGCGCCGCGAGCGCCTCCTCATGCCGTAGCACGGATGACGAAGCGGACGCTCGCCGCGATCCCTTGCTCGCCCGCCCAACACCTCGTCCCGGTGCAACGCCACGGGGCACAGGAGCGCCTCGCGCCCGGCTTCCCCCTTCGGGCCGACAGTCCTCTCCACGAAGTTCAGGCGGATGTTGATACCCATCGGCTTCAGGGGTCACCAGCCGACGTTTACGGCGCCGCCGACCGTGTTCACGCTGTTCGTCTCGCCCTGCACAATGAATGCTTGACCTGAATCCCCCATGATCGTGTCGTAGTCGACATCGTGACCGAGGTAGTTCAGGACGATCTCAATCCCACGGGCGTAGCTGTTGGCGTACTCATCTGCCCCCGGTGGAATCCAGTCCGAAAGTCTTTCGCTGCCGGGCGCTCCATTCTCATGCGCGCTGCCCACAGCGTTCGATGCTACGGTTAGACCAAGAGCGCACACAGTCACGACGAGAATCCATCGAGCCATCTACCTGCCAGCTCTGATAGCGACCCTGACGCCGCGACTACCATCCCAACCGAGATGCGCGATCGCAGATCCGCTCTGTGAACGAGTGGGACGACGGTCGGACAGTGTCTAGCGGAATCTCACGGCTGGCCTGCCCGCCAGGGTCAGGACACGGCGCCCGTTCTCGTTGAATCATCCGTCGGATGATGTCTCTGTCGATTTCCGCACGGAACTCTCAGCTTCGGCCAGGGCGTAACGACGCGACACTACGGCTCCAGGGTCCAAATATCCTCCTCCACTTGCCCAAAGTAGCCGAAGTACCTGGGCGCAGGCAGGGAGCCCTCGCGGCGTACGTTCACGATGCCCCGCCGGGCCGGCTGGCGTCGTTCGGGTGTTGACCATATCCAGGTTGGCGGCAGGACGTATGTCGCAGCGGCGCCATCGACTGAGCCGGAATAGGGGAGCGTCGCTACGGTCTGCGCGGTGGCGCTTTCTAACCACGCTGATAGTGACGACGTGCCGCCGACCATGGCCGGCTCGTAGTAGGGCAGGTCACACGGCTACGATACGCCGCCGCGCCTACGCGCCAGCTAGCTGCGAGTCACCGTCTGGCTAGAATGTGACATAATCCAGGTCACTCGCGCCGACCTGAGCAGACGATGAGAAGGACATCCGATTTGAGCGCCAAGCAGAGCACGACCCGCCCCACTGTCGATGCGGCACAGCTCGAAGCTGAGCTCGGCTGTGTCAGACGGCAGCTGGACATCGCCCTGAAGACGTTTGCGTGTCTCGAGCTGGATATTGCGAATGGCACCGTGCGCGATAGCCTACTGCGGTACATCCGCGACCAGCGGGTGCTGATCGACCGGGCGGGAGGGCCATGACGCGCCGGCTGTATCCCTCCCTGGCACGGCTAGACCGCTCGCCCAATCAAGGAAAGCCAAGGTGGCGGTCAGTCCGCGAGGTCTTCCTTGGCCGCTTCCTCCCGCTGCCGGCGTGACCCGTCGCCCAGACCACTGCGAAAGTAGAAATCTGGTGGCCACCAGTGTTCCGTCTCCCTCATCCAGGGATCGTCGTGGTCCTGGCTGAGGTCGCAGTCAAAGCGCGCCAGGATGCTGTGTCGGGTGTCCTTCGCGCCAACCCCCGTGAAGTGGCAGAGCCCCCAGGTGATGCCTCGCCCGTCGTCGGTATCCGTAAAGGCATCCGGCACATACGGTCCTGGGGCCATCGGCATCAGGCTTACGCTGGCCGCCACCTCGAAGTTGATGCCGTCTGGCGCGAACTGAACCGTGTTGTGTTCGTTGCCATGCCGAATTGCCAGCGCGGCGATCCCTCCCTTGAACGGGAACAGCCCGGTTTCGTGGCCTGAGTTCAGCACGGGGTTGAGAGGGCATTTCTCGAACGGCCCCAGCGGATCACTGGCAATGGCCAGACCTTGCGCGCGGATCAGCTGCGGCCGCCCGTTCATGTCGGACTTGTAGTAGAGGTATATCTTGCCGCGGTAGACCAGCGGGTATGGGTCGTGGATCGAGTACTGGTCCCAGGCGCCCTCGGGGCCGTTGGAGATCACGACACTGTGGGTCGGCGTCCACGGCCCGTCTGGTGAGTCCGCCCACGAGACCGCCACCGGGCAGTCATCTCCCCGCTTGCCGGACATCTCCAGAAAGCTCTGGTAGTAAAGGTAGTATCTGCCCTCCCAAACCAGAACATCCGGCGTCGAGACCGAGCGCCATCCCGGTTGCGGCTTGGGAGGACGCGGCACGGCCACTCCCTGTTCCTCCCAGACGAAGCCGTCCTCGCTGGTGGCGAACCAGATATCGGAAAGATCCCAATCGGTGGAGGGAATCACGTCCGTCCCGCCCTCGGCTCCTCGTGGCGGGGTTCCAGTGCTCCGGCGCGTGTACCAGACATAGTACCTGCCGTTAGCCTTGATCACCTTGCTGGGGTCGCGACGCGTCAGCGTGCCGTCGCCGTTGTTGTATTCCAGCCCTTCCAGGCGCGTGTACCGGAACTGTGAATAGAGCTGGTTCCACCAGTATGTCGGCGCGCTGTACCGCGTGTAGAGCCGCTCCATGGCGCTACTGAGCGGGATGTCCGGCCGTTCCCGAGGGAGACCATACGGAAAGACGGGCGTATCGGCGCGTTGTGAGCTCATGGCTGTTGTCTCCGCGCGATGGTGGATGTGCGCTGGCCATGCCGCACGGCTTTGCTCGGTGTCCGCCGACCCTACCATGTCGCGCAGAGCGTAGCCGCCCCGGCGAGAGAGATGAAAGCGGTCAAGACCGCCTCCCATACCGGCCTGCTAAGCGTCTGCGTCCACGATTACCTACCGGAGCATTGGGATCTCCTGCCTGCCCGCTTGCGTCGCGCGCCCCCGTCATTCCGCGAGTAGCGCGTACACATCCAGCGCCTCCCCAATGCCCCTCTTCTGGTCGGAAGTCAGGGTTAGGTCAACGGCCCAGTCACCGGACAGCCGCAAAGTGACGTCCGAGGCGTCCGACATGCGTCGCAGTTCGTCCTCCTCGACGCCGAACAACCCCCCGACCGGTAGGTCAATCCACTCGTAGATGCCGCCACGGTCGACGTCACGGTCGACATCATCGAAGTCTATACGTCGGTTCCACCGATGGCCATCCGCGACGGTATATATGCGGTCGATGAACAGCCAGTCGTCCGCCCGATACGTGATCTTCAGACGCATCCACACGTTGCCATCACGCTCACCGAGGTAGGGAGCGAAGACGAAGTATCCGCCGCCCCTCGGGAGAGGAACCTGAGCAAACCGGCCGCCCACATAGCTGGACCTAGGGTTGTACCAGGTGATGCCGGTGACGTTGTCCTCGACCACGACCACGCCGGCCATGGTCCTGGACGTACGTTCCTCGGCAGTTTCGCTGGCCGTTATGAACGACTCCGCAAAAGCGACTGGCAGGAACCCTCGCGGGGTGTCGTGGACCACAGTACCAGAAAGCGTGTATCGCGCGTCCCGGCGCAGCATTCCTGACAGGTGCACGTCTAGGTCAGATCCGGCCGCGAGGTGGTGGTCGTAGCCCACCGCGGGACGGCCGCCTGTCGAGAGTTCCAGCTCGGGGATCTCGTCGATGAACTTGCTGAACTGAAGCGTGACAACAGACGCGGTCAGCGACACGGCCTCTTCGCCGTCCAGCCACCCGACAACTGTCGAATCGGTTGATCCCACAGGCACGACCGCGAACGTGAACTCCGGAAATGTGAGGATCTCTACCGTGCCATCGCCCCACGATAGCCGCATGTCCCGGTTGATGACCGTCAGCGTTCGAGTGTTTCCCGAACCTGGCAAGGGGCCGCGTCCGTCCGACACGACGCCTGGATCAGAGTCCCATGTGACGACCACTGCATCGCCATCCGCGATCGCGGCCTGGGATGCCAGGGGCCTCGTGGAAACGACGATTGCGTCGTCCACGGTGTCCCCACCACATCCCCACACGAAAGCAGCAATGCCCAACGACGCGATTACGCAAAGCACGGGAACACAGTGATGTCGCGCCATCAGGAATTCCTTGGGCGCCAGCGCGGCGCCATCACATGGGATAAGCGGAGCCACACAAATCACACGGCGCCAGACATCATAGCCCTTATCCTACAACGCGGCCAACATCGCTAATGAGACCGCAGGGCGCCAGACAACACATCGGCGCTCTTCGGTGCATACGGACGACCGACTCCGTGCAGCGAGATGGACCCACCAGGCGCTAGGGTCTCGGTGGTCTGACCAATGGGATCGAGCGAGCAGAGATGCTGGATAGCCTCCGCGGCCAACTCTATCCAGAATCCCGAGATGACGCGCCGTGGCTGAGAAGGGTCGGCCTTACTTGCATAGCACACATCCATGCCCAGCCGTCGCCATGCCTCTTATCGGGCGCCTACGCGTACTGCTACCATCTGGTCGACCCTCCCCGCTCGACGCTGCGAAGCCTGGACCAGACGCGCGTGACGACGTTCGACGCCATCCTGCTCGGCCTAGTCCAGGGACTCACCGAATTCCTACCCGTCAGCAGCTCCGGCCATCTCGTGCTTACGCAGCACCTGCTAGGCCTGGGCGGCGCAGAGAACCTGACGATGGACCTGCTCCTCCACGTTGGCACACTTCTAGCCGTGATCATCTCGTTCCGCGTGGATCTGCTGCGCATGGCCGCAGGCATGCGCTCGGATAGGGACCAGCAGCGGCTCGCGGTCTTACTGCTGATAGCGATGGTCCCGACGGCGGCCATCGCCCTGAGCATCAGGCGCTTCATCGCGGGGGCGTTCAACAGCCCGGCGGTCGTTGGCGTGCTGCTTATCGCGACAGGCGTCCTCCTGTACGTGGCTCCGCGTCGCCAAAGAGCGTCTCGTCCGCTGTCGGCATTGGGGTTACGCCAGGCGCTCTGGATCGGCGCGGCACAGGGCGTCGCGGCGTTGCCCGGCGTGTCCCGATCCGGAGCTACGATATGCGCCGGTATGCTCGAGGGACTCTCCGGGGAAGCGTCGGCGCGCTTCTCCTTCCTGCTGGCTATCCTTGCAATAACGGCGGCCATGGTACTGAATATCCCCAGCGCCGCCTCTCTCGCGGAGACGCAACTGGCGCCCGTTGTCGTGGGTATGCTCGTGGCGTTCGCCTCCGGCATGCTCTCCATTCGGTGGCTGATGCGTTTCGCGCGGCGAGGACGCTTCGACGGGTTCGCATACTACTGCTGGGCCGTCGGCGTCGTGGCTATCGGCATCGCGATGTGGAGCGGATCGTAGACAGGCGGGTCCGATGAAGATCGGTCACTATCAGTGCGAAGTCATCGACGGGTGCATCGAACGCAACATCGAGACCACCCTGGCCGCGATTGATCGCGCTGAAGCCGAGCGCGTGTCTATCCTGTCGTTGCCAGAGTCCGGGTTGACGGGGTACTTCCCTGACGAGGACTCGGCGCGCGAGCACAGTATGGAGCTGTGCGATCCCCGCATCGACGCTCTGCTGAGCGCCACGCGCGACCGTTCTCTCACCTTCATCGTCGGCATCAACGAGCGGCGAGGGACTGAGCTCCGCAACACCGCCATCGTCGCCCACCGCGGCGCGATTCTGGGTACGTACAGCAAGGCGTTTCCCTGCTATCGTTATTTCACGCCGGGCCGCGATTTCCCGGTGTTCGAGAAGGACGGCGTTGCATTCGGCGTCGTCATTTGCGCTGACGGTGGCTACGTGGAGCCTAGCCGCATACTCGCGGTGAAGGGCGCGCGGATCATCTTCGCGCCGCACTACAACGCCATTGGCCTCGACGGGCTCTTGAATCACTTCACGTTCGTCCGGTCAGACCACACGGCGCGCGCCGTCGAGAACGGCGTATGGTTCCTGCGCGGAAACAACGTGCGAGTGGGGCCGGCGGAGGAACGCATCGCTTACGGCGACAGCTACCTCGTCGATCCGGCGGGAGAGATCGTCGTGCGCAGCCAGCGACATGCCGAGTGCCTCATCACGGCGGAGATCGACGTCGAGGGGAACTCTTACCAACGGGACCGATCCGTGAAGAGCGGACACGCTCTTGGGCGCATCCTGGCGGACGCGCTCGACGAAGCCGAACCCATCGAACGCCACTTCTGTTGATCGAGATCGACCGGGATCGCACGAAACGAACAACGAACGCGCAACCGAAGAAACACCGCGACGGGGAGTAATATGGCTGATCTCTACGGAACGGAATGGACGCGACGCGACCTATTGAGACGTGTCGGGGACGTATCGCAGATAGCGGGCATCCGCCGCTCGACGCTCCTTGATGGGCGTGAACGCGGCGTCAAGGTGTTCGAGTTCCGCACCGGCGGCGGCTTGAACTTCACGGTTGTCCCTAGCCGCGGTATGGACATCGCCAACGCCGAGTTCCGAGGCACGCCGCTGGCGTGGATCAGCCCGTCGGGGCTCATGGCTCCCGACTTCTTCGACCCGCGCAATGCGCTACGTAGCTTCTCGGGCGGCCTTCTCACCACCTGCGGCATGATGAACGTCGGCCCGGCGGGCGAGGACGAAGGCGAGGAGCTGCCGTTCCACGGACGCGTGTCGAACACTCCCGCGCATCAAGTTACGGCGGACGCGCGGTGGGAGAGGGACCGCCTGACACTGGCGACGCAGGGCATCGTTCGTGAGACATCCGCGAGCGGGTACACGCTGGAGCTGACGCGGAACATCAGTTCCGTCGCGGGCAGCCGGAAGATCCGCATCACGGACATTGTCGAGAACATGGGCTTCCGCGACGCGCCCTTCATGTTCCTGTACCACATCAACGCGGGCTTCCCCGTGGTCGACGAGGGTTCGGAACTGGTGCTGGCGGGGCAGAGCGCGGAAGCGCGCGACGCTACCGCCGAGGCTGGTATGGCGGACCGTCTACGACTCTCCGACCCGATCGCGGGCTTCGACGAGCAGGTATTCTACCACGATGTCGTCGCCGATGAGAACCGGCACGCTTGGGCCGCGGTCATCAACAAGCGGCACAACAACGGCGAGGGCATCGGCCTCTACGTCCGGTACCACAAGACGCAGTTCCCGAACTTCATCGAGTGGAAGATGATGGGCGAGGGAACTTACGTCGTGGGCATGGAGCCTGCCAACTGCCGCGTCGAAGGCCGCCAAGCGGAACGCGACGCCGGGACGCTGGAGTCCATCGAGGTGGGCGGCCGCCGACACTTCGAGACGGAGATCGGCGTGCTGGTCGGTCAGGAAGAGATCGCGGAGTTCGAAGAGCGCGTCGCAGCGACCCGCAGCGGAGCATAGAACCATGGATCTCCCCCTACGCGTTGGCATCGTCGGAGCGCCCAGAGGCCGTGGGTCGATAGGCGCGCTCCGGGCGGTGACGGAGGTCGAGGTCGCCGCGCTGTGCGACATCAACCCCAACACGCTGACCGCCGCCGCGGACGCCAACGACGTAGAGGGACGCTTCACCGACTACGAGCAGATGCTGGACTCGGGCGTCGACATGGTCATCGTGGCGACGCCCATGCATCTGCACGCCCCGCAGGCGGTTGCCGCCCTGGAGCGAGGCATCCACGTGATGTCCGAGGTGACGGCGGCGACGGACGTGGACCAGTGCATCGCCCTGCGAGACGCCGTCCTCGCGTCCTCGGCGAAGTACATGATGGCGGAGAACTACTGCTATCGCCGCGAGAACGTCCTTGTACGCAGCCTCGTCGAGCACGGCTTGTTCGGCGAGATCTACTTCGGCGAGGGCGAGTACATCCACGACGTGAAGTCGCTACACCACACCGCCGACGGTAAGCCTACCTGGCGCTACTACGATCAGGTCGGGAAGCGAGGATGCACGTACGGCACGCACAGCTTGGGTCCCGTGTTGCAGTGGTTCGGGGAGCGCGTCGTATCCGTCTCCTGCATGGGAACCGGCGCCCGGACGGACCCCGAGCACCCCATGGACGACACGGTGCTGATGAACTGCGTGACCGAAAGCGGCGCGCTCATCAAGGTACGCCTCGACATGATGTCGAACCGTCCGCACGTCATGGACTACTACAGCTTGCAGGGCACGAAGGGGTGCTACGAAGCCCCGCGCGGCTTCGGCGGACAGCACAAGATATGGCTGGAGGACCACAGCGACGGCGTCGAGTGGCGCTCGCTATGGGATCTGTCCGAAGAGTTCATGCCCGAGATATGGAAGAACCCGCCGGAGGAAGCCCGGCGCGCCGGTCACGGTGGTGGCGACTACTACACCGTGCGCGAGTTCGTGGACGCCATCCTCAACGACACGAACCCGCCCATCGACATATGGGACACGCTGAACTTCACGCTGCCCGGCTTGATCTCGGAGCAGTCGATCCTGCAAGATGGCGCGCTGCTGCCCGTCCCCGACCTTCGGACGGCGTAGCCACGTGGCGCCGGCCGCCTACTGCCTGACCGCGGCGATGACCACCAGCGTAGTGGCCGCGGTCGTCAGAGCGAAGCGCGCCAGGCTCAGGAAGCCGTCCCAGCGGCTGGAAATCTTCTCGACCATCACGCGCGTCGGGACGATGATCGTGTCCCCCGGGTCGATCCGTTTGACCTTTTCCGCGCGGATGGCGATGCCGTTCATCTTCAGGACGGTGATGCTCTCGCCGTTGCCGTCGTCCGTCAACCCGCCAGCGAGCTCGAGGTAGTCTTCCAGGCTCTGCCCTCGCTCGTACACGAACGTTATCGGACGCCTGACCGCTCCAACGACGCTCACCGTGTTCTGCGCGCTCGGAATGTTGATGACGTCGCGTGGTTCGAGCGTGAGATTCTGCGAGCTGCTCGGATCCTCCAAGATCGCCACGAGGTCGATGACGACGGGGCCGGTCGGGATCAGGTTGTCGATGCGGCGGGCGGGTGTCACGAGGCTCACCACTGCCGACGTCGAGGTGTTCGACGTTATCTGGTCCACCGTTTCGGACACCTCGTCTGCCGTTTCCTGGGCGTCGGCCGAAGGCGTCACGATCACCTCACCACCAGACTCGGCGTCCTCATCCGCGTCCGGCGCCGTGGCGCCCGCGACCAGAGAAGCGCCGACCCCTCCCGCGAGCGGCGCGGCGGACGACACGAAGTCCGTCAGTGGCTCGAGCGTCCCACCTTGCCGTTGCGTTTCCACGCGCGCTTTGGCCACTTCGCGGATAAAGTCCTGGCTGTTCTGTGCTTCGTACGTCTGCCACAGTTCCTCCAGGGCGCTCTGCTGGCCGGTATCGACGATGTTGATGCTGTCGCGCACGAGCGTAGCGCCCGCAGGGTACGCGCGATCCGTGAGACCTCCAGCGCGCGTGATAATGTCGCTGATGCGCTCATCGCCCTGTACGACATATGTCCCTGGATAGGCGACTTCGCCCTGTATCGCGATGGCGCGCGGGACATCCTGGAACTCGCGGCTCTTCAGGACGGAAATCACGTCGCCCGGCTCAATATCGACGTTGTCGCTCTCGGTTCCCTGTAGCGCGGCGTCGACATCGACACGGATGATCTGGGCGCTCTTTTCGCGCCGCGCGCGGGCGATCTCCACCGTCGAGCGGTGGCCGGGCAGCAGGCCGCCAGCGATGTTTAGCGCGTCGCTGAGATGCATGCCGTAGTAGTACGGGTAGGCGTCGGGACGTTGCACGGCGCCGTAGACGGTGATGGTGGACTCCGGCACGAAGTTCGCCTCGCGCACCGTCCAGACATGGAGCCTGTCACCAGCTTGTAGCAGCAGGTCGGCTGTGTCGTCACCCGCCAACGCTCGCGTCAGGTCCACGGTGATGGACGTCTGCCGGTCGTAGTCATCCATGTAGCGGTACAGCTCGGCGCGTTCCAGATAGGCGTTCCCAACAGGTCCGCCGGCACGGAACAGCAGGTCGCTAACGCGCATCCCGACTGTAATGGGGTACGCGTCTCCTCGTTGGACCGCCCCGGTGACCTGCACCTCCTGCGCGGGCTCCCACGCCACTTCCGGCTGACGGTAGACGATGATCTCGTCTTCCGGCTCCAACGCGAGGTCCGCCTCCGTGTCGCCCGCCAGGATACGATCCAGCGCGAGTAAGAAGCTCTCACCCGCTGTATCCCAACGCTCCGACTTGCGTATAAGCAGCCCGACGGAGGCGTGGTCGCCCTCCGCTCCGCCAGCGCGGAGGAGAGCGTCGCTCACCCGCATTCCGCGGGCGTATGGGATAAGACCCGGTTCCTGCACGCCACCGCCTACGCGAACTACCTGCGCCGGCTCCCAGGCCGCTTCGGCGTGCGTCAGCACGAGCAGCACGTCGCCGTCCTCCAGCAGCGGATCGCTCGTCGTGAGGTCGTAAAGGTTCACGGCGATGCTGATGGCGAGGCGGCCGCGGTCGTCGACGCGGAGCAGCAGCGCGTGATCGCCGTGACCCTCGGGTCGCACACTACCCGCCATGCGCAGCAGGTCGCTCAGCTTCATGTTGTCGGCGCGCGCGTAGTTCCCCGGACGGACGACGGCCCCCTGAGCCGCCACGGCGCGTGGAGCCTGCCACTCGACTTCCGAGGTTCCGTACACAACGAGCCGGTCGTACGCCTGCAGCGGGATGTCCGCGTCGCTGCCCTTCGCGATCGCGTCTGGAGCGATGGGGATAAGCGTGCGCGTGTCACCGTCTGGATTGCGCCGGAGTAGGTCTGCGCGCGCGCGGTGCGCGTCGTCCCGCAAGCCACCAGCGGCTTCTATCAGGTCGGACAGACGCATTCCCGCCCGGAACTCGTAGACGCGTGGCTGTCTCACGTACCCCGTCGCTTGCACCGTATTCACGGGATCGCTGGACACTGGATACACCGTGACGTAGTCGCCGTCGTGGAGCGGCGGCGCGTCGGTAAGATCGCCCGTGGCGTCCACATTGCGGATGACGCGTTGCGAGAAGTCGTTCACGCTGTCGATCTGCACGCTCTTGGCGAAGCCGCTCGCCCGGATGCCTCCGACGAGTTCCATCAGGTCGCGGAACTCTTCGCCCTCGGTCAGTTCGTAGATGCCGGGGCGATGCACCTCGCCGGTCACGGACACCTGCCGGCCGATGGGAGCGACGTAGATGAGATCGCCACCTTGCAGTGACTGGTCCTGGCCAGCGTCGCCGTGCAGGAGGTACGCGTAGAAGTCCACCTCGTACGTCGTGTCGCCGCGCTTCAGCACGATGCGACGGAGCGACCCCGCCTCGTTGGGTCCGCCGGAGAACAGGAGCGCGTTGAAGAGCGTCGCGGCGTTGCTCAGCGCGTACGTGCCGGCTCTGAAGACGTTGCCCACGATGGAGACCTGCATCGTCCGCAGGCTGCCGAAGGTGGCGACGAGCCTCAGATCCGCGAACGTGTTGCGCGCGAGCAGGTCACGCGCGTCCCGCTCGAACTCCTCGAGCGTCTTCCCAAGCACGACGAAGGGACCGTGTGGCGGCAACAGCACCGTGCCTTCCGGCGCCACCATCAGCGATAGGCTCTGTGGTGGCTCCGGGTTCGACGGCGACCACCACGTGACGTGGAGCGTGTCGCCGGAGACGATCACACGGCTGTGAGGGATGGCGGACAGAACGTTGGAGTCGAGTTGGTCCAGCGGGCCGACGTACCCCGTGATGGCGTCTTGCACCAAAGCGGAGTGAGACACCGGTTGCACGTCCAACGGCTGCCACGTCTCGGCGTCCGGGTCGTCCTCGTCTGGGACAGGACGTTTCTGCTGCTCGCGATCCAGTTCCAAGAGGGCAATGCGGCGCTCGATCTCGCGAATCCGCTGTCGAGGCCCGTCGAAGTAGTCCATGCCGAAGCGCCGTAGGGTGTGACGGGACTCGTCCAACATCTGTCGACGCGCCTCGTCTTCGGCCTGACTCGTCAGGAGTTCCTGCTGGCTGAACGGCTGTATCGTCGTGTCGCGCCTTCGCGTGGGGACGACGAGGACATCTCCGGCGCGTAGCAACTCGTCCGGGCCGCCGAAGGCGCCGTCGCGGTGGATGACGTACGTTCCGTCGGGGTTGGCGCTGTCCGTGGGTCCGCCCGCCATGCGGATGTAGTCTTGGGTGGACAGCTCGGGTTGGAACAGGAAGGAGCCCGTCTGTAGGACCGCTCCCGTCACGAGGATGCGCTTGAGCGCTGGCTCCTCGATATCCGCCACATCCTCGGGGTCGATGTCAGGGCGCGCGGGGTCGATCGCGTCCTCGTCGGTCAGGACGACACGTTGGTGCGGCACAACGAGCGTGTCACCGGGCAGTATCTGCGTGAGATCCTGCGCGTTGTGCAGTCTGCCGTTGGCGCGAAGAACCCAAACGATGCCTTGGTCCGCAAGCTCCGTCAGCCCAGCCGCGGCGGCAATGTAGTTCTGCACGGTCCATCGAGGCCGGTAGGGAAGCCGAATGGGGCGCTCCACGGCTCCCGTCACGCGCACGCCCGATTCGTCCTCGCCCTGCGGCACGATGGGAACGGGCGGTGGAGCCGTGTCGGCTTCTTCGTCTGGAGCTTCCAGTGGCATGGCGTCGGCCTGCATTTGCTCCGCTTGCTCCGCGGACAGCACCAGCAGACGCTCGCCGCCTAACAGCATCGTCGTTGGGGTCAGCCAAGCGGCCTCACCCGTCGGGGCGCCTACGAGCACCCGCGTGATGTCCAGCTCAGCCGGGTTGATGCCCGCGAATAGCAGGTACTCGACGGGTGACAGGCGGTCACTGTACACCAACGGGCCGGGATACGGCGCCTCGCCAAGAACCGTCACGACGCTCATGTCTTCCTCGACATCCTCGCCCAGCTCGAAGGCGTCCGCGGAGATGGTGGCGGACTCGGAGTCTGTCTTGCCGGATGACGTTGCCGGACGGGCGCCCTGCGCCAGACCGAACCCCACAGGCAGAGCCAGACTAGCCAGCAGCGACAGGAGTAGAAAGCGCGATAGGCGTCGCATTCGGGGTGGCTCCGAGGCTGTGTACAAGCGGATTTACGGGGGTTGGGACATGGACAAACTGGCGGCGCGCCGCCCGTGATGATAACCTTAGAGGAGTTCGCGGAGCAAACGAAAGGCCCGCCGCCCTACATGCCCACCACCACCCGGTTTTGCGTCCTCCGCGCGCGTGTATTTCTTGCGTTCGCCGCCCTCTTTTGCGCGTTCGGTCTCCTGGCGTCTGGTGAGATTCCGCAGGACACAAAGCTGACCGGCATCGTGCGGGAGGAACTGTCTGGCAAGGCGGTGTCCGACGCTATCGTTACCGTAGCGGGCATGTCCTCCACGACGGACGACCAAGGCGAATTCGTGATTATTGGCGTTCCCGTCGGGACACACGTGGTGAGCGTCGAGGCGCGTGGATACCGCGCTATAGGCAGCCTGGAAGCCCTGGTGTCCAGCGGCCGCGTCACGCGTATGGCAATTGGCCTCGCGCGCGCCGTCACGGATATCGGCGATGTGACCGTCACCTCGTCCGCTCTTTCTGGTGGGGACCGGTCCCCCAACAGCAGCGTCACGATGGATGCTCTGGAGATCAAAGGCAAGGTAGGAGCCACGTGGGATCCGCAGCGTGGCTTCGCGGACGGGCCCGGTGTATCGGCGAGTTCCGACATGACCAACAACCTTGTCGTCCGCGGCGGGAATCCTTCCGAGAACCAGATATTCGTTGACCACATCGAGATGCCCAACATCAGCCATCTGTCCTGGCAGGGCGAGACGGGCGGCGGCATCGGCATCGTGAACCTCGACTTCGTGCGCGACGCCACGTTTCACACGGGCGGTTTCCCGGCCCAGTACGGTGGCAAGCTGTCCTCCGTGCTCGACATCCGCTTCCGCGAGGGCAACCGGGAACGCCTCGGCGGCGAGATGGAACTCTCCATGGGCGGCTTCGGCGGCGGCATGGAGGGGCCGTTGCCGGACGGGAACGGATCATGGGTGCTGTCCTACCGCAAGAGCTTCCTCGACCTTCTCAAGGAGCCAATACGCCTCACCGCCGTGCCGCACTACGAAGACGCGCACGGGAAGGTCGTCGTGGACCTCGCTGGCGACCAGGAACTCTCCGTGTTGGGCATCGTCGGTAGGGACGACATCGACATCAAATGGACGCGCGACACGGACCGCGCCGTCTTCGACGGCATGAAATATGCTCTCGGAGCCAACTGGACCGCGCCGATGGGGGAGACGGCCTCCTCGCGCGTGACCCTCTCACAGACCGCGAACTACTACGATGTGGAGGTGTTCCAGGGCGGCGATGACGCCCCGGCATACGCGAACGACTCCGTCGAGCGCGAAACCACGCTCGAAGCCGTTGTCGACATCGGCGAGACGTACGAGGACGCCTGGCAGTTCGGCGCGCTAGCGCGACTTGTCGACTTCCGGCACACCATCGACTCAGAAGCCTGGCGAGGATTCAGCGAGAACCAGGGACGCGCCGTCTGGCTGGACGAACAGCAGATCGACGAAAGCCGTCAGGCGTTCCGCTTCGAGGGCTTCCTCCATCGCGACATGACGCTCGCGGACGCCGTGACGCTCCGCCTCGGCGTCCGCGCGCAACGCTCCGCGCTTACGGATGCGGTGAGCGTCGACCCACGATTCGGCCTCTCGTGGCGCGCTACGCCGGACGCGACGTTCAGCGTGAGCGGCGGGCAGTACCACCAGTCGCCCACGTACGCCGAACTCACTCTTGACGAGGAGAACTTCGACCTTACGGATGCTCGGGCGCGTCATCTGATCGCTGGACTTCATTACAGCGTGGCGGCCGACGCGGTCGTTCAGGTGGAGGGGTATCGCAAGGTTTACGACGGTGTCCCGGTGTTCCTCGAAGCGGACCAGGTAGCCCCATCGGGACGTCTGGTAAACGAAGGTGAGAAGCACGTTACCGGCGTCGATGTCCTCCTGAAGAAGGGTTCGGCGGCGGGGACGTTCGGCAGCATCGTGGCAACGCTGTCCAAGTCCCGCGCGCTAGACGTGTTGGGTGAGTGGTACCCCGACGACTTCGACTACCGCAAGATGCTCACGCTCACCGGTGGGGCGCCGTTGGTCGCCGGTTGGCGCGCGAGCGGGCGATGGCGTTTCGTCGGCGGCCGACCGTTCACGCAGTGGCCCATCCTCGAGCTGGATGACGGGCGCTACGACATCTCACCAGAGTTCACGATGCGCAACCAGGTGCGGTATCCCGACTACCATCGACTGGATCTGCGCGTGGACCGTCGCCTCGACTTCAACGGGTGGGGCACGTCGCTCTTCTTCGAGGTGCAGAACGTGTACAACCGCGAGAACGTCTTCTCACGCCAGTTCGACGCTAAGAATGGACGCTTCCTTGACGTCCTCCAGTTCCAGCGGCTTGGGATCGTGGGTCTGATCGCCGACTTCTAGCCGTGCGTAAAGCGCGTGCGAGTAAGCTTCTTCCACCACGCGCGGCGCTGAGATTCACGGATGGCGCCCAGCTCGGCGTAGAGTCACGGGCGAACCTGACCCATCGACTTCAGCCACCCCCACGTGAACGGTTTCCTGCCACGCGCGGAGACATTCCACGGGTGCGCCGTGTCGAACCCTCTTACCCAACGCGCGCGGATGGGCAGGGGCTCGTATTGGCCCGTCTCAATGTCGACGAGGTGGACGTCACCGGCGTTGTCGGTCACTACCATCCGCCGCGAACCGAGCCAAGACGCGGCCGAAGGAGAAAGGGGCGGCGGCAGGGCAACGGGGATGGGGGTGCGTATCCCCGTCACCATGTCGTAGACGTGTATCTCCAAGTCCCCTCGTGGCGCCCGCAAGTAGGCGATACTCCGCCCGTCTGGTCCCAGAAACGGGTCGTGTTCAAGGAGGACGAGTTCCTCGTTCATGCTGCCGTCGATGGGCGCCTGATGGATGCCCCACCCCTTGCCGCGTCGGATAAAGAGGATGCGCTCGTTGTCGGGGAACCATGACACTGACGTGTCGAGGAAGCCTGCTCCTGATGCAATGATCGTCTCCGCTCCCGTACGCAGGTCGACGAGACCGATCGGACTCCTTCCGTCCCGGTCCTCACCGAGCGTATAGGCGACGTATCGACCGTTTGGAGAGAAAGCAGACAGGTACTTTCCCCTTGGCGAGTGCGTGTGCTGCCGCACGTTGCGGCCGTCCGCTCGCATCGTGTAGATGTCCCACGCGCCGTTGCGATCCGACACGAACGCGATGTTTCTTCCGTCCCCGGACCAAGTGGGCTCGCGATCACTGGCCGGGTGGTTTGTCAGTGTCGTGTGGCGTCCCGCCTCGACATCGTAGACCTTGATGTCGTCGTCACTGTACGCGACGAGCACTCCGGCCGCGCAGGGCAGCGCCGACGCCATGGAGAGCATGAGGACGATGGTTGCGACTCGCGTCATGCGCTGCCTCCTGCGCTGAACGCCAACGTCATGGGCGCTTGCTGAGGGACTTCAGCCAACCCCACGTGAAAGGTCGCTTGCCGCGCGCGGACGCGTCCCACGGATGCGCCGGGTCGAACCATCTTGCCCAATAGCCCTGTACCGGCAACCTTTCGCCCCGACCGCCCTCGATGCCCACCAGATACTGCTGGATGGGGTCGATGGGGTGTTGACCCGCGACAAGCAGACGCGCGCCGTCACCCGTCCACCTCGCGACGATGGGGGTGGCCCCGCCGGGGAGGTCCAGAGGCACTCGCCTGTCCTCTCCCGTCTCCACGTTGAGGAGACGCACATGCGGTTCGCCCGGTCGGTCTTGGCGATACGCCAAGAGGCGGCCATGAGGACCCATCGCCGGCTCATAGCCGCTGGCGATCTTGCGTTCTTCGCCGACGCCGTCGATGCGGGTCTCGTAGATGCCGAAACCGAGCCCTCGACGGCCGTAGACGACGCGTTCGCCATCTGAAGACCACGAGGCCGCGACGTCCATTGAACCGACGCCCGAAGTGATGGATGTGACGGCCCCGGTGCGCAGATCAGCCAATCCAATAGGGCGCGCCCGTTGCCCGTCGTCGGTGTTCATGGAATAGGCTATGTAGCGGCCGTTCGGCGACAGAGCGGGTTCGGCCCCGCCCTCGTCCTCGTGCGTCCGTTGTCGGATGTCCGTGCCGTCCGCGTTCATCGTGTACATGTGCCACCCGCCACCACGATCCGACACGAAGGCGATCGTCCGCCCATCCCCGGACCACGATGGATCGAGGTCCGACGCGGGGTCATTCGTGATGTTCGTGTGTTCGTCGGTGGCCATGTCGTAGACTTTGATGTCGCCGCCGCCATACGCAATGAACGGCGCGGCGCCGGAGGGCAGTGCCATGGTCGCGAGCATCCAGCCGATGAAGACTGCCCGTCTCACTGATCCCTCCTACTCGGCGCGCGGCCCCGGGCGGACATGACCCATAGACTTCAGCCAGCCCCATGTGAACGGTTGCTTCCCGCGCGCGGACACGTCCCACGGGTGCGCCGGGTCGTACCATCCGACCCAGAACCCCTGCACCGGCAGGGCCTCGACATCTCCAGTCTGTATGTCGGCGAGGAACTGGTCTCCCTCTCCGTCGGTGATGTAGATATGGCCGCCGTCGTTGGTCCAGCGAAGCGTGACGGGCCAATTAGGGGCCGGCAGCAGCACCGCCGTCTTTTCACGTGTCCTGGCTTCCACGTCGTAGAGATAGACATGGGTCTTATCGTCCAATCCCGCCCTCGCGGCGATGGATAGGCCGTCTCGGGACAGGGCGGGGGCGATGGCCCTTCGCACGAACTCCTCTCCGCCATCGTGGATGTTGACCTTGACGACTTCGAAACCATGCCCGAAACCCCGCCCGTAGAGGACGTGGTCGCTGTCGGGAAACCACGACACTTCGAGCTCGAAAACGCCGACATCGGCCGCTATGGACTTCTCCGTCCCGGTCTCCAGGTCGAGTATCAGCACAGGCGTGGGGTCATTGAGGCCCGCGAGACCCTCGATGTGCAGCGTGTAGGCGACGTAGCGCCCGTTGGGCGAGAAGACCGGCTTGGACTCCCGCTCTGGGGTGTCCGTTCGCTGCTGAATGTTCCTGCCGGCAGCGTCCATGGTGTAGACATCCCACGCCCCGTTCCGATTCGACAGGAACACGATCTGGTTCCCGTCTCGCGACCAGTCGGGCTGAATGTCTTTGGCTGGGTCGTCCATGAGTTTGGTGTGCCTGCCTGTGGCGAGATCGTACACGGTGATGTCACGACCTCCGTACACCATGAACGGGCCTGCCATCGTCCACGCTGGCGCGAGAACTAGCAAGCACGCGATCGCACGCGGCACTCGGCGCGTTGTCATCGGGTCTGTGGCTGTCATCGCCGGGCTCCTCCCAGCTCCTTCAGCCACCCCCACGTGTATGGCCGGTGGCCGGCGGCCGACGCGCCGAGCACCCCGGAACGGTCCCACCGCGGCGATGTCTCGTAGGCCGGGTGGGACGTGATCCTGCGCAGGGAGCCGCCACTCGGGGACATCGCGTAGATGTCGAAGTGCGTCGCCTCGCCCGCGTCGGTGGCGAAGGCTATCTCGGCGTCGTGGGCGTCCCAATCTGGCCAGTAGTCCTTGGGGAGAGTATTCATGAGGCGCGTCTTCTCGCCCGTTTCCACGTCGACGAGCCAGATGTCCTGCCGCGTGAAGCCAGGGTTCGAGTGGTACGCCACGCGCGACCCCCGTGTCGACCAACTCGGCCGGCTGTCGAACGATCCGGGCTGTGTGACGATCCGTCCAGTGCCGTCGCCGGCCAGCGAGACCACGCGTAGATGAGCGTCTGCGCCTAGGCCGCTAGCGGACACGTACGCCAGCTCCGCACCGTTGCCGCGCCATGTAGGCGCCCCCGCCTGCCTGCGATCCGTTGTGACCTGCCGGATGTCCTCTCCATCAGGCGTCATCACGTACAGCTCGCCGCCTGCCCCCGCGTCACCGGCCGCGAAGGCGATGAGCGACCCGTCCGGCGACCATGCGGGTGATCCGGCGTAGCCAGGCAGATCTGTAATCCGACGCACGCCGGACCCGTCCGCGTTGATGGCCCAGATGCCCGACCCCTCCGGCGTCCAGACCCCGAACGCGATCTGCGACCCGTCCGGCGACCACGTCGGCGACAGTTCCCGGCGGTCGATGTTGTCACCGGCTCCCGCCGTGAGCTTGCGCACGTTCGTCCCGTCGCCGTTCATCAGGAAGAGGACGTTCGCCCCCAGGCGGTTGGACACGAAGACGATCCGTGTGTCCTTGGGGCTGTGGCCAAGGGCAACGCTGCACAGCAACGCCAGCCCGATGAGGCACGAGAGGCGAGATACATATGGTCGCACGGCTGGCTCCTGGCAAGGGTCGGCCACCTACTCTCACATTCTGCCATCCAGAGATGGAGCGCGCCAGGAGAATCCACTCTCGCCGCGCGGCTCAGGGACAGCCAGGGGGTCGGTGACCTTGAAGCGCGCCGCATCCCCTGCAACACTGACAGCAGCGGCGATGCCACGGCCGCCGGGACTGCATGGAGAGAGGGAGCCATGGCGACGGTTGTTCACGTGACGCACGAGGCGACGCACAAGATCGGCGGCATCGGCGCGGTGCTGGACGGCCTCCTGACCTCGCACGCGTACCAGGACGCCATCGACAGGTCGATCCTCGTCGGCCCATGGTCGCTTGGGACGCCTCCCGCTGAGCGCCTCGGCGCCGGCTCGGAGATCCTCTACTCCGTATGCGACGGTATTGACGCGGCAGGTTGGCGCTCGGTGTTCCGCCCCATCGAAGAGGCGTACCAGGTCTGGTTCACGTACGGGCTGCGGCCGTTCCGCGACATGGCGACCGGCGAGACGATGGAAGCTGAACTCCTCCTCGTCGAGACCTCGGCGCTCAACCCGGCCCGCTACGACTACCAGAAGGCGACGTACTACCAGCGCTTCGGCATCGCATCCGGCGACTACGAGGATCACCCGGACTTCGACCAGTGGATGCGCATCGCGGAACCCGCGTACGAGGGGGTCATGGCGCTCACGCAGGCGCACGACCGTCCCGTGTACTTCGTCGCGCACGAATACATGGGCATGCCGACGGCGCTCAAGGCGGTCATGGAGGACGAGGACGACGTCCACACCGCCTTCTACGCGCACGAGGTGGCGACGGTGCGACCGCAGGTGGAGGGGCACGCCGGACACGACACGCGCTTCTACAACGTCATGGAGCAGGCCCGCGCGGAAGGGCTGTACATTGAGGATGTCCTCGGGAACCAGTGGGGCGCGTATAGGCATGCCCTCATAGACCGCGCGCAGGCGTGCGGGGCGGTGTTTGCCGTAGGCGACCGCGTGGTCGAGGAGTACGCTTTCCTGAGTCCCGAGTGCGCGGCCGCGTCCATCTCACTCGTCTACAACGGTATTCCGTCGGCGGACATCTCGCTGGCGGACAAGCGCGCGTCCAAGGCGCGCCTGGCGGCATACTGCGAGAACCTGCTCGACTTCACGCCGGACTACGTCTTCACCCACGTGACGCGGCTTGTGTTGAGCAAGGGTCTGTGGCGCGACCTGCGCGTGCTGGAACACCTGGACGCGACGTTGGCGGCGGCTGGAAAGTCGGCCGTGCTATACGTCCTGTCCACGGAGATCGGACCTGGCAGGCCGGGCGACGCCGTGCACGGCATGGAGGCAGAATACGGCTGGCCTGCGAACCATCGCGAGGGATACCCCGACCTGACGGGGCTGGAGATCGACTTCAACCGCTCCGTCGTGACGTTCAACGCGCAATCGCAGGTGGTTAAGGTGGTGTTCGTGAACCAGTTCGGGTGGTCCCGCGACCGGTGCGGGAATCGCATGCCCGAGGACATGGAGTTCATGGACATCCGCAAGGGCTCCGACGTCGAGTTCGGCATGTCCGTCTACGAGCCGTTCGGCATCGCGCAGGTGGAGCCGCTGAGTTTCGGCGCCATCTGCCTCATCTCAAACGTCTGCGGCTGCGCGGGATTTGTCGACAGGGCGACCGACGGTGAAGGGGCGCCGAACGTCCTGGTGGCCGACTTCACCGATCTCGGCTCCGGCTATACCGGTGTCGACGGCGTGGCGCAGATCGGTTGGGCAGAGAGAGACGCCATCGAACGGCGCAACTCCGCAGACGTCGCCGAGGAGCTGTACGCGCGTCTACCGACCTCGGACGCCGAGGCGGAGTCGAGGCTCTCGCGCGGGCAGGAGATCGCGAGGGCGATGAGCTGGGATGTCGTGTCGGAGGAGTACTTCCTCCCCGGCCTTGCCCGCGCGCGAGGGAACGCCGGTGGCTGAGAAGACTGCCCGGGTCCGTGCCTGCGGCGTCTTTCGCCGACGAGACGAAGTACTGCTGATCCGGCAGTACAACGACGCGGGAGTCGCCCGGTACATGACCCCGGGCGGCGGCGTGGACTACGGCGAACCCGTTGAGGACGCCGTGCGACGCGAGATGCGCGAAGAGGTCGGCGTTGAGGTGTCTGCCCTGCGGTATATCGGGATGTTCGAAAGCCTCGGCGAGGCCCAGAGCGGCGACCTCGTGCACAACGTCTCCCTTGTCTATGAAGTGGCTACGCATGACGAGGGCATCTATCGACAGGATGTCGTCCCGGTCGACGACAACGGCAACCCGTTTACCGCGGTCTGGATACGCGCCGCCGACGTTCCGCCGGGAACCTGGGACGTACGGGACGGTTTGCCGGGAGTGTTGGCGTCCATGCAACGTGAGCCGCTCGGTACTTAGACTCGGGCTGTGGAAGTAGCGGAGATGGCGGAACGCAACATCCGTGTGCGCGCGTGCGGCGTGTTTCGACGCGGCGACGAGGTGTTGCTCATCCGGCAAGCCAACGACGCGGGCGTCGTTCTGTACGCCCCCGGCGGCGGCGTGGACTACGGCGAACCCGTTGAGGACGCCGTGCGACGCGAGATACGGGAGGAAGTTGGCGTCGACGTATCGGCCCTGCGGTACATAGGGATGTTCGAGAGCATCGGCAAGACCCCAGACGGCAGTCTCGCACACGGCGTCTCGCTGGTCTACGAAGTAGCGACCGAAGACGAGGCAGTGTACCAGCGCGATGTTGTCCCGGTCGACGACAACGGCAAGCCCTTCACCGCAGTGTGGATACGCGCCCAGGACGTCCCACCCGGCACGTGGGACGTAGCGGATGGCCTGCCAGGCGTGCTGGCATCCATGCAGCCTGAACCGCTCGGTACGTAGATCCGGCACTGGAAGGAGTGGAGATGGCGGAACGCAACATCCGTGCGCGCGCGTGTGGCGTGTTTCGCCGCGGAAGCGAAGCGTTGCTCATCCGCCTGCACAATCCCGACACCGGCTGGACCCGATATATCACCCCAGGCGGCGGCATGGTATACGGCGAGTCCTCCGAAGACGCCGTCCGCCGCGAGATGCGCGAGGAGCTGGGCGTCGAAGTCTCGGACGCCCACTATGTTGGGGCGTTCGAGGATCTCAGTACGACATCCGAGGGCTTCCTTTCTCACAGCGTTTCTCTCGTGTACGAGGTCTCGACGGACGACCAAGCGTTCTACGACCAGGAAGAGGTCGTTGTCGACGACACGGCGGCGACGTTTGTCGCCGTGTGGCGCCGGATCGCCGACCTCGTATCGGACCACGATGCGGTCGGCCAGGGGCTGCGGAGCGTTCTCTCGTCGATGATGTGTGCGAGCGCGGCAGAGGGCGAGGAAGCTGGCGCCTACGAGCTTCCAACCACACCCATGCCAGCGAGCGACCTCATTGCCGAGTACTGGCGGCACTGGGCGGCGCGTCTACGCGGCGATGGCATCGCCATCACGGTAGACGCGCGCGACTGCCCTGTATCCGCCGTGGCGCCAGCGGACGCGCGCTGGCTCGCTCAGGCGTTTGGGAACATACGCAGTAACGCCGTGAAGGCGATCTGGCGGGTAGAGCAGGAGGAAGACTACGCCCACGAGGCGTCGGATGCCGCTGTCGGCGGCATTCACGTACGCGTGCGGGCCGTCGGGCAGGATCTAGAGATCACTGTCTCCGACACGGGACATGGCATCCCGGCAGGGCGCCTTGATGACGTGTTGCACAATCGGTGGAGCAAGCGGACGCGACCGGTGGCGCGCGAAGTCCGCGGAATGCAGCTTATTCGCCACGCAATGTCGGAGCTTGGCGGCGATGTAACCATCGCCAGCGAGGAGAATGTCGGGACGACTGTTCGCCTGCGGATGCCGATCCAGGAACTCGCCGCCAGGTAGTGGCGCGTTCAACACGCCTCGCCACGACGGACAAGGGCTTAGGAGCAAAGATGCGCATCACGGACCTCGAAGTCTTCCGCATGCACACGCCGAACGGCGACAGCACGAACTGGATGTTCGTCCGCATCCACACCGACGAGGGCATCCACGGCACGGGCGAGGCGAGCCTACAATACAAGGACGACGCCCTCGAAGCGGAGCTGCTCGACTTCCGCAAGTTCCTCATCGGTAAAGACCCGTTCCAGATCGAACACATCTGGACATCGCTACACCGTCGCGTGACGTGGACCGGCGGCGCCGTGACCATCAGCGCCATCAGCGCCATCGACCTTGCCCTCTGGGACGTCAAAGGCAAGGCGCTCGGCGTGCCTGTGTACGAGTTGGTGGGCGGAGCTTCGCACGACCGCATCCGCATCTACGCCAACGGCTGGTTCGCCGGCGCCACCGGGCCGGAGTCGTACGCCGAGAAGGCAGCCGCGGCTGTTGCGGAGGGGTACACGGCGGTCAAGCTCTATCCGTTCTCCGGTACGCAGGGCGCGCGGCAGGATAGGTTGTCACGCGGGACCGAGGTCGTCGCGGCGGTGCGGGAGGCCGTCGGCCCAGACGTGGAAATCGCCATCGACATACGCGCCAGGATGAACATGTGGAGCGCGCGCCGCGTAGCGCAACGACTGGAGCCGTACGACATCGCTTGGTTGGAGGAGCCGGTGATGTTCGACAACGTGGGCGCGCTGGCGCAGTTTGCTCGCGAGGCGAACATCCCGGTGGCGACAGGCGAGCAGCTCTACACGCGTTGGGAGTTCCGCGAGCTACTGGAACTCAACGCCGTCGGCATCATCCAGCCCGACATCTGCCACGCAGGCGGCATGACGGAGCTGAAGAAGATCGCGGCCATGGCGGAGACCTACTACGTGATGGTCGTCCCGCACAATTCCAACGGTCCCATATCAACCGTCGCCAGCCTGCACTTCGACATGTCCATCCCGAACTCCTTCCTCCAAGAGGTGTTCGTGAATTGGCTGCCTGCATACGATGATGTGCTGACGAATCCCCTCGTCATTGAGGACGGGCACTGCCGCCCGCCGGACGGGCCAGGCTGGGGCACGGACATAGACCTGGACGCCATGGCGAAGTACCCGCCCGCTGATTACACGCCCGTGGCGTCCGAGCCGTACCTGGAGTTCTAGGCGTCGAGAGCTACCATCGGGCTCTCCGCACCGCAGACGCGCCCGCCAGCGTCAACTACGGGACTAGGACGCCCCGTTTCATGTCACGGCGCATCACTGCCCCGCAGGGCTCGCCCACCGTATCGGCGCGTTGCCCGGCCCGCGCTCCGTAACCTACACTTCTTGGGCGTCCGCCTCCACCCGCGCCGGTCACCCGCGAGCATTCCGTGCGAATTATCACGAGATACGTGCTCAGGGAATTCGCTCTCTATTTCGTCATGGCGCTCGCCACCACGACCTCCATCTTCGTCTTGCGGCAGATATTCCGCCTCACGAAGGAATTCGTGCGCAAGGACGTCAGCCTTTGGTACATGGCGGAGCTCGTCGGCTACGCCCTGCCCGGCATCCTCGTGCTCTCTCTACCCATTGCCTTCCTCATCGGCCTGCTGATGGCGCTTGGGCAGCTGGGATTCACTGGCGAACTCACCGCGATGCGGGCGAGCGGCATCGGCGCGCATCAGTTGATACTGCCCGTCGCCGTCGTGGGTCTCCTGCTTGGCGTCGTTGACCACGTCCTTTACGACATCGCGGTGCCGTGGGGCAACACGGAACATCGGAAGTTGCGCGTGGACATCGGCCGCCAGAACCCGGCGTTGATCCTGGAAGACGGCACCATCATGCGGTCCCTGGAGAGCGCGGGTCTGGTCTGGCTCTACGACCGGAAGGATCCCGTCACTGGGCGCCTGATAGACGTCAGCGTCTGGGACGACTTCCGCGACGGACACCCACGGCTCAGTTTGGCAGACGAGGCCTCCGTGGGGCTGCACGAGGGACGCGGCGCGCTCACGCTATACAACGGCGTGTCCTACGAGCGCGAGTCGAACCAACTCACCACCGTCGTGCGCAATCGGTTTGCCCGCGAAATCATCTACATCCCGCTAGGGGAAGACATCGACCGGAGCGCCCACGCGTTCAAGGACTATCGAGCAATGAGCCAGGACACGCTCGAAGTCGAGATGGCGACGCTACGCAAGCGCATGGCGGACGAGACCGCGAATCTGCTGAAGGGCACCCTCGCGAAGTCGTATCGGCGCGCCGAGGTCGAGTGGCACAAGAAGATAACGATACCGTTCGCGTGTCTGGCGTTCGCCCTCGTCGGCGTGCCTTTGGGCGTCATCACGAGGCGTGGCGGCTTCATGATGGGTCTGCTGTACGGACTGGCGCTCATTATCGTTTTCTACGTGCTGCTGCGCGTGGGCGAGACGCTGGGAAGGGAGGGGTCCGTGTCCCCGTTGGTTGGGGCGTGGATGCCGAACATCGTGGTGTTGGTCGTCGCTGGGGGCTTCACTCGACAGATGCTGCGCCGATGATCTCCGACCTACTCCTCTACGTGTTGCTTCCGTCGGTGGCGCTAGGGCTCGCCGTGTCCTACGCGCCCATGTCCATCTTCGACCGCTACGTTCTGCGGAAGTTCTCGTCGCTCTTCCTGGCGGCGTTCCTGTTCATGGTCGCGCTCATCCTTGTCGTGCGGCTTGGGGACCGAGAGCTTGGCTCCCTCTTCCTCGATCCGAACGCATCCATGGGGGACGCTCTGCGTCTCTTCGCGCTCCACGCCCCCGCCCGGATTATGGAGGCCGTCCCCTACGCTGGCGTCCTCGGCGCGTTCTTGACGATGGGAAGCCTGGTCCGTTCGAACGAAATCACGGCGTTCCGAGCGTCCGGCACGAACCTGCTTCGGCTCGTCACCCCGATTGCCATCTTCACGTTCGCGTGCTGCGTGATCTCTCTCGTATTCACGGATCGCGTGGTCGCCCCCGCGACGCACGCCGCCATGCAGATGGGCTTAACGCGGAAGGTCGAGAGCGACCGGCACATCGTCTATCGCGAGGCAGGTGGCGCGCTGTGCTTCATCGCGCAGTTGAACCTGCCTGCCGGCGTGGCACACAAGCTGACGTTCTACGAAACGGTCGGCGGGGAACTCCGTGCGGAGATCTACGCCGACAAGGCGGGATGGACGGACACGTCGTGGGAACTGCGCCGGGGTTGGAGACGGCTCTACGGCGCGGACGGCGGTAGCACGCTAGAGGCGTTCACGCTGATGAGCAGACCGCTCGACGCGGATCCGAAGACGCTCATCGCCGCCGCCAACAAGCCCGACGAAATGACCTTCACGCAGCTACGCGAGGTGATCGACTTCAAACGGGGCGCGGGTTTCCCCGTTCGTCGGGAGATCGTGCGTTTCCACCACAACATCGCCTACCCGTTCGCCTTGCTCGTGGGTGTGCTCTTCGCCATTCCGCTGTCGCTACAGTTCGGGCGATTCGCGCTCGCCCTCGGCTTTCCCGCTACAATGCTCTTCAGCCTCGTCTATTGGGGTCTGGCCATCGCGACGTTTGAGGCGATGGGTGAGAACGGGCGCATGCCCGCGGCAGTCGCGCCCTGGGTCGGGAACGTCGCCTTCGCGTGTTTGGCGGCGGCGCTGCTGCGCCTCGTCAAGCGCTGATCCGGCTTTCTTGTATCCGGCGCCGCCCCCGTTCGTTAGATGAGAGTAGCCAAGTTGGCGCCATCTGCTGGAGGAGCTGCTGATGAGTCTCGCTAAGCCACGGCTCGCCATCGCCTGTGGTCTGCTGATCGCGGTGTGCGGCGTGGGCCGCGCGCAACTGTCGGTGGGTGACCTTAGGAACATGTCGCCGTCCGTGGAAGAACTGCAGCCCGCCAGAATGACCGCGTTCACAGGCTTGACGGTCATCGACGGAGACCCGTTCTGGCGCGTGGATTTGCGCCCCGATCTGAGCGTCGGCAAGCTGGGAGTCGGGCTGAAGGCCGTCCTGCTCGTCGGCACCGCCGACACCGTCGACGAGGAGGGCGGTGGCACGAAGCTGCTTACCGAGGACGGCGAGGAGTGGGACTCCTTTGGCTCGTTCCTCCGATCCGTCCGCTATGTTCGGTGGGCCTACCCTCGTTCGCCGCTGTACGCCCAATACGGCGAACTGTTCGACGTCACCATCGGCCACGGACTGCTGATGGAGGGATACTCCAACCTCGACCGGCGTGGCGCGCGGGTGAACGTGAATCGACGAGTCTGGGGCATGGAGACGATGCTGAACAACTTCGACGCCCCTGAGTTGCTCGGCGTGCGCGGATACTTCCGTCCGTTGCGCCTGGCGAACATCGAGACGCCCATCCTGAATCGACTTGCCCTCGGCGCGACCTTCATGACAGACACGGACCCGATACCGGAGCACGCGGGCGGGGGCCTCGACGAAGACGCCGTCCAGGCCTACGCAGTCGACGCGTCCGTGCCGATCATCTCGACGGACGACCTGCTGCTGGAACTCTACGACGAGCTGGCGTTCGAGTCTCTGCCCGTCGAGGGCGGCGAAGCCGTGGACGTGAGCGGGAACGCCGTGGGTGTCGGCCTGCAGGTGTCCAAGCTCACCGCTAAGCTCGAGTACCGCACTTTCGAGGCGGGCTTCGAGCCTTCCCTCTTCGACTACGATTACGAGGTGAGGGCGCGAACGGACGCGGGCGAGTTCGGTGGCGGGGTGCAGGGCACGCAGTTCGACCCGACGAACGACTCCACCAAGGGCGTGTTCGGAAAGGCGGCTCTGGACGTGATGGGTCAAGCCCACGTGGCGGGTCTCTACGAGGACTACGACGGGACCGGACCCAACTCGGACCCGAAGCTGGGGTTGCGGATTGTCGAGACCGACCTCATTCAGGAAGTAGACCTGCGAGCGTTCTATATCAAGCGTGGCATCACGAGCAGCGACGACGAGTCGTTCCTTGAGGATCTGGTGGACCTGGACGAGAAGTCGCTGTTCATCGTCGAGGCGGCGTACAATATCGCTGGCCCCGTACAGGTGCTGGTGACGCGTGAGTTTCGGTTCCGTGAGCGTCAGGACGAGGATGGCTTCGAGACGATCCAGAAGACGAACATCCAGTTAGGTCTGTCGCTAGGCTACTAGTCAGAAGGCGTCGGCGCGCACGATACTCGAAACGGCGGCTGACGGATGCCGATATTCCACTGGTGCCTGGTCGCGTTCTTCGCGCTGATGCTCGGGCTGTTGGCGGTCTCGCGTCGACGCGCGCGCGGGCTAGCCAGCGACGCGGACGAGGAGCCGCGGCACGAGTGTAGCTTGTGCGGCCGCGAGGACGGCGCGGAGGCGTTTGTCGAAAGGCAGTTCATGTCGGGCTACCATCATCATCTGTGCGGCGCCTGCGTAGCGGGGTTGCACGACGAGGCGACGAGCCGCGACCTTGTGCCGCAAGATGTCGAGGAACTCCCGGAATGAAGACGGCGATCCGCGATTCCGCTCTCCATGAATCCCTGGACCGTACGTTCGATATCGCCAAGAACCTCGGGTTCACCGGTATCGACGTGACGATGGGCCGTCGGAATACGCGCGAGCATCCCATATGGACGCGCGCAGGGCTTCGCGGCGTGCTGGACCACAAGAACTCGACGCGGCTCGACATCCCGTGCGTGAACGTCGAACGCTTCGAGACGATGGGTCTTACGCACCCGAACGCTCGCGTTCGCGAGGGAGCGGCAAAGGTGCTCCGGGCGCTCATACCACGAGCGGCGGCGCTCGGGACGTGGGCGGTCGTGGTACCTCTGGATGGACGTGGTGACCCGTTTGGTCGCGTGAGGCAGAAGACCGTAGCCGAGACGCTGCGCGAAATCGCGCCTGCCGCGGACAATCACGCGTGCGGCATCAACATCAGGTCCGCAGCCGACCCTAAGGTCATCGTGCGCGTCCTCGACGACGTGGGATCCGACATCGTGCGCGTCGAACACGACATCGCCAACTCCGTCTTGCAGGATCGCGACCCCGCTGCCGACATCCGCGCGTTGGGGGGCGCCGTCGCCCAGTTGCGTCTGCGGGACATCGACGCGACCGGCGCGCAGGTTCCGCTCGGGATCGGCACGGTGGACTACGAGCCCATCGTCGACGCGCTGGACGAGATCGACTTCGACGGATACGTCGTCGTGGACACGCCGCACGGTCCAGACACCGTTGCCGCCGCGGCAGCGAACCTCGCCTTCGTCCACGAGCTGTTCCTCAGGCTCTAGGTGGCGCTACCCGATGCCTGTCGCGTGGTCACTGACGCTGCTCGTCGGAGCTCTTGCGGCGCATGGCGCTAGCCCGCCCAACGTCGAGCCTGGCAGCCTGCTCGCACGATACCAGCAGACCGCCATCGCGTACTTCTGGCACGAAGCGGACCCGATCACGGGGCTCGTCAAGGATCGCGCCGCCAACTTCGACGACGACACGTACACCGTCAGCAGCCTCGCTGCCACGGGCTTCGGGCTCGCCTGCCTGCCCATCTCCGCCGAGCGGAACTGGCCACCCGCCGACGAGTCGCGGGCGAAGGCTAGAACGACGCTCGACTACCTGCTCAACGACCTGCCCCACGAACATGGGTGGTACTACCACTTCGTGGACATGCGGACAGGCGAGCGCGTGTGGCGCTGCGAGCTGTCCTCCATCGACACGGCGCTGCTCCTAGCCGGCGCGCTGACCGCAGGGGCGTACTTCGGGGGTGAGGTCGGGGAACTCGCCAACGCCATCTACGAGCGCGTCGACTTCCAGTGGATGCTCACGGACGGAGGCGCGAAGCCCGACTCGCTGACGCTGTGTCACGGTTGGAAGCCCGAGTCCGGCTTCCTCGCCAGCCGTTGGGACTCCTACTCCGAGCACATGGTCCTCTACCTACTGGGCATCGGGTCGCCGACGCATCCGATCCCCGCCGAGACGTGGGAGGCGTGGGCGCGACCCGTGGGCGAATACGGCGGATATGAGACGTTTCGCGTGGGTCCGCTCTTCACGCACCAGTTCAGCCACGCCTTCGTGGACTTCCAAGGCGCCGTCGACGCTGGCGGACGTGACTACTGGCGGAGCTCCGTGAACGCCACCCTCGCCAACCGGCAGTTCTGCATCGACAACGCGGACGCATACGCGACGTACGGCCCAGACGTGTGGGGTCTCAGCGCCTGCGACGGCCCGGACGGCTACCGCGCCTATTCCGCGCCGCCTGGGCGCATCGAACACGATGGCACGGTGGCGATCCTGGCGACGTTGGGATCAGCTCCGTTTGCGCCGGAGCTTGTGGCGTCGTTCGCCGGGCGCCTGATGTCCCAGCATCGCGACGAGGCGTGGGGGAAGTATGGGTTCACCGACTCCGTCAACCTCGATCGCGACTTCTGGGCGCCAGACGTCATCGGCATCGACGTTGGAGCCGCCGTGCTGATGATCGAGAACCAACGCACCGGGATGGTATGGGAGACGTTCGCCAAAGTTCCGAACGTGCGCCGCGCGCTGGATGCTGTTGGGTTCCGGCGGGCGGCTACTCGGCCCTAATGCGAGCCCACGAGGCGAGGACGCGACCGGTACTCGCCGTGTCGAGCTCCCCACGCCGCCCAGTGTCGTAAACAAGCACGTCCTCGATGAACCGACCGGCGCTGTTTCCTCCGACGAGGTATATGCGACCGTCGTAGGCGGCCGCGCCTCCCCACGCCCGCGGGAGCGGCAGGTCGTCGAGGCGATCCCAGTCATCGGTGACAGGATCGTAAACCTCGACCGCGGAGCTGAACCTGACTCCGTTCTCGACCCCACCCATCACGTATATAAGGCCGCCAACGGCTGCTACCGCAGCGGCATGACGCGCGGTCGGCATGTCCTGCCGTGAACGCCACGTATCGGTTTCCGGCTCGTATTCCTCGACGGTCGCGGCCTTGGCGTTTGGAGGCGGGGGTGGTCCTGCGGTCCCTCCACCGATGACGTAGATGCGACCGCCCACCGCGGCGCTCACCGCCTGGAATCTGGGCGTCGGCATGTCAGCCTTACGTGTCCACGTGTCCTGACGAGGGCTGTATTCCTCGACAACGCCGAGGTACTCGCCGCGGTCGTAACCGCCGATGGCGTAGATCCTGCCTCCGACGGCGGAGGCGGTGGTCCCATACCGCCCCGCTCGTACCGCGCGCATGTCCGCCCCACGAATCCATCGATTCCGTCTGACCTGATACACGTCCACGAACGGTGTCGCGAAGAACGGCGGCCGCCAGCCTCCGAGCACGTAGATGTCGCCGTGCAGAGCGACCGCTGCGGCTCCGGCTATCCCCTCTGGCATCAGCGGGGCCTCGCTCCAGTCGTCCTGTCGAGGATCGTAGACGTCCACGGTGGCTTCGGCGCCGTCCTCGAACGGACGCCGTCCGCCGATGGCGTAGATCCGCCCGCCCGTAACGGCAACGCTCAGCCAATCCCGAGGCGTCGGCGCGAACCCGAGGCGAACCCACCGCTGCGCGTCAGCCGGGGGAGCGCCCAGCCAGAAACAGGCGAGAAGGACGCTCAAGACGGACAGCCGCCACCGACCTCTGCGTGTGGTCGTGCGCATGTCCTCCCCTCCCGTCTGGCGTGGGAACGGATTCCATCGTGCTATACGAGCCGCCCAGGCGGGACCGCACGACCGGGTGACTGGGACGGGTCTCGACCCAGCGGCGTCGCGCGATTCTAGCGGGTGTCGTCGCCCCGCGCATCGGCCAGCTCATCCGCTAGCTCGGAGGACAGGCCATCCGACAGCTCCTCGGCCATGCTCGTGAACTGCGCGAGGGCGGCCTCGAGGTTCTCCGCGATCTCGAGCGCCAGTACCTCCGGCGCGGGCAGGTTCTCGGAGTCTTCGAGACTCTCGTCCTCCAGCCAGAAGATGTCGAGACTTGGTTTGTCGCGTGCGACCAACTCGTTATAGGTGAGGGAGTGGAAGCGGTCGGACTCCTCGCGTTCGTGGCGGTTGTCGGCGTTGTAGCAGTCGACGAACTCTTGCAGGTCCGACCAGCGGATGCCGGACACCAGGGCGTCGTCGGGCCAGAGCTGGGAGAGCTTCGCGAGCAGGTACATCGAGTCTTCGATGAATGCGGCGGGCATCTCGACGGTGACGGTGCAGTGGCCACACGGGAAGGCGTAGCGGCGATAGGAGAAGCGTCCTTCGGGCTTTCGGGATCCGTCCATCTTCGTGTCGCGTCCGCACTTCTCGCAGCTGGCGGCGCCGTTCGTGAAGTGGTTCATGGGTTGCTCCGTGCACCATCCGAGCGCGCCGGAGCCCGCTCGGATGGCTGTGAGAACGGTGTCGCGAGGCCGTATCCCGAGGTGAGCCTCGCCGTTCGGTCCCGTTGGCCGGGGGCCGCTACCGCACGCCCGGCGACCTCCCTCCACGCCGCGCGAAAGGCGGCGCCACGGGTCCACGCGCGAATGCCGGCGCGCGCTGGTGGTCTATGGCATGACAGTACGTCAGAGGCGCCCATTAGTAAATTCTTGCCATACCCTGTTGTATTGAGGTAGCTTCAGGTCATCTCACTTGGCCAGTGGGATGCCAGCGCGCCTGCCCTGAGTTAGCTCGGGGTGGGCGCTTTTCATGCCTGGCGCTACCACATGCCTACCACGGACCTGCGGCGATCGCCGAAACAGCCCCACCCAAGTACGGCGTTCTCTCAACAGCCGCCTCCGTGCCCATATATTCTTGGTTACTGGTGGCCATTAGGTAGGGCCGTCGGTTCTATGTATGGACGGGGCGGCTGCGTACTTGGGCGGCCGGCCTATAGATAGGTAAGGACGGGTCGTGAAACCCGGAGCGCAACATGCCGTTTGGACGACTGTGGGCGCGAAGTGAGATTTCCCCGATGGAATCGGGTGCACTTCGTATATTGTCAGATGTCGGCAACCCCGCGAGAGCAGGCACCGTATCCGTACAGAGCGACGGGCACCACTAGGGTGCCCGGGATCACATAGACGAAGCTGAGCTTGGTAGGCGGACGCTTCGTCGCATCCTCTGAGAGGAGGTGAGGCTTATGAAAGGCCAGATTACGCGGCCACGGCTGCGTGACGCCGCAGTCGCCCTGGCAGCGCTGGCCGCTGTTCTCCGCGTGCTACAGGAGATCGCGGAGATGATAGTGATGTAGTCGGTCATGAATGGCGTCGGGAGCAGTGCTTCCGGCGCCGTTCATCCCTCTAGACGATTCTAGGATGCGGTCGGATACAAAGTCACAGAAAAACATCTCCCGTGGGAGAGAAACGGATCTACGGAAAGGTACGTGCAGACGTAGCAGCACAAGATGTCGAACTATATGGACGACATCAAGGCGATCAAGAACTACAACATCTCCCAGCATTCGCACTCGTGTGGGAGCTTGCCGCAGCGACCGCAGCGGTTCGCCTCCATGAACGACGCCATTTCCTCGGATGGCTGCGTGGGTGTGAAGTCGTCGAGCAAGAGGCGATGCGATCCCTTGCAGTGGGGCGTCTCACACAGGTATGTGTGCAGGGGCGCCGAGTGGGAGCCGGAACGGTACGTGCCGACGTACTCCTGATTGCCGTCGCAGAGCTTGCACGGGCGGTTGAGTGGGAACGGAGCATCGGCGCAGTAGGCAGAACCCGAGCACAAGAAAAGAGCGCACATCCCCTGTCGAAGAAGTACACCCATGAGCCAACGCCCTAATACTCTTAGGACGCGATCCGCTCAGAGCTTATAATCGCCTACAGCGAATAGTTCAGCGCCGCCCGCCAGGCGGCATTACCATGGGAAGGACCGCCATATGGTAGGTCCGACGTGGTTTGAACTGTTGGCGATGCTCGTGGTGTCGATGCTCGTTGCCACCTGCTACGTGACCGCCGGTTACGTAGCAGTAGAGATCGACGCCTTGATAGAGCCGGCACGCGACCTGGCTGGGCTGCCACACCCTATCAACCAGTTGCGGCTCTGGGCATAGTCGACCGGCAGGGGTCATCCATTTCTTGGAGGGCTCCTGCCTTGTTCTCTCGTCACACCCATCATCCGCTATCACGTGCCGTCTACTACTATAGAGGGCTGAGTGAGGCTGAACACAACATCTATTTTCTTGTCGCTTCGGTTCTGGCGCTCTTAGACGTGTCCATTACCCCGCCCAACGGCAGTCCAGACCCATGAACGAGGAATCAGATGCGACACTCGTGCAGCGCGCGCGTAACGGTGACGGGGACGCCTTCGCCGAGCTCATGCGAAGGCATGCTGGCATGGTATATGCGATCGCATATGCGCAACTGCTCGACGCGAGCGATGCCGAGGACATCGTGCAAGACACGTTCATACGCGTCTACAGCCGGATAGGTCAACTGCGCACGCCTGACAGATTCCGAGCTTGGATCGCACGGATAGCGTACTCCGCCAGTAGGGACGCCCGCGTGCGGCGCAAGCGCGAACCTAGGGCGGATGTCGAGTCTCTGCTCTCCGATGCGGCAGATCCAGCATCTCCTCAGCAAGTGTTCGAGCGGGAGCAGGACATCCGCCGACTCCTGGATGCGGGGCTCAGATCGCTACCAGCCACGCTGCGGATGCCTCTCGTGATGCGCTATATGCAGGACGCCTCCATCAGTGAGATCGCGGAAACGCTAGCCATGCGTCCGGCTGCGGTCCGAATGCGGATATCCCGTGCACGCTCACTTCTTCGGAGCTACCTCAATAGGAGCGGGGTCGCTGAGGAAGCCAACGAGCTCCTGAACCAGTAATGATCTCTACACGCCCCATAGGGATCTCGCTTGCCTCCGCCCTCATCTCATCGCGCCTTAGCCTATCTGGGCGTACCTGTCCCAGCCACCCTCCGCGATGTGGGAGCAACCACGCCTGAGAGCAGCACGAAAGGGAGGTGAAGAACTGCATGAGGGCCCGCGATCGGCGGCTGGAGCGAAGATGATCGCGTTGCACATACTAAGGGCTCAGTATCGCTTGAGGAGCCAGCGGAACTGTGGGAAGGGGTATTCGCCGAATCGGGATAGCTCCGCCTGGAGCTGGAACCAGCGGACGTATACCTGCCGCTCCGTCAGGCCGAACATCTCCGCGATCTGCGCCGGCGGAACGCCTTCTTCATCAGGGTCACGATGCGATGCGCGTGCCTCCCGATGTCGGGGGCACGATTCTGGGTGCCGCATGTCTCGCACGCGCGATGGCGTACGTCCACCGGTTGACACACCCCCGCCAGCGACCCACCATACGTTGCACACGCGGAAGGTAACGCCAGATCGTATACGCAGGGGGCGCGCAGGATGGCACGAGCGAGTAAGACGAAACCGACGAAGCCCGAATTCACACCTGTCGAGTTGGACGACGAGCAGCGCGGCGCGGTGATCGACAACGCCATATCGCAGATCGAGAAGCGATACGGCAAAGGCACGATCATGAACCTCGGGCAGGAGAACATCGAGCCTATCGATGTCATCCCCACAGGGGCGCTCTCTCTGGACCTAGCGTTGGGCGTTGGCGGAGTGCCTCGTGGACGCGTGCTCGAGATCTACGGTCCCGAGTCGTCGGGTAAGACCACGCTCTGTCTGCACATCCTCGCGGAAGCGCAGAAGGCGGGCGGCGTCGCGGCGTTCATCGACGTGGAGCACGCCTTCGACCGTTTCTGGGCGAAGAAGGTCGGTGTCGACCTCGAGTCCGTCCTGTTCTCCCAACCCGACGACGCCGAACAGACCCTCGAGATCGTCGAGACGCTCGTGCGCAGCGGCGCGGTGGACGTCATCATCGTTGACTCCGTGGCGGCGCTGGCGCCTCGCGCGGAACTCGCCGGGGAAATGGGCGACTCCCACGTCGGCTTGGTCCCGCGACTGATGTCGCAGGCTCTGCGCAAGCTGACGGGCATCATCAGCAAGTCGAAGACGTCCGTCATCTTCATCAACCAGGTGCGCGAGAAGATCGGCGTCGTCTACGGCAACCCCGAGACAACCCCCGGCGGCCGCGCGCTGAAGTTCGCCGCCTCCGTCCGCATGGAAATCCGACGCGGCGAGCCCCTCAAGGTCGGCACGGAGACGGTCGGTTACCGCACGCGCGTGCGCGTCATCAAGAACAAGGTGGCGCCGCCCTACACGCAGGCGGAATTCGACATGGAGTTCGCGGGAGGCATCACGCGCGAGGGATCCATCCTCGATGTCGCCTGCGACTACGACATCGTCGACAAGGCGGGAGCGTGGTTCTCCTACGGCGAAGAGCGCCTCGGGCAGGGACGCGAGAACGCCAAGGCGTTCCTGCGCGACAACGCCGAGGTGTGCGCCGAAATCGAGGAGCAGGTGCGTAGCGTCGTCACGACGGCGCTCCTCGGTGAGAAGATGGAAGAGCAAGCCGAGGAAGCCATCGCCCAGCGCATCGCCGCCGAGAAGCAGGAGGCGGACGACGACGACCTCGCGGACCTCGCCGACGTGTTGGACGAAGCTGGCGCGTAAGGGTGGTTGACCGTCACGATGAGGTGACCGCCCAGAACCCCCATCCTAGCCTTCCCCCTGGTAAGGGGGAAGGAACAGCCGGTCGCGCGTAGCATCGGTGTGGGGATGGGCGTGGCCCACTTCGCCAGGCGTCGCCGACGTGCTGGACGAAGCTGGCGCGTAAGGGTGGTTGACCGTCACGGTGAGGTGGCCGCCCAGAACCCCCATCCTAGCCTTCCCCCTGGTAAGGGGGAAGGGACTGGTCAGGCGGGCGCTGCGGTCTGCCAGCCGCTCTCCTTACACGACACGCAGTTCCAGGATGCCTGCGGAGTGTCCCTCCCGCAGTTGAGCGGTGAGGCGCACGGCGCGGGCATTCACGGGCTCGAAGGCCGCGCGGTTGAAGATGTCCACGTGGACGCCATACCCACTCGCGTCCTCAACCTGATGCCACTCCTCGCCGTCGGCGGACCACTCCAGCTCCCACGATTCCGGTACACGGCACTGACCACGACCCGCGTCGTCGAACCAATACACCTCGACGGCCGTGACACGCCGCGTCGTCGCGGACGTGAGGGCGACCCACTCCCGCGTGCCCTTGCGATCCCACCAGGTGAAGCGTGGCGTCGAGGCGTCTGACGAAGCGTCGGGCAGGATCCCGTCGTTCAGCGCCTCCAACCTGCCGTTCACGTGCGAAGCCGTCGCTTCCGCGTCCGTCGCGAGAGTGGGACTCAGACGTCCCTCCGCGAGCCCCGTGGTTTCGGGGAACCACACCGCCATATCCGACGCGTCGCGGTTGTCCCACGCGTAGTAGGGGATGGCGACGAGCTCCGCCTCCTCGTCTGCCGCGACCTGCTGATAGAGGCTGCGATCCCAATCCACGGTGGGCCTTCGCGCGACGGGTCCTTTGATGACCGTGACGCCGCCTAGCAGTTCGGCGTCGTGGCGGGCAGTCAGTTGCGCGTCGCGGGGGACCGCAATGTCGCGCGCGGAGCCGCCGTTGTCGATCCCCTCGGCGCAGTAGGCGATGGGACCACGCCGTAGCGCCACGCGTCCGCGATCCGCCTTTACCTGCGGATGGGCCACGACGCGGTCTATCCCCATCCGCAGGTCGACTTCCACGACATCACCGGCCTTCCACTCGCGTTCGATGCGGACGTACCCGTCCCGCGCCGACTGCGTCTCCAGTTGCTCGTTCACCATGATCGTCTCGCGCGAGCACCACGCTGGTACGCGCACGTTGACGGCGAACGTCGCCGGTTCCGCCGGATTCACGGTGATGCGGGAGTGTCCCGCCCAGGGATAGTTCGTCTCCTGGCGGACCTCGACGCGTCGGCCCCCGACATCCGCCGTGGCCCGGCTTCCCACGTACAGGCTCACCCACAGCGCGCTGTCGGAAGTGGCGTAGATATACCCAGGGACGCGCGGCACGAAGCGCACGACGTTCGACGGGCAGCACGCGCAGCCAAACCACGGCTGGCGATGGTGATGCCCGTGGCTGCCCAGCGGGTTGACGTAGAAGAACCCGTCACCCGCCAGCGACAGCCCCGACAGGAAGCCGTTGTAGAGGCTCTGCTCGACGACGTCCATGTATGCCCCGTCGCCGTGCAGGCGGAACATGCGCTGGTTCCACATGGCGGTGGCTATCGCGGCGCAAGTCTCGGCGTAGGCGGAGTCGTTGGGCAGATCGTACGGAACGGTGAATCCCTCGTTGTGGGCGGAGGGGCCGACGGCGCCAGTGATGTACGTCTTCGTGAGGGCGACGTCGTCCCACACGCGATCCAGCGTCGCGAGCAGAGCCGGGTCGGGACTGTGCCGCACGAGATCCGCGACGGCGGAGTAGAGGTACATCGCCCGCACGGCGTGCCCCTCGATGGAGTCTTGCTCGCGGACGGGAGCGTGGTCCTGCGCGTAGGGGCGATCGTTCGCGCCACGCTCGTCGATGAAGAACGTCGCCAGGTCGAGGTGGCGACGCTCGCCCGTCAGCTCATAGAGCTTGATGAGCGCGATTTCGATGCCTTCGTGGCCCGGTACGCCAATGCGCCTCCCCGGGCCGAAGATCCCGTCGATGTGCTCCACGAACCGCTTAGCGACGTCTAGCAGGCTGTCCTTGCCAGTGGCGCGCTTGTGAGCGACGGCGGCCTCGATGAGGTGGCCCGCGCAGTACAGCTCGTGCATGTCCGCGAGGTTCGTCCACTTCTCGTCGGGCTTCACGAGCGTGTAGTAGGTGTTGAGGTAGCCGTCGTCTTCCTGCGCGGCCGCGAACTTCGCGATCAGGTCGTCGAGGTAGGCGTCGAGTTCCGGGTCGGGATGTGCGGCGAGGCTGTGCGCGGCTCCCTCGACGACCTTATACACGTCGGAGTCGTTGAAGTAGATGCCGTCGAACTCGGCGTCGACCAGCCCCCCGGCAGCCTCGAAGTTGCGGATGCGGTTCGTGGTCTCACACCGGCGAAAGCAGTGCGGGATCGTCACGGTGCGGTTGGTTTCCAGGCGCGGCGCCCAGAACTCGTCCGTGACGGTGACGGCGGCTGCGGGCACGGGGTCGATGGCGAGATCGCCCTTGCGGGGGCCGGACATGGTTCGCTCCAGGCGGGATATGGTAGGTATCGGGCGCTTCTCAACCCGACAGCATGGTATTAAGCGTGGCAGATGGAGCGCGGGGAGTCCAGGCCGCGCCCCGCCACGATGCGACGCCGAACAGTCTATGGCTTCGGGGCGGGCCTCTCCTGCGCGCGTGCTTCCGCCATCACCAGTTCGAACGCGCGATCATCAATCGCAAAGTTGTGTCGATCGCGGAACAGCGGCCTGAGGTCTTCGCCACTCGCCACGCTCATACACGCGATGAGGGCGGCATCCTGGTCCTTGCTCGCCGCGATAGCCGACGCGTGACGCCGCATGAGGGCGAAGAGCCGCTGATAGAACTCGTTGCCATACGCCTCGCGGAGCATCGTCAGGATGTAGGCGGAATACACGTACGCCTTGTATTCCCCGTTCGCCATGGACCTGACCATCGTGCGCGCGTCGCCCCAGTCCTGCAACAGGTTGCGGCCTCCGTAGTCGACCATCTGCCTGCCCACCCATCGGCTCAGGCGCGTCTTGGGCCACCGACGGTCGAGGGAGTGTTCCGCCATCATTCCGAGCCCCTCGGAGAACCACGTCTGGCGTCCTCCTGGAACAAGCGTGTGGTGCAGCGCGTGCGCCATCTCGTGCTGTACTGTCGACGCGTCCAACCCCCAGCGGGTGATCCTGAACCCGCCTCGTCCCCCGACACCATGCGTCTTCCGGCCCGGTACCCGGATGGAGTTTCCCTGCACGACGACGGTCAGTTTCTCGTCGAGGGGCAGGGGCGCGAACAGCGCGGCGTACAGCCGCTCGTACGCCTGCTCGAAGAAGAACAGCGTGCGCTCCGCCTTGTCGATGCGCTCCGCTGGCTTCCTGTACCCGTCGTATTGCTCGACGTCGGTGTAGCTGAGAGCAAAGTGCGCGGACGACGCGGACATCCCATCTTCCGCCGCCGTTACGGCCGGGGAAGCGCCGCCGGGCTCTGCGGGAACAGCGCACCCAGACGCGACTGCCACGAGCAGCCCGAGACACACGAGACATGTCCGCGCGAAGCCAGCAGGAGATCTGTCAGACTGCACTTGGCTTCCTACTTGCGGACGACCATTCGGCGCATCTCGCGCTCGCCGCCTGCCCGGAGTTCGTACACGTACGCGCCGCTCGCGACAGCTTCTCCCGCGTCGTTCCTCCCGTCCCAGTACCCCGCGCGGCTGCGGTCGGAGTAGCGGCCGGCGGCCAGATACCCCAGCGACAGGGAGCGCACGCGCAAGCCGTCCACGTTGTAGACGTGGATCACGACATCGTCGTCCGCCGCGAGCGTGAAGGGAATCCATGTCTCGGGATTGAAGGGGTTCGGATAGTTCGCCAGCAGCCGCGTCTGCATCGGGGCAGCCCCAACGACATCGGGTCCAAGGCGTTCGCGCGTCAGGCGTAGGAGCAGGGAACTCTCGCCGGCGCGAACGCGCAGTCCGCTGCTCGGAACAAGCCGCGTGCGGAGCCCGGTCGCGAGATCCTCGACGTACAGGCGGTAGCCCTGGGGAAGAGGCGACGACAGCGACAGATCCGCGTCAGAGGCCGTCACGGTCTCGGCGTCCCACGACCAATCGGCGCCCTCGGCGGGGAGCGACACGCGCTGATACGGCATGCCCGCCTGCACGAGCGACAGCCGCACGTTCGACGGCGCGGGAGGCTGTTCCACATCCATCGCGTCGTAGCCTTCCTCGGCTGATTCGTCGAGCGCGACGTAGACGCGCGACACCCCGGTCGATGCGGTTAGCGCCAACGCGCCAGACCACAACGGCGCGGTGTCCTGAGCGACAGACGGTGAAGCCGCCAGGCGCTCGACCGGCTCCACGACAAGCGTGCCCGCAGCGTCGGCGAATACCCAGTAGCCCTCCCACGGCTCCCACGTCGCGGACAGGCCTGTTTCGATCTGGTAGTCTCCGTCGGTCACGTCGTTGGACGTCGTGTCCGACCAACGCCAGAAGCGGCGCCGTAGCACGGCGTCTCCGCCCTCGTCGAGACCGACACGCTGCCCGTTCAGGACGACCTTCACGGACCCGAACGGCACGGGATACACGTACGGGTTGCCGACCAGGTTCCACCCCTGCCGAACCGCGATCGTGGGCGGGTTCGCGGGGTCTGACAGGACGCCCTGGACATCAAGGCGTAGCGGCGTCTTCGTCGTCAGCCAGAACGCCTGGCCTGCCTTCACGGTGGGCGTCGCCGCGACGGTGGCCGTTCCATTCCACGCGTTGGCGGACCAGTTCCCAGGCGTCAGCGCCGTGTTCAGCAGGTCGGTGAGTTGCCCCGGCGCACTCGTGAGCGGCACGGAGAAGATATGCCACGTGTCGGCTGGGAACGTCGTCGTTTGCGTCACTTCCCCGGAGACGGACACGCCAACCGGGCCGGACGCCCCATCGTCAGGAAACGTCGCCACGTGCCCCAGCGCGTCTTCTACCTCGATGTAGTAGGAGACGCCCTCGCGCGCGGCGGACGACGGGATGGTGGCCTCGACGGTGTCCTCGCCCGCCATGTTGACCCGCGTGAAGTCGCCCTCGCCGCTGGGGCGATACAGCAGTCGCGCGTCCGTGGACGTCTCGTCCGTGACGGTCGCGACGATCTCGATAGCTTCGCCCACCTCCGCCGACGTCACGCGCGTATGGGCAATCTGTGGAGCGGTCGTATCGAGCGTGAACGTGACTTCGAACTCCTCGGAGCGGTTGCCAAACTCGTCCTCGAACCGCACCTGGACCGTCTTCTCTCCGTCGCTGGGGGAGACTTCCCACTCGACCGTGGCTCTGACGGTCTCGGCGGACGAGAACGTCCCGCCGGCGTTGCGCAACTGCATCTGGATGGCGGAGTCCGGGCTGCGGTTGTCGTCCGCGTCGATCTCCAGCGTCACACTGGCTGAATCCACCAGCAGAACGCCGTCCACGGTCGTGCCGCCCTCCAGAGCAATGGAGCCCGTAGGCGGTTCGTTGTCCAACTCGTCGATGTCCAACGTAACCTGTGCGGTGTCCGTTCCGCCCAGCCCGTCGTCAGCAGTAAAGGTGAGCGTGTACACCCCTGCCTGACCGACCTGCGGCGTCCAGCGGAACGCCCCCGTGCTCTGGTTCAGACTGATGCCTGCCGGGTCTGGGGTGACGCGATACGTGACCGTGTTGTCAGCGTCGGGATCTATGCCCCGCACTGTGAAGGAGATGGGCGACCCCTCGACGAGATTCGACGGCGCCGTGATGGACTGCATCACCGGGCGGCGGTTCACGTCCAATACTACAAGCCGAATCTGGGTACTCGCCACCCCAGACGGGTCGCGATCCCGAACGGTAGCCGTGACGGTGTAGGTGTTTGCCTGGTCGAAGTTTGGCGTCCACCGCATCGTCGCGCTAGCGGCGTCGAACGTTGCCCCCGGCGGCAGTCCCGTGAAGGAGTACGTGAGCGTGTCGTCGGTGTCCTCGTCCGTCGCGGCGAGCGTCACGGACCACGCTTGCCCCTCGGACAGAGTCTGCTGGGGCACCGCTGCAAGCGCTGGAGCCCTGTTCGTGTTGTTGACGATCACCGTCAAGGTCGCCTGGGCCGACAACGCCTCCGTCGAGTTGTCCACGGCTCGGATGGCAATCGGTACCGTTCGCTCCGCAGCTGCGCCCGCTGCGGTGAAGTCAGGGCTTAGCGTGATGGTCGCGGTACCCGGGTTGCCTGGCGCGAACGCCCATGAGACCCAATCCGGCACGGCGCCCTCGTTCACCCATTCCACGCTGACCGTGTCGCGGGAGTTGCCATCGGCGGCGGTGACCTCGACGATCACGACGGACCCTTCGTCGACGGCGGGCTGCTCGGACGGCTCAAACGCGAACGTTGGCGGCGCCTCGACGAAGACGATGACCCTCCCAGACGCGCTCGATAGTGAGGGGTCGGTAACGACGAACGGTATGATCTGCTCCCCGGCGATGCCTGCTGCGGGGCTCCACTCGAGTTGCCCTGTCGAAGAGATGACGACGCCCACGGGAGCCGTCTCCCCCTTCGAGAACGTCAGACGCGGCACGTCGTCCGCGTCGGGGTCGCTCACGTACTGGTCCAGCGACAGCACGAAGGGCTGGCCGACGACCGCCGTGCCGTCGGGCACGTCCGCTACCTCCGGGTCACGGTTGAAGTTCTCCACATCCAGCGTGATGCGCAGGTCGGCAGTCAGGCCGAGCGGGTCGCTCGCGGTGAACGTCAGCAGGTAGCTTCCCGCGTCGTCGAACCCGGGTACCCAGCTGAACAGCAGGCTGTCGCCCTCGTCCGCCACGACGCTCGGGGGCAACGGAGGGTCGCTCGTGAACGACATTGCCATGGGCAGATCGTCGGGGTGCACCGGGATGGCGCGGAACGTCGCCTCCTGCGTCTCGCGCACCTCCGTCACGGACACCGGCTGCCACACCGGACGGTTCCGTGACACGGTGACACTCACGGACCCTTCCGTCACTCCGCCGTTACCGTCGTCCGCCAGCAACGCGAGCGTGTGAGAACCCTCCTGCGCAGCGGTTGGCGTCCACCGGATGGACCTGGACGCGGCGTCGAACGTCACGCCCGCCGGAACGTCCACGAGCGACACGTCGATGATGTCTTGGTCCGCGTCGCTGACCTGCACCGCGAGCAGGAACTCCTTGCCGACGAGCGCCTGGAACTCCTGCGCCATCGCGGCGTCGAAGGTCGGCGCGCGGTTCTCCTCGCTGACGGATATTTGCACGGTCATGCGAGCGCTACCGCCTCGACCGTCGGCGGCAGTGAACGTCGCCGTATGGCTCCCGGAGTCCGCGAACGTTGGCTGCCATGTAAACCGTCCGGTGGCGGGAACGAAAGAGGCGTCTCCCGGTAGCAACCCGGACGCGCCCAGCGTCACGGCGTCACCGTCCAGGTCCGTCGCTAGAACCGTGAACCGCAGCGTGTTCCCTTCCGACACCGATTGCACTCCAAGCGGGACAAACCCCGGGTCGCGGTTCACGTCGCCAACGGTGACAAAGAGCGTGTCGAAGGTGGATAGGCGTGTTGGCGAATCGTCCACGGCTCGCAGCGTGAAGTTGTAACGACCCGCGTCGTCGTAGCTGGGTTCCATGCGCAGCACTGCATTCGCCGGGTTGCCCGGACTGATGTCCTCAATGCGGATCCACTCGGGCAACGGTCCGCCCGTGCCGGTCACGAGCTTCACCCCCGCCGAGGCCGTGTTCCCTTTGATGTTCTGCAAGCGCAGGCTGACCGTGTCTTCCGGGTTCGGATCCGTCGCCGAAATCCACACCCGCTCGGTCGCGCCCTCGTCGACGGTGATGGAGTTGCTGGGGTCGAATTCCATCGTCGGTGGGAGCGGAATGTCGGGAGTCTCGCCGAACCCTCCCTTGCCGAACCCCACATAGTCGAACACGGCTGGCAGCCCGTCGACGGACGCGAAGGCAAGCCCGGTGACGAAGATGTTCCCCCAGTCCTCGTAAAGGTCACGCGTTACGACCGTCCAATCCGCTGGCGCGAACTCAGACACTTGAATGGACGGCTCGTAGGCGGCCTCGAGTCCGGCGTGATAGAACCCCTCGAAACTGTCGCCGACGACGCCCTTGACGCCTTCGGTTTCGGGGAGAAATCTAACCGCTCCGTTCGTCCGTCCACCGATGACGCCGAACTGGATGGACACGTCCCTCCGGTCTTCCGGCAACGCGGCGGGCAACGGCGCGCCATCAAGCGCGGGATGCGACGAGAACGTAAGGCCGCTGGCGTCGTCGAAGCGTGCGAAGGCGGTCCAATCGCCCGAGGTTTCGGCGACCTTCAGCATGAGGATGTTGCGCCCGCGCCGAAGTTCTACCCCCTCGATCCAATCCTGATCGGGCTCGCCGCTGCGTTCGACCGGATTCGCGTGCACAAACTCGCCGTTGAGCCACACTGCGATGGCGTCGTCACTGCCCACGTACAGATCCGCGAGCCTCGTCCGCTCGGACCTGATGTAGGTGATGAGGTACGCCGTGATGCGGCTGTTGTCCACGTTCGGGCGGAACTGGAAATCGAGATCAACCCCGCCCTCGGAGTAGATGGACCGTGGCTGGAACGCGGCAGGCACGTCGAGTTCCAGGTCTTCCGGGAACCCCGGCAAGACACCGTTACTGCCGACGTTGAACCTGATCAACTCCGGCAAGGTCAGATCCTCTTCGAACACCTCGCCGTCCGTGAGCTCGGCTATCCAGTCGATGAATATGGACTCGGGCGCGGGGCCGGTCTGCGGGACGGCAAACGCGAGCCACTCCGGTATGAGCGTCGGGACGTGTTTCTTCCACGCGAAGGTCAGGTACCGGAACTCGTCGTCGGTTCGCGGCGTCTCGACGATGTGAAAGCCCAGACCGGGCAGGTTCTCTGCCGCTACGCCCTCTCCCCACTCGACCTGGAGGGCTTCGTCGCCGTTGTACGCATCGCTCGTCACGAGGGCATCCGCGTCGCCGAAGCGCAGGAGGCGAATGGCAGCGTCGATGTTCTCGTCCATGACGATGATGTCGGGATCGCCAACGGACGCGACCGCGTCGCCCAACAGGAGGGCGGCGCACACGACGACCAGCGCCCATCGGACCAGAGAAACCGTCTGTCGATTACCAGAAGTACGCATAGTACAGCGCTATCTTCCTCAGACTGTGAATACAGAGTCTAGAGCGGGGGGCCGGGTGGCGAGCTCGTTGGCCAGGTAGGCGTTCCGCCCGGGCCATCGTCGACGCCACCATCACCGCCGCCTCCGAGAGCTGCCGCCGCCAATCCGCCACCCGCCGCGAGAACCGCCAGCACGATATACAGGAACCCGTTCCCGCCGCCCTTCGGCACGACGAGCGTCGCCCGCTGCGACGCTACGTTCTGCCATTCGTCCTTGGCGGAGACGACAAACGCCAGACTGCCCGGCGTGTTCGTCGCGGCCGCAGGTATCTCGCCGGTCCATCGACCGTCATCGTCGCCGGAGACCATGGCGAGGACGGTGTTTTCGCGCGCCCCGGGTATGCGGAATGACAGAGACACCTCCGCGACAGGCGACGCGTCGGACACCTGCGCGACAATGCGGACGGGCTTCCCTCGCTCGACATCCTCGGGCGACGCGATGTCTACCGTGGGAGCCACGCGGTCGGCGCGTCCGAGAGCGGCGGCCAGGAGCGGTTCAAAGTCCGTGCCTACCGCTGTCGCCGGCAGCGCGAAATCAGGATTTACGCGGATGAGTTCGTAGAGGTAGTTCTCGGCGGCTTCCAGATCGTCGAGCGCTCGCGTCGTGAGCGCCAACAGCCAGTAGGCGTCCGCCAGCTGCGTTGGGCTCAGGTCGCTATCGAGCGCTTCGAGGAGCGTCCCGACGGCGTCTTCCCACTCGAGGTCGTCGTACTGCTGACGGCCCGCTTCGAGCAGCGCCGCGCCATCGCCGGCGGGCGCGTCCTGCGCGAGCGCAAACGGGGCGAGTGGCTGAGCGAGCAGCGCGACGAGAAGCCACGCCGACGCCCGCCGGAGGACCGTACGTCTACCAGTCATGGCTTACTTTCACGGATTCGTCGTCGCGCACCATCACGATCTGTTCGTGCGCGGGTTGGCCGGGCAACACAAGGCGCACGCGTCGCCTGCCGGCCGGGAGGTTCAGAAGGCGCTTCGGGGCGTAAGCTCGGAACTGCCCGTCCACGTAGATCGCCGCTCCGATGGGGCTGGTGCGGATGAGCAGCGTACCGGCGCCCGTAGCCGCGAGATCCTCGGGCGTCGGCAACCCGCCTGGATAGAGTCGTTCCTGCTCCGCCAGGTAGCCTGCCGTCGTTACGTCGCCGTCGATGAGCTGCCCAATGACTCCCAGCATCTCGAAGTCCTCGGGAGCGACTCGACGTCTGCGCAACTGCGCTTCCTTAACGTGGAGCGCGTACTGCGTGATGCGTTCGACATCGTCCGCCGCAAGCTGCCCCGCCCCGGCGATGTTCCGCAGAACCCGCAGCCGTTGACCGAAGCCTTCGAGCGCATCGCGGATGCCTACGAGCGTGTCCAGGTCGAACGCGAGCGGAATATCGCCGCGGATGGCTCCGCCGGTGTCTCGCCGTGTTGGGCGTTGCGCGGAGAGCCCGTTCGCGCGCGTGTAGTCAGGCACGCGCTGCTCGACGTAGCGCGACGCCTCGGAGAACCCGACGACGCCGTCGCCATCGAAGTCCGCCTCGCCGCTCATCCCTTTGATGAGAAAGTGGGTGAAGACGCTGTTCTGGCCGTTCGCCATCTCCCACGACACTTCCGACTCGTCGGAGGACAGCAACATCGGCCGTCCCTCCGCCTGCTCGAACGCATCCAGGTAATACTGGTAGGGGCTTTCCTCGACGCCCTTGGTCCCACGTATCTTGATGCCGCCGGAGTGGCAGGCGTCCAGAATCGTCACGACTTTGTTCGCGCTCAGCTCATCGAATTTGTCCCTCAGGTCACGTAGGGCAATGCACGTTGTCGACGGATCCTGCATCTCTGCGTCGAACGGAAGCAGGTAGGTCAGGTCTCGCTTCTGGTCGTGGAAGCCGTGTCCGCTGAAGTAGATGAGGACGAGATCCTTCTCCCCAGCCTTCAGGACGATGTCGTTCAGAGTCAGCAGTATGTTGCGTTTTGTGGCAGCGCCGTCCACAAGAGTGAACACCTGATCCAGCGGGAAGCCCGCGGACGTAGGGTCGGTGAGGAACTGCGTCAGCGTCTGCGCATCCCGCACGGCGACCTTAAGCGGGGTGATGTTGAAACCCCCCGACACCGGGTGTTCGTAGCGGTTGATCCCAATCAAGAGCGCCCATTTGGAGCCAACTTGCTCCCCAACGGCGTCCTGGATGAGTCCCGCCGCCTCCTTGGACTCGACGCGCAACACTTTCTCGCCCTGCGCGGTGACAGACAGCGCCACGAGGAACGTCGCGGCGAACACCGCGAGTCCAACGGTGGCGAGCCGTTGCGTACGTATCCACATCATCGCGTCCTCCTAGCGCACGCGTCGTCGTCACGCGTGCTCCGTTCCGCCTCATCGGGGGTACCGTCCGGGCATACCACAGCAATAACCGGGCCACACGCTCTCGCTGCGTACCCCTGCGCGTGCTTGCCCAGAATATACACGATGGGATGAAGACTCGCCACCGGGCCGACGCTTGCCGGAGCCATGCGTACCTGCCAGCATGGCGACACGATTCGATGGGCTGCTACGCCCGCGTGGCGAAGGCGTTCCACAACCGTGCTTGCCCGCCGTGCGAGGAGCGGAGGCCAGCATGCCTCGAGGCCGGGATTAACACTCATTTAGTTACGGCGGAACACAACGACAAGATAGACGTGGTCTCATGGTCACTGCCGCAACGCGCCCGTTGCATTGCCGACGGGCGCCAACGCCCATTGATGGATGAGGAAGGGAAGAAGCTGCATGACGACGTGGAACACGGGCATCGCTCGATTCGGTGCGATGCTACTGCTATCCGTATGCTGCCTGATGGTCGCAGGCGCGGCGAAGACGGCCCCGATCGGGTGGGCGGCAGTCGACGCCATGGGCGTGACAAGCACAACGGGCGGGGGCGGTGGTGATGTCGTCATCGCGCGCGACATCGAGGAGTTGAGGGAATACGCGGGTAGCGACGAACCGCTGACGATCCTGATTGAGGGACAGTTGACCGGCTCCGGTAACCTCCGCGTGGCGTCGAACAAGACGCTGCTTGGAGTTGGCGCGTCCGCGTCCATCTCCGGCGCCGAGCTGAGTCTGAACGACGTGTCGAACGTCATCATTCGCAACCTGACGATGAGTGGGGCACGCGACGCCATCGCGCTCCGGGGCTCGCACCATGTGTGGGTAGACCACTGCGATCTGTCGGAGTGTGAGGACGGCCTGCTGGACATCACAAGAGCATCGGACTACGTCACCGTGTCGTGGACGCGTTTCTCGAACCATCGCAAGACGATGCTCATCAACAGCGGTACGGACCATCCCGAAGACGTGGGCAAGCTGAACACAACCGTCCATCACTGCTGGTTCGACGGTTCCACCACGCGTAACCCGCGAGTCGGATACGGGAAGGTCCACATCTTCAACTCGCTATATCGAGGGAATGGGTACGGGATCGGGCTTCACTCGCAGGCGCGAGTGCTAGCGGACCGCAACTATTTCGACGGAGTGAAGGACCCGGTCAGGCAGATGTACCGCGAAGACCCGAAGAGTCCACACCACGGGTTCTGTGAAGCGCGCGACAACATCTTTCACGACTGCACGGGGCAACAGGCGATTGAGGGAATCAGCTTCCCGGCCAGCGATTACTACCGATACGAGTTTGCGTTGGACGAGACCGCGGACGTGCCGGCGGCCGTTGAGGCTGGCGTCGGGCCGTCTGAGGCGCATGGGGTAGTGGCGCCGCTGCCGATGCCGGGGAATGGCGCTATCGGAGTGGATGTGCGCTCCACGCTTCGGTGGACGCCTGGCCAGCACGCGACACAACACGCGCTGGCGTTCGGCGAGACGAATCCGCCCCTGGCCGTGGCAAAGATTGGGGTAGAGACGGCCGGCGGCTCAGCCCTGCGGATGTTTAGGCCGGCGGCGCTGAAGGCAGGGACCGTCTACTACTGGCGGGTGGACCAGGTGACGCCGGAGGGGACGGTACCGGGGGACGTGTGGCGGTTTCGTACCGCCGATTGAGCGCTCTGCCACGCATCACTGATGGACCCGCATCCATGATCGAGAGCTTCCAGTCCGTTCAGGCCGCCGTGCCGCTGGCTCTCTTGGTGGCATTCGTCATCGGCGTGGCGTTCGCTGCGGTTGCGGCTGCGGACGGAGGCGGGATGGTCGACACGCGGCGCAGTCCACGCGCCGTTGTCCGTCCCGTCGGGCTGCGCGAGACCCGGTGGACGGAGGGATTCTGGGCCGACAGGTCCGCCACGTGCCGTGAACGGTCGATTCCCGCCATGTGGGACATCATGCGTGGCGACCGGTACAAGCCGTACTACCTGCACTTCCTGATAGCGGCCGGCGAGATGGACGGCAAGTATCGCGGCGCGCCGTGGAACGATGGGGACTTCTACAAGTTCCTCGAAGCGGTCTGCCTGGCATATGCGGCCACGGGCGACGCCGAACTCCTGGCGATCGTGCAGCAGTCCATCGACGCCATCGCGGCGGCGCAGCGCGACGATGGCTACATCCACACGCCTACCCTCATTCGTCAGCGCAACGGCGACCTAGACGCGCGGCCTTTCCAGGACCGGCATAACTTCGAGATGTACAACATGGGGCATCTCCTTACGGCTGCCTGCGTCCACCATCGCGTAACCGGTCGCGGTGACTTCCTCGCCATCGCCCGGAGGGCAGCCGACTTCCTGTACGACGCCTTCCGCGACCCCACGCCAGAGCTGGCTCGGAATTCCGTGTGCCCATCGCACTACATGGGCACGGTCGAGCTATATCGAGAGACGGGCGACGCTCGCTATCTGGAACTGGCACAGACGTTCCTCGCTATGCGCGGGACCGTGACCGATGGCGACGACGACAACCAGGATCGCATTCCCTTCCTGGAACAGCGCGAGGCGATGGGCCATGCCGTGCGGGCCAACTACCTGTACGCCGGCGCCGCCGACCTGCTACTCGAGACGGGAGACGGGCAGATACGAGATGCCCTGGAGGCGGTATGGGCGAACGTCGTCCACCAGAAGATGTACGTCACCGGCGCGTGCGGGGCTCTCTACGATGGGGCATCTCCGTACGGCTCCACCAAGCAATCGTCCATCGCCCGAGTACATCAAGCCTATGGACACAACTACCAGTTGCCCAATACGACGGCCCACGGCGAGACGTGCGCTGCCTTGGGTTCTGTCCTGTGGAACTGGCGCATGTTCCTGGCGACCGGCGACGCCTGCTACGTCGACGTTGTAGAGCTTGCCCTCTACAACGCGGTGCTGTCGGGTGTCAGCCTGGAGGGGAGCGACTACTTCTACGTCAACCCGCTCCGGCAGGTCGACACGCCACTAACTGAGCTCCGATGGTCCCGGACACGCACGCCGTACGTCACGTCGTACTGCTGTCCACCCAACGTCCTGCGAACAGTCGCTGGGGTCCACGCCTACGCCTACGGCAAGAGCGAACGGGCGATCTGGCTGAACCTGTACGGAAGCAGTGAGCTCACTACGACGCTCGACGGAGAGCCGCTCGAACTGACGCAGACGGCCGACTACCCGTGGACCGGGCGTGTGCGTGTGACGATCGGCCGCTGTCCAGATTCCGACTTCGCGCTCCGCACGCGCATCCCCGGTTGGGCCGAGTCCGCGACGCTCACCGTCAACGGCCAGCCGGTCGAGGTCACGTCCGCGCCAGGTACCTATGCGGAGGTCAGCCGACGTTGGCAGACTGGTGACGCGCTCGAGCTGGACATGCCAATGCCCGCGCGGCTCATCGAGGCGCACCCGCTCGTCGAAGAGACGCGCAACCAGGTAGCGGTGAAGCGCGGGCCGGTCGTCTACTGCCTCGAATCGCACGAGCTGCCAGAGGGTGTTGACGTCCGCGACGTCGTGATTCCGGCGGATGCGCGGCTTGTTCCGCGAAGCGAAGTACAATTGCTCGGTGGCGTGACCGTCATAGAGACCGACGCGATAGCAGTACGCTCCGGCGATTGGGAGGGAAGGCTGTACCGTCCGTTGAGCCACCAGCCTGCCCAGCAGATCCGCGCGCGTTTCATCCCCTATTACGCGTGGTCGAACCGAGGCGAGTCGGAGATGTCCGTCTGGACGCCACTTCAGAGGGAGAACCATCGCGCTGGCGGGGAGAAGACGCCCGATGTCGCCACCGAAGCAAGAGGGTCGCAGATGCCTGAGAACATCACACGGGCCGATAGAGGCGCCCTCGCTGGCCACCGTCACCGTGTTCTCGTGTCGACCGACATCGGAGGGACCGATCCCGACGACTTCCAGTCGATGGCGCATCTACTGCTGTATGCGGAGTGCCTTGATATCGAGGGTCTTGTCTCGTCGCCCTACGGCCCGGGGCGCAAAGAGCATATCCTGGAGGTCATCGACCACTATGTCGACGACTATCCCAACCTGGTGACGTACTCGGACAAGTACCCTGCCCCTGATGCGCTCCGGGCCATTACGAAGCAGGGGGAGATCGACACTGCCCCCTATGAAGGGGTACGAGGGCCTACGGAGGGCTCCGAGTGGATCGTGCAGTGCGCGCGTCGCGACGATCCACGACCTCTGCATGTTCTGGGATGGGGCGGCATTGAGGACCTCGCCCAGGCGCTGCACGACGCGCCTGACATCCTGCCCAAGCTGCGTGTGTACTGGATCGGCGGCCCCAACAAGAAGTGGAGCCCAGACGCCTACCAGTACATCGTCGACCACCATCCCACGCTGTGGATCATCGAGTCCAACGCCACGTATCGTGGCTGGTTCACCGGCGGCGATCAGTCGGACGACTGGGAGAACTCCGCGTTCGTGGCAACACACGTCGATGGCAGGGGCGCTCTCGGGGCGTACTTCGCCACGCTGCTCGGTGGCACGATCAAGATGGGCGACACGCCGTCCGTCGGTTGGCTGCTCGGGGGCGCGCCCGATGATCCTTCACAGCCAGGCTGGGGCGGTAGATTCGTCCAGGCATGGGAACGGCCCCGGGTCGTGTTCGATCGGCTCACGACCTCCGCGGATCAGATCGAGCAGTTCGGTGTGTTCGAACTCGCGCTCCCGCTAGGCGAAGACGCGCCCGCTGACGTCGCAGCCGTGATGGAGATCGAGAACCAGGCGCTCACGGGAACCACTATGGGAGATTCAGTGCGATTTCGCTTCTGTCCGAAGGCTCCAAAGCAGTACGGCTACACGATTCGGAGCAATGCCCCGGGTCTGGATGGGCAGTCAGGCCGGCTGACGGCGCTGCTTCCTCCCAACGCCGCCGCGCGGCTGCCTTCCGACACGCACCCGAACTGGTGGACCGACGACCCGGCGCCGGAGTTCGCCGAAGGCGAGCACATTGGCGCGAAGACCGTGAGCCGCTGGCGCGTTGACTTCCTCACGGATTTCGCGACGCGTTTGCGCCGCTGCGAGTCGCCCCAGCAGCAGACCGGGCCAAAGGAATAGGCGTCAGCGGCGCCCATCCGCGGACATGAAGGCGCCCCCCACATGAGAGCGGGGGGCGCACAAGCGAATACTTTCTCTGGTCTTGTTCAAAGAGATAGCATGCCCGGGCCGTCTTGTCGGCCTCATCTGCGCCTCATTTGCGATATAGAGCACAACCCCAAATGTAGGGGAGGCGGTCATGCGCGTAGCCTGGGTCACGGACCCTCACCTGGACCACCTCAAGCCACCACACATCGAGGCGTTCTGCCGTGACGTGAACGCGGTAGAAGCGGACGCCGTCCTGCTCGGAGGGGATATTGCCGTCGCGCGAAGCATCGCGGAAATCCTGCGTGTGCTGGACGACGCCATCGCCGCGCCCATCCACTTCGTTCTGGGAAACCACGACTACTACGGCTCCAGCATCGACCGGACGCGCGCGCGGGTTGCCCGGTTCACGAGTGAATCGCGACGGCCCACGTGGCTACCGACAGCCGGCGTCGTTCATCTCACGCGGGAGACGGCGCTCATCGGTCACGGCGGATGGGCGGATGGCCGCTTCGGCGACTACGCCCGTTACGACCTGATGCTGAACGACTACCGGCTCATAGACGACTTCATCCAACTCGACCGCGCGGAGCGCCTCGCCAGGCTGAATGCGTTGGGCGACGAGGCGGCGGCACATCTGCGGGACGTCCTCGAGGACGCGGTTCGCGTCAGCCGCCGCGTGATCCTCCTGACACACGTGCCACCGTTCATGGAAGCATGCTGGCACGAAGGACGCATCTCCACGCCGGAGTTCCTCCCGCATTTCGCGTGCAAAGCCGTCGGCGAAGCGCTCGTTTCCGTGATGCAGCGCCACCCCGAGCGCGAGCTACTCGTGCTGTGCGGGCACACGCACAGCTCTGGAGAGGCGCGCATCCTACCCAACCTGCTCGTACGGACGGGAGCGGCCGTCTATGGGCAGCCGCGCGTGCAGGACGTGCTGACACTCGCGTAAGCCACTGGCGTCAATACAGGTGGCGCAGAGACACGTCAGGCATGCGCCGGTCTATCCGAGCCAACGAATCGCGCAGCAGTCGACGCGCTCTCTCTCGCGCGGGGCCTTGCAGTGGCATGTCCGCGTGCGCATACCCGAGGACGTCTGGCAGGTCTGTGGGGATGTGCGTCTGGCGCTCCATCTCGCGGACGGCGTCCTCCAGATACGGCACTACCGGCTTCCCGATGAGGACTACGTATCCCACCGCGCGTCCCCGGACCTGCGGGTCCGTGGCCGTAAGGCCCCAGATGAGCAGTGGGACAACTTCGTCGGCGAGTTGGCGAAGTTCCTCTGCGGTGGGGTCGGGGTAGCGGCCACCTGCTTCGCCTCGCAGCAGTTGACGTCCTACGACCCAATACGGGCGAGCGCGCTGCGCGGTCCCTCGGCCGCTCGCGCTGGCGGCACAACCTGCGGCTCCCAACAGTCCTCCCATCAGAACTAGAGCCACCGCAGGTGTGGGCAGGTGTCCGCGCATGGCTTCCCTTGTCCCGGAACGTCTCTGTCGAGCTGGATGGAACGGCTGGTGAACTGGGTCGGTGGGGATCTCATTGCCCCCTCGGTCACCGTACACCCTCGTAGGGAGCCGTGCCCATCAGCCTCGCGGGGCGGTCGCTGCGCTGACGGCTCAGCGTGGGGTCGGCGCTCCGCCCCGCCAGAGGATGTCGGCGCCTCCCTCGCCGCTCGGCACGACCGGGACATCCGGTTTCGTCCTAGCGATTCTGCCTGGCAGCTGGTGAATGGCTTTACGGCTCCCACCCATCGTGAGTATTCTGATGGATAGGAGGTTCCGGCGTGGCCGGCTGCGGGTGACGAGCCACTGCCATCTGCGTGCGCACGGCGGCCCTGTCACTCCCGCGTCGCCCACGAGGAGGCAGAGCCACGGTACACACACTCCGGCGCTGCCACAGTCGCAGGTGGCCATGCGCGCGGTGACCTCGCCATATCCACCCCGGACGCAGGTCTCACACGCTGGGCAGACCGGATGGACGACGACGCCAAGACCGTAGAGCAGTTGCTTAAGGCGCTCGAAGCGGAACGGGCGCGCAATGAGCAGCTCGAAGCCGACGCGCAGGGCCGCGCCGCTGGGCTCGATGCCATGGGGTGCATTCTGTGGCGAGCCCGTGTGGTGGAGGTCGACGGGGGCCTGGACTGGACAACCCATGTCCTGAACCCTAACGCTGCGCAACGCCTTCTGCCTCTGGATCTGGCTCCCGGCCAGCGGTGGGAAACTGCCCACCTTATCTCTGTATCTCCTGCACAGGGCGCTGCTCAGGAAGCAGCGTCGGAGGAGGCGATCCGGTCGGGCGTGGGTCGATACGGTCAGGAAGTCGCCTGGCTCGACATGTACGGGTCGACTAAGTGGTTCTATGAGGATGTCTCCGTCCGCGCCGTCGGTCCTGAGCAATGGGAGCTGTGTGGAGTTTCGACCGACGTAACCGAGAAGAAGGCCCGGGAGCTCGAGCTGCACCAGGCCGAGGAGCAACGCGACGCTCTGCGGGCGGTCCTGGCATGCGCCGCCGACGGCATCATAGTGGTGGACGCCGAGGGTGGGTTCGCCGAATTTAACGCGGCGGCGGAGGAGATATTGGGGATCGGCCCCACCGGCGCCTTGCCCGACCGCTGGGCGGAAGTGTACGGCGTCTACCACGCTGACGGAACGACGCGTGTCCCACCAGATGAAAACCCCACGGTCCGCGCCCTTGGCGGCGAACACGTAGACGACTGGCGTGGGGTCATCCGTAACCCGCAACGCCCCGACGGGGTGCGGATCGCGGTCTCGGCCCGCCCGCTCGTGACGGATGACGGGCGCGTCGCTGGAGCCGTCGCGACATTCCAGGACATCACCGAGCGGGACCGTATCGCAGAGGCGCTGGCCGATGCTAACACCGAGCTCGCCCGCAAGGAGTCGCACCTCAGGGAGGCGCAACAGCTAGCCGCCATAGGTAGTTGGGAGTGGGATCTAACGAACGACACGCACTCCTGGTCCGACGAGCTCTACAGCATCTATGGCGTACCGCTCCCGGACCCGGCCGCGGAGGCGCGCCCTCGCCTTACCGATATACTGCATCATGCCGACATCGAGACAGCGGAACGCACACTCGCGCAGGTGATTGAGGAGAGGGGCATCCTTGACGCCGAGACTCGCCTGCTTCCTCGCGACGGCGAAGTGCGGCACGTCCGCGTGCGCGGTCGCGTAGAGTGCGACGCCGAGGGAGAACCCGTTCGCCTCGTTGGCACTACCCAGGACATCACCGAAACGAAGGCGGCGCAGGCTCAGCTCGCGGAACAACTGACCTTCCAACAGCGAGAGCAGGAAATCGCGCGCACGCTGTACGAGCTGTCCGATATCGCGGACATCACCGAAGCAGTATTCAACGGACTGCAGAAGCTATTCGACGCCGACGTGGGGATCGTATGCCTGAGGAACGAAGATGAGACGCGCGCTGAGGGGTTCATGGCGTTTGGGATCGACGGACCCCCCGTCACGGAGACCTCCTTCGACCTGCGCGGCGCCGGCGTGATCTCCGAGGTGATGCAGACCGGCTCGCCGGTCTGCATAGTGATCGACCGAACGGATGAATACGTACCTCAGTCTATCGTGCGTCGCCACGACCTGAACGGCCCCGCGGCCATCCTGCCGCTGCGCGTGCGGGGCAAAACGATCGGCTTCATGGGCATCCTCCGGCAGGAAGTTGCGGAGCAACGCCCTGCATTCACGCCACATGATATAGAGAGAATGACGCCGCTGGTAGCGGATCTAGCTTTGGCGGTCGACAACGCTCAGCTGTACGAGCAGGTGAGAGAGCAGGCGAACTCCTTCGAGCGCGTCGTTTCTGCCGCCCGCTGTCTTCTGTGGCACGGTGAGGTGCGCGAGCAAGACGGCGGGTACGTCTGGGACTTCGCCCCCGTCAGCGATGCGGCCGCTCAGAGCGTCTTCCCGGTGGACGTACCTGAGGGAGAACAGTGGCACAGCGTGCTCGGCACGGCGAGGCTCTCCGAAGACAACGATGCGATGAATACGCGGGCATTCGACGCGTTTCGAACGGGGGTGTCGGCGTACAGCCAGGACTACCGCGCCATCGACAAGCACGGCATAATGCACTGGCTACATGAGGACGTCGACATCGAACCCATCTCGCCGGGCCGCTGGCGTGTGGTCGGCGTGACGACGGATGTCACCGAGCCGAGGCAGGCCGAAGAGGAGGTGCGAAGGAGCGAGGAACACTTCAGGCGCATCTTCGAGCACGGGCCGCTGGGTATGGCCATCGTTGGGCCCGGCTTCACGCTGATGGACGTCAATGACACCCTGTGCGGGATGCTCGGGTATACACGCGCCGAACTCCTCGCGCGCACCATCCAGGCGGTAACGCATCCCGACGACTACGAGTCCGACCTCGAGCTCGGCGCGCGAGTGATGCGCGGGGAGATCCCGAGCTACTCCATCGAGAAGCGGTACATCAGGAAGGACGGCGCCATCGTGTGGGGCCGCCTGACAGGGTCGGCGGTTCACGACGCCGACGGAACGCCGCTGTACGGCATCGGGATGGTCGAGGACATTACGCAGCAGAAGCAGGACGAGTTGCTGCGGCAGTGCCTGTACGACATCGGTGACGCCATGCACACAGCTCCTGATCTGGAGACGATGTGCGACAGCATCTATCGCTCCTTGCTCGCGCTGATTGATGCCCCCGGGTTCGCCATTGCGCTGACGGTCGAGGGCGAGATCGACACGTTCGACACGGTCTACCTCGTGTGGGGTGGACAGGTGAGACCTGCCAAGCGGTCTGCGGTGCCAGGCACCCGCACGGCTACTGTCGCGAGGACGCGGGCCCCCTTGTGCCTTACTCGTACCCAGTGCGAACAGATGGCGGAATCGGGCGAAATCGACCCCGATATGCAGGACCCGAGCGCGTATCTGGGTGTTCCGCTAGAGCTGGGAGGCGAGCTGATCGGCGTGGTCTTCACGTGGCATGCGGAAGAGGAGGCCCCGTACACCGAGCGCCACGTCGAGATCATGTCCTTCGCCGCTGAACAGATCGCAGTGGCGATTGACCGCCGCCGCACGCAGGAGGATCTCGTCCACGAGCGCAATCTGTTCCAGGCGTTGATGGAGTCGTCCCCGGACCCAATCTACTTCAAGGACGCCGAGCGTCGCTTTACACGTGTCAGCAGGTCCTGCGCAGCGGCCATGGGGCTAGACGACGCGGCCACGGCCATTGGGAAAACAGACAACGACCTGCAGTCTGTCGGGTCGGATACGTACCGTCGCGAGGAGGAACGTATTCTCCGCACGGGCGAGGCCCTGACGGACTCGTTGCAGCACTACCCGGTGCCCGACGGTCAGGATGAGTGGACGCTAATCAGCAAGGCCCCAACGCGCGATGCAGCGGGTCGCATCAACGGGTTGGTTGGCGTAAATCGAACGGTAACCGAACTCATCGGCATTCAAGAGGCCCTACGCGCTAGCGAAACCGGGCGCACGCAACTGATGGAACGTATGTTGACCGTGCAGGAGGAAGAACGCGCCCGAATCGCCCGCGAGTTGCACGACCAGGTAGGGCAGGAGCTAACGTCGATCCTCCTTGGTCTGCGTGTTGTCGAGGCGGCTCCATCGGTCGAGGACGCGCGCCGCGAGATTGGAGAGCTCCGAGAGGTCACCGCCAACACGCTCGAGGACGTGCGCCAGATCGCGTTCGAGATGCGACCGAGTTCGCTCGAGGATCTCGGCGTTGGGCCTGCCCTCGAGCGCGATCTTGCCATCATGGGCCAGGGCGCCGGGTTCACTCCCACGTTCCGATTCTACAACCCAGACGATCTTTCGCTCACGACGGCGGTCGAGTTGGGTATTTACCGCATAGTGCACTCTGCCTTGACCAACATCGCCCGACATGCAGGCGCCAAGAACGTGAACGTCACGGTGCAGGTCGAGTCTAGCGAGGTGTCCGTCCTGGTGCAGGACGATGGGGTGGGCTTCGACGCCGAGGCGGTCATGGCAGGTCCGGTGGAAGGGCGGTTCGGCATCCTCTCCATGCAGGAGCGAGCAAAGATCGTAGATGGTGTCGTCTCCGTGGATTCCGAATTGGGAGTAGGCACCACCATCCTTGTGCGTATACCCCGGCGAGCCGACGACACCCCCGTTGTGGACTGATCGGCCTCGCTATGTCGCCGCGCTCGTGTATCGTCGTGGGCGTTGGGTTGACTCGCCCGCGTCCGCCCCCGACAATCGACAACTGAAGTCGCCACCGTGACGCTGGGAGGAGTGTGTGGGCATGCGCGAATACAACTTCACGGGCGGAATGCCGGACCCCGGGTCGTTTCCCATCGAGGGGCTCATCGAAGCCGCCGGACGCGCGCTTAGGGAAGCGGGCGGCGAGACGCTTGTCCGTTACCCAGGCGACCTTGGAAACATCACCCTGCGTGAGGTCGCCGCACAGCGATTTCAGGGATCGCAGGGAGTGGAGCTAGACCCGGCTGACATCGCCATCACGAACGGGTCGATGCAGGCGTTGGAGCTCGTCTTCCGCGCGTACGTGGAACCCGGCGACATCGTCCTGACCGAGGAACTGTCGTACATGGGCACCCTTGGTCTGCTGCGCCACGCAAACGCTGAGATTGTCGGCGTGGCGAACGACGAGCACGGCATGAACATGGAGGCGCTGGAGGAGACCCTCCGCGACCTTGCGGCGAAGGGGAAGCGCCCCAAGCTCATCAACACCGTGCCGATCAACCACAACCCGACCGGCATGAACATGACAGCCGAGCGAAAGCGCCGCTTCATCGAACTCGCCGAGGAGTACGACGTCGTCATCCTGGAGGACGAGTGCTACGGCGACATCTACTTCGAGGGCGACCCGCCACCGTCGCTCTATAGCCAGGCGCCCGCAGGCCGGGTGATCTACGTCGCCACGTTCTCCAAGACCATCGGGCCCGGGGTGCGGATGGGCTATCTGAGCGCGCCGCAGCCCATCATGGGCCGCCTCATGGCGAACCGGTGGGACGGTGGCCCAAGCGCGCTCGCAAGCCTGATCCTCGCCGAATACCTGCGCCACAACATGTGGGACCACATCCGCGAGACGAACGCCATCGTACGGGAGAAACTCGCCACGCTACTGGCGGCGCTCGACGACAACCTCGGCGACATGATCTCGTGCATACCTCCAACGGGCGGGCTGTTCGCGTGGACATCCATCACCGAGGACACGGACATGGGGCGCCTTATGACCGGGCTCGACGAGCGGCAGGTACGTTGCACCCGCGGCCAGGCGTTCCGTGTGGATCAGAAGGACATCCCCAACATCCGCTTTTCGTTCGCCTACCCGAGCCTGGACGATATCCGGGCAGGCGTGGAAGTGTTCGCCGACTGCGTGCGCGCCGCGCAGCCGTCGGTCGTCGGCGTCGCTTAGCCGTTCGTGGAACCCGTGGCGGATATCCCTGGCCGCATTGCGCCCGTCGTGGAGATTTCTGGATGGCATGGATTCTGGGCATCAAGGGCGCCGGGGGTTGGCACAACTCTGGGGTCTGTCTTCTCAGCTCAGACCACGACGGCATCCTCTTCTCGGCAGAAGAGGAGCGCTTCAATAACGAAAAGAAGACGTCGATTTATCCAGTTGCGGCGCTTGCGTACGCACTCGAGAAAGCGGGCATCACGAAGGACGACATCGACTACGTCGGCTACCCCCTGTCGCCCCGCGCTTTCTACGACGAACTCATCATGGCCTGCTTGTGGCCTATCGCGGAACAGAACCCACTTGGGATGCCGCCTCTGAAGGTATCCCTCGAGACGTTCCAGCTACTCTATCGTGTCGAGCATTTCCTCGCCGCTGAATTCCCCAACGCCGCGATACACATGCTCGACCACCATTTCTGCCACCTCGCCAGCGCGCACTTCTGCTCACCGTTCAACGACTCAGCGGTGCTGACCCTGGATGGGCAGGGGGAGTATGTCACGACGACGTTCAGCCATGTGCGCGGGGCGTCGGTGCGCTCGCTGAAGCGCCTTGGGTTCCCTGCCAGCCTAGGTCTGCTCTACACCGCCGTCTCGCGTCTGCTCGGATTCGACGGGCCGAATCCCGAGGGCAAGGTGATGGGCCTGGCATCCTACGGCGAGCCCCGGTTCATGGACGTGTTCCGTGAGGCCGTGGTGGTCACCGGGAAGATGGAGTTCACTGTCTCGCCGCGGTATGTAGGTATGGATAGAGGCGGGAGCATCTTCCTGACGGACGCGTTCCAGGAACCCCTGGGGCTGCCTCTCTCCCAGCACGACGGAGTGACTCAGCAGCACATGGATGTCGCTGCAAGCCTTCAGTTGCGGCTGGAGGAAGTGGCCATACAGATGGTGGCGGACCTCCACGAGGCGACGGGGTCCGACAATCTGTGCCTGTCGGGCGGGGTGGCGCTTAACAGTGTCATGAACAAGAAGCTCGTCGACCGGACGCCTTTCCAAGGGTTGTTCATCCAGCCTGCGTCCGATGACGGCGGGACGCCCCTCGGCGCGGCACTGGCGATCAAACACTCGGTGGAAGGGTCATCCCGCCCCACGACGTGGCGTGGTCCCTTCCTCGGCGTCGACTACGGACACGACGAACTACAGGCGCTGTTGGACGAACGGGGCATCGCCTACACGGAGCCGGACGATCTCCTCGGCGAGGTCGCTGGACATATCGCCGACGGGAACATCATCGGCTGGTTCCAGGGCGCGGCAGAGCTAGGGCCTCGGGCGTTGGGCCATCGAAGCATCCTGTGCGACCCACGAGCAGCGAACACGAAGGACATCCTGAACCAGCGCGTCAAGCATCGGGAATGGTTCCGTCCGTACGCTCCAGCGGTGTTGGCAGAACGCGCGCAGGACTACTTTGACCTCGACCTCGACTCGCCCTATATGCTGCTGGTGGCTGACGTGAGGCCGGAGCGCCGCTCTGAGGTGGCGGGGATCACGCACGTGGACGGAACCGCACGGGTGCAGACGGTCACGAGGATGGTGGATTCGCGTTACTACGACCTCATCTCCCGCTTCGCCGACATCACAGGCGTCCCGGTGTTGCTGAACACCTCGTTCAACGTGCGCGGAGAAGCCATCGTGAACGCCCCGTTAGATGCGCTGGAGTGCTTCCTCTTTACGGACCTCGACTACCTTGTCCTGGGCGATTTCCTCGTCCAGAAGTCCGAGAACTCGGAACACTGGCTGGACGTGGAGTATACCGACTACCTCATGCGCCGTAAGGACCGATACATCAAGGAATTCGCGACGGAAATCCTGCGTGTGCGGGCCGACATGGCATAGGCAGATCGCGATGAGCTGCCAGCGCCAGTCTCCATCTTCACGCGCCCTCCCGGCATCGCCCCTCCTCGACAGCGACTCGACCGAGAGGGTGTCCACGGGACGAAGCGCTGCGCCAGCGCGCGGGCCCCGAGGGAGCCGCTTCGGCGCTGAACCCCGCTCCATCGCCTGCCACGACGACACGCGAACCGTTCCCGCACGGTCGCATCTCGGTAGAAACACTCTCGGCGTGGGGTACATATGAGACTAGCACCCGCACATTGAGGACGCGCATCGAAGCGTCGGCATTCGACGCCATAGGTCGCGGGTACGAAAGCGTAGGCGGGCTGGGCTTCACGTCAGACGACCCCACGGCGGTGCTGAAGACAACGTACGAAGTATACCGACGAACGCCAGACGTCCTCGTGCTGCGGGGCGGCGAGGAGGGGTTGCTCTACACCTTCACCACGATCCTCGACTCCATGGACTCCCCACGATCCGTTGCGGTGCACCAGCCCACCGACACGGTCTTCCTCACTGGCCGCACGAGAATTGGACCTGGCGTCTGGGAGCATGTTGTGATCGCATCAGAGGACGGCGGTAAGAACTGGGACGTAGTGCTCGACCAGTCGGGTCAGCTCTACTTTCTGTCGGATCGCGACGGTGTCTTCCTCCAGACCGACGACGACCTGCTTATGCTGCCGTTGTCGGGGTCCACGGCGGTGTCGGCAGTGGGCAAGGCTGCCACCACCTGGGGTTCGTTGAAGCAGGCGCGATAGCGCGCATGAGACCAGCTCTCGCCTCGGCATGAAGCTCGTGTATCGTGGCGCTTCCGGTTGTCGAAGCGACGTGCCGCTGAATCCCGCGCTTCGGGCCTTCATCCCCGCGCCGTCTTGCCATATGATTGCCGCCGCCCGCGCCACCTGAGATGCGAGGCGACGCCGAGGGGTATTGGAGGCCTTCCGCATGACGCCGCAGGACCAGAAAGCGCACTTCGACGACCAGGGATACCTCATCCTGGAGGGCATCCTCACACCGGAAGAGGTGCTGGAGTGCCAGGAGGAGGTAAAGCGCCTCCACGACGTGGCGGCGACGCTCAAGGAAGCCGGCGACCCGGACGGTGGGCACTTCCAGATCGAGCCCTATGCAGGTGATGAGTCACAGGAAGACGGTAGGCTTGTGCTCCGCAAGATCGAGAGCACACGGAAGTTCTCGGACGTGTTCAGACGGCTGTCGGAACACCCGAAGCTCGTCGCGGCGATCCAGAATCTCATCGGCCCGGACCTGCTCCTGTTCCGCAGCACGTTGATGCTGAAGCCGGCGTTCCACGGTTCGCAACATGCGCTGCACCAGGACTCCGCGTATTGGCCCATGGACCCTCCGACCCTCGTGACCGTCAGTATCGCGCTGAACGACTCTAGCCCGGAGAACGGCTGCATCCGAGTGCTACCCAAGAGCCACGAGTGGGGACTACAGGAGTGGGGTCGCATCACCCGAGGCGACGACGAGGCGGCGACAGACCGAGAAGATGTCGCTGAGATCGACGAGTCACAGGCGGTTGAAGCTCCGCTGACCGCAGGCAGCGCCGTGTGCTTCCACAGCCTGTGCGTCCACGGCTCCGGCCCAAACAAGTCGCCGAATCCGCGGAACACGGCGCTCTACGCCTACTTCTCCCCCGAGGTGCGATACGTCGCGCGAGGGTCGTCGGCGCGAGAGCGGACGTTCCCAGTAATCGCCGGGCTAGACGGTCGAGACGAGATGACGCTGAAGGCGGCGGACTAGCTCTCTTACCGAACACTGACCCGCGACATGCCTCCCGAAGTTCCATCCGGGTCATCGCCCGTCCGGGCGTGTCCCACAGGACAGACGGGCACGGAACGCCCTGCGACGCGCTAGTTCGTATCGCAGGGCGTTGGAACGAAATCATCGGTGACTGGCAGCCCTACCGACCGCTGACGAAGCTCTCGACCATCTCGTGGGCTTCGGCGTCGGTGTACTGCGACGGCGGCGACTTCATGAAGTACGCGCTGGGTCCAATCAGCGCCCCAGCGACGCCACGGTCGCTCGCGAGCTTGCAGCAACGAATGGCGTCGATCGCCACACCTGCGGAGTTGGGCGAGTCCCAGACCTCCAGCTTGAGTTCCATGCTGACCGGCACATCGCCGAACTCGCGGCCCTCAATGCGAATGTGGCACCACTTCCTGTCCTCGAGCCACGGAATGTGGTCGCTAGGCCCGATGTACACGTTCTTCGGATCGACCTTGTACTCGAGCTGCGAAGTGACTGCGTCCGTCTTGCTGATCCGCTTGGACTCCAAACGCTCCTTCTCGAGCATGTTCATGAAGTCCATATTGCCGCCGACGTTGAGCTGCGATGTCCGGTCCAGCACTACGCCGCGGTCGTTGAAGAGACGCGTTAGGACGCGATGCACGATGGTCGCGCCCATCTGAGCCTTGATGTCGTCACCAACGATCGGGAGACCCGCGTCCTCGAACCTGCCGCTCCACCGGCTGTTACGCGCGATGAACACCGGTATGCAGTTGACCACGGCCACGCCCGCGGCGAGCGCTTGCTCCATGTACCAGCGCGTGGCTTTCTCGCTGCCAACCGGGAGGTAATTGACCAGCACATCGGCCTGCGTGTCGGCGAGAACCTGCGCGACATCCACGGGCGCTTCGCCGGACTCCTCGATCGTCTGCCGGTAGTACTGACCTAGCCCGTCGTTCGTCGGCCCCCGCATGACGGTAACACCGGTTGGCGGAATGTCCGCGAACTTGATCGTGTTGTTGAGCGGGACCATGAGGGCGTCACTCACGTCCCGGCCGACCTTGTCGTCATCCACGTCGAACGCCGCGACGACCTCGACATCGCTTACGTGATAGGGGCCAAGTCTGACGTGCATCAGGCCGGGGATGAAGTCTTCGTCGGACGCATCGCGGTAGTACGTCAGGCCTTGCACGAGAGACGACGCGCAGTTCCCACAGCCGACGATAGCGATGCGGATATTGGAGTTCATTTGATGATTCCTCGTTTCAGTGCGAGTGGCTGGTGATGTACTGGAGGTGGCGCCTGATCCTGGCCTCCTAATCACCAGTGACTACGGTGAACCCGCCAACAAGCGTTACGGTAGCGGTGAGAGTCTGTAGCTTCGCCATCGGCTGCCGCAAGGCGTCCGGGGTGCGGTGTTCGCCTTCGGGAGCCCACACCTCATCGTTGGCATCCACGTTTTCCCACAGCGTGATCCACGCGTAGTCCACCTTGGCGTTGGCGACCCCGGGCAGATAGCCGCGGTACCCCTTGAGCAACTGCGCATCGATGCACCCTGGGAGGGCCTTCGTCGCCGCGAGGAACGAACCGAGCATGAACTCCTCAAAGTCCCATGGATTCGTCTCGGGTTTGAGTACCGCTGTGTGGATGACTCGGAATCGGATCATGCGTCGCCGTTCCTCCACGCGTTGCTGCCCGCCCTGCGCTGTCGCGGGCGACGGATCGGTTCCGGGACCGCGCCAATGCGCTGCGGCACAGCACTCCGATCGGGACACACCCAATAATGCCAAATCCAGTACACATGGCAAGCGTACGTGCGACGCGTGGGTGTCGACTTTGCGATACCTCCCGCCGTACGCTATAATGCCTCTGCTATTGAGCAGTGTCGGCTCCGCTTACGCGCGCGCATGTGGGGGCGTAATGGTTTCGACGGGATCAGACTGCTGGCAAGGTTGCATGTCGAGGTTCCACCAGGCCTCGTTAAACCGGTGGACAATTGATAACTGCCAACACTGAAATGGCACTAGCCGCCTAACACGGTCGGCCGTCCGCCACTTGCGTGTCTACCGCTTGTGGGTCGGGCGTCACATTGTAGACTGGCGAAGCCCGTTGGCCACCGACAAGGCTTCGCGAGATTTATTAGTGGCTAGCGGATGTATTCCCTGCCCGTGGGGACGGCGTCTTGCGAAACACAACCGCGGGAAAAGCATGTAGTAGCCTTTCTGGCGATGTTCTCGGACGCGAGTTCGACTCTCGCCGCCTCCACCACCCCTTCTTACACGCGATGCGCATTGCGCGCATCGCAAGATCGTGCGTCCATGCGTCCTCACATATTCCTGATTCCCGGCTACTTAGGCTTTCGCGGAAAGCAGGGATACTCGGGGTACTGGGACACTGTGGCGCCCATCCTCACGGAGCGCGGCTTTACGTGCCACTCCGTGATGACCGATCCCGTGGCCATTGTCGCGCGACGCGCCCGCTCGTTGCGAAACGCCATCATCACCGCCTGCGGCAATGACACTGACGGATCCCCGATCCATCTTGTGGGCCACAGCATGGGGGGTCTCGACGCGCGGTATCTGTTGTCTCCCGCCACCTCCGTGCGACTGCCGGATGGGCTGCGCGCGCGCGTACAGACGTCAGTGTCTATCGCGACGCCGCATTACGGCACCCCTATCGCCGACTTCTACCAGTCTCTGCGCGCCGAGGAGCTGATGGGCTTCATTGGGAGGGTCGCCGCCCGTTGGAGCACGGACGGACGGCTCGATCAGGCGAGCAAGTTCATCGCGGAGCACCGCCGCCACATTGACCGTGTTCTGTCGAAGGCTGGGCGTGAGGAGTTCGCTCGGATTCTCCAGGGCATCGTCGAGGCGAACCCAGACGACTACTCGGAACTGCGCGCGTACCTCACGAGCCTTGCCAGGTACCGGGGGGCGCTACGGCGGCTTCGCATCCGCTACATGGCCCGCTTCAACGACCGTGTCACCGACGACCCCGACATGCGCTACATGAGCTACGTGTCCGGCGCCGAGGCGGTGCGGGTGAAGGATGTTGGCACCTGGATCTATCGCCTCGGGACGTTCATCGCCGGAGGGGTGGGCAAGGTGGCCCTACCACCGCTCCCGAATGGCGGAGTCGTTCCAGAGGAGCGGGTTGTGTCCGTCTTCCATGGCGGGGACGCTGGAGCCTCGCTGACCCTCCCACCGAAGCTTTCAGATGGCGTCGTGCCAAGCGCCTCACAGTTCTGGGGTGAGTTCGGTGGCTATGTGCCATTGGACCACCATGCGGTGATCGGCAGATTCGATCTGTTGCCTGCCCGCGAGCCAGACCTGCACGAGCTCTACGGCCGAATCGCCGCCGACCTGCTGGGCGCGAGGGAACTACCGAGACCAGACGACGCGTCGTGATCGCGGCCGCGCGGCCGAGGATAGGAGGTCCCATGACGGAGCAGGAGTTCGAGAATCACGTCCTGCGCATTAAGATGAACGGCTTCACCGTGTTGCCGGGGATGCTGACACCCGAGGAGTGCGATGAGGCGCAGACCGCTCTGGAGCGGCTCTCTGAAGAGGAGCGCGACCTGCCCGGGTCTCCGGGTGGAACGCACGGGATGCAGATATACAACCTGCTGAACAAGGCGCGTGTCTTCGAGCGTGTGTATCAGATCCCGCCGCTGCTTCGCGTGATCCGTCACTTCCTCGGCGGCGACGCCATCCTGAGCTCGACGCAGGCGCACATTGTCTTCCCGGGCGCGCCGGACCAGGGCTTGCACTCCGACGGCTCACAGACGGGGCCGAACTACGCGCTGTCAGACGCTGATGGCGGTCAACGCATCACGAGTCACGTCCTCGGGTTCAACGTCGTGTTCTGCATCAGCGACTATACTCGGCAGAATGGGGCGACGCGCATCGTGCCCGGTAGCCACCGCATCGACGGTCTCCGCGTGCCCAGTGGGCGCGTTCCCGGCGAGTTCGTCGTCGAGGCGGAACGCGGCTCCGTCGTCATGTTCAATATCTCAACGTGGCACGGCTCCTCCGAACACACGGGCGACTCTCCGCGCTATGCCGTGATGACGCCGTGGCGCCGCCGTTGGCTGCGCGCCGAGGTGGATCTGGGTCGCATGGTGAACCCCGACGTGCTGGAACGCGCCGGGGAGGACGGGCCGACAATTTTCGGCATTCCCGCGCGCGAGCCCACCGTGGACCGCTGGAAGTGGGACTGGAGCAAGGGTCAGCCGAAGCCGGAGTGGATGGCCGAGTAGCCGGCCCCGCTCCCACGGTCATGCATCCACGCGGGCGTCTCATTGGAGGCGCTCGCGATGGCCAGCATTTTCGACTTCCCAGACGTATACGACGCCGTCCTTCGGGCTCCTCTGCCTCAGATTGACCGAGAAGCCCGATCCGTGCGTCAGTTGCTCGCGCGCCGAGGCATCGCGACAGGCCGCCTGTTGGAACTCGCCTGCGGGACGTGCACACACGGTATCCTCCTCGCCCAGCAGGGATTCCAGGTCACCGGTATCGACCTGAGTCCGAACATGGTCGAAGCTGCGATGTCGCGCGCGGCGGCGGCGGGGGTCTCGCTACATGTGACCCAGGCCGACATCGCCGATTTCACGCTTGAGGATCCGCCGTTCGACGCGGCGATCTTCATGGCGGAGACGTTCCCAATCCTCACGGAGTATGAGGGCATCGCCAGCCACTTCGCGTGCGTGCGACAGAGTATGCGGCGGGGCGGAGTCTACATCATCGACATCGACGCCCACCGCGCCGGTGTTCGTGACGAATACAAGGTGTGGGGCGAGCGAACGGAGCAGGTAGGCGACGCCCGCGTGGACATCTGGCACGAGAACTTCCCCGGTGACTTTGTCGACGGCATCAGTCGGCTCGTCATGCACTGTAGGATCCACGCAGACGGCGCCGTCCATGAGACGCGCGATGACTGGCGCATCCGCCAGTACAACCCCTGGCATCTGTCGGCCCTCGTAAGAACGCTGGCAGGCTGGAAGCTGTCGGGATTCTACTCGCGTGGCAGCGCGTCACACGACATCGCCGACGACCCCGGATACCTGATGACCCTGGAGGCCGTCTAGGCGGCGCCAACAACTGGCGGATCTGGACGCACTCATGCAGATCACCCCACTCGACGCATCGCGATTCGAGGAGGCTGTCGCGCTCTGGGACGCCGCGCATATGAACGCGGAACCCGGCGTGGATCAGCTGGGCGAGCCGCTGACGACCGACTATCTGCTCGGACTGGCACAGTCGGACAAATACGTCTCGGACGCCACCGTCGTCGCGGACGATCAGGGCGCGACCGTGGGCGTCGCGTGGGGCGTTGTCGAGCAGGAGACCAAGTTCGGTATCGACGACTACCGTCACGCTGCGGCGCAGCTTACAGGCATCGCCGTGCATCCAGAACATAGAGAGCGAGGGGTCGCACTGGCCTTGCTGTCGCGCGTCGAGGCTGCGATGCGCAAACGCGGACACCTGGCCATTGATTGCACGCCCTGCGCCGTGCCCGTAGACAGCGGCGCCTACCGCTTCTTGAACTCGTGCGGCTACAACGCCGTGCTCTACGTGTACCACATCTACCACGACCTATCGCGCTTCAGGCTCACGTCAGACATTGCGGCTCTCCGGCAACGCCTCGAGGCAGAGGGCGTCAGATTCCGGTGGCTGGATCCTTCTGACCACGACGCCCTGCTCGATATGTGGAGGGAGCACTTCCCGTACTGGTCGCTGAGCGAAGGGAGCGAGGACATCGACGACTTCCGCAGCCGCGCAGGGCACAGCACGTGGGGCTTCCGGTATCTGCTCGCTGAGGCGGGTGAGCGGCTCGTCGGCTTCATAGGCGACATCTGGCCGGAGCCTGGTGGCGAGGGTTCCTTCACCAGTCCGGGAGTCATCCCCGCATTTCGAGGTCGGGGCATCGGGACCGTTCTCGCGCACTTTGCCCTCGACTACATGAAGAGCGAGGACACGAGCTTCACCACCTATTCGACCAGTGGCATGAACCCCGCGCAGTTCCTCTATCTGCGCGCCGGAGCGACAGTGCAAGCCATTACGTGCAGCTGGTACCGCAAGCTGTTGGTGGGGTAGAGCGGCGTTGGGGCAGGAGGGCAGCGGATCGTGCACGCCGTCGAAACACGACGCTACCGCGCGTTGATCGCGGAATATCTGATACCGCAGTGGCGTAGGGTAGCGCTGCTGGCGCTGTTCCTCCTGGCGGGCGTCGGGCTGAACCTGCTACATCCCCAGATAGTGCGGCACTTCATTGACGCTGCGAGGGCTGGGGCCGCCGTGCGCAACCTGGTTATCGCTGGGTGCATCTTGCTAGCCGCGGGCGTGGCGGGCCAGATCGTCCAGGTCGTGGGATCGTACCTCGCCGAAGACGTGGGCTGGGTCGCGACCAACCGCCTCCGCTCCGACCTTGCCCTCCACTGCCTCCGGCTGGATCTCCGCTTCCACAACGACCGAACGCCGGGCGAAATGATCGAGCGGGTGGACGGTGACGTCACCGCCCTGTCCAACTTCCTCTCTCAGTTCACACTGCAGATCGTGGGCAGCGCGCTGTTCCTCGTCGGGGCGCTGACGATGGTGTGGATCGAGGACTGGCAGCTCGGTCTCACGCTCACCGCCTTCTCAGGCTCCGCCATCGCGCTTCTCATCAGGCTGCGGCACATCGCCGTCCCCGCGTTCGAAGCGGAGCGCGAGGCGTTTGCGGAGCAGTTTGGGGTCATTGAGGAGCGGCTCGCGGGAGTCGAGGACATCCGAACGAACGGTGGCGACGGCTACACGATGAATCGTCTGTACGCCGTCATGGGCGACGCTTTCACGAAGGTCAGACGATCGGCGATGTTCGGTCACGTACTGTATGGGACAGCCGACGCGTTGTTCGCTCTGAGCTACGCCATCGTGTTCGGCTTCGGCATCGTGCGGTATCGCGAGGGCGCGTTCACGATCGGCGCGGTGTACCTCGTCTTCCACTACACGAGCATGCTGCAGGCGCCCCTGCAGCAACTGACACGGCAATTGCAGGATCTCCAGAACGCTACGGCTGGCATCGTTCGTATCGACGAGTTGTATGGAACGAAGAGCGCGCTCGTAGAGCGGGCGGCGAAGCACATTCCGACCGGCGCGCTGGCCGTTGAGTTCGATCATGTCTCCTTCCGGTACGTCGAGGACGAGCCAGTGCTGCGGGATGTCGCCTTCCGCCTTCCGCGCGGACGGACACTCGGCCTGCTGGGACGAACGGGCAGCGGCAAGACAACCATCACACGCTTGCTGTTCCGGTTGTACGACCCGGACGAGGGAAGCGTGCTTCTCAGCGGCGTCGACCTACGCGACGCGTCGGTGGAGGTGGCGCGACATCGCGTTGGGATGGTGACGCAGGACGTACAGCTCTTTAACGGCACCGTACGCGACAACCTGACGCTCTTCGATGACGCAGTCCCTACGGAGCGCATTGAGGAGGTGCTGTCCGACCTCGACATGATGGATTGGGCGAACGGTCTGTCCGACGGTCTGGACACACCCCTGGACGCGACGGGCGCCGGTCTCTCCGCAGGCGAGGCGCAACTCCTCGCCTTTGCCCGAGTCTTCCTGAAAGACCCCGGCGTCGTGATTCTCGACGAGCCGTCGTCCAGGCTCGACCCCGCGACAGAACGGCAGATGGACAACGCCGTGTCGAGGCTTCTGGCAGGGCGCACGGGAATCATCATTGCCCATCGACTCTCCACCGTCCGTCGCGTGGACAACATCCTCATCCTCGAGAGCGGCAGGATCGCAGAAGAAGGCGAACGAGAGCGCCTCGCCGCCGATCCCGACTCGAGGTTCGCGCAGCTCCTGCGAACGGGGTTGGAGGACGAGTTGGCATGACTATGTGGCACGCGCTCTGGCGGCTCATGCGCTACCGTCCGTGGCTGTACGTCCTCAGCATCCTGTTCTGGGGCATCGACGATGTCGTGCCCATTGTCACGGGTCTGCTAGGCCGGGCGTTCTTCGACGCCCTGACCGGGGATGCGGTCGTCGGCTGGGATCCATGGACGCTGCTCGCCCTTTTCGTGATGATCCGGCTCGCGAACACAGCGATGCTCACAGGAGGGATCGCCGTATGGGTTCGGTGTTGGTGGCCCATCGAATGCCTGCTGCGCAAGAACCTGATGCGGGCGATCCTCGATACGCGCCACGCTCGACACGTCGCGGATCAGTCCGGGGAAATCACGAACCGGTTCAGGGGCGATGTTGGCAGCGTCGCCCTTCCCTACGAAAACTGGGTGGATCTGTGGGGGAATCTCATCCACTCGGGGTTTGCGCTTGTCGTGCTCCTGCGCACCGACTGGCTCATCGCGTTGATTGCCGTCGCGCCCGGGTTGGTGATCGTCGGCGCTCTGCAGTTCATCCATCCGCTCTTCCAGAAGTTCCGCGCGCTTAACCGGGAGACGACAGAGAAGGCGACCGCGTTCGTCGGAGAGATGTTCCGCAATGTGCTTGCCGTGAAGTCAGGGACGGGCGAGCCGCGCATCGTGCAGAGGTACCGCGCGCTCAACGACGAGCGTCGGAAGGCGACGCTGAAGGATCAGGTGATTGGGAGTTCGTTCCAAGCCCTGCAATGGAACCTCGTGCACCTGACGACTGGACTTGTGTTGATCGTGTCGGCGACGAAGATGCGCTCTGGCGAGTTCACCGTCGGGGACTTCGCCCTCTTCATGGCGTTCGTGCCTACCGTGGGACGCGGGCTGGGCATGATCGGCACAGTGGCGACCGGCCACATCCGCGCGGGGGTGTCCTGGAAGCGCATGGTCGAGACCGTCCCAGACGCGGACCCCGCCTCTCTCGTCGCGCATGGGCCGCTCTATCTGGACGGGGCCCTGCCCGCCCTGTCGATGCCCCCGCGTACGGACGCGACGCGTCTGGATGAGCTATCGATATCCGGGCTAACCTACCGGTACCCGGACTCGGAGAACGGGATTCACGGCGTCACGCTACGCATCCCGCGCGGGTCGTTCACCGTCGTCACAGGGCGCATCGGCTCGGGCAAGACGACGTTTGTGCAGACACTACTCGGCGTGTTGCCGAGGGATTCGGGGGATGTTCTATGGAACGGCGAGGTCATCAGGGACTTCGCGTCGCACTTCGTCCCGCCGCGCGCTGCCTACACCCCGCAGACTCCCGGCTTGTTCAGCGAATCGCTGCGGGACAACATCCTCATGGGTAGGCAGGACAGCGTGGCGGACCTGGAGCGCGCGATCCGCCTCGGGGTCATGGAAACGGACGTCGAGGAGTTGGACGACGGCCTCGACACGCTGGTCGGCTCACGTGGAGTCAAGCTGTCCGGCGGCCAGGTGCAACGCGCTGCCGCGGCGCGCATGCTCATCCGGCAGCCGGAACTCCTCGTCTTCGACGACCTCTCGAGCGCGCTGGACGTAGACACCGAGCAGACGATGTGGGAGCGCGTCTTCGAGTCGCGGGCCGCGACCTGTCTGGTGATCTCTCACCGCCGAGCCGTGCTCCGACGCGCGGATCACATCCTTGTCCTCAAGGACGGATGCGTTGAGGCCGAAGGGACACTGGACGCGCTACTGGAGTCCTGCGAAGAGATGCAGCGCTTGTGGCGCGGGGAACTTGCCCAAGCAGACGAGACGACACCCTAGAGAGCCACATCCCATGCTGGAGAGCGGGATCTTGCGAACGGCCCTACTGCGATTTGCGTTTGTCGTCATATGCGCCACGGCTTGGGACGTCACGTCAGCGTCGGAGCCAGACCGAGACCCAAGGGTCGACACGGTGATCCCCATGTTCCGGGAATTCTGCGCTTCACTCGACCACTTCGGCGCAGTGGACGAAGCTGAGTTGGTAGACGACCGCCGCCTCCTCGTCGTGCACGCCATGACGTCGCCAGAGAACGTGGACCGGTCTCTCGAAGGGGACGAGTTCTTCAAGCAGGAGGCGTACGGGGTCTTCGTGTTCCACGCGGGCGGCGAGTTGGAGATGGCGGTCGACATCTTTCGATCTGCTCGGTGGCGCGATGGCATAGTGAACATCGTGTCCGCCGACGAGGACACTTGCGCCGTCTCGTATCGGGGAGGCACTTACGGTTTCGACCACGGGATCCGTAAGTACTTCTACGATCTTCAGGACCAACGCGTCCTGAGTCGCGTGGTCCACTACGGGTTCGATGTGATCGACATGGTTCAGGTCGGCTCGTCGGCCCACTTCCTCGCGCGAGACGGCCGCCAGCGTCACGATCGCCCGAGCGTGTTGCTTCGCCTCGACTCCGTGGGGCTCCTCGCCGACGACACGGCGTATACCATCACGGAGTCCATCCAAGGCGAACCCATCCCGCCCATCTCTCGCATGGTCGCCGACGGCGCAACGCTGCTCCTGCAGACCAGGAAGCGCCAATACGCGCTGGCGAAAGGGGCGTGGACGGTCGGCGCCAACTCGCAGGCGCAGCATCTGACGCGTGTTGACGGGGAATACCTAGGCGTCCCTGCGGGCAGTCTCGGAGGCCCGCGCCACCGTCTCGATTCGCGGAAGATCGACGCTCCCGACGGGCAGTACGTAGTTACTTCCGGCGTCTACAGCATGTCACACGCGCCTCCTCAGCTCCACGAAGTTCCCAGACCGGATGTCGAGACCTTTCGCGAGTATCGCCCGCGCCTGGCGGAGTGGTTGGGTGGCCGCGAGTCGAGGCGAGAGTTCGAGGCGAGAATCGGCGCCTTCCAACACGAGGACGGGCTCATATGGTTCGGAACCACCTTCTACAGCGGCGAAGGGACCGATGGCGTTGGGGCGCTTGGCTACTTCGACACGGACACACGGTCGTACCGCATGATCTACGACAGGCTCATCGGTGATTGGTCCTGCTCGGCCCTCCTGCTCGAAGAGGACGCCATATGGCTGGGCCTCGTGAATCGGCCGGAAGGAGCGGACAGGGCAGGCGGGGTGGCGCGGTACGATCGCGAGGGCGCCGTCTTCACGCACTACGATATTCCGGCAGTAGTTCGCCAGGTTCGTCGGTTCGGAGACACACTCTTCGTGGCAACGGACGATGGCGTCTACGCTCTGAACAGGGACGGGTTGCGGCACATCGCTCTCGACTTCAATGTCGAGGGCAGGTACGTTGTCGAGGTGTCGGAGCCCGAGCCGGCAAGTGGCGCTGGTGAACGAAGCCACTAACCTTGGTTGGCGTCGGCAGCAGGCAGGTCGGACGACGGGAGTCGGATGAGGTACATCGACCCGCAGGCGAGTATCCGTGGCCGCCTCGAGACTGCGGTCCATCCCCAGTGGGATGTCGCTGTTATGTGTTTCCGCGACCTCGAAGGCTCCAGCGCCATCGTCTCTCGATTCGGCGGGACGCCCACAGATCAACGCCTGCTCTGGGGCGCGGAGCCCTCTGTGGATCCTCCCACGACGTTCGAGTGCCAGATGGGCGGGCGGCGAGTCGCCATGCTCACGCGCTGTCACTGGGGAGGCTCGCAGGCGGCGATACTCGTCGAGGAGCTCGCACAGCTTGGCGTCCGCACAATCATTGGGGTTGGCGCGGCCGGTGGTCTTGTCGAGGGATACCCGAAAGGGACGCAGACCGCGGCCTCCCGCGCGCTCGTGACGGACGGTACGAGTACCCATTACACGACCGAGCCAGAGGCGTACCCTGACCCCGGGCTGCTTGATCTGGCCCGAACCGTCGCTGCGGATGCAGACATTTCCACGCGTGATTCGTGCGTGGCCACCGTCGATGCCGTCTACCGCGAAACGCCAGAACTCATCGAGGGCTATCGCGCACTGGGCGCGCAGATCGTGAATATGGAGACGACGCCGTTCTACGCGGCTGCGGCCCGCTGCGGCGTCCGCGCGCTGTGGCTTGGCCACGTGAGCGACTGCCTGAGCGAGGACGCCTGGGAGCCATGGGACGATCTGGAAGACATGACGGCAGTAACAGCGGATTGGGCTGCGAGAGTGGTGGCGAGGCTTCCCTCCTAGCGGCCCGCCGCGCGGCCATTGCGTGCCGGCATGGGTGTACGCGACACTTTGCGTAGGCTCTTATGACTCACGCTCGACACTCCTGGCCGTTCGTTTAGCGAACTTCGCGCCATGGCGTTCGTTCCTTTTGTACGCTTGTCTTTCGCCCGCGTGTGGGCATCACGTTCGTGAGGACCGGCATCCGATGTCCGCTTCCGTCCAGTCGATGCTCGAGGAGTTGCGCGGGAAGATAGGCGCGTTCGAAACGCACCTACCCGACCACGCCCGCCGCGACGCGCTAGACGGGCTTCTCGGTATCAAGCACGTGCTGTTCCAGCGCTGGGAGGCGCAGGAAGGCGAGGAGGCAGGGCGACGAGCTCGAGTCGCCGATCCAGCGGGCTCCGCGATACTGGTCGGTGGCGCGCAGTTCCTTGTCTTCTTTGTCTTGGGCGTGCCGATCGCGCAGGGCCTGGGTATGAGCGCCGGCGCAGCTATCGCATCCTCGATGGTGGCGATGGCCGTTACTGGCGCGTTTGCGTACCGCTGGTTGTCGTCTCCTCCGAAGCACGAGGAACCCGGCCTGCTGGAACGCAACCGGGAACGCGTCGACCAGGATCCCGTGTTCCTCATAGAGGAGGTGCAGGGGTACGTCAAAGAGCAGCTAGACGCTGTTCATGGACGCTTCTCGGAGATCAGAACCGAGTACGAGAAGGCGGTCATTCTCCCCCGTCGGACGGCGGAAACGACGTTGGTGGAGCTCTGCCAGAAGCGGCTCGAGGCGAAGGGCCGCAACTTCCCCGACGAAGACCGGATACTCGCCCAGATCGACGCGTACATCGCTGAATGCGAGCGCGTGCTCCAGCCGAACGACGACGACGAACGCGTCGCCCACCAGTTGCGGGAGACGGGTGAGCAGCTCCAGGCACTGTATAGGTACCCCGCCGAGCTAGAGCGCGTGAAGGCCGCCTATCAGTCGCAGGCGGACTTCCTCGCTGGCGTGGACCGCATTGGCGTGTCGATCGACGCCACCGCCTCCGACCGCTCGTCAACGATGCTGGAGGTCGTGTCGAACCTGCGCGAGCTCCGGCGGGAGATCGGCCTGACGAACCGCCTCATGGAGGGCTTCCAGGACTATCTCGCCGCGCAACCCGACCTGCGGGACATCCTGAAGTCCGGCGACGTCGACCAGTTCATGGATTCGCTGGAGGAGTCCACGGTGCGCCCGAGGTAGGCGCTGCCGAGCTTCAGCCACCCTCCCTGCACCTACCGACCTGGCGCGCCACCGGAACTCGCTGCGCTACAGCGTTCTGACGGTGCCTGACGTACCTACGAGTCCGATTAGAAGGCATGGTGGGTGGCAGGCAGACGGTCCATGCGTGTAGGACCATCCAGAGATTGAGCTGTGTGTTGGATGGGCCGTCCGTTGCGGACAGAGCGGATGGCACGCTGCGCTGTCCCACTTACGCCAGCGGTCGCGTCAGAACCGGCGATCGAACGTGTTGTGGGTGCCTATCCAATGCCAGACGTAGGTGTCCTCGTCCTTGAAGCAGACAGCGCGATACTTCGAGGTGATAGCCGCCTCGTAGCAGGGCAGCCCCTTCTCGCGGTAGTGCATCTGCTTGAACGCCAACGACTTGGCGGAGGGATCGCGAAGCCACAGCTCGTAGCGTTCCTTCGCGACCTCCTGGATTTGCGGGAGCCTGGTAAAATGACGGCGCCAGTCGCGACGCCGGACGGATCTCACGGACCGAACCCGCCTTCCTCGACCGCCCCGGCTTCGTAGTCGTCCATCGCGTCCGCAGTGATTCTCTGGAACACCTCGGATTTGGCGTAGTCTTCGTGTGTCCAGTCGAGCGCTAGGCTCCAGTCATTCGCCTGTTCCGCGAGCGCGGAGTACGTGTCCTCTGGCATGTCTGCCCGCTTCGCAACGACGATCAACCTGCCAGCGATGTCGACGAGGTAACGGGCGATGAGCTTCAAGGACGCTTCGAGGTGCTCGAATGTCGCCTCGTTCTGTGAGATGGCTGCGCCGTGGATGGTGATGTCGGCAGCGTCGAGTCGCTCGAAGGACGCCACGAGGTCCGCGATGAGGGGCTCCACATCGTCGTGCCCCGCCTCGCGCGGCCAGTCCACGACGATCTTCGTGAGCGTGCCCTGCCCTGCCGCCTGAGCGGAGAGGATGCTCTCTGCAACGCCGTCGGCGACCTGCGTGCCTGCCGTCCTGTCTACCACCATCGGGTGTTTCCTACTGCGTGTGCGGCAGTCTTCGAGCGCGACCGACCGGGGTGCCATACGTGGCATTGTGCGGTACGCGCGGCTCCCTGGCAATTCCGTGGAGCAGGTCTGACGGCGGCGAGACCGGCGAATAGCGGCGGGAATCCGTTAGGCGGCAACCCGAACACCACGATGGGACTCATCTTCCTTGTCCCACCACGCGCCCTGCGGTACCGTGACTACCCACGCTGGGGCCGCCAACATGACTGGGACGGAAATCCTCCAAGCTCTGTCCGCCTTGGGCGGCGTCTCCACATTCGCCTGGCTTGCATACCTCCTGAATGTCGCCGGCATGCAGGACCGTCTCTTCCAGCGCCGGCTCCAAGCAGAGCAGGACGACAAGCGCGTTGCTCTGCGGGAAAAGGATGCCGTTATCTCAGGTCTGCGCGGCGAACTGAATTCCCTGAAGCTCCTTGGGATTCCAGAGACGAAGGCCCGCATTGAGGACCTCCTAGAGCAGAGGCAGTCTAGCAACGACGAGCTCCAAGAGCTTGAGAAGACCATTGCGAGTCTCCGCGGCGATGTTGTAACCGTCAGCACACGACTCAAAGCGCGAGAGCACGAGCTTGACGAGGTTTACACCGAGGATCTGCTCGAACTGGCTAGCTCCGCCCCAAAGCAGACAGCTGTCGTCCGTATAACAACAGACGACATATGGAACTCAATCCTCGCGATGGGGCGCGCGTCCCCACCATTTGCTGCTCCATCCATGTTGCTCGCACAGGAGGCCGGCGGCTTCCGCGACGACGACTCTAGCGAATAACGCCTCATCCCAATGTCCCGCCCCATCCTCTCGCCCGCGTCCCGAGCCAACCGCCCCAGGGCCACGGCACATGCAGGGAGGGCCGTTAGTCTCGAGCAGTCCGTCTGCCGTCTGCTCTGCCCGCGCTGGCTCCATGCCATCCCCGGTACGCCCGTCAGGCCCATCAGGTAGCGCGCCAGGAGCGAATGTAGAGCTGTCCTACCCTCCTGCGCTCTCGCGGCACAGAACATGCGCACACCGCGTACGCATTAGGCGCCATCACCCCGCCAGCCTGAGTTGAGCCGCCGCGAAGCCGCTTCCCCACTGCATGCGCCAACTCGGCCCACTTCTTGCTGAGCCAAGGACAGGTGGGCAGCGGCCCTCCCGCGCGGGCCTAGTTGGCGACCGGGTCGGGCGCGGCGATCGTGGAAAAGGGATGCATCGAAGGGATCCGCTGGCATAGCGATGTCAGCGGTGTATAGGGGTCACTCTAGATGAACAAAGCCGAACGCATGAAGGCGCTCAAGAACGGCGTCGACTCCCTGGACGAACTGCGGCGCTACGCCCGGCTCGGATTCGAGGCGATCCCGGCGGAGGACATGGACCGCTTCAAGTGGCACGGCGTGTTCTATCGCAAGCAGACGCCCGGCTACTTCATGATGCGCATCCGCATACCCAACGGCGTCATCACATCGGAGCAGTTGGACGAGCTTGGGCAGATCGCCAACACCTACTGCCGGGGCGCCGCCGCCATCACGACGCGGCAGCAGATACAGGTGCAGTGGCTGCGCGTCGAGGACATCCCCACCGTCATCGACCGCATAGAAGCCGTCGGTCTCAGCACGCGGCAGACGGGACACGACAGCGTCCGCAACGTCGTCGGCTGCCCGCTCGCAGGGATATGCCCCGACGAGATCATCGACACGGAGCCGCTTGCCAAGCAGATTTCCGAACTGATCGTCGGCAGCCGCGACTTCACGAACCTGCCGCGAAAGTTCAACATCGCCCTCAGCGGGAACAAGACGAACGGCGCGCACACCGAGGTGAACGACATCGGCTTCACGCCTGCTGCGGTAGGCGAGGGGCGTGACGAGCGAATCGGCCTCAACGTCACCGTCGGCGGCGCCCTGGGTTCGCAGACGCCCGAGTTCGCGCAGCCGCTGGACGTCTTCGTCACCGTGGACGAAGTAGCGGAGATGTGCGGCGCCATCCTGTCGGTGTTCCGCGACCACGGCAACCGCGAGAAGCGCAACGCCGCCCGACTCAAGTTCCTCATCCGCGAGTGGGGCATCGAGAAGTTCCGCGAGACGGTGATGGAAACTGCCGGCCGCGACTTCCCGACTGCGGGACGCAGCCTCGTCACCAGCGACAGGTCGGACTACGTGGGCGTGTTCCCGCAGCGTCAGAAGGGGCTCTGGTGGGTAGGCTGTACGGTACCCGTCGGCAGGTTCTCCGGCGACCAGATGCGCGAGACGGCGCGACTCGCGGACAAGTACGGCATCGGCGAGGCGCGCTTCACACCCAGCCAGGATCTGCTGTTCCCGTACGTCAGCGAGTCGAACCTGGAAGCCCTCAAGGGCGAGCCGCTCCTGCGCGATCTGCCCTACGAACCAGACCTAGCCTTACGCGGAACGATCTCCTGCACCGGCGCGGAGTACTGCCACCTCTCCGTCATCGAGACGAAGGACCGCGCGCTGGAGTTGGCGGAACGCGTCACCAAGCGCCTCGACCTGGCGGAGCCGCTCAGCATCCACTGGTCCGGCTGCCCGAACTCCTGCGGACAGCATCAGATAGCGGACATTGGGTTCCAGGGGTGCAAGGCGCGTGTCGATGGCAAAGCCGTGGACGCCGTCGACATCTTCATAGGCGGCGGGCTGGGCGCCGACCCACGAGTGGGCGAGAAGGTGCTATCGAAAGTGCCTTGCTCCGAACTGAACGAGACCGTGCTTGGACTCATCCCCAAGTACTTCCCTGGCGCGTTGACCTACGCCAGTGACGCGCCGGCGCCAAGTAGCCCAGCGGACGAAGTCGAGGAAGTCGAAGCCGACGCGCAGGTCACGCCGAGGCCGCTGGCCGCTGCGCCTACGCTGGATCCGATGGCTGTCCACTGCGAAGCCGACGACGGTCGCAGCTACATCGGGGCGGTGTCTCCAGGCGCGAGCCTGCTACACACAGCGCTCGATCAGGGAGCCGACGCTCCGTACGACTGCATGGAAGGTAGCTGCGGCACATGCGCCGTGAAGATCGTCTCCGGCGCGCGCTTCCTGTCGCCTCCAACGCTTGCGGAGCGGGAGACCCTAGACGACCGGCTTGATGAGGGTTACCGGCTCGCGTGCCAGGCAAAAGGGGTCGACGCGCCGTCTCGAACGGAACGGTAGAAGCGGCTAGAAGACGGGATGAGGGCAAGTGGTTTGGCGACCGCCCTCACCCCAACTGTTCCCATCCGCATTGCGGAAAAGGAACGCATCGAAAGTGGCTCACTATACGTCGCCGCTCCGAACGCGGGCAACCGCCAAGATGGGTAGACGCGTGGGTCGCGGAGCGGGTCAACGGAGGTATCGATGACCTTTCGGAACCAGGCGACGCGCATCTCGCTGTTCAGCTTCCGACCTCCCCACATGCGCGCCTTTCACATGACGTGGTTCGCGTTCTTCCTCGCCTTCTTCGGGTGGTTCGGCATCGCGCCGTTGATGGCGGTCGTGCGGGAAGACCTGAGCCTCACAAAGACGCAGATCGGCAACACGATCATCGCGTCCGTGATGATAACTGTCGTCGTCCGCGTATTGATCGGGCCGCTCTGCCAGCGCTTCGGGCCACGACGCGTGTATTCGTGGCTGCTGATTTTCGGATCCGTGCCGGTCATGTGTATCGGCATGGCGCAGGGCTACGTCAGCTTCCTTCTCTTCCGACTCGCCATCGGCGCGATCGGAGCGTCGTTCGTGGTCACGCAGTACCACACGTCGGTGATGTTCGCGCCGAACGTCGTCGGGACGGCGAACGCGACTACCGCCGGCTGGGGCAACGTCGGCGGCGGCGTGACGCAGATCGTTATGCCCCTGATGTTCGCGGGCATCGTCGCTCTTGGCGTTGACCGCTTCCTCGGGTGGCGTCTGGCGATGGTCGTCCCTGGCGTTGCACTGTTCCTGACCGGCATCGCCTACGCCGTCTTCACGCAGGATGCTCCCGACGGCGACCTCAAGGCGCTGCGGGCAACAGGAGACGCGCCGCCGGCAAGCCGCGCGGGACTGGACTCGCTGATCGCCGCCGCGAGCGATACGCGCGTCTGGGCCCTCGTCGTCATCTACGCCGCGTGCTTCGGCATCGAGCTGACCATCAACAACGTCGCCGCGCTCTACTACCACGATCGCTTCAGCCTCGACGTCAGGACTGCCGGTCTCATCGCGGGGCTGTTCGGGCTGATGAACATCTTCGCGAGGACGCTGGGCGGAGTACTGTCGGATCGGCTGGCGCGGCGTCGCGGGCTCCGAGGCCGCGTGTCGTTCCTCGGGTCGGTGCTGCTCATCGAGGGCGTCGCGCTGATGGTGTTCTCGAGGATGGCGACGCTTCCGCTGGCGATTGCGACCATGCTCGTCTTCAGCCTGTTCGTGCAGATGGCGTCGGGCGCTACCTTCGGCGTCGTGCCGTTCGTGAACAGGAAGGCCCTCGGGGCGGTAGCAGGCCTTGTAGGCGCCGGCGGGAACGCGGGGGCAGTGCTGGCGGGATTCCTCTTCCGTAGCGAGACGCTCAGCACGCAGAACGCGCTCCTCTTTCTGGGGATCGCAGCAGCGGTAGCGTCTAGTTGCTCGCTGATCGTCCGGTTCTCGCCAGCGGCGGAGGCGGAGCAGCGTCGGGCGATCCGGGAGTCCATGGCGGGAGCGGCAGCCGTCGCTCGCTAGCCGCGCGTCACACGGGAGAAGAGCCTTGGGTCAAGAGACGACCGGCAAAGCGGCTTGTCCTTACTGCGGCGTGGGCTGCGTCATCCAGGCGACCGTGTCGGACAACCGCATCACGAAGATCTCCGCCGACAAGGCGTCTGCGCCGAACTACGGGATGCTTTGCCAGAAGGGCGCCTACCTCAAGGACGCGTTCCAGTCGCACGACGGGCGGCTCGCGTATCCGATGATCCGTGACACGCGCGGCTCCGAACCACGACGCGTGTCGTGGGAAGAGGCGGTGTCGTTCGTGGGTCGCCGCCTGTCGGCGATACACGGCGAACACGACGCCGCCGTCGCTTACTACGGCTCCGGGCAGCTCGACACGGAGGCGTCCTACCTGTTCACGAAGCTGTTCAAGGGCTCCCTCGGCACGAACAACATGGACACGAACAGCCGGCTCTGCATGTCGAGCGCCGTCGTGGGCTACGTGAAGGCGTTCGGGTCGGATGGGCCGCCGACGTGCTACGACGACATCGAACACGCCGACGTGTTCCTGATGATCGGCGCGAACATGGCGGCGAACCATCCCGTCCTGTTCCAGATGATGCGCAAGCGGCGGGCGCGGAACCCCAACGCGCGCATCATCGTCGTGGACCCGCGGCGCACGAAGTCGGCGCAGCTTGCCGACGTGCACGTGCCGCTGGCTCCCGGTAGCGATGTCGCGTTCCTCCACCTCGTCGCGAAGCGGCTCTACGACCTCGGCCGCGTGGACGAGCGGTTCGCGAAGCGGCACACGGAGGCGTTCAGCGAGTACCGCGCCATGTTGGAACTCCTCGACGAGAAGAAGCTCCTCGCGGCGTGCGACGTGCATCCCGCGCGCATCGACGAGGTCGTCGAGTTGCTCTCGGACGACTGCCGCTTCCTCAGCTTCTACTGCCAGGGCACGAACCAGAGTGTCGTCGGCGTCGATAAGAACGTCGCCCTCATCAACCTGCATCTGCAACTGGGCGAAGTCGGGAAGCCGGGGTCGGGTCCCTTCTCGCTGACGGGTCAGCCGAACGCCATGGGCGGCCGTGAAGTCGGCTACCTGTCGCACCAGCTTCCTGGGTACCGCGTCGTCGCCAATTCCGCGCACAGGACCGAGGTGGAGAAGCTGTGGGATTTGCGCGTCGGGTCGATCAAGCCGACTCCAGGCCTGCACGCGATGGACATGTTCCAGGCAGCCGCGGATGGTCAGGTGAAGGCGCTCTGGATCGCCGGGACGAACCCCGCCGTCAGCATGCCCGACGTGAGCGTGGCGCAGGAGGGTCTTCGCCGCGCGGAGCTCGTCGTCGTGCAGGACTGCTACTACCCGACCGAAACTTCGGAGTACGCTGACGTCCTTCTCCCAGCGGCTCAATGGGGCGAGAAGGCGGGGACGATGACAAACAGCGAGCGGCTCGTCGTCCGCAGCGAGAAGTTCCTGGACCCGCCCGTCGAGGCGCTACCCGATTGGGAGATCGTCGCTCGCGTCGCGCGGGCGATGGGATTCAGCGGCTACGATTACGCGTCTTTCGAGGACGTGTGGGACGAGCACCGCGAGCTTACGAAGGGCCGCCCGTGCGACCAGCACGGCATGACGAACCAGCGGCTCGCCGATGGGCCTCTGCGCTGGCCGTGTCCTACCTCGAAGCATCCGGGAGCAGAGCGTCGCTACGCGCGTGGGAAGTTCCTCACGGAGTCGGGTCGCGCGCGCTTCCACACGCCCACGTACCGCCCTACCGACGAATACACGGACGCCGCCTATCCGCTGGGGCTAACGACGGGTCGCATCGCCAGCCAGTGGCACACGCGCACGCGCACGGGGAAGGTCGAAGCGCTCAACCGGCAGGAGCCGGAGCCGTTCGTCGAGATGCACCCGGACGATGCCGCCGTCTACCGCGTGGACGACGGAGACAGGATTCGCCTGACGAGTCGCAGAGGGAGCGCCGTCGGCAAGGCGCGCGTCACGGACGGCATCCGACAGGGGCTGCTGTTCATGCCGTTCCACTGGGGCGACCTGTACCACGCGGAGACGAACGTGAACTACGTGACGAGCTCCGCCGCCGACCCTGTGTCAGGTCAACCGGAGCTGAAGTTCTGCGCCGTTCAGGTGGCGTCGGTTGGGACAGGTGATTTATCTCTCGCGACGCCGGCATCGTAGGTCGGCGCCTATGAACGACGGTTCCGCTTCCACTCCTCGAATTCCGCGAGGGTGTCCTCGTCGGCGGGGTACGTGCCGACGATGGAAGCGCCACCGCGTATCTTCTCGATGATGAAATCCTCTTTCAGCTCCATCTCCGCCGCGCGTTGCGCGACCTCCTCCGCAAGCTGCGACGGCACGACGACCACGCCTTCCGCGTCTCCGACGATGATGTCGCCAGGGATGACCGCGACCTCACCGCACGCGACCGGAACCTGCACTTCGCTGGGGTAGTGGATCGTCTTGTTCGTGTGGGCGTTCATCGCGGCGGCATAGGCAGCCATGCCGGTCTCGGCGATGATAGGGCTGTCCCTATAGGCTCCGTCCGTCACGACGCCGGCCGCGCCCCGGACGCTGATGCGCGTCGCGAGGATCGCTCCCATTGTGCCCGCCCGGGTGTCGCCCCGCGCGTCGATCACGAGCACTTCGCCCTCGGCGATCGCCTCGATGCCGATGCGCTGCTTGTCCTTGAGGTTGTCGAGCGGCGTCTCGTCCAGATCCTCGCGGGCGGGGATGTACCGCAGCGTGTACGCCGGCCCCGCCATCTTCATGTCTGGCTTTAGCGGACGCACGTTGTGCATGAAGCTGTGCGTGATACCGAGGTTTCGCAGCACGGATGTGAGTGTCGCAGTGCTGGGGATCAGGAGTTGGTCGAGCGTCTCGCGGGATACGGGAGTGGGCATATTGGGAGGCCTCCTGGGTCGAGTGTGGTGGCGCTCACCATACCACGCCAAGCGCTGCCCCGTAGCCTGACTTGGACTTTCCTCGCCGACACGTGCAGATTGATGTCGTGGTTTCTCTTGGTTATGCCTCTACATAGTCAAGGGGTTGAAAGGGGCCTGGCGATTAGCCGCTCAGATCGAGAACTCGTATTGCGCTGCCTCCGTGGAGACAAGGAGGCGTTCGCGGAGATTGCGCGCTCGCATTCTGGCCGCCTGTACGCCATTGCCTACGGGAGGCTGAACAGTCACCAAGAAGCCGAGGACATCGTACAGGACACGCTGGTGTTCGCCTATCAGCGCCTGGGACAAATGCGGCAGCCCGACAGTCTTCGCGCCTGGATATCGCGCATCGCGGCGCGGCGGGCGGGAGACAGATCACAACAGCGCCGCCGCGAGATGGTCGATGATCTGCGCCAGCACGTCGAGGAAACGCGCGACCCCGTGATCCAGCAGGAACAGTTCGTTCACGACGAGGACGTACGACAGATCGTCAGCAGGGCGCTGGTGATGATGCCGGAGTCGCTGCGCGTCGCCGTCGCCATGCGGTACATGGGACACGCCTCGTACGAGGAAATCGCGGAGGCGCTGGGCATCAGCCGTCGTAGCGCGGAAACCTATGTCGCGCGCGGGAAGCATCAGGCGCGCGAGTATCTCACCAGGTCTGGAAGGGCCGATGCGACCACGGGCGCTCTCCGGTCGTTAGCGGGAGCGGCGCTGGCCGCGGACGCCATTGTGGAGCGCGCTATGGACGCCGTGCGCGGCTTGCCGACGCCCGCTGCGGGAGCATCCTACACGACGGGTTCTCTCGCGGCGGGTAGTGTTGGTGGCGCCTTCCTGGTCGGAATCGCGATCTGTGCCATCGGCGGAGCAGCCTTGGGTTGGACGTTCCACAACGCTGGCGACGTCGTGGAAGACACCGCGACGCATGTGGAACTCGTGGACGGGTTTCCGGTGGACTCGGGCGGCTCGACCACGAGCGAGGGCGCCACCGCGAAGCGCACAGCGTTGCGCGTTGATCCCACAGTGCCGTGGAACGCCACGGGCATCCGTCTGAGCAAAGGGGATGCCGTGCGTATCACGGCGGAAGGCACTGTGCTCCTCAACACGAACGAGGCCAATGGCAACCCCTACGACGCGGACGGTGATCCACCGGGCACGCCAGGCGCCGGCGGAGCCCCCGGCACGCCGGGGTGGTCGTTCATGCAGGCCAACACTGGAGCCCTCATCGCGAAGATTGGCGAATTCGGTGAGCCGTTCAGCGTCGGGAGCTTGGTGGAGTTCGGCAGCGAGGAGGACGGTGTGCTGTACCTCGGGGTCAACGATTCGCGCTTTTCGGACAACGATGGATCGCTGGATGTGACGGTGGTTGTGCGCTGAGCGTCTTCGCGGCTCAGAAGACGGACCTTGTGATCTCAGCGACGCGGTAGGAGCAGCCTGACGCGCTACGTGTGAAATACCGCACCAACGTGCTTGGACATCCATCACTCATGATTCCCAGGGAGCCGAAGTGCAGTCGCCCCATACACTCATGATTCGCGCCTTGACCACCTGCGTCGGCTGCTTGGCGATCCACAGCGCGTACGGCTACGGCATCGACGTAAGTGATCCAGCACCGATACAGGCCACCGTGGGACGCACAGGGCGAATCGAGGTCAAGGCAACGAACACCGGCACGACAGCACCGGTAGGCTGTGGAATCGCTGCCTGCAGACTGCTCGGAATGCGCGCGGAATATGGCAACGCTGGCAGCGCCACAGCTGGGCCTTGAAAGGACGTATGGTAGTGCGACACACACGAAAGCAGCGCGCCGCAGTTGGTATACGTAGGGGTGGACACCAAGCGACTCGCCGCAGCGCTACGCATTCTGCGCGCAACCAAGAACCTCTGCTAGTGTGCGTCCTATTGGTCTGTGCATACGGCAGCGCACTACCAGCCGTAGCTGCCATTCCCCGGCCGCCATCGTCGGATAGCGGAACCCAAGCGCATCAGCGAGAATACCCGAAGTACGAAAGCGGCGACGGAAGACTGGTGCAGGAGTATCTCAGTCCACGCCCTTCTGCGATGCTGATCCTGATTCATGGACAGCACTCGCAGGACGCGAGTGACCAGAACCCAGAGCACCCAGATTTACCCGCCAGCCTCCCAGAGGTATGGGACAGGCTCAAAATCGACGGCAAGGAGCGGTGGAGCAACTTCTTGTCCGCCTTTGCTGCGGAACCTGGCATGGACGGGAAGTTCGACGTCTGGCGCTACGTCTACGACAACCGGAATCTCCATCTTCAACAATGCTCCGATCAACTGAATGAGCAGCTTCGCAGGGCGAACAGCGCCAATCTGCCTGTGGTGATCCTCGCCCACAGTTATGGTGGACTGGTTGGTCGGCGCTTCCTTTACGACCATGACGACGAATGGTCGATTCTCCGGCTAATCACGCTTGCCACGCCCCACTTGGGCTCGCCGGGCGCGGACATACTGATCCAGTCGGATCGAAACGTGAACCGCTCGGTCGTCCGCGGCCTCGAGGCGTTCGGTGACCTGCTGCTTGGCCCGTTCGAGCTGACCCCACTCAACTGGCTCGCCTCTCGCCTGGAAATCAACCCAGACGGACCGATTGAGCAGCTCAACACGGCTTTCCGCGAGCAGGACTGGCTGACCGTTACTGACACCGTAGAGCTGACAGCCTACAATGTGCGCGCCGCAGACGGCGGATACGACCTGGGCTATAAATACCTCATGTGGGACGCGCGGTCGGCGGGGACGAGTCGCCCAAGCCTGACCGGTGTCACGCCTCTGCGTACAAGCGAAATCCCCTTCCTATGGGCCAACAACCACGACTATGACGGGGATCTGTACACCCACCTCAACCATGTAGACATCTCCCCGTACGTAGACAGAATCCTCTTCTACACAGGTGGGTTAGAGTCGCCAGAAGTTCCCGACTCGATTCCCTGGGGCGCACTGCTTGGGGCAGGGCTCTGGGGTGACCCGGATGGCGAGAGCACAATGCTCAACGTGTTTCACACGATCATCGCCTCCATGGGTAGTCCCTTCTTGGTAAATGACGGCATGGCGCCAAAGTTCAGCTCAATCATGGGTTCGGCGTCCGTTCCGACGTCGCAGATCCGGGACTTCAGCGTGGACGGCCTAACTAGCGGTGCCACCGGCGGCTATGACCACAGAGAGATGGTCGAGGGCAAAGAGCGTCTCGGGGATCCCCTGTTCGCATCCATACTGAAGGACCTTTCTGACGCCGTCGAGCCGGCCATCACGGCGATCCTCCCGTCCGTCGGGCCGGGAGCGCGAAGCACCGTCGTCACGCTGCGGGGCGTCGGATTCGGCCGGGTGCCCGGGACCGTAACCTTTGGACGGACAGGGGCGCTGTCGTATAGCCAGTGGACAGAGCACGAGGTCGTTTGCCTGGCACCCCCGCAGGCTTCTGTGACGGTCCGCGTGACCGTCGATACATCTGACGGTAACCACATTGAGGCCGCGTCCGGGTTCACGTACGGGCCAGGTGAACAGCTCCCAGATCCCACGCCTGACGCTCCTGGCGGTATACGCTGGACAGAGACGACAAGCACGGATGCCGGAATCACGGCTGTCTGGGACGCAGTAGACGGGGCGATCAAGTACCACTTGCAGATAGCCGAGGGAACACCAGACTTCGCCGGGTCGCTGCAATTCGACTCTGGCTGGTTCGATCCCAGAACGAGCCACGTATTCGCTGCACCCGAGGACGGCACTTACTACTTCCGCATCCAGACGTTCAACGGCGACCGGCAGAGCGACTGGAGCGACCCGTCCGATGCTGTCACGGTGTCTATCACGCCGCTAGACGACACCTTCTTCACCGGCCGTCCGTACAGCAGCAGCGATCGCGCTGGCGATGAGGAGCAGCAACCTACCTTCGTAGTGGGGGCCTACGAGGTGGACGTGCGAACCGCCGATGTGCCGAACAACAACATCGGCGTCGAGGTGCGCAGGAACGGCGCGGTTACCGATCGCCTCGTGATGAACCCGTACCAGCTGTACATGGCCGACAATCACCAGTTGGCTCTGTTCGCTACGAACATCTCGAGGTGGATAGAGATGTACATCTGTGTCCGATCGACCAATCATCTCTTGGACTCGACGGCCATCCGTGTAGACGCGGGTCAGGGCAGCACGGTTCGCGTGCGTCTGCAGTCTGCTGGCCTTAACGCCGTCACCGACTCCCTATTCGTCGGAGGCCCGGCCCGCCGCTGGATCACCAGCCCCGCGACCATCGACCACACCTACTCCTCAGAGCTTAATTACGATAGCCCGTCGCTCCAGTTCAGCTACGTACTCTCACCTCCCGAGAGCGAGTCGGAGCAGTCCGCGGGTATGTGGGTCGTACTAGAGACCGGAGACCCGTCGTTCCTGGGGCGCCTCTTTGGCGGCCGAGAGGCGCACATAACCCAGAACATCACCGTATCGGTGACTCCTCAGGTCTGGCCTCCGCCGCGCATCTACCCTCGCATTCCCGACGTGACCGCAGCGGCCGGGCAGCCGATCGTACTCGACCTTGCGTCGTATAAGCACGACGATCGAGATGCCCTCAGCGACCTGATATGGGCTGTCGCGGATGCGGGAGGGCTCTCACCGACGGTAGCTGGGAACATCATCGAGTTCCCACCCCCTCCCGGTGGCGCGGGCTCCGCGCGAGTGTCTGTCGCCCTTACGAATTCTCACGGCGGTACCGCATCGCAGGCCGTGGAACTTGCCTGGACGGCCCCCGATCTCGTGGCGGCGTTCACACACAGCATAGACGGAACGATGGTCTCGTTCCGGGACATGTCGAGTGGCGAGCCCGACTCGTGGCTGTGGGACTTCGGCGACGGGGAAGTCAGTACGGAACCGGACCCGACCCACACATACAGTGACCTGTCAGCCTACGCCGTGACGCTCACGGTTGGACGCGGGCAGGTGTCGCACAGTGCCTCGGCACGCGTGTTGCTCGACCCCGATCTGCCGACGATCGCCAGCATTTCGGAGTCTGTCATCGGCCTCCGCAGACCGGTGACGATCACCGGCTATGGAGCGAGAGCCGGCGATACCGTTCAGGTGATGCTCGCTGCGGCGAGGAACAACAACTCCTTCGAAGACGCGGACCCGGACACTTCCCAGCCGGTCACGATCACCGCAGGTGGGGTTGCGGACTCCTCCGGCGCCTTCGAGGTTACATTCCAGGTTGAGAATCGCATCTTCCGCCAGGCCCGGACTCAGGTCCGGCTGAAGGTCGTGAGCGTCTCCGCTGAAACTCAGTCGTATTGGTTTGGCAGTGAAGCCGATATCGTGGACGGGATGCAGGTAGTCACGACCGGATTACGCTTGAGCCTAGACGAGACGTCAGGGCCGGGAGACGCGATCCTGACGCTTACCGGCATTGCGGCCGACGACTCCGGCAACGCGCTCCCAAGCGCCAACATCGGCTCGATCACACTCCAGCACCAGTTTGTGTCTGGCGGCTCCCTAGTCGTCGTGCCTGCCACGGACCTGACAGTCAACGTCGGTCTGAAGGAAGGGGACACCGTGCGCACGGATTCCTTCGGTAGGTTCGAGGTCACGTTCCGGATCGCCACGACAGAGGTGCCCAGCTGGGCCGCGGAACTGATCGGGTTGGAACCGACTGCAGCGCCTTTGCCTGGCGGCTTGCTGACCATCTCGATTGCTGGCGAGAGGATTAGCTACACAATTACCCCAACGCTGGCTGTTGTTGGCCCCGACGGCGCCGCGACGGCAGAGCTCTTGCTGGGCGAAACATACACTTTGGATGGAGCCGGGTACTTCCCGCAGCAGGCAGTCGCTGTCACATTCGGCGGGGAGCCGCTCGACACGTCGTCGGCAACGACAACGGACAGGTTCGGGAGATTCGGCACTACGTTCGCGACGCCGGATGTGCTGGGTGGGCCACACTTGCTTTCGGGAGCAGACGCGTTCAGCGGCACTTCCACGACACTCGTGGTCGTCGGGACGATCACCATCCCGACTGAGACCCTGCAGCCGGTCGTCCGTGGCGACGTGGTCGAGGTCAGCGGCATTGGGTTTGGCGCAGCCGAGGAGATCGCCTTCGCGGTCGGCCCGGCGACCATCGCCGCCGAACATGTCACCGACGGCGTGACGGCGGCAGATGGCACGTTCTCGTCGACTATCACGATCCCCGCAGTTGCAGCGGGCGAGCACGATCTAGTCGTATCCTCACAGAGCAGCAGGGCGATCCTCACCGGGGCATTCACAATCTCGTCCTCGGTCATGGCGAACCCGGCCAAGTCCAAGGTGGGGGCTGATCTCACGATCTCAGGTAGCGGATGGCCCGCCTCCGACGAGGTGACTATCCAGATCGCTGGTGAGAACCCAGTCACGACGACAACCGACCACATCGGTACATTCTCGACTACGATCACCCTCGCAGACGAAAAGGCTGACGGCTCCGTCGTCACTGCATCGGCGACCTCCTCTGGCATGCTCGAGACGACCACGTTCACGTATGACGGCTCCGCTGCCGCGCGAGACGTGACGGTGGTGCCGACCACAGCAGTCAGCGTGGACGGGGTGATAACTGTCGCCGCGAACATTGAGGCCGGCGCCACGGCTACCTTTTCAATCGCGGGCGTGGTTGCTGCCACTGCGGTTGCTATGACGGTGACTGGTGACGACGCGCCTGACGGCTTCGCCGCTGTCGCAGGCTCGCACACCGCGACGGCCGGTGAGGAGGCGACGGATGCTGCTGTAACCGTGGTAGTCACGGACGCCCTGGGTAACGTTGACACATACACGCCAGATGGCACGGTCACCATCCAGGTGAATCCGGAAGCGTCGTTTACGGTATCGCTTCACACAGGTGTGAATCTGCTCCACGTGCCGCTCAGGGTCGCGGAGCTCGACCGCGCGAGCGCGCTGTATTCCTATCTCGGCGGATCCGACAGCGTCAGCGCCTTGGTCACGCTGAACGACGACGGCGAATTCGTCGCAGTCACAGCAGCCACCGGCGTGGGATCTCCCTCGGACCTGACGTTGGACGACCACACGGGCGTCATCGCGGTGATGAGCGGAGCGAAGCAAGTCACATTCGAAGGGACACGCCTCGCTATCTCGGCGCCTCTTCGTCGAGGGCTGAACATGATTGGCGTGCCACGGGCCGGGGTGATCTCTCAGGTTAGTGAGATTGCCGAGCGCTCGGACCACGTGCGCCTCGTGATACGCGAGGAGAAGGGCCAGTTCTTCGCCGTGCCACCGTACGACGCCAGAGTTGAGGGTGGGAGAAGCTACATCGTGCCTTCGGCGCGAGCCACAACGCTGGACTTCGAGGGCGAAGCATGGGCCAACACCGCTGCCGCGGCGCCAGCCTTGACCGTGACTACCGTTGGAGAACAGACGCCGATTGTAGTGGTCTCTGGTCAAGTTGGGCAGCATGTGGACGGAGACACGGAGGGTCAACTCAGTGTGGTGGTAACTCACACGCAGAGCGGAGACACCGTCGAAACCCCATTGGGGCGCCATGGTGTGCGAAACACGTTCTCGGCCGTAGTCGCGGACCTGCTAGGCGAAGGATATACGTCAGGTGACGTGCTGGATATACGGGTTGTACGCAGCGGGCAGGGGAACGAGGAGGTCGCTCGCCGGCGTCACGTCATCACGGCAGATGAGATCAGGAGCAGTCTCGTAGACGTCGGTCTGATAGACATGCACCGGGTACCTGTCGAGACGTCCCTCCTGCGGAACTTCCCCAATCCCTTCAACCCGGAAACGTGGATACCGTTCGCGCTTTCTGAGGATGCTACGGTGACTATCACCATCTACGACGTCGCAGGACGCCGCGTGCGGGCCATCCCGCTCGGGTGGTTGCCGGAAGGCACATACTCGTCTCGATCCTCTTCGGCGTACTGGGATGGCCGGAACGACCAGGGGGAAGCCGTGTCGAGTGGCGTCTACTGGTATCGGCTTGACGCCGCAGCGTTCTCATCTACTCGCCGCATGCTGCTCTTGAAATAGGAGACACCCATGCGACGACTGACCAGACCAGTAGTGTTGACGACTTGCCTCCTTGGGTTCTTCGCCGCCCAGTTCGCGGTCGCCACACCGGTCCTCGTCGTTCACGGCGCTGTGACGCGTCCCAACGGCTCTCCCGCGGTAGGGGTGACTGTGGCTGTCACGAATGTCACCAGAGCCCTGTCGCAAGAGGCGCCCAAACCCACGGACGCTCGTGGCCTGTACGGGGTAGCGTTCGTCGATTACTTGGGCGACGTTGCCCGTGCAACCGACGAGCTGCTGATACAGGTGATCGCCGCAGGATCCGTGCTCGGCGAAGTCACACACCTGGTCACGGCTGCGGAGACGGTGTCCACCGAGGTCGTCGTCGATGTGATGCTCCTAGACCCGCCGACGTTCGTCTACCGCAACAGTTGGGTATCCGAACCGACCGCCGAGACGAAGAACGGCCAGGCGGATCCTGGGGAGCGCGTCAAGCCGCGAGTGCGACTGAAGAACGAAGGGGCGAGCGACGCGCGGAATGTCGTCGTTGCCCTGAGCATTGATGACCCCGACGTAACCGTCGTTGAAGGCACTGTCACCCACGCGACATGGCCGACGGGCGAGGCGCGTGACAACGTAGGCTTTGTCGTGGACATCGCGCCAGGCACAGCTGCACATGACGTAGACGTCACCATCAATGTAACCGCGGACAACGGCGGCCCGTGGAGGTTCTCTTTCTCGTTCCCGGTAGTCCTACCGTTCCCCGCATTCAGCCAGCGCAACGCATGGATTTTCGACCCGACACCTGACGCCTATCAGGATGGACTCGCGGAACCGGGAGAACGCGTACGCCCTCGGATTCGGCTGGCAAACGACGGGACGGCCGACGCCACGAACGTACGCACAACGCTGGTAATCACCGATCCAGATGTCACAGTGATCAGTGGAACGGAGGTATCCGCTCAGTGGCCGAGAGGCGACGCGCGCAATATCGGGGGATTCGTCGTCGATATCTCGAACAGAGCGACGCCGCATGATGTGACGGCGATCGTTACCGTAACTGCGGACTCAGGCGGCCCGTGGGGGTTCTCCTTCACATTCCCGATCGTCGCCCCGACACTCACGTTCTCCTATCGCAACAGTTGGATATTCGAACCGAACGCCGAGATGAAGAACGGTCAAGCGGATCCCGGAGAACGCGTCAAGCCACGCGTGAGATTGAGAAACGAGGGGTCGAGGGCTGCGCAGAACGTCGTCGTGGCTCTGAGCACTGATGACCCCGACGTGACCATCGTTGAAGGCACTGTTAACCATGCCACGTGGCCACTGGGAGAAGCCCGCGACAACGTGGGCTTCGTTGTAGACATCGCCCCAGGCACAGATCCGCACGACGTACGGGTGATCGTAGATGTATCCGCACAGAACGGCGGCCCTTGGCAGTTCTCCTTCACATTTCCAGTCGTCCTGCCGCTCCCTGCATTCGACCCGCGAAATGCATGGATCTACGACCCAGCTCCTGGCGCCTATCAGGATGGGTTCGCGGAAGCCGGAGAACGCGTACGTCCACGAATCCGGCTCAGAAACGACGGCACTGCAGACGCTACGAACGTGCGCGTGACGCTCGCCATCAATGACCCGGATGTCACGGTGACACGCGGAGACGAGGCGCACACGACGTGGCCGAGAGACCAAGCCCGCACCGTCCAGGGGTTTGTCGTAGAGATTGCGACCAACGCAACGCCGCACGATGTGGAGGCGGTCGTGACCGTGACAGCGGACACCGGCGGCCCATGGCGGTTCCCGTTCACATTCCCGGTTGTTGCCCCGACACTGATCTTCACCCATCGCAACAGCTGGGTGTTTGAGCCGTCTGCCGAGACGAAGAACGGCCAGGCGGACCCCGGCGAGCGCATCCACCCACGCGTGAGACTGAAGAACGAGGGATCGAGGGACGCGCAGAACGTGGTCGTGACTCTGGAAATCGATGACCCCGATGTGACAGTCGTCAAGGACACTGTTACCTATGCGACCTGGCCAATGGGCGAGGCGTACGACAACGTGGGCCTTGTTGTCGACATCGCTCCAGAAGCCGATCCACACGACGTTAGCGTGATTGTCAATGTGGCCGCTGCCAACGGCGGTCCATGGCAGTTCTCCTTCACATTTCCAGTAGTCGCTTCCCTGACCACGCTCAGCATCACTGCTCCAGAGCCGAACGAGGAGCTTCCTGCCAACACAGGGTCAGTCGATTTGCGGGTTGCGATCAGCAACCGTGGCGTGCCATGGCATTGGCGTCTGAATTCGCGATTTCCGCTGTCCGGGCCGGCAGGGGGAACGCCTAACGTCGATGGCGATGTCGCCACCATCACGGGACTTACAGAGGGTCGAAGCTATACGGTCTACGTGACCCTGGTCGACGCTGATGGGAACGTCCTGGACCCGGCGTTGACGACGAGTGTTCAGTTCTCTGTCGCTAGCCCCCCAATGCTCGATATCACCGCACCGGAACACAACGATGTGCTGGTTGCTGGCAGCTCCTCCGTCCAAGTATCGGTGGCAATCACGGGGCATGCAGGCACGTGGCACTGGCGGCTTGAGGAAGACTCCGAGCCAGCCGGTCCGGCAGGTGGCGCAGTAGCCGATCGGCCAACTGCCACGGTCGACGGACTGCGCAACGGCCGAACGTACGAGGTCTTCGTGACCCTAGTCGACGCAGGAGGAGTCGCAATCACGCCAACGGTGGCGAGGAGCGTGCGTTTCTCGGTGGCGAACTGGCCGCCGACAGGCGTCACGCTGAGAGGCGTCGACAGTAACACCAGGCGCCCGAAGCTGGAGGTACGGGCCAATGAGGGATCGCGTCTGGCCGAGTTCAGCATGCTGGTGCACTACGACACCAGCATGTTCTCAAGACCCGATGCAGCAGACCTACGCGCCGGCCCGGACATCAGACTTGACGAGCCTTCGGGGAGAGACGGACAGATTACGATCAGTGGCTCCGCGTCGCCTGCGCTGGCAGTTGGCACGGGCGAGACGCTGCTGTTTGCCCTGGAGTTTTCCGCGACGAAGGCGGAAGAAGACGACTCGACGGTGAGGGTATCTGAGGTGACGCTGGCCGATAGCTCCGGCAATGACATTGAGGTGACCTCAATCGACCCGGAGAGCGTTCTTCTGGAAACGTCAAGGCATGTCCAGCTACTAGGGAATCGTGCAGAAACGTGGGGTCTCATCAAGCGCCGGGCCGGGGTACCAAGCGAGACAGCCCTGCTCCCGAACTACCCCAACCCCTTCAACCCCGACACCTGGATACCGTTCAACCTGGCGGAGGCGTCTGAGGTGGCCGTCCGCGTATACGACGTGGCAGGCCGTGAGGTGCGACATATCGACCTCGGCTACCGTGACGCTGGCTTCCATCGCGACCGCGCGGACGCCGCCTACTGGGACGGCCGCAACGAATCCGGCGAGCCGGTCGCAAGCGGCGTGTACGTCTACGAGCTACAGGCAGGGCCGTTCCGCGAGATGCGCCGGATGCTCGTGCGAAAGTAATAGGGCTGCTAGGACGACGCGCGGAAGCCCCTGTCCTTGCTCGCCTTGGTGGCCCGGTACGCGTCCGTCTGGCGCAGTCGGTCCAGCAGCGCCTCGTCGTCATCGGACAGGACGAGGTCGTCGAGGACGGACGCGGCGTTCCGCAACTGCTCCGCATCGTCGGCGCCGACGAGAACGCACGTCACCTGTGGGTGCGACAGGTTCCATTTGAGAGCGACGCGGGCGAGAGCGTCACGGCCGGTGATCCCCGCCTCGTCGCCCATGCGGAAGAGCCCGCCCTTCAGGAAGGCCTCGCGCGTCACGACGCCCATCCCGCGCTCGGCCGCCGCCGGCAGGACGTTCTCCGTCGCCCCGGTGTCAGCGAAGTTGAAGTTGATCGCGATCGAGCTGAAGTGACCCGATTCGATCTGGCGAAGGTAGGTCGCCTCGCCAGACGAGGTGTCGCAACCGGCGGAGCTGATGAGACCGGCGTCCTGCAGGCGCGCGATGTTCTCCCCGATCTTGTCCAGGTAGTCTGGGTCGTGGTCCAGCGCGGGTCGCTGGAACGGGACGTTGAGGACGTCGATGCGGTCCCTCCGTAGCAGACCCAGTATGCGATCCACCTCGGCTCGGAGCTCTTCGTAGCGCGCCATCCGCGCGTTGTGCGGATCGTAGCCATACCCCATGCCCTGCGGGCGCGTGTGAATGAACACGTCGTGAGGCGGCGGCTCGTCTTGCAGGTTCCGACCGAGGGCCTCCTGCTCAGGATCAATCGTCACGTCGAGGAAGTTGATGCCAGCCCTGTACGCCTCTTGGAGCGTGTCGCGTCGTTGCTGCTCGCCGTAGCCCTCGCCGGTGTATCCCGCCTTGGCGGCTTCGCCGCGATGCTCGTTGAAGCCACGTGAGCTGCCATCGCTCAGATACTCGTGTCCGCCCATGCCTAAGACGGATGCCGACAACGTCCCGAGAGGCCTGTATAGCATGGCAACTTGCGTTCCTGAGGAGAGCGGTAAACGACGCGTGGCCGACGGAGAAGCAGCGCTACTGTTCAGCGCCCAGACGCGCCAGCAGACGCTCCGAGATGACGTCCGCGTGGCACGACTTCGGGGCGCACCAGCAGGCGAGGATGAGTGACTTGTTCCCGCGCAATTCGTCCAGCAGCTCTGCGAAGCGTGCCGCGCGCTTGGGTTCCCACGCGTCTTCGTCGGCGAACTCCGCCGTGAACGCGGCGATCGTGTCGGCGCGCGCCTCGTCGCTGGTGTCGGCCGGCTTGAACCGACTGCCCATCGCCGTAGGCCGCCCGACGTAACGCGCGCCTTCGGGCATCGGCTTCGTGCGCTGGCGCTTCACAACGCGTATCGTGTAGGCGCCGTCGCCCGATGTGTGGACGGTGTGCGTGTCCGTGCGTTCCGTCTTCATGGGTTCTACGCCTTGCGGACGGCTATCTGCCAGAGGCCTGGGCCTACGTCGGCTTTGGAAAGCACTTCGTGACCCTCGCCTTCCATGCTGCGCGACACGTTCGACACGGCGGGGCGATGGTCGAAGGTGACTTCCAGCACCTGGCCGGAATCCATGATATCGAGCGCCAGCTTCGACTTCACGAACGTGTAAGGGCATACCTCGCCGATAAGGTCTAGCTTCTTGTCGACGACAAGTGTCTCCGTCGCTCCCATCACTCAGCCTCCACCTTCTCTTCTATGAATCCACGGGTGTCCTCGTCCCATACGAACGCCTTGATGTCCGACGCCTTGCCGTCCATCACGGACACCACGACGTATGCCGCGTCGGGATAGATCGGCTCGTCCCACTCCTCGATGACGGCGCGCGCGCGATCCTCGTCGGAGAAGTACGACGGGTGGTCCGGGTGCGAGTGGTAAAGCACCGCGATGGAGCCGCCCACTTCGTCTACCTCGCGCGTAACGGCGAGCAGTTCCTTGGGGTCGATGTAGTACGCCGTGCGCGCGTCTCTTGGGTGCTTCTCAGGATCCTCGCGGTGCAGGTCGTTCTGGACATTCGTGCACCGACGGATGCTCAGCGCGCCTTTGGCGTCGAGGATGAGCGCGCCGCAGCACTCGTCGGGGAACGTCTCCTCCCCGTGAGCCTGCATCCGCGCGATGAGCCCAGACGGCAATCTCAGCGATCCCAAGGCGTCGGCTCCTGCTATCTACCGTGATGCCGAGTGCGCACGATCCCTTCCCCCTTACGAGGGGAAGGCTAGGATGGGGGTTGGCAAGCCAACTCGTGATGCTAGCTAGAAGACATAGGTCCGTGAGGATCAGCCCTCGAACAGCGTCGTGCTGAGGTAGCGCGCTCCGCCGTCCGGGAAGACGGTCACGATAACGCCCTCGTCGATCTCACCCGCCAAGCGCAGAGCCGCGAGCATGGCCGCTCCACTGGACTTGCCCACGAGCAGACCCTCCTCCGCGGCGAGCGTCCGCGCCATGTCGTAGGACTCCTCCGTCGGCACGAAGATCGTCCCGTCCAAGCCCGACGAATCGTAAATCGCCGGTCGGATCGCCGTCTCAATGTGCTTCATGCCTTCGAGCCCGTGGAAGCCGCTCTCGGGCTGCACGCCGTACACCTTGATGCGTTCGTCGTGATCCTTCAGCCGTCGCCCTGTGCCAACAAGCGTGCCGCTCGTGCCGACCCCCGCGAGGAAGTGCGTGACGCGGCATCCCGTCTGCTTGATGATCTCGACGCCCGTCGTGTCGTAGTGGGCGCGCCAGTTGGAGTCGTTGTCGTACTGGCAGGGCAGGTAGTATCTGTCCGGGTCGGCTTCGTAGATGGCCCGCGCCATGAGCAGCGCGCCGTCGGAGCCTTCCAGCGGGTCAGAGAACGTGACCTTGGCGCCGTATGCCCGCACGGTACGGACGCGTTCCTCGCTGACGTTCGACGGCATGACGAGCTCGCAACGGTAGCCCTTCACCGCGCATACCATCGCGTAAGCGATACCCGTGTTGCCCGAGGTCGAGTCGAGCAGTATCAGGTCGCGGGTCATCTCCCCGGCGCGCTCCGCGTCTTCGATGATGCGCAGCGCGGCGCGGTCCTTCACGGACCCGCCCGGGTTGAACCACTCCGCCTTCGCAAATATCTCGACGCCCGGCTTGTTAAGGTCGCGGACGACGTTGCGCAGACGCACCAACGGGGTTCTCCCGATCTCGGAGAGCACGCCAGCGTCGCGGAAATGCGTCTCGCAACCAACCGTAGTAAGAGTCGCCATCAGACCTTCCCAGCTACCCCGCGAGTCACCACGAGATGACTCGATCACTCTCGAGTATCAAGTCCACCAGCCGCTCGTGCGTGATGGATTCCGCGTCTGCCTCGACCCCCCGGGCCGCACAGTCTTCCTCGACGACATAGCGCGTTCCCACAGGCGCTTCAGGTCGGTACACGCCGTCCTGCAAGAAGACGACGCTGAGCTCGTGGGACGCCTGCTGCGCCGCCATGATGTCCATGGCGTAGGCGTCTGTAGGGCGACGAACGAGGTGTAGAATCTTCACGCGCCGCTCCTTCCACTCAGCTACCAGGTCAGCACAACATCGCTCTGCGTGAGCATCTCAGCCAGGTCCATGCGTGCGATGCGCTCGACGCCGGCCGGCAGGTCCGAGATGCCACGGTCGTCCAGCGACTCCGCCTCCGCGTACATCTGCTGGTCGAGCATCGCTAACGTCTCGATAGGACGTTGCGTGTCTCCCCCGCCGATCATCGCCGGACGCGCGTCCGCGTTGAACGCGTGGACGGCATCCTCCGCGAGGACGAGTCGCACGTCGTGGTCACCCAGCGTCTGGCCTACGCTCATGCGCATGGCTTCCGCCGTGCGTCTGGATCCGAACGCCGTGTCTCTTACCAGCACCGTTACGACCGACATACTTCACTGCCCCGAGTGGGGTCGCCTGGACCCCATCCTAACCTTCCCCTGCGAGGGGAAGGGATTGTGGGCGGCCTTCCCTGCGAGGGGAAGGGACCATCGTTGGATGCCCCTGCGCGTGCGAAGGGACTGTTGGTCGTCGCCCACTAGTTGAACGAGATGACTCGGTCGCATTCGCCGGTCATCTGGGCGAAGTCGTACTGGCTCCCCCACGTCAGGTTGGGGATGCCCTCAACTTCCTCAATGCCCCGCTCCGAGGCGTTCTGGCTGCACGCGACGATCTCGGCGCCTTCCAGCGCGAGCTTCTGGAATTCGTCTGTGTCCAGGTTGTGCGCCCCATCACACATGACGAATATCCGCACGCCGCGGCCCTGCGCGCGCGCCGCCCGGGTCAGTTGAATGACCGTGTGGGCGTCCGCGCGCTCCGGGCTCGTCGTGAGTAGGATGCCGAGTGTCTGCGCCATTGTTCTACTCGTTGCCCTGCCGCTAGAAGTGCACCGCGCAGAACTCTTCGTAGTCGATGAGTTCCGTGACGGTTGGGTTCTCGCCGCACACCGGGCAGCTTTCGTCCTTGCGCAACGTCAGCTTGCGGAAGTCCTGACCCAGCGCGTTGTAGAGCAACAGCTTGCCCACGAGCGGGTCGCCGATGCCCAGCAGCACCTTGATCGCTTCGACCGCCTGCAACGATCCGACGATCCCCGGCAACACGCCAATGACACCCGCCTCCTGGCAGCTCGGCACCATCTCCGGTGGTGGCGGCTCTGGATAGAGGCATCGGTAGCACGGGCCGTTCTTCGGATCGAAGACCGTCACCTGTCCCTCGAACTGAAAGATGCTGCCGTGCACGACCGGCTTACCGGCGAACACGCTCGCGTCGTTCAAGAGGTAACGCGTCGGGAGGTTGTCGCAGCCATCGACGATGACGTCGTAGTCCGCGATGGTCTCCATGACGTTTTCGGAGGTCAGCCGCGTCTGATAGGTCACGACATCCACGTCCGGGTTGACGCCCTTGAGCGTCTCCGTCGCGGAGTCAACCTTCGGCCGCCCGACATCCGCCGTCGAGTGGAGTATCTGACGTTGCAGGTTGCTGAGGTCCACCTCGTCGTCGTCGATGAGGCCGATCGTGCCGATCCCCGCGGCGGCGAGGTAGAAGGCGGCTGGCGACCCTAGGCCGCCAGCTCCCAGCAACAGGACCTTCGAGTCCAGCAGCTTCGTCTGTCCCGTCCCACCGACCTCTGAGAGGATGATGTGACGGCTGTACCGCTTGATCTGTTCGTCCGTAAAGTCGAACATCCGTGTGCTTATCCTAAGACCCTACGAGGCAATGTCCGCGACGCGTCAACCCCCGGCAATGGCGGGGATAATGGACACGATGTCGTCCGGTCCGGTCTTCGTCTCCGTGCCGTCGAGGAAGCGCACGTCCTCGTCGTTCACGTAGATGTTGACGAACCGTCGCACCTCGCCCTTTTCGTCGCAGATACGCTCTTTCAGGCCCGGGTAGTCCGCCTCGAGGCCGTCGATGATCGCGGCGACGTTGTCGCCGTCGACCGTGACTTCGGCCTCCCCCTTCGTTAGGCGGCGCAGTGGCGTTGGAATGCGTACTTGTGCCATGAATTCATCCTGCTTTCGGACTGGGAAACTACTAGGCCGAGATCGGCTCAAGGTAGCCCATGTCCTCCAGCGCGGCAATCACCTTGCGCGCCGACTCGTCGACCGTTTCCTTGTCCGTCTCGCACACGACCTCGGGGTTCAACGGCGCTTCGTACGGGTCGGAAATGCCGGTGAACTGCTTGATCTCACCCGAGCGCGCCTTGGCGTACAGGCCCTTCACGTCGCGCGCTTCGCACACTTCCACCGACGCGTCGACGTACACCTCGACGAAGTTCTTGATCTCGTTGCGAGCGTGCTCGCGCACTTCGCGATAGGGCGAAATGGCGGCGGCGATCACGCCTGCGCCGTTGCGGGTCAGCAGCTTGCACACGAAGGCAATCCGCTTGATGTTCGTGTCGCGGTCTTCCTTGCTGAACCCGAGGCCCTTGCTCAGATTCGTGCGGACGACATCGCCGTCCAAGACTTCGACATGGGTTTCGCGCTCATTGAAAAGCTCTATCAGGCGGTCGGAGATGGTGGTCTTCCCGGCGCCCGATAGCCCGGTGAACCAGATCGTGAAGCCCTTTTTAATCATGCTAGCTATCGTCCTTCTTCGCGAAGTGCGTCAGGTGTATGCCACACTCCGCCTTGTTAAGGCCGCTCCAGCGCCCGGAACGCTCGTCGCCGCCCTCGGCGACGGAACGCGTGCAGGGCCAGCAGCCAATACTCGGATACCCGTTATCGTGCAGCGTGTTGTAGGGGATGTCGTTCTCCCGAATGAATCCCCACACGTCCTCGGAACTCCACTCAGCGAGTGGATTCACTTTGATCATGTCGTGGCGCACGTCCCACTCCACGACCTGCGCCGCCCGGCGCGTAGACCCCTGGCTCTTGCGGATGCCCGTGACCCAGGCGTCGTACTCGGACAGGACTTTCTCGAGGGGCAGCACCTTGCGCATGTAGCAGCAGTAGTCGGAGTCGCTCTTGTACAGTTCATCTCCGTACTTCTCCGCCTGTTGGGTGACGGTGAGTTCCGGTTGGATGCTCTGTATTTCGATGCCGTAGCGTTCCGTCAGCCGCTCCCCCACCTCGGCGGTCTCCGGGAATTCGAACCCGGTGTCGATGTGCAAGACGGCTACGTCCTGCCGACCCAGCTCCGCGAGGTGGTGGAGCACCGTGACGGTGCTCGGCCCGAAGTTCGAAACGACTGCCAGGCGTGGGGCATACCGGTCCAGTCCCCACTCAATGATCCGCGTGGGAGATTCCTTCCGCAGGTTTGCGGCGAACTCCTCTACCCGATGGTAGTCACGCGGCGCCTCTGGTTGTTCCTCGACTGCCATGCCAGCCCTCTTCTTCCCGTATATGACCGTTCGCGCGGCCATACTTGCCTGTCGCGTGGCTCGCGGCCACGCATCTCACTTCCGCCGGTTTATCCCACGCGAGTCGTTGCGCGTGCTGTTGACCTCTTTCTCTGCCGTGGGATGTCTAGCCGAAGTGTCCCGCCAGACTGAAGTAGCGATCGCCCGTATCCGCGAGTACCGTCACGACGCGTTGCTCCGCTTCCATACGTCGCGCGACACGTGCAGCCGCCACCGCGTTCGCTCCCGAACTCATCCCGACCAGTAGACCTTCTTCCGCTCCGAGGGTCCGCATCATGTCGTAGGCGTCCTGCTCGCTGACGGTGATAACCTCGTCCACGAGCGACATGTCGAGCACCTCCGGCACGAACCCGGCGCCAAGACCGTCGATCCGCGTGGGTCCAGGCTTGCCGCCGCTCAACACGGGCGACGCCGCCGGCTCGACGGCGACGATGCGCACGTCCGGCAGCCGCTCTTTGAGCGCCTGCGCGACTCCCGTGAGCGTGCCGCCGGTCCCGACGCCGGCTACGAACGCGTCGATGCGTTCCTCCGCCTGCGCCAGAATCTCCGGCCCCGTCGTCTCGCGATGCACGGCGGGGTTCGCTGGGTTTACGAACTGGTTCGGCATGAACGAGTTCTCCGTGCGCCCTGCGATTGCCTCGGCCTCCCAGATAGCCCCTGCCATGCCGTCCGCCTCTGCCGTCAGAACCAACTCCGCGCCGAACGCCCTGAGCAGCTCGCTCTTCTCGGGGCTGACGTTCTCCGGCATCGTGAGTATCGCCTTGTATCCGCGCGCCCTTGCTACGATCGCCAACGCCGTCCCGGTGTTTCCCGCCGTCGGCTCGACGATGGTCGCCCCCTCGCCGATAGCGCCGCGCTGCTCCGCGTCGAGGACCATCGACAGCCCGATGCGATCCTTGACGCTCCCGCCGGGGTTATACGCTTCCAGCTTCCCATGGATTTCCGCCGAATCGGCGCTCGACACGCTGTTCAGTCGAACCAGCGGCGTCCTGCCGATGAGTTCGAGTACGTTGCCGCAAGCCTTACGCGCCACCACTTTGTCCGTGTTCTCGGCCGCCCCGCTTTGCGCCGCTCAATCGAGCCACTAGATGGAGAACGTGTACGTGTGTTCCAGCGATGCCGGGAATTCGGCGCCTCGCTCCAGCAGATCGTCCAGCGTCACGCCGTCCAGATACGTCCTGATGGCGCCTTCCAACTCGCGCCAGATGCCTTCCAGCATCGCGTCGGTGGACCGCGAGTCGTCCTTGCCGCGTCCACAGGCGCACAGGTCCAGCGGCCCTTCGACCGCCGCGTAGATGTCGCCGAGACGAATGTCGGACACTTCACGCGCCAACTGGTATCCACCGTCGGGGCCGCGCCGGCTTGTCGTCAGCCCGTGGCGCTTCGTCTTGAGAAGCAACTGTTCCAGGAAGGTCCGCGGAATCTCCCGATGCTCCGCAAGCTGTGCGACGGACACGTACTCCCCCTGTCGCAACGACAGTTCCAGCAGCGCCTCCACCGCGTATTTGACCTTCGAAGATACCTTCAACCTGACACCCTCACGTTGACGCTCGCCCTGCGCCCAGACACACGAAAACGCCCCACGGGATACTCTGGCCGCACAAGGCCGAAGAGTTCTCGGGAGCGCTTAGCTACAACAGACAGAACCCGAATCGTGGGGCCAGTCCGGCCCCGTTCGTTTCAGGCTCGCGATGTCCTCGTCGTTCCGCGCGCCGATCATTGGTGGCATCCATCCCCACGGAGAATCACTCGCCAGATCCATCGCAAGAGGCAGCCGTTCACTGCCCACTGAGGTTAGATTAGCTTACCCGACCGTTCTTGTCAAGAAAAACGGCCCGCGGGGCCTTATACCCGACTCAGCAGGTCGGGTTGGGATCTGCTGGCGGGCTACCGCGCGCGTCAGAGGGCCTCTCGGGCGCTGGGTCATATCGCAAGCTGGGCCCGACGATGCCGGTCCTCGTGGGCGGCAGAAGACGGCATCAGCCCTGCTGCCGGAACACGGCCAACTGCCGCAGGTGCACGGCCGTGCTCGCGATCGCGGCTGGTCTGCCGGAGATGCGGGCCCACGCCGAGGGCACGCCGTGGATCCTGAGCGCGACCGCGAACAGGCCCACCAGACGCACGTCGCTGAACTTCCTCTCCAACGTTCCGGGCGGAGGTCGCGACACGCTGGTCCGCGCGTGTCCTCTCGCGGCGGGCTCACTCGGACGATGCACGCCGCGAGGGCCGTACGGGCGTGCTGCACGGCATCGGCTACCGCAGCTAGCGATTCGGGGCGGTATTCGGGGCGGTACTTGAGAAGGTGGGAGCTGCGGGCCTCTGCGGCGCTTTGGTATGGCAGATCCCTACAGTTCTACCTCAACGGTGTCTGGCAGCGCCGTCCCATCGACGTACATTTCGATGTCGTACTTGCCACTGAGCGGCCCCTGGTTGTTGTAGTCCATCCCGTCCCAGAACTGAGCCGTGCCGTTCAGGTCTCCGCTGCTGGAACCGTCCGCAGGTCGCCTCTCTGCCTCGGTGCCGGCCTCCGACGAAACGAGATTCCAATAGCGTCCCGGCGCAATCTCGTAGAGATCGGCCAGCACTATGGTCGTCGCCGGGCGCGTCGAATTCTCGCGGAAGCCCCAGTCAAGAATCCGCACGACGTCACCGGTTACTTGATCCTTAATCTTCAAGTACACCTTCGCGCTCTCTGCCAGATCGAAACGTATCCACCAACCGTCGGGCTGAGTCGTAGTGTCCCACACCGTGCCCGGTGGATCGTGGGGCGCATTCGGCACTAGCCGGCTCGTGGAAGGTACTGCACTGGTGTAATACTCCGCTGGCGGTGGCGCGGGGTCGGCAGTTGGCACATTGCGCCACATTTCGGTGCTGATCGCCTCGCCCCAGTTTTCGTCATCCGTGGACATGTCGAAGTAGCTTTGGGGCGCTGTCGTGCCGTCGGCCCAATACCTCTTCGTCAACTTCTTGTCTATGTCCTGGTCAAACCTGTTGCTGCTGGTGGACCATCCCCAGAACGCCACGCCCTGCATCCCGTAGTCCTTCACCATGCGCACCATGTTGTGCATGTCGATATGTCCCGGCAGACGGGCCTTCAGGAAGGGCGGCGGCGGGTCGCCTGCTAGGGTCTGGGCACCGCCCTCGAGCACCGCATGGAACGGGAGGGCGACGCTGCCGTATCCTGTGACAGTCAGCGCGCTCCACCAGTCGTATATCTGCCGCCATTTTCGCCAGGGCGGCCCCACCGTGTACGCCCAATTGTTCGCTGACCATGCGTAGTAATCCGGCGCGAGTATCACCTTCGGGCGTATGGTGGGAGCCGGATCCCATCCAACACCGCCGATCCCATCGACGTACTTCTGTATCTTCTGTGCGTCCGTGCCAATGCCACTGGGCAACGACGTGATGTTGTTGACGTCCGATTTCTCAACATTGGACGGATCGTACACTCGATCGGACCAACCAGTGCCTGTCTCGATCTTCCACCAATTGGGGTCCGTGCCAGCAGCGCCCTGCGACCGTCCTGGGCCCAGTTCAACATAGATGAAGGGCCAGTTCCGTCCATTTGCCACCTGATGCTTGTGGAAACACTCCGTAATCAGGCTGGCTTCCCCCCAAGTCACCCTCTGGTCTATCTCCGGTGGTGGGGGTATGGGTCGGCAGACCGGTTCATCAATCACATGCCAGCTCTCGACGATCCTCTCCACGCCCGGGTGCCCGCAGATTGCGTCGACGAATATCTTGATCGCCGCATCGAGCTCCTCCTCGTCGCCGCCGTAATGTGCTAGGCGGAAGAGCTTGGCTGTATATCCGACACTCAACCGGATGTCGTATTCTTGCGTCCGGTTGAGATCCTGCACAGCCTGCATGAGCGTCGTCCACCTCTGTGCCAAGGAGGAGGCACTCTCCGAGGTCAGATTAGCGTCACTCACGATGGAGCGACTACAGGCCGCGTAAGCGCGTACAGTCGTGGGCAGCGCGTGGTGGATCACCGATAGATGATCGGCAAATGACGGAGGGCCGGTTGTGCCCGAGGCTATCTGCATAAACCACGCACCTACAGGCATGCCTAGCTTCGTGGCCGGTCCCAACTGTGGAGTGCCTAGCAGGATCGCCATTGCTATCTCCTTGGAGTTCTGATACGTCCGTCGACGCCAGTCGATCGGCTGGGCCAACTAGCGAAGTCGTCTGAATCCGATACCCTCCGCAGCACCGCAGGCCCTGCCACCGACGGCAAGTCACGGCTTCACAGGATATCGTCGGACTGGCACCACTTGACCGGCGCGTGACCACGCCGGAACCCCGCGCCCACATGCGCCCCGCATGCGATGGTCGCCCGCCTCGTCGTGGGCCGACATATACGCTAGGTAAGCACGGCGGACTTCCATCCGCCAGCAAACTTGACGTAAATGCGGTGGTCGTCGCCGTCGTCGACGAGCCGAATGTCCCCGTCGTCGCCGTCCAACGGGCCGGGGGCGGCGCCCCCAATATCTCTCAGGCGGATGGTGTTCCCGTTCACGTCAAGCGGAGCCGTAATGGTGGCGATGCCACCCATCCCCAGTCCGAAGTGCCCGGTAGAGTCGACGACAACGGAGTCCTCCGGGGCGCCCTGGTCGATCGCGAGCAGCCGCTTCCCCGCTGAGCCATTGTGGTTGAAGCGATGAATCTCGAACTGGTCGTTGTTGGACCGTATCTGCATGTTGGTGCCGTTCGTGTCATGCAGGCGGAGACGTGGGTTGGTTGACACGATCTCGAGGGCACCTGGGGCGTGTATGCCATGTTTCCATCCCCGACCCTGACGTTCTTGCCGTTCGTATAGCCAAGCGACAGGTACCCCTCATTGCTCGTGGTCATGTAGCCTGACAGTCGCTCATCGTCGTCTGTCAGCGCGGTCGAGCTGACAAGTCCCGCGCCAAGCGATGTCTCAATCGCCTCGATTTCGTCGTCCCGCGCGTCCATATAGAAGGCGTTGACGACCGTGCTGTTGTCGAAGTTGTCCGACAGGGACACGATTCCTGTAGGGAAAGAAGGCATCGTCGCTACTCCTCTGAGGATGTGATGTAAACAAGGCCAGAGTCTTCGACTTTGTAGGTCGCCCTTGCGTCCAGACGGTGCGCGGCGCAGATCCGAGACCATAGAGCCGTGCAGCGGTCGGTAGCGGCAGCTACGAAGAAGCTCTCTCGTTCCCAGGCCACTCGCGCGGACGCTACGCGGTCATGCTGGGCGCGCCGCATTTTAAGCGCGTGCGCGTATTGAGCCGCCTCCTCCGGGGTTAGGGAGGCCGCCTTGCCTTCATCGGCCTGGCTCGCCTCTCCTATCCCGCTACCCTCCCGCTTTACATGAACTAGGCCTCTGTCATCGACGGTGTACACCGCGTCCACATCCAGCCGGTGAAATGCGCAAATGTCGTGCCATAACGCCACGCACCGGTCGTCCACCGCGTCGGCGAAGAACTGCTCGTTCTCGAAGATGCTACGCGCCTCGGAAGCCTTCTCCCTCTGATCTCTGAGTAGATCTAGCGCCTGCGCGTAATCGGCCCGTTCCTGGGGGCGCAGCAGCGTGGCCGTCTGTGGCTCCCGGGGATTGTCTCCACACCCGCCCACGTCCGTCAGCGGCCCACGCGCATCGTTCACCGACTGCTCCTAGCAAGCTCGCGGGGCTGCGCGAGGAGGATCCTACTTATCAGGCATGTATCCGACAAGAAATAGTATACACAGGCACGGTCCATGACGCAAGGATGGTCGATGGCCCATCGGCGCGGTGCCGCCCGGCTAGTAGGTCAGCTCAGCGCCAATGTCGGCCCAGCGGCCCGCGTGTGCGGATGTGGCTTCGTTCCTGGCTGGCGATGGGCTCCGCAACCCACGTGGTACGGCAGCCCTCCGAGTACTATCCAATATGCCACGCGCGAAGCCGGCTAGACACTCGGCCAAGTTGATCAGTGGGCTACGGGAAGGCGGATTCGCCCGCCTTGATCGCGCCCCATGTAGCAGCCGTTCTGTCTGCCCTCGACACCCCTGTGGATGGGGGTAGGGGCATCATGAAGAGGTCGTCCTCGGTCTGGAGGAACACGGCGCCACGCCCTGACAGGAAGAACAGCTGGCCGCGCAGGGATCCCACCTGGGACCAGTGACCTCCACCATCCGTGGACGCGATCACCGCCTCCTCGTCGGCGGCCCCAGGCACACGCGTCCAGCCCGTAAGAAGGGTCGTGTCGGAGGGGCGATGTACCGCAACTGACTCCGGGTATTCGATCAGGGTCTGCGCCCCCGAGAGCGTGAGTAAGGGCTCCCCTTCCCCACCTACGACGAAGACGTCTGAGGACTGTCGGTATACGTCATACTTGGTCCACAGCGCCGACTCTGGGTCGTCTGACGCAAAACCCACCCCACCGTACTGCTCATACGACCCACCGGATCGCGCGAACTGTACGTTGGCGAAGTCAACGACACCCACCCGCGTGCCCGAATTCCAGTAGACCGTTCCCGTCTCTGGGTGAGCCCACAAGCTCGCCCCGCCCTCTATCCAGTCGGCGTCTCCGCCTGCTAGATCAGTCAGTGTGGTGGTCCTACGCGCCGAGACAGAATCGTAAGCGATGCGATCGCGGTGCGTCGGTGACACGAACGCCCTGCTCTGCCATCCCTCCTGGAGCTCCGGGTCGGCCGGCCACAGCTCCCTCCACGTGGCGCCGCCATCGTCGCTACGCTCAATGCGGCCTGCAGACCGGTAGACAACGGACGGGTCGACACGCGATACGGCATAGCTACTCGCGCGGTTGCCCGCCGCGACGGTCGCCCATGTGGCTCCATCATCCTCACTCCGAAGCAGCGCTAGCGATACCTCGGCTACCAATGACGTGACCCACCACGTCTCGGGAGGGTCGTACCAGATAACGGCGCGCACGTTGTCCAATGATGGGAACACACGCTCCCACGTAGGGCCCTCTGCCGCCTGGGCGGCAACGGCCGTGAGCGAGCACGCAAGCAGGGCTAGGAGACGTCTCATATCGCCGCCCTCCTAAGGACCAGTTACCCGACACTCTGAAAGTATCACTTCACATCGGGCGTCACGCAAGGCAATGCAGATGCAGCAAGCCGAATACGGTCAGCGACGTCACCCCAGCCAGCAGGTGTTCGCATGGCGTGCCACACGTTGAGACCGCCGTACCACCGAGTAAGCGCGGGACGAGTTCCGCGCCTGTTCGAGCGTAGTCGGCGTGGCTCCAGCTTGTCACGAAGCACTGCCTGCGGGTGTGTGTCCGGCCGCGCTCGTTGCGAGTCACTCCGCCAGGACGATGCTATTAGCCCGAATCACCGCGCGTCAGCGGCAGCTGAGCGAGCGTCGCGATATCTACAGGCTGGCGTTGCCCAGGCGGCCGGGATTCTTGGGGCGTATCAGTCCGCGAGCTCCTGTCGCGTGACGATAGGCACATACCCCACCTCCAGGCCCGACGGCGGCGTCATGAGCAGGGCGGGATCAATGCTCGCCAACTCTCCGACGTCCGGCGCCGGCAGGTACTCCCGGTTGTTCTGCCAAAGCCGATGCAGCTTCTCGACCCGCGCCTGCAGTTCCTCACGCTCGTCGTCGGTCATGTCAGCGTTCAGCAGCGACGGCTGATCGGCAAACCGATACCAGGAGTAGGTCACGAGACTCCCGTCACCAAGACGCGTTTGGAACGGCCCAGCAACGGGCCCGGGATTCTTCCAGGAACTATCCGATTCCTCAGGCGTCACATAGGCGTCCGGCGGCGGGTCCGCCGGGGGTTCGAACCTGTATTCCGCCAGCCCGGTCTCCGACGGTACCTGCTCCGCAGGTGTCGGCGTCCACCGCGCCTCGCCATCTACTTCCATGAGGCGGTAATGCTCAGGAAGCCTGGCGAGTTCAGAGCCTCCACAGCCCCCTGTCGTCGTGAGTTCCGAGTCCCACCGATAGCCGAATGTCGCGGAGTCTGGCGCCACGGGAGTCGCAAACGCGCCCCAGTCGACGGGTGGGCGTTCCTCCTTGGGCGTGTCGTCGGTGTAGATTCGCCACGTCGCCGAGCCGCGCCCGGGGAATGTGTGGACGCTAGACGCCTGGGAGTCGATGTGACCGGTGGCAGGCTCCCCGCCCTCGAACCAGTTTTCGACAGCTTCCCACAGCGCCTCCTTCCTGTACGACATGATCTTGTGCGCCAGGACGCCTTCACCGGCCGGGCCGGACGGAAAGTCCGTCGGAGCGATACGCGCGTATGTCTGCCCTTCCGAGTCGGACGCCACTGCGGCAGGGATATACTGCGTCTCCATCTGCAGCGAGCGGTTGGGGTCGGAGGGACGACTGTCGAGGAACATCCCGGCCACGTCGTGATCCTCGACCGAAGCCCGTGACCAGAAGTAGGGAGCGAAGAACGTCGCCGGCCCTTTGAAGTTCGCGGTGTTGAGGAAGAGCGTCCAGCAGTTGTTACCGGTCGGCACGTCCTCGCCCGCCGTGGTGGCTTTGGGTTTGGTCAAGGGTAGTGGCAGGTATCCGTACCCGACCAGCTCGCCGCAGGCGCCCTGCTTCAGGTTGACCCCATCAGGTGGCCACAGGAGCCAGGGGCTCAACTGCACGACAGCGTACTTGCCCTGCGGTCGATCCCAGTCTCTGCCCTTGCCCGCGCCCGGCCCATTGGCCCACGCGGAGAATTCCCGCGCGACCCCGCCCATGATGAACTTGGGCGTGACAGTGGCGAAACGAGTGTCCCGCCACCAACCCAGGCCACCCTCAATGTCTGAATAGAGCTTCTCCGGCGGTGGATCGTCGTACTGGGCAAACATCCACGTGCTGGCGAGGCCGGTTTGGAAGCGCGACCCAGGGTACTCCTCGAGCAGCGGCCACGCCGCCACGTACATCGAGAAGCCGGCGTCGTAGGTCGTCTCTACTCTCTCGTTCGGCACGATCAGATAGCCCGCTAGTATGGCTTCCTGAATCTCTCCGGCGGCCCCTGCATGTGAGGGGAGGGCCGAACCAAGCATCGCGCCACTTACCAACCACGCACACGTGCTACCGAGCATCATGGATCCTCCACATATCTCAGATTCTGTGCCGTCTCCGTGACTGTCGCAACATGGTTCGCTGTCAGGGAACGACCTAACAGGCCGAGCGCGGGCCTTCGCGCGGCATTTAAGGGGCGGTGTATGCCCGCTATCGGAACTGCTAGAGCGTCTCCATGCTCACACGCCAAGCCTACCAGTCCTGCTATACCTTAGGCGACGGTGGCCGGTTCGAGGCAGGCAGCGCGTGTGGCGGAGAGGACGGAAGCCATGCAACCGGAGTCGGAGGCGATCCAGCGGAACCTCGCGCGCGACGGCGACGCGCGCCCACGCGGCGCCATGGTACTCCCGCGCCTCTTCATAGGTATGGTCGTCCTGATATGCACCGAGGTGTTCTCAGGCGCGTCCGTAGCCGTTGGGCTGTGGCATCCGTGGACGTGGGTGGTGACGTATTGGCTGTACTTCGCCCACTTCTTCCTCTTTACGACGCTCGCCGTCCGTACCCGCAGAACGGGGATCTGGTCGCTCTACTTGTGGGGCGTGCTCTTCGGCTTGTACGAGTCGTGGATCACCAAGGTCATCTGGCATGGCTACAGCGGAGACGGCGAGTTCGTCATGGGCAGTCTGGGGCCCTATGGCCTGTCGGAGCTGTCCATGGTGTTCATCTTCCACCCGGTGGCGGCGTTCATCTTGCCCCTGGCGGTCTCGTGCGCGCTCTGCCCGCCGCTGCGTCGGCTGTTCCCCGATCTCGCGTGGCTGGCGTCTCGAACGCGCGGAGCCCGCGCGGTGCGAGTGTACCTCATCGCGTCCTTCGCCGTGGTCCTGGGTATGAACTCCGGCGGCCCGGTACATCTTGTGGCCAACCTGCTCTTCGCCTTGGTTGTTCTAGGGATCGTCGCGCGCCTCGCTCGGCCACGACTCGCCCACTGGGGCGGCGAAGACATCGTGGTGATCCGCGGGTGGCGGTTTATCGCGCTCTGCGCGTACCTGGCGGCGCTCTACGGCCTCACGTACGTGTACCTGCGGCCAGACGGGTTGCCGTCGATACCCGTTCAGCTATGGACGTTCGCGGCTTACGCGATCCTTATCGCCGGGCTGAGACGCCATCGACCGCAGGCGCCCCTGCCGTCCTCGGCGCCCGCCGCCGTGACAGGGGAGCGCAGAACCATCATGGTCGGGTTCTTCACCATCCTGGGACTAGCTCTCCTACTGTCTCCGCTCGCTGGCCGACCTGCCATATTCCTCCCCGTGGCGTTGAACTTCGCCGTGTGGACGCCCCTGGGGTTCGCGCTGACAGGCTGGGCGCTTGTCCGTGGCCGGCCGTCCACGTCGGCCTAGTAGATGCGCGTGGGAGCTCGCAACCGAGCCGATACGCATCTTCGACAACGCCCATCGCCGCGTATGCGCTTCCGTTAACTCCGACCGTGAGTCAGCCGAGACACGCGGGCGCCGCTATGGCTCTACTTCACAGGCGTCGAATCCGCCCGGAACGCGGTGTGGATCTTGCCCACGGCCTCGGCGATGTCGTTCATGTCGTCGCGCGACCCGAGCAGCACGCTCTGCATCAACCACACGCTACCCGCGCACGCTGCTTCGATGTTCGGACACGGCAGGCGGCGGATGAGGTCTGGGTACTTCTCGGAGACATACTTAAGCCCGGCGGAGTCGGACAGCGGCTCGCCATAGCCCGAGGATGACGGAATGCCCTCCGCCGAAAGCGCCGCGATGAACTCGCTGCGCGAGTGGCCGCCGAATTCGTTCGGGTCGTACATCATCATGTACAGGTGGTAGCCGTGCATCGTTGCCTGTGGACTCAGCTTCGGCGGGACGATCCCCGGCATGTCGTTGAGGTACTTGCGCAGGTAGTCGCCGTTCTCGTTGCGGCGTAGCGTCTCGGCTTCGAGGAAGTCGAGGCGGATGTTCAGCAGCGCGGCGAGGTACTCGGACGCGCGGTAGTTCCACCCGATGCGCGGATACTCCCAACGCTCGCCCTCGGGGTGCCGCCCAACGTCCTTAAACGCGACGACGCGGTTACGCACGTCGACGTCGTTCGTCGTGACCATCCCGCCCTCGCCGGACGTCAGGTTCTTGGAAGACTGGAAGCTGAACGCCCCCGCGTCACCCAACGAGCCGACCTTCTGCCCGTCGTACTCCGCGCCGTGCGCCTGCGCACAGTCCTCGACGATCTTCAGACCGTGCTTGTCGGCGATCTTTCGCAGCGCGCCCATGTCCGCCGGGTGTCCGCCGAGGTGTACGGGGAGGATCGCCGTCGTGATTCCCGGCCGTATGGCCTCTTCGACTGCCTTGGGGTCGATCGTGAACGTGTCGGGGTCCACGTCAACGAAGGCGATGGTGAAGCGGCGGTCCAGAGCGGCGGACGCTGTCGCGATGAACGTGTAGTTCGGGATGATGATCTCGCCTGCGTCGCTGAGCCCGTCCAGGTCCAACACGCCCGTGAGGGCCGCCATGATGGAGTCCGTGCCGTGCGGCATCATGACGCCGTACTTCGCGTCGCAGTAGCGAGCGAACGCCTCGGAGAACTCCTTCGCCTTTGGCGCGGGCAGTCCTTCCGTGCGGCTGAGGTAGACCTCCTTCAAGGCCGGCTCGACCTTGCTCTCCCACAACTCGCCGCTGTTCTGCGGCCACGACGGCCAGCCTGTGGTGTGTACGGGGTCGCCGCCTAGAATCGCCAGCTTCTCGGCCATCGTCTACTCTCCTCAGCGCGGGTCGGGTTTGGGCGGAGTCAGGGTAAGCGGGCCGGTTGGCGGCGACAAGCGTATCGGCCCTGGGCGCAGGTCAGTGGGATACGCGGCCCTTTACAGCGGCCCATGTGATCGCAGCCTTGCCGTCAGGGCTCCCGACTGCGAGGACGGTATTGGGCAGCTCCACCTCGACGAGGGTGGCGACGTTCACCAACTCACCGTCGTTGCGCAGCTTCGAGAAGTCGCGGACGGTTCCACCGGTTTCTTCGTCGAAGTGGTACAGCGCGACGGTGTCGTCGTCCGGGTCGAACGCCTCGGTCTGCGGGTCGAAGTCGTCTGTGTATCGGATGCTGTTGGAGATGCGGACCTCGTCGATGAGACCGGTGTACGCGCTGTGCGTGGCTCCACCGCGCGTGCGTCGCCCCACCTTGAACGTGTCGGGAGAGTCGTTCAGGTCTCCCTGGAATCCGGGGTCCGCTGGTCCTGCCTCGCCGTTCACGAACATGCGCGTCTCAGCGCCGTCGTAGGTTACGGCGACGTGCGTCCATTCACCGGCGGGGATGGCGAGGCCGCTGTTCATCCATGCCCACGCCGCGCCAGCAGGCTGTATGGCGACCTGAGCGAGGCCACTCACGGTGGCGAATTCGTAGACATCCTCCTTGTTCACGATCATCAACTCGCCCACGTCCAGACCAGGATTCGCCCACGCTTCCATGGTTAGCGCGCTGCCCAAATCCGCGTCGAGGCTGGCGTGATCGGGCGCTTCGAAAGCGCTGTCCGGGTCTCCTTCGAGCTGAAGAGCGCGATTCGCGGCGTGACCTACGGTGGCGAGGACAAGAAGCACCACGATAGCGGCGGGCGCAGTCCGGCGTGTAACCATGTCAGCCTCCTTGCAGTCGTAGACCACGGTGGCGGGCGCCGCGTCAGCCTGCCTGTCGACTTATCCGGGCGGCCTGCGCGTGGCGGCCGCCACTCCGATTCTGCGCGAACGCCTGGCACACAGGCAACAAGTCAGAAGGCTACGGGCGCCCGACAACGGCGGAGCCCGCATCGCGCATGTCTTGCCACTCGCGCCAGTGAATCGACTCCATGTCGTTCTCGCCGACGAGGCGCATGCCAGTGGCAAGGGCAGTGAGCCGCTGCGCCTCGTCCAGCGTGGTTGGCGCCGCGGGGAGCTTCCACAGGCGTGCGTCCTTGACCGCCCCCGTGGCGATGTATTTGCCGTCATGGCTGAATTCCACCGAGAACACCGCGGAGTCATGCTTGAGGGGGAGACCAACGGCGCGCCTGCTAGCCCTCTCCCAGAGTTGCGCCGTCATGTCCGCGGAGGCCGTCGCGACGTATCGGCTGTCAGGGCTGAACTCCGCCCACTGAACGCGGCTACGATGCGACAACGGCGCGCCGAGCCGTTCCTGCGTCGCGGCGTCCCATAGCTGTGCCGAGTTGTCCTGGCAGGAGGTCGCGATGAACCTCCCGTCCTCGCTGAACCGGGCCGTGTCCAGCCGACCATTCACCGGCATTGGGCCGCCGATTTGCTCGAAGGTCCGCGCGTCGTACACGTTCGCCGCGCCGAGGTGGTTCGCGGCCAAGAGCTTGCTGCCATCCGCGCTTAGGTCCAAGCCTCCTCGTATGCCCAAACGGCTGACCGCAGCGAGTCTGTCGGCATGGTTTGTCACGACGCCGGTGGTAAAGTTCCACGAGTGGAGGTCGGTGATCCACGGCGAAAACAACACGGTGTCAGCATCCGGCGAGAACGCGATAGCCGTCGCGAACGTGGCGGGCGCGGCGGGCGCCGCAGGCGCGGCGGGCGTCGCTTCCTCGGCGGGCGTATACCCGACCAGTTCACGTGTATCGACCCGCCAGACGGAGATGCCCGCGTTCCAAGAGGCGACGGCAAGCAACGACCCGTCCGCGCTAAACGCCGTCGCCGTGGTGATGCCTTCGTGCTCAAGCGCAGGGCCGACAGAGGCCCCGGTCTCGTAATCGAAGATCTGTACGTCGGTCGTCCCATCGTGCCCGACCGCGATCAGGGGGCCGACAGGGCTGAACGACACGACGCTTCCAGGCCGAGTGCCGTAGACCGGGCCACTACCGTCGAGGTAGTTGGCCAGCGAGGTATGCCGTCGTATTGGCCCCACGTTCCAGAGCCGGATCGAGTGGTCGGTCGATCGGATCGCGAGCGCGTTGGGATCGCTGGGGTGGAAGGCGAGTCCGATTACGGTCTGAGGGTGGACGATAGGGTCGATCACGGGCTGGCCGGTCTCGGTGTCGAACACGCGGACGACCGACCCGAACGCCGTCGCCAAGAGGCGGCTGTTCGCGTCGAACGCATGGTATGACACCAATCCCTCGTGCGGGATCATAGCCCCGCGAGGCTCCCCACTGGCAAAGTCCCACAGTCTCAGACCGTTGTCTGAGATCGTGAGGAGCGACTGACCATCAGGTGTAGCGGCAACGCGAACGCGGTTCGTATCAGGGTCGGCAACGAACCCCGTCCTGGCATTCCCATCCCAATCGGACACCACGACGACGCCGCTGTTGAACGCCCCAACAGCGACGAGGTCGTCCGACTGCGCAATGGATGTTGTCACCGGCCATGGCTCTGTGCTCCACAGCGTTTCCAGCGTCGTCGTGCTGACGACACGGACTCGGAACGAGGTGGGCTGGTCAAGGACAAACACGCTCATCCCGTCCTCCGCGAGTAGCACCCACGTTCCCCCAGGGCTGAGACGTGCCGGCTCGAGGACGACGGAGCCTCTGTCTACTTCCCACCGCTGAAGGTGCCTGCCCTTTTTGGCGTCCGCTGTGGCGGCGACGAGATGCCCGTCCAGATCAAACGTCATCTCGATCAGAGTGTGATCGCCGCAACTCGGCGTCAGGAGCTTCTCCGAGGTGGCGACGTCCCACACGGTGATGTGGCCGTCCTCGCTCCCGATGGCCAACCGACTCCCGTTGGCGTTGAAGCAGACGAGGGATTCCGCTGCGGACTGCCACGACCATCGTGGATACGCGCCGATCGGCGATCCGTGCACTAACGGCTCGCCCTCTGGACGTCCGGTAGCCGTGTCCCAGAGCTGCGCCGTGCCGTCCTCGGATGCTGTAAGGAATCGACTGCCGTCGGGACTGAACGCCATCGCCGTCACCTCGGCGTCGTGCCCGAAGACGTGTATCAGGCGATCCTGGATCTGCCAGTGCCACAGCGCCCATTCCTCCGCGATGGACTGCGCAAGCTCCGGCATGCCGTCCGCGGTTTCGCGGGCCTGCGCCAGGTGCAGCAGTCCGTGCATGTCGCCGTCACGAAGCAGCATACGCCCCCTATCGGCCTGCGACTTGGCCAAGAGCGAGGCCGATTGCACCTCAGCGGCCACCGCCCGGGTTGCCTGCGACTTCGCCATCACGGCGAGCGTCGCGACGACAGCGACGATGACCGCCGCAACTCCCGCGGCCTGTAGCAGACCACGTCGGAACGCGGCGCGCTGACGGCGCAACTCTGCGTCGGGCATGTTCTCGCGTATCCACGCCGCGTCGAACACGCGCGCGTAGATGGCGTTGCGGATGGTCAACCGCCCGCCGGGAGCCCGGACGATTCCGGCCAATCGCAGGACGTTGTGCAGAGGGTTCGTCTCGTCCAGCTGTACCGTCTTGCTCTTGAGCACCTCAGCGTAGAGCGACAGCAGCGCGCCCCGGTCCACGTCGCGGCGGAGCAGTTGATCGCTGACGAACTGCAGGTTGCTCTCCTGCGCCCGCGCGTGTTCGGAGAAGAAGACACGCGCGCAGGCTCTGTCTACGTCTGCGGCAGTCGTCACGGAGCTATCGTCAGCAACCACCTCGCAAAGGCGCTGCGTCAGGTAGGGGTGGCCGCCCGTCCAATGAAGCGCTCGGCTTAGCAGGGATGCCGCAACCGAGTCCTCGCGACCGAGCCCGGTTGCCAGGCGCGCGCCTTCGGCCTCGTCGATGTCCGTGAGCTCGATGCGCCTACCGATATTGAAGGGCGTTACGAGCGGGTCGTCGATCAGGTCGGACGGTGTGGCGACGCCGATGAGGCAGAAACTCAGTCGCTCGAACGTGGGTTCCTCGACGCGCCTCGTGTAGCACTCCCGGATGCCTGCGAACAGCTCGTTCGTCGAGAACGGGAGGCTTTGCACCACGTCGATCTCGTCCAAAAAGATGACCAGCTGCGACTCGTCGCGCGCCAACACGACCTGTCGTAGGGCCTCGAACCAGCGCCGCATCGGTGGCAGGCTCTGGTGTTCCTCCCAGAACGCCTCGAGTTCGTCTTCAAGGTCAAGCCGCGCGCCGATCGCCAGTAGGAGTGCCTCGTACCACTGCTCGACGGTGACGTTCTGCCCGAACGCCGTAAGATCCAGGACAACGACCTGCCCCCCGTCATCGCGCAGACGGGTAGCGGTGCGGACCATCAGCGAGGACTTGCCCATCTGCCGCGACGTGAGCACATAGCAGAACTCGCCCGCGTGCAGGGCGTCGTAGAGGTCGGTGTCCGCTTGACGTTCGATGTAGGAGGGCGCGTCGGCGCGGAGAGTGCCGCCCGTGACATAGAACCCGCCCGCGGGGGCCGCGGCGAGAGTGGCCATCTGTCCTTATCCTATTCTTGATGTGCGAACGCCTCATTCTGGCAGCGACGTCAGAGGCAGGCAAGCGCACAGGCTGGCGCTAGCATTGGTTCGAGCAGGTGGAGGCGCTACGTTGTCGTGAGCAGGCATGGACCGACACTCGCGTGAAATCAGCGGACCAAGGGGCGTACATGATGCGTGGCAAGTGGATGGGAGCGACCGGTCTCCTGTGCGTCTGGGCTGTGGCGACGACACACGCGGCGGAACCGTCCGTCGAAGAGGCAGAGGAGGCGCTGTCGTCAGCGGTCGCTTACTTCCGCGAGCAGGTGTCCGCAAGCGGCAGCTACCTGTGGTCCTACTCCGAAGACCTGACAGATCGCCGGGGCGAAGGCGACGCGACCCCGACGCAGGGCTGGGTGCAGCCTCCCGGCACGCCATCCGTAGGCATGGCGTACCTACGCGCGTATGAAGCTACCGGCGACGACACGTACCTGGAAGCAGCGGCGGAGGTCGTCCGCGCGCTCTACGAAACGCAGTTGGCGACCGGTGGCTGGGACTACCGGATCGAATTCGATCCCGAGAGCCGGAAGCGCTGGCACTACCGTAGCGATATCGAAGCTGGCGACACCGAACGCGGGAGGCGACGCGCCACCAGCACCTACGATGACAACAACACGCAGAGCGCGCTTACGTTTCTGATGCAGGCGGATCAGGCGTCAGGTGGCTCCCTCGACGAGGCGCGTCACGCCCTCGAGTACGGAATGACGAAGCTGCTTGCCGCGCAATATCCGAACGGGGCGTGGCCGCAGCGGTACGCGGGGGAATCGCGTAGCGAGGACGAGTTTCCCGTCGTGAAGGCGCGGTACCCAGACACGTGGGAGCGCGAGTACCCGAAGCCAGATTACCGCGGATACTACACCTTCAACGACAACACGATCCGCGACGTCATCGGCGTGTTTCTCGATGCTCACCGGCAGTACGCTAACGACGAGTATCTCGCGGCGGCCAAGCGCGGAGGCGACTTCATTCTGTTGGCGCAGATGCCCGAGCCCCAGCCCGTGTGGGCGCAGCAATACAACATGCGGATGGAGCCATCGTGGGCGCGGAAGTTCGAGCCCGCGTCCGTCACGGGCGGGGAGTCCGTCGGCGCGATACGCACGTTGCTGGAGCTGTACCTCTATACCGGCGACGAGAAGTACATCGCCACAATCCCGCCCGCGCTGGACTGGTACCGCAGGTCGTCCATTGGCGACGGCCGCTGGGCGCGGTTCTACGAACTCAGAACCAACCGTCCGCTGTACTTCACGAAAGAATACGAACTCGTCTACACCGACGACGACATGCCGACGCACTACTCGTTCCAGAGCTCCTATGGCGTAGCGGGCGTGACGGCATATGCAGAGCGCGTCATGGACAAAGGGCGCGAGGCTGTCAACGAAGCAGCGGCCAGGGAGCGAACCGCCCAACAGAAGCTGGCGCAGGCAGAGGGTCGTGCTCCCGCGATCCGAGACGTCATCGACGCGTTAGATTCACGAGGGCGGTGGGTCGAAGATGGGCGCATCGACGTACGCGCATTCAACCGCAACGTGGGGCGGCTGGCGGAGTATATAGGGCTGCTGTCGGACGTCGACTAAGGAAATCACTCGCTCCCCGCAAGGCGCCGTACAATAGCAACAGAAGGAGCTTGAATATGGCCGAACGCCTACTGATCTACACAAAGACCGGCTGCCCGTATTGCCACAACGCCTTGGATACACTCGACAAGCACAAGGTGCCCTACGACGAGATCAACATCGCTGGGGCGCATGAGCGTGAATACCGCAAGGAGCTCCTGGACAAGGCGGGCGACCAGGGCGTCCCGCAGGTGTTCGTGGACGGCAAGCACATCGGCGACGATGACACGATTGAGGAGTGGGCAGCGTCGGGCAAGTTGGCTGAGCTGGCTAGCTGACGCCTCGGGATGGTCTGGGCAAAGCTTGGAAGGCGCGTGGCCTCTATGTCCGGTGGCTGCGCGCCTGCCCTGAGGCGGTACCGGCCGGCGCCAGCCCAGCGTCCGTTTCTAGGACGTGGTGGACGTGCCCGCGTCGAGTATGGGTAGCTCGAAGAAGAACGTAGACCCCACGCCGACCTCGGACGTGAGGTCGATCCTCCCTCCCAACCGTTCGACGATTCCTCTCGCAATGGCGAGTCCCAGGCCGGTCCCGTCATGGCCTCGTGTGTTCGAGGTGTCCACCTGCGTGAACCGGTCGAAGAGCGTGCTTCGCGCGGACTCGGGGATACCGGGGCCGTTGTCCCGCACGGATACGCGCGCCCATCCATCGTGAGCCGCCATCGCCACGGTCACGCGGCCGTCCGGCGGCGAGAACTTCGCAGCGTTCACGACCAGGTTGGCGACGAGCTGGGCGAACCTGCCGGCGTCGGCGCCTACGAACACTCCTGCGATTGGGTTCTGGAACACTAGCTCGATGCCCAGGCTGTGCACGAACGGCCTGTTGGCGTCCAGCGAATCGGCGAGCAGCGGCGCGAGTTCCATGGCCTTGATGCTGAACGCGCCATCGTGTGACTCCAGCGTGCTGATATCCAGAACGTCGTCGACCAGGCGGGTCAGGCGTTGTGCGTTGCTGAGAGCTATATCGAGCAACCGTTGAGCCTGCTCATCCACCTCGCCCGCTGACCCATCGACGAGCAACTCCAGGGCCCCCTTGATGGACGTAAGTGGCGTGCGCAGTTCGTGGCTTACCGCCGCCAGGAAGTCGTCCTTCGCGCGTTCGGCCCGTTTGCGCTCCGTAATGTCCGTACAGACGCCAACGCAGTGCCAGTGATTCGCGCCTCGAGGACGGATGAACACATCCTCGCGCAGCCAACGCAACGCGCCTGTGTTGTCAACACACCTGAACTCCTGGCTGTATCCCGCTTCGCCACCAAGGATGGCCTCGCGGGAAGCCCGGTCCAGGGAACGGTCCTCCTCGGGCAACTTCGCGCGAAACCAGGCGTCGTCGTACGTCTCGCCGGGAAGCACGTCGAGCGGCAGAAAACGCCGCGCGGATTCCTCATCCAGAGGACGTATGTCCCACACCAAGGGCGCGCTCGGGCCCTGCTCGCTGACGGCATGACTAACGTCGGCTTCCCACAGAAGACACTGCGCGGCCGCCACGATCGCCCGAAGATCCGACCGAGCCCGACGACGGGCGATCGACTCGCCAAGGTACGCGGCTACCGAGACGAGAGCGTCCACCAGAACAGGCGACACGTCGCGGACGCGGGTGTCCGCGAGGCATACCGCGCCCACGACCCCCTCCTCGTCCTGCATGGGCACGCACAGCACCGCGCGCGGGCGCGCCGAAGCGAAGGCTGGCGTCGTGTGGCCTGCGTGGGAGGCAAGGTCGGATGTTACGAACGGTTCGCCCGACTGCGCCACCTGACCGGAAACAGTGCCTTCACATGGCGCTACCTGTGGTCCAGCGCCATCAGCAGGCGCGCCATGCACGCCCAAGACGCCCATGGCATCGGGCGCCGCGTTGTACAGCTCAATCGACGCGAGGGCGAAGCCAAACCCCTCCGCCAGGATCTTCGGAGCAGCGCCGTAGATCTCCTCGACGAGTTCCGCTCGGAGGACAAGGTCGGAGATCTTGTGGAGTGTCTCGCGGCCCAGCTCCCGCCACTTCTGATCGGTGATGTCCCGCACGATGAGGAGCGCCTCGGCATCCGAGACCGCGGCATAGCGGGCCTCGAAGAACCGAAGATCCGCGCGGAACCACAGGTCGAATTGCTGATGCACGACTCCGTCGGACAGAAGAGCCCGACGCAGACAGTCCATCGACTGGCCGCCGAGGGGGTCGGGAAGGGCGCTCTCTATCGTCTCGCCGAGAATGTCCTCCGCGCGCACGAGGGCGGGCGCTTCGGAGCCCGGCGTGTAGTCGAGGAACGTGCCGTCAGCCGACACGCGGAAGATCATGTCTGGGACAGCGCGTAGGAGCGCGCGATTCGTGCGCTCGCTGCGTTGGACCTCGGCGGCGGCGCGCACCTCCTCCGTGATGTTCTCGAGGATGAAGGTGGCGCAGAGGATGCCCCCGCTGTCATCCCTGACTGGATACACGCTGACTTCGACCCACACTTCGTCGCCGTCCGCTTTGCGCAGACCGAGGCGATTGACGACTCCTGGCGACCCGCCGCTGAAGAGCTGCCGCAACTGCGCGCGGGGTACGCCCAGGTTCGCCAGGTCATACGGGTCGGTGAACAGGCGGCGCCCAGCGGCATCGAACTGTTCCGTCAGTTCCTGGAGCGCGGCGTTGGAGCGGATCACGCCGCCATCGGCGTCGAGCAGGGAGAGGCCGATGGGGGAGGAATCGAACGTCGCACGGGCGCGGATGTCTATCTCGAAATCATCCATCGCAAGCTGATCCCGCTTCGCGGGTGACTCCTCCCAGGCCCCCGCGTCGTGGCTGTCGGCGCCGCTGTGAGGTCGTGCGATTACTTCCCGACGCCGTACTCCTCGAAGAACTGAATCAGCTCGATTCGGTTCCCGTCTGGGTCTTGCGTGAAGAAGCGGTCGGCGTCTGGGATAGGCGTGGTCTCCGCCACGGGGAAGCCATGGTCCTTGAGGTGGATCCTCGCCGCCTTCGCGTCGTCGACGTGTATCGCGAAGTGGCGCGCGCTCTGCGTGTCCGGCTCATCGGCGGGAATGAGGTGTATGTGCCCGTCGCCGATCTGAAACCACACCACCGTGAACTCGAACGTAGACGGCTTCATGATTTCCTCGAGCCCGAGGACACCGCCGTAGAACGCGCGGGACCGGTCAAGGTCCGTGCTGAGTATGGACGCGTGGTGGATGCCCTGTATTTCGATGCTCATGTCTTCCTCCTCGTTGCTCCGAACCAGCGTGACCAACCTACCGAGTCGCCTTGACGCCGCCCCCGGCGAGCGCCCTGGCGACTTCCTTCTCTACGGTCGCCTGGTTCACCATCGTCGTGTCGCCAGCGGTCTCCTGCACGAGGATACCGTGCGCGGCTCCCCAGTTGACCGCCGTGTCGAGGTCGTGCCCCTTGAGGATCGCCGACAGCACGCCGGAGGCGAACGAGTCGCCGCCGCCCGTGCGGTCGCGTATGGGAATGTCCTCACGCAACGCGGCGACGTGCCATTCGTCGTTCAGAGTATCGTAGAGCGCGGCTCCCCAGCCGATGATGTCGGCGTTGTGCGCGCCGCGCCACTGCGTGCCAATCAGGCTCAGGTTCGGGAAGTCGCTCGCGACCTCTTTGATCGTCTCTTTGTAGGCCGGGAGCCACTCGTCGAACGAGTCGCCCTTGGCGCCGTGGGTCTCGTAGCCCAGCGCGTCGGACAGGTCGGAGTCGTTCCCGACGAGCATACCGAGATACGGAGCGAGGCGCCGGTTTATCGACTGCGCCCGGTCCTTGTTCGGCTCCACCTTCGAGCGGTAGTTCAGGTCCGCGGACACGAACACGCCGTGTTCCGCCGCCTTCTGTGCGGCTTCCACCGCGAGGTCGGCGGTGTCCGGGCCGATGAGCGTCAGTATGCCACCGGTGTTGAACACGCGGGCGCCGTCGTTCCCGAAGAGCGCGTCGAAGTCGAAGTCGCCCGGCGCCAGGCGTGTGGCGACGGAGTTCGCGCGGTAGTACGTCGTATCGGACGGCAGGATACCCGCGCCTACATACGTGAAATTGATGCCGTTGTGCAGCGTGCCCTTGCCGTCGGCGGAGTACTTCGAGCCGTCGTTCTTCTGGTCCCACCAGATGACGTTGGACGTGTCCACGCCGGCTTCTCGCAACTGGTTGCGGATGTTCTCGCCGACGGGGTCGTCCAGAAGCGCAGTGAGCACCGCCGTGCGCATTCCAAACGTGTAAGACATGCCGCAGGCGACGTTCGTCTCCCCGCCTCCCTGCGACAGGCGGATGTTGTCCCGCGCTTTCGCCGTTGGAATGTCGCGCGGGTCGATGCGCAACATCACCTCGCCGAGCGACACGCCGTCGTACCGGCCGTCCTTCTTAATGTCTGTGTATTTCACTACGTCAGGCATGGCTTGCCCTTACTTCTTCTGCTTTGGCTTCTACTGCTATGGCTAGGCGCGTCGGAAATTGTACACTGGCGACTCGTCCCACTCGACGGACAGATTCGCGAGGCCGTCGGCGATCATTTGCGCCTCCTCCTCGGCGGACCACGTGCCAGCGATGATCTTGTCCAGGTTGCCGTGGAGAATGCCCCACGAGTCGTTCTCACTCTCGACCGGCACGAGGTGCATGCGGATCGGCGCGTCCTTGCGACCGGATAGCGCCAGATTCGCTTTCTCGCGCTCCTCGTTGTCCTTGGGCGCGTCGCCGATCATGACGAGAGCGTCGTAGACCGCTTCGCGCGTGTCGAGCAGAGGCTTGCCGGCGTCGATGGCGCTCTGTAGTTCGTCGCGTTCCACGGGACCGACCATCATCGTGACGAGTCCCTGGCTCTTGCGCCCTGCCTGCTGGCCCCACAGGGCTTCGAGGCAGCCCGCGATGCCGTACTTATCCACGTGCAGTTCGATGTGCGTCTGCGGCGTGCCGGAGACGATGGCGTAGTCGATACCGCGTTGGTAGCCGTCCTGAATCATCTTTACGGCGTTCGGGAACGCTGTCATGTTCTCCGTGGCGTCCGGGACGAGGTCGTTCACCTTGCCCGACCACACGAGCACGTCCGCGAGTTCCTCGACCGCTTCGTCCTTCGAGTCGCCGTCTTCTACCACTCCGGCAAAGTCACCGGCGTCGATGAAGGCGGAGAGCGCCTCCGGTGAGTACGCCGACGTGACATCGCACCAGCGCCGCAGATAGCGCAGCTCTGGCACGGCGAGCCCGAGGCCCTGCGCAGCGCGCGTACCGCGCAAGATGTCCGCCCATCTGTAGAGGGCGATGAAGCGGGACACGCCGCGGTCCAGCGAGTAGTAGTTGGCGTACATCCACGCCTTCATGGCGAGGCTCTGGATGGGCTGGAAGCCGTAGTGGATGATGGACGCCACGCCGAAGGCTAGGAGGTGCTTCTCCATGCCCATGTCTACGCAGCCGTCGAGGTCCACGCCAAAACCGATCTTCTTCCCGTCGGTACGATGCTCGGAGGGCGAGTAGTCCTTGAACTCGGTGACGTAGTGGCGTTCGACAGATCTCATGCGTCGCTTCCAGCGGTTGGGGCCTTGCGGCGTACGGGCAGTGGCGTTGGGCGTTCGCGGCATGGCGAGATATACCCGAATGGGGCGGCCGGGGCAACGACGTTGCCTAAGCGGGTGCGCCTGGAAGGCGTTAGCACCGGCTTGCATGTGTAGGCGGGGTCGCAGTCCTTCACCAGTCACACTTGCGGCGGCCACCACATAACCGGGCACAGCGTGCTGCGTCTCGGAGGGGTACCCTGGGCGGGTCGGTCTTAGCCAATGGCTGTTCGCAACGGGGTGGCAGGACGGCAGGTCTAGCCTCCTGCCGCATCCAGCCGCTCCTGAATCCCTTGCCAGCTCTCTAAATGCTCTTCCTTGATGACGGTGCTCGCCCTGTATGCGGCGTTCAGGTTCTCTGTATACGCGGTGAGAAAGTCATACGCGCGCGGCACAAGCCGGAGGTAATATTGAAGGGTTGGGACTATGCCGTTGACGATGATCTCGCAGCCATGCTCCGGAGGGTGTCAAGGATTCGGTGTAAACGGCCTTCTCACGTCACTGGCATCCT
>CAYYPK010000010.1:0-2667 GCA_964473525.1 uncultured bacterium
GTTGCCGTGGATGTCCGACAGGAGGGCGATGCGCATGACCCGCTCCGCGCCAGCTACTGCGGCGTCCATGCCATGGCGGTGCCGAAACTACCGAATTCGGAGCTACGCCCGGACGTCAGGATGCGCGATCCCTGCACGACTACCGGCGTGTCCAGGCTCGTGATCTTGTAGCTGACCGGCGAGTCCTTGGGTATGAGCGGCTCCCCGTCATCACCCTTGAGCTTATCCAGACGGTAGTGCGCCGACTGGCGCCCCGCGACGCTGAACTGGTGTGTGAACGGCGCGACCGTTGCGTCCTCGAAGAACACCTCGAGCGTGCAACGCGTCGCACGGTCTGACGTGTTCAGCACGCACATGGACTCGTGCGAGAAGTAGCCGCCACCGTCCGCCTCCCATATCTCCTCAACCGGGCTTAGCGACGCCATGAACCCGTCCGGCACGATCCACATATGGGCGCCGTCGCCGTCGAGGTCGTAAGCCACGAGCACCTGGTCGAGTTGCGCGTACCCGTCGCCATCGACGGTGAACGCCGCCGGGTCGACGTGGAAGCAAGAGGCGCCGAGGGCGATCCCGTCCGGAGCGGACGCCGAGGCATCCCGGCGGGCGCCCCGCACGTTAACGACAACGCTCCCGTCCGCGACGGCGAGGCGTCCGAGACCACACGCGGCGAAGCACGCGCGCATCCGGTCGTTGAGCAGGTCGCTAGCGACGGCGTCCGGGAGCCCGTCGTAGTCAGCGAGGCCGGCGAGCAGCGAACGGAACATGTCGGTACTCCGCGGTCTGAGCGGGGGCGGGTCAGTCGATGGTATCAATGGGGCCGAGAGCGAGGAGGCTGTGCCTCTCCGCGGTCGCGCCTCGTAGCACGGCGTTGACCTCGTCGGCGGTCGTCTCCAGCACGCGGTCGACGGCTTCGTCCATGCCGACGTATTCCTGCTTGTAGGTCCACGCCATGCCAAGAGGCACGAGGCGGCCCATGGGCGTCTCCGACCCCAGCACCTCGCTCGATGCGATCTTCTGCTGCGCGCGGGCGACTTCCGCGTCGTCGACTCCCTCTGACGCGGCGGCGTCCAGCAACGCGTGCATGCGCGATGTTACCTCGGCGACGTTCCCGGGGCTGCACGACGCGTAAGTCGCGAGAACCCCCGAGTGGTCTTCCTCCTGATAGTACATGCTCGCATCATCGACGATGCCCGGATCGACGAGATCCCAGTACATGCGCGACCCAACCGCGTCGCCGACGACGGACGCGGCGATATGCGCGGCGTACCGCTCGTGCGACTGCGTGCTGGGCGCCGGCGCCATCCAGATGAGGTGGACACGCGTCAGCTTCTGGTTCGGGACGACGCGGCTCGCCGACGAGAAGGCCGGCGGCGTTACGTCGCGCGAGACGTCGTATTGCTCCCACGAGGACGTGTCTTCGGCGACCTGCGCGAGGGCGGCGTCCCAGTCGAAGGCGCCTGCGAGCGCCAGCACCATGTTGCCGGGCGAGTAGCGCCGCTCGAAGTAGCCGCGCATGTCGTCACGGGCCATGTCGGTGATCGACTGCTTCGTGCCCAGCACGCGATGGCCGAGTGGGTGCGCGCCGAAGGTCGCCTCGCGCGCGAGCGCGTGGGCCTCGGACGCGGGCATGTCGTCGTAGCGGGCGATCTCCTCGAGGATGACGTTCTTCTCGCCGTCGAAGTCCTCGGGACGCAGGCTGGGTCGCATCATGTCCGTGAGAAGGTCGAGCGCCCTAGCCTGGAATTCGGGCAACACCTGGCCGTAGTAGACGGTCGTCTCCTCCGACGTGAAGGCGTTGTACCGCGCGCCCAGCTCGTCGAACTCGCGGTTGACGTCTTCCGCCGAGCGGCGCGGGGTGCCCTTGAACATCATGTGTTCGAGGAAGTGGCTCACGCCCAGCAAGATGGGCGCCTCATCGCGCGCGCCCGTCTTCACGAAGTAGCCGCAAGCGACGGACTCCGCCTCCGGTGTGTGTTCGCCGATGACGGTGAGGCCGTTGTCCAATTGCGTCTGTAGAAATGTCACTCGTCGATCGTCCTTGTCACGCCGGAACTGTCAGTTGACGCGGCCCGAGACTGGTCACGGTGAAGTTCTCGGCCGGGTGGGCGGCCAGGTGTTCCACGATCGCGTCGGGAGTCACCGTCTCGACACCCGCGCGGATCTCGCCGAGGGACCGCACGCGGCCGAGGTAGAAGTAGTCGCTCGTGATCGCGCGGGCGCGGGCTCCCGTCGACTCGCCCTGCATGACGAGGCTCGACAGCAGTCCCACGCGTGCGCGGTCCAGCTCGTCCTGCTCGACGCCTTCGCCCAGTCGCCGCAATTCCCGCACGAGCACGTCCAGCGTCTCCTGCGAGCGCTCTGGGGTGGTGCCCGCGTAGCACATGATCGCGCCGTGCCCTCGGACCTCCGTCGGCGACGCGCTCACCGAATAAACCAGCCCGCGCTTCTCGCGTATCTCCGTGAAGAGCCGCGCGCCCATGCCGCCCGACAGAACGGTAACCGCCATCCTGGACGTGTAGCGATCCGCGTGGCGCGGCGGTATTGAGGCGTACGTGAGGCCGATGTGCTCCTGGGCGGTCTCTTGCTCGATGTGCTCGTAGTGCGGGGCGGTGCGGTATTCCGGCTCCGGCGCGTCTGGGCCGGCTCCGGCCCAGTCTCCGAAGTACT
>CAYYPK010000010.1:2677-3729 GCA_964473525.1 uncultured bacterium
CCTCGACGGCTCCCCGCAGCCATTCCCACTCGAAGCGCCCGGCGACGCTGAGGATGGCTCCTCCAGGCGCGTAGCGACTCTCCCTGTCCGCGCGCAGCATGTCACCCGTGAGGGCTTCAAGAGCGGTCGCGTCGCCGAGGGCCGAGCGGCCGTAGGCGTTTCGGTAGTAGGTCCGCCGCAGGCCCACGAACATCTTGCGCGCGGGTGCGTCCTCGAGTGCTTGGAGATCCTGGAGCGCGAGGGCGACGACGGGATCAAGCTCGTCGTCGGGCAAGGCAGGACGTCGCACGATGTCGGCGTGCAAGCGTAGCGCGTCGCCCAGGCGATCCGCCAGCAGCGCGCCGCCGAAGGACGCCATCTCACCCGCCACGCCGCCGCCGCGTTGCAGGCCGAGCGCGTCCAACGCTTCGGACAGTTCCCGCGAATTCCTCTCTCCGGCGCCGCGGTAGCACATCTCAGCGAGTACCTTCGAGATGCCTCCGCTCCCCTCGGGAGCCGTTACGGGGCCAGCGCGCATCATGAGGCTGAACGCCGCCGCTCGCACATGGGGCCGACGCTCCGCCACAAGCGTGAGGCCGTTTGGGTATTGGTGTATGTGGACTTCGGGCTCGCTCAATGCGGTTGATTCCCCGTGAGATGTGACGCGATGTCAGTAGCCGATCGCACACCCGTCACGGCGCGGGTCCGATCCGCCGTGGACGGTTCCGTGCTCGTGGTCGAGGTAGACAGCCTGTCCGCCGCCGTAGAACCCGCCATGGCCGCGAAGCGCGTGCCCGCGCGCCACGAGTTCCGCCTGCGCGCCGGCGTCGATCCATCTCTCCAGCGAAATGTCGGCGCCCGAGCCGTCGTACCGCCAGCGTGGCGCGTCCAGCGCGTCCTGGACGTTCATGCCGAAATCGACCACGTTGCACACGAACTGTACATGGCCCTGCGCCTGCATGTCTCCGCCCATTATGCCGAAGCTGATGAGCGGCTGGCCGTCCCGCGCGAGCATGCCCGGGATAATCGTGTGTCGCGTGCGCTTGCCCGGGGCGATCACGTTGGCGTGTGTC
>CAYYPK010000010.1:3739-66888 GCA_964473525.1 uncultured bacterium
CGGTTCTGTAGCATGACGCCGGTGTCGCCCGCGGTGATGCCGCTGCCCCACCCGCTGTAGAGGCTGTTAATGAAGGATACGAGGTTGCCGTCCGAGTCGGCCGCTGACAGGTAGACGGTGTCGCCGCCGCGCGGCACGCCAGGGGCGGGGCTCGTTTCCGCCCGTGACATGTCGATGCGGGCGCGCTGCGCCTCGGCGTATTCAGCCGACAGGAGGCCCGACACTGGGACATCCACGAAGTCCATGTCGGTGACGTAGCGGTCGCGGTCCTGGAAACCCAGCTTCATGGCCTCCAGGTGCAGGTGCAGCGTGTCCGCGCTGTTGTGCCCGAGCGCCGCCACGTCCTCGAGCGCGCAGATGTTGAGCGCCTCCAGCGCGGCGATGCCCTGCCCGTTCGGCGGGATTTCCAGCACCTGGTAGCCGCGGTAGTCGATGGAGATCGGTTCGACCCACGTCGACTCGTGCGCGGCGAGATCCTCGTGCGTGATAAGCCCGTCGTGCTCCTCCGAGCACCGGACGATGGCGTCCGCCACGGCTCCGCGGTAGAACGCCTCCGCGCCGCCCTCCGCCACCGCGCGGAGTGTTGACGCCAGGCCAGGATTCATGGACACCTCGCCCACCCGCGGCGCGCGGCCGTTCGGGAGCCATGTCCGCGCCGACGTGTCCACGCCGCGCAGCAACGCCTCCGATCCACCCCAGGCGTTGGCGATTTGCGGAGTGACAGCGAAGCCGCCCTCGGCTGCCGCGATGGCCGGCGCGAGTACGTCCGCCAGCGACATCCACCCGCAACGCTCGACCGCGTCTGCCCAGCCCGCGGCAGCACCTGGGACCGTGACCGATAGTATGCTGTGACCCGAGATGCTGCCGTCCGCGCCAAGCCGCCGAACGTACTCCTCCTGCGTCGCGCCAGACGGCGCGCGTCCGCTCGCGTTGAGGCCGAGCACGCGATCTGACCCGGCCATCGCAATGAGGGCGAAGGCGTCGCCACCTATCCCGGTGGACATCGGCTCGACGACGTTCAGCATGGCGGCCGTCGCTACGGCCGCGTCCACCGCGTTCCCGCCCCGCCGCAGTATGTCGACCCCTGCGAGCGCGGCGACCGGCTGACTGGTGGCGACCATTCCGTTCCGCGCGACGACGGCGGAGCGGGACGGCCCAAACCGGTTCGCCTCAGCGTAGTCCATGCGCAGTGGCATTGCGTCGTCCTAGTGGCGCCGGCTAGTCGTGCTGGCTAGAAGTACGGGACGGGCGGCTCACCGGCGGAGTCTAGCGATCGCCGCGATCCCATGTCAAGTTCCGGGTCCACGAGGGCGGTGCTCGCTGAGCGTTGGCGCCAGCGCGGCCCGTGCGGCCCGCAGACTGTCATGTTGAGGAGCCGAAGGCGACGAAGCATCTTGGGGTACGCGGGCCGCCCCACTCCGTGGCGCAGCGGGCGTCCGGCCTGGCTGCGGCGCCCCTGCCCCGGACGAGATGCTTCGCCACCGGCTCAGCATGACGCGGCTGGAGCGGGCGTCTACCCCACGTCGGGCGCCACCGACGGTCGGTGAGCACACCCGGCCGCAAGTCGGCGCCCCAGTTGCCGACGCGCCCGGACTCCGCTATACAGCCTGCGACCAGCTTACGTGGCACGACGACATCACCCGGAAGTAACGGAAGGCCGGCTCTTGGCTATCAAGACGCTCGTATTCGGCGGCGGAGAGATACACGACTGGCGCGCGGTGCAGCCGCCTGTTGTCAGCGCGTTGGAGGAAGACGGCGGGTTCGACATAACGACGGCACAGGAGGATCTATCGGTCCTGGAGGGCGACGGCCTCGCGCCGTATGCCGCCCTGGTGTTCCACTACACCGTCGGTGAAATCACGGACGCCCAGAGGGACGGGCTGTCGAATTGGCTGGCGGCGGGCGGCGGCTACGTCGGCATCCACAGCGCCGCCGACTCGTTCCGCGCCGACCCGGACTACAGGAACCTCGTCGGCGGGCACTTCATCACGCACCCCAGGTACCGTGAGTACCAGGTGTCCGTGAAGGATGCCGACCACCCGATCATGGCGGGGGTCGACGAGGAGTTCATGGTCACCGACGAGCAGTACATCCTCGACTACGACCCGCGCGTGCACGTGCTCGCGAACGCCCTCTACAAGGGCGATCTCGCGCCCGTCGCGTGGACGAAGTCGCACGGCGACGGACGCGTGTTCTATCTAGCGCTGGGGCACGACGGCCCGGCGTGCGAGCACCCGATGTTCGCGAAGATGATCGTCAACGGCACGCGCTGGAGCGCGGGCGAATAGAGGCTAAGAGCTGAGCGCCGCCCGCTAGCGGCGGCGCTTCTTCTTCTTGTCGTCGTCGTCGTCCTTCTTCGAGGTGGACGATTTCGAGCTCTTTGTACTCTTCGACGAGCTCTTCGATGAGCTCCTGGAACTCTTGCTGGTGGTCGACTTCTTCGAGGTCGACCTGCGTGAGGAAGACGTCGTGGCGCGCCGACTCTTCGTGCTGGACGTCGAGCGTTCGGACCGCGACGGAGCCGCCTGCGCCCGCGACCTGGAGGTGGACGAACGCGAGGAGTTCGTCGACGGGACTACGCGCCTCTTGCTGGCGCCGCTGTCCGTCCTCGCGCGCGAGGCCCGGGCGGCCGATGTCGCTCCGTACTCAGGGAAGCGGGCGTCGAGCTGCCGGCGAGGCGTTAGCCGCGACTTCGTGCGGTCGTATGCGCCGCGTTGCGCGGGCGCGTACCGGCCCGCGGACCGACTGGCGGTCGTGGCGCGGCGGTACTTCGCAAGCTCGCGCGTGGGCTTGGCGGTCGTCGCTGGCGCGCGTCGGTACTTCTCGAGCGTGGTCGTCACGGTCCGCCGCGACGACACGGCTTCAGCGGGAGCGCCTCGCACCTTCCTCGCCGTGCCTCGACCGCGTTCGTAGCTGGCGCGCGTCGAGTCCAGGTCGCCGGTCCAGCGGTTCACGTGCGTGCGGCTGGCTGCTCGCCGCGTGTAGTGCACGTGCGTGTTGCGACGCGGGTAGCGCGCCCGGTACGAGCCGTGCAGATACGACCGGTGGTGGTGGCGCAGCCCGACGTAAGTCGTGTGGCCGTACGGGAAGTCCCAGTGCAGGTAGTACCCGTAGTCGGTCATCAGATAGAACGGCCCGCCGTAGTAGTAGTGGTACGTGTAGGCGTGCCACGGACGGAAGCGGTAACCGGGCGTGTAGTGCCGGACGACTCGCGTTTCGCGCGATGTGCTGTACGACTCGAGCTCTATGTAGTCGATGTCCACACGGTTCGCCCCGTCGGCGACGACGTGCAGCTCCAGGATGCCGCTGTTATCGACGTACTTCCGCGTGGGTACTTCGATCACCTCGGATCGCTGGTCGGACCTGAGGACGAACGTGTCGCCCTGCATCGGCTCCTCGGACTCCGGCCCTGGTTGCGGCCCGACGTGGCGCAGCCACACGCGCGCGGCGATGGCGTATTCGTCGCCGATGTCCGCCGCGCGACCCTCGCCCTCGTACCGGACGCGGATCTTCACCTGGCGGGCGGCGTCTGGGATCTCGAAGTAGTAGATGGCGCTGGCGATGCCGAACTCATACTCATCGGGGCCTACGCCCCCCTGCGCCCATGCGGCGACGCGGATGCCGTCCTCGAAGACCGGGCTGAGCGTGACGGTGGCGTTTCCGCGTTCGACCCAGTCGTCCATCTCCGCGCCGATGCGGTGCTCGCGGCTCAGCCGCTCGGGGGAGTAGTGGCTGCGCTCGTAGGAGTAGCCAAGCGCATACCCGCCGTAGTAGCGAGCCCATGCGGTGGCGTTCACGGCGAGCGCGGCGACGGCAACGGCCAGTCCGTAGGTGGCCCATGTCGCTCGTCGGCCGCGCGTCTGGGCATCACCAGTGTGAATTCTGCTCGTCATCGTACCCTCCTTCCGCGACTCAGCGCGTGTGTGCGTGGGCTCCGGTGCTAACGGCTGTCGGCGTGATCTCGTTGACCTAGCGGCGGAAGATGCGGCGCAGCAGGAACTTGCTCGCCTTCCCGCCGATGCCAGCGAACAGGTTGGCCACCGCCATCGTGGCGGCAAGCGTGCCGATTCTGAGCAGGAAACCCATTGTGCAACTCCGAATGACATCCACCGTCGCGCCGCGTTCACGTATGCTTTAACGCGTCGCGGGCTCTCTCGGTTTAACCGACGCGTCACTTCAGGCGCACGACGTTCCCCGTCTGTATGGATTCTACCTCGCGCCAGCACAGCTCCAAAGAGTTCCTCGCTGATTGCCCCGACAGCAGCGTCGGCTCGGCCTCGTTGGCGATGGTGTCCACCGCGTACTGGATCTCGCGCACGAAGCCGTCCTCGTCAGACAGCTCTGGCTCCGTCACGCCGTCCGCGGTCACCACGCACAACGGGCTGCCCCACGTTGAGTTGTACTGGATCGTGCCGTTCTCGAAGTAGATGTCGAATCCGTGCTCGAACGGCCGTCCGCTGTGTCCCATCGCCCCGCTCTGGCAGGTGACGGTGACGCCGAGTTCCTCGTAAGCGTAGTGCGTCGCGATGTACTGCGCGTGCTTGCCGTCAACGAGTATGCCCGACGAATACACGCTGTCGGGCACGCCGAGGATGTAGTTGATGAAGTCGGAGTCGTGGATGTGCAGGTCGATGCCAGGGCCGCCCGATTGCGGGAGATTGGTGTACGAATCCCCTCCCCACGACGGCGCCGAGATGATGCGCTTGAAGTTGGCGCCCTTGAGCGTGCCGAGCTCGCCGCTATCCAGCGTGCGTTTGATGTAGTCGAATTCAGGCCAGAACCGCAGCACCTGCCCCACGAAGAACTTCCGACCAGATGCGTTCGCCGCCGCGACCATCGCGTCGGCGTCCTCGAGCTGCACCGCGATGGGCTTCTCCAGGAGCACGTGCTTGCCCGCCTCGAACGCCGCGATGGTGGTTGACTTGTGGAGCGCCGTCGGCAGGCAGATGTCGACGAGGTCCACGTCATCGTCGGCGAGCATCTCATCTACCGAGCGGTACTTCTTGATTTCAGACAGGTCCACGTCACCACCGCGGCCGCCGAAGTTGCCCTGGATGTCGCTCCAGTCCCCGGACAGCTTCTTCTCGCTACGCGTGCAGATGGCCGTGACCGACCCGCCGGTGACCTGCTGGGCGGCGTCCCAATGGGTCTTCCCCATGAAGCCGATGCCGATGATGCCGATGCGTACCATTGCCGCGTCCTGCTGTGCTGCTTTGTGCGTCGATGCCACTCATGGACGCATTGTCATGGCACGAGCGTGGTTTGTAAAGTCGAGCGGCGGCCAACCGGGGTTGCCGGACGCTCGACCACACGGGTACGGTGCTCGCAGTGAACTCACTAGGACAGAGCGTGGATTGCCTTCTATGCCATTCGGCCACCGTTGCGGTCGCCCGCCATCGCGACCGGGACGTATACCTGTGCCCAGGGTGCGGGTTGGCGTTCGTTGACCCGGCGCACCACGTGACGGACGACGAAGCGCGCGCGGAGTACCTGCTGCACGACAACACGATGGAGTGCAAGGGCTACGTCGGCATGTTCGAGAAGAAGATCGCAACGCTCCAGGAACACTGTAGGGGCGTCTCGTCGGTGCTGGACTATGGCTGCGGTCCCGGCCCGGTGCTGGTCGAGTTGCTGCGGCGGCGTGGGTACGACGCCCACGGGTACGACCCGATGTTCTTCCCGGACGCCGATCTCGAACGCACATACGACTGCGTGGTATCGACCGAGGTGTTCGAGCACTTCATGGATCCGCCGGCCGAGTTCGCCAAGGTGCACCGGCTCGTGAAGCCTGGAGGCATCCTGGCCATCATGACCCTCCACCACGGCGAAGAGACCGACCTATCCACCTGGTGGTACCTCAACGTGCCGTCGCACGTGGTCTTCTACTCATCGAGGACGTTCCGCTGGCTCGCGGAGCGGTACGGGTACGATGTCGCGCACACGGACCACAAGCGGTTCGTCATCCTGCGGCAGGAGCCGACGTAGCCTTGCGCGAGGGCGGCCGGCTGTCTATCAATAGGGCGGTATGGATACTGTCCTATGCACTGTTATCTGCGCGGTCTGAACCACGAAACGGCTCCCGCCGCCGTGCGCGAGAAGCTGGCCCTCTCGGCTGACGACACGCGCGACATCCTCACCGCCCTCTCCGCCGCTGGCATCCCAGAAGCCGTCGTCCTCGCGACATGCAACCGCACCGAGTTCTACGTCGCTGGCGCGCCGCCCCACGTCCTGGCGGCGGTCACCCGCCGCGTGATCGGCGACATGGTCCCGTCCGCGCGCGACATCCACGAAGAGCACTGGTATGAGGCGACATACGGCGACGCCATCGAGCGTCTGCTGCGCGTCGCGTCGGGCCTCGACTCGCTGGTTCTCGGCGAACCTGAGATCCTCGGCCAGGTCCGCTCCGCGTGGAACCTGGCGCGCGACGCGGGCTGCACCAGCACGTTCTTCAACGAGGTGTTCCAGCGTTGCTTCCGCGTTGCGAAGCGTGTGAGGACGGAGACAGGACTTGGGTCCGGCGCGGTCTCGCTGGCGTCGGCCGCGTATCAGACGCTCAGGGCGGATCTCGGGACGCTCACGGGCAAGACGGCCGTGTTGCTGGGAACAGGAGAGATCGCTGGGCAGATGGCGAAGTACCTCCTGTCCGGCGACATGGCTCGCGTCTGCGTTGTCAGCCGGAGCGTCGAGCGGGCAGCCGAATTCGCCGAGCCCCTCGGCGCGGAGCCGTTCGCGATCGACGCACTTCCGTCGCTACTCGCCGAGGCGGACGCGCTCGTGACTGCCACGTCGTGTCCCACCCCGCTGGTGACGCCGGACACGCTGACCGGCCCGTCGTCGCGGCTAGCGATCGTCGACCTCGCGCATCCCCGCAACGTCTCCCACGAGGTCGGCGAACTGGCGGGCGTAACGCTACACGCTATTGACGACCTGAAGCGCAAGGTCGACGAGGGGCTCGCCGCTCGTCGCGCTCGCGCGCCGGAAGCCGAGGCGTTCGTGCGACGCGAAGTGCGACGCCTCGCCGAATGGCACGGGTCGCGCCCGTTGACACAGAGTGTGAAGGACTTCCGCGCCTCGTTCGAGCAGACACGTCGAGCCGAGATCACCCGCGCGGCAGCTGGATTGGACGACGCTTCCTTAGCCGCTCTGGACGAGCTGTCGCGCCGGCTCGTGGCAAAGGTTCTGCACGAACCTACGTTGTCCATGAAGTCCCTGGACATCCGGGATCCGCGGGACCGGCAGCGGCTCGCCGCCATCGAGCAGGCGTTCTCCCTGCGCGCCGAACCGGCTCCCAGGCCGACGTGGGCGGACCTCGAAGCCGCCGACTGATTCCCTAGCGACTGTCCGCTTTCAGACCCAGCCACTGCACCTCGTCGGTGGACAGGTCGATCTTCTCGGCCTCAAGGCACGCCTCAAGCTCCGGCATGCTCGCAGGCCCAACGAGCGGGAATGTTGGGAACGACTGCGCGAGCACGAAGGCGAGCGCGATCTGGATCGGCGACGCGCCGCGCTCGGCCGCGAGCTCTTCGGCCCGCGCCAGCCTTCCGAAGTTCGCGTCCGAGTAGTAGACGCGCACGACTTCTTCGTTCGACGTGTCGTCGGGGCGGAACCGCCCGCTGAAGAATCCGCCTGCCTGGGCTGACCACGGGAACAGCGGGAATTGGGTCGCCTCCCGCCACGCAAGATCGTCCTCACCGATCCATCTCACGCCGTGCCAGCGCGGCTCGTTGGGCGTGGCGAGGCTGAGATGTTCGCTGGAGCCGATCATCCCGACGAGACCGCGAGCGTCCGCGTACTCGTTGAGCTCCGTCAGCCGGGCCGTGGACCAGTTGGACCCGCCGTACGACCGTATCTGGCCGGCGTCAATCGCCTCGTTGGCGGCCTCGACGATGACGCTGACCGGCTTGGTGGGGTCGTCGCGGTGCAGCATCCATATGTCGATGTAGTCCGTGCGGAGCTTCTCCAGGTTGGCTGCGATCCCCTCTCGTATGCCCTCGGTCGTGATGTCCTCCAGCTCATGGCACGCCTTGTCCAGGACAACTACGGATTCGCGGGAGCCGCGCGCCTCTAGCCAGTCTGCGATGGCGGGCTCCGAGCCGTACACTTGCGCGGTGTCGAGGATGTTCCCCCCATTCGCCACGAACAGGTCCAGCATGTCGAAAGTCAGCTCGCGCGGCGCGCGCGTGAACACCATGGTGCCAAGAACCAGACGCGAGACATCGCGTCCCAATTGGTCTAGATGGAAGGTCCGCATACGCAACTCCTGCCGTGAGTACCGAGCGCGGCGGCGTGCTAGCCAACCGACGCCAGTTGTAGTTTGCCGCCCCAAGCGCGCTTCACTTGCTCCCGCAGGACGGCGTGGTCTGCCGCAGCCAGGGACGGGTCGTGCTGCATGAGAGCGGTCGCCTCGTTGCGGGCGGCCTCGAGCAGCCGGCCGTCCGTCACGAGGCTGCCAAGCTTGAGGTCCGGCATGCCTGCCTGACGCGTGCCCAGAATCTCACCCGGGCCGCGGATCTTGAGATCTTCCTCGGCGATGACGAAGCCGTCGTTCGTCGCGACCATCACGTCCAGGCGGCGGAGCGCGTCGTCCGACTTCGGCCAGCCGACCAGAGCGCAGTATGACTCATGGTCACCACGCCCTACACGTCCGCGCAGTTGGTGCAACTGCGCGAGGCCGAACCGGTCGGCGTGCTCGATGATCATGACGTTGGCGTTCGGGACATCCACGCCCACCTCAATGACGGTCGTCGACACGAGCACGTCGATCTCGTGAGCGTGGAACCGCGCCATGACGTCCGACTTCTCGTCGGTTGACAGTCGCCCGTGCAGCAGGCCCACCCGCCAATCCGCGAAGCGGAGGGACAGCTCCGCGTGTCCGTCGACGGCCGCCTGTACGTCCTCCAGCTTCTCCGACTCCTCAATGAGTGGATAGATGACGTACGTCTGCCGGCCTTTCCGCAACTGCGCCTCGGTGAAGCGGTAGAGGTGGTCCCTTTCGCCGTCAGTGAACCGCTTGGTGATTATCGGCACGCGGCCCGGTGGGAGCTCGTCGATGATGCTTAACGTCAGGTCGCCATACGCCGTCAAGGCCAGCGTCCTGGGGATCGGCGTCGCCGTCATCACGAGCGTGTCTACGCCGTGCCCCTTCGTACGCATCTTCGCGCGCTGCAACACGCCGAACCGGTGCTGCTCGTCCGTCACGACCAGACCCAGGTCCGCGAAGGAGACGCTGTCCTGTATGAGCGCGTGCGTGCCTATGGCGACATCCGCCTCGCCGGACTCGATCATCTCCCTGGCCTCCCGCTTCGCGGCGGCGGGCATGTCCCCCTTGAGCAGCACGGCCTGAATCCCGGCCGACGCGAACAACGCCGAGAGCGTCTGGAGGTGCTGTTCGGCCAGGATCTCCGTGGGCGCCATGATGGCTCCCTGGAAGCCGTTCGCGACCGCGTGCGCGAGCGCTATGCCGGCGACGACGGTCTTGCCGGAGCCTACGTCGCCTTGCAGCAGACGGCTCATCGCCTTGTCGCGCCGCATGTCCTGCTCGATCTCGTCCACCGCGCGCGCCTGCGCCTCCGTCAGCGTGAATGGGAGAGCGGCCCGAAGCGCCCGCGGCTTGGCTCCCCCCGTGTCGAACGCGATGCCGGGCAGTTCGTCTTCGTTGGCTCCCTTGCGCAGAAGCAGCCCTAGCTGTAGCAGGAAGAACTCCTCGAACACGAGACGCTTGCGAGCCGCGTGCAGCGCGCCAGCCGAGTCAGGAAGGTGGATCTGCCGCAGGGATTCGGCCCGATGCATGAGCTCGTGTCGTCGGCGAACGCCCTCGGGAAGCGGCTCGGGCGCCTCGTTCACGCGCGCCCGCACGACGCGTGCGACGAACGTCCGCAACGCGCGTTGCGGCAGATCCCCGGTCAGCCGGTACACGGGCACGAGGCGACCCGTATGCACGAGGTCTGCTTCCTCCGACGACAGTACTTCGTACTCGAAGGTTGTGGCTTCGACTCGCGCGTCGCTCCGCTGCGACCGCTTGAACTTGCCCGTCACAACCACCGATTCATCGACGCGTAGCGACTTCTTCAGGTAGCCAGCGCGCCGGCCAAAGCCCACGAGGCCGCCCAGGGCGGTGCCGTCGTAGATAATCGTCTTCGTGACCTTCGGGCCGCCCGCCTTGCGGGTGGGCACGTCGACGTGGCGGACGATGCGCCCCTGGACGGTCTCGAACTCACTCGTCGACCCGGCCTGCGCAAGCGGTGTCATGCGCGAGCGGTCCAGGTAGTCGCGCGGGTAGTTCTCGAGACAGTCACCGAGGGTCAGCACTCCCAGCTTGCGCAGCAACTCGATCCGGTTCTCCGAGATACGCGCGACGGACGTGATCGGCACGTCGGCGTGGTCCAGCCGGGTTGGGTCCAACTCCGTCGGCGGGTATCCGATGGCTACGCTTGGCGGCGGGTCGGCTGGCTCGTTACGCCGCGCGCGCGGCGCGTCGCTGTCTGGGGGCAGGTCGAAGCGCCCCTGCATGTCGTCGGAAGGCATGGCGGACTCGTCGGGTATCAGGACGCCGCCCCACGCGTCGGCAGCGGCGAGGGAAGTCTACGCTAGCCGCAGCGACGTCGGGACACGCGACGCACGCCGCGCACCCGCGCGAGAGTCGTGCGAAGCGATTCGAGCTGAAGCGCGTCGGTGACCTTGATGGTCCAGTGATGGACCGCCGTGAACGTGTCCGGCGTGCGCACCTCGCCTGACACGATGCTCAGCCCCATCGCGGCGATGGCGTCGCTGATGTCGCGCACGAGGCCTGTTCTGTCGTTGCTCTCGATCACGATCTCCGTGGGGAACGTCTCCCGGCCGGACGCCGACCATTCGATCGTCACGATGCGTTCAAATTCGCCGGCGATGCGCGGACAGTCGCGCATGTGGACGGTGACCCCGCGGCCCCGCGTGACGTAGCCGACCACGTTGTCACCGGGCAACGGCGCGCAGCACTTCGCCACTCGCATGACGGTGTGCTCGATACCGTCGAGCCGCGCGTCGATCATCTGCGCGGGTCGGGGCTTCTCTGGCTCCGGTTCCTCCGCTTGATGCTCGAGTGGGGCGAGGCTGTGGTACACGCGCTGCGGCGATATCTGGCCCGCGCCAACGTCGGCGAGCAGCGCGTCCGCCGACTCCGCGTCGTACTCCTCCGCCAATGCCACCAGCCGCTCTGGCGTGAGGAGGCCCTTGGGCGTGAGTCCGTGCTGGCGCAACTCCGTGGCGATGAGCTGTCGCCCCACCGTGACGTTCTGTTCGAATTCCTGCTCGCGGAACCAGTGCTTGATCTTGTTCCGCGCGCGCGGTGTCTTAACGTGCCGGAGCCAGTCTCGGCTAGGCTTGCCGTCGGTGTCCGTCAGGATCTCAACGACGTCGCCCGTCTTCAGCTCAGACTTCAGGTGCACGATGCGTCCATTCGCGCGGGCGCCCACGGTGGAGAACCCCACCTCGGTGTGAACGGCGAACGCGAAGTCGAGTGGCGTTGCCCCGGTTCGAAGTCGCTTCACATCTCCCTTGGGCGTGAACACGTGGATTTCGTCGTCGAACAGTTCGCCGCGCATCGACTGCAAGAACTCGCTGTCGTTGCGCACATCCTGTATCTCGGAGAGGACATCCCGCAACACGGCGAACCGGTCGATCCAGCCGCGCCTGCGCGCCGACGACCCACCCACCTCCGGCGACTTGTAAGTCCAGTGGGCCGCGACGCCCTTCTCGCACATCTCGTCCATCTCGAACGTGCGGATCTGGATCTCAATCGGCCGGCCGCGATCGAAGACGCTCGTGTGTAGCGACTGATAGCCGTTCGACTTAGCGTTGGCGATGTAGTCGTTGAATCGCCCGGGGACGGGCGTCCACGCGGCGTGGATCGTGCCGACCGCCGCGTAGCAGTCCGGATCGTCGTCGACCAGCACCCGGAACGCGACCAGGTCGTCGATGTGCTCGAACGGCACGCCGCGCACGTTGATTTTCCGGTAGATGCTGTACAGGTGCTTCGAGCGGCCCCGCACCTCGACGGACTTCAGTCCGCTCTTCTCCAGCTGGGCGCGCAGCAGCCCGACGAACTCCTCGGTGTACGTCTCGCGTTCCTCACGCTTCACCTGCACCATACGCGCGATATCGCGGTACCCCTCGGGGTCGAGGGCCTTGAACGCGAGATCCTCCAGCTCGTTGCGCATCTGGTGGATGCCCAGACGGGCGGCGAGCGGCGCGTAGATGTCCTTCGTCTCCATCGCGATGCGGCGACGCTGCACCGGCTGCATGAACTGGATCGTCTCCATGTTGTGGAGACGATCGGCGAGCTTGACGATGATGACCCGGACGTCGCGCGTCATCCCCAGCACCATCTGGCGGTAGTTCTCCGCCTGGCGTTCCTCGAACCGTTGGATGCGCTCGCGGCCCATCCACGTCAGCTTCGTCACGCCCTCGACGATGCGGGTGATGGACTCGCCGAACACCTCGCGGAGCTCCTCGGCGGTGGTGTCGGTGTCTTCCAGGACGTCGTGCAGCAGCCCGGCGCAGACGGTGGCGACGTCCATGGGCATGCCGGCGAGGTGGTAGGCAACCTCGTACGGGTGCACGAAGAAGGGGCACTTGGATCGACGCTCCTGACCCGCGTGGCGCTCCTCGGCAAGGTCGTACGCCGCGCGGAGGATATCCACGTCCTCCTGCTCCAAGCCGGGCCGATGCTGTCGGACAAGGCCGAGGAGTTCGTCGAAGCTCATGGCGCCCCCGTCCCTGTTGTGCCGCCGTCGTCGGCCGCTGCGTCGCGGTCGGACAGGTGGCGGCGATGGCGTAGCAGCAGATCCCAGCAATCGCGCGCCGTACGCGCGCGCCAGAGGGTCAGCTGCATGTCCGATGCGAGCGCCTTCGCCCGCGCGTCTCGGTACGCGCTGGAATCGTCCAGACTCTTGCCGGCGCCCTCTCGCGCCTGGTAGCCGGCCTCGGTGGCCGTGGCGATGCCCATCTCCACGAACACCGACGCCGCCAGCCGCACACACTCGCGGTCGCTCGGGTCCACGGCTTCCTCCCACTCGTCGAGGTCGCGCCCGTCGGGGGATCCGCTTAGAGCCCGGTAGATCCTGCGCAGGCGTTCGGCGTCCGGTCTGGCCCCGTCCAGGCGCGCCGCGTCCACCTCCAGGTCGCGCGCGTTGTAGAGCAGATGGACGTACTTCGCGGCGTCCTCGCCCGCATCGGGCAGTTCGTGGCGCGCCACCAACGTTGGCTCCAACGCTTCTAGGAACGTCGCGTCGTCTGGTGGCGGGTGACAGAACACCACGTGACAGACGCGCGACTGCGTCTCCGCCGCGATGAAGCGTGTCACGAGGCGGGGCGTCACGAGCGTCCGCACCCCGTCCTGACCCAGCGACAGCGCCCGCTCTGCGACGGCCTCGTCGGATATCCCCACGTCAACATGCGCCACTGCCGAAGCGTGTCCCAGTTCGCCCAGGAGCTTCCTCGCCTGTTCCACGCCGTGGTCATCGCGCACGCAGATGATGGACAGACCGTCTCGCGACAGGATCCGTCCGAGATAGGCGGCCTTCTCGGCGCGCTTCCTACTGTCGACTATTCTAACGTCCGCAGTCGTGTCTCGTCCCGGATATACCCCCGCGTCGACCGTCGCCGCCTCTCCCTCGATCCTCCAGTCGCTCGCGGTGACCTGCACGTTGCGCCGGCCGCGGTATTCGTTGATCTCCACCCGGCCGGCCACACTCACGTCGGCGCCAGGGGTGCGCAGCCCGACCGCCTTCTCCGCGTCGTTCCAACCTATGACGCGCACCGAGTGCAGGCCGTCCGTCAGCGTCGCGCTCAAGTGCTGGAGCTCCTGCCCCATCACTCGCGGCTCACCGACCACCCCCAACCCCCGAAACCCGAATCGGGGCGCTGGGTTCCCCTCCCCGAACGGCTCCAACATCCGCAGCTCATCGACCGCCTCGGTGGCGATCTCCCCGACTGGCAGAACGGCGTCCAACTCGATCTTGCGGCGAAGGTCGTCTGGCGTCAGACGCGCCGCGGCGATGGACACGAGCTGCTCCCGCAGCGCCGGTACCGACTCGGTGGCCATGGACAAGCCTGCCGCCGCCGCGTGTCCTCCGAATGTCGTCATGTGCTCGGCGCACTCCATGAGCGCCTCCTGCATGTGGAAGCCAGGGATGCTTCGACACGATCCCTTGCCCGTGGACCCCTCGACGCCAATGACAACCGCAGGGCGCCAGAACCGCTCCACGAGCCGCGACGCCACGATACCCACGACGCCGGGGTGCCAGCCCTCTTTGGCGAGCACTATGATGGGGTCGCGGTCCAGGTTGTGCGCCGTTTGGGTGATTTCCACGGCCTCGTCCGTGATCCTGCGCTCGACTTCGCGTCGCTCCCTGTTCGCCTCGTTCAGGTGTTCCGCGATTTCGCGCGCGCGGAGCGCGTCATCGGTGGTCAACAGTTCGACCACGACATGCGCCGTGTCCAGCCGTCCAGCCGCGTTTATCCGCGGGCCCAGCACGAAGCCGACATGGTAGCTCTGTAGGTCGACATCACGCTTGACGCTCGCCGCTTCGCATAGGGCCTTGATGCCCGGCCGGTTGCGCTTGGACATGACGGCGAGGCCAAGCTTCGCCAGCGCACGGTTCTCGCCGCGCAGATTCGCAATATCGGCGATGGTTCCGAGCGCCACCAGGTCGAGTTCCTCGTCGAGCGACGCGTCCGCGTCACGCGCGGTCAGCACTGCCTGACCTAGCTTGTAGGCGAGCCCCACGCCAGCGAGGTCGAGAAACGGGTACTCGCACTCGGGACGGCGCGGGTCGATGAGGGCGATGGCGTCCCCGGGGTGCGGCAGCCGGTCAGGGTCGACCTCGTGGTGATCGGTGACGATCACGTCGAGGCCGATCTCGCGCGCCACTGCGATGGGCTCGCGGGCGGTGATACCGCAATCCACGGTGATGACGACGCTGGCGCCACCGTCGCGGATGAGACGCATGGCGTCGGCGTTCACGCCGTAGCCCTCCGCCGCGCGGTCGGGGATGTAGAAGTCCACTTCCCCACCGGCGCGGCGCAGGACGCCAAGCAGGAGTGCGGTCGCCGTCGTGCCGTCCACGTCGTAGTCGCCGTAGATGGTCATCTTCTCGCCCGCGTCGATGGCGCGGTGGATGCGCTCGACGGCCAAATCCATGTCGGGCAGGAGCGAGGGGTCGTGCGTGTCAGCGAGCGACGGCCGCAGGAATCGCGGGACATCCTCGGGCTTCACATCACGGTGGTGTAGAAGCCGCGCGACAAGGGGAGACACGCCGGCTTCCACGCACAGTCGCGCCGTGGCTTGCAGGTCCGTTGGTGGAGCGTGCCAGACTGCGTGCCGCATGTGGACTCCGACGAGGCCCGCCGGCGCGCATCGCCGCCAGACGCCTCGCGCATACGTGGAGTATACGTGCCACGCGGTGGTATTGGTTCAGACGGACGGAAACGCCAGCGGCAAGGCGCTGGCCGACGACTCCCGCGCTATATGCCCAGCGGCACGGCGACTCCGTATTCGGCGGAGGTCATCGCGGCGTCGTAGACGCGCATGAGCCGGATCATCTGCTCGGGCGTCACGGCGAGGTCCGCGCCATCGATGAGCGCGGCGGCGACGTTCTCGTAGTAGCCGCGCCATGAGCCGCGCACGCTCTCGACGACGAGCTCCTCGCGGGATCCGTCGCGCTCTGTCCATATGCGCGCGTGGTCCGCAGGGTCTTCGACGGCGTCGTCGATGCGCCCCTCCTTCATGAAGGGCTCTTGCGGGTCGATGCCCGTCTTCACGAGCGCGCCAGCATCGCCCAGCACGTGGAACCGCGGCCGCTGGTACATCGAGAGGTTGCCAACCTCGACGCGGTACACCGCGCCGTTCTCGAAGTTCAGGTTCACGCACACGTAGCTGCCGATGTCCGTGTCCCATCCGCGGTATTGGGTCTGGCAGTACACGCTCGTCACCTTGGACTGCACAAGCGTAAGGGCCTGATCGACCAGATGGGCGCCCCAGTCGTATAGAATGCCGCCGCTCTCCGACTTGACCCCGCGCCACCCGCCCGGCCGGCCGTAGCGCATGATCGCCGATTCGTACAGGTACGGCTCGCCGATGTAGCCGTCGGCGATCGCCTTCTTGACGGTGAGGAAATCCCAGTCCCAACGTCGGTTGTGGAACACCGAGAACAGGACATCGTTGCGCGTCGCGGCGTCGGCCATCTCGACCGTCTCCGCGGCGTTCATCGCGACGATCTTGTCAGTCACGACCGGCTTGCCAGCGTCCATGGCGGCGACGGCGAGGTCGCGGTGCGTGTCGTGGGGCGTCGCGAGGACGATGAGTCCGATGTCGTCGTCGGCAAGCGCCTCATCGAGCGAGGCAACGACGTTGACTCCCGGATGGTCCTCCCGTGCGCGGGCCTGCCGCTCGGGGTTCCGCGTCGAGATCGTGTGCAGGTGCAGTCGCTCCTCGAGTCCGACGAGATAGGAGTGGAACGACTTGCCGGCGAACCCGTATCCGACGACCGCTACATTAACCACGTGGCGTCCCCGTTCGCTACATTGGAGGCTGTGACTGACGACTAGTCCGCGCTCGCGGCGGCAGAGGAGGAACCGGCGTCGGACTTGGACGGCGTATCCGAGGTCGAGCCACCTTCGGATTTCGTCGCCGCGTCTGGAGTAGAGGAGTCCGACTTGGCGCTGTCCGAGCCAGACCCGTCGGACGACTTGGTGTCGGCCTTCTGCCCAGCCTTGTACGAGTCGCTCCGGTTCTCCGTGATGTAGAAGCCGTCACCGCGGAAGATGAAGCCCGCGCCCCCGCTAATGAGTCGGGAGACGGTGCCCTTCTCCTCGCACTCCGGGCAGTCCTTCACGGGCTGCGCCGTAATGCTCTGGAAGCGCTCGAACCCGACTCCGCAATGGTTGCACTTGTATTCGTACGTCGGCATAGACTCTCCCAGCAGCGGCTGTGCCGCCTCGCTCTGAACACCAGTCGGCATGATAGCACGAAACAGGTCTATCCGTGGGGAATGGCGGCGGGCCGGACGCCGCCCCCGGAGGGCCGACTCACCGAGCTCGTGTCCACTGGCCGGGCGGCGCGACGGGGTCTTCCCGCGCGCCTCGCCGTGCCTCCAGACCGCCTCCGCGCGGCGGGAAAACGCTTGACAGGTTTTCGGCCGCTATGACACAATACGGGTCGCGCGAGGCTCCCTGGTGACGCCACCGACGGGCAGCAGCGTAGCGCCCGTGGCCTAGCCGAAATGATGGGCCGAGGCACGTCATCCGGAGCACAGGATGGAACGCCGGAAGTTCTTTAAGTACGTGGGGTGGCTCGGCTCCCTTGGCGGGATATTCGGGACCAGCATTTTCATGTTGGTCCGGTTCCTCTTCCCACGCGTGCTATACGAGCCACCGACCCGCTTCAAGGCGGGGCCTCGTGGCAACTACCCTCCAGATCCCTCCGGCAACGTGCGCGTCTACGAGACGTACAAGGCTAGCGAGCGCGTCTGGATAGTGCACGGCGACGACCCCACGACAGGCAAGCACGGGATTTACGCCTTCTACGCCGAGTGCACGCACTTGGGTTGCACGCCGAGGTGGTTGGAGAACGAAGCCAAGTTCAAGTGCCCCTGCCACGGGAGCGGCTTCTACCCGTACGGCGTGCATTTCGAAGGGCCGGCCCCGAGACCGCTTGAGAAGGTCGGCATCAGCGAGTCCGAAGGCCAGATCGTCATCGATAAGGCTCGTCGTTTCCGGTGGGAAGCCGGGCAGTGGGCAAAGGACGAGTGTCTCATCGAAACGTCGCGCCCACTAGTATGAGCCACAGGCATTTCAAGATGTACAAGCTAGATCGCCGCGCTGGGCCGAAGAGGGAGCTCCATGCCGTTCTGGGATGATTTCAAGGACTCGGTAACGCGGTCGCAGGTCTGGAAGTCGATGTTCCGGCACGACTACCGGGACACGCCGCGGAACCGTTCGCTCCAGATCCTGAACAACGTCTTCCTCCACCTGCATCCGGTGCGGGTCGCGCGACACGCCACGAAGGTCCGGTTCACCTGGTGCATGGGCGGGATTACGTTCCTCATGTTCCTGGTGTGCACCATCACCGGCGTGCTCCTGATGTTCTACTACCGGCCGGCGGTGGAGTACGCATACAACGACATCAAGTCCCTCCAGTTCGACGTTCCGTTTGGCATGCTGATGCGCAACATGCATCGGTGGGGCGCGCACGGGATGGTGATCGCCATCTGGCTACACATGCTTCGGGTCTTCATGACGGGCTCGTACAAGAAGCCACGCGAATTCAACTGGGCGGTCGGCGTCGTGCTTCTGTTCTTGACGCTCTTCCTCAGCTTCACGGGCTACCTGCTGCCCTGGGACCAGTTGGCGTTCTGGGCTGTCACGGTCGGCACGACGATGGCGAAGGCGCATCCTGCCATCGGCGCGGAAGGCCCAGTGACTCCGCAGTTCATCACCGCGGCGAACGACGTTCGGTTCGCGCTGCTGGGCGGTACGATCGTCGGCCCGATGGCGCTCATTCGCTTCTACGTGCTGCACTGCATCTTCGTGCCGTTGATCGCTTCAGTGTTGATGGCCCTGCACTTCTGGCGCGTCCGCAAGGACGGTGGCATCTCGGGACCCATGTAGGCCCGTTGGCCACCACACAGGACTGTCCGCGTGTTCCAAGATATCGACTTCAACAACCTATGGCTGATAGTCAGCAAGCCTGACAACGTGCCGGTCCTGGGGCTGTACGTGCTCCTGGCGTTCTTCACGATATGGGGGCTCTGGCAGGGGGTCATCAACGACCGACGCCGGGCATCCGGGCAACCGCTCATCGAGGAGTCCGGCGAGAAGGTCCACACGTGGCCCTACCTGACGCGCCTTGAGTTCATCGCTCTCATTATCGTCATGGTCGTGCTTACGGTGTGGTCGATCTCCCTGGATGCGCCGCTAGAAGAACCGGCGAATCCGGCCCAGACGCCGAACCCGTCCAAGGCCCCGTGGTACTTCCTGGGCCTGCAGGAGATGCTCGTCTATTTCGATCCGTGGTTCGCTGGGGTCGTGTTGCCGATGACGATCATCAACGGCCTGATCGTCATTCCCTACGTGGACACGAACCCGAAGGGGTCTGGGTACTACACGATCAAGGAACGGCCGTTCGCCATATTCGTGTTTTTCTTCGGGTTCTTCGTCCTGTGGTGCGCGCAGATATTCATCGGGACGTTCATGCGTGGCCCGGGCTGGAACTTCTTCGGGATTTTCGAGACGTGGGACGCGCACAAGATCGTCGTGGCGAACAACGTCGACCTTTCGAACGTCATCGGCGCCCGGATCATCTCGCCCCTGATGTCCCTACTCGGCGTGGCTGACACCGTGCGCCTGTCCGCTGTCGCAGCCTTCGACTCCCAGGCGACACTGGGTGTGCTCATTGGCGCGGCAGCGGTGATGGGCTACATGGGGCTTGGGCAGATCACCTACCTCTTTGGGCGACGCGTCCGTCGCCGCGAGGAGCTGGTGGACACGGACACCGGCCGGCTTCGCGACGACGCGTCGCTTGAGACCATCGACGCCATCGTCGGCACGGATCCGTCGTCGAGGAGCCCTATGGGACTGATGCTGGATGTCTTCGTCCTGTCATTCAAGATCCCGACCAGGGCGGCGTTGGCGTTCCTGCGTGTGCCGTCGGTGAATGGCCCGCTGTTCGGCCTCGCCCTGCTGGTGTTGGTGGCGTGGTTCACCTTCGGCGTGGTGAGTGTCGGGTTCTCGACCGGCGCGGTGCTAAACTTCGCGTTCGGACTCCTCGCGCTGCTCTGGCTTCGCCGCGAGGAGAACTGGCGGAACATGCGTAGCGTCCTCATGGACGGCGTGCCGCGCTGGTTGACGCACAAGGTGAACGACCTCGGGCTGCTCCGGTACGCTCTGGTCTCTGGCCTGTTCTTGATGATGTTCGGCGTGCCGATCAAGATGGTCCTGCGGTGGACGCTGGCCGTGAAGTACATCTGGGTGCTGCCAGGCGTGTTCAACGTCTAGAGCCCCACCGTCGCCGCGACGCCCTGAGTCCCTTCCCCTGGCAGGGGAAGGTCAGGAAGGGGTCGGAACTCTGGCGGGCGCGCGTTCAAGACGCCTACCGACTCCTCCGAGACCATGTGTCCTCCGCTGCCATGTTAGGCGGGCGCGTTGGCTCCCGTGAACCCACCCAGGCGAAACCCATGCCACAGTACAGCGCAGACAACATACTCGTCCCGTCGCGCGATGACGGCTCGGGATTGATCCTCTCAATCACGCCTGACGACGCTGGTTGGGAGTACATCTCGTTCGAGGCGCGCACGCTCGCGACGGGCGCCTCGTGGTCCTTCGAGACCGGCGAGAACGAGCTCGTCGTCGTAAACCTGACCGGCACGTACGAGGTGACGTCGTCGCGCGGCGCTTGGACCGATGTGGGCGGCCGCGAGAACGTCTTCACGGGCGCCGCGGACGCGGTCTACCTGCCACGGCGCACGGAGTTCACGGTGACGGCCACCCAGGCCGGCGACTTCGCCGTGGCGTGGGTACCGACCGACGAGGACCACGACCCGTGGCACATCCGACCCGCCGACGTCGCGGTCAACGTCCGCGGCGGCGACAACGTCAGCCGGCAAATCAACGACCTGTTGCCGCCCGGATCGCCAGTGCATCGTCTCGTGCTCGTCGAGGTGTACACGCCCAGCGGCAACTGGAGCAGCTACCCGCCTCACAAGCACGACGTACACATCGAAGGCGCCGACGGTGAACTCGTCGAGGCCGACCTCGAAGAGGTCTACTTCTACCGCATCGACAAGCCGGAGGGGTACGCCTACCAGCGTGTGTACACCGATGAGAACTCGCCGCTGCATCAGGCCGGCCAGCCGATCGACGCCCTGGTGCGCGCCGAGCACAACAGCGCCGTCCTCGTGCCCGAGGGGTATCACCCTGTCGTCAGCGCGCCGGGCTACACGACGTACTACCTGAACGTCCTGGCGGGCAGCGCGCAAAGCCTGGCGAACCAGGACGACCCACAGCACACGTGGGTGAAGGACAGCTACGGTTCAGTGGACACGCGCGTGCCGCTGTACTAGGGCTGCCCCTGCCCGTCGGAGACCTGCCATGCGAACCGATGCGACGTACGACAGTTGCCACATGGGGCGCTCGTCCATCGACCTGTACGCCAACGACGTGGGCGCGCCGTTCCCGGACATCGGCAGCTTCGCGGCGTACGTGGGCGGCTCGCCGACAAACATCAGCGTCGGTGGTCGAAGGCTGGGCCTGAACGCGGCGTTGCTCACGGGTCTCGGCGAAGACCCCGTGGGCGACTTCGTCTTGAGCTTCCTGCAACGCGAAGGCGTCGAGACGCGGTTCATCCCGCGGAAGCCGGGCCAGCGTACGAGCGCAGTCGTACTGGGCATCGAGCCCCCCGACAAGTTCCCGCTCGTGTTCTACCGCGAGAACTGCGCCGACATCGCGCTCACCATCGACGACGTGCTCGCGGCCCCGGTAACCGACTGCCGCGTCTTCCAGTTCGCGGGCACGAACCTGAGCCGCGACCCGAGCCGCAGCAGCACCGTGTTCGCAGCCGAACTCGCGAAGCAGGCAGGGGCGAAGGTCGTGTTGGACATCGACTTCCGTCCCGACCAGTGGCACGACGCGCGGGCGTTCGGCGTCGCCATCAGGTCTGTTCTGCCGCTCGTGGATGTCGCTCTGGGTACCGAGGACGAAATCAACGCCGCAGTTCTCATGGATCCCGACCAAGTGCGCGTGGCGCACTCGCAGGTGTCCGACGCGGAGGTGTCGGGAGACGTAGACGAGTCCGTCGCGCGGCTGATGGCGCTCGGCCCCACCGCTGTCGTCCAGAAGCGCGGGGCAGACGGCGCGCGCGTGCATTCGGTGTCCGCGACTGGCGCGCGCGACTCGGTCGATGTGGACGGCTTCCCGGTGGACATCGCCAACATCCTCGGAGCAGGCGACGCGTTCGGCGCGGGCTTTCTGTACGGCTACCTACAGGGCTGGGACTGGCACAAGTCCGCGCGTCTAGGCAACGCGTGCGGCGCCATCGTGGTGACGCAGCACGGGTGCGCCAACTTCATGCCGACATACGACGAAGTCATGACGTTCGCCGACAGCCGCGGCGGCCTGTAGGGAGCCGGTCTCAGTGGAGTGGATCTGCCCGGAGTGCGACGACGTTTCCCGCCGCGAACCTACCCGCACGGGCGCGCCAGCGCCGCACTGTGACGAGTGCCATCACGAGATCCTCTACCGACGGCTGCCGCTGTTCGTCGTCGCCGGCCCGAGTTGCGCCGGAAAGTCCACCATCGCGGCCGACCTGGCGGCGGCTGCCGACTCTCCCGACGCGGTGTACCTCGACTCTGACACGCTGCTCATCGAAGGTCTCACCAACCGAGGATGGGACGAGTACCGGGACGTCTGGGTCTGGACCTGCGCCAACATCGCGCAGAGCGGCCGTCCCGTGGTGCTGTTCGGCGGCGGAGACCCGATCGAATTCGCTCGGGCCTCGCGCATCCACTACTTCTCGTCGGCGCACTACATGGCGCTAACGTGCGACGAGGACGAACTGAGGCGTCGGCTGCTGGCGAGGCCCGCCTGGCGCAAGTCGGCCGAGCCGGCGTTCGTGAAGTCGATGGTCGAGTGGAACGCCCGCCTGCAAGAGGGACACGATCCCAACGGGGTCACCTGGGACGTGCTGAACACCTCGCAATGCACACGATCCGCAGCGGTGACAGAGGTAGCTCGCTGGGTCCGCGGTCACTTGCCGGGCGGCCGGGCTGACAGCTGAGGTCGGCGCGCCGGATCCGGCTCTGCCGCTGGGATTGCCATTGACTCAGATAGGGGCCGCGCCTATCATACGTATGCCTTCGTCGCGCCACCAAGCAGCCGAGGCCGGTGGGTGTTTTACCCGACGGAACTGGACGGCAGGTGGATGCGCGAGGCGTTGCGCGAGGCGGCGGAAGCCGGCGAGCGCGGCGACGTGCCGGTGGGCGCGGCTGTTGTGTTGGACGGCGAGGCCGTTGGCCTTGGCTCCAACCGGTGTGAGGCCGACGCCGACCCCACGGCGCACGCGGAAGTGGTCGCCATCAGGCGCGCCGCGGAAGCGCTGGGTCGTAGTCGTCTAGACGGCGCGTCGCTGTACGTGACGGTGGAACCGTGCGCCATGTGCGCCGGGGCCATCTGGCTGGCGCGGATTGAGCGCGTGGTCTTCGGCGTCACGGAGCCGAAAACCGGCGCGGTCAGATCCCGCCATCGCCTGCTATCGGACGGGGCGCTCGGCCGGACCGTGGTCACGGTCGGTGGGTGCATGGAGACGGAGGCGCGCAGCCTGCTGCAAGCCTTCTTCGCCACCCGCCGAGACCGCGAGGACTGATCGCGGAGAGATGCGTGAGTGGCTGAAACGGACGGTCTCGAAAACCGTTAAGGGTTTACGCCCTTCGAGGGTTCGAATCCCTCTCTCTCCGCCACTCTTTCGGATGCGTGTACGGATCGTGCTTCTGGGGCCGTAGCTCAGTTGGTAGAGCGCTAGAATCGCACTCTAGAAGTCAGGGGTTCGACTCCCCTCGGCTCCACCAGTTAGGAAGCCGTTGCTCAGTGATGAGCAGCGGCTTCATCGCGTACACTCGCAGCCATCAGCGGCCCGGCGCGGTGTGCTAGACTGCCGTCCATCCCGGCCGCTCATTCCAGAGACCCCGGCGCACGGCCCAACAGCGGACCACCGCAGTGCCTCCCGCTCTCCGCGCGACATGCCTCGTGACTCTCGGCATCTTCCTGGGTTGGGCGGGTGTCCCAACGCTCGGGCTGGCCGTGGCCGGCGTTGTCGCGGCCCTATGTCTCGGTAGCAGCCGATGGCGTCCCTACGGGATCACCGGCCTCCTGATCTGCGTCGCGTGGCTGAGATGGATTGTCGTAGCGGACGTTGCTCCCATCCCCATTGAGGCAGGCTCCGACGTCCAATTCGAGGGCGTTGTGCTAGAGCGCGTGCAACGCGCCACCACGACCGAGCTACGGATGCGTGGCTGGGTGGTAGACGCAGCCGGCGGCGCGGCGCGCCACACCACGGTTCTCGCGCGGTGCCGTGGCGACATATCTTCGACCGTTGCGTATGGGACCGCAGCGCGCGTCTCGGGCGCCCTCGTCGCGCCTCCAGGCCAGAGGAACCCCGGCGGATTCGACTACGCCCGCTATCTGCGGCGGCGCGGCGTACATGGCATCATCAGCGTGCCGGCGGGTGACTTCCGCGCGACCGGCGTCGCCGGATGGTGGGCGTTGCGACAGCTCGGCCGCGTCCGCGCGCACGTGCTCCGCACGTTGGACGCCGGCCTGCCAACGCCGTACGACGCCCTCGCCGCAGGCATCCTTCTCGGCGAGCGTCGGTCGATACCAGACGACATCCTCGACATGTACCGGGACGGTGGCGTCATCCACGTCCTCGTGGTTTCCGGCGCCAACTTCGCGTTGCTTGTCGCGGCGGTGTACGTGCTGCTGGCGGCGTGCAGGATGCCACTGCGCCTCGTCTACGCAGGCACGATGGCCCTGGCCGTGGCGTTCGCGGCCCTCATCGGCCCTCAGCCACCGGTGCTGCGCGCGCTGCTCGTCTGCCTGTTCTACCTCGCCGCCAGGCTACTCGAACGTGGCTCCAACCCGCTGAACGCTCTCGCCGTGTCGGCGGTCGTGCTCATGTTGTGGAATCCCTACGCGTTGTTCGATGCGGGCTTCCAGCTGTCCTATGCCGCGACCGCTGGCCTGCTCTACTTCACGCCGCGGTGGCTGGATCCGCTGCGCCCCATACGCGAACGCTGGTACGCCACACGCCTGGGGCGCATCGCTTGGAACTGGCTCGTGGTCGCCGGCGCGGCGACGCTTGCGGCGCAGGTCGCGACGCTGCCCATCACGCTCTACCACTTCCAGCGCGTGAACCTGGCTGGATTCGCCGCGAACCTGCCAGTGGGCGTTATCGTCGCTGCGAGCATGGTCTGCGCGATGCTGGTGGCGGGCGTCGGCCTGGCGTCGATCGCGCTGTCCACAGTCCTGGCAAACGCTCTGTGGCTGCTCCTCGCCATCCTGAACCCTATCGTCGCATTCTTCGCAGGCGTGCCATACGCTGTGCTACTCGTGCCCCGGTCGCTGACGCCACACCTTGCGCTCTGGCTCTTCGCGGCACTGACGGCCGCCCATGCTCGTGACGTCGCGGCGCGCGTGCCGCAGTGGGGCATTGTCGGGCTCGCCGTCGCGTGCTCGGCGGTGTGGGCCGAGGCGCTCACGCGCCCCGACGGTCTGCTCCGCCTGACGTTTCTCGACGTGGGGCAGGGCGACGCGGCGGTCGCGCAGCTTCCCGACGGCACGACGATCGTCATCGACGGGGGCGCGCGCTCGCGTCGGTTTGACTACGGGGAGAGCGTTGTGACTCCCTACCTCCTGTCGGCGGGCGACACGCGCGTCGAGGGCGTTGTCATGACGCACCCCGACAACGACCACAGCGGTGGCCTCGCGTACCTGGTCAGAACCCTGGGCGCTGACCGCATCTACGGCATCGCTGACAACGTGGCGGAAGGAGCCATGGCCGAGCTGCGGGCGACCGCGGCCGACCGTGGGGCGATGGCGTCTCTCGGGGCGGGAGCGACACTGCATGTGTCAAGGCGGAGCGGAACGCGGCTTAGCGTCGAAGTTCTCTACCCGCGGGCGGTCGGTGACATCGACCTGTTGGACGGCGACGCGAACGCGGACTCCCTTGTGATGCTTGTCCGCTACGGCGCCTTCCGGGCGCTGCTAACGGGCGACATCGAGGCAGACGTAGAGGCGTTCCTCGCCCAGGCGTCCGCGGCGGGATCGGTCGACATGAGCGCCCACGCGCTCAAGGCGCCCCATCACGGCAGTGGCTCGTCGAGCACCGCACGGTTCCTGGCGGCCGTGGCGCCGTCTCACGCCGTCATCTCCGCGGGCGAGCGCAACCGCTACGGGCATCCAGCGCCAGACGTGCTGGCCCGCTACGAGGACGCCGGCGCGGCGATCCTGCGCACCGACCGCGACGGCGCCGTCACTCTCGCCACCGATGGGACGCGCGTGTGGGTGCGTCGCTGGGTCGACGGCTCGCGTTAGGCGTCAGGTCGCGCGCGCTTCGACTGCCAGTTCGCGCGCGGCTTCTAGCTCCATTTCGTGAAGCTTCCCAACGCGCCGCCGGAAATGCTCCTCCGTGCTGAACGTCGCGCCGACGAATGCTCGGATGATGTCCTCCGCCAGCCACGGGCCAATGATCTGGGCCCCGATGCAGAGCACGTTGACGTCGTCGTGCTCTACGCCCTGATGGGCGCAGTGCGTGTCGTGCGCGACCATCGCCCGTATGCCGGGTCGCTTGTTCGCGGCAATGCTGGCGCCAACGCCCGTTCCGCACACCATGAGGCCGCGGTCGACATCGCCCCCGCGCACCGCGTCGCACACCAGGCGCGCGACATCGGGGAAGTCCACCGGGTCAGCCGTATAGCTGCCGAAGTGCGTCGTCTCCACGCCTAGCTCCCCGAGGATGTCCTTCACGGCCTCGATCATCGGGAAGCCGGCGTGGTCGTTTCCGAGGGCAATGCGCATCCGTCCTCCTGTCGCTTCCGGTTACTGCTTCGGTCGCACGCGGTACGGCGACGGAGCCGCGTGCGTCGCCGCGGCGTCCTCGGCGGCTGTCTCATCGCTGACGGCATCCTCGGCGGCGACGGGCTCGATCTCAACGGCCCCTCCCGCGCCGGCGCCGGTAACGATCGCCCCCAGCGCGTCTTGCAGGAGGCGCGCCTTCTGTTCCTCCACCGGGTGAGGGTGGATGCCGGAAATCGGCGCGTGCGACCCGCCCGCGCCCGAGATGACCGTCGCGTGCTTCACCGGGAACAGCGACATCGTCTCAGCGAACGGCTGTACGAACCGCTCGAAGTTCTCGATGACGTACGCGTCCAACGCCGCCTTGCCGCCCTCCTGGACAATGCCGATAGTGCGCTTGAGCTGGTCAATCTCGGCCTGCGCGCGTCCCCGCAACTCGGCGGCTTCCGCCTGCGCGGTCAGCGTAAGACGCTCCTTCTCGGCTTCCGCGGGGGTGAGCACTTCCGCGTCGAACTGCGCGCGGAGCATCTCAATGCGCTGCTGTTCGGCCGCTATTTGCGCCTGTATGCCCGCGACGCTGGCTTCCGCGTCGCGCGACGCCTTCTCGACGCCGATGGCCGAGCGCTGCTTCTCCTCAGCCACCTTCACGCGCGTGGCGGCGACGAGGCTTTCGCGCTCGTTCTCGGCGCTGCGCACGGTCACCTCGGCGCGCCGCGTCTCGGCCTCCTCCTTGGCGGATGCGCGGGCGGCGGCCTGCGCGGCGCGCGACTGCGACTCCGCGTTCGTCGACTGGATGCGCTTCAGGAGCGCGATGTACAGCTCCGGCTCCTCAACGCCCTCCAGGCGGTGATCGTCGACATCGGCGATGTTCATCGCCGTTATCTCGAGGCCGATGCCTTCGAGGTCCACCTTACACACGCGGATCATGTTCTGTACCAGGCGGTCCTTGTCAGTCATCACCTCTTCGGGAGTCATCGTCGCGATGGAGTCTCGCAGATGCCCCTCGATGATGGACGTCGCGATGTCGCCCAGCTCGTCCCAGCTCCGCGTCATCAAGAGGATGCGGCGTATGGCGTTGCGCAGGCCGCTGCCCGACGACGCGACGGCGAAGCTGACGGTGGCGACGACCGTGAGCGGCACGATGCCCGCGGCGATGGCGGATTCGACCCGCACGCTTGTGGTCTGCGGACGCAAGTCCATCTTGAAGAAGCGGTGGATGAGCGGATAGACGAACACGCGGCCGCCGCGTAGCGTCGCGAAATCCTGGCCCTTACCGGCCACGACCGCTAGTTCGTTGGCGCCCACGATCTTCATCTTGGTGACGAGCTGCACGATGAGCGTCGCGATGATGAGAAGCAGCAGCACAATGCCAAAACCGATCATGAGGCGTCTCCCTTCGCGCTGTCAGGAGCGGCGGTCAGGAGATCCCTGACGCTGATGCCGAAGCCCTCTTCGAACTGGTGGAGGAAGTCGACGAACGCCTCCGGCCCGCGGTTGACGATGCCGTTGATGCCCATCTGGTCGTCCATCACGACGACGTTGTCGAGTTCCAGGTTCTGAGCCTGCTCGGAGTAGGCGTCGAACAGTCCGGCGAGCTGCTGCTGCGTGAAGAGGGCGATGCGACCAACGTCACCAGCGTCTGCCACCATCCGCGCCTTCTGTTCCAGCAGGTCGTTCTCGGTCTCCTGGACGATCCTGACGGCTTCGCCCTGTCCCTCGGCGTGCGTCTCAGCCGCCTGGCGGTCGGCGTCGGCGCGTAGCGTGACGTCCGACGCGTTCTTGAGCCGCTGTAGGTCGACGGCGATGGACTGGACCGCCTTCTCACCTTCGCTCGTGGCCTGCTCAATGGCGCTGTCCGCCTCCAGCCGCGCCCGTTCGATGTCGGCCTCGCACGTGCGACGCAACACTTCCAGCTCCTGCTGGGCCGCGATGACCGCCTCGTCCGCCTGGCTCTGCGCCATCGCCTCGCGGCGGCCCTGGTCCGATTCGGCGCGTTCCGCGATGGCGTTCAGCCGCGCCTCCTCGATCTCTACCTCCTGCCGCTTCCGCGACAGCGTCTTGTTCGCGAGGTTCGCGAGGTAATTCGAGGTGTCCCATATCTTCTGCAGCGAGACGGACACCACGCTCATGCCGAACGTGCTGAGATCCTGCGTGCTGTCCCGCAGAAGCTCTGCCCGGAACTGCGCGCGTTCGCCTTCCTGGTCGACCTGCACGATCGATGCGTCGTCGTCGGTGAGATGGGTGAGGCTTTCGCCTTCGCCGGCTCGATCCTCCGCGTCGACGCTCTCGACCATACCGATGGCCTGCAGCGGCGTGGTCTTGTTGAGCGCGCCGCGGAAGTTGCCGACCATCATCTGCTGGATCTGCTCCTGGATCTCGCCGCGCGACTTGCCCATCAGGCGTTCGACGGCGGAGTAGAGCAGGGCCTCGTCCTCGTGGTCAACGCACACGCACGCGGTGGCGTCGGCGCCGACGGTGATGCCGTTGGCGGAGTTCACGCCCTCGATTCGTACGTTGATGGGGATGATCCCCAGGTCCAATCCCTGCGCGCTCTGGAAGTACGGGATCACGAACGTGTACCCGCCACGCTTCAGACGGAAGCCGTACTCCTTGCCGTGGATGTTGGTCTTGGCGCCGGTGACTACCAGCACCTGGTTCGGTGGGCAGACCCGGATGAGCGACTTGAGGACGATGACAAGGCCGAAGAATAGCCCGACAGCGAGGATGCCGCCGCCGGCCGAGAACGCCTCGCCCGAGAGTAGTAGGGCGCCAATATCAGGCATTGTCCGACTCCTTTACATCAGGAAGGAGGGCGTCTCCGTATCGATGGCGTCGTCGTCCGTGGCGCGGACGTAGACGCAGTCGTCAGTCACGCTGACGATGCGTACTTCGTCGTCAGCGGCGTAGAATGTGTCCGGGTCCGCCGCCAGGGCGAACCGCTCCGCGACCGTCTGGCCAATGTGCACCCGCACGCGCCCCATGTCGGTATCCGAGACGGGCACCGTCACGTACGCCTGCTCGAAGAGCATCTCGTCATCGCCGAGCGACGAGTCCACCACCTTGCCCTGGAAGCGGAAGAAGGCCCGCGCCAGGGCCCCGGTCACGATGCCACCCCCGGCCGCCCAGAGCAGCGTGGCGACCGCGCCGCCGCCCATGCGATCCGCGACGATGCCGAACGGCCCGAAACCCAGGCAGAAGTACACCAGCACCCGTAGCCAGCGCATGAACGACAGGACCGGAGCGTGGACTTCTCCCGCGCCGCCATCGCCGTCACCGTCGTCGGAGGCCCCGTCGTCGGAGTCACCCAGCAACCCGAGCATATCGACCAGCGTCACGCCGACACCGAATACGGCGGCGAAAATGTAGAGCAGCATGGACTGACCTCTTTTCCAACGCTGGCACTGTACGACTATACACTACCGACGTGGGAAGTACACATCCAGCAGCCCGTCGATGTCGTCTACGGCGACGCCGTAGGTCTCCTCGTAGCCCGCGTGCGTCCGCGCCTCACCATCGGTCATGCCCGCCAACGGGAACGTCACCGTGGTCCTGTCCTGCCGGGACGACTCCGCCATTCCCAGGCTCATCTCCTGGTCGAGACGGCCGGCGGCTCCGCCATACTCAGGCGCATCGCCTGACTCGATGGCCCGGGCGACCGAGAGTAGCTCGTCCGCGACGGGAACCTGACCCTCGCGGATCGGGAGATGGGCGAGAGGACTGTCCCACGCCACGGTGCGGCCGGGCAGTTCCAGCACGATGCTCTTGACCACCTCGACACCATCGACGGTGGCCTTCACGCGCGTGGGCGTGTAGGGGTCGGCGAGGGCGCCAGACTCCAACTGGTCGGGCGGAACGACATAGACAGCGTCCTCGATGATGGCCCCCTCGGTCCCGTGGATCTGCGCCATCGCGTTCACCTTGCGCCCCAGCGAGCGCGCGTGGATGACGTTGGAGTACATCATGATGGCCGTCGCGCCACCCTCGAAGTCGAGGTACCCCATCGACCATCGCTCTGACGTGTGGTGGCGCTTCATGCGGTCGGTGTGTGGCACGACCGGCGTGTCGTGCGTGACGCCAAGGATGCTGACCGGGTCGCCACCAGCGCGGATGCGCAGCATGCTCATCCCGTGATAGCCGCCCTCGTGGAAGATGCGGTAGATGCGTGACACGTCACCGATCACGCCCTCGGCGATGGCCGTCGACATGAAGCGCTCGATAGGCACGCGGTAGTAGTTCTCCGCGACCTCGAGCACTGTGCCGTGCTCCTCCGCCGCGTCGATGATCATGTCGGAGAGCATGCGCGTGGAGGCGAGCGGCGTCTCGCAGAGCACGTGCTTGCCCTCGCGCGCGAGGAAGACGCACACGGCGTGGTGCGCCGGCCCAGGGACGGTGACGTCGACGACGTCGATGTCCTCGTTCGCGACCATCTCGCGGATGCTCGTGTACGGCGTGGCGCCGTACTCGGACGCGCATCGCTTCGCGACCTCACCGTCGATGTCACATATGGCGACGAGGCGGTACGTGTCTGCGAGGTGCGGGATGACCGGAAGGTGCGCGCCCGCGCCACGTCGCCCAGCGCCGACGAGAGCGAGATTGAGAATCGCCATGGAAACCGCCTCCTGTCCGTAGCCTGCCTAGATTCGCCACTCACAAGATAGCGGACTTCGCACGTCCCGTCGAGGCGCGCCGTGCCGCTGCCCGCCGCCCTAGAAGGCGTCAGACGTGCGGCGACAGGCGGGGACGCGTGGGCCCGAGCACACAGACAGGGCGGGATGGCTCCCGCCCTGTTCGTGCAGTCCGTGCATGCGCGGGTCGCCCGCTATGCTTCGGATCTTACCCGCCGGTAGAGCCACACGATGGCGTAGGCGATGCACGCCAGTAGCGTGAGCTTGACGGCGAAGCCGAAGACGCCCGTGAGTACGACGACGAGCGCGCCCACCGTGCTGATGAGGAGTCCCAGCCCCTTCCAGGCCAGGACGACGATCGCGATCCAAGCGAGGATCTTCACGAACAGGTTCATGTCTCTCCCCCGTCTACGATGATTCGCTCTGACGCAGAGCGATGGACCCACCATTCGCTACGATATCGAACGTCGCGTCGCCGTCACCGACGCGCAGATGGTTTTCGCCAGCCAGCGGCGTACCCCACTGGGATTCGAAGACGCCGCCCGTGACCGTGTACGACACATCGAACTCGGAACCTGCGGCGATGTCGACGGTTACGCCGCCTCCCGCCGCTGAGAGCTTGTAGGCGCCGGTGTGGACTGCGCCCAAGTCCGCGGAGATGCTTCCTCCGTTTGTCTCGGCGTCCACATCCTCGCTCCTCACTTCCGTCAGGTGGATGCTTCCTCCGATGAGGTTGAGACTTAGCCGCGCCGCCACGTCGCGCACCCGCATGGATCCGCCAACGATGCGCGCCGTGAACGAGTCGAGATCGAGCTCATCGGCAGCCATCTGGCAGCCGGTGGCCTCAATGTACACCTTCGCTACGCTCGCCGGGATCGCTACCTCCAGAATCCCGCCGACGCCTTCGAACCGGGCGTGGTTGCGCGCGTCCTCGACATCGGCGTAGCACATCGGCGCTGATACGCGCAGCCTGTCGGCGGCATTGCGAACCAGCCGAATCTCGCCGCCCTTCTGACTCACGTGTACGACCGACCCCGCCGCCATGTCGAACTCGCCGGTACCCTCGACGACGTTACGTCCGTCGCCCGCCGACGAGCCGTTGGGTCCGTCCCATGCCATCTCGGAGAAGCGCTTGCGCAGGTCGTCGAAGAAGCCCTCGACCTTCCCCGTGAACTTGGTGACGTCGATGCCCTTGATGTCGCGTTCGATACCTCGGAGCACCTCGTCCAGCTTCCACTCAGCCCTGCCCTTGCCCCTCCCAGTGGAGGGCTGATCGGCCTCGCTGAGCGCGTGCAGCAGTTGCTCCGCGTCATCCGTCGAGATCTTCCCCTCGCGCAGAAGATTCAGAACGATGACGCGTTCATTGGTCGTCATGTGCTGTCCCTTCGCGTCTCCTGCTCCCGGCTCCCGCGCCCGAGGGCGAGTCGTCTTCCACCTCAATCGTGATGGTGTGGTCCCGGTCTGACTTCGAGGAGCCCGCCTTCGCGGCCTTGCCGACGTTGCGCTTTATCTCCTCGACCTGCGCCCTCAGGTCGTTCTGCCGTTCGCGCAGAATCTCTCCGGCCTTCTGACCAATGTCCTCAAGGCCCTTCCGCACGTCCCGCGCCGTCCGCGAGAACACCTGATACGCGGGGCCGGTACCAGCCTTGCCGTTGGAATGGCCCCCGCCGTCGAGCGCTTCGATCAGGCGATTCCCTTCGTCGGCGCTCAGCTTCCCTTCCGCGATCATTCGTAGAATTAGTAGCCGCTCTTGACTCATGTGCTGGCGCCTCCGTCAACAGGGCTCAATTGGTTCAGCGCGCGGAGCAAGTCCTCGGCTTCCGCCGGCGACACCTTCCCCTCGTGCAGATCCGCGACGATCGTCTTCCGCTCGGCCGCGATTTCCTCGGCGGTCCATCGCTGCTCGTCGGACAGTCCGAGCTCGGCGATCACTCGGTTCAGCCGATTGCGCACCGTGGGATACGAGATGTCCAACTCGCGTTCGATTTCCCGCAGGTTGCCACGATTCTTGACGAACAGCACCAGGAAATCCTGGCCCTGCGGCGACAGCCGGGAGAATCGATTCCTCTCGAAGGAACCCTCAACCGCCAGGTCGCAGCTCGGGCAGTGATACCTGCTGATGCGGATATCGCCCGCGCACGACGGGCATGTCGGAACTTCCGGCCGAAGCATTGCAAGGTCCAGACTTCGTGAAAGTGACCACCGTCATTCACCATTGTAATGACCACAATGCACGATGTCAAGTGTAAGACTGCACATTGTGGAGGGAAAGCATGTACAACGGCGAGGTCGCCGCTGTACATGCGGGGCTTGCACGAGGAACTTACTCGCTGGCAGCGTCGAGCTCCAGGACCGTCAGGTCACCCAGCTCCTCGAGGGGCTTGTCGAACATCTCGCGCGCGCCGACCGTGACGATGCTCAGCCGGTCGGGATGTAGGTATGTCTGCGCGGCGCGCTGCACATCCTCCTTGGTGACCTTCGCGATGTTGGCCGTGTACGTCTCCATGAATTCCGGCGGATAGCCCAGGAAATCGATGCGCAAGTCCTGATGGGCGATCTGTGCGCTAGACGTATAGGCGAACACGAACGAGTTGATGTTCAGGCTCTTGGCCAGGTCCAGTTCCTCGTCGGTCACCAACTCGCTCCGCATGCCTTCTAGGATGTCTCGGGTCACTTCGATAACCTCGCCGGTCGCATCAGGGCGCGTCACGCAGTACACATAGAATAGGCCCCGTTCGTTCATGCGTAGGTATGTCGATCCAACCTGGTAGCCGAGGCCGCGATTCGAGCGCAGCTCGCGTGGTAGGCGCGAAGTGAACAGTCCGCCCGCCCCAAGGACGTTGTTCATCGTGACAATCGAGAACCAGTCGGGGTTCGTTCGCTTGACCCCCACATGGCCGAACCACACGGCCGCCTGTGGGATGTCCTTCTCGGCGTGGTATATCCCTGCGGCCTGGGGTAAATCCTCTACCTCCGGGGCCGACGAGTGGTCGATCACCGGGGCGGTCCACGTCCCGAACACCTCCTCGAGCGCCGCGACGATCGTCTCCGTCTCGAAGTCACCGGAGATCGCGACGGAAATCCCGCCCGGCCGGTAGTGGGCGTCGTGGAAGGCCACCATATCGTCCCGCGTGATGCTCGAGATGCTCTCGACGGTCGCGGTGTTGGCGTAAGGGTGGTCGCCGAAGACCGCGTTGCTCAACTCGCGGCCTGCGATGCCGTAGGGATTGTCGTTCTGCCGACGCACGCCCTCCAAGGCTTGGTTCCGCGCGAGCTCGATCTTGTCCTCGCGGAACGCCGGATTCATGAGCACGTCCGCGAACATCTCGATGCCAAGCTCGATGTCCTTCTTCATCACGGACAGACGCATCGTGGCGTACTCGGAGCCCATCGACGACTCGACCGATCCCGCGATGAACTCCAGAGCGTCGTTCAGCGCATCGGGGTGACGCGTCACTGTGCCGCCTGTCCGCATGACGGACGCTGTTAGGCCGGCGAGGCCTACCTGGTCTGGCGGATCGTGGATATCGCCCGTGCGCACATACGCGAGCATTGCGAAGACGGGTAGTTCGCTGTCCGGGAGCATGTGCAGTTTCATCCCGTTCGACAGCGTCGCGCGCTCCGTCTTCGGCGGCGTGAAGTCGATCTCGGGGTATTCCAGGCCCTCCAGCACGGCGATCTCGGCGCCGACCGCGGCCGGGGTGAAGACGACTGTGGCCAAGCCGATGGCGAGGGCGGTGAGGATGTGTCGGTAGGTCATTCGGCTGCCTCCGCGGCCGCCGGCTTCACGAGCGTGGCGACGGTGCGCTTCTGGGGGGTGAAGTACTCTGTGGCGACCGCCTGCACCTCTTCGGCGGTGATGCTATTCATGGTTTCCATCTGCGTCTGCACGTATCGCCAAGAACCGGCGACTAACTCGTAATACCCAAGTTGGAAGGACATGCCCGAGTTCGAGTCCAGGCCCCGAATGAAGGATGCCTGGTTCTGGTTGCGCACCTTCTGGAGCTCACGCTCCGTCGGCGGCTCCTCCTTGAGGCGCTCCAGTTCTGCGTAGATCGCCGCCTCGACATCCCCGGGCGTGTGGGGATGCCGCGGCGTTGCCGACACCACGAATAGGTTGTCGTACCGCACGCCCGGCGCGCCGTTACCCGAACTCACGCTCACGGCGAGCTGCTGATCTACCACCAGCGCCTTGTAGAGCCGGGATGTCCGCCCGCCGGTAAGCACGCCGTTGATCATGTCGAAGACGAAGTCATCGCGGCTCGGAACAGTCGGCTTGTGGTACCCGATACGCAACTGTGGCTCCGCGTCGAACTCGACGGTCACGCGCCGCTCGCCTCGCTGCACCGGCTCCTTCGTGCCTACGCGTTCAGGGATCTCCTGCGGGGCGATGCCGCCGAAGTAATGGCTCATGCGTTCGATCGCCCACTCTATGTCGACATCGCCTACTATGGACACGATGCTGTTGTTGGGCGCGTAATACGTGCGGAAGAATGCCTCCGCCTCCTTCCGTCGGAGACGGTTCAGGTCGGACGTCCACCCGATTGTCGGTCGCCCGTAGGGGTGAGCCACAAACGCGGCGGCGTAGAACGACTCATTGAGGAGGCCGCCGGGGCTTGACTCCACCATCTGCCGTCGCTCGGACATGACGACATCCCGCTCGGCATAGAACTCGCGGAACACGGGATCGCGCATCCTCTCCGCCTCGACGCGCATCCACAGCTCGATCTTGTTCGACGGCAACTGCAGGTAGTAGACCGTCATATCACGCCCGGTTCCGGCGTTTAGCCCTGTCTCGCCGTGGTAGGCATAGAGCTCACCGATCTGGTTGCTGATGATGTGCTGCTTCTGCTCTTCCTTCACCGCTTCGATCTCTGCGGTCACGGCTTCGAGACGCTCGGCGTCGCCGTCTTCGCCGGCGTCGCGCAGCGTGTCGTGCTCCTCGTAGAGCTCGTCCAGCTTCGCCATCAGGGGAACTTCAGCCTCGTAGTCGCGCGTCCCGATGGTGGTCGTGCCCTTGAACAGCATGTGCTCTAGCATGTGGGCTATCCCGGTCTTGTTGACCGGCTCGTCTACGCCACCCGCCTTAACCCAGATGTTAAGGCTAACGGTGGGCGACTGCGGACGACGCATGAGCAGCAGCTTCATCCCGTTATCGAGCGTGTGCTCAACGACGCGTTCCTCAATGTCCTGCGCGACTAGCGGAGAGAACGCGCAAAGCGCGAGGCACCCCACGATCATGGGGACAACTAGCCTCTTCGGTGTCATGGGGTTCTCCGTGACGGTGGATGGACGTGTCTCGAAGCCAGCGGAGTATACCACTCGCGCAAAAATGGCGGCAAACCGGGGGTGGTCGGAGCGAGCGGACGGGCCGCCGAGACAGAGCCCACGCGAGCGGCCGGTCGCACGATCGGTCGGCGCCCTAGGCCGACGCGGCGTCCACGAGCGAGCGCGCGGCGTCGAGCATCTCCTCACACATCGCGATGGAATCCCCCTCGGCGTATAGCCGGAGGACCGGCTCGGTGCCAGAGAAGCGGAACATCAGCCAGTAGCCGTCGTCGCGCAGCAGCTTCACGCCATCGGTCGTGTCCACACGGGCGACCGGGGCTCCGCCTACCGCCGTCAGCGCGGCGGCGTCGGCTTCAACGCGCGCGCCGTCGACTCCCGGTACGGCAAGGTCGCGCCGGGCGTATTCCCAGCGGCCGTACTCCTCGGCGATGGCGGTCCACTCCTCGTCGAGCGAGCGTTCGAGGCGTGCCACGATCTCAGCCAGGATCAGGGCGACACGCACGCCGTCGCGCTCAGGGATGTACCCTGGCGCCCAGATGCCGCCGCTCTCCTCGCCGCCGACCAGGACGTTGCCCCGCCCGATCTCGCGCACGACGTGCTTGAATCCGATGGGCGTTGTCACGACCGGGGCGCCCAGGTCGGCCGCGATGCGGTCGAGCAGCCCTGTCGTCGACACGGTCTTCACGATGCGACCTGTGTCTCCCCCGCGCAGCGCCGCCCGCGCCATGAGCGAGAGAATGCGGTGCGGACTGAAGAACTCGCCCGAGGACGTCACCGCGCCGATCCGGTCGCCGTCGCCGTCAAGGGCGATGCCAAGGTCGGCGTTCTGGGCGAGCGTTGCCCTCTGTAGCATGTGGATGTGCGGGGGAATCGGCTCAGGATAGACGCCACCGAAGGACGGATTCGCGCCGTCGCGGATCTCAGTCACATCGTGGCCCGCCGCGCGCAGCGCGTCGCCAGCCACGCCTGACGCCGAACCGTGCATCGTGTCCACGACGATGCGTAAGGCCCGCCTCCCATCGCTCGCTGGGTGCATGGCGGTCATCCGGCGCAGATGTGCCTCCGCGATGTCCGCCTCGACCAGAGCTGCTGGCGGCCGCCGACGCGGGGGCGCGTCCACACACGCGGCGACCCGCCCCACTTGCTCCTCCGATGCCGACCCACCTTCGGCGGACTTGACCTTGATGCCGTTGTACTCGGGCGGGTTGTGACTCGCAGTGACCATGAGGCCCGCAGCGTGGCCACCGTCGACGACGGCGAGGGACACGGCAGGCGTCGTCACCGCCGATGTCGACAGCGTCACGGGGACGCCCGCCGCCGCTACGGTCTCGGCTACGTGCCGTCCCATGCGGTCGCTCAGGTATCGGCGGTCGTACCCGACGACGACGCCACGATCGGCCACGCCGTCGTCGTGGAGGGACGCGGCCACCGCCCGCGCCACGCGTCCGACGTTCTCCAACGTGAAGTCGTCGCCGATGATGCCGCGCCAGCCGTCGGTGCCGAAGACTATGGGCGTCATGCGCGTGTCTGCTCATACCATTCGACGGTCTCGCGCAGCCCGTCGCGGAACGGCTTCTGCGCTTGGAAGCCGAACTCACGCTCCGCGCGGCTCGTGTCCAGCAGACGGCGCGGCTGCCCGTTCGGGCGCGATGTGTCCCACGATATGCGACCCTCGTACCCAACGACCTCGGCGACCGTCTCCGCCAACTCGCGCATGGATATCTCGAAGCTGGAGCCGACGTTGACCGGCTCCGGGGAGTCGTAGAGGGCGGCCGCCCTTACGATCGCGCGCGCGCCGTCCTCTACGAACAGGAACTCGCGGGTAGGCGTGCCATCGCCCCAGCACACAACCTCGCCGCGTCCCTCGTCGCGCGCCTCCATGAAGCGCCGTATCATCGCCGGGATGACGTGCGAACTGGCTTCGTCGAAGTTGTCGCCAGGGCCGTAGAGGTTCACCACGAGCAGATGCGTCGCGTTGTAGCCGTACTGCTGTGCGTAGGCCTGCCCCTGGACGAGCAACAGCTTCTTCGCGAAGCCGTACGGCGCGTTCGTCTCCTCGGGGTAGCCGTCCCACAGTTCATCCTCCACGAACGGGATGGAGCGGGGCGTCTTGGGGTACGCGCAGATAGTGCCGATGCCGACGAACTTCGAGGCGCCGTGTTCGCGCGCCTTCGCGAGAAGGAACAGGTTCATGCGGGCGTTGTCGTCGAAGATGGCGGCTGGCGCGTCGCGGTTGTACCCGATCCCTCCGACGACCGCCGCCGCGTGGATCACGAGCGTCGGCTGGAAGTCGCGGTACACGCGGTCTACCTCGGCCTCGACCCGCAGGTCGTACTCCTTGCTGCGAGGCACGCACACCTCGGCGACATGCGGCTCCAGCCTCCGTCGAACGACGGAGCCGAGGAAGCCGGCGCCGCCCGTCAGCAGGACGCGTTCGCCAGCGAGTCGCGATGCGATGTCAACGTGCACGTTCAGCCCTCCGGCCGCTCGCCTACGCTACGGGGTCACCTCGACTCCCCGCCAGAACGCGACGTAGCCCTCGATGTGCTGCGCCTCCGGCTTGCAGTCCGGGTAGTACCATGCCGCGTCACCGTTCACTTCACCGTCTACGACCACGTCGTAGTAGCTGGCGTCGCCTTTCCAGCCTCAGTGCGTTGTGGTGTCGCTCTCGCGGAAGAACTGCCGATTCAGCGTCGCGGGCGGGAAGTAGTGGTTCGTCTCGACAACCCGTGTCTCGTCGCTCTCGGCGAGGGTGACGCCGTTCCATACTGCTTTCATGCCTTATCCTCCGCGTGGGCGGGGTCGCGCCACGGTACGCAACGATGCGCGAACGTCTTCAGAGCGCGGCTCTTCACCACGATCACCTCCGGTTGGAGGGTATACGTGTACATATTCAGCAAAGACAGCACGTCGAGCAAGGCCGCGTACCCGGAGAAGCCGGACAGGTCCATGTAGATCTTGGTGAACGACATGTCCAGAGCGAGGAGCGCCGGCATGTCGAACGCGTCGATGGCCTCGAAGCGGATGTGAGGGCGCATCTTACGCGCCCGTTCGATGCACTCCGGGCTGATGTCGGTCCCTATGACGTCGCTCGTGACGTCCGCTATCAGGTCGGTCGTCGTTCCCCACTCGCACCCGACCTCCAGGACCACGTCCGAGGGCCGCACGTGCGTCCCGATTGTCGCGCGGTACTCCTTGACGCCCGTGGTTCCGACGTAGATCGTCTTCGGGCGCATCTGCCTGGCCATCAGCCAAACTCTCGCACGGCCGCGCTGCCGGGAGACAGCTTGCCCTCCTTCTGTTCCTCCAGCAGGCGCACGTCAGCGTCGACCATCGCGGTGACCAGATCCCCGAACGTCAGCTCGGGCTCCCAACCCAGTGTCTCGCGCGCCTTCGAGGCGTCACCCAGCAGCAGGTTGACGTCCGTCGGTCGGAAGTACCGCGGGTCGATCTCGACGTAGTCCTCATAGTCCAGACCGACGTGACCAAACGCGTGTACCAGGAACTCTCGAACAGAGTGGGCCTCACCCGTGGCGATGACGTAGTCGTCCGGCTCGTCCTGCTGCATCATCAGCCACATCGCGCGGACGTAGTCTTCGGCGTGGCCCCAGTCTCTCTTGGAGTCGAGGTTGCCGAGGTACAGCTTGTCTTGCAGGCCTTCGCGGATGTGGGCGACCGCGCGCGTGATCTTGCGCGTGACGAAGCGCGGGTCGCGCCTCGGGCTCTCGTGGTTGAAGAGGATGCCGTTGGACGCGTGGAAACCGTATGCCTCACGGTAGTTCCTCGTCATCCAGTAGGCGTACACCTTGGCGGCGCCGTACGGGCTCATCGGGTAGAAGGGGGTGTCCTCGTTCTGCGGCGTCTCTCGCACGCGCCCGAACATCTCCGAGCTGCTGGCCTGGTAGAACTTCGGGCGGGCGCCCGTAGTGCGGATCGCCTCTAGCATCCGCGTTGTACCTAACCCCGTGGTGTCGCCGGTGTATTCGGGCTGGTCGAAGCTAACGCGGACGTGGCTCTGCGCCGCGAGGTGGTACACCTCGTCGGGCTGCACCTCCTTCAGCAGACGGCCGAGGCTTGTCGAGTCGGTGATGTCGCCGTAGTGCAAGAACAGCCGCGCGCCAGCGTCGTGCGGATCCTGGTATACGTGATTGATACGCCCGGTGTTGAAGGTGCTCGCTCGTCGGATGATGCCGTGGACTTCGTAGTCCTTCTCGAGCAGCAGCTCCGTGAGATACGAGCCGTCCTGCCCATTGATACCCGTGATGAGCGCCTTATTCGCCATGCGCGGTTCCTTTCCCTGCGCGTCGCTGCAACGCCTGTTCCGCGAGCGCTCTGACTTCCTGCGCGCGATGTCTCGGGCACACCAACACCGCCTCGGGCGTGTCCACGATGACCAGCCCCTCGACTCCCAAGGTTACCACGGGCTTGTCTCCGCCGAAGATGAGGCATTCGCGCGTATCGGCGCCAAGGTGCTGTCCGTGGATGGCGTTGTCCTCCTCATCGCGGCTCCACACTTCCCACACCGACTCCCAACTGCCGACGTCGTCCCAGTCGATGTCGGCGGGCATGACGGCGATGTTGTCGGCGTGCTCCATGAGACCGTAGTCGACGGACACGCGCTCCATGGTCGGGTAGATGCGGGCCACCGCGTCGGGATCCGCCGACATCTCGTCGAGTTGCGCGCGCATGGCCGGCTGGTGTTCGGCGAGCGCGGTGAAGAACGCCCGAAGGCTCCAGACGAACATCCCACTGTTCCAGAGGTAGTCGCCGGAGGCCACGTAACCCTCCGCTACCTCTCGCGCCGGCTTCTCGGCGAATTCACCGACTCGGTAGACATCGTGGGCGCCGACGCGTTGTGGCTTGCCGGCGTGCCTCACGTAGCCGTAGCCCGTCTCGGGCCGGGTAGGTCTGATACCGAACGTCGTGAGGGCGCCGGACCCGTCGGCGGACACGGCGGCGTCACGGAGCAGCTCGCGGTACGCGTCCTCGCGGCGGATGAGGTGATCGGCGCACACGACGGCAACGACAGCGTCCGGGTTCACCGCGCGCACCCGCGCGCACGCCAGACCGATGCAGGGCAACGTGTTGCGGGCCTCGGGCTCAACGACGAATTGCGCCTCGGCGAGGGCGGGCAACTCCGCCCGCGCGGCGTCCAGGAGCGACGCTCCCGTGGATATCCAGATGTTCGTCGGTGGAATGAGCGGCAGCAGGCGGTCGACGGCGTGCTGAATCAGCGACCGGTCGTCGAACAGGGCGAGGAACTGCTTCGGGCGCTCGGGCGTGCTGAGAGGCCAGAAGCGCGTGCCGCTCCCGCCCGCGAGGACCACCGCATGAAGGTCGACCTTCGCCATCCCAAGTCCCAGCCTGTCTAGAGGGCGCGCTCCGCCAGGTCGCACAGCACGTGCGCGATGACGATGTGCCCTTCCTGGATGCGGGGCGTGCTATTCGACGGCACGGTGAGGGCGATGTCCGCCGCGCGCGCCAACTCGCCGCCGTCGTTGCCCGTGAGCCCAACCGTCGTCGCACCGCGTTCCGACGCCACCTCGAAGGCGCGCAGGACGTTGTCGGAGTTGCCACTCGTCGAGATGCCGATGAACACATCGCCGGCGTTCACGTGCGCCTCCGCCTGACGGCTGAACACCTGGTCGAAGCCGTAGTCGTTGCCTATCGCGGTGAGGATGGACGTGTCTGTCGTCAGCGCGATGGCCGGGACGGCGCGGCGCTCGCGGAGGAACCGTCCGACGAACTCCCCGGCGATGTGCTGCGCGTCGCCGGCGCTACCACCGTTGCCGCAGAGCAGCACCTTACCACCACGCGCGTAGCACGCGATGATCGCCTTCGCCGCGAGCTCTATGTCGTCAGCCATCTGGTCGGCGATGGCGCGTTTCAGGCTCGCGCTCTCCTCGAGCTGGCGTTGGATGTCCTTCTTCATGGCACTACATGCCTCGTGCGGTCGATGGACTACCCGGTTCCCCGCCAAGCGCGCGTCGGCACCGAGGCGACCTGGATCCGGCGTGGGAAGAGAATCGCGCGTGACTACTCGCCGGTAACCGACCCGATGATGCTTAGGCGTCGTTCGGTCGTGAATGTGCGGGGCGTGGTGAACCCCTCGCCCGTGCGTCCGGCCACCGTCATCGCGAGGAATCCAGGGCCACCGATGCCCGCGCACGCAAACGACGGCGCGTTCGCCACGAGAATGCCGACCTGCATCTGCCGCGAGAACGCGCGGATTCTGTCGATCCGCTCGCTGTGGATCATCGCGGTGTGGCCGCGCCCGGCCTCGGTCGCCTTCGCGATGCGCACCGCATCGTCGAAATGCCTGGCCCGAACTACGGGCACGATGGGCATCAGGAGTTCTTCGGTTACGAGGACATGGTCCTCGTCGACCTCCGCCAGGACGACCAACGCGTCCTTGGAAGCGCGGATGCCAGCGGCTTCGAGGATGACGGCGGCGTCCTTGCCGATCATGTCCGCGTTCATCGCGTCGCCCTTGACGACGGCGTCCACCAGCATCTGCGTCTCGTGCTTGCGGATGAGGTGGGCGCCCCGGTTCGTCATCTCGCGTAGGAGCTTGTCGTAGACCGCGTCGACCGCGACGCACGCCTTCTCGCCGATGCACAGCACGTCGTTGTCGAACGACGCGCCCTCTACGATGCACTGCGCGGCGTGACCGAGGTCGGCGGTCTCGTCGACAAGCGCTGGCGGGTTGCCTGGGCCGGCGGCGAACGCCTTCTTGCCCGTCTGCATCGCGGCGCGGACGACTCCGCCCCCGCCCGTGGCGCAGACGGCGTCGACGGACTCGTGCTCCATCAGCTCCTTGGCGTTGCGCAGCGACGGCTCCGCGACCGCCGTCAGGACATTCCTCGGCCCGCCCGCCTCGACGCAGGCGTCGTTGAGGTACGCCATTGCGCGCAGGCAACACCGGGCGGCGCGCGGGTGCGGACTGAAGACAACCGAGTTGCCCGCCGCGACCATGATGATGGCGTTGTTGATGATCGTCGGCGTGGGATTCGTCGTCGGAGTGATCGCGTTGATCACACCGAGGGGCGCCCGCTCGACGATGAGCATGCCTTCGTCGCTTGTGATGGCTTCGGCATCTAGCGTTTCCATGCCAGGGCTCAGGTCCGCGGCGCCCTCGTTCTTGCCGATCTTGTGCTCGACACGGCCGATGCCGGTCTCCTCGACGGTCAGTTCCGCGAGTTCGCGGGCGCGTTTGCGGCCTGCCTCGCGCATCGCCTCGATGATCGCCGCGCGCGTGTCGAGGCCAACGTCGATGAGCTCCCGCTGCGCGACGACAGCCGCGTCCACCGCCTCTTGCGCCGAGCTGAACACGCCGTGACCGGCAGACGTCGTCGTCTCACTCGCCGGACGGGTGGCCGCCGGCGCGGGGGGCGCGTCGTCCGCCATCTCGGCGACTACCTGCGCGACGATGTCGCGAATCTTCGCTTCGTCTATGGACGCCATGCCGCTCCTCAACCGTGAACAGACGCTTCGCCGCCGGCCGAGCCGACGGCGACGGTGAATGCCGTACGTGTACCGCCGGGTCTACGGCTGGCGGCCGCCCACGTCACGCGGCGTCGGTGTCTATTCGGTGGTCGGGAGGACCGCTTCGATTTCTGAGTGCGGGCGCGGGATCACGTGGACGGAGATGAGCTCGCCGACGGAACGGGCGGCTTCGGCTCCGGCTTCGGTCGCGGCCTTTACGGCTCCTACGTCGCCACGGACCATCACCGTGACGAGTCCGCCGCCTACCTTGTCCAGCCCAACCATATTGACGTTGGCGGCCTTGACCATGGCGTCCGCGGCTTCGATGGCGCCGATCAGTCCCTTTGTCTCGATCATCCCGAGGGCTTCGCCTGCCATGTACCGGTACTCCTTGTAAGATGTCCTGCCCTATCGGCAGGCGTTAGCAGATCCGCACAATCCGTGTTGCGTAGCGTTCCTACGAAGTCTTGATGCCGCGTTCGCGGAGCACATCGGCGGCTACTCGGGTGATGAGCGCCACCAAATCCGCGTCGTCCGGCTGAGCGGGCCCGCCGGCGTCCGGCGTCGCGATACTTTCGCGCGCCGCCTGGATCTTGGGGCTCACGTCGCACAACGGTACCTTAGCTCCGTACCCGAGGCGATCCCTCAGCTCGATGAGTTCTGCGGCCTCCTGCTGCGTCATCTCCTTGACGCCGCCCAGGGTGTGAGCCACCCAGGTGATGTGCGCCGTGTGTTCCAGCGTTTCCATCTTGTAGTGCGCGTTGAGCGGGTCGGAGCCGACGGTGATCGCGCCGTGATTGGCGAGGAGGATCGCGTCGCACGTCTCGATGAGTCCGTCGACGGACTTCGGCAACTCGTCGCCACCCGGCACAACGTAGGGAGCCAGAGGGATGCAGCCGAAGGAGACAATCGTCTCTGGGAGCGACAGGTGGTCCAGGGCGATGCCTGCCAATGCGAAGCCGGTCGCCTTGGGCGGATGCGCGTGGACCGCTCCGTGGACATCGGGACGCTTGCGGTAGCAGTGGAGATGCAGTCGCACCTCAGATGATGCTCGGAGGTAGCCTTCGACCTGCTCGCCGTCCATGTTCACTTTGCAGAGCATGTCGGGGGTCAGGTCGCCCTTGCTCACGCCGGTGGGCGTCGCGAGGATTTCGGTGTCCGACAGCCTTGCCGTGATGTTGCCGTCGTTGGACGCAATGTAGTCCTTGGCGTAAAGCCGTCGACCGACATCGCAGATCATCTCGCGCAGAGCGCGTTCGTCACTCATTCGGGTCTCCGGGATGGGTCTGGGCGGCCGGAAGTCTATCACGGTGGCGGTAGACGGTCAACACGCGATGCTCCACGGAAGGCCTGGCCGGACGCCGTGGCCCCGCCCTCGGCCGGCTCGCAGCAACCCGAGTAGCGGACCGTGTGGTGTCGCGGGTAGACTCTGACACGCCTCGCCACCCCGGGCGCCCCCGTCCGGTGGATCCTGGCGTCCGTGGCGCGGTGAAGGGAAAGCCCATGGCGACCGAACGCTACGTGTTGGGGATCGACGAGGGGACGACCGGCGTCACCGCCGCGTTCGTCGACGGAGTGGGGCGCCTAGTCCACAGCACGTACGCGGAGTTCCCGCAGCACTACCCGCAACCGGGCTGGGTGGAGCACGACGCGAATGAGATATGGGCGGCCACCGTCGATGTCGTCCGACGGCTCGTGGTCATGGCGCCTGACGCCGAGATCGCGTGCATCGGCATTACGAACCAGCGTGAGACCGCCGTAGTCTGGGAACGCGCGTCGGGCGAGCCGGTCCACAACGCCATTGTGTGGCAGTGCCGACGCACCACCGAACGCACGCGGCGGCTGCGTGAGAACGGCCACGAGCCAGCCATCACGGCGGCTACCGGTCTGGTCGCCGACCCCTACTTCACTGGACCCAAGATCGAGTGGCTCCTGGACGCCGTGCCGGACGCTCGCGACAACGTGTGGCAGCTCGCGGCCGGCACCGTGGACAGCTGGCTCATATGGAAGCTCACCGGGGGCCGCTCCCATGTGACCGATCTCACGAACGCGTCTCGGACCATGCTGCTCAACATCGAGAGCCTGCGATGGGACGACGACATGCTCGAGCTGCTGAACGTCCCGAAGGGGATGCTCGCGGACGTCATGCCCTCGGCCAGCGCGTTCGGCGTGACGGACTCCCTCGGCTTCCTGCCGGACGGCATTCCGATTCGCGGCGTCGCGGGCGATCAGCAGTCCGCGCTGTACGGGCAGACGTGCTTCGAGGCGGGCGACATCAAGAACACGTACGGCACCGGCTGCTTCCTCCTGATGAACGCTGGCGAGGAGCGGCCGTGGTCGGACCACGGCCTGCTGGCGACGTTAGCGTGCGCTGCCGACGGTTCGCCGGCCTACGCCCTTGAGGGCAGCGTGTTCGTCGCCGGCGCCGCCGTGCAGTGGCTGCGCGACGAGCTCGACATACTCGACTCGGCGGCGGAATCCGAGGCGCTCGCGGCCTCCGTGCCGGACACGGGCGGCGTGACGTTCGTGCCGGCGTTCACGGGCCTCGGCTCACCGTATTGGGACGCCGAGGCGCGCGGCGGCATCCACGGCCTGACGCGCGGCACGACCCGAGCCCACATCGTGCGAGCCGCGCTCGAAGCCATCGCGCATAGCTCAGCCGACGTGGTAGCGGCGATGCGGCACGACGTTGGCGAGGCCCTCGATACCTTGCGCGTCGACGGGGGCGCCAGCGCCAACGGGTTCCTCATGCAATTCCAGGCGGATGTGCTGGGGGTCGATGTCGCCCGACCCGGGCAGATAGAGACGACCGTGCTGGGCGCCTGCTATCTAGCGGGCCTCCACGCGGGTGTGTGGACCCCGGACGATCTGCGTTCCTTCTCGGAGGCCGGGGCCTACTTCACGCCGGACATGTCCGCGGACGATCGAGCTCGCCACCGCGCCTCGTGGCGCGACGCCGTCGACCGCGTGCGCTGGACCCCGTAGCGAGGCCGCCACTCCATGCAGCTTCGGTCCCGATACATCATCGTCGTCAACCTCGTCATCGTCACGACGATGACCGCCTTCTTCCTCGTAAGCGACATGCGGCTCAGAAAGTCGCACGTCGACGCCACGCGACAAGGCACCGAGGCTGGCGCGCGGGCCCGGGACATCGCCGAGACCGTGGCCAGGGAGATTGGTAGCCTGGTGCACGCCAACGAGACCGTGCCAACGGTGCGCAAGGAACTCCGCGGCATGGCGAAGAACGCGGCGCTCGGCGACTACCTCCTCGACATGCGGCTGACACTGTCACTAGACGACCCGAAAGTCATCGCGAGCGTGCGAGGCCACTCCGAAAGCCTCTACAACATGACGGGGCGCTCGACGCTCCTCGAGCTGTCCGCGGAGGAGGCGATGGAGGTGCGGGCTATTGTCGACGGCTTCGCGGTGATAGACGAATACGGCCTCGGCCGTGACCGCGAGATGGTGGTTCGGCTAGTGGAGTACCAGGACACGTGGGCCACGCGCATCCTGATTCCCTACGCGTGGCGTGTGCGGCCGGCTCCGGCCCTTGTAGGCGCCGGGGCTGAGCCACACGCGGTGAACGAGATCACAGACGTCGGTCTCATAGAGATACTGCTGGATTCCGGCAACGTTGCGGCGTACTGGCGGGACTACCGGCTTGTGCAGCTCTTCTTCATCCTCCTCATGGCCATCACCCTGACGCTCTTCATCGACATGACTACCGGGAGGATGGTGCTGCGGCCTCTGGAACGCCTCACCGGCATCATCCGCCGCGCGGACGAAGGCGACGTCGATACTTCGGAGCGCTTCCCAGCCAACGAAGTCGGCCGCGTCAGCGCTACCCTCACCGAAATGCTCGCCACGATGCAGCGTCTGCATGGCGAGCGTGTGCAGGCGTTGGAGCGTCTCGCGGGAGGCGTCGCGCACGAGATCCGCAACCCCCTCCACTCCATCTCCATGTCGGCGCAGTACCTGAAGGAACTTACCGACGACGCGGGTCTGCCCACCGCCACGAAGTACGACGCCGACGAGGTATTGGACATGGTCCTCAACGAGGTGAAGGAGCTCGGCCGCATCACGGACCAGTTCATGAATCTGACGCGACCGGCGGACATGAACTGGGAACAGGCGGACCTGAACGAGCTCGTCGAGAGGGTGCTGGCGGACAGCGCGATGGTGCTGGCGGAGGCGAACGTCGATGTGCGGCGACGCCTGTCGGGCGACCTGCCGGCTGTCACCATGGACGTTGTGCGACTACGAAGCGCCATCTACAATCTGGTACAGAATGCGGCGCACGCGATGCCCGGCGGAGGCACGCTAACTGTGACGACCGCGTCCGACGGGGACGACGCGACCCTGGTTGTCGGCGACAACGGCCTCGGCATGGCTCCCGACACGCTGGACCGCATCTTCGATCCGTACTACACGACCCGCGAGAACGAAGGTGGAATGGGCTTGGGCCTCACCCTGACGCGGAACGCCATCCTGGCCCACGGCGGCGACGTCCGAGCGCGCAGCCAGCGGGGCGCGGGCGCGGAGTTCACCGTGCGTCTGCCACACCGCGCTGACATCGGTCAACGCATCAACGAATCCGAATAGAGACGCATGCCAAGGGTACTGGTCGTCGACGATGACCGCACGCAGCGCGCGCTCCTGCAACGGTTCCTCAGAAGCGACGGCTACGACGTCGAGCTCGCCGAGGACGGCGCCGCCGCACTCGAACTTGTGCAGAGCATGCCGATAGATGTCGTCCTCACCGACATGCGCATGCCCGGAATGAACGGGCGCGAGCTACTGACTCGCCTCCAAGCGCTCGACGCGTCTCTCCCCGTCATCGTGATGACAGCGTTCACGGACCTGCAGGACGCCGTGGACCTGGTCACCCGCGAGGGGGCCGCGTACTACATACAGAAGCCGATCCAGGACATGAAGGTTCTGCGCGAGGAAATCAGCCGCGCCGTCGGCGATACGGACGACACGGAACCGGGCGAGCCGTCCACGGATGCGGGGGAGGCTGACACGTCGCAGTTCTCGGCCATCGTGGGCGACAGTCTTCCGATGCAGCGCCTGCTCCGGGAGATGCGCCGCCTGGCGCCCATCCTCGGCGGGCCGGCGACCGTCCTCGTCACGGGAGAGAGCGGAACGGGTAAGGAGCTCGTCGCCAACGCGCTGCATGGGGTGGGGCCGCGCGCCGCGAAGCCGTTCGTCGCGGTGAATTGCGCCGCGATACCCGCCGAACTCATCGAGGCGGAGCTTTTCGGCGCCGAGAAGGGCTCCTACACGAGCTCCACGCAGACACGCATCGGCTACTTCGAGGAAGCGGACGGCGGCACGATCTTCCTCGACGAGATAGCCGAGGTAGACCCAACAATGCAGGTGAAGCTGCTCAGGGTGCTGGCGAATCGCGAATACGCCAGAATCGGCTCCAGCAAGCCACACGCGGCGGACGTGTGCGTCATCGCCGCGACCAACAAGAACCTCGAGGAGGAAGTGCGGCAGGGCGGATTCCGCGAGGACCTCTTCTATCGCCTGAACGTCTTCCGCCTGCACGCCCCGCCGTTGCGCGACCGGCGCGAGGACATCGCGGCCTTGGCAACACATCTGCTACGGCGGTTCACCACCGAATTCGGCCTGCCCGAGAAGTCGCTGACCGAGGACGCGCTGGCGACGCTGCGACGCTTCAGCTGGCCAGGCAACGTGCGGCAGTTGGACCACTACCTGCAGCAGACCGTCGTCATGAGCGACAACGACGCGATCGGCGTCGACGATCTGCCCGCCGAGAGGGACGAGTCCGCGGCGGAACCGAACTTCCTGGCCGAGCTGCTCGAGCGTGACCTATCGCTCGAGGATGTCGAGCGGCATCTCATCCTCGCCGCCTTGGAACGCGCGGGCGGGGTACAGACGAAGGCGGCGGATCTGCTGGGGGTCTCGCGGCGAACGCTCCAGTACCGGATGGAGAAGCACGAGATCGCCAGCGACACCTTCCGCGGTGGCCAGGCGACAGACGAGGATCCCAACCGATGAGCGACCCGATGATGCGCGCGGTCCTGAAGACGGGCGCTGAGAAGGCCGACATCGTGGGCGTGCCGCGACCGACTCCCGGCGCGTCGGAAGTGCTCATACGCATCCACGCGTGCGCCATCTGCGCCTCCGACCTGGGCGGCTGGGCGAGCCCCGACATTGGTGATCGCGACCGGTCGGGGTGGAATCCCAGTCAGCCGGGCATGACGGGACACGAGTATAGTGGGGTCATCGAGGCGGTCGGCGAGGACGTGGCTAGTTCCCGCGTGGGCGAGGCCGTGTGGGTCGACCCCATCGTCGGCTGTGGCGCCTGTGCCGCGTGCGCCGAGAAGCGCTACAACCTCTGCGCTGGCGCCGGTGTCATCTGCGGCGGTTACGCCGACTATGTGACCACGCCTGCTGACATGGCCCTGCCCGTACCCGCCGGCGTCGACATGGGCGTTGCGAGCATGATCTCGGACATGATGGGAACGCCCATGGGCGCCTCGCGCCGCGCGCGCATCCAGCCCGGCGAGACGGTCGCCGTGTGGGGCCTGGGACCCGTGGGCCTTGGCCTCGCTCAGGGAGCGCGTATAGACGGCGCGACGACCATCGTCGGCGTTGACCTCTACCCGAACCGGCGGGAGCTCGCCCTGGATCTGGGCGCCACGCACGTGGTGGACCCAGCAGCGGAAGATCCTGTCGCCTTCGTCCGCGGGCTCACCGAGGGGCGCGGCGCCGACGTCGTGTTGCACTCTGTCGCCGCAGCGTCGGCGTCCAAGCAGGCCCTCGACGCGTTGCGACTGGAGGGTCGTATGGTCACCGTGGCGGGGTTCCCACCAGCGGGCGGGCAGAACCCGAAGAGCGTTATTGGCAACTGGGCGTGCTACCACGCCGACTTCCCGGAGTACATCGATCACCTCGTCGCGGGGGAATTCCGACTGGCGCCGTACGTCACGCACACGTTCCCGATGGCGGAGGTCGAGGAGGCGTTCCACACGCGTCTCCACAAGCCTGAGCAGTCGCTGAAAGTCCTCGTCGAGATGGTCTAGCAACCGGAGCGCGTGGAATGTCCCTTGTCTCGTTGCCCCTGCTCGTTGCCCTCGGAGTCTCGTCGTCGTCGCCACCGGCGCCGTTGCACGACCGCGTGGAGCATCACTACGCCGAGAACGACGGCGTGCGCATCCACTACGTCAGCATCGGCAAGGGGCCGCTCGTCGTCATGCTCCACGGGTTCCCAGACTACTGGTACACGTGGCGCAACCAGATGGACGCCATCGCCGAGACACACCGCGTCGTCGCCGTGGACATGCGCGGCTACAACCGGAGTGACCAGCCAGAGGGTGTCGAGAGCTACGCCATGCCGCATCTCGTGGCGGATGTCGTCGCCGTGGTGCGGCACGCCGGGGCGGAACAAGCGACCATCGTGGGGCACGACTGGGGCGGGATGGTGGCGTGGCAGACTGCGTTCGCGCATCCAGAGCTCACCGAGCGCCTAGTGGTACTGAATCTGCCGCACCCCCGTGGTCTCATGCGTGAGCTCGCCACGAATCCGCGTCAGCAGGAGAACAGCCAGTACGCCCGTGACTTCCAACAGCCTGGCGCTCACGAGCAGCTCTCGGCGGAGGGGCTCGCCGGCTGGGTCACCGACGAAGACGCGCGGGCGAAGTACGTGGAGGCGTTCGGTAGGTCGGACATGGAAGCCATGCTCAACTACTACAAGGCGAACTACCCGCGAGAGCCGTACACCGAGGATCCGGCGCCCGTCGTCAAGGCACGGATGCCCGTGCTGATGTTCCACGGCCTGGACGACCCGTACCTGCTGCACGACGCGCTCAACCGCACGTGGGAATGGCTTGAGCGCGACCTCACTCTTGTGACAATCCCGGGCGCGAACCATTTCGTGCAGCACGACGCCGCCAAACTCGTGACCGACTCCATGCGGATGTGGCTCCACAGGTGACTTGAGCGGGCCGCGGGCGCGGGCGTACAATGCGCCCATGTCCCACTCCGCAAGCGTTCCCGCCGAGCCACCGGCACCCGAAGCTCCCGTCATCGCGGTCAACGGTCTGACGAAGCGATTCGGTGATCTGACCGCCGTGAACGACGTCTCCTTCTCGGTGCGGCGGGGCGAGATTCTCGGCTTGCTCGGCCCCAACGGCGCGGGGAAGACGACCACCATCCAACTCATGCTCGGTCTGACGACCCCCACGGCGGGCGCCATCACGATCTTCGGCCAGGATCTGCGCAGGCGACGTCGGCAGATACTCACGCGCGTGAACTTCGCGTCGGCCTACATATCCCTGCCTTCGAATCTGACGGTCGAAGAGAACCTCACGGTGTTCTCGCGCCTGTATGGCGTCAAGAACGCCAAGCGCCGGACCACGGAGCTGCTCGAGCTCTTCGAGATTCCGCAGACGCTCACGCAGGTGACAGGGGCGCTGTCGTCGGGCCAGATCACCCGGCTGAACCTGTGCAAGGCGTTCCTCAACGACCCCGAGGCCCTCTTCCTCGACGAGCCAACGGCGAGTCTCGACCCAGACATCGCCGACAAGGTGCGCACCGCGCTGGGCGAGATCCAACGCGAACGCGGCGTCACCATGGTGTACACCTCCCACAACATGCAGGAGGTGGAGGCGATGTGCGACCGTGTCATCTTCCTGTCGCGCGGGAACATCGTGGCGCAGGGAACGCCGGAGGACGTGCTCAAGACCTCGCGATCCGACTCCATGGAGGAGGTGTTCATCGCCATCGCCAGGAACGGGGCGCTCAGGGACGTCGACGAGGAGGACGACGACTGATGTGGCGCCGTGTGACGGCCATGGTCGCCAGGTACCTCTACCTGTACCGTCGCAGCCTGGCGCGGGCGGGCGAGGTGTTCTTCTGGCCGGTCATGGACCTCGTAGTGTGGGGTTTCCTGATGACCTACCTGCGACGGCACATGCTGCCGCAGGCCATCGTCTGGCTGCTCGGAGCGATGATCTTCTGGGACGTCCTCTACCGCGCTCAACAGGCGATCACGCTGTCCATGTCCGAGGACATTTGGGCGAAGAACCTCATCAACCTGTTCATCGCGCCAATCAGCGTCTTCGAGCTGCTGCTGGCGACCTGCTTCATGGGCGTCATTAAGGCGACCATCACCATCCTCGTACTCGGCACGCTCGCGTCTGTGTTGTACGCGTTCGACATCACGACCATCGGCTACGCGCTGCTGCCGTTCATGCTGGTGCTTCTCCTCTTCGGCTGGGCTCTCGGGACGTTCACGATGGGGCTCATCCTGCGCTTCGGGAAGGCGGCCGAGGCACTAGTATGGGGCATCCCGTTCCTTGTGCAGCCGCTATCGGCGGTGTTCTACCCGGTCGACGTGTTGCCGCAACCACTCCGAGCGGCGGCGCACTGGCTGCCATCGACCTACGTGTTCGAAGGGATGCGCGCGGTCATTGCCGGCGCGCCGTTCGACATCCAGAACCTGGGCATCGCCTTCGCGCTGAATATGCTCTACCTCGCACTCGGCTCGATGTTCTTCGCGTACATGCTGCGCGTGGTGCGCGAGCGCGGTCACATCAGCCGGTTGGGCATGGAGTAGGCGCGGCGGCGCGCGTGGGAAGTAGCCTTGTCAGACGAAGCGGAGCGCGACGCCGACCCCCTTGACGAACTCTCTCCCGACGCCGCCGCACAGTACCCGCGCAACTTCCGAGCGATGGCGCTGTATACCTCATTCATGCAGATGGGGTGGATCTTCAAGACCGAGAGCACCGTCGTTCCCATGTTCGTCACGTTCCTGACGACGAACCCCATGCTCATCAGCATCGTGCCGATCCTGTCGCGGCTGCCGCAGTTCCTCTCACAGTTCCTGTTCCTGGGCGTAGTCGAGCGCGCTCGTCAGAGGAAGCGCGTCCTCATCGCCGCCACGACGGTGTTCACGCTCGCGTAGGGCGGCATCGCCGCCACGCTCTGGTTCGGTGGCGGGTTGCCTGACGTCGGCCTCCTGGTCGTCTTCCTCGTGCTCTACGCCACGGGGTGGACCGCGATGGGCGTGGAGCGGGTCGCCAACCGCGTCATGCAGTACACGCTCATCCCCACGCGCCGCCGTGGCCGCGTCTTCGGGATCGGTGGATCCGTCGGACGCTTCTCGGCTCTCATCAGTGGCGCCGTCATCGCCGACTTCATGGGCCGCGCGACGGACTTCCGTCTGAACTTCGCCCTGCTCTTCACGTGCGCGTTCGCGTTCTTCGTCGTCACGGTGCTATGCCAACTCTCGTTCAAGGAGCCCGCCCGGCCGCCCGCCGCTCCCGGGCACATGGGGCTCCGCCAGATCGCGACCGACGGATGGCGGCTCCTGCGGGCGGACGTCGACTTCCGGCGCATCTTCCTGATCGGCTCGTTCCAGTCGTTCTCGGTGAATCTGTTCGCGTTCTACGTGCCGTACGCTCGCACGTGGTCATCGGCGCCGGACTTCACGCAGCATCTCGGCTACGCGTTGGGGAAGGGGCTTACGATCCAGCACCTCGTCGTGGGCGCGCTGTCGCTTGCGCTGGGTCTCATCGTGGACTGGAAGGGGAACCGCGTCGTCCTGCGGGGACTGTGCCTTCTCCTGGCCAACATCCCGCTCGTCATGATCCTCATCGGCCGGTACGTGCCGGTCGACGCCCGTCTGACGGCGCTCCTCGGCGTGTACGCGATGATTGGGTGCCTGCCGGTGATGGCGCGCGTGACCGGCAACTACGTGTTGGAGATCGGGCCGGCGGAGGAGCGCACGCTGTACGTCGGCATCTTCGGGTCAGGGCAGGTCATCACGCTCGCGTTCCCAGTCCTGCTGGGTGCGACGGTGAGTATCCTGAAGCGTTCGCTTGGAGCCAAGCTGGCGTACGAGGTGGTCTTCATGTCGTGCTCGGCGCTGTTCTACACGAGCGTGTTTCTCGCTTCGCGGCTTCGTGAGCCGAGGGACGCCTAACGCGTCAGTTCCGGTATGGCACGGTGCCGAACTCGTCTACCTCGTAGCCCCACTCCGCGAGAGACGCCGCTCCGGGCAGGAAGTCGTCGCCTCGTTCGGCGAGATGCCGGTCCAGGTCCGATTCCAGCGCCGCGAGGGTGTCCGCGTGCTCGGGCAGGCCAACGAGGTTGGCTAGCTGGTGCGGGTCGGCGGCGTTGTCGTAAAGGAGCCATGGCCCGTCGAGCGCGCGCACGTAGGTGTAGCGCGTCGTCCGTAGCCCTCGGTATTCACGCCCGGTGAGCTTCTCACGCGCGAGATCCCGGGCGGCTCCCTCGCCGAGCGCGGCGAGGTACGCCTGCGACCCAGGGGAGTTGTCGTCCGCGCGCCACTGCCCGAACGGGTGGTAGCACGCCAGAACCGTGGCGCCGTCAGACGGCGCTGCCTCGCCGCGCAGGTACCCCGAGAAGTCGCGCCCCTCGACAGTCGTGGGGATCTCCACCCCCGCCAGGCCGAGCAGCGTGGGCATCATGTCCATCACGTCTATGGTGGTGTCCGTCACCCGCTTCGCGTCTCGCCCAAGAAGGGCTGGGTAGCGGATCAGCAGAGGGATGCGGATGCTCTCCTCCCAGGGGTTCTGCTTCTTCCACAGGCCCTGCGAACCGATCATGTCGCCGTGGTCGGACGTGAACACAAATATCGTGTCGTCCGCGATCCCCTGCTCGTCGAGCGTGTCAAGGAGGCGGCCCGCGCAGTCGTCCAGCACCGTGCAATGGGCGTAATACCCCGCGAGATCGTGCCGCGCCGCGTCCGCGACCTCCGAAGGGACGTTGGGTAGCAGGTCGATGTCATCGGCATCGTACATGTCCCGGTACGCGTCCGGCGCCGTGTGGTAAGGGGCGTGGGGCGGCCCCCACGACAGCATCAGCAGGAAGGGTCGCTCCTCGTCCCGCCCGTCGATGTAAGCGATGGCGCTGTCCGTCTGCGCGACAGCGTCGTACCCTTCCCACTTCACCTGCTCGGACGAGTCGCCCTCGTAGAACGGGGAGTTGTTGTAGTCGTGCGTGCACTCGAGCACCTGCCAGTGGTCGAAACCAAGGCGGCGTTCCGGGGGGATATAGTTGCTGCGCCCCTGCCCGTCCACGTGCCACTTGCCGATGTACGCCGTGTCGTAACCGGCGGCGGCGAACGACTCCGCGATGCTCGGCCCAGCAGGCTGTATGGGCACGTCGTTGACGAACACGCCGTGCGTTAGGGCGGTCTGCCCTGTCAGAAGGCACCCGCGAGACGGCGAGCATACGGGCACGCCCGCTACCGCGAGGGCGAAGTCGATGCTCTCGGCAGCGAGTTGGTCGAGTCGGGGGGTCCGAACGTCAGGGTTGCCGGCGTATCCTGTCGCCTGCGCGCGCCACTGGTCGCCAAAGACGTAGACGATGTTGGGACTTGGCATGGGCCTAGCGGTCTCCACGTTCGTGTAGCGGCGTCCATGGGCGGCCCGGGTGGTGCGCCCTGCCGGCGAAGAAGCGCTCGCGCATCTCGTGGAATACGGCCGCGTCGTGCACTTCCCGCGCGGGGTTCTGCGGGTCGCGGATGACGAAGTCCGCTTCGGGTGGGTAGCACGCCATTGTCACTGGGTCGCGTTCCAGCGTGTAGTCGGAGGGATCCTCGCCCACGTTGTTGGGCGCGTCGCCATCCTGGTATCGCAGGTCCAGGCTCCAACGCACGTCCTCGGTGCGGTTGACGAAGGACGCGTGCGCGGTGAGATTGGTCAGGAACAGGACGTCGCCCTGCCGCATGGGCAACGGCACGTGCTCACCCGTCGGCAAGTCCTCGCCCGCGATCTCGAGGTAGCCGCCATGGCCGCCCGTGTAGTGGCGGGTGATACCGTCGCGGTGGCTGCCGGGTATGACGTAAAGGCACCCGTTGTTCTCGTCGACGTCGATGAGTGGCGCCCAGCAGGTCAGCACGAGCATGCTGTCGCAGTGGGCGAGGAAGTAGCCGGAGTCCTGGTGCCAGGGCACCTCGCCCCGATCCCAGTTGGGCAGCTTCGGGCGGACACGGTACACCGATGATCCGATGATGGTCGGCCCGATGAGCGACTCTACGCACGACAGCAGCGACGGGTGGGTGATGGCGTGGAAGATCTCGGGGCCGGTGAAGCGTCCGCTGAAGATCGGGCCCATCACCGCCCAGAGATGCTCTGGGTACCGGTCGCACATGAGAGCCAGCCGGCGCTCGAAGCTAGCGTCGGCGAACGTCTCGGTTACGGCGCCGTCCGCGTGCAGTTGAGCTATCTGCTCGTCTATGACCGTGGCGAGCGCCGATTTGACGGGTGTGAGGTCGTCCCCGGGGATGACGCCTCGCTTGATGAGGTAGCCGTCCTCGTGGAACCGCTCGACCTCGTGTGTGTCCAGAGCCATGGATGCCCTCACGCCTGGGAAGTGGACTCGGCTGCGCCGCGACATCGAGGGTAATGTGACGTTGGACGTACCGCAACCCGCGGCGCGCGAGTCGGCGCGGTCGCCGGCAAGCGCCGCGATGGCGTCCGTCCGGCGCCCGCGACGGGATTCCGCCACCGACGCCGCTTGGGGTACAATCGCAGCGGCCCATTGGCGCGCGAAGGCGCGCGCGTACAGCAGTAGAAGAAGGCAGGAGTAGCGGCAATGGCGGACAAGGTCCGAGTAGGCTTTATCGGCACGGGTGGCATCGCGGGCGCGCATCTTGGCAATCTCAAGGGGTTCGACGACGTCGAGCTCGCGGCGATGTGCGACGTCGCGAAGGACCGGGCGGACTCACGCGCCGAGGAATTCGGCGGGAACGCGTACACCGACTTCAGCCAGATGCTGGCGAAGGAGGATCTGGACGCGATCTATGTCTGCTTGCCGCCGTTCGTGCACGGCGAGCCGGAGCTGGCAGCCATAGAGGCGGGCATCCCTCTCTTCATCGAAAAGCCGATCGACGTCGACATCCACACAGCGCTACAGATCCGCGACGCCGCCGCCGAGAAGGGGTCGCTGACGAGCGTTGGCTACAACTGGCGATACAGCGACGCGGTCACGGAGGCCAGAGCGCGTCTTGAGGACCACACGGTCCTGGGCGCCCTGGGTTCGTGGATGGGCGGCATGCCCGGCACGCCCTGGTGGCGCGTGCGCAGCCAGAGCGGCGGCCAGCACGTCGAGCAGACGACGCACGTGTTCGACGTCAGCCGGTATGTCCTGCAGGCCAACGCGGTGAGCGTACACGCCGTGGCCGCCAAGGGCGGGATGACGGACAAGCCCAACTACGACATCGAAGACATCAGCTTCGTGAACGTGACCTATGACAACGGCACGATCGCGAACATCCAGTCCGCCTGCTGCTTGTCGGGGTGGGGCCGCGTGAAGTTCGAGGTGTTCGGCCGCGACCTCGTCGCCGACATCACCCAGGGGCGCGCCATCTTCACGACCGGGCCGGATCAGACTGAAGAGATCAAGAGCTCGGAGAACCCATACCAGGTCGAGGACCGCATCTTCATCGACGCCGTGAAGTCGGGCGACGGGTCGCAGATCCGCGCGCCGTACGCCGACGCCGTCGAGACGCAGAAGATGATGATCGCCGCGACCCGTTCCATGGACTCGGGCAAGATGGTGTTCATCCAGAACGACCAGCTGGTTGTCGCGTAGTCGAAGAGACACACGGAGTGTGAAGTGCGCCTAGGAACATACAACGTACTCGGTCTAACGGGGTATCCCGCCGCCGCGGCCAAAGCCGACTTACACGGAGCTACCTCGAGGGCCACCGCGGCGCACTTTACATCCGTTTTCCGGTCGCTGAACTGCGATGTGCTCGCCCTTCAGGAGGGGGTTGGCGCGCCGCAGATGCAGCGCATCGCACGGGAACTGGGCAAGGGCCTGGTGACCATGCCTTCGCCGCAGCACTGGCCCGGTCATGTGCTGACCCGCTACCCGATCATCGAGTCACGCACGTACAGCCACATGGCCCCCGGCGCGCCACTTGAGCCGTTCAGCCGGTGCGCTGGGGAGACGCTCCTGCTGCTCCCCAACGCCGAGTCGCTGTGTCTCGTGGTCGTACATCTGCACCCTAGCGACCAGCATATGCGGGACCAGGAGGCGGCGCTGCTGCACGAGAAGCTGCCGGAGTTGCTGACGCTGGCGACTCACATGGCGGTGGTCGGTGACTTCAACTGCCAAACCGACGAGCGGCTGCACGAAGTGCTGCACATGGCGGACTTCGTGAATGCGATGGAGCACGCGGGCGGGGGCATTCACGCCACAATGGACACGGACGGAATCGAGCCGCACTTCATCGACCACATCTACCTGTCCGCATCGCTCATCCCGTACATCGGGCGCGCCCGCGTAGTGCGAGACGAGGGCTTCCGCCACGACGCGCCGATGCCCAAAGGCAAGTGGGTCCACTCCGATCACCTCCCGGTGGTCGTGGATCTGCATCTGCCAGAGTAGACGTGGGCGCTGCTAGTAGTCGGCGACCGAGCCGTCGACGTGCCGGTTGTCAGGCCACGGGAACGACCTGTCCGCCTCCTCGGATATGCGCAACAGCACGGTCTCGTCCACTTCGACACCCAAGCCAGGGCCCTCTGGCAGAGAGACGTGCCCGTCGTCGTCCATCGACCACGTCTTACGCACCAGGCCTTCCGGCGTGCGCCGGTCGTAACCCTCGTGGATGAGGAAGAACGGGACGGCCGCGCTCACGTGTAGGCTTGCGGCCATGCCCAGGTACGTCATGGTGCAGTGCGGGGCGAGCGGCACGTAGTGCGCCTCGGCGATTGCCGCGACCTTCTTCATCTGGCTGACTCCGCCTCCGTGGCCGCAATCCGGCTGTAGGATGTCGATGACCTGCGCCTCGAGGATCTCACGCGCCTCCCATATCGTGCGGTCACGCTCGCCGGTCGCGAGTGGGACGCGAACCGCGTCGCGCACCTTGCGCATGGCGTCGATGTTGCCGGGCACCCACGCCTCCTCCAGGAACAGCAGGTCGGACGGCTCCAGCGTGGCCCCGAACTGCTGGACCAAGGGCAAGGGGATCTGGCTGTGGGCGTCGAACATAACCGCGCCATCCGGCCCGACCTTGTCCCGCGCGTCGGTGACCCGTTGCACGAGCGCGGCGACCTGATCGGGGGTACCGGCGAACGGCTGCGGCCCTCCCGGGCCGACCTTGATCGCCTTAGGGCTCGGGTACATCCAGATGCGGTCTCGGCATGGGCCGCCGAGGAGCCGGTACACAGGCACGCCGTGCAGCTTCCCGGCGATGTCCCAGAGAGCCATGTCGATCGCGGAGATGACGTGCACCATGAAGCCGCCGCCACGCAGGTTCCTGTGCGCGCGGAACATGCGCTGCCACAGGTGCTCCACGCGCGTCGGGTTCTCACCCACGACTAGCTCGCCAAGCGACTCAGCGAGACGGCAGGCGACGACATCGTCCACGTTGTTGATGTCGCCCCACCCGGCGATGTCGCGGTTCGTCTCGATCTTGACGAACGCGCGGCCGCCCCACGGGATCGCGCGCACCGCCGTAACGCGCACGCCGGATGCGCGGTCCTCGACGTGGCGAGACTCGCTCGACATGTCCATGACCTCCTTAGTCCATGCCGCGCTGCGCGGCCTAGTTGCCGCCGAGTTGTTGCTCGGCCGGCGCGAACTCAGCGTCCCGGACCACCGCGACGGACGCCGGCTTCGGGCAGTCACCGTGTTCGTCGAAGTACGTCGCGCCCGTCACGCCCACGTAGGCGGTCTCGGGCGAGTTGGCGGCGGCCAGACCGTCGCGGATCGCCGACCGTTCCGGCCCTACCCGGCCGATGACGTCGAAGAGCTGGTTCGCGGCGTCGTACGTCAGCGCCGCCCACGTGTCGGGCTCGCGTCCTGCGAACTTCTCCATGAACGCCGTACGGAAGGAACGCGCGCGCGGGTCGTCCGTGCCGGCGTGCACGATGAACGGCGTGGTCAGCAGCAGCCCCTCGACCGCCTCGCCGCCGATGTCGATGAGCGCCGGCGAGAACAGCCCATCGCCGCCGATGAACTGCGTCTGTATCCCCTTTTCGCGCGACTGCTTCACGATGGACGCCGCTTCGTTGTACAGCCCGGCGATAAGGATGGCGTCTGGGTCGCGCGAGTCGAACTTGTCGATTGCTGGCGAGAAGTCGAGGGTGGCCTCACGTTGGTAAGCTTCCTCGCCGAGGATCTCGATACCGATCTTCTGCGCCTCGGCGGCGAAGGCGTTCTTGAGGCCAGAACCGTAGTCATCGTTGTCGTAGTAGATCGCGGCGGTGTTGGCGCCGAGCACGTCTTTCATGTAGTGCGCAAGCGAGTGCCCCTGATAGCCGTCGTGGTACAGGTTGCGGAACGTCCAATCGGACCCCCGGCACACGTCCACGTTCGTCGACCCTGGCGAGAACTCGACGACCCCCGCCTGCTTGTATATGGGCTTCCCGGCCGCGGAGCAGATGGAGTTGAAGTGCCCGATGACCGCTGAAACCATGGGATCGGTGGCGAACTTGGTGGCGATGGTGCTCGCCTGATCGTCCTTGCCCTGGTCGTCGCCAAGCACGAGCTCTACGGGCGTGCCCGCGATGCCGCCCCGTTCGTTGATCTGGTCGCGCGCGAGTTCGGCGCCCATGCGAATCTGCTCGCCGAACGCCGCCGCGCTGCCCGTAAACGGCCCCGCGACCGCTATCCTGACGACATCGGTCGGCCGCGCGTCGCCTTGAGCCAGCGCGCCGCCCGCAACGCCTAAGATACTTAGGGCGACCGTGCATAGCGTCAGCAATCGGCCTGGCTGTCTCGTCATCCTCATCGGTTGCTCCGTGTAGGTGTGTCGGTCGTGGTCAGACCCAGGTCTTGGGCAGATAGAATTCCCTGTAGCAGGCGAGCGCGAAGCGATCGGTCATGCCGGCGACGTAGTCGCATGCCGCGCGTGTCAGGCCGTCGTCGTCAGCGATGCGACGGTAGAACGCCGGGAGGCCGTCCGGGGCCGCCTGGTAGTGCGCTACAAGCGTGTGTAGCACGCCCTTGGCCTTGCGCACCTCCGTGGAGATCAACGGCGAGGGGTAGACCTCGGCATACATGTGGTCCTTGAGGGTCTGGGTCGCCTGCTCCACGGCGTCACTCATGGCGACCTCGCCCACGGCGTCGGTGGCCTCGATGACGTCACGGACCATGACTCCGATGCGCTCCGCGCGGCGGGAGCCGAGAACGCTCATCGCGTCGCGCGGCAGACTGTCAACGTCGAGGATGCCGCTTCGGGCGGCGTCGTCGATGTCGTGGTTCAGGTAGGCGATCGCGTCCGCCACGCGGACCACGCCAGCCTCGAGGCCCTGTCGCGGCGGGGCGTGTTCGAAGATGGCGCCCGTGCCTTTCGAGTGCGCGCCTATGCCCGCGCGCGTCTCGCGCGTCAGGTTCAACCCGGCGCCGTCCTTCTCCAGGAAATCCACGACCCGCAGCGACTGTTCTTGGTGTCTGAACCCGCCATTGAGGATCTTGTCGAGAACGTCCTCGCCAGCGTGTCCGAACGGCGTGTGCCCGAGGTCGTGGCCCAGAGCCACGGCCTCGCACAGATCCTCGTTGAGCCGCAGCGCGCGGCAGATCGTCCGTGCGATCTGAGCCACCTCGAGCGTGTGCGTGAGGCGCGTGCGGTAGTGGTCGCCCGTGGGATCCAGGAAGACCTGGGTCTTCCCTTTCAGTCGACGGAACGACTTCGAGTGCAGAATGCGGTCTCGGTCTCGTTGGAAGTCGGTTCTTACAGGACACGGGGTGACCAGATGCCGCCGGCCCCTGGTGTCGCCGCTGAGGGTGGCCAGAGGGCTCAGATGCTCCCGCTCGAACGCCTCCGCACGCGTCTTTAGCGTCTCCGACATCTGCCGCACCCAGAGTGACTCGTCCCCATCCCGTCCGCCAACAGGGTCACGATGCCACCCCCGACGCCGCTCGACAAGGGCGACGGACACCCGCCCAGGGTCTACCCGAACAGGCCTGACCGGAATTCGGCGACGTCCACGCGCGTCTCGGCGCGAGCTGCCACGTTGCACGCCTCCATCAGCACCCATGTGTTGACGCTGCTGGTCTCCATCCACTCCCGGCCCTCGCCGGTGCTGATCGCTTTCGCGAAGGCGTCGAACTGGATGCGGTCGTCCTCGATGAGGCCCGAGTGCAAGTCTTGCAGGTCGAGAGACTCAGCCAGCTCCCCCGAACGGTGTAGCTCGAGGT
>CAYYPK010000010.1:66898-90352 GCA_964473525.1 uncultured bacterium
CCATCCACTCCGTGGAACGACCACGAGCCGCTCCACCCTACGTGCGTCCCGTGCGCGGCGCGGGTGCCGGTGTAGCTGAACGGCGCGCCGTTGTCGTACTCCATGAGCGCCTGGCCGCCTGCGGTGCCCCAGACGCCAGTCTGCGCCAATGTCTCGTCGGTGCGCGTGTGCGTCCGCGCGGTCACGTACTTGGGCAACCCCTTCGCGGCGACGAGTTGGTCCAGCTGGTGGCTTGTGCCGGCGTGGAAGAACAGACCCTCGACGAAGGCGTCGGGCTGCATGGAGTTCGGGCCGGTCCACAGGTTCTGCCGTATCCAGAAGCGGCACTCGCCTCCGAGCATCTCACCGATCCCGCCCTCGTCACGAAGCCATTCGCGCATCTTCGCCGCAGCCGGGTTCCAACGCTTGTTCTGCCCTTGCACGAGCATGCAATCCGAGGCCGCGCGGTGCGCTGCGATGACCTGCCGCAGCTCGTCTTGGCTGGTGACGACGGGCTTCACGCACAACGTGTGGAGCCCCAACCCCAGGCTTTCGGTGATGAGGCTGGCGTGCGCTGTCGTCGACGCGTAGATGAGGCACGCTTCCGCCTCGTGCGCCTCGCGCGCCTCGGAGATGGATCCATAGATGCGATCGGCGAGGCCCTCTGGCACGTCGCCGCCGAGGGAAGCAACGCTCTGCCGCGCGCCGTCCTCGTCCAGATCGACGACGGCGACCGCGTCGAGGTCGTTGGCGTTGATGAGGGCCTGTAGACGCCCGTGTCCGAAGTGCATGGCGCCTACGTGAATCGTCGGGATACCCATCGAGCGTCTCTCCGGTTGCTCAGTCCGTGGCGTCGGCGCGTCGTATGGTGATCGTCGCGCCCTCGCGCGCCTCTCGGTGGCTCGTCGTAGCTCCGTCGGGCCAGTCTACACGCAAACTCGCCGTCGCCGCTTCACCCAGTCCGAAGAGCGGACGCGTGTCGCTGTGGGAAGCGTAGCTGCCGCCGGTGTGCCCCTCGTGCAGTCTCGTGACGCCATCGGCCGTAGTCGCCCACACTCGCGCGCCCACGGCCGCCGCTGGCGGCTCCAACACGACGCGTAGCCACGACCGTTCCGACCCGCCGTCGTTGCGCAGGAGCGACGCGCGCCCTCCCACGTTGTTGACGACGACGTCCATGTCACCGTCGTTGTCGTAGTCGCCAACGGCGGCGCCGCGACTCACGCGCGGGTCAGCGATCCCGGCTCCACTCGCGGCGCCCATCTCCTGGTACGTGCCGTCGCCGAGGTTGCGGTAGAGGAGTTTGCGCTGCGCGTACGTCCCGATGTCGTCGAACTTCTCGATGTTGTCGTGAATGTGTCCGTTGGCGACGAAGATGTCGCGCAGCCCGTCGTTGTCGAAGTCAACCAGCGCGCACCCCCAGGCAAGCATGGATAGGCTGACGGCGCCCGTCTCCGACGGGTACGACACGTCGGTGAAGAAGCCGCCACCGTCGTTCTGGTAGAGCGTGTTGACCTGGTCCTGGAAGTTCGTGATGAAGAGGTCGAGTCGGCCGTCGTTGTCCATGTCGGCGATGTCGACGCCCATGCCATTGCCCATGGTCCCGTCCTCGCTCAGCGCCATGCCAGCAAGGAACGCGACCTCCTCGAACGTGCCATCGCCCCGGTTCTGGTAGAGGAAGTCCTGCGACATGTCGTTGGCGATGAACACGTCGGAGTCGCCGTCATCGTCGTAGTCGGCGCACATGACAGCGAGTCCTCGCCCCGCCGCTGTGAACCCCGACGCAACCGACACGTCCGTGAACGTCCCGTCGCCGTTGTTGCGGTAGAGGGCGTCGGTTTGCGAGTCGAACGTCTCCGGGCCACAGAAGACGCGCATGCCCTGGGTCTCGCAGCCGTCGCGCGTCTCGACGTAGTCCGCGTAAGTCACGACGCAGAGGTCCAGGTCGCCATCGCCGTCGGCGTCGAGGAACGCGGCCGAGGAGCTCCACCGGGCCTCGGGGGTCATCGCGTCGGGCGTCACGTCCACGAACGTCCCGCCCACGTTGCGGTAGAGCGTGTCCTCGCCGAAGTTGCAGACGTACAGATCCTCCCACCCGTCGCCGTCGTAGTCGCCCGCGCAGGCGCCGATGCCGAAGTCGCGGCCGCCGACGCCCGCGTCGTCGGTCGCGTCCTCGAAGGTTCCATCGCCTCGGTTGCGGTAGAGCCGGTTGGGAGCTCCCGCGCCGTGGAAGTCGCCGCCGTTCACCAGGTAGAGGTCAAGGAAGCCGTCTCTGTCGTAGTCGAAGAAGACGCAACCACCCCCGACGGACTCGGGGAAGAGCCGCTCGCCCTTGGCTCCGCTGTCGTGGACAAAGTCGACGCCTGCATCGGCAGCTACGTCCGTGAATGTGGGCCACGCCTCCGCCCGGGGGCTCGTGGCGAAGAACGCGAGGGCAAGCGACAGCGCGAGCGGAGCGGCCGTGGCGGGTACCCTCACGGCGCCTCTCCCGCTAGGATTTGCTGGCGCGCGGCCGCGACCCGAGCAAGCCGCGGGGCGGCCGCGTGGGCCTCCTCGATCTCACGCGTCGCTTCCTCCGCCATTCCCAGGGCGTGGTAGACCAGCGCGAGAGTGGTTCGATGCTGGGGCGATGGCGCCTTGCGGACGGCGTAACTCGCGTGTGTGCGCGCCTCCCCGAGGTCTCCGCCGGTCTCCAACAGCAGGCGTGCAAGCGACTCCCGTGGGAAGGGAGCCTCAGGCGTCAGCTGTACCGACCGCCGGAAGTCGGCTTCGGCGCCGGCCTCGTTGTGAAGCTCACGCCGCGCTGTCCCCCGCCACCAGTAGCCGGGAGCCCACTTGTCGTTCCGCGAGAGGCCCATCGTGAACGCCTCCTCGGCGCCGGCGAGGTCACCGAGCGCGCGGCGCGTTGAGGCGAGCTGGCGGTACGTCTCGGGGACATCCGGCGCGCGCGCGATGACGTTAAGCAGCCCGGCCTCCGACTCCTTGTGCCGTCCGAGGTGGTGCAATGCCACCGCCATGTGGAACGATGCCTGGGTCGCCTGCGGCCTCGCGGCGAGCACGCGCTCGTATTCCGCTACGGCGAGAGCGCTCTCTCCGGTCTTCAGCAGGCAGTACGCGCGATCCGTGAGGGAGTCGACGTCGGTTGGGTCCGTCTCAACAGCCTTCGTGAGGTGCGCCAGACCGTCTACCCAGAGCCCCTGCGACATGAACTCGCGGCCCTCCGCGCGGTACAGCGCCGCTTTCGTTGCCCGGTAGCGGGCCAGCGCCGCTTCCGCCTCGACATCGTCGCCTAGCCGCCGGAGGATCTGCGCTCGCGCGTGGTGGAAGGTGGGCTCACCGGGGCGCATCTCACACGCGCGGGTATAGAACGCCGCCGCGGCGGGACGATCCCCTCGCCTCCCAGCTATCTGCCCGCGCGCGAACACAGCCCTCGCGTTGTCGTCGTTCGCGGCGAGGGCGGTCGAGAACGCGGCGTCCGCCGCGTCGAGGTCGTTCAGTTTGAGCAGAGCGACGCCCAGGTTGTGCGTCGCGATGGTCTGCCCAGGATCGACGCTCAGGGCGTCGCGGTAGTGGGCCGCCGCCTCGCGGTATCGTCCGGCTGTCGAGTCGATGAGGCCGAGTCCAACGTGCCACTTGGCGCCGTCGGCGTCACGCGTGGCGTGCGACAGAGCTTCGACGTACCAGCGTTCCGCGTCGTCGAACCGCTTCGCCCCACGGTAGGAGTCCGCTAGCTCGCCCTCAATGACCGGGTCGCCCGGCAGAAGGCGCGCGGCAGCGAGGTACGCGGCCGCAGCCTCGTCGTGCTTGTCGAGGCGGGACGCCGACGCCGCAAGTCCGATCTGCGCGGGCGGGAGCTCTGGGTGCGCGCGAGCGAGAGCCACATAGAGCTCGAAGCTCGCAGCGTGGTCACCCGCGACGAAGAGGCGCTCGGCTTCCTGGAACCGACGCTGCGTGCTAGCCGGGTACGCGCTCGTATCCCACCGTGGAGCGGCGTGCGTCGAGAGGGCGACCAACGCGCACGCGATGACCGTCGACGAGCGGCGCGCAAACACGGACATGCCGGCGCCTCCCTTCGCGCGACGACCTACTCCCCGGCGATGACGAGCTTTGTTATGTCACCGATTCTCAGCGTGTGCCGTCCGATGACCGACAGCAACGCGAGTCGATTCTGCCGCACCGCGTCGTCCTTGTCCATCACCAGCACGGCGTCAAAGAACGCGTCGATGCGCGGATGCAACGCCGCGAGCTCGGTGGTGAGGGCAACGAGTTCGAGGCCGCCGAGGGCGTCGTTCTGGGCGGCGGCCGCCAGGTCGCTCTCGGCTGGATCGCGAAACAGACTCGCATCGGGCGCCGCCGGGCCGTTCGCGTCCTCTGGCAGTATGCGCAGAACGCGGTTGAGCGCGGGGTACGCCGCGTCGAACGTCTCGGATGCCCGGAGGGCCTCGATCGCTTCGAGGCGGCCCGGCAGCGCCGCTACGTCAGAGAACCCGGCGGACAGCACCGCGTCCACTGCATCGTAGGCATGCCCACGGTCCTCCAGGAGAGCCACCAGACGCGCGCGGAAGAACTCTCGTAGAGCGTCCACAGGCGGTTCGGCGTCGTACTGGGCGCAAGCCCGTTCCAGCAGCGGATCCAGGTCGACATCGAGCCCTCTGTCGAGCAGTATGCGACACACGCCGATCGCCTGACGACGCAACGAGTACGGGTCAGCCGAGCCGGTTGGGATCTGCCCAATGCCGAAGTAGCCGACGATGGTGTCGATCTTGTCGGCAAGCGACACGACGATGGCGATGTCGCTGTCGGGTAGAGCCGCCTCCGCGGAGTCGGGCAGGTAGTGCTGCTCGACCGCATCCGCGACCTCCGACGCCTCGCCAGCGTGGAGAGCGTACAGCTTCCCCATCGTGCCCTGGAGCTCGGCGAATTCGAAGACCATCTGCGTCGTCAGGTCGGCCTTCGCCAACTCTGAGGCGCGGGCGGTGTGCGCGACCTGCGGCGGGCCGAACGCGAGGCCCTCGGCCAGATTCACGGCGAGCGAGCGGACACGTTCCATCTTGTCGTGCAGCGACCCCAGGCGCTCCTGGAACGTCACGCGCTTGAGATCCTCCACGCGGTCGCCAATGGACCTGCGCAGGTCTTCCTCCCAGAAGAAGCCGGCGTTCTCGAGTCGCGCTCGCAGCACGCGCTCGTTGCCGTGCCGCACGTTCTCATCGCCGCCCGAGGTCGAGTTGGACGTCGCGATGAACTTCGGCTGTAGCGACCCATCCTCGTTGTAGACAGGGAAGCATCGCTGGTCCTTGCGCATCGCTGTAATCAGCACTTGCGGCGGCAACGCCAGTATCGCCTCGCCAAGCGTGCCGACGACGGGGGTCGGGCACTCTACGAGGTAGTTCACCTCGTCAACGAGCGCCTCGTCGAGGGTGTCCGGGCTGCCTTCGGCGCGGAGAGCGGCCTTCGTCTGCTCGACTATCCGGGCGCGTCGCTTGGCGGGATCGGCAATGACGCTGTGTTCTTCCAGCAGCGACTCGTACGCGGCGAGGTCGGATGTCGCCACCTCTAGCCCGGACTCGCCCAGGAAGCGGTGGCCGGCGGTCGTGCGACCCGCGCGCAGGGCGTCCAACTGGAAGTCGACGACGGCGTCGCCGAGGAGCGCCACGATCCACCGGATGGGGCGCGCGAACCGCAGCCCGTCCCAGCGCATGGACTTCGGGAACCGCAGACCGGTGATGAGCCCTGGGAGGAACTCCGCGAGCAGCTCGGACGCTGGGCGTCCCTCGACCATCTTGCGCGCGAAGACGTACTCGCCTCGCTCGGTCTCGCGGACGAATAGGTCGCCAACGTCGACGCCCTGACCGCGCGCGAAGCCGGTCGCGGCCTTCGTCGGTTCGCCCGCGTCGTTGTATGCGGCGCGTTTGGGTGGGCCGGCGGCCTCGACCTCGGCATCGTCCTGCCGCGCTTGCAGGTCGGCGATGTGCAGCGTCAGTCGCCTCGGCGTCGCGAGAGTGCGGATCTCGCCATGGCTCAGCCCGACTTCGGTGAGCCACTCGGCCGCGGCCTCGCGCAGTTGCGCCAGGGCGGGATTGATGTAGGACGCCGGCACTTCCTCAACGCCGATCTCGAGCAGGAAGTCGGCGTCCGCGGCGGACCCAGCCGCCTGCGCTGTCGCTGGCGCCGGGGCCGGCTCCACCTCGGAGAGCAGCATCGGATGGCCGAGTTCCTCGCGCTGCGCCACGTAAGCCTGTGCGACGCGTCGCGCCAGGTTCCGCACGCGGGCGATGTATCCGGCCCGCTCGCTTACGCTGATGGAGCCGCGCGCGTCCAGCATGTTGAACGTGTGGCTGGCTTTCAGCACGTAGTCGAGCGCCGGCCACACCAGGCCGCCGTCGACGCACACGCGGCTCTCGCTCTCGTAGTCCTCGAACCACTTGAACAGCAGCTCGGGCGTGCTGCGTTCGAGGTAGTAGGTCGTGTAGTCCACCTCCGTCTGGTGATGGACGTCGCGGTAAGTGAGCGTGTCGTTCCACTGCACGTCGAAGATGCTGTCGACATCCTGGAGGTACATTGCGACGCGCTCCAGGCCGTACGTCAGCTCCACGCAGATGGGGTCGAGCTCGACGCTGCCCATCTGCTGGAAGTACGTGTACTGCGTAACCTCGGCGCCGTTGCACCATACCTCCCAGCCCAGACCGGACGCGCCCAGCGTGGGTGACTCCCAGTCGTCCTCGACGAAGCGCATGTCGTTGCCGCGCAGATCGAGCCCTAGCGCCTCGAGACTGCCGAGGTACAGATCCTGGCTGTCGTACGGGGCGGGCTTCAGGATCACCTGGTATTGGTAGTAGTGACCGATCTTGTACGGGTTCTCGCCGTAGCGACCGTCCGTGGGTCGCCGCGACGGCTCCACGTACGCCACGTTGAAAGGCTCGGGACCCAGGCACCGCAGCGAGGTGGCGGGGTTAAACGTTCCAGCCCCAACTTCGATATCGTAGGGCTGCTGTATGAGGCAGCCGCGATCGGACCAATATCGGTTGAGCGCTTCTATGATCTGCTGGAAAGTCATCCGTCGATCCCCGTGGGAGCCCCAAGGCAGGCAGAGCCTGGTGAATTGGGGCAATGATAGCCGCGCCTCGCCGTGGCTATCCAGTGGCTTCCTGCACGCGCTACGAGGCGGTCACGGGCGCCTTGCCGCTGGCGTCGTACAGCTCGCGGTAAGCCTTCTTCACCACGCGCATTTCGCGCAGGTCCGCCTCCGCGTCCATCATGGTCTCGACGTCCGCGCGCGGGCGACGCGACACCGGCCACTCCTCGGCATTCGCCGCGCGCAAGGTGACGCGCGCGGCAAGCGAGCTCGCCGCCCGCAGGTTGCGGATGTCGATCTTATCCAACGTGTCGAAGCGCGTGTGACCCCAGCCACGCCCGGTGAACTTGCCCCGCGGGTTGCCGATGTACGATGTGCAGAGCCCCTCGACCAGATAGGGGTAGTGGTCGCTGAAGGCGTGCGCGCTCTGGCCGTAGTGCAGATCGGTCATCTGGTCGGCCCACTCATCGAAGAGCGGCTCCAGCGCCGGCCACTGGTTGATGATGACGCCCTTCTCCCCGTGGCCACCCGCTGCGTCGCAGTTCAGGAGGTACCTCATGTTGGCGAGTAGGTCGGCGTTCTCCGCCATGTCGCGATGCGCGCCCGTCAGGCCGATTTCCTCGGAGCCCCAGAGGATGACCCGCAGCCCGCACCGCATGGACCCGGCGTGCGCGTTGAGCACACGCGCCGCCTCGATGGCGGCCACGGTGCCGGACGCGGGGTCCATCGCGCCTTGCGCGATGTCGTGTCCATCGTAGTGGCACCCGAGCATGACGAACTCGTCGGTTTCGCCTGGAATGTCGGCGACGACGTTCCACGACACCGTGTCGTAGGTCCGGCCACCCGTGCGCATCGCAACTGTGAGGGCGCCCTTCCGCGCCTCCTGCCGCCGCAGGAACTCAGCGTCTTCGTGGCCGATGGAGAAACCTGGGATCAGCGCCTCTCGGTCGCTGTCGAGGCTGCCCGTCTCGACGCCGCGGCCTTCGTACATGCCGACGAAGATGAACCCAACGGCGCCGGCCAGCGCCGAGCGCTGGAACATCTCCGTGCGATGCACAGTGCGGCCGAGCCCAGGAGGCGGAGCGGAGGAAACAGCGACAACGGCGCCCTTGATCCTGTCCGCGTTCGCCTCGAAGGTGGCGGGGGCGCCGTCGTCCAGCAGCACCAAAGGCGCCGTCAGGTCGCACGGCGGGCAGTATGGCAGCGAGATGCCGGGGATCTCGGCCGCGAACGGCGCGCTGACCCCGATGGCGACGTCGTCGCGCTCCCATGCTCGGTAGTCGAACGGCTCGAGCCGCGCGTCGATCCCGTATGAAATCAGTCGGTCGCGCATGAACTCGGCGGCGGCGCGCTCCTCCGGCGTGCCCGGTGACCGTGAGCCGAAGTCGTCGCACAGCACCGTCAGGTTGTCGAGTGTCTCCGTGGACGTGTAGATGTCACCGAGCATGGCGCGGTCGATGTCGAGATACGGGTTCATCGTGCCTCCGACGTGTTGTGCTAGCGCCGTCGTCCCATGGCCTCGCTAGCCCTCGAGCTTCTGACGCACGACCCGCGCCGCCTCTACCATGTTCTCCAGCTTGCGGATCGCCGCCCACCGCGCTGTCTGCGAGAAGCCGCAGTCGGGCACGACCGAGAGTTTCTCAGGCGCTACGTTCGCCAACGCGCCTTCGATCCGCGCGACGACTTCGTCCACGGGTTCGATCCACAGGTTCTTGACGTCCACGACGCCGATGGCGACCTCACGGTCCTGGGCTATCTCACCGATGAGATCCAGTTCCGCGAACTCTCGCGAGGCGAACTCGAGGACGAATTGGTCGACGCGCATGTCCATCGCCTTCGGGAACAGCGGCCCGTAGCGCCGACGGCCCACCGCGCGCGCGCGGTAGTTCCCGAAGCACAGGTGGGTGGCGATCTTCGCGTCGAGTCCCTCGACGGTTCTGTTGAAGATGTCCACGTATTCCGCGATGCGTTCCGGGTAGACGCTGAACGACGGCTCGTCGATCTGGAGGAAGTCGGCGCCTTCGGCGATGAGCGCCTCGCACTCGCCGCGCACGATGGGAATCAGCGCCTCTGTCACCGCGAGTCTGTCGGGGTAGTCGTCGTTGGGAATGATCCGCCCTGAAAGCGTGAACGGCCCCGGCAGGCACGCCTTCACGTCCGTGCGCGCGATGCTCCTCAGGTACCGGAAGTCGGCCACGGCGCCGATGCCGCCGGGCGCCGAGATCGGCCCGGACAGTCGGTAGCGACCGCGTTGGTCGTGCGCGGGCACGCCCAGGTTGCGTCCCGCCGGGACGGGCTCGATGTTCTCGAAGTGCTGATAGAAGCCGAGGTTGAAGTCGAGGCGACTCATCTCGCCGTCGGTGATGACGTCCACGCCAGCGCGCTGTTGGTCCTCGACAGCGACGGTGATGGCGTCGTGGATGAGCTCCTGCTTGTCGTCGGCGCCAAGTTCGCCACGGGTGGCCGCGGCGTCTCCGAGGAACACCCAGCCGGGGAACGCGTGACTCCCCACGACGGATGTTGTAACCAGTCGGGACATGCTCGCTCCTTCGTCAGTCCGCGGGTGGTATCTGCCCTTCGGAGACCATCCAGCCACCGTCGACGGGCAGCACGACCCCCGTGACGAAGGAGGACTCGTCCGAGGCGAGGTACAGCGCGGCGCGGGCGCAGTCCTCTGGCGCTCCCATTGCCCCGGTTAAGGGCTGCTTCGTCTTCATGTAGTCGACGATGCGCCGGTTCGTCCGTGCTCGTTCGCTCATGGGCGTCTCGATGAGCGCGGGCGCCAGCACGTTCACGCGGATTCCGTCCGACGCGTAGTAGGCCGCCATGGATTCGCTGAGCGCGATGATGGCGCCCTTGCTCGCCGCGTAGGCGTGCGTGCCAAAGAGCGTGGGAGCGGGCGACATGCCCAACACTGACGACATGTTGATGATGCTTCCGCCCCCGGCCTCGCGGAGCGCCGCAACCGCAGAACGGCACATCAGGAACATGCTGCGGACATTGGCCTCCATCGTGACGTCCCAACCGTCTTCCGTGCACTCGTGGATGGGGCCGTCGCCGAACCGTCGTCCGCTAATGCCCACGACGTTGAACACGATGTCGAGCTGCGGCGCCGCGTCGCTTACGGTTGCGAACAGCGACGCCACAGAGGCGGCGTCCGTGACATCCGTCCGCACGAACGTCGCGGCGTGGCCGCTGGCGCGGATGTCGGCCGCGACCGACTCGCCGAGCTCCGCCCTACGGTTGGCGATGAACACGTGGGCGCCCTCCGCGGCGAAGAGCCGCGCGGAGGCTTCGCCAATGCCAGTCGCGCCTCCGGTCACAATGGCCGTCTTGCCAGCGAGTCTGCCGGGGCCGCGGTCAGCCATAGAGGACGCTCACGCGGCGCCGATAGTCGTCGTAGGTCTCTTCGAACAGTTCTGCGGACCGCTCGCGCCCCAGATGCACGGCGCTGGTAAGGACGTTGGGCGGATGGCCGGTCTCGGTCAGGATCGTCGCCACTTCGGCCTTGAGCGCGTTCGCCACGAAACAGCCAGCGACAGACGACACGGGGGACACCGGCGTCGCCAAGCCGTCCACCCAGACGACCGCGTCGCCCGGCGGCACGGCGGTGTCGATGACGATGTCGCACACGTCGGCGAGGATCGCCCTGGCCGGATCCTGCTCCCGGGCGACGGCGGCGCTCTGTACCGACGTCACGGCGATGGTCGTCATGCCCATCGCGCCGGCTTCCTGCGCGATCTCCACCGGCACGACGTTGGTGCCGCTGTTGGAGAACACCACCAGGGCGTCGTCGGACGACAGCGTGAAGTTGCGCAGGATGCGCTTGGCTAGACCGGAGACGTTCTCAATGAACATCGCCTGACGCTGGCCATTCGCCCCCACGACGTCGTTGTGGAACGTCAGTGACAGCTCAACGATGGGATGGAAGCCCGGGAAACTTCCGTACCGCGGGAACACTTCCTCGACAGGGATGCGCGAGTGCCCAGACCCGAACAGGTGGGCCAGCCTGCCGGCGAGGATGGCATCGGCGCACGCCTGCGCGGCGCTGCGTATGTTCTCCGTCTGCGTTTCCATGATGCTCGCTAGCATCGCCGACGTTGCGTCGTAATACCGGTGCGTAGGGGTGTCGCTCATTGGCGCGCGCGCGTCCTCCTTCGGATCCTGTTGGGCTGGTCGGTCTAGCCAGGGGCGCCGGGCTCACCCTCTTGGAACGACTGCTCGAGCCACGGGTCGGCCGTAGCGATGCGGAACGCCATGACCTTCTGGCGCATCTCCTCCGCGATGGCCGCGTATGCCGAGTCGTCGATGAGGTTGCGCGTTTCGTTGGGGTCGTCCCGCATGTCGAAGAGCGACTCGCGGTCCTGCTGCTCGAAGCCTGCCCGTGGACGCTCGCCCAGTGTGTCCACGCCCTCCTCCCGGACGGCCGTCCAGGTTCGCGAGCGGAATAGGTCGCTCGGCAGAGGCGTGGTGAGTTGGTGCGCCAGGTTGCGGACGTACTTGTACCGTCGACCGCGTAACGCTCGGTACGGGTAGTAGTTCGTCACCTCGTGGAAGCAGTGCGAGTAGTACGTCTCCTCCCACTGCCCGTCGCCGGGGGCTTCCCCGGTGTCGCGAAGCGCACGCGCGAGGAGTTGGCTTCCCCCTGGTGTCGCTCAGGATGGGCAACAGCGAACGTCCTGGCAGGATGTCCGGCCCGTCGGGATGCTCGACGCCACACCAGTCGAGGAACGTGGGGCAAAAGTCGACCCAGTTCATCAACGCCTGATTGTGGACGCCCCTATGCGCCTGGCCTGGGTCGATGACGATGAGCGGACAGTGGTGCCCGCTGTCGAAGCTTGACGCCTTCGCGCCTGGAAACGGCATCGCGTGATCCGTGGTAATGACGATAAGCGTCTCGTCGGCTCGGCCGGACTCGCGGAGCGCGCCCACGACCGCGCCAACGGTCTGATCCCATCTCGAGACGGTCTCGTAGTAGTCGGCGAGATCCTCGCGCACCTCGGGCAGGTCGGGGAGGAAGCCGGGGACGATCACCTCGGACGGGTCGTACGACCCCGGCGTGATCCCGCGCGGCGTCCGGTCGTTGCCGAAGCCCCGCCCCGCGCGATGCGGGTGCGCGCTCCCGACGTGCAGGTAGAACGGGCGGCCCTCGTTCGCGTTCAGGAATACGCTAACCCGTTCCGCCATGTCCGCCGGGCTGCGCGAGTCGACGCGTGGCTCGAAGTCGAACGGATAGACCGACGCGGGCGACACGTGCTTCTTGCCAATGCACGCCGTGGCGTACCCTCCGGCCCCGAGTATGCCAGGCACGGACTTCACATGCTCATGCGTGCGGAACCCGTGGATGCCGTGACAGTGGCCGTATTGTCCGTGTGTGTGGCTGTGCAGGCCAGTAAGAATGCACGCCCGGCTGACCGCGCACGACGGACTCGTGCAGAAGGCATGGTCGAACACGACACCTTCTTCGGCAAGCGCGTCTATGTTCGGCGTGCGGATGACGTCGTTGCCGTAGCAACGGGCGATGCGGCTCCAGTCGTCCGCGATGAGGAACAGGATACTTCGGCGTCGTGCTGACATGGCTTCCGGGACACCCGTATGGCTACGTTGGGGCGGCTGCCTCCGCAGAATATCGCACACCGACGGCCCCAGCAACGAAGGCGAACCCAGGGCGTGCCGCGCGGACGTGGCGCGAGCGCCACGACGACTGCTAGAATGCCTCGGCGCCGACTGCGGAACTGGAGACCCACGTGACCGAGCAACATCTCGACGCCACCGAGCGAGCAGCGCGGCGACCGTCGGAAAGCACGATCGCGGCTGCGGCCGACGCCGTGCGCCGCGAGGGGTACGCGATCCTGCACGGCGCGATGGACACAGACGTCGTGCGCCGACTCGGGCGTCGCATGCTGGTAGATGTCGCATCGATCCTCGACCTTCGCGAGGTTCCGCACAACTTCGCGTGGGGGAACGTGCAACACGATCCGCCACCGGAGCTGGAGTTCCTGTTCCCGGACGTCCTGAACAACCCGTTCGTCGGAGCGGTGACAGCCGCGGTGCTGGGCGACGGCGCGCACAACGGTTTCTACAGCGGCAACACGAACCTGCCGGGGTCGCGCGTGCAGCCCGTACACGTGGACACGGGACACTTGTGGAAGGGACAGGCTCGGGCGCATCCGGCGTGTGAGCTGGTCGTCAACTTCGCGCCGTTTGGGATGGACGACTCCAACGGCGCGACCGAGCTGTGGCCGGGTAGCCACCTCGACACGACCGTGTCGCGCCACGATCGCAGCATCTGCGTTCCAGAGGACGCGCTGGAAGCGCGCCGGCGCGCGCATCCGCCGATCTCTGCGCATCTCCCGGCGGGCAGCGTTCTCATCCGGGACATCCGCCTGTGGCATCGCGGCGTCCCAAACCCGTCGGATACTCCGCGCCTCATGGTGGCGCTGATCCATCGCTCGGGGTTTCTGACCCCTAACGTGATGAGGTTCCCCGTCGGGTCAGAGGCGGTGTTCGAGAACGCCGACCCAGCGTGGCACGTGCAGTTCACTGACGAGCCCATCGACCACATCAGCCGCAACTCCGAATACGACTACGACGGTTCGGGCCCCTCCTAGAGGCGGGAAGCGGTGAACCAGGACAGCGAAGGACATCCGCGCATGGCTCCCAACGAACGCGCGACGACAGGCGAAGTCGTCTCCATGGACCGCGCCCACGTGTGGCACCCGATGACGCAGCACACCGGGCTCCAGGAGCGTGACATCGGCGTCATGCGCGAGGCGAAGGGCGCGTACATCACGGACGGCGACGGCAAGGAGTACCTGGACGCGTACGCCGGTCTGTGGAACGTGAACGTGGGTTACGGCCGCGACGAGATCGCCGACGCCGTGTACGACCAGATCCGCGCGCTGCCGTACTACCCGCACACGCGCGCCAACGAGCCCGCCGCGCGTCTGGCCGCGAAGCTCGCCGAACTGCTGCCGGGTGACCTACAGTACATCTTCTATAGCAACTCCGGCTCCGAGGCTAACGAGACCGCGATCAAGGCCGCGCGACAGTACGCACGGCAACGTTACCCAGGGCAGAACAAGTACAAGATCATCTCCCGGTACCAGTCGTACCACGGGTTCACATACGGGGCGATGTCCGCGACCGGTCAGGTCCCGCGTCGGCGGAAGTTTGAGCCGCTGGCGCCGGGCTTCATCCACGTGAGCCCACCGTACTGCTACCGCTGCCCCATCAGACTGACATATCCCGAGTGCGGCCTCGCATGCGTCGAGGAATTCGAGGAAGTCATTCAGCGCGAGGGGCCGGACACGGTCGCGGCCATCATCGTGGAGCCGATCATCGGCGGGGGTGGCATCATCGCGCCGCCGGACGACTACTTCCCCCGGCTCCGCGAGATATGCGACGAGCACGGCGTGCTGCTGATTTTCGACGAGGTCATCACCGGCTTCGGCCGCACGGGCGAGAAGTTCGGCGCGGACCACTGGGGTGTCGTGCCGGACATCATGACGATGGCGAAGGGGGTCACCAGCGGATACCAGCCGTTGGGCGCCACCGCCGTCCGCCCGCACGTCTACGACGCCTTCCTCGGCGGCGACGACCAGCATCGCGAGTTTGCCCAGGTTGTCACCTACGGAGGCCACCCGGTGTGCTGCGCGGCGGGCGTGGCGAACCTCGACATCCTCACGCGCGAACGCCTTTGGGAGAACTCCGCGAGAGTTGGCTCCTACCTCCAAGCGCAACTGAAGGCGCTCGACTCGCCGCGTGTCGGCGACGTGCGAGGCAAGGGCCTGATGATCGCGGTTGAGTTGGTCGCGGACGACGGCTCCCCGCTCGACAAGGCGCCGATGGACAAGGCGCACGCGGCCGTCGTGGACGCGGGCGTGCTCGTCGGCAGGATGAGCCACGTCCTGCCTGGCCCGGAGTCCATCTTCTACCTGTCGCCGCCGCTCATCATTACCGAGGCGGACGCGGATCGCATCGTCGGCGCCATAGCGAACGCGCTGGCGGTGGTGGCATAGCGTCTACCGTGCGAGCGATGCCGAGACGCCTACGATGAGCAGGCTTACTCCCTCGTAACGAGTCCAGGTCAGGTCGACATCCGACGCGCCCAAGGCAAGGCCGACACCAGCCGTCGGCGCGACGCCGCGAGCGCCACCACGAAACGCCAGGCGCGGGGCGGGCCGCCATTCCACGCCCACGCGGGTTCGGACGCCGTCCTCAGTAGACGCCGCCACGGACGCGCCGAGGGCGTAGTCGTCCCCTTCGCGCCACATCCCTGCCTCGGCCGCACGAGGACGGGCGCCTCGGGTCAGCTGGCTGACGCGCGCCCCGAACGTCCACTCAGCGGAAGCCGCCACGAGCGCGCCTATGTCGTAGCTCGGTGACCCACCCAGCGCCTGGAAGCGAGGCCAGGGGTGTGATCGCCAGAACTTCGCGGCCACGCCCAACGCCACGCGCGAGTTCGCCCCGACGCCCGCGCTGAGATAGGTGTAGTCGGCAATCCCGCGCGTGTCCTCGGCGATGCGGTTGCCCCACGCCATGCCCCATCGACGCCAGCCATACGCGATGCCCTTGGGGTCCATCTCGACCGTGTCACGCGACGTCACGTTCGTCTGAGCGAAGAGCCGCACGTCGCGAAGCAGGGACAGCGCGGCAGGATTGTGGAAGTGCCCTGGGCCCGCTGTCGGCGCGGCGACGTAGGCGTCACCCATGGCCGCCGCGCGCGCGCCTACGAGACCGGGGAGCGGCTGCTGAATCGTCGCCGCCCGCGCGCGCGGCGTCGAACCGGCGAGGACTGCCGCGAGGAGAAGCGTCGCGAGCAGACCCGCGCGGTCAGCCATCAGCCAACGGTCGCCGCGAGTTGGGCGACGGCGTGGGCCGCCGTGCCGGCGTCGTCCAGCGACCGCACATCTGGCTGGCTCTGCGTCAGCGAAGTCGCCACGTCGTAGAGCGTGTCCACGCGCATCCGGGTGAGTCGCGTGTGTTCGGCGATGGCGTCGTAGGTGACGGCGTAGCGGTCGGGACGCCGCGACGGGATCTCGATGAGCCCCACGGGAGTTCCGCCGGACGCCGCCTCGCACACCATGGAGAACGAGTCGACGGTGACCGCCGTCCATAGGCTGTGGGCGAGCACTGTCTGGACGACATTCGCCTTAGGTGGGTCGTCCCCGGGGAACGCGGCGTACCCGCACACAGGGCTCTGCGTCAGCCGCCCGCGGACATAGTCCGCGACGTCGGCGGGCGTCCGCCGGGATGTCGCGACGGCTATCCGGCGGTCGGCCCTGTTGGCGACGGCGATGAGCGACTCGACGACTTTCCTCGCCGCGTCCAGCGACCACGTGTACCGCTTGTCGTTCCCGCCGAACAGGAGGCCCAACGCCTCCCCGGCGTCCTCGACGCCCGACTCAGCGAGCTCCTGGCGGCGCCACGCGACCCCCTGCGGCGTCACGTGCGTTGGCGCGCCCAGAACACGCACCGCGGTGTCGTCGCCGTGCTGCCACTGGTGTCGCGGGAGGATCGCCATGTCGAAGAGCCCGGCGCCGATCGGCGAGGGACGGCTACACACGACCGACTTCGCCCCGTGCAGACGCGAGACGAGCAGATTCACCGGAGCAACGGAGGAGCCCGTCGACAGCACTATATCTGGCGTGACGACGGACGCCAGCTCCGCGACACTTTCTCCGGTGAGAGCGGCTTCCAGCCAGGACCGCGCGGCGCCCACCGTGACAAGATTCCGTCCGACGACGACCTTCGCCCGCAGGCCATTGTCGGCGCGCTTGCTGAGGAACGAGATGTCCACGACATCGTGGTCGAGTTCCGTGAGCCGGTCGAGGATCCCACGCGTCTGGTGGAAGTGCCCCGGCTTGCCGTCGCTGAGCGCGAGAATGCGCCGGGGGCGGGTTACGTGGGTGGGCGCGTCTTCCATCTTCGGTGCATCCAGAGCCATTGCGCGGGGTATTGGCGGATGAGCTCCTCCAGCCGCGCGTAGAGATGCGTCAGCGTCGCCGTGTCGCTCTCGTCCGGCGTCTCCGCCACGACGCGCGGCATCACCTCCAGTATGACACGGTGCGCGCCGTCCGTCTCGCGGAACGCCGCGCAGAGGATGATGGGGCAGTCCGTATGGCGCGCGAGCGCTGCTGGCGACGCCTCGCACGATGCCAGGCGCCCGAAGAACGGGACAAACGTGCCGCCCGCTCCGGCATCCTGATCCGCCAGGAGGCCGACGGCGCGTCCGCCTTTCAGGCCTGTCAACAGCGGTCTGAGGCCCCCCTGCCTGGGTAGTATCTCGATCCCTGTAACGCCTCTTCGTCGGGTTACGAGCGCCTCAAGCGCGCTGTTCGACAACGGATGCGCCAGAACCATGGGGTGCGGGTGCAACGACGGCCAGAGCGGAGCCAGCAACTCCCAGTTGCCCGTGTGCGGGATGAAGACGACGGCTCCCACGCCCTGCGCGACGAACGCGTCCAGCGCGGCGCGACCCTCGACCCGCACGTGAGGGGCGTGGCGCCGACGCCAGCGGTGGAACGTGAGCAGTTCCACCGCGTTCACGCCGACGTGCTGGAAGTGCTCGCGCGCCATCGCCGCCACAGCCTGCCGGTCCGCCTCCGGGAACGCCTGGCGCAGGTTGTCCAATGCCACGCCGCGCCGCCGCTTGAGCACGCGAAACAGGAGGGAGCCCAGCGCGCGCCCGAGGCGCGACGCCGCGCCGCGCGGAAGCGCGCCAGCAACCATGGACAGGCTCCAGGCCGCGGCGGCGACACATGTCTCCCGCACTCGCGCCGGCGGCATGTCAAGCGGCTTGCCCAAGTGGCTCAGACCCTTCGGACGACCTACGCGCGATGCGAGCGACCGTCGCGCGTGGATTGTACGTCCAGGCTCCGGGCTCGCCAACGGCCCGGGGCGAGAGAGCGTTGCCGCACGGGCGCCGCTGCGCTACTGTCGTGCGCGGAGGACACCGCGACATGCTCATCGATACGCACGTTCACGTCGGCCATGTGTGGGACACGTACGATCCCATGACGCCCAAGATCATGCTCGATTGGATGGACGCCCACGACATCGAAATGGCCGTGCCGCTGCCGGTCGAGAGCCCAGAGAGCTCCAGCTACTACATCCTGTCCCGCGACATGCTAGCCCTCTGCGCGCAGCACCCGGACAGGTTCATCCCGTTCTGCGTGATCGACCCACGCATGTCCGTAGCGCGGGGAGCCGACAGCTTCCGGTCCATCATCGGAGCGTACGTCGATCAGGGCGCCAAGGGGTTCGGCGAGATCAAGGTGGGCATCCCCATGGACGACCCACGGTTACAGACCATCTACGGGGTGTGCGACGAGCTGCGTCTGCCTATCGTGTTTCATGCGGATAGCGTGCGATGCACGGACACACCGTCGCTGGACGGCCTCGAGGCAATGCTCAAGGCGTATCCGAACGCGACGTTCATTGGGCACGCTCCGGGGTTCTGGTCCGCCATCTCCGGCGATGTCACGGCGGAAGACATGGGCGGCTATCCGAAACGGCCAGTAACGCCCGGCGGGCGCCTGGACACCCTCTTCGCGACGTACGACAACCTGTACGCCGACCTGTCCGCGGGGTCGGCGCACAATGCGTTGGTCCGGGACTGGGCGTTCGGCGAGGCGTTCCTCGAGCGTAACCACGAGCGTCTGTTCTTCGCGACGGACTACCTGTACCCGCAGCAGGAAGTCCCGCAGTTCGAGATGTTCGCGGGCGCGAACTTGTCGGACGCGGCTCGCGCGGCTATTGGGTGGGGGAACGCGCGGCGCGTCCTCAACCTGTAGCCGGCCGACGCCGCAAGCATGGAGCACACGCATGGAGCGCCCCGTCAGGGCCGCCGTCATGGGTCTCGGCCAGCGCGGGCTACAGCATCTCAAGTCGCTGTGGGCGTTGCGGGAGGAAGGGATCGTCGAGGTGGTCGGCCTCGCGGACGCCTTCGTCGAGAACCTCGACGCTGAGAAGATCGCCAGGTATGTCTCTGGGTATTCCGAAGACGGGCTGGTCCGCGACGCTTCCGTGGAGGCCGTCATCTCGTCGGCCGCGCCCGACGTGCTGTACGTCGCGATACCCCCGAGCGTGCACGATGGCGAGGTCGTCGCGGCGGCGCGGGCAGGCGTGCACCTGATGGTCGAGAAGCCGATGAGCCTCTACCTCGACGAAGCCCTCGAGATGCGGGACGCCATCGAGGCAAGCGGGATCATCGCCACGGTGGGATTCCAGCAGCGGTATGTCCCTCGGAACGCGGCGGTGCGGGACTTCCTCGCCGACAAGCGCGTCGTTCTCGCGAACGTCGTGCACAACGGCGCCCTGGAGAACCACTCGACAAAGCACACGCCGACCGACCGACTGGCCGGGCCGTCGAACCGCGTGTGGACGGCGAGCATGGAGTGGTCTGGATCGACGGTCGTCGAGGCGGGGATCCACCAGGTCGACCTGCTGCGGTATTGGTGCGGAGACATCGCATGGGTCGAGGCGAACTACATACACCGCGACGCGTCGGACATCGAAGATGGCGGGGACAACCCGTACGCGTACCGCGTCGCGTATGGCTTCGAGTCCGGCGCGGTTGGCTCACTCGTCATGTCGCGGCTTCGGAAGGCGTTTTACAGCGACGGCTACCAGGGGATCGCCTGGACGCATGGGCACGTTAAGTTCGAGGGCCGAGACGCGGTGGCGTACTACTACGACGGGCCGTACCCGCCGACCGCGCGTCCGTCGCAAGACGACCTGCGTCACGTCCTCCCGGCCGCGAGCGGCGAGGACGCGACGACCGCTCTATCTCGCGCCCTGACCACGGCCGTTGCGACGGGCGGCAGCAGTGGCCTGCGCAGCACGTTCGCCAGCAGCATGAACAGCTTGGCGGCCGTTCTTGGCGCGAATGCGTCGGACCAGCTTGGTGGCGCGAGAATCTACCTGGCGGAGCTGCTGTCGTCGGATCGGTACGCGGAGCAACGCCGCCGGCCCAGGTCTGACGGCGCGGCATAGCCTTGGATGCCGCTCCGCGCCCAGCGTACAATGGTCTCGGCGGCGTCACGAGCACTCCCAAGTCAAGGTGATCCACGAAGATGGACACGGCTAACGCGCGCGAGCAGTTCGAAGTCGCTATGGAGCACATAGCCGACGACCGCAAGATCGAGGCCCGCGACACGCTGTCGGGCATCCTGGAACAGTCTCCAGACTACGTGGAGGCGCGGCTCGCGCTGGGCGTGCTGATGGGTGGCGACGGCGACACGGAGCCGGCGCGTCGTCACCTGCGCTTCGCCATGGAACAGATCGCGCTGAACCCGCGCATTGGCAGTGAGGCGTTGCGCGCGCAGGTGCTCGTCAATCTGTGCGCGATGGCGTTGGAACAGGACGACTACGCCGACGTGCTCGCGTGGGAGGATGTCTTCGGCGAAATGTCCGAGGCGCTCGCGCGCCAGGGGCTACGCGAACGGGCGGCGTCTCTACTGTTCGACGCTGGCGGCCGCGCCATTCAGGCGGATCGCCCGGATCACGGACAGCGACTGTACATGCGCGCGATAGAGCTGGAACCGACGTTCTCGGAGGCGTGGTACAACATCGCCGTCATCGCGTCGGAGGAGGGCTCGCTGCCGGAAGCCAAGGAGGCGTTGCGCCGCGCCATCGACGCCGACCACGGCTTCGCAGACGCGCATTTCTTGCTCGGTACGCTCCTGCTCGCTGACTCAACGGCGGAGGCCGCGGAGTGCATGCGAGCCGCAGTCGAGATGAAGCCGGACAACCCCCGTTGGGTGACCATGACCGGCTCTGCGTACGCCCGGATGCGGGACTTCGCAACCGCTCGCGAGTGGTTTCGCCGCAGCCTCGCGATGGACGACGACCAGGCGGACGCCCATCTCGGGTACGCCGTCGCCTGCCGGGCGCTGGGTGATCTGGGCGCGGCCCGCGGCTCCCTCCAAAAGGCGTTCGACCTGAATCCCGCCCTTGCGACGCAGATACAGGGCATGATGGCTGAAGCCGAGTAGGGACGGTCAACCGTGAGAATCGCGATACGCGCGGGCGAAGTCGCCGTGGAGGCCGACCTGAACGACACCGCCGCCGCTGCGGCCCTGTGGGACGCGCTGCCTATCGAGGCGTCCGGGAGCGTGTGGGGCGACGAGATCTACTTCCCCATCCCGATCGAAGCCGACCTGGAGGATCCGAAGGAGGTCGTGGCGCTGGGTGAGATAGCGTTCTGGCCACCCGGTTCCGCGTTCTGCATCTTCTACGGCCCTACGCCCGCGAGCCGTGGCGACGACATCCGGCCCGCGAGCGCGGTGACGCCGCTCGGACACATCGACGGGGACGCGACGGCCTTCCGCGGCACACGCGACGGCGTCAACGTCACCATCGAGCGCGCCACGTGAGCGGACGCTTCCCGCCCCTGAATTTCGGCGAAATCCGCACGATCGCCCTCGCCGGGCGGGAGAACAAGGTCGCGGTAGGCGACCTCGCGCGACCCGTACGCGCGGGCATGAGCGTGGCTGACCTGCTGGCAAGACTCCCAAACCAGTTGGCGGGCGCGGACATGCGGTCCTTCGTAGCCGATGTCGCCCGCTCCGTCCGCGGCGGCGGGTCGGTCATCGCTATGATCGGCGGCCACGTCATCAAGGTGGGTCTTGCGCCAATCCTCATCCAGCTCATGGACGAGGGCGTCGTGCACGCGCTTGCCATGAACGGCTCCGCCAGCATCCACGACTTCGAGTTGGCGTACATCGGGGGAACGAGCGAGGACGTGGCCGAGACGCTGGAGACGGGCGAGTTCGGCATGTCAGAGGAAACCGGACGCCTCATGAACGAGGCCGTCGCTGCGGCGCCCACGCGCGGCATGGGCGCCGCGCTGGGGGAGATGATTGACAGAGACAGCTTCCCCCATGCCGAGATCAGCGTGCTGGCCGCGGCGCGCCGACTCGGTATACCCGCCACCGTACACGTGGCCGTGGGAACCGACATCATCCACCAGCACCCCTCGGCGAACGGGGCCGCGATCGGCGAAGCTACGTACGCGGACTTCCAGAAGTTCGCCGCTGTCGTCGCGAGGCTGGACGGCGGAGCCGTGCTCAACATCGGCTCAGCGGTCATCATGCCTGAGGTGTTCCTCAAGGCGCTCACCGTCGCGCGCAACCTGGGGCACGGCGCGACCGACTTCATCGCCGCCGACTTCGACATGACACCGCATTACCGCCCGGGCGAGAACGTCGTGCAGCGTCCCACGAGCCGTGGCGGGCGTGGGTACCGATTCACCGGGCGGCACGAGATCATGATCCCCCTCGTGGCGGCCTCGCTGCTGGACGCGCTCGCATCCGAGTAATGGATGCGGCGACGCGCGGGCAGGGCCTCGGCCCACTCGCGCCCGGACGCATATGCCTCTACGCCGTGTCGGGATCGTCTTGACCCCCAAGATTTGCGTGTGGGACAATTCACGTCGGGCCCGGGGGATGGGCTCCAATGGCCCGCCTTGTGATAATATTCACAGCGCATGTCCTCAGACGAGACCGCACGAGCCCACCGAATTCGTGGCGCGGCGCGCCACACGATGCAGCCATAGGCTAGCGCAGAGGGAGAACGGCGTGTTCCAGTTTCATGCTCCGCGAACGGTAACGACACTCGCAGCGGCAGGCCTGGTCGCCGCCAGCCTGCTGGTTGCATGCGGCAAGAAGGACGAAGGCCCTCCGACGCGGCCGGGGCCGACGATGTCTCCTGCCGGCGCGGCTAAGACTCCAGCGGCGAGCGCGGGCACCGCGTCCATCGCTGGCAAAGTAAGCTTCGGGGGCGATGTCCCGGAGGCGGCTGCGCTCAAGATGGACGCCGACCCCATGTGCGCCAGCGCGCACACCTCGCCGGTCACGGGCCAGGACGTGCTGGTAGACGCCAGCGGCGGCTTGAAGAACGTGTTCGTCTACGTGAAGTCCGGCGCCCCGTCCGGCGGATCCGCTCCTAGCGACGCGGTCGTATTGGACCAGAAGGGCTGTGTCTACGAGCCCCACGTCGTCGGGGTCCAGGTGGGACAGACGCTGAACATCCTCAACAGCGACGCGACCGCGCACAACGTGCACTCGCTGTCGGACATCAACCCGTCCTTCAACAAGAGCATGCCGCTCGCTGGCATGGAGATGCCGCAAACCTTCGACGACGCGGAGATCTTCAAGGTGAAGTGCGATGTCCACCCGTGGATGTCCAGCTGGATCGGCGTCTTCGACAACGCCTACTTCGCGGTGACGTCGGCCGACGGCTCCTTCAAGCTGTCCGGCTTGCCCGCAGGCACGTATACCGTCGCGGCGCACCACGAGACCTTTGGCGAGACCGAGCAGCAGGTCACCGTCGGCGACGGGGAAGCCGGCTCGGCCGCGTTCTCGTTCGGCGGCTAGTTCGTTAGTCGCGGTTTTTGGGGG
>CAYYPK010000010.1:90362-178613 GCA_964473525.1 uncultured bacterium
CCCCCCCCCCCCCACAACCGTGCTCGGGCGTGTTGCTCCACCCCTCCCGCCGATGTAGACTCGCCGACCGCTCACGTATCTCTGCCGCCCTCCGTAGGCCGTCCGTTCGAGGCACGACGCGTATGAGGACAGCGACGCCGCTAGGTCTGCACAGGTTCGCGGCGGCGACTGCGGCGTGCACGCTTATCCTCGTGTTCGCTGGTGGGCTCGTTACCAGCACCGGTTCCGGCCTCGCCGTCCCGGACTGGCCCCTGTCGTACGGCTCCCTGAACCCGCCCATGGTTGGCGGCATCCGCTTCGAGCACTCGCACCGCCTCATCGCTGGCGCGGTCGCTCTGCTCGCATCGGGTTTGATGCTCTGGGCCCGGCTGCGCGAGCCAAGACGATGGGTCCGGCGCATGGCGTTCGTGGCGTGGGTCACTGTACTCGTGCAGGCGCTACTGGGCGGGCTCACGGTTCTTCTCCTGCTCCCAACGGCCGTGTCCGTCTCGCACGGTGGAGTGGCGCAGGTGTTCTTCACGCTCATGTGCCTCATGGCGGTCGTGACGTCGCCACGGTGGATGGCCGCCCAATCCCACGGCGTGTCGGACGCGCGAGTGCGTACGGTGAGCATCTTGGCGATCGTGTGCGTGTACGTGCAGACGCTCCTGGGCGCCTGGATGAGGCACAGCGGCGCTGGGCTCGCCATCCCGGACTTCCCTCTGTCATACGGCGGCCTCGTACCGCCCCTCACCGCGGACGGGCTCGAGAGCGTCAACGCGGTGAGGACCACCGTCTACTTCTACCAGTATCTTCCGTCCATCTCGCCGGTGGTCATCCACTTCGCGCACCGAGCTTGGGCTGTTGTGGTCCTCGGCGTGATCGCCGCGCTGTTCGTGACCACGGCGAAGCGGCATCGAGGCTCTCGCGTCCTGGTCCTCCTGAGTGGGGCCATCCTCGCGCTGGTGTGCGTACAGGCGGCCCTGGGCGGACTCACGATTTGGACCGGCAAGGGCGTCATCGCCACGACGACACACGTGGCGTTGGGGTCGGTCGTCCTTGCGTCGTGCGTTGTCTTCGCCGCGCTGTACCGTCGGTGCACGACACTGGCCGCGGCAGTAGTCGCGGAAGCTCCCGGGAGGGCCGCCCACGCATGACGGTCCTCGCGATGGCGGCCCGCCGGTATCGGCTCGCCGACTTCTACGAACTCACGAAGCCTCGAATCGCCTTCCTCGTGGTCATGACCGCAGTCGTCGGTTTCCTCGCTGGCTCCGACGGGGCGACTGCGTGGCTCACGCTCTCCCACCTCGTTGTCGGCACGGCTCTCTGCGCGGCGTCGGCGGGCGCGTTGAACCAGGTGCTGGAGCGGGACATCGACTCCCGCATGCACCGCACGATGGATCGCCCAATCCCTGCGGGCCGCGTCTCGGCGGGCGAAGCGTGCGTCTTCGGCGTGGGCGTGGCGGCCGGCAGTTGTGTCTACCTGCTGGTCTTTGTCGGCTGGCTCACGGCGCTTCTCGCTCTGAGCACGCTCGTCAGCTACCTCCTCGTCTATACGCCGCTCAAGAAGGTCACCTGGTGGAACACCATCGTCGGCGCGGTCCCAGGGGCTCTGCCGCCGGTAGGTGGCTGGGCAGCGGCGCGCGGCGACCTGGGCGCAGAGGCCGGGTACCTGTTCGCGATTCTCTTCGTGTGGCAGCTCCCGCACTTCCTGGCCATCGCGTGGATGTACCGAGAAGACTACGCCCGCGCGGACCTCGCCATGCTCCCGGTGGTGGACGGCGGAGGGAACGCGACGGGGCGCCAGGTGATGCTGTTCACGACGGCGTTGGTGCCGATCAGCCTCGCCCCGGCGCTCTTCGGACCGGCCGGCGACCTCTATCTTGTTGGGGCCTTCGTCCTGGGCCTGACGTTCCTCACGGTAGGCCTGCGGATGGCGTGGACCCGCACCGTCTCGTCCGCTCGCGGGCTGCTCGTGGCGTCGGTCGTCTATCTGCCGTTGCTGCTCGGGTTGCTCGTGGCGGATCGCGTCCGGCTCGATATTCTCCGTTAGACTAACTCGCGCCGACCCACGGGACGACCGCATGCCGGCAGGCGAACAGGCAGCTGACTGGGTGTATGCGCTGCCGACGGTGAACGCGACGCTCAACACGGCGAGCGCGTGTTGTCTGGCCGCTGGGTACGCCTTCATCCGACGCGGTGACCGAGCGCGCCACAGGGCGGCGATGGTGGCGGCGGTCGTCTGTTCGGCGGCGTTCCTGACGAGCTACCTGACGTACCACCTACACCCGACCGTCGGTACGGTGAAGTTCGTCGAACCCGCGTGGCTGCGTCCGTACTACCTCGGTATGTTGGCGACGCACATCGTTCTCGCCGCGCCCGTCGTGCCTATGGCGCTCGTGACCCTGTATCTGGCGTTACGAGGCAGACACGCCGCGCACCGCCGGTTGGCGCGGGTCACGTTGCCGGTGTGGTTCTACGTCTCCGTGACCGGAGTGCTCGTATACTTGGTGTTGTACGTCGTGTACCCGCAGACGTGATCGCGGCGCCCAAGCCGGCTCGGTGGCGGGTGCGCCGCAGCGGCGCTGGCAGCTTAGTGGGGTGACAATTCTGGCTTCACATTCCGGTGTCTCAGACCGACCTGTCGACGGATGGCGCCGCGCGCGGAGGCCGTCTACGTGACGGCTGCGGTGGACGCGCGAGACGTGCTGCACCGCTACGGCGAACGGATCGCGCTCGACAGCGTGTCCCTGTCGGCGCCTGCTGGCTCCATGTACGGCCTCCTCGGCCCGAACGGCGGCGGCAAGTCCACGCTGTTCCGCATCCTAGCCACGCTTCTGCGGCCAACATCCGGGGGCGCGCGCGTCCTCGGTCACGACGTCTGCCGCGAGGCTGCGACGGTTCGTCGGCTCATCGGTGTGGTGTTGCAGGGGTCTTATCTCGACGGCAAGCTCACCGTGCGCGAAAACCTCACGCACAGGGGGCATCTGCACGGCCGGCGTGGCAGGCGTCTACGCGACAGCATCGACGCCGCGTTGGCGCAGGTGAGTCTTGAGGATCGCGCCTCCGATCGCGTCGAGACGCTGTCAGGCGGGTTGCGGCGGCGGTGTGAGCTCGCCGGGTGCATGCTGCACGATCCCGCGGTGCTGCTGCTGGACGAACCGACGGCGGGTTTGGACCCGATCGCGCGCGCGGAGTTCTGGGCGGCGCTGGAAGCCGCGAAGGACGAGCGCAACCTGACGATCCTGCTGACAAGCCACCTGATGGACGAGGCAGAGCGGTGCGACCGCCTTGCGCTCCTCGACGAGGGGGTCGTGGTCGCCGAAGCGACGCCGGACGCACTCAAGGACGACATGGGCTACGAGGTCATCACCGTGGAGTCTCCCGTGGGCGAGCCGCTACAAAGGATGGTTCGCGCGCGTCTCGGGCTGGACGCCGAATGGACGGGTGAGCACGTGCGACTGCGCGTCAACGACGGGAAGGCGTGGATCGGTAAGCTCATCGACGCGTTCCCGGGCGAGTTCACGTCCATCACCCTGAGCAAGCCCACCATCGAGGACGTGTTCCTCGCGGGCGCCACGGGCCGCGACACGGAGGGGTCGGCATGAACGCCGCGACGCTCGCGCTCTACGCCGTGTGGCGGCGGGAAGTGATTAGATTCCTGCGCCAGCCGAACCGCATCGTAGGGGCCGTCGGCCCGCCGGTGCTCATCTGGCTGTTCGTCGGTTCCGGTTTCGGGGCTTCGTTCCAGCTTGCCGGCGCCTCAAGCGTGGGTTACCTGGAGTACCTCCTACCGGGCATCGTCGCGCTCGTCGCGCTCTTTGCCTCCATCTTCTCGGCGATGTCCGTGATCGAGGACCGGCGCGACGGGTTTCTCGACGGCTCTCTGGTGACGCCCGCGCCTCGCGGCGCCGTGGTGGGCGGCAAGATCGCGGGAGGCTCTTCCCAGGCGTTCGCGCAGGGGGCGCTGCTCGTAGTGGCCGCGCCGCTGGCCATCTCTGGGCTCGGCTTGGCGTCCGTGGCGCTGGCATTGGGCGCGCTGGCCCTCGTGGCCTTCGGTCTGACCGCGTTTGGGTGCGCGATGGCGTGGCGCATGGACTCGACCCAAGGCTACCACGCAGTGATGAACCTCCTGCTGATGCCGATGTGGCTGCTATCGGGGGCCGTCTTCCCACTGGACGGCGCGCCCGCGGCCATGCGCCTGCTCATGCTCGCGAACCCGATGACGTACGCGGTCGCCGCTTTGCGAGGGCCGTTCTACATGGGCTCGACGCTCGACGCGCCCGGCCCGGTTTCCTTTCCAGTCGCCATGGGTGTCACGGCAGGCTTCGCGGCTGCGATGGCCACGGTGGCGGCCGTCATGGCGTCGCGCCCGGCGCGCGCGTGAAGGGGGCAGACCACGTGGTAACAGCGGACACGACGCTCCCGGCCCAAGCCACTCGCCCTGCAATGCCCGAGGCCCTTGACCAGCGCGCGCGAGGCCGACTCGGAGTGGGGCGTCGACGTGTGCAGGCGAGGGCGTGGGCCACGGCTCCTTCGCGCGGTCTGGGCGACGCCACATGAGCCACGACGTAGCTCGCCGCAGCCTGGGCGAGGCCCTTCGACTCGAGTTGCGGCACCACTTGCCGTTCACCGCGGGCGTGACCGTTCTGACAGCCTTCGCGGCGTCGGTCGTCGTCGGCGTGTGGCCGGGCGTTGCCGCCGCGACGCTCTCGTTCGAGGGAGCCCACCTGGCGCACGTCTTCGTGAGCGCCGTGGCAACCACCGCGGTGGCTTCCCGACAGCGCGGCGGGATCGCGCTGGCAGCCGGGCTCGGCGTCGCGGGATCCATCGCCTTCTGCACGCTGAGCGACATCCTGCTCCCGTACGCGGGCGCGTACCTCTTCAGAGCGCCGGTGGCGCTGGAGGTCGAGCTACTGGAGTCGCCCATTCGGGTGATACTCGTCGCGGTCGTTGGCGCCGTGGGTGGCTTCGCGCACATGCGGCGGCTGTCGGTGTATTCGCACTCGGCGCATGTGCTGGTATCCTCGGTGGCGTCGGTGATGTACATCCACACGCACGCGGCCGGGACGTGGACAGGCTGGGGCCACGCCCTCCCAATGGCGGCCGTGTTGTTCGTGGCCGTCTTCCTTCCGTGCTGCATGAGCGACCTTGTCATGCCGGTGGCATGTACTCACTGTGACTTCCGGGGGCGAGAGTAGACGCGGGCTGACACAGCGCCACGGCAGGCCGTCGAGGACACATCACCACATGCCGGAACAGCGAGCGCCTGAACACCTTCCGGGCGACTGGCTTGAGGATGGGCGTCTGCGCCTCGACCAGATCCTGGGCGAGGGCGCCTTCGGTCACGTGTGGCGCGCGACCGAGTTCATCGGCTTTGGGCCAGATGGCGCGCCCATCGAGCTGCGACAGGTGGCCGTCAAGTGCCTCTCCACCTTGGACGACAGTTCCGCGGGCGACCGGATCGTGGACGAGGCGCGCGCGCTCGCGGAGCTGAACCACGACGCCATCCTGAAGCTGCACCGCGCCTTCACCGACGACCGCGGCACGTACCTCGTCACCGAATACGCGACCGAGGGCGACCTGCGCGGCTACTTCGACTACGCCATACCCACCGAACCAGAGCTGCGGGACATCGCCTTCGCCGTGGGGTCCGGGCTGTCGTACCTGCACGAGCGAGGGTACCTGCACGGCGACCTCAAGCCCGAGAACGTGCTGGCGACCGTGGCCGGGGATCGGGTGCGCTACATGCTGGCGGACTTCGGGTTGCGATCCGCGACAGGGCACCGCCACTTCCAGGGCACGGTGCCGTACATCGCCCCCGAAGCGTACTCGCCGCACGCGGCGTCCCTCACGGATCGGTCGGACGTGTTCGCGTACGGTCTGTTCCTCTTCGAGATAGCGTCCGGCCACCGGCTGATGTCGCACCTGCAAGACGAGCGATTCGGCGCCCTGCGCACGCACACGGTGGACCCGGACGTGCTGCGCGACGCCCACGCGATCGTGGACGCTGTTATCCAGCGCACGGACTGGGCAGCCCTCCAGCTCCCCTCATTTCTCACGACGCTCATACGGTTCTGCCTAGACCCAGACCCACGGAAGCGACCCTCGGCTTGGAGCGTCATGGAGCTCTGGGCAGCCTTCGAGAGGACGCAACGCGGAGTCGTGGCGCCGTACACGTCGGCTTCCGTGGGCGACGGCCGTTACCAGGTTCCTTGCTCGCATCTGGTGACCGTCGGCGAGGACGAGCCGGACGGGGAGGGTGACGGCGTCGTGGCGCACCTGACGGGCGAGGGCGGCGCGCTCATACAGGTCGAGGTGTCGAAGCAAGTCAACAGGCCCATGCACGACGCGCTGACGCGGCTGCAGCGACGCCTGGACGACCGCCCGCCGGTGGTCTCCGTGTACGGTGTCCTCCCCGACGACATCGCGTCCATGCGGTTCGTCGCCGACCGCCGCAGTTTCGTCGTCGTCGAGCCACACGAGCTGCTGGACGTCACCGACCTCAGTCGGTCTCACCACTGCACGAGGGCCTACCTGCACAGGATGGTTGGCGCGGACGGCGGGTCGACCAAGGCGCTCGTGAAGGGGAACATCCTCCACGGGCTCTTTGCGGAGATGCTGCTGAACGATGACGTGGAATTCGACGCGGCGTGGGAACGGCAGTGGCGGTCGCGCGCGACGGACATCGCACACGTCGTTCAGGACGCCGAGGAACTCGCCGACCTGCGCCGCGACATCCAGGGCGCGTACGAGCGCGTGCGCGGCGTGCTCATTCGCGAGCCCGCGTGGCTCACGCCACAGCGGTACGTCGAGTCGTCTCGCTGGTCGTTCGACCTTGGACTGACGGGCCGCATCGACGCGTTCTTCCTCTCCGACGGAGGACGCGCCTCGGCGTACGAGCTCAAGTCAGGACGCGTGCGCCCGGACGACCTGTTGCAGGTGCAGGCGTACGTGGCGATGCTCTCCGACGACATGGAACGCCGCGCGGAAGCGGACGACCGCCAGGGACTCGCGCCGACAGTGCGGGCACAGATCCTCACGAGCTCCGACGGACGCTTGCACCCGGTCGGCGCGGTGGCGCCGCACGCCAAGCTGGCCGCCATACGCAACCAGATTCTCGGGCTGCGCGACCAGTTGACGGAGGGTCGGTCGGCGACGGACATGCTGCCAAGCGAATACCCGTTCTACGGCTACCAGCAGTCAAAGTGCGACCGGTGCGCCAGCGCGTACAGCTACCTGAGTCGCGCCTGCCGCGAGACGACAAGCCTCTTCCGGGAACGCGTGGACATTGACGGCTCGCCGGCGCCTCCCGTCGAGCTCGACTACTTCTGGCACGGCATCCGCCTCATCATGCGCGAGGAGACGGAGCTACGACGCCAGCACGTGTACCCGCTCATGCTCGCGCCCTGGCTCGACGGGCAGAGCGGCGCGCCCGCGCGGACGCGCTCATCGCCTGATCGCCGCGTGGAGGACGCCTGTCTCGTCGCGCACGAGGGGTCGCACTTCCGATTCGAGTACCCGCCGTCCATGGCGGAGTTCCGCGTGGGCGACGACGTCGTGATACACCGTGGCGATCTGCGCCGCTGGCACGAGGTGCTGCGCGCGACGGTCCGTGAGATGTCAGAGACCTCCGTGACCGTGGAGGCGCGGTCTGATTACACCGCTCGCGGGTTCGCGACCACGCCGGACGGCTGGGTGGTCGAGTACTTCCCGCGGTTCTTTGGTCTGGACACGCTTCGGCGGGCCTTGCACCTGTTCCTCAACTCCCCGAACCATGCGATGAAGTCGCTGGTTCTCGAGGGCCGCATTCCGCGGCAGCAGGGGGCGCTGTTCCCGGCCGACTCGGAGCTGGATCTGGCTCCAGAGCGGCGCCTCAACGGCGAGCAGCGTGGCGCCCTCCTACGCGCCTTAGACGAGACGGGCTTCCTGTCGATCACCGGGCCGCCCGGCACGGGCAAGACGATGACGATCCACGCGATCGTCGACACTTACGCGCGGCGTAACGCGCGGGTGCTCGTCGCCGCGCTGACGAACAACGCCATCGACAACGTCATAGAACGCCTTCTGGGCGACACGGCGCCGGAGCGCGTGGAATTCGTGCGCCTCGGCGCTGGCTCCCGCATGCGCGACGTGTTCGGCGAGCGGCTCTCGGAGATGGGCCGCGACCCACGCATGTACTTCGCCCGGGAGCTCGGCGAGGTGTGCGACGACCCGGCGCAGATCCGTGCGAGGCTGGAGACGACGCCGGTCGTCGTTGGGACCGCGCACTCGGTCCTGCGTGAGCCGTGGATCGCCGCGCTCGCCGCCGACGAGCCGCCGTTCGACCTCGTCATCGTCGACGAAGCTACGCAGGCGCCGGAACCGCTCGCGGCCGCGCTTCTCACGCTTGGGCGGAAGGCGATCCTCGTAGGCGACGAGCGCCAGCTCGGGCCCATCTCCGTGTCGTCGTTCGACCCAGAGCTACAGGAGATGCCTGAGAGCCTGCGCGACATAGGCGTTGCGGGGCTCGACCGGTCGCTGTTCGAGAGGCTGAACGCGCTGTTGCGGGAACAGGGAGACGAGCAGGGGCTGGTCTTCCTGTCCCGGCAGTATCGGATGCACCCTGTCATCGGCCGGTGGGCGTCGGACCAGTTCTACGACGGCCGGCTTGAGACCGCGACGGGGCCAAGTGCTGGCGTGCCCGGCCTTGCCAAGGCGGGGGGCAAGGAGGGCTGGGACGTGCTCGCGCGGGTGCTGGCGCCCGACACGCCTCTGGTCTTCCTGGATGTCCCAGCCAGCGGCGGCGACGTGCCCAACACATGCGCGGAGGAGGCGCGGCTGGCGGCGATCATCGCCCGCGCTCTCCAGGAGTTGGGCGTCGAGGATGTCGGGTGCATCACTCCCTACCGGAACCAGCAGGCTCTCATGCGGCGTGAGCTCGCGCAGGTCGGCAGCGCCATCGAGTGTGGCACCGTCGACGCCTTCCAGGGACGCGAGAAGGACGTCATGCTCGTGTCCACGGTTCGTCGCGACAAACTCACCGACTTCCTCGCCGATGCCAGACGCCTCAACGTCAGCGTTACGCGCGCCCGCGCGAAATGCATCATCATGGGCGCGCGCGCCGTCCTTCTCGACAGCCCAGCGATGGCGAGCCTGGTGAACCACCCGGCGTGCTTGCGCGAGCGTGTCGACGTGGATCAGATCGCAGACGAGCTCGGCGAGGCGTAGCGCGCCTGTCCCGAACGGGAGCGGCTCGACCACGTTCGCGTTGGCTCCGCGGGTCCGGTACAATCATCCATGTCCGCCACAGCGCTCTACGCATGGCGTAGGGAGCCAAGGGAGCATCGCCACGTGCGCCATCGCGAACGTCCTGCCACCGAGAGAAGCGTCCGGGCCGTCACCCTCGTCTGCCTGTGCGCGCTCTACGCCGTCGTGGCGCGACCGGCCATCGGCGCCAACACGGACTACGTCGACCGTTGCGCTCTCTATTCGGACGGGCGCGTCACGCGGCTGTCGCGTATGCCGGCGCGCGTGCGGCTGGGGTCGCTTCCTGCCGGCATGGGCGAGGAACGGTACGAGGAGGCGTTCCGCGCGGCCGCCGCGCTGTGGGAGGAAGCCACCGACGGCGTAGTCCGGTGCGTCTTCATCAACGGCGTCGACGGCGAGGCGGACATCCCCGTGCGCTGGGTAACGAAGCTCTCGACCTTCTCGACGGAGAACCGGCTCGCGCACACCAGTCTCATACGCCCGACGCCCGACACGTTCCGCGTCTCCATGGAGATGGGGCTCTACAACCGTCAGACCGGTAAGCGACTCACGTACGACGAGATGCTTACGGCGTCGCTCCACGAGCTGGGGCACGCCTTCGGGCTGTGGGGTCACAGCCCAAACCCCAACGACATCATGTCCGCGGCCTCCGAGGCGCTCGAACCCACGGCGCGCGACGCGGCAACGCTGCAACGGCTGTACGAGATGCCCGTCGACGCCTCGCTACACCAAGCGTCGCTGGCAGCGGTACGTCTGCTGCTGGACGCGCAACCCAACAACGCGAATCTGCACTACCTGCGCGGCAGCGTGCTTCTGGACCACAGCCGGCCCGATGCGGCCGTAGAGGCGCTGCTGGAAGCAACGGCGCTCAACGAAGATCACCCGGCGGCGGCCGACAAGCTCATACAGGCGTATCTCGCGGCGGGACGTACCCAGGACGCGGTGACGCGCCTCGAGGGTCAGGGACAGTCCAGCCCCGAGGACTACAACCGAGCAGGGATCGCCTGGGCCGACCAGGGCGAGACGGCGCGGGCAATTGAGGCCTTCGAGAACGCTCTCCGCATCAAGCCTGACTTCGCTGTTTCCCGCAGGAATCTGGCGCGCGTCTACGCCCGGCGCGCCTCCGAATTGTCCGACGACGGGGACTCGGTCGGCGCGGTCGCTTCGCTTCGGGCCGCGATCGCGAACGCGCCCGGGGAAGCGGACTATGGCATGCAGCTGGCGTCCCTGCACAACGCTACCGGACGCGCGTCCGACGCCGCCGAGGCCTACAAGAAGATCCTGGAACGACACCCGCAACACACGAAGGCGCGCGCGGAACTGGCCAAGACGTACAACAACATCGCGAACGCGCGCAGCAAGGCGGGGCGGTACGACGACGCGTTGCTGAACGTCGAGCAGGCGCTGCTGCACGACCCCGACCTGCCGGAAGCCCATGCGAACCGCAAGGCCATGCTCTGGAACCGGGCTCTGACGGCCAGCGAGACGAATCCGGGCAGGGCGCTGGAGCTGTACCGCGCGTACGCGGACATGTACCCCGACTGGTGGCAAGCGCACTCGGAGATCGGGCGCATCTACCTCGAGCAGCGCGACTTTCTGCGCGCGATCACGGCGTTTGAGGCGGCTTCCGCGGTCGACCCGGCGGCGACGCACAACCTGGCCCTCGCGCACCACAGGCAGGGAGTGCAGCTGCAACGCGCCGGCAGCGGCGACGACGCTCTGACGCACCTGAAAGCCGCGACCGACCTGGCGCCGACGGTGACGGACTTCTACCGGACGCTTGGGCAGGCGTACCGCGCGGCGGGGCGCCACGACGAGGCGGTCGGCGCGTTCCGCGCGGCGCTGCAGGTCGACCCAGAACTGGAGTGGGCGGGCGCGGAGATAACAAAGGTATCGCTCTCCCTCGGCGAGGCGGCCCGGCAGCGCGGCGACTGGGACGAAGCCCTCAAGCGGTTCGAGGAGATTGATGTCGACCGCCGGCCGGCGTCGGTGCACGCGATACTCGGGTGGCTCTACCTGGAAGTGGAAGACATCCCCAACGCCGTGCACGCTCTGGGACGCGCCATGATCGCGGCCCCCGACGACGCTGGCTCGCGGCAGAATCTGGACTTCTGCCTGAAGGAGATCAGGAGGATCCAACGGAAGGACGACTCACCGTCCTGGAGCCGGTTGCTTCAGCGCCTGGAAGCGTTCCGCCTCGCATCTCTCATCGCCCGCCGCGGCCGCAAGGCCGACGTCGCGCGGTTCGAGGAGCTGCTCAGTGGGGTCGCCGCCGACGAGGCGACCGTCGAGACGCTTCGCCTTGCCGCCGACTCAATAGCTGAATCGATCCGGTCAGAATTCCCGGAAGCCGCCGACCGCATCGCGGCCGAGGCCGCCGCGCGCGTGGCCGAATACGACGCGCCCGCAGACCCGCATGAATAGCGGCTCTACAGCCCATCCACTGGGCGCCCATCGGCCCCAATGAGCGGGCCGCGCGCCACCTGTTGACACCCCATACCGCCTGTGGAACAATCCTGCCGCGCGCGACATACGGCGCGTCTTCGGCTACGGTTGTGCCGTGGCTGGGCCCCGTGTTTTCGGGGGCGAGCGACGGTTCGGGCTCGACATAGTGAAATAGTTCACAACTGCCGCCGGAGACATGCGTTGCCGGGCTTGCTGAACAACTACTTCCCGATCCTCGTGCTGCTGGCGGTTTCCGTTGTCGTGGGCGTGTCGATCATGCTCATCGCGCGACTCATCACCCGCTACGTCGTACGGCCAGACGCGCACGCTCGCAAGGTCACGGTCTATGAGTCGGGGGTCGACCCCGTCGGCGACGCGCGGCTGCGCTTCTCGATCAAGTTTTACCTGGTCGCGATGATCTTCATCATCTTCGACATCGAGGTCGTGTTCTTCTACCCGTGGGCGGTCGTGTTCCGCGACATGGTTCGGGAGAGCGCGTTCATTCTCTGGGAGATGTTGGGGTTTGTCGGCCTTCTGGCTCTCGGGTACGTGTACGTGTGGCGCAAGGGCGGCCTCGACTGGAACTGATCCTGAGGATCCACCGCGCGGCGTGCCTATCGCCCGCGTGACATGCCTATGAGTGACGAAGCTACTAGCCCGGAAGAAGAAGCGGCCCCCGAACCGGCAAGGCCCCTTTCGGTGGACCGCTTAGAGGAACGCTTCGCGTCCTCCCTGCTTTCCGCCGAAGAGTCCCATGGCACGTGGACCGTGGTGATCGCCGCCGAAGCGGCGCACGACGTCCTGTCCTTCCTCCAGTCCGATGCTGACCTCGCATACGATCACCTCAGCGATGTTACGGCCGTCGACGTGTCCGAGTTGCCCGCGTCCGAGGCGGACTTCCACGTCGTCTACCATCTGGCGTCCCATCGCAACGTCGCCGACGCGGAGCTGCGCCGCCTGCGGGTGACCGTTCCCGTCACGGCGTCCGGTGCGTCCGTACCGACGGCCTCCGACATCTGGGCGGGCGCCGACTGGGCCGAGCGCGAGATATGGGACATGTTCGGGCTCCGGTTCGAAGGTCACCCGGACATGCGACGCATTCTTATGCCCGACGGCTTCGAGGGGCGCCCGCTGCTCAAGGCGTACCCGCGGCGCGGTACTGGCGAGCGGGCGGCGTTCGACTTCGAAGCTTCGCAGTCCACCCTCCTCGGCAAGACGACAGACGGCTCATGGCCCACCGACGGCGACGACGTGCAATCGGAGACGATGGTTCTGAACTTCGGGCCGCAACATCCGGCGACACACGGCACACTCCATCTGGAGATCGAACTGGACGGCGAGCGAATCGTCCGATGTAGCCCGCATCTCGGGTACCTCCACACGGGCTTTGAGAAGCTCGCGGAGGACATGCACTGGAACCAGTGGATCGTCGTGACGGACAGGATGAACTACCTGTCCCCGATGTCGAACAACTTCGGGTACGTCGTCGCCGCCGAGCGGCTGATGGACATGGAGATACCCAAGCGCGCGCAGTACATCCGCGTCGCGTTGGCCGAACTCGCGCGGATCGCGGACCACATGGTGTGGCTCGGCACGCACGCGCTGGACATCGGCGCCTTTACCGCGTTCCTGTATGCCTTCCAGCAACGCGAGAAGGCATATGAGATCTTCGAGGCTTGCTCAGGCGCGCGGCTGACGGTCAGCTACATGCGCATCGGCGGACTCGTACACGACACGCCAGAGTGCTTCGAGCCGATGCTGCGAGAGTTTGTCACCGCCTTCACGACCACTGCGCTGCCCGAAATCGACGGTCTCCTGTCCAAGAACCGCATCTGGATCGACCGTACCAAGGGCGTTGGCGTCCTCGACGCGGATGAGGCCGTGAACGCCGGCGTCACGGGCCCAGTTCTGCGTGGATCTGGCGTGGACTGGGACGTGCGGAAGGCGGACCCGTACTCGAGCTACGAGGAGTTCGACTTCGATATCCCAGTCGGCGTTAACGGCGACACGTACGACCGGTACCTCGTCCGTATCGAGGAACTGCGCCAGAGCTGCCGCATCATCACGCAGGCGTTGGACCGCATGCCGGACGGCCCGGTGAACGTCGACGACCACAAGGTGAAGATGCCCGGCAAGTCGCACGTCTACAAGACCCCGGATCACACGCACCGGTACGATCCTGCGCATCCGCACGGGTCCATCGAAGGACTCATCCACCACTTCAAGACGGTGATGGACGGCCACGGCGTGGAGATACCGGTAGGGGAAGCGTACGCGGCGACGGAGTCTCCAAACGGCGAGCTTGGGTTCTACGTGGTGAGCGACGGAACCGGCACGCCGTACCGCGTCCGTGTGCGGGCGCCTTCGTTCTACAACTACCAGATGATGCCGAAACTGCTTCGCGGACACATGGTGTCGGACATTGTCACCGTGTTGGGGAGCGTGAACGTCATCGCCGGCGAATTGGACCGGTAGGAGGCGCAGTGATGTCGTTCGAGTTCACTACCGAGAACTTGGCGAAGTTCGAGGAGTTGGTCACGCACTATCCCGAGGACTACCGACGGGCGGTGACGCTGCCCGCGCTGCACCTGGCGCAGAGCCAGGAGGGCTGGTGTTCGCCCGGCGTGATGGAGTACATCGCCGAGATGGTAGGCACGTCGCCCGCGCAGGTGCGGGATGTCGTCACGTTCTACCCGATGTTTTTCGAGGAGCCGGTCGGGGAGTATATCGTCAGGGTCTGCCATACGTTGCCCTGCGATCTGTGCGGCTGCGCGAAGATCAAGGAGCATCTGACGGAGAAGCTCGGCGTCGGCATGGAGGAGACGACGGAAGACGGCAAGATCACATTGCTGTCCTCCGAATGCCTCGCGGCGTGCGACCAGGCTCCGGTCATGATGATCGACGACGACCTACACGGGTTCCTGACGCCCGACAAGGTGGACGAACTCATCGACGGCCTCGACTGACCGAGTATCTGGCGGGATAATGGGCAAGCCAAAAGAACTGCGCATACTCTACGAAAACCTCGACGTGCCTGACATGCACACAATCGAGGTGTACCGCCAGCACGGCGGGTACAAGTCGCTGGACAAGCTGTTCGGCATGGAGCCCAGCGACCTTGTCGATATGGTTAAGGAATCGGGCCTGCGCGGCCGGGGAGGCGCGGGCTTCTCCACAGGCATGAAGTGGAGCTTCGTCCCGAAGGACATCGAGCCGAAGTACCTGTGCGCGAACGCCGACGAGAGTGAGCCAGGCACGTTCAGCAACCGCTACGTGCTGGAGCGCAAGCCGCACGCCCTCATTGAGGGCATCATTAACTCGTGCTGGACGCTGGGTATACACACCGCTTACGTCTACATCCGCGGCGAATTCACGCTTGGCAAGAAACGCCTGGACGCCGCCATCCAGGAGGCGTACGCCGACGGCCTTCTGGGCGAGAAGGTCGCGGGTAAGGACTTCGCGCTCGACATCTACACGCACGCTGGCGCAGGCGCCTACATATGCGGGGAAGAGACGGGGCTCATCGAGTCCCTGGAAGGCAAACGCGGGCAGCCGAGGAGCAAGCCGCCGTTTCCCGCCGTGCAGGGGCTCTTTCAGAAGCCGACGGTCGTGCAGAACGTCGAGACGCTCTGCAACGTGCCGCTCATCGTCAACAACGGCGTGGACTGGTACAAGGCGATGGGGTCGGTCTACCTCGACTGCCCACGCGGCACAGACCCAGTCAACACCGGCACAAAGCTCTACTGCGTTAGTGGCCACGTAGAGAAGCCCGGCGTCTACGAGGTCGAGATGGGCCTCACTGCGCACGAAATGATAGAGATGGCTGGCGGCGTACGCGGCGGCAACCGGCTTAAGGCGGTCATCCCCGGGGGCAGCTCGGCGCCGGTCCTGACACCCTATGAGTGCGACGTGCCGCTCGACTTCACGTCGCTGCAGATGGCGAAGACGATGATGGGCTCGGGCGGCGTGATCGTCATGGACGAGACCGTGTGCATGGCCCACGCGCTCACGAACCTGCTGGACTTCTACGCGCACGAGTCGTGCGGTCAGTGCACGCCATGCCGCAACGGGACGCCATGGACTCGCGACATCGCTAAGCGGATTGAGCAGGGCGGTGGGCAACCTGGTGATGTTGATCGGCTCATCGAAGTCGCCAACAACATCGCGAACGTCGACACGTTCACCTGGAACACCATCTGCGTGTTTGGGATCGCCGTGTCGTGGCCCGCCGTGAGCTTTGCGCGCAAGTTCCGGCCCGAATTCGAGGCTCACATTCGCGAAGGCAAGTGCGTGACGTTGCCAGTGGACGAAGCAGTGACGCCGCCCGAGGAAAACTACGCCTGGCCACAAGCGCTCGCAGAGGCCGCGCAGAAGCCCGCTTGGGACTAAGGCGAGAGGACGACCGATGGCGAAGATAACGATGGACGGCGTCGAATACGAGGTGTCGGACGGCCTGACGGTCGTTCAGGCCTCGGCTGAAGTCGGCATCACTGTCCCTCATTACTGCTACCACCCCGAGCTGCCGGCTCCCGCGAACTGCCGCATGTGCCTGATAGAGCTCACGCCCCCTGGCGCGCCTGGGCCGATCAGGCAGTTGGCTACCGGATGCAGCACACGCGTCGCCGACGGCATGGTCATCAACCATGACACGCCACAGGTGAAGGCAGGCCGCGCGCTGTCCTTAGAGGCGTTGCTGGCGCATCACCCCTTGGACTGCCCGACCTGCGACCAGGCTGGCGAGTGCGAACTTCAGAACTTCGCGCACCAGTTCGGGAAGGGCGTTGGGAACTACGCCGAGACGAAGAAGCTCCCACCACGCAAGCACCTCGGGCCGCACGTCGACATCGTCGCGACGCGGTGCGTCACGTGCACGCGCTGCACACGCTTCACGGAAGAAGTGAGCGGCGACGCAGTGCTTGGGCTGACGAATCGCGGTGGCAAGAACGAAATCGACATCTACCCCGGCATTCCGCTCGACAACAAGCTGTCGGGGAACGTCGTCGACATCTGTCCCGTGGGGGCTCTCCTCAGCACGGACTTCATGTACAAGTCGCGTCCGTGGTTCCTCGACGAGGTGGACAGCGTCTGCACGCGGTGCAGCAAGGGCTGCAACATCACGGTCGAACACCGCGACGGAGAGACGGCGCGCGTGAAGCCCCGGTTCAACGAGGACGTCAACGGGTTCTGGATCTGCGACGACGGCCGATACGGGTACGACTTCGTGAACAGCCCGGATCGCCTGCGGATGCCGATGGCGCGCGATGGCGACGATCTCGTGGCGTGCGGGTGGTCCGACGTGTTTGACCGCATCACGGCAGCCGTGAACGAGGCGGGCGGGGAGAACGTCGCGGTCATCGCGTCCGCGTGGTCCACGAACGAAGAGCTCCACGCGGTGCGCCGGTTCGCAACGGAGGCGGTGCGCACGAGCCTCGTTGGCCTGCTGAGCGCGGCGGGCGACGACGAGGACACGGTGTATCCAGGCTTCACGATCAGGAGGGACAAGAATCCCAACCGCACAGGCGCGCAGCAGATTCTGGGCGAGGAAGTCGCACAGGACGCCGCCATCTGGGACGTGCTGAAGCGTGCGAAGGCAGCGGTGATCTTCTCCGGGATGCCGGACGCCGAGCTCAGTGATGACGCCGTCCAGGCGCTGGAAGCGTTGGAGTTCCTCGCGGTAGTGGACACGGCGAGTTCCGCTCTGACGGGGCTGGCCGATATTGTCATTCCCGGCACCGCGTTCACCGAGAAGAACGGGTGCTTCACGAATTCTGAGAAGCGAGTGCAGAAGCTGAACGCCGCGCACGGCCCTCTCGGCGCCTCAATGCGGGAGTGGGAGTTCGTGAAGTACGCGGCGGAGGCCCTGGGCGCAGACTTCGATTACGCCGACGAGGCGTCGGTGACAGCAGACTTGGTAGCATCGACCCCCGCCTTCGAGGGCGTCACGCCCGAGGCGGTCGGGGAGCGGGGTTACGTGTTGGGCAGCGGCGAGGCAGAGCCGGAGACGAACACCGGCAACTACGCCTACGCCAAGATGTTCTGGAAGTAACTTAGATGGGCGTCGCCTAGCGCGAACGCTCGGATGGCAGGACGATGGTCGAAACGGTCATACAGCTCGGAGTGGCGCTGGCCAAGGCGCTGTTCATCATCCTTCTTATCCTCGTGGCGGTGCCCATACTGGTGCTGGCCGAACGTCGTGTCAGCGCGTGGATGCAGGACCGCCAGGGGCCAAACCGCGTCGGGCCGGGCGGGCTGCTACAGCCGATCGCCGATGGGATCAAGTTCCTGACCAAGGAAGTGCTGATCCCCGCGCACGTGGATCGGAAGCTCTATCTCGCCGCTCCGATTCTGCTGCTCGTGCCGTCGCTGATGACGGGGGCGATCATACCGTGGTCCAAGCCGATCCCCGCCGACAGCTTCGTGGGCGGTCTGTTGAGGGCGGATCGGTGGGCGCCGGACGGCATCCCGTTCCAGGTAGCCAATATCAACGTCGGCATCCTGTATTTCTTCGCGATGGCGTCGCTGGCGGTGTACGGAATCATCCTCGCAGGCTGGGCATCCAACAACAAGTACACGCTCTTGGGCGGCCTGCGAGCGTCGGCGCAGGTCATCAGCTACGAGCTCTCGTTTGGCCTCGCCATACTGTCCGTCCTTCTCATCGTCGGAACGCTCCAGGTCAACGACATCGTCGAGGCGCAGAGCGGCGGCATGTGGCTGGTGTTCGCACAGCCGGTGACGTGGTTCATCTTCACGGTGGCGGCGCTGGCGGAAACCAACCGCGCGCCGTTCGACCTGGCGGAGTGCGAACAGGAACTCGTCGGGGGTTACCACACCGAATACAGCGGGATGACCTTCGCGACGTTCTTCCTCGCTGAATACGGCAACATGACCATGAGCGCGGCGCTCAACGTCTGCCTCTTCTGGGGTGGCTATACGCTCTTCGGCGTCGAGCAGCTCCTGCCCTGGTTCGTCACCTTTGGGGTGTTTCTCGCCAAGGTAGCGGTGTTCCTCTTCGCGTTCATCTGGATTCGCTGGACATTCCCCCGGTTCCGCTACGATCAGTTGATGCGGCTGGGATGGAAGATGCTGCTACCGCTTTCGCTTGGGAACGTCGTGCTGACGGCGTTGGCTCTGGCGACGGTCGAGATGTGGGGCGCCCCGCTGTGGCCGTCTCTCATCGTGGGGCAGTTCGTGTTGGTTGGCGGCATCGCGTTGGTGTCCGTGGTCCGGTCCAAAGCTGGCGCGGCGAGCTCTGCCGCCTCGCACGCCGGGGCGTAGGCCGGGCAGGCCGCAAGGCGAAGGAATCGTATGGAGACGCTCCTCTATCTCGTATTCGGACTGACTGCCCTGATCGGCGCGGTGCTGGTAATTGTGAACCGGAACCCGGTCTACAGCGCGCTGTCCCTCGTGTTGACGATGTTCGCCGTGTCGGCGCTCTACGTGCTGCAGCAGGCCTACTTCGTCGCGGCCGTGCAGTTGGTCGTGTACGCGGGCGCCATCGTCGTGCTGTTCCTCTTCGTCATCATGCTTCTGAATCTCGGCGAGAGCGACAACCTTCCGGTGGCTTCCGGCGCGCGACGGTTCCTGGGCGCGATCCTGGGTGTGACGTTCGCGGGCATCGTCGGCGCGGTCGTGTGGGAGTACGCGTCCACCGCGCGCATCGCCGCTGGCCCCGCCTCCGACGTGGACCACACCAAGCAGCTGGCGCGCGTTCTCTTCCAGAACTACCTGCTGCCGTTCGAGGTGGTGTCACTCGTCCTGCTTGCGGCGCTGGTTGGCATCATCGTGCTGATTCGCACGGGCGGCAGCGGCGGCGACGCGTCGGAGGCCGATCATGTCTAGCTTTGCGCTCTGCCTGGCTGTTAGCGCGGCGTTGTTCACGCTCGGCGTCGTGGGTGTGATGGTTAAGCGCAACGCCATCGTGGTATTCATGTGCATCGAGCTGATGCTGAACGCGGCGAACCTCGCGTTCGTGACGTTCTCGCGACAGCATGGCGGCATGGACGGTCAGATATTCGTCTTCTTCGTGATGGCAATCGCGGCAGCCGAGGTGGCGATCGGGCTGGCAATCATCGTCACGGTGTTCAAGAACCGGGCAAGCATCAACGTCGACGACGTTACGATGCTGCGGCGGTAAGGAACTCTTCATGCTTGCTCCGACGGCTCTACTGTTCCTGCCCCTGCTCGTGGGCTTCCTCATCAACGGGCTGTTCGGGGCCAAGCTGCCACGAGGGCTCTCGGCCACGATAGGATGCCTCGCGATGGGCGCGTCCTTCGTGGGCGCCCTGATCGCCGTGCCGTTCGTGCGCGCGGGAGACGTCGCGGACCAGGTGCTGTGGACGTGGATGTCGGCGGGCTCATTCTCGGTCGATGTCGCGCTCAAGTTCGACGCGCTCTCGTGTGTCATGGCGCTCATCGTGACGGGCGTCAGCTTCCTGATCCACATCTACTCCGCCGGGTACATGAGCCACGAGAACCAGCGTGGCTTCTCGCGCTTCTACACGTATCTGAACCTGTTCGTGTTCTCGATGCTTATCCTCGTGATGGGGAACAACTTCGCTCTGATGTTCGTGGGCTGGGAGGGCGTTGGCCTCTGCTCGTATCTGCTCATCGGGTTCTGGTACGAGCGCGAGCGCAAGGAAGGCGACACGACCTACCCCTCGCAGGCGGCGAAGAAGGCGTTCGTCGTTAACCGCATCGGTGACTTCGGCTTCCTTATCGCGATCTTCCTCATGTTCACGACGTTCGGCACGCTACAGTTCGACGCTGTCTTCACGAACGCGCAGGCTGCCGTGGGTGGCGCCGCGCTCATGTGGGGCAAGCCGGTGCTGTGGTGGATCGCGGCGCTGCTGTTCATCGGCGCGATGGGCAAATCGGCGCAGATCCCGCTGTACGTCTGGCTGCCTGACGCGATGCAAGGACCGACTCCGGTCAGCGCGCTGATTCACGCCGCGACGATGGTCACTGCGGGTGTGTACATGGTCGCGCGCTCGAACGTGCTCTACACGCTGTCGGGCGTCGGCGTGGACATCGTTGCTCCGATTGGCATCATCACGGCGGCCTTCGCGGCGACGATGGCGCTCACCTCCTACGACTTCAAGGGCGTGCTGGCGTATTCGACAGTGAGTCAGCTCGGGTACATGTTCGTCGGCGTTGGATTAGGCGCGTACGGCGCGGGTGTGGCGCACCTCATGACGCACGCGTTCTTCAAGGGTCTGCTGTTCCTCACCGCTGGGAGCGTCCTGCACGCGATGCACGACGTGGGTGACATCCGGCGGATGGGCGGCCTGTCCCGCAAGATGCCAATCACGTTCATCACGTTCGCCATTGCGGGTCTCGCCATCTCGGGCTTCCCGTTCCTGAGCGGGTTCTTCAGCAAGGACGCGATTCTGCTGGCGGCGTACCAGCAGAGCCCAACCATCTTCTGGGTCGGAGCCGCGACAGCCGGCCTGACGGCGTTCTACACCTTCCGTCTCCTCGCGATTGCGTTCCTCGGAGAGCCGCGGGATCAAGCGCTGCATGACGCCGCGCACGAGTCTCCGGCCGTTATGACGCTTCCTCTCATCGTGCTGGCCGTCCTGTCGGCGGGAGCGGGCGCGCTGCTGGGCATGCACGAGGACGGCTTGTTCTACCGCTTCGTGGGCGACGTGCTGCACGCGGAACACCACGGTCCCGCGACGATGACTCCGATGTACATCTCGGTGGCCGTCGGCCTGGTGGGCATGGTCGCTGGGCTGCTGATGTACAAGGGCAAGTCCGCGGACGCCCTGAACAGCGCGAACCCCGTGCTGGCGCTGCCACGAGCGAAGTGGTACGTCGACGAGCTTTACGACGCGGCCATCGTGCGGCCGCTGGAGATGGTGTCTCGGACGGTTCTGTGGCGCCTCGTGGACAAGTGGATCATCGACGGCATCGTGAACGTGTGCGGCGCGGCGGTGTACGCGTTCGCGGGCGTCGCCCGAAACGTGCAGACCGGAGTGGTTCAGACGTACGCGGCGGTCATCCTCGTGGGCGCCATCGCGCTGCTCTTCATGAAGGCGCTCCTGTGATGCGGACAGCGCGCGCAACACGCAACCAATCGGCGAACGGAGCCTTGGCGTGAACCTGTCGTTGGTCGTATTTCTGCCAGTAGCCGGCGCGGTCGTGTTGGCGCTAGCTGGCCTGTTCAGTCAGGGCGTGTCCGACCGCGCGATGCGCGATAACGGTTTGAAGGCCGGAGCCCTCATCGTATCGCTGGTGACGTTCGTCCTGTCACTGGCATACCTGGGCGCGAACGCCGACCCGGTGTACAGGGCGTGGATTCCGTCGATAGGGTCGGTGTTCCACCTGAAGATGGACGGGATATCGGTCTGGCTGTTCATACTGACTACGTTCCTGACGCCGATCTGCGTACTCGCCTCATGGCGGAACATCAAGTCCCGCCCGTCGGCCGGGTCCTCGGCTTACGGGGACGCGCCCGAAGCATCTGGCGAACGCGGCGTGGCAGGATTCCTCGTCGCCATCCTGACGCTCGAAACCGCGATGCTCGGCACGTTCGTCGCCTACGACCTCATCCTCTTCTTCGTGTTCTGGGAGATGATGCTCATCCCGATGTACCTGCTCATCGGGATCTGGGGCAGCCCTGGAACGCGCTCGACATTCCTGTTCGGCCGCGTCTCGGAACGGGTGTACGCCACGCTGAAGTTCGTGCTTTACACGATGGCCGGCAGCGCGCTCATGCTGGTCGCGATCCTGTATCTGCGGAGAGAGCTCGGCTCGTTTGATCTGTCGATCGTCACGGCGCGCGCCGCTGACGATCTCCCTAGACGCACACAGATCTGGCTGTTCTGGGCGTTCTTCATCGCGTTCGCCATCAAGGTTCCGGTGTTCCCGTTCCACACATGGCTTCCCGACGCCCACACGCAGGCGCCGACCGCCGGATCCATCATCCTCGCGGGCGTCATGCTGAAAATGGGAACGTACGGCATCCTCCGATTCTGCCTGCCGCTGTTTCCCGAGGCGGCCCTCTTCTACGCTCCGTTCATCTCTGTTCTGGCGGTCATCGGCATCATCTACGGCGCGCTGGTGGCCATGGTGCAACCGGACATGAAGCGCCTCGTCGCGTATTCCAGCGTCAGCCACCTGGGCTTCATCGTGCTCGGCCTGTTCTCGGGCACGAACGCGGGCGTGCAGGGCGCGGTGATACAGATGGTCAGCCACGGCATCAGCACGGGCGCGCTTTTCATGCTCGTGGGTATGCTGTACGATCGCCGGCACACGCGCCAGATATCGGAGTTCGGCGGCATCGCCAAGCGCATGCCCGCTTACGCTGCGGTGTTCCTCATCATCACCTTCTCGTCGATCGGGCTGCCTGGCACGAACGGATTCGTCGGCGAGTTCCTGATCCTCGTTGGCACGTTCAGCACCGAGGGTCGTGCTATATACGCCGTTTTCGCCGCCTCTGGAGTCATCCTCGCAGCCGTGTATATGCTGTGGATGGTCCAACGCGTGTTCTTCGGGCCGATCAAGCACGCCGAGAACGAGAAGTTGCGGGATCTGTCGGTGAGAGAACTGGTCGTTGCCGCGCCCCTCGTGTTGGCGGTATTCTTCGTCGGCGTGTTCCCGAAGTACTTCCTCGACCGGATGGACGCTGACCACGCGATCTCCGACCTGCACAAGGCAGGCTCCGCAAAGGAGATCGTCACGGTATCGCCTGGATCGCACGGCGACGCCAGTGGCGCGGCAGACGCCCACTCCCCGGCCGGAGGCCATTGATGCCTGTGTCCCGTTCTCGCTTCGTATGCGCCATCGCGATCCTGCTTGCCCTGTCTTCTCTGCTCGCACTGCCGATGTCGGCGGCGGAGGACGAACACGCGACGGACGCAGCGACGCACGAGACGGACGCCGGGCACGGCGAGGACGACGGGCACGGAGACGGCCACTCCGGGCCGGGCATCGGCGAGGAACTGTCTCTGCTGTGGGTGATCCCGTTCGCGGGCATCCTGCTCTCCATCGCGCTAGGCCCCATCATCAACCACCATTGGTGGGAGCATAACTACCCGAAGGCGTCTGCTCTGTGGGCGCTCGCGTTCGCCGTGCCGTTCTGCATCCATTTTGGGATGAAGGGCGAGCTCGGGACGGCGGTCTACGAAATCCTCCACATCTACTTCGTAGACTACATACCGTTCATCATCCTGCTGAGCGGGCTGTTCATCGCGTCAGGCGGCATTGTGCTCCGCGGGACAGTGGTCGGGACACCCCTCGTGAACGTGGGCTTCATCGCCGTCGGATCCTTCCTCGCGTCGATCATCGGAACGACGGGCGCTTCCATGCTGCTGATTCACCCCATCCTGAGGGCGAACCGGCACCGCGAGAAGCGGATGCACATCGTCATCATCTTCATCTTCCTCGTCAGCAACATCGGGGGCTCCCTGACGCCGCTGGGAGATCCGCCGCTGTTCCTGGGCTTCCTACACGGGGTGCCGTTCCAGTGGACGTTCAGCCTGCTGCCAGAGATGCTGTTCGTTATCGCGCTCGTGCTGATCATCTTCTTCATCATGGACACGCGGTACCTCAAGCGTGAGACCAACGCGGCGCCCGCCGACACCGGGGAACGCCAGCCGATGGGTCTCGCTGGCGGGCACAACCTGCTGTTCCTGTTCGGGATCATGGGTGGCGTGCTGCTGAGCGGGATCTGGAAGCCGGGCGAGGTGACTATACTCGGAGTGCACGTGAGCATCTCCGGGATCGCGCGCGACATCATCATCCTCGTGATGGCTGGCCTGGCTTACAAGACGACGAAGCCGGAGCTGCGCGAGGCGAACGAGTTCGACTGGGAGCCGATCCGCGAGGTTGGTATCCTCTTCGCGGGTATCTTCATGACGATCATCCCCGCGCTGGCCATTTTGAAGGCTGGTGAGAAGGGGGCGCTGGCGTCGGTGGTGGCCGCTGCGGACTCCGAGGCGGCGTACATGTGGTTGACCGGCATCCTATCGAGCTTCCTCGACAACGCGCCGACGTACCTGACGTTCTTCAACACGGCGCTTGGTCAGCTGCATCTCAGCGAGGCTGTCGTCAGCGACTACCTGCGGCAGGCTCCGCTCCCGTGGCTGCACACGGCGACGCCTGACCCAGCTGTTGTGGCCGAGCTGGCGAGAACGCACCCAGAGGTCGCTAGCCTGACGGCTGAGCAGCTGTCGGAGAACCTAGCTCTCTTCGTGACGTACCTGAAATCGATCTCAATCGGCGCGGTGTTCATGGGAGCCAACTCGTACATCGGGAACGCGCCGAACTTCATGGTGCGCTCCATCGCGATGCACGACGGCGTTAAGATGCCGTCGTTCTTCGGCTATATGGTGTGGTCGGGCGCGATACTGATACCTGTGTTCGCCGTCGTCACGCTGGTGTTCTTGGTCCTGATGTAGTCCCCGTCTGGACAACGCCGCGCGGAGTCCAGCATGGCGGGCCGTGGGCGGCCCGAGAGGCAGATATCCTATGAACGGCGTCGTTGATTTCCACTGGGGCGCCCTATCGGGGGGCTTCGTCCTGCTCGCCACGCTAGTGGTGTGTCTGTGCCTTGACATGGGACGCGGGCGCCAATGGCGCGTCGCGACCGGTTGGGCCGCGCTCATCGGCGTGGTCGTCGCCCTCCTGGCCCTGCTCCGTTCGACCGGTACCGTTGCGTTGGCGTTCGGCGCGCGCGTGGGCGGGTTGCACGAGCCGATCCTTAAGTTCGACGCGTATACGCGGTCGCTCGGGGCGATCTGTCTGCTCGCCACTGCGCTGTGCATGCTCCTGTCGATGGGATACCTGGAGCGGTACCGAGCGCAACGCGGCGAGTACTACATCCTCATGCTTCTCTCGGCGCTGGGTATGCTGCTGATCGCTGGCGGCAACGACCTGATGGTGATCTTCATCGGCGTCGAGCTGCTGTCGCTGCCCCTCTACATCCTGGCCGGATTCCGTAGGACCGCGGAGTCGTCCGAGTCGTCCCTGAAGTACTTCCTGCTGGGCGCGTTCTCGTCCGGGTTCTTCCTGTACGGCATCGCGCTGATCTACGGCGCGACGGGAACGACGAATCTTACCCGCATGGCCGCGTCGCTTCCCCTGGGGTCCGGGCTGTTCCGCGTCGGCATACTGCTCGTCTTGGTCGGGTTCGCGTTCAAGGTCGCGGCCGTGCCGTTCCATCAGTGGGCGCCGGACGTCTATCAAGGCGCGCCCACGCCCGTGACTGCCTTCTTCGCCTCGGCGCCGAAGGTTGCTGGATTCGCGGGGATCCTGCGGGTGTTCCTGCTGTCGAGCAGTGGTTACCACGGCGAATGGCAGATGGTGTTCGCGGTCCTGGCGGCGCTGACGATGACCGTTGGCAACCTGCTGGCTCTTACCCAGACCAACGTGAAGCGGATGCTGGCGTATTCGAGCGTCGCGCACGCGGGTTACGTCCTCGTGGGACTTGCGGCGGGCGTTAGCGGCGTGTCCTCGGCCGTCTTCTATCTGCTGCTCTACTCACTCATGAGCATCGGCGCGTTCGGCGCTCTCATCCTGCACGGGGATGAGAAGGACGAGCGGCTCTCCCTGAACGACTTCGCGGGCATGGGCTTCCGCAGACCCGCCTTGGGAGCGGGCGTTGCGCTGCTGCTGTTGTCGCTCGCGGGCTTCCCTCCCACCGCCGGCTTCCTCGGCAAGCTGTTCCTGTTCCGCGAGGCGTACGACGCCGGTCTGACATGGTTGGTTGTCATCGGCGTGTTGAACAGCGTGGTCTCCGCGTTCTACTATCTGGGTGTCGTCGTGAAGATGTACATGACCACGGAGCCTCGCGAGCGGGCCGCCGCGAATCCGTTACCGGCGCTGGCTCGCGGTCTCGTCGTGACCGCCCTCGTCGTGTCGCTCCTCGGCGTGTGCGCCGGTGGCATCAGTCCAGCCCGACTAATGTCGCTCGTCAAGACGACAACGCCCACGGTGACAACGGCCTTGACACAGGGCTCCTAGGCAGCTGCCTATGAATCTCCGCCCGCCTTCCGGTGATGGCAAGAGCCCTTGGGGGCCGGTCGGAGAACTGACGTCACTCGCGATGACGCTGGCAATATGTGTGGTCCTCGGCCTTCTTGGGGGTCGTTGGATCGGCAGGAAGCTAGGCTCGGAGGACGCCGGCACTCTTGCTGGGGTAGCATTCGGTGTGGCGGCCGCAGGGTACGAACTGCGGCGGGTCGTGCGTAGGCTAGAGCGCTACTCGCGCCCGACCCAACCGAGCGACCGACGGGACGAAGGCGAGGCCGATGATGGCTGAGCGGCGCCCGGCGATTCCGGCATACGCTCGGCAGCGGTTCATCGTCGAGGTGTACCGCACGGCGCTCGGACTGGGGGCAGCAACGGCCCTGGTAGCAGCCCTCGTGAGTCGCCCCGCCGGGGTGTCCGTGGCTGCTGGCGCCGCGGTCGCGGTAGTGTCGTTTTGGGCGTTAGAGCGCACCCTAGCCGTCGCCTACGGCAGGTCATCGGGGACCATAGGCTGGCGAGCCGTTGGTCTCGCGGTTGGCAAGTACGCGCTCATTGGTATCGCGCTCCTGGCCGCGAGTCGAATCGAAGCGGTCAGCATGGCGCTCTTGGCACTCGGGCTCGCCGTGGTCTACGCCGCAGTGGTTGTGGCGGCCACGCGAGACATGATCCGCAGACGCGCGGCCGACAGAGCGGCCGCAGGTACGAAGGATGTGGTTTAGGCGTATGCTCAGGAAGATGGCTGCTGTCGCGGCCTCTGCGGGATCGCTCGCGTTCGCCTCCTCCGCGATGGCGGCGGAGGGTGGACACCAGTCCCTATTTGCCTACCTCGTGCCCGCTGGGTTACGCGGCACGTTGCGCGCGTACCCAAACTGGGGGCAGGTGGACGTCATCGCCAACACGTTCTACATATCGCTCACCGTGCTGGTGTTGCTCATCTACCTGGCGCGCAAGCTCAGCTACATCCCCGAGCGGCGAGGGCAGGCGGCGGTTGAGATGCTCGTCGAAGGTCTTGGGTCGCAATTCAAGCCGGTGTTGGGGCCGCGCGGCGAGAAGTACCTGCCGTTCATCAGCGCGTATTTCGTGCTGATCCTCGCGTGGAACCTCGCGGGGCTGCTGCCCGGGCTGCAGGCTCCCACGGCGGAGCTGAACACGACTATCGCCCTGGCGGCTATCTCCATCTTCACCGTACAGGCCGTGGCGATACGGGAGTTGGGGCTCTTCGGCTACCTGAAGCATCTCGCGGTGGTGCAGGGACCGATCGTCATTCTCATGTTCCCGCTGGAGGTCGTAACCCAGTTCGCGCGCGTGATATCGCTGGCGTTGCGGCTGTTTGCGAACATCTACGCCAAGGAGGTGGTCCTTGGGGTACTGTACATGCTGGCCGTGAAGCTCTTCTACATCCCGGTGCAGCTCCCGGTGGTGTTCATCGGCATACTCGCGAGCCTGATCCAGGCGTTCATTTTCGCGATCTTGACCTCGGTATACATCGGGCAGTTCCTCGAGGAACACGACCACTCGGAGCACCACGACGAAGGCGACGTGGCGCACGCGCACGGCGCGGCCTGAGCGGCGTACAGACCCGGTGTCGGTTTCGCGGCGGCGCTGCGTTAGCTCCGCCATGGTGATGTCCCTCATCGTAGGCACGATGAGCAATCTCGGAGATGGGAGACGGTACGCATGATCTACTTAGCGGCGTTGGCGCTAGCAGTTGGTTTCGGCCTGCCGATCGCGGTTCTCGCGGCGGCAACCGCCCAGGGCAAGGCGATCGCGCAGGGCCTCGAGAGCATGGCGCGGCAGCCTGAATCGGCCGGTGGACTCCAGACAGCGATGCTGATCGGTCTGGCGTTCATCGAGCTGTTCATCCTGCTGTCGTTCGTGCTTGGGTTCCTTCTGCTCGGCAAGCTGCCGACCATTGATCCCGCGCAGGCTGTCGAGATGGCGAAGGCTGCCGTCGAAACGGCCGCCAACTAAGCCACGAAGACCGAGCAACCGCGGAGACCTGGCGAACACGATGCAGATCTCATGGACACATCGCGCGCGAATCGCCTTGGGCGGTGGCGCCGTCGGCGCCGTCGGGCTTGGGCTGGCTGCGGCTGCGTTCGCGGCAACGGCCCCCGACACGTCGCACGGCGGCGGCGCTTCTGCCTCGCCTCTTGACGCGCTGCACCTGGACTGGCAGGTCATCGCGGGTCAGGCGGTCGGGTTCCTCGTCGCGTTCTTCATCCTGTGGCGAGCAGTATTCAGTCGCGTAGGAGCGGTCCTCGATCGCCGGCGCACGGACATCGCGGACAGGATGAGTAAGCTCGAATCCGACCAGGCCGAAGCGGCCCGGGTAAGGGCTGAAATCGAAGAGCGCCTGGCCGAAATCGGCCGCGAGGCGCAGGCCCGCTATGAGACTGCCACCCGCGAGGGCGAGGAGCAGCGCGAGCGGATCGTCACCGAGGCGCGGGAGGCCGCGCAGGCGGAAGTCGACCGCGCGCAGGAGATGATCGAGCGCGAGAAGGCCACTGCGATCCTGGAGCTCCGCTCCGAGGTGGCTGGCCTTGTCGTGCAGGCGACGCGCGAGATCCTCGGTGAGTCTCTGGACGAGGCGCGGCAACGGCAGATCGTCGACGACATGATCGAGCGGCTACCGACGGAGTAGCCGTCCCGGCAAGCGGGGAGACCGGAGTTGCGGAACCTGCGCATCGCGCGAGGATACGCCAAGGCGCTCGTGCAATCCGCCGACGACGCGGGAAGCATCAACGACGTCGAGTCTGGGCTGACAGCCCTCCAGGAGATGCTCTCCGGGTCGGAGGAGCTGCAGGCGTTCTTCGTCGACCCGATGGTGTCGCCGGAGGCGAAGGCGGAGATCGCCGAGCAGGTGTTCGGCGATGCCCTGCCGCCGCTCCTCCAATCGTTCGTCGCGCTGCTCATCGAGAAGCGTCGCGAGCGGGAACTGGCGTCGATAGTCGCCGAGACGCGCCGGCTGCTCAACGAACGTGCTGGGATCGAGACGGCGTACGTGAGGAGCGCCATCCCCCTCTCGGACGAGCAGACACAGGGCCTCCAAACGCGCCTTCAGGCAATCACAGGCAACACGATGCAGCTCGAGGTGGAGATCGACCCCAGCGTGGTGGGCGGCTTCGTCGTACGCATCCAGGACACGATCTACGACGCTTCCGTGAGCACGCAGATTCTGCGGCTGCAGGATTCCTTGGCGGCGGGACGCTGACCTAGAGGGACACGATGGCACAGCAGGTACGTCCGGACGAGATTTCAAGAATACTGCGGCAGTCGCTCGAGCGGTTCACCTCCGAGGTGGATGTCTACGAGTCAGGTACCGTGCTCCAGCTGGGAGACGGCATCGCGCGCGTGCACGGGCTCCAGAATGTAATGGCGTCCGAACTGCTTGAATTCCCGGGCGGCGTCATGGGTATGGCGCTGAACCTGGAAGAGGACAACGTCGGTTGCGTGCTCTTCGGCGACAGCACCCACGTCCGCGAAGGCGACACGGTCAAACGCACGGGGCGCATTATTGAGATCCCCGTGGGCGACGCGCTACTCGGCCGCGTCGTGGATCCGCTCGGTCGCGTGATCGACGGCAAAGGCGACGTCACCACGAGCGAGACGTTGCCCGTGGAACGCAAAGCCCCAGGCATCATTGATCGGCAACCCGTGCGCGATCCGATGATGACCGGCCTGAAGATCGTGGACGGCACGACGCCCGTTGGCCGCGGCCAGCGTGAGTTGATCATCGGCGACCGCCAGATCGGCAAGACCGCCATCGGCATCGACGCGATCATCAACCAGAAGGACAACGACGTCTACTGCATCTATGTCGCGATCGGCCAGAAGGGGTCGACCATCGCGAAGATCATGCAGGTGCTTGAGGACCACGGCGCTCTCGAATACACGACGATCGTGTCCGCGACCGCTAGCGAGCCGGCTCCCATTCTGTGGATCGCGCCGTACGCCGGCGCCACGCTCGCCGAATACTATCGCGACAGCGGACGCAACTCGCTCGTCATCTACGACGACCTCACCAAGCACGCGTGGGCCTATCGCGAGATGGCGCTGAACCTGCGCCGCCCAGCTGGACGCGAGGCGTACCCAGGTGACGTGTTCTACCTGCACTCCCGGCTGCTCGAGCGCTCCGCGAAGATGAGCGACGAGCGCGGCGGCGGGTCGATGACGGCTTTACCCATCATCGAGACGCAGGAAGAGGACGTTACGACCTACATCCCCACGAACGTCTGGTCCATCACGGACGGGCAGATGATCATGGAGCCGGGCCTGTTCTACTCCGGTGTGCGGCCGGCGATGAACGTGGGTCTATCGGTATCGCGCCTCATGGGTAACGCCCAGTCCGACTGCATGAAGCAGATCTGCGGGCCGTTGCGCGCGGAGCTGGCGCGCTACCGCGAAACGCTCGCCTTCGCGCAGTTCGGCTCGGACCAGCTGGACGCGGCAACGCGCGCGCAGCTCGAACGCGGCGAGCGCATGGCGGAACTGCTCAAGCAGGACCAGTACGAGCCGTTGCCGCAGTGGAAGCAGATTCTCAGCATCTTCGTCGGACGCGAGAACCTGGCGGAGGACGTTGAGGTCGACAACGTGCGGCACTTCGAACTCGCGCTGCACGACTTCTTCGACCGCGAAGAGAAGCCGATGACCGAGCGACTGGATGAATACGACGAGCTGACGGACGACGAGTTGGCCGCGCTCAGGTCGGCCGTCGACCGGTTCAAGGAGTCGTACGACCCGTCCAGCGAGGCCGCGTAGCCAGGGCCCGACCTGCCGGTTCGATTTCCCACACGCCGCCCACACCGGGCGGCGTGTTTGCGTTGGGGCTACGGCTGGGTCACGACAGCGCGCAGCGAGGAGTCAGACAGAATGGCGGCACGCGGTAACGGCTTGCTGGTGACGACGCTGGTGATGGGCGCCATGGCGGGAGGGCTCGTCATCGTCGGGGTCGTGCGGGGCGACCGTCAGCACGTGGACGGGCTCCATATCGCGCTTGGGACAGCCGCGCGCATGCTGCCGTTGATCCTGTGCGCGTTCGTGGTGGCAGGCATGGCGCAGGCACTGGTGCCGACCGGGTTCGTCTCCCGGTGGCTGGGCGAAGAGTCAGGATGGAAGGGTATCGGCATCGGGGCGGTGGTAGGGAGCCTAACGCCCGGCGGCCCGTACGTGAGCCTGCCCCTGGCCGCCGGGCTCGTTCAGTCGGGCGCCGGACTGGGGTCGAGCGTTGCATTCCTGACAGGATGGGCCGTGTGGAGCGTCCACCGGCTGCCGCTGGAGTTCAGCATCCTCGGGTGGCGCCTCACGCTCGTGCGTGTCGCGTGTTGCGCCGTCTTCCCACCCATCGCGGGCGCGCTGGCGCAATCCGTGTCCCGGTACGTCAAGTTGTAGGCTCGGCCACGCCTTCGCCCCGGCGCCGCGCGAGCGCACGCTGCACCTGTTCGGCAATGAGTCCAACCGATTCGTGCTGACTGATGGCGCGGCCTATGTCGTCGTACTCCGCGAACTGCTCGGCCCGGCCCTCCTCGTGCAGCCAATCCACGAAGGCGTCCGTAGATTCCTCGGTGGGCTGTATCTTCTGCACCATCGCGGCGACGGAGCACGCCTCCGAGTCGTTGGCCGCCCAGTGCGTCCGGCATCCATATGGTCGCGCGATGTACGCTCGACAGCGGTCGTCGTCGTCAAGGAACGGGCAGCGCAGATCGAAGCCGTAGTGCAGGCCGATGAGCGTGTCCTCATCCTCGGACCCATCGCAGCCGGCGTCGGCGCGGCACGCGCGTAGGAGCTCGATGTAGGCGTCGACCGACCGCGTTAGCACGCGCAGGAGCGCCGGGTCGCGACCGACGTATTCCGCGAGCAGGTCAGCCTCGGATTCGCTGCACGTCGCGTACACCTTGCAGCAGTGGTGACAGCCGGGCTCGCACGCCACCGTACCACCCTTGTCCTGGAACGAAGCAAGGGTGTGGTCCCAGAACGTGTCTACGTTGTGCTGGAAAAGAACGAGGTCGGCGTGGGCGATCATCCGACGGCGTCTACCGGACGAACCGTGGCATGATGTCCGCGGAGGACAGCACGCCGTGCACGCCGCGCGAGTGGAGCCAGTGGGCGGCCTTCATGTAGCCGAACGCCGGCCCGCACACGTTCGCCGCCATGGAAGTCTCGTCGCCCAACGTGAACGTATGGGCGCTCTGACGGCCCTCGAACGTGGTTCCGGTGAGCGTGACCGTGGTGCTGACGGGCTTAGTCGCATTCCGCGTGTCCACGATGCCGCCGACAGTGACGCGGTCGCGGTCGACCACACCAGCAAGCTCGAGGATGATGTCGTCGGCGTGCTCCATGTCGCGCAATTCGAGTACGCCGTTGGTCTCGTCGAGCAACTCCGCGACCTGATCGTCGGACATGCGGCGCGCGGCCTCTACGTCGTAACCAGGCATGTGCGCGATGTCCTCGCGAATCGTGGCGCGGTACGCTTCCCAATTCGCGATGCCAACGCCGAAGTTGATGTCTACGGATTCGACGTGGGCAAACGACTGCGCCGCGACGGTGGCGGCGGCGGTCAGTAGGCCGGGCGTCGCTCCAGCGCCGACGACGTATGTGATCCCAACGTGCGAAAGCACCGGGTCGAGCTTGACGACCAGCTCGGCGGCGCTCGTCCGCTTGAGAGCATCGACCATGACGCCCTCGTAACCGTGCCGCGCGAAGCGTTCGATGACCGTGGGGATGAAGTCGTTCGGCAGGTTCGGCAGCGCCAGGAAGACGCCGTCGGCGGCGTCGGTGTGGGCCAGCAGATCGCCGATGGCGTCGCCTGTGAGCCGGCCGACGCCGCGTGTCGCGCCTACCGTGCCAGTTTCCCTCTGAGCGGCCGCTAAGGCTTCGGCGTCCAGGCCTTCAGGAGCGTAGGCGTATCCCTGGCTGTCAGCGATAGCGACGAGCCGCATCTCGCTCTTGGTGGCAAGCATGCGCGTCGCCGCCATCCCCAAGCCACCGGCGCCCAACACCGCAACTCTAAGCACGTCCCTCGTCTCACTCATCGGCGGCGGATGCTCCTTGCCGAGCTATGCCCGTTTCGGGGGCTCAAGCTGCTGGATCTCGTCTTCCTGCACGCCCGCGGTCTCCATGACGGCGGTCGCGACCAGTATCGGTACACCCGCCCGCACAGCCAACGCGATGGCGTCGCTGGGACGGCTGTCCACGGTGCGGTCTTCGCCCTTGAACGTTAGCACAAAGTGCGCGAAGTAGGTCATCTCGCGCAGGTGCGTGACGACGACTCGCGTGGGGGCCGCCTCCGCCGCTTCAAGGAGCGCGTGGGCGAAGTCGTAGGTCATTGGGCGCGCGGTGGCGATTCCCTTCAGGCCGAGGCGAATCGCCTGGGCCTCGAAGTGGCCTACCCAGATCGGCAGGTACCGGCCTGCGCCATCGGACAGCACGACGACGCCGTAATCGCCGCGACGCGACTCGATGACGTCCTCGACCGATACAGGCGTCAGGTCTTCGATGGCAATCGGGTCGGTCCCGGGCGTGGCAGCGCGCGCAGCGTCACCCGTTAGAAGCGCAGCAACGCCGCCGCTGGCGGCCACGGCGGAGGCGGTCACGAACTGCCTCCGACTCATGCCTGTCCGCTCGTGCGCTCCATCGTCTCCCAACCGGTTCGCGGTCGGCGTCGGCTCCATGCGTGTCTCCTGTCCCAAGCCGGCCCCGTAGGGCGAACGCGCCAACGGGTCAGGCGCCGGGCTTCAGCGACTCCGTGAACGGCGGCAGGTGCACACCCCGTTCCGTGATGATCGACGTGATGTACTTCGCGGGCGTAACGTCGAAGGCGGGCGCGTAGACATCCACGCCTTCCGGCGCGGTGCGACGCCCGAAGCCCTCTGTCACTTCCTCCGCAGCGCGCTCCTCAATGGGGATCAGCCCCCCGTGCTCCAGCGTCATATCGAGCGTGGACGTGGGCGCGGCGACGTGGAACGGAACCCCGTGCTCCTTGGCCAGGACCGCGACGCCGTACGTCCCGATCTTGTTAGCGGCGTCGCCGTTCGCGGCGATGCGATCCGAGCCTACGACAACGCGCTGAACGCGGCCCTGAGAGAACACGTGCGCCGCGGCGTTGTCGCTGATGAGCGTGCACGGGATGCCAGCGCGCATGAGTTCCCAGGTCGTCAGCCGCGCGCCTTGAAGGAGAGGCCGCGTCTCATCGACGTATACGGATATGCCCTTGCCCTGCGCGTGGGCGCTGAACATCACCGCCAGCGCCGTGCCGTATCCGCTCGTGGCGAGACCACCAGCGTTGCAGTGAGTCAGCAGCGTCTCGCCGTCCGACACGACAGACGCGCCGTGCTCGCCGATGGCGTGACAGAGCGCGTCGTCCTCGTGGTAGATAGCATGGGCTTCGTCGAGCAGCGCCGACCGCATCTCCTCAGCAGAACCGGCCCGCGCGGCGCGCGCCACGCCTCGCATCCGGTCCAACGCCCAGAACAGGTTCACCGCGGTGGGGCGCGATGTCGCGAGGTAGTCGGCAGCGGCCTCGACGTCCTTGAGCAGGTCGGCGCCGGATGTGCCTGACGAGTTCCATATGCTCGTGACGAGACCGTAGGCCGCCGACACGCCGATGGCTGGCGCGCCGCGCACGCGCAACGCGTAGATCGCCTCCCACACCTCCTCGGCCGTCCGGCAGTCCTTGTAGGTCGTCTCGCCGGGCAGCAAGGTCTGGTCGAGCAGTCGCGTGGCTCCGTCGGCCCACTGCACGGGTCGTATCAGGTCATCGTTGCTCGACACTCACACCCTCCTCGGAGACGGGTTCCGGTCGCGGCGCGTTCGCCGGTCGGTCGGCGGCCTCGTCGTCGCCGGGCGGCTCGAATTCGTCAGGGAAGCTCTCGAGTTCCTCGGGTTCGACGACCGACGCGGCTCCATGCTTCTTGACACGGTCCACGAATGCGCCGTGGGCCTCCTTGAGGAACTCCAGCGCGCCATCGCGCCCGAGCCACCCGACGAGCGGGAAGAAGGGCTCGTAGAACTGCACGATCCGCCGGAGGGCGGTCTCATCCAGGTCGTGTATGTCCCGTATGTCGTCGTAACGCGGCTCCCCGAGCAGCACGCTGATGATCTGGTGGTCGCCGTCGCGTCGCTGGAGGGCGCCGATGGGGCGAGCCTCGCAGATATTGCCACCCCACGTGGGCTTGCGCGCCAGGACGACCGCATTCACCCGCTTGCCGCCCTTGGCCCACGTCTCCGGTACCCAGCCGTACTCGCCGGGCGTGGAGACCATGAGACGGTAGTCCACGACGAAGGCTCGCCGCTTGCGGTGGTATCGGTACCGCTTGCGGCTCCCCTTGGGTATCTCGACGACGACGTTCATGATTCCGGGAGCGTACCGCCCGATGGGCGTCTGGAATATGTTCATGTCGTGGCTCCCTACACGGGGCCTGGCGGGACAACCGGCCCCGGCGCGCGGCTCTGTGGATGGGTGAAGAACGCGACGCCTACGACAGACATGCCGAGAGATGCTCACACAAGGTAGCAAAGTCGACGTGCAGTGTCAAGCTGGGACGCCCGCAATGCCGCTCTGCGAGCGGTCTGAGGCACTCTCAACGCAGTGTGTGGACTCCTCGTCGGCCGCGTGCTATCGTTGAGTCGCCCCTAACCGGAAGCGTACCCACGAGGAAGGAGTCGCCGAATGGCGAAGAAGCTTAGAGTCGGCATCGTAGGCGTCGGCGGGATCGCGCACACGCACTTGCCAGGATGGGCGGCGTCCGAGCACGCCGAGGTCGTGGCCGGTAGTGACGTCAGCGGCGACGCGCTGCAACGCTGGGGCGACGCCCAGGGGATCACACAGCTCGCAACGGACCCTCAGGAGCTGTTCGACGACCCGGATATAGACATTATCGACGTCTGCACGCCTAACAACTACCACGCCCCACTGTCCATCGCCGCCCTAGACGCCGGCAAGCACGTGATCTGCGAAAAGCCGCTTGCCCCAAGCCCCGCCCTCGTGCGCGACATGATCGCCGCGCGAGACCGGTCGGGTAAGCTGCTCATGACGGCGCAGCACTTCCGCTTCGAGAGCCACTCCAAGGCCCTGAAAGAGGAAATCGACCAGGGCGCCCTCGGCGACATATACCACGCTCGCTCCTGGATGCTGAGACGCGGGGGAGCCCCGACTGGCCCTGGCTTCATCCAGAAGCGGCATAGCGGCGGCGGCCCGTGCATAGACATCGGCGTGCACATCCTGGATCTCACGCTCTGGTTCATGGGCAACCCGCAACCGACGACCGTTACGGGCGTCGCGCGCGCGGGCCTTGCGCACCTGCCAGGCGCCTTCACCGGATGGGGTCGCGCTCCAATCCCCGCCGAGTTCGATGTCGAGGACTTCGCCTCTGCGTTCGTGCGCTTCGACAATGGGGCGACGCTCGTGATCGAGGTAAGCTGGTTGCTCCATCACGACACGATGGGCGAGGACATGCAGATGTGGCTCTACGGCACCAAAGCCGGTAGCCACTGGCCGAAGCTCGAAGTGTACGAAGCAAACAACGACACGCGGCAGTACTACAACCGCTCACTGAAGCTGCGGCCCAGCACGATCGAAGCGCACGCTCAGGAGTGCGTCGAGTTCGCGCAGGCGATCGTCAACGGCGACTCGTCACCGGTGCCGCCGGAAGAGTCGTTGCAGGTGATGCAGATCCTCGACGGTATCTACCAGAGCGAGGAGAGTGGCCGCGAGTTCGTGATCGAATAGCCGACGTAGCGGGGCCAGGCGCGCCGGCCCCGCTCATTCTCGGGCTCTGTCTACGGGTGATGCGGTTCGCAGCACGGTGGGCGCCGGCATCCGTCATTCCGAACGGAGCGAGGGATCTCCATGGCGAGTGACGACGCAGAGATTCTACGTCGCGATGCCCCTCAGAATGACCGGCGGAGAGCGAGCCCGATCGGGAACACCATCGCGTGTTGAGCGCACCCGCTCATTCTGCCGCATTGCTGGCTCGTACGCCGGGTGGTACCATCGTGGCACGTCTTCCGATCTGGGAGCCTTACAGGGTGGATCGATGGGTCAGGTAGTCCAGGGGCTTTGGTCGGGCATCACGCTGGTGCTCGTCCTGGGGGTCTTGGGATTCCCGTTCTTCGTGTGGAAGCGCCGTCCTGCCTACTACTGGCGCTGCCCGCGGTGCCGGCACCACAACACACTCGACACGCGTGAGTGCGGCGCGTGCGAGCATCGCGTGCTCGAGGACGAGATGCTCAAGTACATCCGGGCCGACTGGACAGGTCCGGACCTGCTCGCGCTCTATCTCACCGCCGCCCTGCTCGGGCTCGCTGTCTCCGCGCTGATGCTGATCGGGTCTGGCCGCATCCCTCAGTCGGAGATCACGACCGCCGAGGCGCGCGAGTTGGCACAGAACCCGGACGTGTTGTGGACGTTCTTCGTGCTGATGGGAGCGTTCCTGACGGTCCTGACCGTGTGGATGCTGGGCAGTCGGTTCCGTTGGACGCTAGGCGCGCTGGGCCTGCGACGCGAGTCGCTTGGTCCCAACATCCTCGCGGGCGCTGGCGTCGGCGTCGTGGTGGCGGCGTTCTCCCTTGGCGTCCACGCGCTCACCAATTCCATGGCGTGGCTCTCAACCGACTCCCTCGGTGTCCTCGACCTTTTCCCAGTGCGCATGAGAGACCCGCTATGGGTGCTCATCCTGCCCGGCTCCCTCATCGTGGCGCCCCTCTCCGGCGAGCTGTTCTTCCGGGGCATGGCGTACCGCACGCTGCGCGGCCGGTGGCCAATGCCCGCGGCCGTCATCGTCAGCTCGCTGTTGTTCGCTCTGGGCACGAGCGTGGTCGCTCCCTTCGCGGCGCTCGTGGCCCTCGGAGCCGCCAACGGCGTGCTCTTTGAGCGAACGCGGTCGCTCGTTCCCGGCATCGTGGCGTCGGGGGCGCACGGCGCGCTCGTCGTTGGGTGGGCCGTGGCCAGGACGGCGTGGGCGCACTGATGCACGACCTCGAGCTTGGGGATGCGTCAGAGTTCGAGGCGATCCCGTACAACCGGTTCGCCTACGCCTACGACGACATGATGGCCCACGTCGACTACGGCCGGTGGGTGCGGTACATCGCCGACCTCTTCGAGCTGTACGACGCCAAGCCGCGACGCATCCTGGATCTGGCGTGCGGCACGGGTTCGGTCGCGATCCCGCTCGCCCAACACGGCTTCGAGGTCGTCGGCATCGACCGCGCGCCCGGCATGCTGGACGTCGCCGCGCGGAAGGCCGAGCGCGCTGGCGCGGAAGTCGAGTGGGCCGAAGGCGACATGCGCGACCTCGGGATCGACGCCGAATACGACGCGGTCGTGTGCCTGTACGACAGCGTGAACTACATGCTCAGCGCCGCAGAGCTGAAGATGGCGTTCGAGAGCGTCAGCAGGGCTCTTCGCCCCGGCGGGCTCTTCATCTTCGACGTCATCAGCGAGCGGAACATCCTCCGGCACTTTCACTCGAAGACTTTCGCGGAGAACCACCCGGAGTACACGTTCGTCTGGAAGAACGTCTACACGAAGTACGACAAGGTCTGTCGGACCGAGATCACCTTCTTCTACCGCGGCGACAACGGCGCATTCAGCCGGTCGGTAGAGTCGCACGTCCAGAGGATCTTCGAGCTCCGCGAGATACGCGCCGCACTCAAACAGACCGGCCTCAAGTACCTCAGCGCGTTCGACGCCTGGAGCATGACAAAGTACGACCGCCACTCCGACCGCATCAACGTGACCGCCCGTAAGGGCGCCTAGCCATCGCGACACACCGGCGCGTAACCCTAAACGCGACGACCGTCGTTCCCGTCTAACCCAGACAGTGAGCCCGCCCGGCCATCGCGTAACACATACGGAGCGGAGAGATGTCGCGCGCCAACGGCCGCAGAACCGAACGTCGTCGAGGACTCGTATGGCCCTTGTTCTTCATTATCGCAGGCGTGTTCTGGCTCATGATCGCCCGGGCCGGGTTCCACCAGCAAGAAACCCGACACGAGCACGCGCGGCGACAGGCAGACTACATTCAGCGCACGCGCCAGGGCGCCGCCGCCCGCAAGCCGTATACGTCGTGGCATGTCAACCCCGCGAACCAACACGCATACGCCGTGGTTGACGCCGGCACATGGGCGGCGTGCGAGTCTGCCGCTGCCGCGCTGGGTGGCCATCTGGTCACGGTGAACAACGCCGCGGAACAGGAGTGGCTCCTGGAGCAGTTTGGCCCGGAGACCCGGTACTGGATCGGGCTGACGGACGCTGGCTCCGAGGGCGAGTGGCGTTGGGTCACGGGCGAGCCGCTGGACTACACGAACTGGGCCGCTGAGGAGCCCAACGACTACGGCCCGGGCAGCGAGGACTACGCCCACATGGGCCCCATGGCGGGCGGCGTGTGGAACGACCTTGGGCCTGACAGCGCGCAGTGGTCGGGGCTCACCAAGGCGATCATAGAACGACCCGTGCCCATGGCAGGGATCGAGACCTTGTCGCTCAGGGCGCTGCCGAACCAGACGTTAGGCGACCTGGACGTTCAGTTTCGCGTCCACGAAGGCGTCGAGGCGCCACGCAGAGCGCCGTTGCTGACCCCCGACGCTGCCGCCGCTCCCGTCCCGGTAGCACCATAGCTGCCGTCGGTCCCTCACAGGGCCCGCGCGCGCAACGCACGGTCGTCCGCGCTGCGGCCATGCGCCCCGTGTGGTCGGCTGCGTGGGCAAAAGCCTGACAGCGGCCCGCGAATCCCGTCCGCGCGGTCCGCAACTGTAGTGATCTGGCTGACAGACTCGCGCCACGCGCGGCGCCATAATGTTGTCACGGCTAAGCGACGGAGCCGATAGGGTAGCCAGGAGCTTCCCTCCACCTCGATGCGAACAGAATAGCGACGAGTTAGGACCGGCGGGCTGTGCCAACGACACGCGCCACCGCTCTGGGTACCCTTGTGCTCGGCTCACTACTCATCGGGGAGTTGGCTTGGGGCGCCGGAGTGTCTCTCAGCATGCCGCCGACCCGCGGACGCCGCGGCCTGGAGGTCACCGTCTCGTTGGAGACGAGCGACCTAACCGGGGCCGACGTCACGGCCGCGGAATTCGTGCTGGGCTACAACCCAGCGCACGTGACTCCCCTGGGCATCGAGCAACAGGGCCCCCTCACCGAAGGGTGGCTCGCCGCGTCGCGGGACTTCGGTGACGCTTTCAAAGTGGCGCTCGCGAGCGCCCCCCCCCCCCCCCACGCCCGCGTCCGGCGCGGGCCCACTCGTACATCTCCGCCTGCTCATTGGCCTACGCGCGCCCGACACGGTGGCCGTTTCGATTTCCAACGCCTACCTCAACGCGGACGCGGTGTCCGTCGCGACGCGCTCCATCACGGTGGACGCGGCGCCCGCCTCGAACAGCCCTCCGGTGGCGGTCGCTGGCGATGACTTCACAGTGCAGGTAGGCGAGCCGTTCACGTTGAGCGCCGCCGCGTCAAGCGATGCCGACGGCGCCATTTCTGGGTACGAGTGGGATCTCGGCGACGGACACACTTCGTCGGGACCTGCCATTCTACACGTCTATGACTGGATCGGCGCCTACACAGTCACGCTCCGCGTAGGCGATGACGAAGGAGCCGTCGCCAGCGATCTCGCGATCGCGACAGTCAGACCCGCGGAGCCAGCGACCAACCCGAGCGGCGACCCGCTCACTCTCTTCGCCGGCGGTGGGGTCTACGTCCACGCGCCAGCGTCGGTTTTCCGCGGCGGCGCCATGGTCGCACAAGCACATCGCGCCGATGCGGAGGCGCTCGCGCTAGCGAGTCCACCCGATGGGTTCGCCATCTCGCTCCCCGCCCTTGCTCGACAGGTGACGCTGACACGGGATGGCGCCGAGGTCGAGACCGTGCGCGAGGCAATAGAGGTCGAGCTGACGTTCGACGAGGCAGACCTGACGCCGGTCGGCGGCCCTGCCGTAGACCCGTCTACCCTCGCGCCGTTCGTCGTGCGCGATGACGGCACGGCGGGCATGCTGCGCGAGGCGGCGAGGTCGGTTGGGAGCGTGACTTTCGCGACTCCGCGTCTGGGGGTGATGGGCCTCGGCGTCGTTACGCCGGGCGCCGATCTGCCCGAGCCAGACGCCGTTGCGGCGGCCGAGGACGTCAACGCCGACGGGCTGGTGAACATCATCGACCTCGTCACGGTCGCGCGGGCGTTCGGGCGTCCGGGTGTACCGGTGGCGGGGTCGGACATCAACGGTGACGGCGTCGTGAACATCTTCGACCTGGTGACGGTCGCCTCGCGGTTCGGACAGCCGGCGGCAGGCGCCCCTGCTCGCTCTGGAGCCGGCCCGGGACGGCCCAGCATTTCCATCGCGCGGGGAGACACGCGCGGGCACGTCACCACCTTCGACATCACCGCCGACACGCTCGTCGGCGTCGGTGGGTACGAGCTTGCGCTTCGGATCGACCCGTCCCAAGCGGAACTGGTCGACATTGAGCAGGGCGACGCGTTGGGCCCACGCGCGTTCTGGATGGACCCCATCGGCTCGCAGGGCGAGCACCGCATGGCGTCCGTCGGACTGGGGCCGGCTGAATCGTCGGGAGCCGCCACGCTCGCGCGCGTATACCTGCGCGACGCTCGCCGCCGAGGTCCGGCGTTGAGCGCGAGCGCGATACAGCTCCGTCAGGTGCTGCTGAGTGATGTCGTCGGTCATCCGATGCGCCACGAGATAGTGCCAGCGCGGAGAAGCTCGCCGGAGGCAACGACAACCGTGTACGCGAACTACCCAAACCCGTTCAACCCCGAGACGTGGATCCCGTTCTCGCTGGCCGAGTCCGCGGAGGTGACGGTGCGCGTCTACGACGACCGTGGGGGTCTCGTACGCACCCTGGCCCTGGGCGAGCGCTTAGCCGGCGCGCACACTGCCCCGGGCAACGCGGCATACTGGGATGGCACGAACGAGACGGGCGAAGAGATGGCAAGTGGCGTCTACTACTACGAGGTCGCTGCGGGGTCTGTCCGCACGACGCGCCGCATGCTCATGGTCAAGTAGGCTTTGTCGGAGGCCGCTACGCGCTGCGTACGCGACGAGCCGCCTATGGACGACGCACCTTGTCCACGGACAGGCGCGCGCCGGGCCCGTGTTCGCGGATGGCCTCCAGGAAGGCCTCACCGTAGCGCTCGAGCTTCCTGTCACCGATCCCATGGACCTCGCGCATGGCCCCGAGAGACTGCGGACGCTCCGCGACAAGCTGACGTAGCGTCGCGTCGCTGAATACCACGAACGCGGGAACATCCTGCTCGCGGGACAGCTCAAGCCGCAGGCCGCGCAGGGCCTCCCACAGCTCTGCGTCCGGCTCGTCCATGGCGTCCGTCACGGGCGCCGGACGGCGCGTTCGCTTTCTCTCCTCCTTGGGCGGCGTGGGATCGTGGCGCAGGCTGATGGACTCCTCGCCACGGAGCACGGGCGTGCTCGCGGGTGTCAGCGACAGCGTGCCGTAACCCTCTGAGTCCACCCGAAGCATGTCCGCGGCCACCAGTTGCCGAAACACACTCCGCCACTCGTTCGCCGACATGTCGGAGCCAACGCCGAACGTCGACAGCTGGTCGTGACCTAGGTCGTCCACCCTCTGGGTCTGCTTCCCCGTGAGCACGTCGATCTGGTGCATCACACCGAACCGCTGCCCCGTGCGATAGACGCACGACAGCGCCTTCTGCGCGGCTACGGAGCCGTCGTAGGTTTCGACGGGATGCAGGCACGTGTCGCAGTTGCCGCAGGGCCGCGGGACATCTTCGCCGAAGTAGCGCAGCACGACCCGCCGACGACACTCGACCGTCTCGCAGAGGCCTAGCAGCGACTGGAGCTTTCCGCGTAGCACGCGCTTGTGGTCGTCTCCCGCGTCCGAGCTGTCGATGAACCTGCCCGCGGCGGCTATGTCGGCGAGCCCGTAGAGCATCCACGCGGTGGCCGGTAGCCCGTCCCGCCCGGCGCGACCGGTCTCCTGGTAGTAGCGTTCGATGTTCTGCGGGAAGTCCATGTGCGCCACGAACCTCACGTCCGGCTTGTCGATGCCCATGCCGAACGCGACAGTGGCGACCATGACCACACTCTCGCGGAGGAAGCGGCGCTGATGCTCGCGTCTGGTCTCGGCGTCCATGCCGGCGTGGTACGGGAGCGCGTCGTAACCATGTTGCTCGAGGAACGCGGCGACCTGCTCCGTCTTCTTGCGGGTTTGGCAGTAGACGATGCCCGCGTCGCCGCGGTGTTCTGCTTGCAGGAAGCCGTGTAACTGGTCGTTGGGCCTCCCCTTTACGGCGATGCGGTACTGGATGTTCGGCCGGTCGAAACTCGCGACATAGCTCTGGGCGTCGGCAAGCCGGAGCTTGTCCACGATCTCGCGGCGGGTGAGCTCGTCCGCGGTTGCCGTCAGCGCAATCCGAGGCACGGCTGGGAACCGCTCGTGCAGCAACGAAAGCTGTATGTAGTCGGGTCGGAAGTCGTGGCCCCACTGCGACACGCAGTGCGCCTCGTCGATGGCGAAGAGAGCCACCTGTAGGCTCTCGAGCAACGCCAGGAACCCCGGTGTCGTGAGGCGCTCTGGGGCGACGTACAGCAGGTCGTAGTCGCCCGCCCGGAGCCCCTCCTCGACAGCACGCTGGTGGCGCGGCTCCAGCGTCGAGTTCAGATACGCCGCCCGCACGCCGATCTGCCGCATGGCGCTGACCTGATCCTGCATTAGGGCGATGAGTGGAGATACGACCACGCCAACGCCATCGCGCTGAATCGACGGAATCTGGTAGCAGAGCGACTTGCCGCCGCCCGTAGGCATGAGGACCAGGGCGTCGCCGCCACCAACGAGCCTCGCGACGATCGCCTCCTGATCGCCACGGAATTCGTCGTAGCCGTAGCTGTCGCGGAGGATGGCGTGTGCGGACGCGCGCGGCGGGCTGGACATCGTGCGGCGCCCTTCGAGGTGCGCAACTGAACTCACCAGGCGCGACGACGCGCGTCGACCGGCCGAATGGCTAGCGCCATGGTCGCTGCGGTTTCATTGCGCTACGGTGTGGTTGGGTCGAACCAGAGGTGGTCGGGGCGAGTGGATTTGAACCACCGACCCCCTGCTCCCGAAGCAGGTGCGCTACCGGGCTGCGCTACGCCCCGACCCGTCTATGGTAGATGCGCGGGCGGTACGAAGCAAGCGCAATCGGCCAGCGCGGAGCCGCTGGTTCTTGCGCGGCGACAGGCCGCGCAGTAGCCTCAGACCAGCGCGCCATCGCACGCGCGCTTAGCACTTGTGAGGCGCCAATGGATCCTGCGGGACTGGTAATCATCGTCGGCATCATCGTGACGTACAAGCTGGTGTCGCGGCACATCGACGTCCGGCGGATGGAGGCGCAGGCGCGTCTCCGGGAGACCGAGGAAGAGGACTCCTCACACGTGTACGAGGAGCTGGTCCGCATACGTGAGATGCTCGCCGACCTGACCATCGAAGACCACGCCCAGCGCGGGCGGACGGCCCTGGGGCGCGATCCCTACGACGACGTAGACGACCGACGCACGTAGCCTGGCCCGGCCGCCCACGGCCCACGCCACCGGCCCCTGTGCGCGATTCTGCGCGCGGCTTGCGTCCTCGGCCGTGGGCGGAGTAGCCTCCGCACGACGCCTGTCGGTGGGCGCGGTAATAGGACAGGAGACGACATGTGGGATCCGGGCGTTATCGGGGTCTTCGTCCCCATCATCGCCATGGTGCTGGGGTACCGGCTCATCTCTCGGAACATTGAGGCCAAGAAGCTCGAGGCACAGGCGCGTCTGCGTGACGACGCGGATTCTCCCATCGCGCAACTGCAGGAGGACGTCCTCGCGATCAAGGAGATGCTTGCGGACGTCGTCCTGGAGGGCCACGTCGGCAGTCGCGAGGCGTTGCCGCCACACGCGGACGACGAACACGACGACTACCAGGCATGACGTAGATTGGCGCCGACCATGATCTCTCCCGACTGCTCCCGCGACATCCAGATGCAGTTTCTCCGCCCCTCACAGCTCGAGACGCGTGGGCGCGAGTTTCCCGCCGTGTACGTCCCGTTCGGCCCGATCGAGTGGCATGGCGAGCACCTGCCTCTGGGAACGGACGCGCTGAAGGCCCACGGAGTGCTGTGCAAAGCAGCGGAGACGCACGGAGGCGTTGTGTATCCGCCCATGTACGTTCACGACGGCTGGGATCTCGACGTCCTGACTCCCACGCTCACGCAGCTGTTCGGCCGCCTGAAGGACACGGGGTTCCGGGTCATCATCGGTGTCAGCGGGCACAACGTGCGGGGCATGATCGACATGATCGACGCGGCCCTGGAGCCGGTGCTGAGCGACGGCGCGGCGGCGGGGATGGGCATGTGGGAGATCACGCTCAGCCAGGGCCCCGAGAGCAGCACGGACCACGCGGCCAAGTGGGAAACCTCGGACATGATGTTCTTCCACCCGGATCGCGTAGACATGAGCGCGCTCGGGGAAGGCGAGCTGAACCTCGACATGAAGGCGCCGTCGGGCATCGGCGGTCTTGATCCGCGTGAGCACGCGTCTGCGGAGGTCGGCGCGCGGTGTGTCGAGCTGGCCAGCGACGCCATCGGGACGAAAGCGCACGAGCTGCTCGCAACGCTTCCGCCAGAGCATCGCGCGTTCGGCAAGGAGCGCATCGCCGTCGGGTCGTGGTGGATGGCGTAGGCGCGGGGCCCCTATTCGTCGGCGAACTTGTAGCCGACGCCCCACACGGTCTTGATGTACTGCGGGTCGGAGGGCTCCGGCTCGACTTGCTCGCGCAGGCGTCGCACATGCACGTCCACTGTGCGCGACCCCACGTAGTAGTCCGCGCCCCACACCCTGTCGATGAGTTGAGGTCGGGAGAAGACGCGGCCCGGGTTCCGCATGAGGAACTGGAGTAGGTCGAACTCCTTCGCCGTCAGCTCGACCAGATCGCCCGCCGCGCGTACCTCACGCCGGCTGGCGTCCAGCGTTATGTGGGCGCGCTCCAGGATGTCGGCGTCCACGGCGTTCGCGTCGTCCTGGGCATAGGCCCGCCGCATGACCGCGCGGACGCGGGCGAGCAACTCACGCGGGTTGAACGGCTTGCACACATAGTCGTCCGCGCCCAGCTCCAGGCCGACGATCTTGTCTACATCTTCCGCGCGGGCGGTCAGCATGATGATGGGGACACTAGACTCTTTGCGGATGCGACGGCATATCTCGAAGCCATCCACGTTGGGCATCGCGATGTCGAGGAGCACCAGGTGGATGCGGTCGGCAGGCGAGCTCGACCTCTCGGCTTCGAAGAAGCGACGTAGCGTCTCCTCACCGTCGTACGCGCCGACGGTCTCGTACGACTCGTCGACGAGGTACGTGGACACGAAGTCCACGATGTCCTCGTCGTCATCCGCGATCAGTACTCGGTACGGGAATTCAGACATGCTCCGCCTTCTGCCGCCTCACCACGACGCGTGCTCATTTTGCGACAGCGAGTAGCCCGTTGGCAACGAGCGGAGGAGACGAACCGTCCAGGCGACGCACACGCGCCTCGTAGACGTAAGGGCCAATCGAAACGGTACGCCCGTTCCGATCGCGGCCGTCCCAGTCGATGGTTATCGCGCTCGCGGCGCTCGTGAATCCGTCGGCGGGGGTCGCGATGAGCCTGCCGACGGTGTCGTAGATGCGCACGCTGACCTCGGACTCGGCCCCTGCCGCTCCTCCTGTCAGACGGATGGATAGACGCGTTGTGTCCGCCACCCCATCGCCGTTCGGCGAGAACGGGTTGAAGCTCCACGCCGCGACGATGTCGCCACTATCATGCTCGTCCTCCAGGACAAACACGGCGAACGCGGACAGCGCGTTCGTGTCGAATGCGAAGAGCCCGCCGCCGCCCGCGCGGGCCGCCGGGCCAAGCGTCAGCGCGGGAGCGTGCGCGGCCCTTGTCCACTGCCACTCGGCCGCGGACGGATTCCACATGAAGGCCCCAACCGGCGCGTCCACGGGCGCGCCGACGGCAGCGAGATCTTGCTCGAAGTACCGGGCGTTCACCTCCACCGGCTGCCGAAACGACAGCGTGTCCGCCTCGACCTGCGCGAGCACGCGCGTTCCCGACGCGGCGTAGAACTCGATCTCGTTGATCTGGATGTTGTTCGCCTGCTTGCCCTCCTCGATGACGAGTTCTACCCACCTGGCGGGCATTTGCGCGTCGGTCTCGATTGTCCCTTCGCCGTCCGGGAACTCGGCCAACTCGCCCGCGAACGTGAAAACGTCGTTGTCCCGCGAGAAGAAGACCGACGCTCGCTGTGGCCCAAACGACTTGCCGTCGTCGACGCGCGGATGCACGACGACGCGCGCGACCTCGGCTTCCTCGCGCAGGTCCACTCGCCATTTGATGGGGAACGGCGCCAGGTTGGTCACCCAGGTGGACGGGAATTCGAACCGGCCGTCCACTGCGAGCGAGGGGGGTTGTCCTGGCAGGGACGCCGTCGACACCGCCGCGAACGGCTCCTGGAAGCGGCCTGTGAATTCGTACGCCAGGACCGGAGGGTACGCGCGGTCGATCAAGGCGTTCGCTCGGTAGCTACCGATGGACACGTCGGTGGGATCCAGGCGTTGGAGACTGATGCCGCGCAACGTCTCCGGGGCCGCCCCCGGGGGCAGCCCGACTGTCAGGCTCGCGCCGTCGCTGAGCCGCGCGACTTCGCCGTCCTCCGCGTCTACGGACGTTGGCAACTCCGTCAGCAGCGTGGCGGCGATCGTCGCGGAGTCCGAGCCGGTGGGGGCGCCTCCCGCGGCGCCGTCCTCGACGACCTCAAGGGACAGGCGGTTCCTGCCCTCGTGGAGAGCCAGGTCGTAGGCGAACGCGTCCGCTCCCGCTGGCGTCGCCACGGCGACAGCGAACTGTACCACTGGCGCGGCGACAAGCGGCGACCGCTCGGTTGCGAGATGGATCCCATCCAACCGCACGTCCGACGCCCCGTCCTCTGCCCGCTGCCACCCTGACAACCACCGCAGCCGGACGAACCGGGCCTGCACTGCGGCCGCGAGCTTGACGGTCGCGCGGCCATCCGGCGAGCCCACACCCGACCCGCTCGCCAGGGGCGTGTCCGCTGTGTACGTCTCGCCGTCCACGGACGTCGACAGGAGGAAGTCGCGCACCCCGTAGGACCGCACCGAGCCCTGCTCGCGCTCGATAACAGGCGTGAATACGATCCCGGTCAGCGCCGAAATGTCGGGGAGGCGCAGCGTCACCTCACTGGGTGGCGGCCAGCCGACCAACAGGCTCGGCACGCCCGCCGGCGCCGAGACGGTCAGTGTCCACGGCGCGCCGTCGGAGACGATCTCGCCCTCGACCCTCAGCACGGAGTCATTGGTCACGAACTCCGTCACCGACCCAACGCGGAACAGCTCTCGAGGGTATCTCAGCTCGATGGACACGTCGGCCGACGCGGGCACGGCGCAGACCAGCGCAACGGCGAGCAGCGCAGCCGGCGACCTACGTGCGTCCATCGTCTTCTCCACTCGTCAGTCGGGGTCGGCCGAGCTGTCGACCAGGCGAGCCAGCAAGGCGTCGGCGTCGTCGACCTGCATCTCGACATCGACTACCACGTAGCGGAACGGCGCCCTGCCATGCCACTTCGTCGCGTCCTTGGCGGTCGTCACGATGGCGCGCGCGCTCGCTCGCTCGTGGATGCGCCGCAAGTCGTCGTCTGAGTAGGCGTGGTGGTCAGTATACCGCATGAATTCCGCGCGCGCGCCTAGCTCCGCGAGCGTCCGCTCGAAGGATGCGGGCGAGCCGAGACCGCAGACGCCTAGCGCCTCGACACCATTGAGCGCCGAGGGCTCCACGGGGGAGCCGGTCTCGTCGCGAAGCCCGGCGACGGCGTGGCGCCCGGTCAGCGTCAGGGCGTCGGGCGAAAGCGACCGCACCGCCACTCGGGTCGCGGCCGACGGCTCGCCTCCCGTGAACACGACTATGTCGGCGTGCCTCAACGCAGCCGGCCCCTCGCGCAGCCGGCCGGCCGGCAGCACCCTCCCCGAGGCGAAGGGACGCGGGCCGTGCAGCAGCACGATGTCGATGTCACGCGCCAGCGCGTGGTGCTGGAACGCGTCGTCGACGATCACACAGTCCACGTCTGAACGGTGTACAAGCCACTGCGCCGCGAGCGACTTCGGACGACCTGCCACGACGATCGCCTCTGGCAGCGCGTCGGCCAGCATGACAGCCTCGTCGCCGACTCTGTCGATGGCGTCTTGTGCCGTTGCGTGTCCGCGCGCGAGATCGGCGCGGAAGCGCGCGCCGCCCTCAGCGCGTCGGCGGTGCGGCCGCGCGCCGTAGGCTCCCGTCACGACGCCGACGCGCCCCAGGTGAGGGGCTAGCATGTTCGCCAAGCACGCGACCATGGGCGTCTTCCCAGTGCCGCCGACGACGAGGTTGCCGACGGAGACGACGCGGGCGGCAACGCGCACACGCGGTCGCGCGCGCCGTCGCCGGCGTGCAGCGACCACCCGCGTCACCGCGCCAAGAGGTCTCAGAACCTGCGCCCCAACGGCCTTGGCTACCATACGTTCACGGGCCCTACGCCTTCCCTAGTCGCCGCAGCGTGTCACGCGGACGCAGACAGCTGGGCGGCGGCCGCCGTTCCGAGCACTGCGGACGCCGCTCTCGCCATCGCCCCAGACGGGCCGAGGCGAAGCCGGGCCTCCGCGAACGCGGCTAGCTGGGCCTCGCGCGCCTCCGCGTCAGCGAGCAACGTCGACGCCGCTCGTCCCAACGTGCGGCCGTTGACGTCGGCCTGGTAGTACTCGGGGCAGGCGCGACGCCCCACCAGCAGGTTCGGCAGACCGGAGTGCTCCACGCGAACGACTCGCCGCACCACGGCGTACGTCGCGGGCGACAGCTTGTACGCGATAGCCATGGGCGTGCCGACGAGCGCGCACTCAAGGGTGACAGTCCCAGATGCCGCCAGGACCGCGTCGCTCGCCCGAATGGCGTCGTACGTCCGCCCCCGCACGAGCATCACGCCGCGATCCCGCGTCATCTCGGCCGCGCGCGCCACGATGGCGTCGGAGGCCGACGCAGAGAGCGCCAGTACCGCGTGGATCGCGCCAACCCTCGCACGAGCGGCGTCCAACCCGTCGAGCATGTGGGGCAGCAGCGTGCGCGCCTCCCGTGTCCGGCTGCCCGGAAGAAGGCCGAGGACCGGCCCCTCTTCGTGTAGGCCGAGCGCCCTACGGGCTTCGTCTTGCGGCGGGAGCGACAGAGCGTCGATCGTGTCCCGCAGCGGGTGGCCGACGAACTCGACGTTGGCGCCCGCGGCGGCATAGAAGGCGGCGGCGAACGGCAGCACGCACAGGACGCGCGTCGCTATCCTGGCGACGGTAGCCCCTCGGCGGGGGCGCCACGCCCACGCCTTGGGCGGTATCAGGCACACCACCGGTATGCCGAGCGAGCGAGCGCGCGCCGCTAGCCCGAGGTTGAAGTCGGGGAAGTCCACCGTGACGAGTACGTCCGGTCGGTTCTGGCGCATCCAGTCGACCAACTCGCGTCGCTTGCGCAGGAACGCTGGCACGGCCTGGAGCGCTTCCACCAGCCCAAGCACGCTGGAGTCGCGGATGTCGATGAGCAGCTCGCCGCCTGCCTTGGCCAGCTCGCGGCCGCCCATCCCCGCGACGCGGGCGTCCGGCGCCTGCGCAAGCAACTCGCGAGCAAGCATGCCGGCGTAGACATCGCCGCTGGGTTCGCCGGCGCTTACGCAGACTGTTAGTGGCGCCGTCACTCAGCGCGCGCGCGCAGGAAGCCAAGGACGCGGCTACATCCCTCACGCACCGCGTCGGTCGCGGTGGCGGTGGAGATGCGAATCCAGCCATCGGCGCCAGCGCCGAACGTGGCTCCCGGGGCCACGGCGACGTGGGTCTCCGTGAGGCACGTCTTGGCGAAGTCGAAGGACCGCATGCCAGTCGCGCGGATGTTGACGAGTACGTAGAACGCCCCTTGCGGCGTGTACGTCACGTACCCTGCGGGCGAGAGCGTGTCGAGGACGATGCGCTGCCTCTCGGCGTAAGCGGCGACCATGTGGTGGAGCGCATCCTGCGGGCCGGCGAGCGCCGCTTCGGCAGCCTTCTGCGACACGGACGGCGCGCAGGAGTAGTAGGGCTCCTGTAGTTGGATCATCATCCGCGCTATCCGCTCCGAAGCGACCGCGTACCCAACGCGCCATCCCGTCATCGCGTAGGACTTCGAGAAGCTGAATGCAGTGACGACCCGCCCTTCGTCGTCGTACCTGGCCGGGCTGACGTGTTCCACGCCGAACGCGAGCTTCTCGTAGGCTTCGTCCGACAGCACGTACAGATCGTGCTTGCGCGCGACATCGACAAGCGCCTCGACCGCCTCCGCTGGGTACACCGCCCCGGTTGGGTTTGCGGGCGTGTTGATGACGAGCATCTTCGTGCGCGGCGTCACCAGGTCCGCGACCGCCTCCGGGTCAGGGATGAAGCCATCCTCCTCGGGGAGGGCGTAGGGAACAGGGGTCGCTTCCCTGGCGTGCGTGAGCATGGCGTAGTTCGTCCAGCCGGGCTCCGGGACGAGCACCTCGTCGCCAGCGTCCACGAGAGCGACGAACGCGCTGGCTACCGCACCCTCGGACCCAACCGTGACGAGCACGTTCGAGGCGTCGCACGTGAGCCCGTTCTCGCGGCGCGCCTTCTCGGCGCAGGCCTCGCGCAGCGAGTCGAGCCCCGCGTTCGGGGTGTACCCGGTGTAGCCTTCCAGCGCGGCCTGATGCGCGGCCTCTATGATGTGCGGTGGCGTCCGAAAGTCCGGCTGCCCGACCTCCAGATGCAGAGCGTCGGGTATCTGGGCGGACATGTCCATGATCAGACGGATGCCAGAGATCGGCATACGGCTCGCGCCGCGAGACAGGGGCTTGGCGTCCAAACGAGGATCCCTTCCGTTGTTCCCGGCCGTGCAACGCGACTCTACCACCGCCGCGTACCGCCATCAAACAGCGGCGCCAGCATGCGTGCGGCAGGGCTGCCTTCGCACGCGTCGCGCGGCATCATTGCGCGTAGAGGGGAGACGTCACCATGGCAGAGCCGTGCATCCGGCTCGCGGAGACGCGGGACGTGGCGCCCATGCTGAGCATCTACGGCCCGGTGGTGCGAGACACCACCATATCGTTCGAGGAAGCGGTGCCGGGACCCGAGGAATTCGCGGCGCGCGTGCACGCGGTACAGACGCGCTACCCGTGGCTCGTGTGCCTACGCGATGGCGTCGTCGTGGGCTACGCCTATGGATCCCCGTTCAGTCCCCGCGCGGCGTATCAGTGGACCGTCGAGACCACGGTCTACGTCTCTGAACGCGCCACGCGGCAGGGAGTGGGTCGGGCGCTCTACACCTCCCTATTGGCGTGCCTCGGGTTGCAGAGCTACGCGGCGGCGATCGGCGTGATCGCGTTGCCGAACCCTGGGAGCGTTGGCCTCCACGAGGCGATGGGCTTCGAACCGTTCGGCGTGCTGCCCAGAGCAGGCTTCAAGCACGGCGCATGGCACGATGTCGGCTACTGGCGTCGGCCGCTGTCAGAAGCAGACACCCCGGAGCCCCCGTCGCCCCCGTCAGACTTTGGCCGCGACCCACGCTGGGCGCGCGCGGTGGGGTCGGGCGAGGCGCTGCTGACGCCCTAGCCGGCCGCGCGACGCCCGCGCCACGTCATCGGGGCGTGGGCGTCTTGGCGTACAAGCCAGGTGGGCCGTGGCTCCCGCGCTAGGCGGTGTCGACGACCTCGCGTATGCCCGGCCACTCCCGCCAGATATCCAGGTAGGCGTCCAGGCCATTCTCCCCAACGTCCTTGTGCCGCGCGCGGAAGATGGCCGCGTACCGGATGCTGTGCGACGCGTTCGGCGCCGCGGTGTGCACCAGCGCGTGGTGAGCAATGACGAGATCCCCGGGGTCGCCCGTGAGATGGACGGGTTCTTCCGGGTATTCCACGCGCGGCATACCGTCGGCGAGCGTCTCATGGCCGTGCTCGCGGAAGTAGTTCTCGTAGAACGTGTGCGACTTCGGCCATACCGTGAAGTTGCCGCTGTACGGCTCGGTCAGAGGGCTGAGTAGCACGACGGCGAGAGCCGTGAAGCCACGGTTGTACGTGCCCTTCTCTATGCCGTTCGTGCCGCTCCCCATGCCGTCCAGGTGGCCGCCGGGCGGGCCGGGCGTCTGCCACAACTCGCCGGGGAAGCGCAGGGCGATCTGCGCGCCGCCCGCTCGCCCCACGTTGCCTTCTCCGAGTAGCGACTCCACGGCGCTGAACACGGGCGTGTCGTTGAAGAGTCCCGTCATCACATCGGTCTGGGTGATCTCGCGGCAGTAAGTCTGCGCGCGCATCGTATTGAGGGCGTCTTTGTTCATGCCCTCGTAGCCCAGCGAGTGGTTGATGGCGTGTAGGGCGGAGTCCACCATCACGCGCGGGACGGCGCCGGGTATCTTGATGTAGCCCTCTTCGTGGAAGAAGCGCTTCTGAGCGGGCGTCAACTGCATCGCATCTCTCCTTGCGTGCGGTACGCGACCGTGATTCGGCGGGATCGTAGGCCACTCGACCAGGGGGCGCAACGGCGAAGCTAGGACGTGAGGTATACTCTCCACGCAGACCGCATTCGACTCTGGTTGTGTCCCGCCGCTGGGAGTGTCTCATGGTTCGTAGCGCCGTCTCTCTCCTCGTCGCCCTGCTTCTCGCCACGCCGGGCGCCCTCGGCGCCGATAGCGCCACGCAGGAGGCGGCCCACGCGCTGCTGCGGACGGTGAGTGATACGTACGCGGCACTGACACGGTACCACCTCGCCGCGGAGGTGACGGCCAACATCGACGACGGCGAGCACGACCCTGCGACCACTCAGACGGCGATGGCGTTCGCCAGCAGCGGCGACGGGAGAATCCGCGCGGAATTCGCCGAGGAAGATGACGCCATGCTGCTGGTGTCGGACGGCGAAACCGTCTGGCAGTACATGCCGGAGCCAAACACGTACACGGCCCAGAAGGTCGCTGAACTGCCGGCCGGGGCGCTGGAGGGCGTCGTGCTCGGGTTCCTCCAGCAGTACATCCTGCTCGCTGACTCCGCCGATGACGCGTTCATCGTCGACGAGGAAACCCTCGAGATCGGCGACCGCGAGGTTGCCACGACCGTCCTCGACATCAGCTACAAGACGGACACCGCCCCGCCAGAGATGCACGGCGTCGTCAAGCGGATATGGGTGGACAAGGCGACCAGCTTGGTCGTCCGCGAGGATTTCACCATGCATCACCCGACGTCAGCCGGGGGTTCCGTGCGCGCGGACAGAACGCTCGTCCTGACCGTCGCCGCGATGGGCGAGGACGTCGCCGATGAGCTGTTCATCTTTGTGCCGCCGCTGGACGCGGTGGAGGCGCGCGTCGGGGGCACGCCGCTCGTTGGCTCCGCGGCGCCGGATTTCACGCTGAACGACGACGCGGGCAACGAAATCACCCTCTCGGACTTGCGGGGTAAGGTCGTCATGCTCGACTTCTGGGCGACATGGTGCGGCCCATGCCGTCAAGTGATGCCGAGCCTTCAGAGGCTCCACGAGGAGTACAGCGACGACGGCCTGCTCGTGTACGGCGTCAACTCCGAGGAGGTCACTCTCGTCGACGAGTTCCTGTCCGAGAACGGCTACACCTTCCCCACGCTCAGGGATCCCCGGAACACGGCGTCCATGCTCTACGGCGTCGAAGGCATCCCCACGACCGTGCTTGTCGGCCGTGACGGCGTCGTTCTCGAACACTTCGTCGGCGCGCACCCGGAGGAGGACTACCGCACGGCGGTAGCCGGCGCCGGCATCAGGTAGACCACACAGCGCGCGGCCTGCTCCCGCGACGGCGTCGGAGCCCTCTCCGACGCCGTTTTCGCGCATTGTCCAGCCGTTCTCGTGAGTGCTATAGTTGATACGCGCCGGTGGCGCACGGGTCTCCTCACGCCGAACGGAACAGAGATGCCCTCAAAGAATGTGCGCGTCGGTATGATCGGCCTCGGCACCGTCGGGACCGGGGTCGTCAAGGTGTTGCGGGATCGCGCCGCGGACATCGAGAAGCTCCTTGGCACGGGCCTGGATGTGTGCGGCATTGCCGTGCGCGACGTCACGAAGGCGCGCGACGTCGATGTCCCCGACGGGGTGCTCACGGACGACACCGCGTCGCTCGTGCAGCGAGACGACATCGACATCGTCATAGAGCTCATGGGTGGCACGGACGCGGCGAAGGACTTCGTGATCGCGGCGATCCAGCATGGGAAGCACGTCGTCACGGGGAACAAGGCGCTCATCGCCCTTGAAGGCCGGGACGTATTCGAAGCCGCCCACGCGCACGGTGTCGGCGTCTATCTCGAGGCGAGCGTCGCGGGTGGCATACCCATCATACGCTCGCTCCACGGCGGTCTCTCGGCCAATTCCATCCAGCGGATAAGCGGCATTCTCAACGGCACGTGCAACTACATCCTCACGCAGATGTCGGCGCACGGTCAGGCATACGGCGACGCCCTCGCGAAGGCTCAGGAACTGGGCTACGCCGAGGCCGACCCCACCTTCGACGTCGGAGGCCACGACACCGCGCACAAGCTGGCGATTCTGTCGTCGCTCGCGTTCGGATTCGAGGTCGACAGCGACGACATACACTGCGAAGGCATCGACGGCCTCGCCGCCGACGACATCGCGTACGCGCGCGAGTTGGGGTACGCAATCAAGCTGCTCGGCATCGCCGAACGGTTAGGCGACAGCATCAGCCTGCGCGTGCACCCGACCATGGTCCCGGCCACGAGCGTGTTGGGGAACGTGAACGACGCCTTCAACGCGGTCGCCGTGAACGGCGATGCCGTCGGGCCGACGCTCTTCTATGGCCAGGGGGCCGGGGCAGCGCCAACCGCGAGCGCGGTCGTCTCGGACCTTATCGACGCCGCTCGCGTTGTCGCGACGGGCGCGCAGGCTGAGATTCCACCGTGCTGGGATCCCAAGCGCGCGGTAACGGCGCCAGTCGCGCCCATGGAGTCGTGCGAGTCGCGGTACTACCTGCGGCTGCAGGTAGAAGACAGACCTGGCGTGCTGGCCGACATAGGCGCGGTCCTGGGCCGCAACGAAATCAGCATGTCCTCGGTGATCCAGAAGGACCCGCACTGCGAGGACTCGGTGCCTCTCGTGTTGCTGACGCACAGGGCCCGCGAAGCAGACCTGCAACGCGCTCTCGGTGAGATCTCCGACCTGGCGTGCACGAGCCAACCCAACATCTGCATCCGAGTCGAGACCGACCTGTAACCAGACGTCCAAGAGGCTACGAGACAATGGCCGACCTGTCCGGCATGGCCTATCCCGCGTGGCGCGGCATCATCGAGCACTACCGGGAACACCTGCCGATCACGGACGACACACCGATCGTTAGCCTTCACGAAGGCGGAACGCCATTGCTGCCGGCGCGGAAGCTGTCCGAGGCGCTTGGTGGCGGCATCGACATCCACCTGAAGTGCGAAGGTCTCAACCCGACAAGCTCCTTCAAGGATCGCGGGATGACGCTCGCGGTTTCCAAGGCGGTCGAGGAAGGCGCGCGCGCGGTGATATGCGCGTCCACTGGGAACACGTCCGCAGCGGCGGCGGCGTACGCCGCACGCGCGGGCATCCGCAGCGTCGTGCTCGTGCCAGACGGGGAAATCGCCCTCGGCAAGCTGGCGCAGGGGATGATGCACCGCGCGATGGTGCTCGCGGTCGATGGCAACTTCGATACGGCCCTGGAACTCGTGCGCCGCATCTCGGCGGACCACCCCATCGCGCTGGTGAATTCCGTCAACCCGTACCGCATTGAGGGTCAGAAGACCGGCGCTTTCGAGATATGCGACCAACTCGGCAGGGCGCCTGCCTATCAGGCGATGCCGGTCGGGAACGCTGGCAACATCACGGCGTACTGGAAGGGCTACCAGGAGTACCTCAAGATCGGGCGCGTTGACGCCGCGCCGGCCATGCTCGGGTTCCAGGCGTCAGGGGCCGCGCCCATCGTCGACGGGACGCCGGTGCCAGAGCCGGACACGCTCGCGACCGCCATCAAGATCGGTAACCCCGCAAGCTGGACGGGCGCGGTCGAAGCGCGCGACGCGTCCGGCGGCGTCATCGAACGCATCGCCGACCGACAGATATTGGACGCGTACTCGCTACTGGCGTCTACCGAAGGCGTCTTCGTGGAGCCGGCGTCGGCGATATCCGTAGCCGGCGTCATCGCGCTGCACGAGCGTGGGTACTTCGCGCCGGGCGACACGATCGCGTGTATCCTTACGGGCCACGGTCTGAAGGATCCAGATCGCGCCATCGCCGAGGCCCCCGAGCCGAAGACGGTCCCGGCGGACGTGGACGCTATCGTTGGGGAGATACTGTCGTGACACCCGCGGGCGCCACTACCGACACGAAGCACATCGTCGTCCTCGTGGACGGCGCGGCGGACCTCCCCCTTGGCGACCTCGGAGGACGCACGCCCCTCGCCGCGGCGAACACGCCGAACATGGACGCCGTCGCGGAGATGGGCGTTGTCGGCGCGTTGAACCCCATCCCGGACGGTCAGAGCGCCGGGAGCGACGTAGGCAACCTCTCCGTGCTGGGCTACGACCCGGACGCGTATCTCACGGGACGCGCGCCTCTCGAAGCGGCGGCGATGGACATCGCGCTCGGGCCTACCGACGTCGCGTTCCGCTGCAACCTCGTCACGTTGACGAACGGGCGCATGGAGGACTACAGCGCCGGCCACATCTCGACCGAGGAGGCGGCCGAGCTCATTGAGGCGGTCGAGGACGCGCTTGGGGCGCCGGGACGGCGCTACCACGCTGGGGTGCAGTACCGGCACATCCTCGTGGCGGGCGAGCAGTACGCAGGCATGGGCGCCACGCCGCCCCACGACATCATCGGTCAGGAATACGCGGCGTACCTGCCAACCGGAGATGGCAGCGGCGACGCGCGCGAGTGGATGGACGCCTCGCGGGCGGTGCTCGCCGACCACCCTGTGAACCGCAAGCGCATCGCGGCGGGAAAGGCTCCGGGTAACAGCACGTGGCTGTGGGGCCAGGGCCAGGCGCCGACGCTCCCAACGTACGCCGACAAGTACGGCATCGTCGGCAACGCGATATCCGCCGTGGACCTCGTGCGCGGCATCGCTCGCTACGCAGGGCTGGAAGTCCTGCACGTTGACGGCATCACCGGCTTTCTCGATACAAACTACGTCGGCAAGGCCGAGGTGGGCCTGGCAAGTCTCGACGCGGCGGACTTCGTGTACATCCACGTCGAGGCGCCCGACGAGGCAGCGCACCTCGGCGACGCGTCCGCCAAGATAGAAGCGATTGAGGCGATCGACCGTGAGATCGTGGCGCGCGCGCTGGACTATGCTGGTAGGAACCCCGCGACTCGGATTGGGATTCTGCCCGACCACATCACGGCGATCAGCACCCGCACACATGCTCCCGGCGCGGTGCCGTTTGCCGCCTGCGGCGCGGGCATCCAGCCGGACGCAGCGGTTGCCTACTCCGAAGCGGTCGGCGCCACGAGCGAACTGAGCTTCCCAGACGGACACCTTTGGATGGACTGGTTCCTCGGAGCGACGGGGTAAGAAAGGGCGAACGATGGCGGATACATCCACCTGGCGGACGAAGGTCGGGCTTGCCGAAATGCTCAAGGGCGGCGTCATCATGGACGTCGTGGACGCCGAACAGGCGAAGATCGCCGAGGAGGCGGGCGCGGTGTCGGTCATGGCGCTTGAGCGCGTGCCGTCGGACATCCGACGGGACGGCGGCGTGGCGCGCATGTCGGATCCGGCGATGATCCAGCGGATCATGGACACCGTCTCGATTCCCGTGATGGCCAAGGTGCGCATTGGGCACTTCGCCGAGGCGCAGATCCTCGAGGCTCTCGGCGTGGACTTCATCGACGAGAGCGAGGTGCTGACCCCCGCGGACGAGGCGTTCCACGTCGACAAGAACGCGTTCAAGGTTCCCTTCGTCTGTGGTTGCCGCAATCTGGGCGAGGCCTTGCGACGCATCGGCGAGGGCGCCGCGATGATGCGGACCAAGGGCGAGGCGGGATCGGGGAACATCGTCGAAGCGGTCACGCACATGCGCACGCTACAGACCGGCATGCGCCGCCTGCAAGGCTTGCGACGCGACGAACTCATGACGGAGGCCAGAGACCTGGGCGCGCCGTTCGACCTGGTAGTACAGGTCGCGGAGACCGGCAAGCTCCCAGTGCCGAACTTCTCTGCGGGAGGCGTGGCAACGCCAGCGGACGCCAGCTTGATGATGCAACTGGGCGCCGAGACGGTGTTCGTCGGGTCGGGCATCTTCAAGTCGGAAGACCCAGCGCCACGCGCCAAGGCCATCGTCGACGCCGTAGCCTACTACGACAACCCGGAGATGCTCGCGAAGATCTCCTCCGGGCTCGGTCAGCCGATGTCGGGTCTGGACGTGCGGACGATGCCCGACGACGAGCGCATGGCGAACCGGGGCTGGTAGCGAGTTGGCAAGCATCGTCGGCATACTGAGCCTACAGGGCGCCGTGGAGCCGCACGCCGAAGCCGTGCGCGACTGCGGCGCCGAGGCGCGATTCGTGCGCACGGCGGAGGAACTCGCGCCGTGCGACTCGCTTATCATCCCGGGCGGCGAAAGCACGACGATGGGCATGCTGATGGACCGCTTCGGCCTGCTCGACCCCATCGCCACGCACGCGGGGAAAGGCAAGCCGATACTCGGCACGTGCGCCGGCATGATCGTGCTCGCCAAGGAGATCGTCGGCAGCGACCAGGCTCGACTGCGGCTGATGGATACGCGCGTCGCGCGCAACTCCTACGGGCGGCAGGTGGACAGCTTCGAGACGCCTGTACGCGTCGGCGCGTTGGCGGGCGGCCCGTTCCCGGGCGTCTTCATCAGGGCGCCGCACGTCGAAAAGGTGTGTGGCGACGCCGAAGTGCTGGCGGACCTGGACGGCCGCGCGGTCTTCGTGCGCCAGGGCCAACTGCTGGCGAGCTCGTTCCACCCAGAACTGACGGCGGATCGACGCGTGCACGAGTATTTCCTCGGGCTCACTCGCTAGCCGCGCGCTTCACCAGACCAACCCTGAGAGGGGTACGCGCATGGAATCGCAACTGGCTCTCCGCGTCAACTCCTTCGCAGACGGTCAGCGGGAGCCGATCGACATCGCCGCGGACGCCGCCGCGGAGGGTCTCGACGACCTGCACGACGCGGTCACGTTCGCGGGGCCGCTCACGCTCAAGGGCCACGGATACCGCGACGAGGACGAGGTGATGGTCACGGCCCGCGCTGAGGCGCCCGTGACGGTGTCGTGCGGTCGGTGCCTCGTGGAAGAGCAGGATACGCTGGCGTCGGGCATCTTCATCATGTATCGCCCTGAAGACCAGCGTCCTGACTACCTCGAGGGCGAGGAGGAGGTTGGACTTGGTTATTACGAGGCGGGTATTATAGACATTCGTGAGGATGTCCGGCGGTACCTGCTCCTCGAGATCCCTCTGTGGCCTGTCTGCGACGACGACTGCAAGGGTCTGTGCGGCGCGTGCGGCGCGAATCTCAACGAAGCCGCGTGCGCATGCGCGCGAGACGACGATTCACCGCGCAGCCCTCTCGGCGAGCAACTCGACCGCCTCTTCGACAACTGACCGCCGGTCACTTCGACCCAATTAGGATAGGCTGATGGCGCATCCAAAACGACGCAAGTCCCAATCCCGCACGCGTATGGGCCGCTCACACCACGCCCTTCGCGCGCCGGGCCTCGTTACGTGCCGCAACTGCGGCGACCGCATGCGACCGCATCGCGCCTGCCCCAAGTGCGGCTACTACAAGGCCCACAAGTGGCACAAGCCGGTCATCTCCGTAGACATCGACTAGCTCGCGCGAGCGCGCTTCATCTCGCCTCATCTTGCCTCTTGGGAGACGCCGGATGGCATCTGACCGGCACGCGATCATACGCGGCACCGGGGCGTATGTGCCCGAGAAGCGGCTCACGAACCACGACCTCGAAAAGCTAGTCGACACGTCGGACGAGTGGATCCGAACGCGCGTGGGCATCGTGGAACGCCGCGTCGCCGACGACGCCACGGCGAGCTCCGACCTGGGCGCCAAGGCGGCCGAACGCGCTCTCGAAGCCGCTGGCGTCGCGCGCGAAGAAGTCGACCTGGTTCTGTGCTCGACGGTGTCGCCGGACATGATCTTCCCGTCCACGGCGTGCCTCATCTCGCGTGCGCTGGGTATCGAGCACCGGGTGCCAGCGATGGATCTGGCAGCGGCGTGCAGCGGCTTCTCGTACGCCCTGCACATGGCGAACGGTCTCATCCGATCCGGCATGCACAAGACCATTCTCGTTACCGCCGCAGAAATGCTCACGCGCCACGTCGATTGGACGGATCGCGCCACGTGCGTGCTGTTCGGCGATGGCGCCGGAGCTGCCGTCGTGCAGGCGGGTGACCCGAGCGAGGGCGGGATTCTCCACACGTCCGTGGGCGCCGAGTCGATCCACGCGGATCCGCAGCTCCTGGGTATACCGGCTGGTGGCACTCGAATGCCCACCACGGTCGAGACGGTGGCTAACGGGGAGCACTACATCAAGATGGAAGGGCGCAAGCTCTTCAAGATCGCGATGTCGATGATGCCCGAGGTCGTCAAGGACACGCTCGCGGAGGCGGGCATGACGATCGACGACATCAGACTGCTCGTCCCGCACCAGATGAACATGCGCATTGTCGCCAACTTCTCCGACCGCCTCGGTATCGAGATGGACCGCATCTACGTGAACGTGGACCGCTACGGCAACACGTCGTCGGCCAGCGTTATCATCGCGCTGAACGAAGCCATCGAGCGCGGACGCGTCGGCCCCGGCGACAAGGTGTTCCTCATCACGTTCGGCGCCGGCTGGACATGGGGCGCCAACATCATCCAGCTATAGCCGCCTGCCTACCTCGGTCCAGCGGTGACTCCGATGAGTAAGACGGCGCTACTCTTCCCCGGGCAAGGCTCCCAGTACATCGGTATGGGCGCGTGGCTCAACGACCGGCCCGAAGCCGCCGACATCCTGGACCGCGCGGCTGCCGCGGGCTTCGATGCGCGCGACGCGTGCTTCAACGGACCCGAAGAAGCACTCAAGCGCACCTCCACGACTCAGCCCGCCCTCCTAACGGTGTCGGTCGCCACGCTCGCGCTGTTGCAGGCCAACGGCGTCGGATACGTCGCTGCGGCCGGTCACAGCTTGGGCGAGCATTCTGCTCTCGTGGCGGCTGCCGTGGCCGATTTCGAGACGGCGCTGTCTGTGGTGCAGGCGCGCGGCGCGCTCATGGACGACGCCGGCTCATCCCGCGCGGGCGCGATGGCGGCCGTGCTTGGGCTGGATGCGGACGCGCTTACCGAGATGTGCGCCGCGGAAAGCACGGACGACCAGATCGTCGCTGTCGCGAACTACAACTGCCCGGGCCAGATCGTCGTGACGGGCGACGCGGCCGCCGTGGCGCGTCTCGGAGAAGCCGCGACCGCCGCTGGCGCGCGACGGTTTGTGCCTCTGCCGGTGTCAGGGGCGTTTCACTCGCCGCTGATGGCGGCAGCTGAGGCGGGGATGGCCGATGTCCTCGGCGACGCGACGCTTTCCGCGCCGAGCGTAGCGTTCTACCCCAACGTAACGGCGCAACCCGAGACCGATCCCGCGCGTATCCGCGAACACCTGGTGACACAGGTCACGCACCCGGTGCGCTGGGAAGAGACGGTGCGGAACATGTGCGCCTCGGGTGTCACGCGGTTCGTGGAAGTCGGCGCGGGCCGCGCGCTGGCGGGGATGCTGCGACGCATCGACCGGGGCGCGGAGGTTCTTTCCACCGACACCGAAGAGCAGTTCGAGGAGGCGATGGATGTTCTCGCTCGAGGGTAAGACAGCGCTCTTGACAGGCGCCTCGCGTGGCATCGGCCGCGCCGTCGCCGTTGCCTTCGCAGCCCAAGGGGCGGACGTGGCTCTGTGCGCACGAACCGAGTCCGCGCTCGAGGAGGTCGCCCGCGAGATCCGCGGCATGGGCCGCGAGGCGCTGGTGCAGGTCGTCGACGTGCGCGAGGCGTCATCAGCCGACGAGGCGGTGGCCGCCACGGTGGAGGGTCTTGGGCGACTCGACATACTCGTCAACAACGCCGGCATCACGCGGGACACGCTCCTGATGCGCATGAAGGATGAGGACTGGGACGACGTCCTCGGCACGAACCTCAATGGGCCGTTCTACTTCACCCGCGCTGCCGCTCGTATTATGCTTAAGCAGCGCGCGGGCAGGATCGTCAACGTGTCGTCGGTGGTGGGTCTGATGGGCAACGTGGGACAGGCGAATTACGCTGCGTCCAAGGCGGGCATCATCGGTGTGACGAAGTCGCTGGCGAGGGAGCTCGGGCCGCGCGGCGTCACGGTGAACGCCATCGCCCCGGGATTCATCACCACGGACATGACCGCAGGTCTCAAGGACGAGCACCAGGAGCGACTGCGCGACGCGATTCCGTTGGGGGCGTTCGGTGAGCCAGCGGATGTCGCGGCGGCGGCGTGCTACCTGGCGTCGGACGCCGCGAAGTACGTCACGGGCCAGGTATTGCAGGTTGACGGCGGGATGCGACTGTAGGCGAGCGTAGGCCTCGGGCTGGCGAGAGACGTTCAGTTACGGCACCGGCGTTGGTGACAACGCCACGTGAATGGAGACGGCATAGATGGCAGATCAGGGCGAGAAAGTACGTGAAATCGTGGCGCGGGAGCTGTCCGTGGACCTCGACCAGGTCACGCCGGAGGCGTCCTTCATGGACGATCTGGGAGCGGACTCCCTCGACACCGTTGAACTCGTGATGGCGTTCGAGGACGCCTTCGGCGTCGAGATACCCGACGAGGATGCCGAGAAGATTCGCACCGTCGGCGATGCGATCGACTACGTAACCCAGCACGCGGGCGCATAGCGCGGGCGACGACACGGGACGGCGAGCGATGGAACGAGTTGTCATCACAGGCATGGGAGTCATCTCCCCGCTCGGGAACACCCTGGCCTCGTATTGGTCGGGCGTGGAATCCGGGAGGTCGGGGGTCGGCCCACTGACCAAGTTCGACAATACGGACTACCGCACGACGATAGCCGCCGAGGTAACCGACTTCGACGGGGCGCAGTATCTCGACGCGAAGGACGCGCGCCGGCTGCCACCATTCATCCAGTTCGCGGTGGCGGCCGCCGGGCTCGCCCTCGAGGACGCTGACCTGCCACGGGGGTCGTTCGACCCGAACCGTGGCGGCGTGATCGTGGGGTCCGGCATCGGCGGCCTCGACATCATCGAGGCCCAGCACGAGATCCTGCGCACGAAAGGCCCGAAGCGCGTCTCGCCGTTCTTCGTGCCGCACGAGATCATCAACATGGCCCCGGGCAAGATCTCGATAGACTTCGACCTGCGGGGACCCAACGCGGCGGCGGTCACCGCGTGCGCGACGGCGAACCACGCGATCGGCCAGGCGTACCATGTCGTTTCACGTGGGGAGGCGGATTTCATCCTCGGCGGCGGCACCGAGGCCGCCATCACGCCACTGTCGTTCGCCGGCTTCTGCTCCATGAAGGCGATGACCACGCGCAACGACAGCGCTCAGACCGCGAGCCGTCCCTTCGACGCCGAGCGAGACGGGTTCGTCATGGGCGAGGGCGCGGGCGTGCTCGTCCTCGAGGCGCTGAGCCACGCCAGGAAGCGCGACGCCCGAATCTACGCCGAGCTCGTGGGCTTCGGCATGAGCTCCGACTCCTTCGACATCGTGAGCCCACCCGAGGACGGTGGCGGGGCCGCGCGGTCCATGCAGGCGGCCCTGGAAGCGGCCAGCATCTCGGCCACCGAGGTCTCGTACATCAACGCGCACGGGACATCGACGCCGATCGGCGACGTGGCGGAGACGAACGCGATCAAGACCGTGTTCGGGGAGGGCGCGCGCAAGCTCCCAGTCAGCTCGACGAAGTCGGTTCACGGGCACCTGTTGGGAGCCGCCGGCGCGATCGAGCTGGTAGCGGCGGTGCAGGCGATAGAACACCAGCGCATACCCCCAACGATGAATCTGAACACGCCTGACCCCGAGTGCGACCTCGACTACGTGCCGAACGTCGCCCGTGACGCGGAGGTCGAAGTGATCCTGTCGAACGCCTTCGGTTTCGGTGGGCACAACACGACCGTCGTCGCGCGGCGCTGGCATGGCTGACCCCGCAGCCGCGGACGCCGAGGACGAAGCTGGCCTGACGGCGCTAGAGCAGGCCCTCGGCTATTCGTTCAGGGATCGCTCCTGGCTTCGGCTCGCGCTGATCCACCGCTCCCTCACGTCCGACGACCCCGCCGCCCTCGCCAACAACGAACGGCTGGAATTCCTGGGCGACGCTGTCCTGGACCTGGCGATTCGCGCGCATCTGTTCGCCAAATACAGGGATGCTCGGGAGGGCGCTCTGACGCAGTGGCGTTCGCAACTGGCGGGCCGGGCGAATCTGGCGACGGTCGCAGAGAGCCTGCACCTCTACGCACACATGCGTCACGACCTGCCGCACGTCGAGCTGCAGCCGACACAACGCGAGCGGCTTCTGGCTGACGGCCTAGAGGCCTTGCTGGGCGCTGTCTACTGCGACGCCGACTACGACACCGCTGGCGCCGTGGCTCGTTCGGCGCTGGCGGCCTCCTTCGAGCGACTCGCCGCCGACCCACGCCAGGGCAATCCCAAAGCCGTGCTTCAGGAGTGGTGGCAGCGCGCCACCGGGCGCACACCGCGGTATGAGGTTTCCGCGGTGGATGGGCCGAGCCACGCTCCACATTTCACGATGACGACCATCCTGGGCGATAGGGTCGGCGCGGCTGGATCTGGGTGGTCGAAGCGGGAAGCGTCGCGCAACGCAGCGCGAGCCACCCTTGACAGACTCACGGGAGATCCCGCCTGGAGGGTTGAGGTGGCCGGCCCGTCGGCTAACCTATCACCAGTGGACTTGTCCGCGGATGACCCACCGGACTGGGACAGCCGATGAGCATCGTTGCATATGTAGGGCTGGGATCGAACGTTGGCGACCGACTCGCGCATTTGCGGGAGGCGACGGCAATGCTCGTCGCTGGCGCCGAACAGGTCGTCGCCGCGTCCTCCGTGTACGAGACCGAGCCCGTGGGTTACAAGGAACAGGACTGGTTCCTGAACGCTGTCGTCGGCGTGCGTGTGACATCGACCGCGCCGGAGTTCCACGCCCTCCTCAAGGCGATAGAGGCCGAGATGGGCCGACGGTCACGCCATCGGTGGGGCCCCCGCGAAATAGACCTGGACCTGCTGCTATTTGGCGACGAGGTCCGGCGTGACGAACGACTCATCACGCCGCACCCTCGTATGCACGAGCGCGCGTTTGTGATGGAGCCGCTTGCCGAGGTCGCGCCGACGGCGGCGCACCCGGTGCTGCGGGTCGCCATGCGTGACATTCTGACGGCGCTCGACGACCCCGCGGCCGTGCGGCGAGCGTACCCCAGAGCAGTTCTGCTGGACGCTTCCCAGGAGCGGCGAGAGGCGTGATAATACAGTCGTGGGAGCGTCTCCTGGTACTGGCCGCAAAAGCTCAACCTATCGTCTACACCCCACGTCTAAGTTACGGCGCGACAGGAGACTGCGCGTCCTCGCCCATTTGGCGAGCGGCGCTCCCGGTCGAGAGTCTCCCCGTCAAGAAAGGTCAGCGAGGCAAGGTGAAGCCTTCCACTGGACGCGATTATCAGCCTATGACATCCCGAACACTCCGTGTATTCGCTGCTATCCTTGTCGCCCTTCTTTCGGGCGCCACGGCCTACGCCCAGTCGTTCGTCAACGGCCCCTTCGCCATTGACAGCACGGGTGAGACCGGTACTCCCAGCATCAACCCGTCCGTACAGCAGGCCTCGGTTGTCTTCGAGACCGATGGCGCTGGCCACTACCGCGTCATCGTCGATACTCACGGGGTCGGCGCCGTAGGAGCCCCGGACGGCGTATTCGACGCCGACGATGACTGGGTGTGGGAGGGTGTCGCTGGCGTCCAGCCGACCCCGGCGTTCGCTGGCGGCGACACGGCTGTCACTGTCCGCGCGGACTGGGACGGTCTCACGACATGGGAGGGTAGCGTCGTTGCAGACGACGGCGTCTACACCGCCCAGGTGGCGCTGGCGTCGCTGCCCGAGGAAATCACGGGAGGAACCGCCACGACTGCGACCGTGCAGATCGAGATCGACACCGTGGCCCCAGCGGTTTCCCTGGACATCCCAGCGGTATCGCCAGATGGCGACGGCGTGGGCGACAGTGTCGTCGTCACGTACGGCGCATCCGAAGCAGGCGGCTTTGGCGAATTCGTCACGGCCTCGGGCCCGGTGCTGAACGCTCCCTCTATTGCGTTGCCCGGCACTGTGCCGACGGCGGGTACGACCACGTGGGCAGGCTCGGATATCACGGGCGCCGCTCTGCCGGACGGATCGTACGACATCACGCTCATCGTCACGGACGCTGCCGGCAACGAGGGTTCAGTCACTACGTCGGTGATCGTCGACACGGAGGATCCTCTGCTGGTGGATCTCCAGCCGGCCGCTGGTAGCCGCCTGAACAGTACTGTGACCGAGATAGTGGCTTCGCTGGACGCGCTCGACGGGTCGCCCATCGACCTCGACAGCGCGCAGATCACTCTCACCGGGTCGGCGGGCGTGGTCGCTGGCACGATCGAGCAGGATGTCGCCGGCTCCTCAGTAAGCATGCTTCTGGACACGCCGCTGACGACATCCACCGAGAACGGGACGTACACCGTCGACGTCAGCATCGCCGACGAAGCTGGCAACGCCGTCACGCGCAGCGCGACGTTCACCTTTGACACAGTGGCGCCGGTAGTCTCACAGGTCACGAGCGCGGACGGCGCGGACCTGGGCTCCGGCGTGCCGTTGCCGGCGTCGGACACGCTTGTGATTACGCTCGAGGAAGCTGGGACGGGCATCGACTCCTCGTCAGCGGCCGTTACGCTCAGCGGCCCGTCGGGAGCCGTGGTGCCGCTTGGGGTCAACGTCGAGCCCCTCAGCATCTCCGCCAGCTACGCCAACCTGTCCGAGGAGGGGGTTTACACCCTCGTCGTGGACGGCGTGCGCGACCTCGCTGGGAACGTCGGCTCCTCGCGAACGGCGACGTTCTTACACGATGCGACGGCTCCAGCCATCGTAGACCTGGCGCCGTTGGACATCGCGAGCGCCGGTGTGGGACGCGTCAGCGAGCCCATCGCCGCCGTGATCATGACCGGCTCCGACGAGCTGTCGGACCTCGATTTCGCGGCGTCGAGCATCGTCCTCACCGGTCCCGACGGCGTGGTGTCTGGTTCGGCGATAGATGACGACGCGAGTCGCCTGACGCTCGAGCTGGACATGCCGCTCAGCGGACTGGGCGACGCAGACGGCGACTACACCGCTGAGGCGACCATCGCCGACGAGGCCGGTAACCTCCGGCAGCGGACGTACGCCTTCGTTTACGACACACAGCCGCCAACCGCGACGGGTTCTATCCCAGCAGCCGGCGCGACCGTGTCCGGCGAGATCAGCTCCGTGCTGATTGACGTCGCGGACGCGACGTCGGGCGTGGACCTCGCGAATGTGAGTGTCAGCGTGAGTGGCCCCGCAGGGCCCCTCCCGTCGTCGGCTCTCGCGGAAGACGCGGACACGGTGCGAGTGTCGTTCCCCACCTTGCGGGACGACGGCTCCGCCGACGGCAGCTACCAGATACAACTGACGCTCGTCGACATGAACGGCAACACCGCGGTGGACGTGCGCGAATTCACGTATGCTGGGCGAGCGCCGCTCGTGGCGTCGCTGACGCCAGCCGATGGGTCTGCCACGAACCGGCTCAGCCAGGTGTCGGCCACGCTCGCCGACCAGGCTGGGTCCGGGTTGGACCTCGCTAGCAGCGCCATTGCGGTCACGGACCCCACGGGGTCGGACGTTGCTGGCTCCACCTCGCACGATGGCAACGCGACCATCACGTATCTCGCTGACGCGCCGGTTGCGACCGACGGGTCGGCTGACGGCGTGTACTCCGTCACCGTGACGTCCGTGGACCAGCGCGGCGCCACCGCGGACACGACGGCGACCGTGCTGCTGGACACGCTCGCCCCCACGGTCGAGAGCCAGTCGCCAGAGAACGGCTCCACGTTCTCGGACGCCACCCCGACGATCACCGTGAGCATGGACGACGCTGGCGCGGGCATCGACCTCGGAGCCACGCAGGCGACGCTCACGGGGCCGGACGGCGCCGAAGTCGCGCTGACCGTGCGCAACGACGGAGCCGGGTCGATCCTGCTGTCGACGCCCCGGTTGACCCTGACCGGCACGTACCATCTGACGGTTACGCCGGTCGATCGCGCAGGAAACGTTGGGTTGGCGTGGAACACGCTTCTCACCCACGAGATCGCGCACGCGTCCGTCGTGTCTATCGAGCCGGCGAATCGCGGCTTCACGACATCGCTCGACGCCGTCGTCGTCACACTGGCGGACGCCTCCGCCGCGTCCACTATTGAGTTGCTTTCGCCCGACGGCGCCAGGCTGATCGGCTCGTCGACCTTCGCGGACGGCGCCCTCACGTTCACGCCGGAGACGCCGCCAGTAGCCGATGGCCGCGACGACGGCGAATACACGGTAGTCGTGGTTCCGGCGAACGCGTCGGGCGCCGCAGGTGAGTCTCGCACCTTCCGGTTCACATACGACACTCAGCCACCCGAGATCACGTCTGTCGACCCCATTGAGTTGCTGAACGCGGAGGTGTTCGTGTCGCGCAGCCTCGCCCGAATCGTGGCGAGCATCTCGGACGCGAGTTCCGGCGTGGATCTCACGGCGTCCGCCGTGCGGCTTCTGGACGAATCCGGCGCCGAAGTGCTCGGCGTGCTGGAGAACGACAACAACGCGACGGTGTGGCTGCAGATGGCGTCGCCGCTCATCCCGGGCGGCGCGAGCGATGGCCGGTACACGGCGGAAGTGACCGCTGTCGACCGCGCGGGACACGCCAAGGTTCTGAGCCAGACGCTCGTGTACGATACGTCCGCCCCGACCGTGACGTCGTCGTCGCCGGCTGCGGACGAGACCGTTACCGAAGCCATCACCACGATGACCGTGGAGATTGGTGACGGTGGCGGCAGCGGCCTTGATGTCGCGGGCTCGCAGATCACGCTCCTGAACCCCGACGGCGCGCCAGTCGCGACGAACCGAAGCGCCGATGGCGATGTCGTGACGCTCACGTTCAGCCGACTGACGCAGGTTGGCGGCTACACGATGCAGGTGCAGGGCTTGGACCGCGCGGGGAACCTCGCGGAGAACCCGACGTCGGTACCCTTCTTCGTCGCGCTCCGCGGCCCGGCGGTGACGTCGCTGACCATCGGCGGCTCGTCTAGCGTCAGCCATACGAACGACCTCGGCGAGATTCGCGCCGAATTCGTCGACCGTAGCGGCGTGGGCCTCGACTTCACCGACGACGGCTCTAGCGTCACTGTCACCGGCCCGAGCGGCCCGGTGGGCGGCGAGATGGTCGTGGACGGATCGACGCTCGTGTGGACGCCGACCGTGGCGCTCTCGTCGAGCGGCGCCGACGACGGCGAATACACCGTCGCGGTTACCCCAGTTGACCTCGCCGGCCGAGCAGGGGCCGGTCTCGTGCGCCGCGTCATCTACGACTCGCAGGCGCCGCACATCTCCTCCGCGAGCCCGGCCAACACGGCGCTCGCGACCACATTCGTCAACAGTTCGGTCTCGCTGGTGGAGGTCGTGATTGACGACATCGGCATGGCGGGCGTGGACATGGACGAGCAGTCCGCCGAACTGGTGCGGGGCAACGGCTCCCGAGTCGCGGGACGCGCCGCCCATGACGGTGTCTCAACCGCTAGGTGGCAACTGGACGCTCCTCTGGCGACCGACGGCTCGGAGGACGGCGCGTACGCCGTCTCCGTGCGCGCGGTTGACCGGGCTGGCAACGCAGCGAGCGTCGACTACGACATCGTGTACGACACCGTAGCGCCCTCGCTGACGGGCTCGGCGCCGTCCGACGGCTCGTCCATCAGCGCGACACTCAGCGCGATCCGACCCACCGTGTCGGACGACGGTAGCGGCATCGACCCGGTCGCGACGTCTCTGGCGCTTACCGGCCCCGACGGAGGCGAAGTCGCCGGGCGGCTCAGCTACGACGGCGCGGACGGCTTCAGCTTCGAGATTGAGGGCCGCATGGTCGATGTCGGGCAATACACTCTCGCGGGCGTGTTCGTCGACCGCGCGGGGAACGCCCGAGCGGCCAGCCTGTCCTTCTTCCGGTCGGCTAACACACCGTCGGTTGGCAGCACGGAGCCGGCGACGGCTCCCGCCGATGAGGCGTTTGCCGGTCCCGGTCTGGACGAGGTGCGCGTGCAGTTGCAGGAGACCGGAGGCGGGGGCATCTCGCTTGCGCCGTCGCACTCCGTCATACGCCTCATCGGGCCGAGCGGCTCTGATGTGCCGGGCGTGCCGGCTGGCAGCGGTGGCGACGAACTGGTCTACACCATCAGCGGCGGCCTGTCCGAGGACGGCTCCGATGACGGGACGTACCGAATCGTGGTGACGCCAGCGAACGCCGCGGGCACGCAGGGAGCCACGGAGACCCTGAGCTTCATCTACGATTCGCAGGCGCCGGACGTCGACGCGCGCCTAGGGACGTTCCTCCCGCAGGGAGGAGACCCAGGGGCCATCGAGGGCTTCTTCGTGAACGTCGAGGATCCGGGCTCTGGCTCCGGTATAGACTGGGAAGCCGTTGACAGCGGCTGGCTCGTGCTGGAGGCGCCAGACGGATCGCTCGTAGACGCACGCGTGTCGAGCGACGACGAAGCTAGCCTGTTCATCATACTCACCACACCGTTGGCGAGCGACGGGTCGCAGGACGGCGAATACATCCTCGGCGTGTTCGCGTCTGACCGCGCGGGCAACGAAACCGCCGTCGCGTTCAGCTTCGACCTGGACACGACCGCGCCCGTGATCGACGGAGCTTCGTTGACACTCAACGACGCCCCGGTCGTGCTGGACACGAACAGCCTGGACTACCCGAGCGCCGTGAACACGGAGACGGGCGTCAACCTGCGGGTCAGCATCGCGGACGACGGCGCGGGAGTGGATCTGGCGCACTCGTCCATCCTGCTGCAATCGCCGCAGGGAGAGATCATCAACGGCACTCTGAAGCAGAACAACGTCGACACCCTCGAGTTCACCTCGGGGCCGCTGGCGGCGGAGGGGCTTTACCGAGTGACAGTGACGGCGTTGGGCGCGGACGCCAGCGGACTGGGCATCCAGCCGGAGAGCACCCTTGGCGCGACGTTCCTCTACGAGAAGACGCCGCCGACGGCCGAAATCACCGAGGCCGGTAACGAGGGCGTCTACGAGAGCGAGCCCGCCCACATCGCCGGTAGAGCCTTCGACGGCGCGGATGGCGGCGAAGCAGCCGCGTCTGGCGTCGTCCGCGTCGAGATCGGTGGAACGGGGCCGGACGGTTCCGAGTTGCCGTGGGAAGAGGCGAAGGACGAAAGCCTTGAACAGCAGAACGCGTGGTCCGAGTGGTCGGCGGAGTTTCTGCCCAGCACCTCGGGTAAGTTCCGCGTCGTCGCACGTGTGACGGATCGCGCGGGCAACTCGAACATCATCGACGTTGGCACGCTGGAGTTCGCGACATCGCTCGCGTTCAAGGGCGCCGTCTACGTGTGGCCGAACCCGCTCAGCCGGTCCAGCGGCGATGTCGCGCACTTCTCGTTCGCGACCAACCAGGCCGACAGCGCCGACGTCACCGTCAGCGTCTTCGACGTGTCTGGCACGCTCGTGTACGAGACCACGGCTCCCGCCGACCGCGACCGTTCTACGAACGGCCAGACGATCGCGTGGGATCTGCGCAACGGCAGCGGCAAGGAAGTCGCGAGCGGCATCTACGTGTATCGCTTGGAACTCAGGGACGGTCAGAGCACTGCGCGCAACATGGGTCGCATGCTCGTCGTCAGATAGTCACGGCGCTGATTACGGAGAGTAAAGCACAGTGATGAAGGCCCCAACAGCGGCGGTCGCGGTGGCTCTGATGGTGGTATCCCTCGGCGCGGCGGCGCAGTCGGACACCAACGAAAACGCCGGCACGCGCGCGGTTCCCTTTCTCAAGATGGAGTCTGGCAGTCGCGCGGCCGCCATGGCAGGCGCGTATACCGGGCTCGCCGACGACGCGGACGGTCTGTTCTGGAACCCGGCGGGCCTGTCCGCCATTGTCAACGAAGAGCTGACGGGCACACAGAACTTCAGCTTCGGCGGCATCAACCACGAGACGGTTGCCTACGCGCGACGCCTCACGGACAACGGTGTGGGCGCCGTGAGCTTCCAGGGCGCGTTCGCGGAGATAGAGCGTCGCGTCGGTGACACCGAAGAGCCTGACTCCCTCTTCACCGCCAGCACGTATGCCTTTGGGCTGAGCTACGGACAGACGCTCAGCGATCTCTCGGTGGGTGGCACGCTGAAGGTGCTCCAGGAGCGCTTCGATGTCGAGAACCACACGGGTGTGGCGATCGACGCCGGCGCCCTCTACGCCACCGCTGACTACTCAGTCGGCATCAGCGTCCTCAGCCTTGGGCCGCAGATCGACGACGCCTCCCTGCCGCTGGCGGTACGCGCCGGTGGGTCGTACCTGCTGGCGGACGACGGCCCGCTCGGCGTGGCTGACGTCGTGATGCCCACCGACGACGACCCCAGCGTGCGACTCGGCCTAGAGCAATGGTTCTTCGACCAGGTCGCCCTCCGCGCTGGCTACCACTTCACCGGCAGCGCGAACCCCAACAAGGGGTTCAGCGTGGGATTCGGGTTCAAATCCGAAGGCACGCAGTCGCTGGAACACGTGGACTTTGAACTCGACTACGCCTTCGTCCCAGAAGACGGCATCGCGGACGCGCACCGCGTGTCGTTCCTCACGCGGTTCTAGCCGGCCGTATACCCCCTGTTCAACAGCGGGCCGCCGCCCTTGCGTTGGGCTCGTGCTGTTTCCCTGCTCCGCTACGCCTGCGTCCGCCCGTAGCTACGATCTGGCCGATGCCAGATGCCCGCGCATCGGCGCGTCGCGACATGCCTTGTGCGCCCGCGTGCGACTGGGTGCATCCCAACCAGCAGGTGTGTAGGAGCGCGATGCTGCCGGCGGCGGGACTGCGGCCATGGCGCGGCTAGAGCTCTGCGCTCACGCCCACGACCACGGCTAACCCAAGACCCAGGAGTCCACGGGCATGACGTCTGAGGTCATCGCGTCGGGCGAACGCGCGCTGCTGAGAGACGCGCGGGTCTCCGACGCGGACAGATGGGTGCACTGGCGGCAACATGGCGAATGGCGAGAGTACGACGCGCCGTGGGAGGCCCTGATTCCGCCACTCACGGTTGAGGAGGAGCAGCGGGCCACCGAGTCATTCCGCCAGCGATGCTCGGAGGAACCGCGATCACCCCGGCCCACAGCCATCATCGCGACGCCCGCGGACATCCCGGTGGGATCGGTGGTCCGCTACGCCGAGCAGCGGTTCCCTGACGCCTGGTACGTGGGAATCAACATCTGCGAGGACACGCGCCTTAATCAGGGCATCGGCTCGGAGGCGTTGCGCCTCTGGGTCGACTACCTGTTCGCACACTCAGACGTGCACCGACTCGGCCTGCGCACGTATTCGTTCAACGCCCGTATGATGCGCGTGGCGGCGAAGGTGGGATTCGTGCAGGAGGCCGTCGAGCGAGAGCTGATACAGTGGCGAGGCGATTGGCTGGACCGTGTCGGCTACGGCATGCTGCGCAGCGAGTGGGAAGAAGGACAGACCGCACCTCTGCTCTCCCCGCGGCCTGCCGAGCGCGACTAGGGGCCTCCCTGACGGGCTGCCGATGGGAGAGGCGGCGTGCTGACCTGGGTGCGGCCGCCATCCACGCGGCCCGGGCCCAACTGGGACTGTCACGCCACTGTCTGGGCGGTCGGGCTCCGTAGCGACGCCATGGCAACGCGCTGCCAATGGACCACCGGCGTGGCATCGATCTGTCGCGACCAGAGCGACGCAATGGGCACGAGGAAGCCCACCGAGGCAGGCCGGTGGGCTTCCGCGAGACGTCCCAGCAGGACGGCTAGAACTTGATGTTCAGCTCGCCGATGAACACGTCGCTCTTGTTCTGCGTCCTCAGCACCTGGTAGAGGTTGCCCTCCAGGTCGAAGAACTCGCGCGTGTAGTTGCGGCTGGTGTCGTTCGGGTTGTTCGTCTGGTATTGCAGGTACAGGTTCGCGTCGCGCAGGATGTCCCAGTCCACGCCGAACATCGTGCCGCTGCTATCGCCCGACTGACGCCCTGCCTGCCGGTTGAACTCTGGGAAGAGCGCATCCGTGTCGAGGTTGGACGACCCATCCTCCCGCTGCGCGAAGAGGTTGAACTCCTTGTACTCGTACGGGTTCGGGTTCACGACTCGACTGACGCCGACGTACAGGTCGTTGTCCCAGTTGCGGTCCTCGAACGTGATGCTGTTCTCACGGCGCTCTGGGTAGACCTGGTCGCCGTCGCGGTTGCGGATGATCGAGGAGTTCTCGACGAGGACGTTCCATCGATCCGACAGGTCGTAGTTGAAGAGCAGACGCTGACGGCCGTTGAAGTTCGTCTCGTCCTGCGTGTTGTCCGGTACCTGGTCGATGTCCTCGTAGTCCTCGAGGATTTCGTTCGTCTGGTTCATGAACTGCGTGGACGAGATGGCATCCAACTCGCTCGCGCGCATCGAGAACCCGGCGAGCGCGTAGCGGCGCAACGAGAAGTCGCTGGCGTCCTGGAGGTAGATCGCGCCGGCGCCGTCCGCGCCGACGAAAGTCAGGTCGTGCAGATCCTCGTCCATCTGGTCGAGGCGGTACTGCGAGCTGTCGCCGTACGACCCGTCTACGCCGAACCGCTGCACTCGGTGGATCACCTTGTGGTAGAGCGTGTTCTGAATGCGCACGGCTTCTTGCAGCGCCTTGTCCGTCAGCGCCTTGCTACCGGCATCGTCCTGCTCGTCAAGAAGCGTCAGCTCTTCGAGGCGACGCATGCGGCGCGTGAGAGCCTCGGTGTCGGACAGCGGAGCCAGGGACGAGTTGGAGCTTAGCTCGCGGAAGGAGCGCTGTCCGCTGGAGAACGCCGAGAGCGACAGCACCTCCAGAGGCACCGACCGCAGTTCCTTGCGAACGAACGCCGAGTCGTCCTTCACGATGAGCTGGTTGTCGACAGTCGCCGCGAGGTAGTGCGGGGCGGTGACTTCGCTGCCGCCAAGACCTTCGGATGCGAACGCCGACTGGAATCGGCCGTCGTTGTCGAACTTCACGATGCGGTGGTTGCCGGTGTCCGCGACGAACACGCTGCCGTCGGCGCCGACTGCGATGTCCTTCGGCCCGTCGAATTCGCCATCGCCGGATCCGTAGCGTCCGAACGTCTCCTGACGCTCTCCGTCCGGTGAGTGCTTGTAGACGACCTGCTTGGAGTCGCGCTCCGCGTCCAGGATGAACAGGTTGCCCTGACGGTCCAAGGCGACCTCGACGCCGCGGTCGTGCCCCGACGGCTGGATGGCGAGCGCAAGCTTGCCCTCGTCGGTGAGAATCTGCTTCACCGGAATCACGGGAGACGACTGCGGCAGCGCCGACGCCTTGTCGACCGCGAAGGTGGTCACGAACGCGCCCGCGCTATCGAACTTGTGAACGCAGGGCGTGTAGATGTAGACCGGCGGCCCGCTGGCCTCCTCGTCGGGAATCACGACCGCCGTGGTGTCGGCTACGTACACGTTGCCGGCGGTGTCGACGGCGATGTCGCCAGGCTTCACCAAGACCACGTCAAGCGTCTCGGCCGTGGGCGACGGGTATTCGAACACCGGCGTCCCGTCGGCGCGAAGCTTCTGGATGATGCGATTCTTAGCGTCGCTGACGTAGACCGACCCCTGGGCGTCGAACGCCAGGTTGATCTCCGAACTGAAGCCGCCGCCGCCGGAGCCCTTGCGCCCGAACGACTGCTCAAACTCCAGGTACCCGAGCGCATGCGCGGACCCCGCAATCGCCAGCGCGCCGGCCGCGAGGATCAGAAGACCTATGTGCGATCGCTTTGTCACGACGTTTCTCCCACCGCGTCCGTGTGGAGTGAAGCCACTTCTTCCTGACCCCGGTACTGAAGCTCGTAAAGCCGATAGTAGATGCCGCGTTCCCTGAGCAGTTCCGCGTGCGTGCCGACCTCACGTATCTCGCCCTTGTGCATCACGACGATCTTATCGGCGTCCTGAATCGTCGAGAGTCGGTGGGCGATAATAATCGAAGTGCGCCCCTCTAGCAAGCGCTTGAGGCCCTCCTGGATGAGCACCTCAGTCTCGGTGTCGATGGAGGATGTGGCCTCGTCCAGGATGAGAATGTCCGGGTCGAACGCCAGCGCGCGGGCGAACGCGACGAGCTGCTTCTGGCCGCTGGAGAACGTGCTGCCGCCCTCCTTGACCTCAGCGTCCATCCCTCCGGGCAGCGAGGCGATGAACCTGTCCGCCTGGACCACTTCCGCGGCGCGCGCCACCTGCTCGTCCGAGATCTCCGGCGCGTCGAGTCGGATGTTGTCCGCGATGGTGCCCGAGAAGAGGAACACGTCCTGCTGCACGATCCCTATGCGCCGACGCAGCTCGGAAACCTTGAGTTCGCGGACGTCGATGCCGTCCATCAGTATGGACCCGCCCTGGATGTCGTAGAAGCGACACAGCAGGTTCGTGAGCGTCGTCTTGCCCGACCCCGTCGCGCCCACGACGGCGACCTTCTCGCCGCGCTCGATGGTCAGGTTGATACCGCGGATGACGTGGTCGTCCTCCTTGTAGGCGAACCATACGTCACGGAACTCCACGGCCTCGCGGAAGGCGGGAATGGCCTTGGCGTCCGGCTTCTCCTGGATCGCCGGCTCGGTGTCGAACAGCGTGAATACGCGCTCCGACGACGCCATGGCGATCAGGAGGGTGTTGTACTGCTCGCTGAGCGCGCGCAGCGGCCAGAAGAACCGCTGACCCCATACCAGGAACGCGAACAACTCGCCCAGCTGGATGTTGTCCTGCACAACCTGCCCGCCGCCGTACCAGATAACCACGGCAGTCGCCAAGCCGCCGGCGAACTCGATGAGCGGCCCGAAGAACGACATGGCGATGACCGCCCGCAGGGCCGCGCTCAAGTACTCCGTGTTGATTCCCCTGAACCGACGAACGGTCGACGCTTCCTGGTTGAACAGTTGTAGCGTCGTCAGTCCGCCGATGCGCTCGTTCATGAAGGCGTTCATGCGGGACAGCTGCCGGCGCCACTCGCGGTAAGCCTTCCTCGACAGCACCTGGTAGAAGAGCGTCGCCATCGCGATGATGGGCAGCACCGCGAGCGTGACGAGCGCGAACTTCCAGTTCATGACGAACATCATCACGCAGATGGTGATGAGCCCGACAACGCTCCCGATGGAGTCGACGATGCCCGACGCGAACAGCTCGTTGAGCGCGGCGACGTCGTTCATGACGCGCGTCATCAGCCGACCGACGGCGGTCGTGTCGAAGAACGCGGCGTGCAGCTTGTGGATATGCGCGTACAGCTGCACGCGCATGTCCCGCATGATGTGCTGCCCCATGATCTGCATCATGTACGTGCGCAGGAACGAGGCGGCCAGATCCACGAGCAGCAGCGCGAAGTACAGCGTCACGACGCCGCGCAACGCAAACAGCACGGCGCCGAACTCGCGATTGCGAAGGGCGTCGCTGTTGATGTGTTCGTCGATGGCGTACTTCGCGAGCAAGGGCGTGACGTTGCGCGCGCCCTCGGCGATGAGGATCAGCACGAGCCCGACGAGCACCCGACCGGTGTACGGCTTCACGTAGCCGATGAGCCGGCGGAAGATCTCACGGTCGTAGATCTTTGTGAGTTCGTCTTCGTCGTATAGGTCGTCGTGCTGGAACATCGGCGCGGCCCTACAGGGCCTCCAACTCCTCTTGCAGTCGCTGCTTCTCGTACAGATCCGCGTAGAACCCGCCCACCGCGAGCAGCTCGTCGTGGGTGCCCTGCTCGGCGATGGCGCCTTCGCCCAGCACCACGATCTTGTCCGCCGCCTTGACCGTCGAGATGCGGTGCGAGATCAGCACGACGGTGATGTCCGCGAGGTAGCCGCGCAGGTTCGTGAGGATCGTCTCCTCGGTGTACGTGTCCACCGAAGCGAACGCGTCGTCCATGATGACGATCTTCGGGCGGCGGAGCAGCGACCGCGCGATGGACGTGCGCTGACGTTGTCCGCCGGAGACGCCCATGCCCCGCTCGCCGAGCTCCGTGTTGAATCCGGCGGGGAACGCTTCGATTTCCGGCAGCAGGTGCGCTACCCGGGAGACTTCCTTCAACGCGTGCTCGTCCGCGTTGGGATCGCCGAACCGCAGGTTGTCGCTGATGGACTCGGAGAACAGGAACGACTCCTGCTGCACGTAACCGACATTCGCCCGCAGGTGCTGCAACGAATACTCCCGCACGTCGCGACCGTCGATAGTGACCATGCCGCGTTCCGCCTGGTATAGACGGGGCACGAGGTTCGCGAGCGTGCTCTTTCCACAGCCGGTCGGGCCAATGATCGCGACGGTTTCGCCCGCGGCGATGTCCAATGACACGTCCTCGAAGATGACTGGCCCGTCGTCGTAGGCGAACGTGAGGTTCGCGAACGATATGGCGCCCTCGATCGCTGGCTCTTTGGCGCCGGCCTCGACCTCGTCGTAGATCTCCGGTTCCTGCGTCATGATGTCGTTCAGCCGCCCCATGGACGCGGCGCCGCGCTGCAAGCCGCTCCACATGAACCCAAACATCGCCATGGGCATCACCAGCATCATCATGACCATCTGGAACTGCGTGAACTGCCCGAACGTCATCGCGCCGCTGGACACGTAGTAGCCGCCGATCCAGAGCAGCAGCACGAAGCTGACGCCCGGCAGGAACATGATGATTGGGAAGATGGTCGCTTCGAGCCTGATAAGCTTCGTGTTGCGACCGATGAACTCCTCGTTCATCGCGAGGAACGCGCGCTCCTCGTCCGCCTCGCGTGTGTAAGCCTTGAGCACGCGCACGCCGGTGAATCCCTCGCGGACCCGGTTGCTCATCGTCGCGAACTGCTCCTGGATCGACTCAAAGAAGGCGTGGATGCGGGACGACATCCTCTGCATGGCGAACGGCAGCACCACGAACGGCACCAGCGTGATGAGCATCAGCTTCCAGTTGATCAACGCGAGAAACGTCACGGCGACGGGCACGCGCACCGCCGAGGACGACGCGAACATCAGCGTGCGCCCGAGCATCATGCGAACGGCGTTCAGGTCGTTGATAGCGCGCGAGATCAGGTCGCCGGTGTTCTGCCGCACGTAGTAGGCAGGCTCGAGCGTCAACACGTGCGCGAAGAAGTCGTTGCGCACCTCGTACTCGATGTAGCGGGAGCTTCTGCCCATCAGGTAGCGTGACGCGAATCGGGTTCCGCCCTGCACGAGCACGAGCCCGAAGAGGATCATCGCGTAGGCGCCGATGGTTAGCGCCCTGGCCGCATCGGGGCTCAGGCTGTCGATGGCATTCTTGAGGATGATCGTCGTGTAGAACGCGAGCGCCTCGGTCACCGTCAGGAGGAGGATGCTGCCGATCAGGATGTGACGGTGACGCGCTAGATACGGGAAGAGCGACCTTAGACTGCCGATGACCTGGAACCTTCCCGGGCGTAGACGAGTGAGTAGCTTCGTATGATACCACGGACGAGCGTGTAGGAGACAGGCCGTATACCGTCGCCGTGTTGACCGGACACGCGAGGGGTGCTACGTTTGGAATGCCAGTTGCGAAGCGACTTTGAGCGATTCTCGCACGCGCGCGCTCAGGCGACGACGGTGTGCGACCCCACCTCCCACAGTGGCTCTGGAGAAGCGTCCGTGGCGACCATCAAGTTCGGGACGTCTGGGTGGCGGGCGATCGTGGCGGAGGACTTCACGTTCAGGAACGTCGAGGTAGTCATCCGCGCCATATCGGAGGTCGTACGGCGTGACTCTGGCTCCGACCCCACGGTCGCGATCGGGTACGACGGTCGGTTCATGTCGTCTCGCTTCGCTAACGCGGTGGCCCTCACGTTCGCATCGGAAGGCATCCGCGCGTTGCTGCCTAGCCGTGCGACGCCGACGCCGGTCGTCGCGCACACGATCCAGCATCGGCTCCTCGCGGGCGGAATCGTCCTGACGGCCAGCCACAACCCGCCGGAATACAACGGCATCAAGTTCTCACCGGCCAACGCCGCCCCGGCGCCGACAGAACTCACCCAGCGCATCGAGAAGCTCGCGGGCGAACTCATGGCGTCCGCGCCGGACGCGGCGGAGTTCCCCGCCGCGCGAGCAGAGCAGGAGGCGCTCGTCGAGGCGGCGGTCGAGGCTGGCGGCATCGAGCGGTACGAGCCCTACGAAGCGTACCGCGACCGGCTCTTCGACATCGTCGACACGGATGCTCTGAAGGCCCCGAACCTGACCGTGGTAGCCGACGTGTTCTACGGCGCCGGGCGGGGGTACCTCCCGAACCTGTTGGCCGAGGCTGGGTGTGATGTCGAAGTAGTGCACGACGAGGACAATCCGCTGTTTGGCGGCATGCGGCCCGACCCTGTCGAGGAGAACGTCGGCGCGCTCGTGCGGCGGGTGCGAGCCACAGGCGCATCGCTCGGCGTGGCGGTCGACGGCGACGCGGATCGCTTCGGAATCGTGGACGCCGATGGGACGTACATCCACGCGAACCACGTGCTCGGCCTGGTGACGGACTACCTGATGTCGTCGCGCGGATGGGTGGGCGAGGTCGTCCGCAGCGCGCCCACATCGCACCTGCTGGACGCGGTCGCGGAGCACCACGGGTCGACCCTCACGCAGACGAAGACGGGGTTCAAGTGGATTGGCGAACGGTTCCTCGCCGCCCCGGAGGCGTTCGTGCTTGGCGGCGAGGAGAGCAACGGAATGACGGTTCGCGGCCACATCCCGGAGAAGGACGGCATTCTCGCGTGCCTCCTCGTCGCGGAGATGGTCGCCACGAGTGGGAAGGCGCTGACGGACTTGCTAGCGGACCTGTTCGCGCGCGTCGGTGGGTATCAGGTCGACCGCCTGGACCTGGAGCTGCCTGAGGAACCCAAGCAGGCGCTACTCTCACGGTTCGACAGGGAGCCACCCTCCGAATTCGCTGGCCGCGCCGTCGAACGAATCGACACGACCGATGGCCACAAGCTCGTCCTGGAGGATGGGTCGTTCATCGCGATACGCGCGTCAGGCACGGAGCCGCTGGTGAGGTGCTACCTGGACGCCCGGGACGCTTCAGGTATGCGGGAGCTACAGGACGCCGCGCGCGAACTCATCGCCTCTGCGTAGCGGGCCTTCGCACGTAGCCGCTGAAGCGCGAACGCCCCGATCACCAGAGTGACCGGGGCGTGTCAGGCCGTGCTGACCTGAGGCCTCACTGCCATGCGAACCCTACGATGACGGCCGCGACGGCGACGACTGCCGCGACAATGAGGGTTGTCTTGCTCGAACCGCGTTTGTGTCGGAAGCTCACCGCATTCTCCTATGTGGTGTCTGTGGCATAGGCGGAATCCCAAGCGCCGCGCCCTCGTGGGAGCGACGTTCCCCATATCCCGCACTAAGTATTACCCGGCCGGTAGCCTGTTGGGCAATGGGCGGTGCGATTTGCGCCCGCGCGCCGCCCTTTGCGCCCCCTTGCGCGTTGCGCCATAATGCCCGCGCGCTGCTGGCAACCAGTGAGTCCGATGCCTACGCGGAGACGATCGAATGGCACTTAACGTCGCGATAGCGGGCTGCGGTGGGATGGCGGGTGGACACCTCCGCTCGTATATCAAGATCAAGCAGACGGTTCCCGAGAAGATCGACATAGTCGCCATGTGCGACCCCGTGGTTGAGAGCGCGGAGCGATTCGCGGCGGAGGTTGAGGAGGCGTTCGGCAAGAAGCCGACCGTCTACACAGACATCGACGAGATGCTCGCTAAGGAAGACCTAGACGCCATCGACATCTGCTCGCCACACGGCTACCACCACGTACACGCCATCAAGTGCATGGAAGCCGGCGTGAACGTGATGGTCGAGAAGCCCATCGGGGTCACCGTAAAGGCGACGCTCGCCATCATGGAGGCGTCGGAACGCACTGGGAAGATCGCCTCCACCGCGGAGCAGATCCGCCGCATGCCGAGTCGACGCGCGTCCAAGTGGCTCATGGACAAGGGCATGATCGGCGAGATGCGCATGTTCTTCTGCCAGGAGGCGCTGTGGCGCGACCACAGTCCAGAGGACCGCTGGCATTGGCGTCTTGATCTCGCCCTGGGTGGCGGCGGCATGGTGATGGACAGTGGCGCGCACTTCTGCGACACGATCCGCTACCTGTACGGTGACGCCGACACGGTCTACGCTCGCGTCGATCGTCTGGAGACCCGCATGGTCACCAAGGGCGACGAGCAGGTCCAGAGCGCGCATGAGGACATGTGGGCAGCCACGATCAACTTCAAGAGCGGCGTGACAGGCGTGTGGTCCTCGACGCTCGCGGCGCCCGGCCATTCATGGCGACACGCCGTCCACTACGGCAGCGAGGGCTGCCTGTTGGACGACGGCGACATCTTCCACGGGCCGTTCGACGGCGCGAAGGTGATCATGAAGGACGGCACGGAGCACCCGATGTCCGAGATCGTCGCCGACTACAGGGCGAGCCTCAGCGCCGACGAGACGGAGAAGCTGTTTCCGCATGGCTTCGAGGACGGCGTGCTGCTGGAGTGCTACGACTTCGTGGACGCCATCGAGAACGACCGAGACGTCGAAATACCCGCCGCCGAAGGGTTGCGCTCGAAGTCGATCTGCGAGGCGATCTACGAGTCCGGCGCCACCGGCGAAGCCGTGGACTTCGACGCGGTCGTCTCCGGCGAAATCGAAGTGTACCAGAAGCCCATCAACGAGCATTGGGGCCTATAAGCCCGTGAAGCCGTACACCAACTCGAACGACATCCTGCACGACGACGCCGCGCTCCAGGCGCGAGCGGAGCGCGACGGCTACCTGTTCTTCACCGATCTCGTGGACACGGACGCGCTCTGGGCGTTGCGCCGCAGGTTCGAGGCGATCCTCGCGCGCTACGGCTGGGTGGACGAGGGCACGGACCCGTCCGACCTCATCACGACGAAGGACGCCGTCGTCGAGGGGATGGACGAATTCATACCCATCCTCGAGGACTTCCAGCGGCTCGAGGAGTTCCACACGTTTGCGCACGACCCCGGCATCGTCGGGATGCTCGGACGCCTCTTCGACGACACGGTGCTGGTGCATCCGCGCAACATTGCCAGGATAGTCTTCCCGACCACGCCCACGACACCGCCGCACCAGGACTACGTGCACATCCAGGGCACGCCCGACGTGTGGACGTGCTGGGCGCCGCTGGGCGACTGCGACCGAGCGCGAGGCGGCATTGGCGTGCTCTCAGGATCGCACCGGGAGGGCATCTATCCCATACAGCCGATGACGGGCGCGGGTGGCGTCGGCGTCGAGACGAAGGACATGCCGGGCGAGTGGGTCGCGGGCGACTTCAGCGCCGGTGACGCGCTGTTCTTCCACAGCCAGACGGTCCACGAGGGCCTACCCAACACCACGGGCAACCAGTTCCGCCTGTCCGTTGATTACCGCTATCAGGCGGTCTCCAAGCCTCTGACCGAGGGGTCGCTGCTGCCACACTTCAACCGCTTCTCTTGGGACTGGGTGTACGAGGGGTGGCAGTCGAAGGAGTTCCAGTACTACTGGACCGACTTCGACCTGGAGCTGGTGCCGTTCACAGCCGATGTGCGGCGGTTCATCTCTGACGGAGCCACCGAGCCGGTACAGCCAGGCTACTGAGCGCCCATGCCGGACATGCCGACAGTCGACGAGCTGTTCGCGACGATCCCCGACAGGTTGCGTCCGCTGTTCGCGTCGGGCGACCTGCCTTGGGAGCCGTTGGATCGGCTCGCGGCGTACGCTGACCAACACGCCTGGCCGCGGTCGAAGGGCAAGGTCAGCGACTCCGCGCACATTGAGGGCGATGTCGACATCGGCTACGGCACGGTCGTCGGACCTGGCGCCGCCATCATCGGCCCCGTGATCATCGGCGATGACTGCCTTGTGCAGCCCCACGCGTTCGTCCGACCCCACGTTGTGACCGGCGACCGATGTGTCATCGGGCACTCTGTTGAGGTGACGCGGTCGGTCCTGCTCGACGACGTGAAGCTCGCGCACCACAACTACGTTGGCGACTCCATCCTGGGCGCTGGCGTGCGCTTGGGCGCCGGGGCGAAGATCGCAAATCTGCGCTTCGACGAGGCCGACATCGTCGTCGACGGCGTCGCGACGGGTCGCCAGAAGCTGGGCGTTGTCTTGGGCGACGGCTGCCGTCTGGGCGTGAACGTCGGTGTCGGGCCCGGAGTGGTGATGGAACCCGGCACGTGGTTCGCGGGAGGGTGGCTGACCCGCGGCGGCGTGCACGACCGTGACGTTGCCCGCGATGCGGCGCCGACAGGCGGGAACAGCCAGGAGCACGCGCCCCTGTGAAGCGTCCTGTTGAGGGAACGTACGCGATTGCGGCAGGTCAGCCGTCCGCGCGACGCGCCGCTCGGGCGGTCGTCACCCGGTGGCTACTCGTCCTCACGTTCGCGTGCGGCCCGCTCGCGTACGGGGGGTGCATCCGGCGAGCGGTACCAGGTGGACGAAGCTACGGTCCCTCAATTCCGCCATCAGGACGGCAAAGTGGGTAACGGCGACGCGGCCGACGCGCAGGCGCCGAAGCGCGAGCACACGACTACTCCCGAGATGCGGGACGCCGCGTGCGAGCACTTCGCAGCCGGGGAATACGCAGCGGCCGCCGCGCTGTGGGAACGGGCTGGAACGCCGCGAGCGGCGCCAGCGACGCACCTCGTTCTCTGGGCGGTGGCCCTCGGCCAGCTCGGGCGGTATGAACAGGCGCTCGAGGTGCTAACCATCGCGGCCGCAGGCGATCCAGATGACCCGGCCATTCTGATGAACAAAGGGGTAGTCCTGGCGGCCCTTGCCAGGCCGTCCGAGGCCATTTCGTGCTACGAGCGGGCCGCGACAGTGCGTCCCGGTCACGCCGACACCTTCTACAACTGGGGCAACGCCCTGCAGGACCTGCGGCTGTACGAGGAGGCAGTCGCGAAGTACCAGGTTGCGGAACGGATCCGTCGCGGGGATGCCGACACCTCGTACCGTTGGGCCGGCGCGCTAGGGGAGCTCGGACGCCACGAAGACGCCGCAGCCCGATACATGGTCGCGGACGAGCTCAGACCCGACGACGCGCCGACGTTGGTGAATTGGGGCATCAGCCTCGCCATGCTCGGACGGTATGACGAGGCGGCCGACAGGTTCGGGCGCGCGGACGAGGTAAGACCCGGTCACGCCCTTACCCTCGGCAATCTGGCAACCGCACTGTCGGCGATCGGTCGGCACGACGAGGCCGCAGCCACGTTCGCGAAAGCCGATTCGCTAGTGCCTGGTGACGACTCGACGCTTTACAACTGGGCGCGGGCGCTCGACGCAGCGGGCAAGGGCGAGGAAGCCGTGGCGAAGTTCGCCGACGCTCACGCCGCCTGCCCGGAAGACCCAGACACGCTGCTGTTCTGGGGCCTCACGCTGGCTGGCCTATCGCGGCCCGACGATGCTATCGAGAAGTACGGGCGTGCGGACGCCCTTCAGCCGGATGACCCACACACGTTGCACAGCTGGGGTGTGGCCCTGGCCGCCGTCGGCAGACCGTCAGACGCAGTCGTCAAGTTCGCACGCGCGGATGCTCTGCATCCAAACGAGCCCATCACGCTCTACCACTGGGCCGAGGCCTGCATGGAGCTTGCTGCTCACGACGACGCTGAGGCGGTGTTGGCCAGGCTCGATGTGGCCTGGCCTGGCGGCGGCTCCTACAGTCTCGCGCGGGTCTACGCCAACTCGGGAAGGGAAGCGCCTGCCCGCGCGGCACTCGAGCGCGCGGCGGGGCTTGGCATGCTTGCGACGCGTGAGCACATGGCGGTCGAGCCGTACTTCGACTCCGTGCGTGACACAGACTGGTTCCGAGATATACTGGAGCAAGCGCCGGACGACGCGGGGGAAGACGGCGAGGATGAAGGAGAGTAGGCGATGTCGGTAGTCGGCTTGCAGCGGGGCGAGGAGCGGCGCGAGGCGGTACGCGGAGCGTTGGAGTTGGTGCGGGACGAGGTGGCGGAGAAGGTGCGCCCGCAGACGCTCCTGAAGCCGAACTTCCTCAGCAACGACAACCCGCTGGCGTCGACGCAGGCGGACGCGTGTCGCGGCACGATCGACTTCCTGATGTCGCTGCCGGACGCTCCCGAAGAGATCATCATCGCCGAAGGCGGGAACGAGAAGTACAGCGGCGAGGCGTTCGAGAACTTCGGCTATCACGCCCTCATCGACGAATACGACGTGCCGATACGGCTCGTTGATCTGCACCAGGACACCGAGTGGCCCGAGACGGAAATCGAGCTCGCGAACGGCGACAAGTGGATGGCG
>CAYYPK010000010.1:178623-216851 GCA_964473525.1 uncultured bacterium
CCTTGACTGCCCGTGCACGATCTCCGTCGCCGTGGCGAAGACGCACGACGTGCTTTACACGACGCTAGCCCTCAAGAACATGATCATGGGCACGGTCCACAAGGACCACCGGGTCAAGATGCACGGCTACATGACCCACGGTGAACGCGAACGGCCCCGCGAGATGCAGGTACTCAACCGCAACCTCATCCGCCTGGCGAAGTACCTCACGCCCGACATCTCCGTTATCGACGGTGTGAAGGGCCTCCAGGGCAACGGCCCGGGTGGGAAGGATGCCGTGGACTTCGGCGTCGCCTTCGCGGGTGTCGACGTGTGGGCAGTCGACAGCATCTGCACGAAGGCGATGGGCTTCGACCCGATGAACGTCGGCGTCGGCGTGTACGCGGAGCAGCGCGGGCTGGGCGTCGTCGATCCCGACAAGATTGAGGTGCGCGGCGCGCGCGTCGAGGACGTGACGATCTCCTTCACACCCCACGAGCGGTACCACCACCAGCTCGAATGGCGAGAGGCCGCCGTCGCGTTCTAGCCTCGTGCCCTACACGTGAACAGCTCACGAAGCCGCCTTGGCCCGGGAAACGCGCCCGGGCCGGTTGCGTGCTCGGGCACGCCCACATACTATATAGATAGTATATGGCATCCCTTGCTGCGGCGTAATGGGACACCTATATGGGAGGCGGCGCGTGAATCGACTCGCCATCGCCTGGCTGCTGCTGCTCGCTTGGACGCCATTCTGCCACGGCCACGGAGACCACGCCTACGTGGACGCCGCAGGTCACGGCGTCCGCTCGCCACTCCCTGAGTCCGCCATCCGGGGCGTGCGGGGATCCCTCTACTCACACGCCCAGAATCGCCGAATGACGTCCCCGATGTCGACGGTGCACGTGAGGTTCGCCGGGGATGACGACGAGGAGGCCCTACTCGCGGAGCTGCTCGCCGAGGCGCGGGAGACGGACCCGGAGAACGGCCTCGCGTCCAAGTTCGAAGCCGGCATGCATCTGTATTACGGCCGACACGAGGAAGCCTTGGCGTCACTCCGGCGCGCGGCGGCGACGCTCCACTGGGACTTCGAAGTCCACTACTTCACCGGCCTCCTGCACTACCTGCTAGGCAACGCCGAGGAAGCGTTGGATGCTTTCCGCCGAACGCGCTCGCGCGAGATCGAGATGCTCACGTCGCGGTATTGGGGGCCGGCGTACCTGCACACCGCGCGGATACATACTCAGAACGCGCGCCCAGGCAAGCAACGGCTGGTCGCGCAGCAGTTCCTGGATACGAAACGCCCCAACGGCGCGACCGACGGCCGCTACGTCGCTGCCCGAGCGCGGATGTTGGCGCTCGCCGGCGACGCGGAGCAGGCCGCCAAGATCGCCGACCAGTTCCTCGAGGACTGCGCGTGGCCGACGTACTCACACCAGCACAATGTCGCTCGGGCGCTCGCCTTCGCGGCGTCGGGGCTGCCGGACAACCGGTCGCGGATGCTGGCCATCGGCGCGGTGGACCCCGGGTACACGCTCATCGGCCGTCCCGCCCCTGCGATAGAAGCCGTGACCGCGCAAGGCGACGACTTCATCCTGGCCGAGCAGCGCGGGAAGGTGGTTCTGCTGACGTTCTGGTACCCCCACGGCCGTGACTTCCTTGACGTCCACCCGAGACGCGTAGACGCCATCCGCCGCCGGCACGAGGACGCCGGCCTGGTGGTGGTAGGCATGAACCCAACGGAGGGGTTCGCGCACGGCCACCTCGGCGAGACGATCGGGATCACGAACATCCCCAACTCGGAGCCCATCCGGGACGACTACCACGCCAGCGGCCGAGTGGCGGTTGTCATCGACCGCGAGGGAGTCGTGCGCGACTGGCAGAGGATGCAGGACGACGACTCGCACTGGGAGGTCGAGACGCGCGTGGTTGAAGCGCTCAGGGAGCCGGTGCCCGTGGCGGCAGGGCGGTAGGACGTTGCGCGGTCGCCACGTGCCATCCGTGCGTACCGCCGGCCGAGGCAGTGCGGCCTCGGCTCGTCGCTGCTCCCGGGACGGCGTAGGCGACCTCGGGGCGATGTCCGCCAGGCTACGCCGCCGGGCCCTACGACGCCAGGCCCGCCGCCAGCGCGCGCGATAGCAGGCGCGTAGGGCTGGCGCGCTTACGCTTCACCCCCGGTCACATCATCGTAGGCGCTGCACGCCGTCTCGGCCGACGCGGCGGCAGGTTGGGCGCCTGATATTTGTGCAAAGCGGCGCGTGCTTATTGCGCACGCGACGCGTGGCGGCGGCGCGCGCGCGGCCCCGGCCTGGCGAACGCCACTGGCCATGCGGGCGCCGGCGGCCCCGGGCCGTTGGCACAACGCTTGCTGTTCCTCGGGCGCGACGGCTATTCGGCGCCATGCCGCAACCCGGGAGGACGTACTGCTATGAAGCCGCTTAGAGGCAGCGCAAAGGCGCTGGCGATACCGTTATTTGCACTGGCGTTGGCGGCGTTCGCCGCCCTACCGACGCACGCGCAGGACGCCGACGTGCCCGCGAACATCACCGCGTACGTGAACGACGCGATTCAGGGCGACGGCGAGCACTCGTTCAACGACTACCTGTGGATGATGATCGCTGGTTTCCTCGTCTTCTTCATGCAGGCCGGCTTCGCGATGGTCGAGGCTGGGTTCACGCGGGCGAAGAACGCCTGCAACATCATCATGAAGAACTTCATGGACTTCTCGGCCGGGTCGCTGCTCTATTGGGCCGTCGGCTTCGGTCTGATGTACGGCACGACCAAGGGTGGGTGGATCGGCACGTCCAACTTCTTCCTGTCCGACGCGGTTACCGACGGCGTCATCAACAACTGGTCGTACGCCGAGTGGTTCTTCCAAGCGGTGTTCGCGGCCACGACGGCCACGATCGTGTCCGGCGCCATGGCGGAGCGCACGAACTTCCGCGCGTATCTCATCTATAGCGTGTTCATCACGGCGTTCATCTACCCGATCCAGGGGCACTGGACCTGGCAGGGCGACGGCTTCCTCACGGGTCTGGGCTTCCACGACTTCGCCGGCTCGACGGTCGTTCACTCGGTCGGCGGGTGGGCAGCGCTCGTAGGCGCGATCATCCTTGGCCCGCGAACGGGCAAGTTCAACGCCGAGGGCCGGCCTCGCGTGATTCCCGGACACAACATCGTGCTGGCTTCGCTTGGCGTATTCATCCTGTGGCTGGGCTGGTTCGGGTTTAACCCCGGCTCGACGCTGGGCGCTGACGTGAGCTTCGCGCGTATCGCCGTCACGACGAACCTAGCGGCCGCTGCCGGCGGGATCGGCGCGATGTTCTTCGCGTGGATGAAGGTGAAGAAGCCCGACATCGGCCTCACGCTCAACGGCGTGCTGTCGGGTCTCGTGGCGATCACGGCGCCGTGCGCAGTCGTGTCGCCGGGTTCGGCCGTCATCATCGGCCTCGTCGCCGGCGTGCTGTGTGTCCTCTTCGTCGAGTGGGTCGAGCGCATCTTCAAGGTCGACGACCCGGTCGGCGCGTTCACCGTCCACGGCGTCAACGGCGTCTGGGGCACGCTTGCCGTTGGTCTGTTCGCGCAGAATCCCTACGCCGACGGGAGCACAAGCGAGGGGCTGTTCTTCGGTGGCGGCATGGCGCAACTCACGCCGCAGATCATCGGTGTGCTGGTCGTGGCGGCGTGGACCATCGTCACCAGCGGCGCCGTGTTCGGCGCGCTGCGTCTCGCGGGTATCCTGCGGGTCAGCGAAGAGGAGGAGCGCGAAGGTCTGGACATGGGCGAACACGGAACGTCCGCCTACCACCTGGACGAACGGTCTTACTAGGACGTCAGCGCATCGGCGATGTCGGCCTCCCGCGGCGTCGCCGGTCGCGTCCTGGTCTGCACAACACGGTCGCCCGCATCTCCGCGGGCGACCGTGTTCATACTGTACCGCGCTTGCCTAGCCCCGTCGGATGTCCTCGATCATCTGGCGGTAGTAGAGGACAAGGCCCGTCGCGTCCACGAGGGACGCGATGTACTGCACGCCTATCGACTGGAGCCAGCGAGCCATCTCGGCGTCCTTGGCGTACGACCCGACGAACCTGCCCGCTTCGCGCGCCTTCGCCGTGCACTCCACGATCGTGTCGCGCACCCGCGGATCGTCCACCTGCCCCGTGATGCCCAGCGACTGCGAAAGGTCGTAGGGGCCGAGGAAGATCACGTCGAGCCCGTCCACCGACAGGATGTCGTCCATGTTCTCTACAGCCCGCATGCCTTCGATGTGCACGACGACCATCTGCTCGTCGTTGCACTGTCGCGAGTGGTCAGGCGTTCCCGTGTAGGCGCCAGCGCGGGTGAAGATGGACACGCCCCGCTCGCCCTCCGGCGCGTATTTGGCGGCGCGAACCGTCGCTTGCGCCTCCTCGAGCGAACCTACCTGTGGCACTTGCACGCCGCCGGAACCGATGTCCAGCGCTCGGAGGATGAGCTCCGGCCGGTTGTCACCGACGCGCACGATCGACGTGGCGCCGCCACACTCCGCTCCACGCGCGAGGTCCTCGCACGTCTCGATCGTCAGCGGGCCGTGCTCGGTGTCGAGAATCACGAAGTCCAGGCCGGCAACGCCGAGGGCCTCGACGACCGTCGCGTTAGGGAGGATACAGAACGTGCCGATGGCGGTCTCGCCGCTTGCCATCTTCGCGCGCAGTTCGTTCGGTTTCATACCCGCTCCTGTCTGTGTGGGATCCGACCGGCATTCTATCCGGGCGTGGTAGCGGCGCGGAAGTGGGCGCCCGGCTCCCATCGGCCCCTGGATGTCGGGTCGAAGAGGGCGCCAGACGCCGCCGCGCGGATTAGGGCCCGGCACACTCGGCGAGTAGGGCGCGAGCCGGCTGTGCGTGTGCGTCGCGTGCGGGCGTATCACGCGACGCGCCACGCGTCGTCAGACCTGTCGGTCCTGGCCCCGGCGCCACGCCCCTGCCCCTGAGCGGCCGCCGGCACGGCGGCCCGCTTGCCGGAACGCGCCCCATTGCGTGACAATTGGTGTGGCGATCGCGCCCAGGAACCATCTGTCGCGTGTGAGGAGTTGCAGGATGTCGTCCATGAGGGTACGGCTGACGTTTCCCGGTGAACTCGTCACCGAACCGATCATATACAACGTCGCGCAGAAGTACGATGTCGTCACGAACATCCGACGCGCCAACGTCGAGCGTGAGGCCGGATGGGTCGTCATGGAGATGAGCGGGGCCGACGAGCGCCTTGAGGACGCCGTCGCCTATCTGCGGGACGCAGGCGTCCAGGTCGAGCCGATTAGCGGCGATGTGGTCGCCAGCTAGAGTCTGAGGGAGGGCGGCCATGCCGCGCCGGGACTACTATGACGTACTGGGCGTCGCCCGTGACGCCTCCCCGGACGATATCAAGAAGGCGTACCGCAAGCTGGCGGTCCAGCATCACCCAGACAAGAACAAGGGTGACGCCAAGTCCGAAGCGAAGTTCAAGGAAGCGTCGGAAGCCTACGCGGTTCTCGGCGAGCCGGCTGAGCGACGCAAGTACGACATGACGTCTCGAGCAGGGAACTTCCGGCAGTACGACTTCGGCGGCTTCGAGAGCAACGACGACATCTTCTCACGGTTCGGCGATGTCTTCGGCGACATCATGGGCGGCATGCGCGGTAGACGTGGCGCCCCGAACACGCACACTCCGCCGCGGCAAGGTGAGGACTTCCGGCACGAAATCACCATCGATTTCATGGAAGCCGTCCACGGCGCCGAGAAGACGCTCGCGGTAACCAGCGGCGACGAGACCAGACGCATTCGCATCAAAGTGCCGCCAGGCTTCAAGTCCGGGCGGACGCTCAGGATAAAGCGCGAGGGCTACCCAGGCGCCAATGGCGGGCCCCGTGGCGACCTGCGAGTCACCGTCCACGTTCGCGACGACGCGCGCTTCACGCTGGACGGCAAGGACATCGTCACGGATGTCCGCGTTCCGTTCACGACCGCCATCCTGGGCGGCAAGATACTGGCCGACACGCCCAACGGCGCCATCATGCTGACGATCCCCAAGGGGACGCAGTCCGGCAAGTACCTGCGACTGGCCGGCCAAGGCGCGCCCGCGGCGACTGGGCCGGGGGATCTCCGCGCGCGCGTGCTCATCACCGTGCCGGACACGCTCGACTCCGAGTCCGAAGCCCTCGTGCGCAAGCTCGCCGACCTGGCCTCCGAATGACCGCAGCGCGCCATCCGCGACCCCATCTTGTCCTACCAGGAGCTCGTGCGTAACGTGAGCCAGCCGCTTAACATCGTGCTCATCGCGGTGGATACGCTCCGCGCGCAGCAGCTTTCTTGCTACGGCTACGATCGACCCACGACCCCAGCGACCGACGGGCTCGCCGCCGAGGGGGTCTTGTTCGAGGACATGGTCTGCTCCGGCATCCCCACGCACCCGTCCTTCACGACGCTGTACACCGGGCAGCACCCCATGACGCACGGGATCGTGGCACACGGTGGCGACGCCGTTCTAGGCCGCCGCGCGCCCATGCTACCAGAAATACTACTGAAGGCGGGATGGACGACGTGCGCGGTGGACAATCTCGCCTCCGCGCGACCGTGGTTCCAGCGCGGGTACGAGTTCTACATCGACCCGTCGCGGCGGCGATCTCTTGGCCTGATGGTGACCTGTGAGCAGCAGAACAGCCGCGCCGTCGAGTTCCTCAAGCACCACGGCGATGAGCAGTTCTTCCTCTTCGTGCACTACTGGGATCCACACACGCCGTACCTGCCACCAGCCTCGCATCGCGACAAGTTCTACGACGGAGACGCGAAGACGGCGCGAGACCCCGCCGACAGGTCGCTCGACGAGCTGTGGCGGCACCCGTTGGGCAAGGCTTGGCGCGACACGTGGTTTCGGTCGCTAGGCGGCAGCATTACCGATGCGGACTACGTTCGCGCGCTGTACGACGCCAGCATCAACTACGCCGACGACGGAATCGCCGCCCTACTAGGCGCGGTGTCCTCGGCCGGCCTCGACGACAACACTCTGATCGTGGTCATGGGCGACCACGGCGAGTGCCTCGGAGAACACGGCGTCTGGTACGACCATCACGGGCTGTATGAAGAGAACATACACGTGCCGCTCATCATGCGGGCGCCTGGTCTCATCGAAGCAGGGCAACGCATCGACCAGACCGTGCGGACGATGGACATCGCGCCAACGCTGCTCGACCTCGCCGGCCTCGAAGCGCCCGACGAGATGGACGGGTCGAGCATGGCGCCGCTCCTCGACGCGTCGCGCGACGCCGACTACGCAGGGAGCGACACCGTCATCACCGCCGAATGCACCTGGCAGGCCAAGTGGTCGATAAGGACGCCGGAGCACAAGTTCATCCGCGCGCGGTCCATCGACTACTACGGCTCGCCAGATCGTGAGCTGTACGCGCGTGGACCCGACGGGCTCGAGACCGCGGAGATCGCAGCGACCGACACTCAGACGGCCGATGAGCTAGAAGGCGAGCTCGAGGGCTGGATCGCCAGCGAAATCACCAGGCTGGGTAGGTCTGGGGATCCCGTGACGGAGCAGGGGAGAGACAAGTTCGGTAAGCGGTGGGGAGCCGCTGCAGCGGCCGGCTAGGACAGCCGCTCGACGCGAGCCGTCCTGGGGATCCATGAGAAGGGCGCCCATGAACGTCATAGTGATCGTGGCAGACAGCCTGCGCGCCGACCACGTCGGCTGCCACCCCGAGGTCACTTCCTACAACGGCAAGCCGGTCGAGACACCAAACCTCGACGCGCTGGCCGCCGAAGGCACGCTGTTCACGCACGCGTACGCCGAGAGCCTGCCAACGATGCCCACGCGCCACACGTGGTGGACGGGGCGCACTCAGTTCCCATTCCGCGGGTGGCAGCCGTTCGAAAACACCGACTTCCTACTGGCCGAGATCCTGTGGGACAAGGGCTACACGAGCGCGCTCGTCACCGACGTGTACCACATGCACAAGCCCGTCTATAACTGCGGGCGTGGGTTCGACTCGGTCTCCTGGATACGCGGTCAGGAGTACGACCCGTGGGTGGTCGACGACGCGCCCGTGGATATCGAGCTCTGGCACCGCCTCAAAGGCGACGATACCGACGACCTGTGGCGACCCCGTTTCGAGCAGTACATGCGCAACCGCGCTGGTTTCGAAGACGAGGAGGACTGGTTCGCCCCACAGGTCACGCGGGAAGCCACGCGGTGGCTGGACCATCAGGTGAAGGACCAGGGCAAGAGGGACGATCTCTTCCTCTGGGTCGACTACTTCGACCCGCACGAGCCGTGGGATCCGCCCGAACCGTACTGGAGCATGTACCGGGATCTTGACTACACCGGCCAGGACATCATCGACCCGATCGCCGGCCCGACCGAAGGCTACATCACGGCGGACGAAACGCAGCGCACGAAGTCGCTGTACGCCGGCGAGGTGACCTTTGTCGACAAGTGGATAGGCGTGCTGCTGGACCACGTGCGAGACCTCGGGCTGTACGACGACACGCTCATCATTCACCTGTCAGACCACGGCGAGCCGTTCGGCGAGCATGGGATCGTCCGCAAGGCGCGACCGTGGGCGTATGAGGAGCTGGCGCGCATCCCGTGGATCATGCGCCTGCCGGGCGGCGAGCACGGTGGGCAGCAGATCGACGCCCTGGTACAGCCGCGTGACCTCCTGCCGACGATCCTTGATGCGCTCGACATCGGCGGCGACCTCGTGCTGCCCTTCCGCGCGCCTCGGGCCACGACGCAGCTGTTCCCGCAGGACATGGTGACGGAATCACGCAGCGTCGCCGTGCACGGCGAGAGCGTCCTGCCCCTGATACGCGGCGAGAGCGGCGCCCTACGGGACTTCGCCTTCACGGGACACCACGCGCAGCAGTGGGCGGTGCGCAACCACATCTGGACCGTTCTCATCAACATCAACGAGAAGGCCGGCCGCTTGGGAACCCCGTACGAGCTTTACGAGCGCCGCCTTGACCCGGGCGAACACGAGGACCGCGCGGAGGATCTGCCGGAAATCGTGGACATGTTCGAGCTCGGGATCCGTCGGTACGTCGGGCGCCTGCGGTAGTGCAGACCGCCTCGGCTCGACGCAGTCAATCGGGTTGACGACCCCACGCGCCTCCGATATACTCACGCACGTATGTTCCCGCCATTTGGGCACATTGCGCCACGCGCGGGTGTGGAACACTCGATTTGGGACGACAGCTTCGTAACGCGCGCGCCGGGACATCGTAATCAGTTGAGATAGCACGCGGCGCATCAGTAGCTTCAGCGCCTTCTGTCACTTGCTGGGAGGAACATCGAATGATACGGAAACCCATGGCATGGGTAGCGGCTTCTTCCGTTGCCGCTCTCGTTCTCGCCGGTTGCGGGAACATGAAGAAGGATCAGTTCCTGCCGGAATACGAGGCCTACAAGGCGGACACCGCCGAGAGGCTGAGTGGGGCAGACTCGTCGATCGCGGCCGGCGAAGGCCGATTGACGTCGCTCGAAGGCGCCACGACGGATCTCGGCGAGGCCGTTGAGGATGCCAAGAACGAAGCGATCGCCAACGCCGAGCAGGGCGATGCGGACACACTGTCCTCCGCCAACGAGAACGCGCGCGACATGGACGCTGGACTCCGTGACGAGCTCCAGGCGGCCATCGACGCCGCCCGGAAGGAATCCGCCGCAGGCGCAGCCGCGGGTGACGACCGCGTCATGGGCGATGTCGAGGGAATCCTCGCCGACGCGCGTGACGGCGTCATGGCGCACATCGACGCCCTGTCCACCAAGTCGCTTGGTGACATGGAGTCGCTTCGCGCCGAGACCGCCGAGACGCTCCGGCAGTCCGTGGCGGTCAGCGTAGGCACCGTCTACTTCGGGTCGGGTTCCACGGGCATCGGCGACGCCGCCAAGAAGGAACTGGACAAGAGCATCGCGGCCATCAAGGACAACCCGTCGACGGTCGTCCTCGTCACGGGACACGCCGACTCGCGTCCGGTTCTCCGCGGCAACTTCATGACCAACCTGGAGCTCTCGGAAGCGAGGGCGCGGGCTGTCGCGAAGTACCTTCAGTCGCGCGGCGTGGCCAACAAGATCGTCGTCAGCGGCCGCGGCCACTTCAGCACCGTGGGTGGCCAGGGCACCGTCGACGGCCAGAAGAAGAGCCGTCGGGTCGAGGTCGCCGTCATCAGCGAATAGACCGCACGTTCGTTCGCGCGGGAAGGCGGGGAGCAATCCCCGCCTTCTTGCCTCCAGGCTCCGTCCTACCCTCCGCCCCGCCGTTCCGCGCGCATAACGCCTTCCTCCTTCTAGCTGCGGCCTCAGGACGCTCCGGGCCCAACGACCGCGCGGCCGTAGGCCACCCAACGGTCGTACCGCAACCAGACTGGGCGAGCTGATACGGAGTCGCCGCGTGGCAGCAGGCCAAGAGGCGCGATTCCCGCTATCTTCAGTTGAACCTGGCGCCCGAAGCGCACACTGTTGCGGTACGGGGACAACCATGGCGAACGAACTGACACAGCATCGCGACTTCGTGGACGAAGCAGTCGATCGTCTATGCCGCGTCTACTATCGGCACAGCCGCCGCGAAGACCGCATGGACATCGCCAGCGATGTGCTGCTAGCGGCGCACCGACGGTCGGAAGCCGCCCCAGCCGGCGACGCCGACGCATTTCGGGGTTGGCTGCACCAGATAGCGCGCAACGTGGTCCGCAACTGGTCGCGGCGCGCGGGTGTAGCGTCGCGCGTGGTGGTTCCCGAGACCGGGCCCGACGACGTCATGGGTCGAGGCGACGACAACGCGGTCGGCGCCGACGAGGCCCTGATCCGCGATGAGGCCTCCGCCGCGCTGTGGGCGGCGGTGCAGGAACTGCCCGAGGGGTACCGACAGGTCGTATGGCTGTTCTACGTCGACGAGTCGCCGGTCGCCGAGATAGCGGCACGGCTTGGCCTGCGCGTTGGCACGGTCAAGAGCCGGTTACACCACGCCCGAGCGCGACTGGCCGCGCGACTGCGCCCAGACGCCTGACAACAGAAGCTCGCCAGGGAGGACGCCGACGCCGCCTCGTGGAGCCAAGGGAAGCGATGATGAACTGCAAGAACGCGTTGCGGCATATGCCGCACTTCATTGATGGGACGTTGTCAGAGAGACGCGACGCGCGCGTCGCCGGGCATCTCGCACACTGCCGCGCGTGCGACGGGGCGTATGCGTCGTTGCTAGACGCGGAGGCTTCGCTACGCGGTATGGGCGCGGCAATCCGGGCGGGCGCGTTCGACGCCACGGCTCCGGCATCGCCAGATGCGCGCGCCTCTCGGCCGCAACCGATGCTGGAGTGGCTGCTCACGCCGACGCCACTCTGGGTACCGGCTGGCGCGTTGGCAACCGTGGCCCTCGTTGTCGTCGCGCTGACGACGGCTCCAGACGGGCTGTCCGTCGCGTGGGGTCCGCCGAAGGCCGCCGCCGCGCCGCAGATAGATGCGCCGCCGCTCGGTTCAGTCGCGATGCTGGAGTTCCTTATCGTGGCCGACCCGCAAGACGCCGGTCGGTTGACGGCGTCCGTGGCTGCGGTTGAGGAATTTCTGGACGCGCATCCCGAGGATATCGCCATGCACGCCAAACTGACAGAGCTCTACGTGTACCAGCTTGACCATCCAGACACGCCCAAGGACGTACGAGGAGCCACGGCTGAGCGGCTGAAGGCCACCCGTGAGCGACTCCGTGGCCTCCTCGGGACGCACGCCACTCTAGGAGTGAACTAGTGACCCTATCCGTGCAGCGACGTGACCGACTGACTGCCGTGGTCGGTGTGTGCATGCTCGCGTGGTGCTTGGGGGCGCGGTGCGCGCAGCACGCCCTCGTCGCGGGCGTTTGGGACTACGAGGCGCCCGCGCTGGCGTTGCAAGCCCCAAGGAATGACCTCGTCCTCATGGGCGACCTGCTGGCTACCGAGCCCCACGAGACCGGTTCTCTGACGCTCCTTGAGAACCCAACGAAGGCCGAGTTGGTCTCCGCCTTCGAGGAGGCTGCGGCGACAGTCCAAGAGGACGACACGTTCCTCTTCTACTTCACCGGGCATGGCGCGCGGATCATCGACAAGTTCGGCCCCGACCAGGGCGACGAGGCTCGCGGCAAGTACCCCGACCTGGACGACGAGGCGCTGCTACCGGCTGACGCCGACCTCGCCCGTCCCGAGACGTACCTCCTCGACGACGAGCTGGGCGATCTCATATCGGCGATGCGCACGCGGCGCGTCACTTGCATCATCGATACGTGCTACTCCGGCGACATCCTGAAGGCGCCCCGCCTAGGGCCGCCGAAGGGAGCTACCCTCGCCTCCGCCGTCCGTCGACCTGGAGCGAGTCGGCCCCAGGACATCCTCGACGACGCGACCGACTTCGCGCTCCTCATCGCCGCCGCGCCGCACAACGAAGTCGTCCACGAGCTGCGCATACCGGTCGCTGGGCGGCAACTGCCCGTGAGCGCGCTGACGTACTCCATCTATCGCCACGCCGGACGGATGGCGGGTACGACGTACCGCCAGCTTACCCACGCCGCGCAGGCCGATCACGACGAATGGGCGCTCCCGTGGTCGCCCGTGCTGGAGGGTCCGACCCGACGACTCGACGAACCAACGGGGTGGCGACCGCCGGCGCTGACGGCAGCGGACCCCATGTCGCTGTACGCGGTAGGCGGCGAGCGGTTCGAGACGACGCGCCATCGCGTCGCCGCGCTGGGTGGCGTGGACGTCGCGCTCGGACGGCTTCGGTCACACGGCGTGCGCAGGTCCGCGATCGTCATCGGAGTGGACGAGTACGGCCCTGAGTTCGGAGCCTTACGTTACGCCGGGCAAGACGCCAAGGCCATGAAGGAAGTCCTCCAGGACGCAGGCTTCATGGTGACGCTCATGACCCCGGACAGCCTCCTACAGCCGACACGACAGAACATCATCGACCAGCTCCGTTGGCACGCTCGCATGGACGATCTGGACATGCTGACCCTATATTTCAGCGGTCACGGCGAGGACATCGAGGGACGGGGCTACTTCGTGCCGATGGACGCCACGGAGCCTCTCGGTTCGTCTGCCCTAGGCGTCGAGGCGCTCTTCGACATCCTGGGAGAGTCCAACGCCAAGCGTCGATTCGTGTTGGTAGACGCCTGCCGCGTGGCGCCGAAGCAGGCGTTCGTGTCCGCGCTGGCGGAGCAAGGCGGGGAGACGGACATCGTCTTCACGGCCTGCGACGAGGGGCAGTGGGCGCCCGAAGTGCCGGAACTGGGGCATGGCCTGTTCACCCACTTCCTGCTGACCGGTCTCCGCGACGATGGGGCTGGCGGGCGCCCCGCGGCCGCGCCGGACGGGGACGTCACGGTGCTGGGCCTTCTCGACTACGTGATGCGCGGCATCGACGACTGGTACGGCTCCGTGCCACCGGAGCAACGCCCCAAGCAGCAGGTCACGCCGCGTGTCCTGTACAACGGCCGATACATCTCGCTGCTCAGCAATGAGGGCGACGACACCCCGCTGGTCGCGCGCCCAGTGACTCCCGGGGCCCCCGTCGTGCCGGACCTTCGTGACCCCCAGCCCAGGGATGTGCCGTTCATGTTCTCCGTCGCGCCGGGCTTGAGCCTGCCCGTGCCGTCGGACGGCGATGTCTCCGCTCGCTTCTCGGTGAACGTGTTTGCCGGCTACCTGCGCGAGGTACGAGGCCTGGAGATTGGCTACGGACTGAACCGGGTGCGCGACGACGTCCGGGGCGCGCAACTGTCCGCGCTGGCGAACGCGGTCGGTGGCCGGCTCGTAGGCGTCCAGGCCGCTGGCGCGGTCAACGCCGTCGGCGGGCAGTTGGAGGGGGTGCAGGCCGCTGGCGCCGTGAATCTGCTGGGGAAGGGGCAGCACAGGGGCGCACAGATGGCTGGCGCGGTGAATGTCGGCGCCGGATCGCTACGCGGGTTCCAGGCGGCGGGCGCGGTGAACGCCCTCGGCGGACGGCTCGAGGGTGTGCAGACGGCGGGCGCCGTCAACCTCCTCGGGGCAGGGCAGCACCGCGGTGTTCAGATCGCCGGGGCGGTCAACGTCGGCGCGGGTTCACTCCGCGGGTTCCAGCTGTCAGGCGCAGTGAATGTGGCGGAGGCGGTCGACGGTGGTCAGGTTGGGGTCGTCAACGTCGCCGCAGACAATCGCGGCATGCAGGTGGGCGTCGTCAACGTCGCCGGCATGATGACGGGACTCCAGCTCGGCCTCGTCAACGTGGCGGACGAGTTCAACGGCGTTCCGGTTGGGTTCCTGAACTACTCACGCAATGGGCGCTGGGATATAGAGCTGTCCGGCGACGAGGCGTTCCCAACGATGGTGGGATTGAGAACGGGCACCGAGACGTTCCACGCCATACTCGGCGTGGCCGCACACCCAGACAGCGAGCCCAATCGCTGGGCCACCATCGCTGGCTACGGAGTCGAGGTACCGGTCGGACGGGTCAGCCTCGGCGTCGATGGCCTCCACTACAAGATCAACGAGGACGAGTGGTGGACGGACGAACTGCACATCCTCAACAAGCTGCGGGTCACGGTCAACCTGCGCTTGCACGATCAGTTCTCGCTGTTCGCGGGCGTAACAGGGAACGTCCTCGTGTCGAGACTTAACGACGGAGCGCACCTCGACATGACCAGCGAAGCGCTCTACGACACGAAGCACGACGACACGTGGGTGCGCATCTGGCCGGGCATCGTCGCCGGGATGACGTTCTAGCCCGCCGCGCGGCGCCGGTGGTGAGTCGCCCACTCCGCGGACAGGAGGCACACCGCGGCCAACGCGTACCAGCGCCAGTGTGAATCAGCGCCGCCGGCCGAATACTCGGTCGGCGGCGCAACCGCGTCCGCCTGCCGACGCAAGTCTGACTCGCCGGGTGGGACGTTCGCCGCCACAAGCTCCCGGCGCCCCGACATCTCCGCCGTGTAGATGCCCGCGCGCAGGCCAGACGCAACGCCGTCACGCGTGTCCGCCGCCCGCCGGCCTGCCATCGCGTGGGGCCGCAACGTGTCCGAGCCGGGCGCCCCCGCGACAACAGAGACCGGCATGGCGCGCGTCCGCATCCGCGCCGCCTCGACGACGTTCGCGAAGAGCACGACGAGGGCGGGCTGCAGCGACATGTCCGACGCGCTCAGGTCGAACGGATCGTACCCGAGGACCAGGATCCCCCGCCCATCGTCGGCCACGGAAACCGCCGCCGGCCCGAGCGGCGTCCGCATGATCCCCTCGGCCGACCCTCCGCCGCCCGCGAGCAGAGGGTGCTCTGGCGAGTAGACGCCGACCGCGCGCGCCGTCACGCCGGCGAGGTCCACGAGACGCAGCAACGCGTGGGTCTCGGCGCCGACGAACCGCGTATGGACGGCGGACGACGAGGGCGCATACGGCGAGCTCCGCTGGGGATCCAGAATGACAACATCGCCGGGCGGCAGCTCGTGAGGAGCCCACCCGTGAAAGACGGTGAGAGCGACGCCGTCGCGTGGCAGGTACTCCGCCGTTGGCACGGAGACCACGTCGGCCAGTGGATCCAGGGCGAGCAGCGTGGCAAGCGGGCCCGACCGGTCTCCGACGACGACGACCTCCATCGGCCGGCGCGCCGGGAGTACCGCGTAGGCGTAGTTGTCCCGGTCGAGGTCGTCCTCGAACGTGGCGCGGGCCGTGAGCGCGACGTCGTGCACCGACGGCGCCAGGCCGTCGAAGGTCATGTCCACGTGCGAACCGGGCGGCACGGAGACCGCCTTCGCCAGCGGCGCTCCGGCCGACGGCGTCAGCAAGACGGGAACGCGGGCGACGGCGTCTCCGTAGTTACTGACGCGAAGGCGGGCGGCGAGGACGTCGACGCCTGAGGCCGCAACGGTCAGGTCGCTGAGCGCGACGTTGCTCGCGCTGCCGCCGAACCGACGGACGTGTACGCGGTCATCCAGTCCGGGCGTGTCGCCGTCGGTGTACAGGTGCACTTGCGCGCCGGCTCCTCCGGCCACGGCGAGCGCGAGGGACGCAGCCGCGTCGAGATCCGCCCCGGCATCCGTGGCCGAGTGCGGCAGCGCGGCCCGGAGCTGACTGAGATCCCGAGTGAACCCCACGGCGAGATGCGGCTCGTGAGCGGCCAGGATCAGCGCGGCCCTAGCTCCGCGCGGGGCCGAGTCCAAGAGGGATCGCGCCGCCTCGGTAGCCGCCGCCAGCCGCGACGGGGCGACGTCGGTCGCGGCCATGCTCGCGGAGACATCCACGACAACCACAATGCGCCGGGCAGCGCCGCTCGCGCTTGATCCAGGAGCCATCAGCGCGGCCGTGGCCGCGAGCAAGGCTGCGGTCTGTAGAACCAGGGACAGAGTCAGAGGCGGACGACGCGCTGCCGCAGCGCCACGCGTGTCCTCCGGCACATCGTGCCAGAGGGCTAAGCTTGGTACCACGCGCGCGGCGCGGCGGCCGCCGCGCGTATGCAGCCAGACGAGCGCGGGCAGCAGGAGCAGCAGGAACGCCGCGCCCGGTCGGGCGAATTCCATCCGTCGCTCCGATGGCGGAAGTCAGGGGGCGCGGGTGTCAGGATCAACGACATTCTATGGCGTGGCGACGCGACGCGCCAGGTGGGAGAGCTCGGGTTCCAGGTCGGCGAGCCCGCGAATCTCACACGTAGGAGCCGTAGCCGCGCCGGCGGGCGCCCCTGCTCGGTTGAGCCACACGGCGACCGCGCCGACCCGGAGCGCCCCGGCAACGTCCTGGGAGAGCGAATCCCCTACGTGCGCGAGGCTTGACGCGGGTTGCTCCGTCAGCGCCAGCGCGGCGTCAAACATGCGTCGGTGCGGCTTCCGCTCGCCGCCGTGGTCTTCGGCGTACAGCTCGAAGTCGAAGGCGCCGGCGAGCCCGCACCGGGCGGCCCGCGTGTTGCCGTTGCTGATGAGGCCGAGGCGGTAGCGCGTCCGAAGGGAGCTCAACGCGGGGCGGACATCGTCGAACAGCTCGATGGAGCCGTACCGCACGCTCAGGTACGACTGCGTGAGGCTTTGGGCGGTTGCCTCGTGCTCCCGTCCGAGCCTCCTCAACGTGCGCCTGAACGCGTCGAGGCGCCGCTCTTCCCACGGCAGCGTCGGATCGCTCGCATCGACGAACGCGCGGTGCCAGGCGGCCAGGTCCGCCACGGTCATGGACTCGGCGTCCCGCGTGTACCCGCGTATCGCGGGCAGCACGTGCGCAAACGCCCGCCGTTGGGCAGCGGCGAACTGCCAAAGCGTCTCGTCTGCGTCGAATGTAACAGTGGTAATCACACGGAGGGCGCGGGTCGCGTCTAGTCCTCGGCTTCGTCCACGGATGACGGGTCGAAGTCCTCGAGCCGTTCGCCTGTCTGATGCGCCTCAATCTGCTTGATGAGGTACTCGCCCTCGTGGCGGTCGTATTCCTGCACGAGGAGCGCCTGCTCCCCCGCGACATCGTAGTGTCGCAGTTCCATGTGTATCTTCGCCATGTACTCGTGCATCTCGCGGAACATGCCGTCCCACGGCTTCTCGTCCTTGAAGGCCAGGATGGCCTCGGCGGCTTCCAGCGCCTCGCCCACGTCCTCGGAGGCCGTGGCCTCACCCTCCTCGGGCGACTCGGCGGCCCGAACCTCGGACAGAGCGGCGTCGAGGATCTTGTAGGTGTGCTCGATGTTGATGCGGTTCCCGCCGCCGAACATGGAGAGTATGCTCCGCAACGACTCGCCCCTCCTCAGAACGCGGGAAGCTAGATCTTAAGACTCACGGTCACGACGCCGTCGACAAGCGTAGCAGGGAAGCGTTTGAGCGGATCCTTCGCCGGCCCGCCATGCGGCTGCCCGGCGAGGTCGAATCTCGACTTGTGGCACGGGCAGGCGAAGTCCCCCTTCGCCGCGTCGTACTTGGTCGCGCAGTTCTTGTGGGAGCAGACGTTGTTGAGCGCGATCACCACATCGTCCGCTTCGCGCACTACGTAGAAGTCGAAGTCTTCCTGCTTCACTCGCAGCACCCCGCCCGTCTTCGCCAGCTCTGGCGCATCGGCGAGGGCGACTCGGTAGGTCGGGCCGTCAGCGGCCGCAGGCGCCGCGGACGTTGCTCCACCTGTCGCGGGAGCGGCTCCTCCAGCGCACCCAGCGACCGCTGCTGCTACGGCTACCCCGCCGGCTGTCACCGCCGCGCGGTCGATAAACTGTCGCCGCGACAGCTCTCTGTCAGAAGTTCCGGGCGTCGTTGGCGTGCCCATGCGCGTATCTCCCCCCTACAGCCGCGATGGGCCTACTGAACGGCGAAAGGTATCAACGCCAGCTGCCGCGCTCGCTTGATGGCGATGTCCAACTTGCGCTGCCCCTTGGCGGACAGGTACGTGGTTCGGCGCGGGCGGATCTTGCCCGTGTCCGTGATGTACTGACGTATGAACGACAGATTCTTGTAGTCTATCTGGCGCTCGAGTTCCTCGATCTGTTCCTTCGTCAGACGCCTCCGGCGTCGCAGATTACGCAATGTATCCGTCTCTCCGTGGAGTGTGTCCGTACGTCGCAAAGCCGCTATGCCAGGGGATTCTAGCTCGGCCGGTGGCAGAGAGTCAACGCGCGCCTACGCGTCGTCGTCGAACGATACCGGGTCGTCGGCGGCGCTGCTGGTGTCGTCGTCCGCGTACTCGTCGAACAGCGCGGCGACACCCTCGTCGGTCTCCTCGCCGAATTCTGGTTCCGCATCGGGCTCTTCGGGCCGCTGATCCTGCACTTCGTACGTCAGGCGTCCATCGATGAGCTCCAGTAGCGCCTGCGTGGTGGGCTTCTTCGCCTGCTTCGCCGGTTCACCGACGGGCAGGTCGCGGTCGTTGAGTATGCGCGCGCGCTGTGCCGCGACATTCACGGCCAGGTACTTGTTGGGGATCCTGGCGATAATGTCCTCAACGTAGATCTCAGGCTCGAACCGTCCCACCCGAGTGCGGGATCTGGTTGGGCGAGGCGGCTCAATCGCGGGGAAGTTCTGGTCAGAGTCGCTCATGCGGAGTGCTCCTGGGTGTCGCTCGAGGTGCGAGACGAGGTGTGGGGCGAACAGCCCGGGCGGTTGTCTCGCGGGGCGGCCAACGAGACCTGTGCCGAGGCTTTCGTGTCGGTCGGTTGTGACTCCGGCGCCGCGCCAAACGCGCGAAGGGCCGTGGCCTGGCGCGCCGAGATGCGCTGGCGATCCGCGTCAATCACGGCTTCCATCAGGTCGACGGTGCGGTCGAGTCTGCCTTCGTAGTTGACGATGGCGTAGTCGTACATCCCGCCTTTCCGTATCTCTTCGGACGCGGACTGTAAGCGTCGTTCCCGGACTTCCGGCGTCTCCGTGCCACGCGATGTCAGTCGCGCCCGTAGCGTCGCCATGTCCGGCGGCAGAATGAACAGCAGCAGGGCATCGGGGTACCGCGCTCTGACCTGGGCCCCTCCCTGCACGTCGATCTCCAGCACGGTGTCTTCACCGCGAGCGGCGGCGGCGTCTACGGTCGCCCTGAGCGTGCCGTAGCAGTGCGAACGGTACTGCGCCCACTCCGCGAACGCGCCGTCGCGAACGCGCCGCATGAACTCGTCGCCGTCGAGGAAGTGGTAGTCCACGCCGTCCCGTTCCCCCGCGCGAGGCTGGCGTGTCGTCGCCGACACCGACCGGCCAAGCGTTCGACGGTTGCACAGCTCGCGGACCGCCTCGGTCTTCCCCGCGCCCGACGGGCCGGACACGACTAGCAGAAGCGGCCGCGTCGCCACGTCCCATGCGCTGCGGGGCGATCGCCCACGAGAGGCCGCTTGGGTCATTCTACGTTCTGCACCTGCTCGCGGAGGCGTTCGATCTCGGTCTTCAGGTCCACGCACAGAGCAGTGACGTTCGCGTCAGCGATCTTGGACGCAACGGTGTTCGCTTCGCGGTTCAGCTCCTGAAGCAGGAAGTCCATCTTCCTCCCGATCTGTCCGTCCTCGGTCAGAAAGGCCTCGAACTGTTCGCAGTGGCTGCTCAGCCTCGCCAACTCCTCGGACACATCAGCGCGGTCGGCTATCAGAGCGGCCTCGACGACGATGCGGCTTTCGTCGGCCTCGTATGCGTGGTCGGCCAGCAGCTCCTTCAGGCGCTTCGTCAGACGTTCCATCTGCCGCGTCGTCATGTCGGCGGCGTGCGGGGCGATGGCGTCACGTAGCTTCTGTATGGCCGCGAGCCGAAGCGACAGCTCCGCGCGCAACGCATCGCCCTCACGCGCGCGCATGCCGTCTAACGCTTCCCACGCCGTCGCCAGTCCCTCGCGCAACAGATCCCACCTGTCGCCTTCGTCCAGCGTCGGGGCCTCGACCTTAAGGACGCCCGGGACGGTCAAGAGGGTCTCGACGCTGACGGCCCCGCTGACACGATGCCTCGTAGCGAGGGCTCGCCCACAGCGTTCGATCTCGCTCGCCAGCGAGTGGTTCACCGTCGGGGTTGGCGCGCCCGATGCCTGCGCGACCTGAAACGAGCCGTGCACGTGAATCTGGCCGCGTGCGCCGCGGCCCTTGATGTCGCTCACGAGAGCGGGCTCGAACTGAACGAATTCGCTTGGTAGGCTTGTAGAGACCTGGCAGTAGCGGTGGTTGACGGAGCGAACCTCGGTCGTGAGCGAGCCGACGTGAGAGCTGACCTCGCTTCGCCCGAACCCCGTCATGCTTCGCATTAGCGCCAACGCTCCAAGGCCGCGGGAGGCGACGGGCACACTACCACCAACTTACGTATGTTAGGCGGGTTTCGGCGCGAGGTCAACTCGGCAGTGGCATCGCGCGCGTTGACCGCTTTAGGCCGTGGTGCTAGACTCGCGGGAGTAGGATTCCTCTCGACTGCCCTTCCCGCGCAGGAGACATGATGGAACTGTCCGCCAGAGCCGCTGAGATAAGGGCGGCGCTCGAGGCCCGCGAACCAGCGCCCGCATTGGCCCCGTCCGCCACGTGGCGGTCAGACGCGTTCGACGACCTTGCCGCCTGCGCCGACGCCGATGTGTTGGCGGACGAGCCCGGGAATGTCGGGATGGCTCGCGCCGTGCGGTCGGGCCTCCTCCTATGGAACGACTCGCTCGACCTCGCCCACACGCTCGCGATGTCCGAAGGCGAGGCGGACGCGCTCACGGGTCAGACACTGGACTACTGGCACGGCATCATGCACCGCCGCGAGCCGGACTACCCGAATGCGAGCTACTGGTTCCGTCGCGTCGGCAAGCATCCGGCCTTCGACGCGGTGCTTCAGGCCGCAAAGAGCGTGGTCGCCACGTCAGGAGCGCCATCTGATGACGAGGCGCGGCGAACCATAGACGCTGCGGACGAGTGGGACGCGTTCGCCTTCATCGCCCTCTGCGAGACACACGAAACCACCACGGGCGCCACAAACGCTCTCCTACGCGCGGTCCAGGTAGCTGAGATCGAGGTACTGTTGGATTTCTCGGTCGCCCAAGCGGCCGTCTCGCCGGGGGAACGTTAGATGCCGGGAGCCGCCACGCGCTGGGTGGCGATCATGGGCGCGTGCGCGCTCGTGCTGACACTCGGTCTCGCGTTGCACGCTCAGGAACGCGGGAAGCCCGACCCAGATTCCGACCTACCCATCGTCTACCCGTCCCTGAGCGTCGATCCTGACGCGATCCGCGAATCGTCGGCGTCTGAGAAGTGCTTCAAGTGCCACGGCACGGAGATCGAGTCCGTCGAGTGGAGCCACTCGGGGCATTCTCACAACCTCGAGGCGTTGCGCGCCGCGACCAACGGCGCCGACTCCTGCCTGGGATGCCACTCCTCCGGCTACCGCCCGTCCGCCACGACGGCGTGGGGCCAGCAGCCTCGCGCGGCTAAGGTGACTCTCGCCAACGCGATCAACGAGGTCGCGTGTTCGTCGTGTCACTCGCATGCGGACGAGGACAAGCCGGACTATCTCATCCGCACGCCCGCCCAGACCTGCGTCTCCTGCCACAAGATGGACTGTGGCTGCGCGGGCAAGGGCATCGTCCATCAAAGCCAGTCCGAGATGTTCCTCGGTATTCTGGGCCGCGGCGTTCGCGACACTCCATCCAAACACGCGGAGGAGATGGAGCGCGCCTGCGCCGTGTGCCACATGTACAGGCCGGACGGCTCGGACGGCGTGGCCCTGGAGGCCGGTGGTCACACCTTCAAGGCGACCATGCAGAGCTGCGTGCCGTGTCACGACGACGCCGTCGAGAGGACCGACGCTGTCAAGGCGGAGATCCAAGCGCTGCTCGCTTCGGCGGAGGCGGCCCTCGCGGCCGCGCCGGTGGCGTCCATGTCGCCGCAGACGTACGAGCACGCGAAGACCAACATCGACATGGTGAAGGCGGACGCCGGGCACGGGTTCCACAACCCCACGTACGCCCGCATGTTGCTCGAGCGCGCGCTAGAATACCTGGGTAATGGCCGATCGCCCGAGTAAGGGAGATCGCTGGCGACGGACGCAGTGACGGCATTGAGGAGACTCGGCTAGATGGCGACGCGCAGGCTAGGCGTGCTGACGGGCGGCGGAGACACGACCGCTCTCAACGCAACGCTTAAGGGGATCGCGCTCGGGGCGCAAGACGCAGGATACGAAGTCATAGGGATCGACGCTGGATGGGCCGGCATGCTGGCTGAAGGTCAGGCGGTTCGTCTACCGGCGTCGGCGATTGATCCTGACCGCGGTGGCACGATCATTAGGTCGTCGCGCACCAACCTGCGGCGTGTCGAACGCGGCATGGAGCAAGCGTCCGCGCGCATCAAGGAACTGGGACTGGACGCGCTCGTTGCCATCGGCGGGGACGACACGCTGACGGTGGGCGTGTCGCTGGGCGAGCACCACAGCGGCATCCCCGTGAATTTCGTCACTAAGACCATCGACAACGACGTCGGCACGAACCCCGGATCGCACGGCGCGTACGATCACGGGCAGATGCGCAACTACTTCTGTCCGGGGTTCCCGACGGCGGGAACGTGGCTGGCGGACGCTACGCGCGCCCTGCGCACAACGGCGTACTCCCACGGGCGCATCATCATCTTCGAGGCGATGGGACGCACGGCTGGATGGCTGGCGTTGGCGACAGCGCTCGGGCACCCAGACTTCATCGTCCTGCCCGAGTGGCCGCTACATGTCGACGCGCTCGTGGAAGCGGTGGCGCGAAAGTACGCCGACCGCGGCAACGTCATCGTCGTCGTGGCTGAGGGGGCGATAGGCGCCGACGGCAAGCCACTCGCCGAGTCCGGCGACATCGACTCGTTCGGGCATCGCCGCCTCGGCGGCTGCTCGCAGTGGTTCGCGGATCTGCTCAAGGACCGGGTCGCTCACGACGGGGGCGTTAGCGCGACGAACATCTCCGCGGTGATACCTTCGTACCTACAGCGGTGCGGCAGCCCGGTGGCGGTGGATCGCGACTGGGCGATTGAGTTGGGCCGTGCGGCGGCGGCGGCGGTCGCCGCCGGTGAGTCCAACCGTGTCGCCTGCCCTGAGCTGAAGGGCGGGGCTCTGGGTGTGACAACGCATGACGTTGGCGATGTCCTGGTCCGGGACGAGGGTGGCACCATCATCCCCCGCACCGTGGACCCCAGGCTCTATGACGATGTGTCGTTCACGATCACGCAAGACGGTACCGACTACCTTGAGTCGGTAATGGGGCCGGCGCCCGCGGACTACCGGGACGCCGTGTTGGAGCCCTTCGTCGGATAGCGGGCGGAGGCGCCGTGCGTCCATATGTAGGGGCCGCCCATGTCCATCGTCGACGGCGTACTTCAGGACATCATCTACGAGAATGACCGCGGCACGTTCATGGTCGCGGCGTTCGCCGTCGATGGCGACGACGACAAGGTCGTGCGCGCGGTGGGCTCTTTCGCCGGCGTCGGGCCCGGTGAGGAACTGCGGCTGCACGGCGAATGGGTCGACCACGAGACGTACGGTCTCCAATTCAGCCTCTCCAGGTTCGAGCTCGCCTCGTCCGATCCCAAGGCCGACATCGGCGCGGTGATCGCCGCGGCCGCCCTGCCGGACGGCGGCGCCAGGAACGGTACACCCATCGCTGAGCGGATCCTCGACGCCTTCGGCGCTGACGCGCTGGGCGTCCTCAACCACGACTCGGATCGGCTGCGCGAGCTGTCGGGCGTGGGCGAGAAGCGCGCGGCGGCCATCAAGAACGCGTGGGACAAGCACTGCGACCGTATGTGGGGTCCCCAGACAGACCTCAAGGGCCTCGTGCTCTACCTACAGATGCACGCGGGTGACTCGTCGCTCGCGCAACGGCTTTACGCCGTCCACGCGGAACAGGCACTCCAGACGCTCCGTACGAACCCGTACGGCGTCGCCGGCGCTGCGGTCCCGTACGCCTCGGTCGACCCTCTCGCTGCGCGGCTAGGCGTGCCCCGCGACTCGCAGCACCGCATCGCCGCTGGCATCGAGCACGCACTGCTGCGCGCCGAACGGCAGGGGCACGTCTACTGCCTCGCGGACGACGCCGTCGCGCCTGCGGCCGAGCTCCTCGGTCTCGACGCGAAGGTCGTCGCCGCCGGCCTCGAGCGAGCGGATGAGCAGGGAACGCTCGCCGTGGAAGCCGGGCGGGTATACCGCGTCAGGTTGCACGACGCGGACGTGTACGCCGCGTCGCGCCTGCGTGCGTTGGCCGCGGCGGCGCCGGGGGACGACGACGTCAACGTGGAGAAGCCGCTCGCGCGGGCCGAGAAGGACTTGGGCGTCACGCTCTCGGATAGGCAGCGGGACGCGGTCGTCACTGCACTCACCAGGCGCGTCATGGTGCTGACCGGCGGCCCGGGCACTGGGAAGACGACCGCCGTGCGGGCGGTGGTGGCGGCGTTCCACGCTCAGGATCTTGACGTCGCCCTGTGCGCGCCGACGGGCAGGGCTGCGCGTCGACTCTCCGAGGTGTCCGGCGAGGACGCGAAGACCATCCATCGCCTGCTTGGATACTCGCCGGACGAGGGGGAGTTCCAGCGCGGCGAGGACAGCCCCCTCAACGTGGACGCGGTAATCGTGGACGAGTTCTCCATGGTCGACACCGCGCTGTTCGCCGACCTGCTGTCGGCCGTGCCGCGGGGCGCGCACGTCGTGCTGGTGGGGGATTCGGACCAACTCCCTTCGGTCGGGCCGGGGAACGTGCTCCACGACATCATTGCGTCCGACGTGGCGCCGGTGGTCGCGCTGGATGAGATATTCAGACAGGCGCAAGGAAGCCTCATTGTTCGCAACGCGCACGCCATCAACCACGGTGAGCCGCCGACGCTCACCGGAGACGACGACCGCGACTGCTTCATGATGGCGCGTGACGACCCCATCGCGGCCGCGCAGGCGGTGGTAGATCTCTGCGCCACGCGCTTGCCGAAGCACTACGACCTGGACCCGACGTGGGACATCCAAGTGCTGGCGCCCATGCACAAGCGGGAGTTGGGAACGGAGACGCTGAACGCCCGCCTGCAAGCCGCGCTGAACCCAGACGGCAACGCCGTCAACCCCCAGAGCGACTTGCGTGTGGGCGACAAGGTCATGCAGATCGTCAACAACTACGACAAGGACGTGTTCAACGGCGACATCGGGCGTATTGAGAGTGTGGAGCCGCGCAAGGCGTCGACGTGGGTACGATACCCGGACGGGCTCGTCGCGTATGAGCGGGGCGAACTGGCGCAGATAGCGCTCGCCTACGCCACGACGGTGCACAAGTCCCAGGGCAGCGAGTACCGCGCCGTGGTGCTCGCGCTGCACACGCAGCACAGCGTAATGCTGCAGCGCCAATTGCTCTACACCGCAGTGACGCGCGCGCGTGAGTTGCTCGTGCTCGTAGGGGCGCCGCAGGCGCTCGAGAGAGCGGTGGCGAACCATCGGACCTCGGACCGTCGCACAACGCTCGCGGCCCGTCTGACCGGCAGCCTCGACCGCGGCGAAGCGCACGTGACCGACGAGGCGAGTGGGGAAGACGACGGATGAGGTGGTTCTCCTCCCTTCGTCTAGGCCACGGTGGGCGAGCGGCTACCTTCCTCAAGGCGTACATCATCGGCGGCGTGTTCGTCCTGTTCGCCGGTTTCATCGTCTACTCGCAGTGGATTCTGTACCGGCTCGAGCAGCGCAACGAGACACTCGTGCGGCCGTTCGTCGAACTCGTCAAGTACGTCCCAGCCATCCGCGATCACACGGCGAGCGAGCTTCTGAGGGAGGCGATCCGTGGCGTCGCGGACAAGGGACTGCTCCGCTTCGTCATCGTGGACGACGACGGGCGTCCAGTGCTCGCGCGAGGCCTCGGTCCCGTCCTCGATCTCAAGCTCGACGGCTTGGGCGCCGAACCCCTTACGCCGGACGAACACCGGCGCCTTCTGACTGCGGTGGACCGGATCCGGGGGCGAGGCAGGGACGGGGAGGCGGTGACGTACTCCACGCTGGATAGACGCATCATCGGCCGCGTGCACTTCGGCGATGTGGACGCCGAGCGCCTCGCGGACATGCCGTTGGTGCTGTCCGACGTGCAGGACCGGCCCGTGGCGTGGCGCATCTACGGGGAGTGGCAGACGACCGTGACGCACCCGCGCAGCGTTGGGCGCGCGAGGGCCCTCATCCGCGACGCGGGCCGCTACGGGCGGGTCGAAGACCTCCAGGTCGACCCGCCCGCGAAGACCGGGACGTTCTACTACGCCGTGGATTCCATCCGCGCCCTGACGTGGATGCCGGTTGTGCAGATCCTACTCGTGGCGGGTTTCGTGGGCGGCGGCGTCATGCTCTATCGCCGCATCCAGGCGGATGAACAGGCCGCCATATGGGCGGGTCTCGCGAAGGAGAGCGCTCACCAGCTCGGCACGCCGATCACGTCGCTCATGGGGTGGGTGGACCTGTCCCGCCACGCGTACACACCGACGGATGGCGCGCCCGAAGGCCTCGACATACACGATGAGATGGCGAACGACCTGCGCCGGCTGCAACGCATCGTGGCGCGGTTCGCGCAGGTAGGTCGCGAGCCTGAGATGGCGTCCGTAGCCATGACCGAGGCCGCGTCGGAAGCCGCCGCCTACTTCCGCGCGAGGCTACCGAGCCGGTCCGCGGCCATCCGCATAGAAGAGGACCACGCCGACGCGCCTGCGGTCCTGGCGAACGCCGACCTGATGCAGTGGGTCCTCGAGAACCTGATCCGCAACGCGCTTGACGCCATAGACGCCCATGAGCCGGCGGAAGGCGTGGTCTCCGTGACCACTCGTTATGATGTCACTTCGAACTGTGTTACAATTGCGGTCAGGGATAATGGCGGCGGCATTGCGCCCGCCGTTCGGAGGCGCCTGTTCGCCCCCGGCGTGACGACCAAGCAGCACGGGTGGGGAGTAGGCCTCACGCTGGTCAAACGCATCGTTGAGGTGTACCACGGCGGTCGTGTGCGACTGGCGCACACCGACGAGCGCGGAAGCGTGTTCGAGGTGCGACTGCCGGCGGCGCGGCAGACCGGCGCCAGTCCTGACTGACCCCGCTCAGGAATACCAAGAAGGACCATGTGTGGCCGAGCAGCGACGACAGATCCTCTGGATCGACGACGAGATCGACACGCTGCGGTCTCATGTGCTCTTCCTCGAGTCGCACGCCTACGACGTGACGCCCGCGTCCAACGGTCAGGACGGGCTCAGCCTACTGCGGGAGCACGTTTTCGACGCGGTCCTACTCGACCACCGCATGGCGGGCATGGACGGCCTCTCGGCGCTCAGCGCCATCAAGGCGGAGCGTCCGCATCTGCCGGTCGTGATGGTTACGCAGAGCCAAGAGGAGACGCTCGTAGACGACGCGCTGCGGGGGCAGGTGGACGACTTTCTCGTCAAGCCCGTCCAGGCCGTGCAAGTCGCGCGCACTCTCCGTCGGATCATCGAGCGACAGACGCTGACCGCCGAAGCCACGCCGCAGATGTATCTGCGGGACTACGGCGAGCTGCTGGCAACCCGCAGCGGCGACATTGAGTGGAAGGAATGGGCCAGCATCTACCAGAGGCTGGTCGCCTGGGACATGCGCGAGGACGAGCTCGAACGCGCGGGCCTGGCCGAGAGCCACCGCGAGTTGCACGCGGAATACAACCGAGCTTTCTCCAACTACGTCGCGGCGAACTACCCGTCGTGGGTGCGTGGCGGCGATTCGCCCACGCTATCGGTCGACGTGCTGGACAAGTACGTGCTGCCGCACGTGCAGAGGGGCAAGCAGGTCTTCTTCGTCGTCATCGACTGTATGCGGCTGGACCAGTGGCGCATGATCGAGCCGCTGCTGGCCCCGATGTTCGACATCGAGACCGACGTGTACTACGGCATTCTGCCGAGCGCCACCGGGTATGCGCGGAACGCGCTGTTCAGCGGGCTGTTCCCCAAGGAAATCGCGGATCGTCACCCGCAGTTCTGGACGGAAGCCTACGACAGCGACTCCAGCACGAACCGCCACGAGAAGCAGTTGCTCGAGCTGAAGCTCGAGCGCGACGGTCTGTACCTGAAGCCGCCGCCGCGGTACTTCAAGATATTCGACGCGCGGGGCGGCGACGAATACCGTCAGCGCGTAGCGTCCTTCGACCGCGTCAGCCTGGCAACGCTGGTGGTGAACTTCCTGGACGTGCTGACGCACGAACGGTCCCAGTCGGACGTGCTCCAGCAGGTCGCGCCGGACGAGCGAGCGTTCCGTTCGCTGATGGAGTCCTGGTTCAAGAACTCCGACCTGTACCGTATCTTCGAGATCATGGCGTCGAAGGACGCGGTCGTGGTCGTGACGACGGACCACGGCTCCATATTGTGTGATCGATCCAGCAAGGCTTTCGGCAATCGCGACACGACAACCAGCCTTCGGTTCAAAGTCGGCGAACGGATCGACGGCGACCCGGAAGAGGCCGTAAGGATAGACAGCCCCGCCGAGTATCAGTTGCCGGCGGACGGCAGCGGGAAGAACTACCTGCTGGCGAAGGAGGACTACTACTTCGTCTATCCGACGGACTTCAACACGTACAGACGACAACTGAAGGGCGGCTTCCAGCACGGCGGCATTTCCATGCCGGAGGTGCTCATCCCGTGCGCGACGCTGCTCCCGAGGTAACGACACGACGACGGAATGCGAACGCAGACAGTTTGGCGCGAGGCGCCGTGGCATCGGGCCGCGACACGCCCGCCCAGGGATTACTGAGACATTCGGCATCGACAACCATCACCGTGTGTCGGCTACGCCGGCGCGGATGGCGACGCCGGTACTCTTACATTGGGTCGTGGACGCCTCCATGGCGATCAGGTCGGGTGAAGCCGGCCCGAGCCATTGACGCATAGTGCCACGACCATCCGGTAACGGGTCGCAGCGATACGGAGGGTGTCCCGCAGCCGTCACTGGCGCCGTATGGTGGCTGGGCGCGGGCGCGCACGGTTACTCGTGACTTCCTGACAGGCGACCCGCGAGGCTACGCAGGTGGCAGAAGCGATCGGACGCAGGACAGGTGCTTACAGGTGGCGGCTCTCCGTCGCCGGGCCGCCGTATGGCCGCCCCACACGTTCCGCGCAGCTACTGTCTATCGGCGCCGCTCGGGCGTACATCTTCCTGCTCTGTTGGCTGCCGCACGGCGCGCGCGAAGGCGCCCCGCAGCCGACGAACAGCACGCGACTGTGGACGAAGGCCCAACGGACATGCTACCGGCGTGAGAGCTACCGACGACGCCATCCTCGGCGTGGCGCGACGCACGAACGAGGAGGCACACCATGGCCACGGATATTGTCGTCTCAGAGGACGCCTACGAGATACGTGTGGCGATCATCGAGGACGGCCGCTGTGCGGAACTGTTCCACGAACGGAAGTCCGAGGAGCGCATCCTTGGGCACATCTACAAGGGACGCGTAGGCAGCGTCCTGCCCGGCATGCAGGCTGCATTCGTCGATATCGGCACCGCCAAGAACGCCTTTCTGCACGTCTCTGACCTGCAAGCGCACGTGAACGAATTCGGCGAGATCGCCCATAACATCGAGGGCAACTCTCGGGCGGCGCGGTCGCGGGTACCCATCGAGACCATCCTGAAGAAGGGCCAGGAACTTCTGGTCCAGATCGACAAGGAGCCCATCGGCACGAAGGGGCCTCGTGTCACCGGGTACATCACGATTCCGGGCCGCTACCTCGTCTACATACCGACGTCCTCGAACGTGGGCATCTCGCGGCGGATCGACCGGGAGCGGGAGCGGAACCGTCTGCGCGAGGTCATCTCCAAGCACACGCCGAAGACGGGCGGTCTCATTGTCCGAACGGCTTGCGCCGGTCGGCCCGACGACGAGTTCGTGCCTGAGATCAAGTTCCTGCTGAAGACGTGGGAGGACGCGCTGGCCCGTAGCGAGCGAGTCCGGGCTCCCGCGCTCGTGCACGAGGATCTGGGTCTCGTCTTCCGCATCATCCGCGATGTGTTCACCGACGACGTCAACCAGCTCATCGTGGAGTCGGAATCGCTGCACGGGCAGATCATGAACTACATAGACCAGTCGCTGCCCGGCCTCCGCGACAAGGTCGTGCTGTACGGACACTCGACGCCCGCCTTCGATCACTACGGCATCGAGCAAGAGGTGCAGAAGGCGATGAGCCGGCGCGTGTGGCTCAAGTCTGGCGGGTACCTCGTCATCGACGAGACCGAGGCGCTGGTAGCGATCGACGTCAACACCGGGAAGTTCGTTGGATCCTCCGATCACGAGGAGACCATCTACCAGAACAACCTCGAGGCGGCGGTCGAGATCGCGCGACAGATTCGTCTGCGCGACCTCGGCGGGATCATCGTCCTCGACTTCATCGACATGGAGAGCGCCAGCAACCGCAAGCACGTGCTGCAGACGCTGGAGCGGGAGATCCGCAAGGACAAGGCGCGCACGAACATCCTGCAGTTCACGGAGTTGGGCATCGTCGAGATGACCCGGCAGCGGACCAAGGAGAGCCTGAGCTCGATGTTCTGCACGTCGTGCCCATACTGCAACGGCGCGGGGTACATCCTCTCCGAAGAGAGCATCGTAATACGGGTCCTGCGCGGGATACAGAGCGCGTTCGAGCGCGTTCCCAAGGGCTCGTACCGGATCGTGCTGAGTGACCGTATCGCCGCGCGGCTGAACCGCGAGGATCGGCAGAGGTTCACGGCGCTGACGCGCAGGCTGAAGATCCGAGTGACGCTGGACGCGAACCCGGACCTGCACCTCGAGGACTTCCGAATCTTCGAGGTACCGAGCAATCGCGAAGTCTTCATCCACTAGGCCGACGCGTGCAGGGACGTGACGCGTGTTCCGGCAGGAGAAATCGTTTGACGGGATTCACGCACTTCGACGCGGACGGCGCCGCTCGGATGGTGGACGTCACGGACAAGGACGTCACCGACCGCGAGGCCGTCGCGCGCGCGTCCGTGTTCGCAGCGGCCGACACGCTCTCGCGCATCCGCGATGGCGCGTTCAGTAAGGGCGATGTCCTCGACGTCGCCAGACTGGCCGGCATCATGGGCGCCAAGCGCACGAGCGATCTGATCCCTCTGTGCCACCCGTTGCCCATCTCCTCGGTGAAGCTCCACCTGGCCCTCGACGAGGCCCGGCAGTGCGTCGACATCGAGGCGCGGGTACGCGTGACAGGTAGGACCGGCGTCGAGATGGAGGCCCTCACCGCAGTGACCGTCGCGGCGCTTACCGTCTACGACATGTGCAAGTCCGTGGACAAGGACATGGTGATCGGGGAGGCCCGCCTCGTGCGGAAGTCCGGCGGCAAGTCGGGCACGTACGTGCGCGCTGGCGAAGCGGAGAACGGGGAAGCGTGATGGCCCGTCGCGTGTTGGTGGCCATGAGCGGAGGTGTCGACTCGTCCGTCGTCGCGCACCTGCTGAAGGAACGCGGCGACGACGTCCTCGGCGTCACCATGCGCCTTGGAAACCACGACACCGTCGAGCCCGACGCGGATAAGCCTACCTGCTGCGGCCTGGACGGCATCCGGGACGCGCGACGCGTGGCGTCCCAGCTCGACATCCCATATTACGCGGTCAACTACGAGCAGCTCTTCGCCGAGAAGGTCGTCGACTACTTCACGGACGAGTACCTGAACGGCCGCACGCCGAACCCTTGCGTCATGTGCAACCAGGAGCTGAAGTTCGGCAAGCTGCTGGAGCTCGCCGACGACGTGGGAGCCGACTACGTCGCGACTGGGCACTACGCCCGCATCGACGGCTACGAGGGCGCACTGTCGCTTCGTAGAGCCCGAGACGACTCCAAGGACCAGACCTACGTGCTGTTTTCGATGACACAGGATCAGCTCGCCCGAACGGCGTTCCCTCTTGGTGACATGACGAAGGACGAAGTGCGAGACGTCGCGCGGGAGTTGGGGCTCGCCACCGCAGAGAAGCCCGAGAGCCAGGAGATATGCTTCATCCCGGATGACGACTACCGTCGATTCCTGCGGGATAGGCTGCCGGGCACGGTGCGGCCAGGCGTCATTGCCGACGCAGCCGGCCGCGAGGTGGGCGCCCACTCTGGCGCCGCCAACTACACGGTGGGGCAGCGCCGCGGGCTAGGCATCTCGGCCGACGCGCCCGTGTATGTGACCGAGATCCACGCAGGTGAGAACGTCGTCGTCGTTGGGTCGGCTGACAAGCTGCTTCGGTCGGAGTGCGTCGTGGACCGGGTCAACTGGGTCGCTGGCGAGGCGCCGCAGACCGCGGTCGAGGCGACCGTAAAGATCCGCTACCGCGACCCTGGGGCCCCGGCGAAGGTGTTCGCCGACGCGGAGGGTTCCGCTCGCGTCGAATTCGCCGAACCGCGACGCGCCATCACTCCTGGTCAGGCGGCGGTTTTCTACGATAGTGATCGCGTTCTGGGCGGGGGTTGGATCGCTCGCTGAACATCCGCCGCCTCGCTTGACGCCCCTCCTCCTTCATGACGCGGTCAGCCATGACGATGGAGCCAGCGATCGCCACGTTCAGCGAGACGTGCTCGCGCGCGGGTACCTGCACGATCTTGGTCCTACGCCGCAACGACAGGTACTCCTCCGGCACCCCCATGTACTCAGACCCGAGGATGTAGACCGCGCGCTCTGGGTGCACGAACGTCCGCAGGTCGCAGGCGTCCTCGTGCATCTCGATGACGACGAATTCCGCGTTCGCGGGCATGGCGCGCTCGAACTGCTGGGCGTCCGCGAAGTGAAATACCGGTTGGTGCCGGTCGAACCCGTGCGCGGCCTCGTTCTCAACCGGGAACGCGGCGCCTATGGAGAAGACTGCGGTCGCCCCGAACACGTGCGAGGAGCGGATGAGCGTGCCTATGTTGAGCGTGTTCCGTGGCTCGACGACGCCCATCATGAAGAACCCGCGCTCCATTCCTAGCCCTCCACGACTGCGCTCAGCCCCGCTGCCCGTCGAGCGAGAAGAACGCGCGCGCGGTTCGCGAGGTCGCTGAGGCGAGGTCATTCAGGTCCACCCCGCGCGCCTCCGCCACCGTGTCGGCGACCGCCGCCACGTAGGCGGGCTCGTTCCTCTTGCCGCGCCGGAACTGCGGGGTTAGCCACGGGCAGTCGGTCTCTAGCACGAACGCGTCCTCTGGCAGGCGCGCCACCGTCGCTCGCAAGTCCGCGGACTTGGGGTACGTGACGACGCCGCCAATGCCCAACGTGCACCCCATGCCCAACGCGCGCGTGGCCACATCGTACGAGTCGCCAAAGCAGTGCAACAGCGCGCGCACGCTGCCACGGTAGTCGTCCAGCGTGGCCAGTACGTCGTCTGTAGCATCCCGATTGTGGATGACGAGAGGCAGACCAGCGTCCGCCGCGAGTTCGATCTGGCCGCGGAACGCCGCCTGCTGTATGGCCGGATGGCATCGGTCGCGGTAGTAGTCGAGCCCTGTCTCACCGATGGCGACTACGCGCGGGTGTTCGGCCAGGTCGCGCAGTTCGTCGCGCAGTTCCACCGACCAGCCTGCGGCGTCGTGGGGATGCAGCCCGGCCGTCGCCCAGCAGGCCGCGTGGCTCTCCGCGAGATCCACGGCGGCGTGTGAGGTAAGCGCGTCGATCCCTACGTTCACGATGCCGTGTACACCAGCGTCGGCCGCCCGGACGTACACATCATCGCGATCGGCGTCGTACGTCGAGATCTGCGTATGCGCGTGGGTGTCGAACAGGTCGAGGGCCATCAGGAGACGCGCGACCCGGACGGTATGTCCGTCGGGAACTCAGCGAGCACGAGGGAGCCGTCGGCCGCGTTGCCAGCGAGGAGCATGCCCTGCGATTCCACGCCGAAGACCTTGCGGGGCTGTAGGTTGGCCACAACGATGATGCGCTTGCCAACCATCTCATCGGCTGTGTAGTGCTTCGCCACGCCCGCGACGATCGTCCGCGTCTCGTCACCGACCTCGATCGTCAACTTCAGAAGCTTGTCGGCCTTTGGCACCGCTTCGGCTTCGAGCACCAGGGCTGTTCGGAGGTCGACCTTGGTGAAGTCATCGAACGTGATGATGCCCTCATCCCCCTCCTCTGACTCCTCTGTCTCCCCCGGCGCCACGGCCGCTTCGGGCTCTTCCTCGTCGTCGTCGGCCTGCACTTCAAGGCGAGGAAAGAGAGGTCGCACGTCGCCCAACGGCGCGTCGGCCACGAGGCCGCCCCACGACAGGCTGTCGAGAGTCTGCTCGTCCGGGCGCTCTACGCCCAACTGCCGGTGCAGGCCCTCCGCCCCGCCGGGTATCGCTGGCGTTACCATCACCGCCGCCCAGCGCACCGCCTCCATCGCGCAGTAGAGGATCGTCCCGGCGCGCGCCTTGTCGCCGCCCTTCGCGACTTCCCACGGTCGCGTGTCCGCCATGTACTTGTTCGCCGTCCGGATCAGCCCAAGAGCCTGGTCCATCCCCACGTGCACGGCGTACGCGTCCATGGCCTCGACGTAGTCATCCCTGGCGGCCTCGGCGGCGCCGATGAGATCACGGTCGACGTCCGCAAGTTCGCCTAGCTCGGGAGTACGTCCGTCGAAGTGCTGTTTGACGAGATTCAGCGTGCGGTTGAGCATGTTCCCGAGGTCGTTGGCGAGATCCGCATTGTAGCGCGCCGCGAACGACGCCCACGTGAAATCGCCGTCCTGCCCGAACGGCATGTCCCGGACGAGGAAGTAGCGGATCGCGTCCACACCGAACTGGTTCACCGCTTCGACGGGATCCACGTAGATGCCGCGGGACTTGCTCATCTTCTCGCCGCGGAGGGTCAGGAACCCGTGGACGCAGACCGTCTTGGGTAGCGGCAGGCCGGCGCTCATGAGCATGGCGGGCCAGTAGATGCAATGGAACCGCCAGATGTCCTTGCCGATGACGTGAGCGTCCGCCGGCCAGTACTTGTCGTACTGCGCGTCGTTCGACGGAAACCCAACGCCGGTCAGGTAGTTGATGAGCGCGTCGAACCACACATAGATGACGTGGTCGTCATCGATGGGGGTCTGGATACCCCATTTCACGGTGGTTCGCGAGATGCTGAAGTCGCGGAGTCCACGCTCGATGAACGCCACTACCTCGTTGCGGCGTGTTGCAGGCTGCACGAAGGTCGGGTTGTCGCGGTGGAAGTCGAGTAGGCGCTGCTCGTACTTCGAAAGGGCGAAGAAGAAGTTCTCCTCCTCCAGCCACTCGCACTCCGTCTCGTGCGTTGGGCAGGCTGACCCGTCGGTCAGATCCTCCTCCTCGTAGTACGCCTCGCACGAATTGCAGTAGTACCCCTCGTACTTGCTCTTGTAGATGTCGCCGTTGTCGAACGCGCGCTGGAAGAAGTCGCGCGCTGCATCCTTGTGGCGAGGTTCCGTGGTGCGCACGAAGTCGTCGTTGGAGATACCGAGCGCGTGCCACGTGTTCTGTATCGCCGCTGCCATGTCATCGACGTAAGCCTGAGGCTCCTGGCCGGCTTCCCGTGCAGCCATCTCGCAGTTCTGGCTGTTCTCGTCCAGTCCGGTGAGGAAGTGCACGTCGTAGCCCGCCAGGCGCTTGTACCGAGCGATGACGTCCGTGACGACCATCTCGTACGAGTGCCCGAGATGCGGCAGCGCGTTCACATACGGGATCGCGGTCGTGATATAGAACGTGGGCTTCATGGGCTTCCCGGCGAAGAATCAGGGCGACCGCAGGCCGGCCGCCAATCTATAGAAGGCTTGCACGACCCCAAGGGGAGGTCAAGGGAGTCTCGACGAGTTGCAGCGCGAGCGTCTCCAGCGCGAGCGGGGCGCTGATGTTCCTTCGCAGCCGGTACGAGGCGTCCATCACGGCGAGCATCTTCGCCCGCACCGAAGCGTACGTCTCGCGCTTTGCCAGGGCGCGCAGGGCGTGGACGTGCTCCGCGTGTTCCAGAGGCGCGGAGGGAGCCGTACAGAGCAGCAACAGGTCGTGGTACCAGCTCAACAGCGTGTCCAGCTTCGCCGGGTCCGCCTGCCACTCGGCGGCAAGCCTGAACGCGTGCATTGGGGCCGAATCCGCTATCGGCGAAGGCGCCCCCTCCGCCGTGAGGGTGTCCTGACCGAGCATCGCGATAGCCGACCCAATGCGTCCCCGGGAACGCAGCGCGAGCGCGCGGGCGCGTTGGGGATCGACCCCACGCCCGACCAGCCCCGCGACCGCGTCATCGAGCGGCAGCGGCAGGAAGCGCAGCTCCTGGCACCGCGACCGGATAGTCGGGAGCATGACGTCGATGCTGCGCGTCGTAAGGACGAGCACACCCGACCCCGGCGGCTCCTCGAGCGTCTTGAGCAGAGCGTTCGCGGCCTCCGGCCGCATCTTCTCCGCGTCCGTCACGACATAGACTTTGTAGCGCCCTTCGCTCGGACGCAGACTGATAAGACGTTGTAGCTCGCGGATCTGAGCGATGCGCAGCGTCGCCCCGTCGGGCCGGATGAACGCGATGTCGGGGTGGTTGCCGTCCGCCGCGCGGCGGCACGACCCACACGCCCCGCAGGCATCGTCAGCGGACGCCAGGCAGTTGAGCGCGGCCGCGAACGCCGCCGCAACAGTCTTCTTCCCGAGGCCCGGTACGCCCGCGAAGAGGTAGCCGCCACCGACGCGGTCTGAGGCTATGGCGCGCCGCAGGAGCGTCGTCTGCCTCTCGTGGCCAACGACAGCGCGGAGTGTGCGGGGCGTGGTGGACATCGCGCGGACCCTAACTGTGCGACCGCGCTACTGGGGTGGCTTCACGAGGCCGCCCAGGTACTCGGCGAGCTTGTCCGCGACTGCCTGGGCGTCAACATCGGCGAAGTTGAAGAGTTCCTTGAGGACCGGCGCCAGGACACCGGTGTCCATGAGCGCGTTCGCTACACGCCCCATGTTGCTCCGGCCGGCCGGCGAACCCTCCTGGTTCCCCATGTCGAGGATCTTGATGCTGTCGATCTGCTCCACCGGCTTCATCATCTGCTCAACGAGTTCAGGGGATGTCTCAATGAGCTCCAAGATGGCCTCCTGGACAAGCACCGCCTGATCGGCGGAGTTGCGGGCCTGCAGGTGGGCCATCTCGCCTTCGGCCTTCGCCCTGGCTTCGGACAGAATCGCTTCGGCCAGGCGCTCTATGGGGACGGCCTGTCCCTCGGCGTTGATGACGGAGACTTCGCGTTGCCACTCGGCTTCGCGCGTGCGCTGGACCGCAGTCACGTTGACCAAGGCCTCGCTCTTGTCGGCCTCTGCCTCCAGCTTCGTGCGCTCCGCCTCCTCGGTGTCTCGCTGGCGCTCGTAGACCGCGATGTTGCGGTCTTCACCCCGCACGGCGACCTGCTGCTCTTGCCCCAGCCGCGCCGTTTCAACTAGCAGCGTGCGCTGGATCTCGGCTTCCTGCACCTGCCTGGTCTGGCTGATCTGCGCGGTCTCCACGATCAGGTTCTTGTCGATATCGCGGGTCTGTACCACCTGCTCCTGGTCGATACGCGCGGTCTCGGTAGCCAACGCGCGCTCGACATCGCGCACCTGCACCGCTTCCTGCTGCGCGATCTGAGCCGTCTCGACGCCCAGGTTCCGCTCAATCTCGCGCTCCAGGACTGACTGCTCCTGGCCCAGGCGCGCGGTCTCGACCTGCAGCGTCCGCTCGATCTCGGCTTCCTGCACCTGTCGCGTCTGGTCGATCTGCGCGCTCTCCACAATCAAGTTCTTGTCGATGTCGCGAGTCTGCACGACGCGTTCCTGGTCGATTCGTGCCGTCTCGGTAGCCAGCGCGCGCTCGACATCACGCACCTGCACGGCTTCCTGCTGCGCGATCTGAGCCGTCTCGACGCCGAGATTCCGCTCGATCTCGCGCTCGCGGACGGCCTGCTCCTGACCCAACCGCGCCGTCT
>CAYYPK010000011.1:0-4208 GCA_964473525.1 uncultured bacterium
GCCCCGAGTTGGACGCGCTGGTCGACTGCGCGCGTGGCGTAGACGGCGTCCTGGGGTCCGGCCTCGTCGGGGCAGGCCTCGGCGGATGCGTGTCCGTGCTCGTCCGGGCCGGCAGCGTCGACGAGCTCGTGGACACGGTGTTGCGCGGCTACTTCACCGCGCGTGGCGTGGAGCCGTTTGTCGAGGTCTGTACGCCTGTCGACGGAGCCTCGGCGACCACCGCGTGATGGCGCGCTGGCCAACAGCCGACCCCCAGAGCTGAAGCGAGAGAGGGCGTCCGGACGCCCTCTCTCTTGCCGATCACGGCGCGAGCCTAGTTGCCTTCGAGCTGCGCCAGGTATTGGGTGATGGCGACGATCTGGCTCTCGGCGCGCCGTAGCGCGCGGTCGAGGTTGACGTTGCCCGGAGTGATGCGGACACCGGCGTCGTCGACGTACATCGCCGTCAACATGCCGAAGGTGCGCACCGCGTCCTTCCACTGCTCCAACTGGACGTAGCCGTCCCCGACCTGCACGAGCGCGACCTGCGCCGACTCGCTCTCCGGGTACGCCTGCACCAGGGCCTCGAATTCCCCGATCGCGTCCAGGACCGCCTGCTTCTGCGCCGCCGTCACCTCGACGCCGCCAATCTCCGAGAGCGCGGCGTTGAAGCCGGTCTCGATGATGCCGTACTCGAGCGCCGCCAACAGCTCCTCGGTGTCCTTGATGTAGCCGAGGACGGTGTTCTTGGACTGCTCGGAGGCAGATGGCAGGTCAAGGACGCTCTTGTACATCGCCAGAGCTTCCTTGAGCTTCTCCACCTTCGCGGGGTCTTCGTCGGCCAGCTCGATGGTGTCGTTGTAGCGAGAGTCGCCGACGCTGATGAAGGCGTCCGCGGCGTACTCGCTTTCGGGGTAGTCCGCCGCGAGGCGTTCGTAGATGCCGAACACCTGGTCGGTCTGCTCCATGTTGCCGTAGCACGCGGCTGCCGAATACAGCGACTCGGCGGCGCTCGGGTGCTGCGGGTAGTTGTCAGCCACCGCGACGTACGCCGGCAGCGCCTCCGCGAACTGCTGCGCCGCGAAGAACGCCTCGCCCACCTGGTACTGCCAGAGGCCGGCGTCTTCGTTGGTCGGGTAGCGGTTCACGAGCTGCTGCAGGTGCTGAGCGGACTCCGCGAACAGAGTGGCGTCCATCTCGCTGCCGCGCGCGAGGTCATACTTCGTCACGCCCGTGTAGTAGAGCGCGGTCTGTATCTCCTCGGCCGACGCAGTGATGTGGCCGTTGTCCGACAGCGTTACGAAGCGCGGAAGCACCTCGGCGGCAATCGGTAGATCCACTGGCCCGTGCACCGCGTAGGAGATGACACCCGCCTGGTAGAGCGCGGGGCCGACGAACACGCGCGCGTTCTGCGGCGCCTGCGCGATCGGCTCTGCGTACTCCGCGACCTGCAAGTAGTCCTGCACGGATTCGCGCGAGGCCTGCTTGTAGGCGGTGTTGAGAGCTCCTTCGGTGCTGTCGAACATGGAGCGCGCCTGCTGCGACCGCAGGTTCGCCACCTGGTACTGAGCCTGTACCATCTGCACCACATCGCCCGTGGCTGCCGACCGGTCGCGCGCGTCGATCGCCTTCGCGACCGCCGCGTCGATCTGACCGGAGCGCACGTACAGGTCAGACGCCCGGACGCCGCCATCGGCGACCATCAGACGCACCTGGTCGTTCGTGCTGGCTGCGAACCGCGCCTGCAGATCCTCGAACGCGGCAATCGCCTGATCGACTGCGTCAGCATCTCCTGCGTCGGCGGCTTCGCCGAGAAGCACGCCTGCGCGGTAGAGAGCCTGCGCGGCGAAGTCTGAGTCGCCGCCCACTTCGGCGGCGCGGCTGTAGTTGGCGATGGCCTGCGCGCGGTCACCGACCTGGTTCTCGTAGATGTCCGCGAGGGACAGGTACGATCGCAGTTGCATGTCGGCGTCCGTTGAGTTCGCAGCGAGGAACTCGTACTCAGCCGCAGCCTCCTGGTGCTGACCGATCTGCTGGTTGAGCCGCGCGAGCTCAATGTGCGCGGCTTCGATGATCGGCAGCTTGTCGGCGTCCGTGACGGTGCCTTCAAGGCCGGTCACCACGTGCAGCGACTGAATCGCTGGCATGACGCGTCCGCCGCGCGACTGCGCGAGACCGCGTGTGTAGTTGATGCTCAGAAGCAGGGAGTCATCGACCTTGCCCTGATCGCGGTAGGCGAGCGCCTTGCCGGACAGTTCCTCGGCCTGCGTGAACCATGGCGCGCCGGCGTTCTCGTCGTCTACGACGAGCGCCTCACCATGCTTATACGCGCTGACCGCTGCCTGGTAGTAGCCCAGCGGAGCCTGGTCGCTGTCGGGGAACAGGTCGCCGAGCGCCTGGTACTCAGGCGCCGCATCGGCGAACCGCTCCGCCTCGAACAACATGTTGCCGATCTTCAGCTGCGCCGTGACCCGCGTGCTCTCCTCGGCCGACTCGCTCGACACGACCTGCCGCAGGCCTGGGATGATCTCGTCGATGCTGCCGAGCCCGAGCTTCTCGAGCGCGAGGACGCGGAGCAGGTTCCCGGAGTTCACGGCCTTCTGCGCGCGGTCGTCGGTGCGGTCCGAGTAGTTGGCGGTCAACTGGTCGGCGAGCGTGACGACTTCTTCCCACGTAGCCTCATCCGTCTCGGCGAGCGCCTTGGTTGAAAGCGTCAGGCCGTAAAGGGCGTCCGGGGCGTTCTCACTGTCGGGCGAGTTGTCGACCACGACGCGGAACGCCTCGACCGACTTGTTCAGGTTGTCCGTAGTGCGAGGCTCGGCGGAGTAGAAGCACACGCCGATGAGGTACTGCGCGGCGTCGACGTAGTCGCTGCCGGGGTACCGGTCGACGATGTTCGCGTAGGCGGTGGCGGCTTCGGCCCAGCGTTCCTGGCCACGGAGGAGGTCAGCCAGCCGGATCGCGCCGAGCGACTGCCAGGTTTCACCCAGCGCGTCGTTGTCCGCGATTGTCCGATACTGGTTGATCGCCTCGTCGATGTCCTTCTCTTTCTCGTACGTCTCGGCGGTCAGCACGGCGGCGCGACCGAAGTTCTCGCTCATACGCGGGATGAGACCATACGATGCGCGCGCCTCTGCCCACTGCTCGAGCTTCTCGTGGACGTGCGCCTTGTTCAGCATGGAGTTCTCGAGGAGCGGCAGGCGCTCCGGGAACTCGTAGTCGAGGTTGAAGACTTCGTCGCCGTAGTCGGCGATTGCCTGCGCCAGCGCCGGGACCGCAGCCTCGTAAGCGGCCGTGTCGCCATCGCGCTCACCAATGCGGAAGTTCGATACTCCCACCTGGTACAGCGAGCGCAACTTGACCGCGTAGAACTTAGGCAGGTCTTCGAAGTCCAGGACGCGCGTGTATTCGCCGATGGCGACCTCGAAGCGGTCCTGCTCGAACATGATGTCGCCGAGCTTCATCTGAATCTCGGACGCCTGTAGGTCGAATTCCTCGTCGGTGATGTGGGCATCCACGAAGGACCGACCGCGCTCGAGAACCTCCTCGTAGCGGCCCAGCTCGCTGAGGCTCCACAGCTCACCGTAGAGGGCGTACGGAGCGAGCACCTCGTCGTCGGGGTGTCGGTCCATGACGTTGCGGTACCACTCCAGCGCGCTCTCGAAGCTCTTCATCTGGTAGTAAGCTTCGGCGATCTGGAACGTGGCGTGAGCGACGTAGTCGGAGTCCGGCTCTTCGTTCAGCACCTCGGTGTACGCGGCGATGGCCGTGTCGTAGCTCGCCGTGTCGATCGAGTCGGCGCTGCTGTTGGCGTTGGCGTTCTTGAAGTACGCCTCGCCTATGCCATAGCGCGCGGCGGCGACGTATGTGCTCTCGGGATACAGCTCGACCACGGTGCGATACGCGTCGGCGCCGCCCACGTAGTCTTCGGACTCGACGTAGTTGTCGCCGATTTCGTACTGGATCTCGGCGCGCAACGCCATGTCGTCGGTGTTCTCAATCGCCAACTGGTAGTTCTGGATGGCGTTGTCGTAGTCCTTCTGGCGCGTGTAGATCGTGCCAAGGTCGAAGTACGCCGCCGTCACGAAGCCGGAGTTCGGGTGGTCGGCTACGAAGCGGTTGTACCGGTCGATGGCTTCCTCAAGTCGGCTCAACTGGAGGAGGCAGTAGGCTGCCTTATAGTCCGCTTCCGGGATCAGCACCGAGCCCGCGAACGCTTCGGGCGTCAGG
>CAYYPK010000011.1:4218-100758 GCA_964473525.1 uncultured bacterium
GTTGTCGAACTCGCGGAACGCCTGCTCGTAGTTCTGCTCGAGCAGGAACGTCTGAGCGATGAGGTGCTGCGAGTCATCGCGGAACTCGGAGTTCGGGAAGTTGTCGACGATGGCCTTGTACGCCACTCGCGCGCGGTCGTATTCCTTCGTCTCGAAGTTCAACTGCCCGATGGAATACCACGCGTTCTCCAAGTACAGGCTGTTCGGGAAGTTGTCGATAAGTTCCTGGAACTTCGGGTCGGCTTCCTCGAACTTCTTCTGCTTGAACAGCACGTACCCCCACAGGAACGTGATGAGTTCCCTATGCTTGGGGACCGTGGCGTCGCGGTAGATGTCCTCAATCGTCGCCACCGCGACGTCGTACTTTGTGATGTCGCCCGTCTGGTCAGCGATCTGCGCGTTCGCGAATGCGATCTTGTAGTGCGCCAGCGTCGGGAAGTCCGGGTCGATGATCTCGGTCTTCACGAACGGCTTGACGGACTCCTCGAGCGCGACTTCGTACTGCTCGATGGCTTCCTGGTATCTCTGGCCGGCGAGGAACTGCTCGGCGTCCTCGAACGCCGTCCTTACCCGCTGCGAACTGCCGCTGGGCCAGAACAGCACGCCCAGAAGCCCGACGACGCCGATCCCTACTAGAAGCTTATCGTTCATTCGGTTGGATCCCTTTGCTGCTGACTACGGTCTTGAAACTGGGGATTCCTGCGGGTGTTCCGCTCGCCTACCCACACGTGCGCACACGCGGACGCACCCAGATACACACAACGCTCAGTAATTCCGCCGGAAGGCTACACGCTTTCGACCGTGCGTTCAACGGCCGTGCCGTCTTGCCCTCCAAGCGTCGGCTGGTCGCCGGATCCTCGTCCCGGCGCAGCATCAGGTTAGTACAGCGGCAGCGTCACATCAGCGATTGCCGACACGCTGCCCGACACGAAGGCCGCAAGACCGTCGTACCCGGCGCTGCGTGACGCGTACGGCGCCTGCCGCGCGAGAGCGACGGCCTCCTCGGAGGCATACAGGTCAAGGTCGAACGACTCCCCCGACGCCCGCACGGCGTCGCGACGAGGACGGAGGATGGTAGCGATGAGTTGCTCAATCCGCGAACTGTCCATCATCGGGCCTTTGGACCGCGCCATCGCCACGCGCGGGATGGGCTCGACGGACGGCGTAATCGCTCGAGGCTCCATCATCACCAACTGCACGGCCATCAGATCCCCGCTCTTCTCCACGCTCCTGGCGACGCGGGGCCCGAGCTCGTGGGCGTCCGCGGCCACCGTTGGCGTGACGTCCTGCCGTGCAACGGGCGAGAAGGTCGGTTCTCCGCCCACCCCGGCGGGGGCGTCCACCCAGAAGGCGCGGCCGATGAGGAACAGGGCGAGAGCGGCCACGGCCGCCATCGCCGCAGGCACAGGCCGCGTCCACGCCGGCCGTGCGACCGCAACTGCGGGCCGTCTTGCCTCCAGTCGCGTTGGTAGGGCCTCCAGATAGCCGGGTGGCGGCACGACGGTCATGGCGTGACGCACCGCGCGGGTGACGCGCTCGGAGTCGGCGAAGTCGCCCCGGCAGCTCTCACAGCCCGCGAGATGGGCTCGCACCCTCATCTGCTGGCCAGGGGGCAGATCGCCGGCGCCGTAGGCGTCCAACCGTTCGCGTGTCTCTCCGCAGGTGAAGCGCATCTTACTCCTCCCCCACAGGGGCGCGCCGGGCGGTCCCGTTAACGTACGGGTCGAGACGGACCCGCAACTGCTTCCGGGCGTTGTGCAGACGGGACCGAACTGTGCCTTCTGGAATCCCAAGCGCCGCGCTGACCTCGGCGCAACTGAGCCCCTCGAGGTCGAACAGAACGACGACGGCGCGCAGGTTCGCGGTCAGTTCCATCACGGCCGCCTGCACGTGGGCGCGCGCCTCGTCGCGCTCAACCGGCTCGTTCGGCCGCGTGGGACGACGAGCGACTCCACTGTGCCGCCGCAACCTCTCGAGGAACCCCACCCGGCGTCGCTGCGCGCGCAGCTCATTGAGCGCGGCGTTCATCACGATGCGGTAGAGCCACGTATCGAGCTGGGCATCACGACGATAGCGATCGAGCGAGCGGTACGCCCTCAGGAGGGCATCCTGCAAGACATCGTCCGCGGCCTCGTGGGTGGGCATCATGCCGCGAGCGACGCGGTACGCCTGGTCGCGGTGCTTCTCGACGAACGCCACGAAGGCGGCGTGCGCCTCGGTAGCTTCCGGCGCGTCCACGATGCCGTGCGAGATGGCTTCCGTCCAGTCCATTCGCATCCCTCTTGGCCCACGATCGCCTGTTAGACACCGCAACGGGCCCAGCGTTCACGGAAAATCAGCCGCGCGTCCTACTTCATCGCCTCATACGCGTACATCGCCGCGAACCCAACGACGAAGGCGGCCGCAACGCTCGCCGCGAAGACTACCGTGACGGCGATCCACGCGCCGACGCCGGAGCCGCCCCTCGGCTTGTCCCACAGCCGCTCCGGGTCGGCGGGCCCATCGCGGACGATCTCCACCGTGGTGTCGTCGCGCGCCTCGGGCACGCCGGCCTCGGCGCGTCGCTCCCGCTGCACCTTGTCCCGCAGGGCTTCGCGTGTCCCTCTGTCGGCCACCGCGCGGTCCTCTGGAGATGAAGTGGGCAGCAGTATAGAGAGCCGGTCGCGCGGCGGTCAACGCGACCGACGGTCGGCGTGCGGTCGGCCAGTCGAGACGCGTTCTACCGGCTGCCTTTGACGCGGGCCCACGACGTTGCGAGCTTGCCACTCGCGCTCACCGCGAGGAAGCCCTTGGCGTCGGCATCCATACTCGCCCCGATCTCCGCTTCCGACAGCACGCGGTTCCAGAGCCGCACTTCATCAACGTGGCCTGGCCACGCCTCTCCCGACCACGTGCCTATCGTGACGTCCGTGGGCGTGTCCGCGGGCGCCACCGGGTTGCCGGACTCCTGCTCGAACGTCATGGCGCCGTCGACGTAGATGCGGACCATGCCGCCGTCATCCGTTGAGTGGGTGTACGCCAGGTAGTACCACACGTCGGTCTCAAGCACCGTGGCGTTGTCGTTGATATCGAGGAATCCGCCACCTGGGTTGTTCGTCCACACCTTGATGCCGTTGCTCGGATTCATTCCGTAGCCGAATCCGATGAGCCTGCCGCCGCCGCCGCGGGTGCCAAAGATGATCGCGTGCGCGCCCGGCAGACGGTCCAGCTTTACCCACGCCGCCTGCGTGATGGCGTCGGCGATTTCGAGCACGCCGGTCGTGGGTATGTTTACCAGATCAGTCGACGTGGCGAACTGCAACGCGCCGGCCATCTTGCCATCTACCCACGTGGGGCTTCCACCTATCTCGCCTTCGAGCCCGTTGGGGCCGATATCCGCCACCACGCCGCCGGAGCCCTCGTCCAACGGCATGTACAGTACGAGCCCGTCGGTCAGCTCGGCGCGAGCCGTCAAGCACGCGACGATCGCCAGGGCACATAGAGTCGCGAATCGCTTCATCGTGTAGCCTCCATATATGTGTGCGGGAGCCAGCGTGCTCCTATGGACAGGCGTAATGTAAGCCGACCGGGCTCGCGAGGGCAAACCGCGTGCCGCCACATGTCGGACCAGCAGTGGCGTACCGTCGCAATCCTGCTATGATGGCCACCGACGCGCTCCGCTCGCCTCCACGCCGCAGCCGTGCGCGCTGACGCCGCAATCCAATACTACGCACTCCGACCCACGGGAAGGCGCGCCTATGCAGACACACCGATGCCGCGTCCTGTTCGTCACTCTCGTCCTCGCCGTCGCCGCGTCCAGCGCGCACGGGTGGGGACACGAAGCGCACCAGATCATCACGCGCAAAGCCTGCGACGCCATGCCGGAGCCCGTGCGGGCGTTCTTCATGGCGCACCGCGACGCGCTCGCCGAGCAGACACTAGGGCCTTACCACTGGCGCGAGAGCGACGACCCGGCGCACGCAGGCGAACACGAGCGTCACTTCTTCGACATCGACTACGAGGGCTTCGGCGAGTACCCGTTCAACGAGCTCCCACGGAACTACGAGGCAGCCGCGGCGAAGCTCGGCGACGCGACCTTCGACCGCTACGGACGCCTGCCATGGCGTATAGAGTCGTACATCGACGAAGTAGCGGACGCGATGGCGGCGGGTGACGCCGACCGGATCGTGGAGACAGCGGCCGCGTATTCGTTCTACGTAGCGAAGCCGTTCCAGCCGTTCCACTGCGTCATGAACTTCACGGGCCGCGCCACGGGGCAACCCAACACCGACGCCCTGTGGGAGTGGAACCTCGTCCAGGCGCACGAGCAGGAGCTCGAGGTATCGGTCGCGGCCGACCTATCGCGCGTGGCAGCGGTCGACAGCCCGGTCGCGCGCGCGTTCATCAACATCATGGACAGTTACGCGCTGCACTTCCTCATCCTCAACCACGACCGCCTCGCGCGCGAAGGCATCGAAGGAGAGCTGGAGGAGAGTGAGGAATACATCGACCGGATGTGGTCGCTGTCCGGAGCCCTGCTGCGCCATCAGCTGAGCAGAGCCGCAACGGACGTCGCGAGCTACTGGCTCACCGCCTGGGAGCAGGCTGGGAAGCCCGAGCTACCGGAAGCAGGTGACGGCGACGTAGGCGCCGCCCCCCGCGCGCGCGACCTGGGCATCGACATCGGCACGCTGCCCACAGGCGCGCTGAACGCGATCACGGATGTCGACGGGGTCCGGGTCGGGCATGTTACCGTCTCGCACGGTGAAGGCCCGCACGCGGCGCGAACCGGGGTCACGGCGATCGTCCCGCGCGACAACGTGTGGCACCACAAGGTTCCCGCCGCGACGTACACCTTCAATGGCAACGGCGCCATGACCGGCGCCCACTGGGTAAACGAGCTCGGCGCGCTCGAGGTGCCGATCCTCCTGACGGGTACGAACAACGTGCCGCTCGTTGCCAACGGCGTCATCTCGTGGATGCGCGACGAGGCCGAGCGCCGTGGACACCGAGGGCACCTTGTGCTGCCGTTCGTTGCCGAGTGCGCCGACGCTGGGCTCACGGACAGCCAGGCGAGGCCCGTCACCGAGGAACACACGATCCAGGCGATCACCAAGGCGACCGGCGGCGGCGTGGCGGAGGGCAGCGTCGGCGCCGGGACCGGCATGAAAAGCTACTCCTTTAAGGCTGGCATTGGAACGGCGTCTCGCGTCAGCCGAGACGGCTACACCGTGGGCGCGCTCGTGCTGGCGAACGGCGGCGGCCGCCACGAACTGCGCGTGGACGGCGTCCCTGTCGGCCGGCACATCACGGACCTGACGCCGCACCGGCCGCCGCCAGACGGCTCGTTCATAGTCGTCGTCGCGACCGACGCGCCGTTAACCTCGCGTCAACTACATCGGCTGGCGAAACGCGGCGCGGTCGGGATGTCGCGCACCGGCACGGTCGGTCGGCATGGCAGCGGAGATTTCGTCGTGGCGTTCTCGACGGCGACGGACGTCACGCCCGACATCGAGGGCGCGACTTACACGCGGACGGGCTACGTTGACGGGCATCTCACAGGGATGTTCACGGCGGCGATGGAGGCGGTCGAGGAGTCCATCATCAACGCCATCGTCGCAGGGCGGACGATGGTCGGACGCAACGGGAACGTCATGTACGGCATCCCGCACGACCGGCTGCGCAAGGTCATGCAGGAACACGGGCGCCTCGCCTACGCGCCGCAGGAAGGTTAGGCACGCGATGCGAGCGACGATTAAGGCGATTACGGGCGTTCTCGCTGCGGCGCTAGTCGTCTGGAGCGCGGGCTGCGGCCCCCAGGAAACACAGACGCTGCACGTCTTTACCTGGTCGGACTACTTCACCCCGGAAGTCATCTCGGTATTCGAGGCCGAGGCGGGTGCGAAGGTCGTCCTCGACACGTACGAGAGCAACGAGGACCTCGTCGCAAAACTGCAGGCGGGCGTGACAGGCTACGACGTCGTCGTGCCGTCAGACTATGCCGTCGAGCAGCTTGCGGGCCTCGCGTTGCTGGCGCCGTTGACGAAGGCGAACATCCCCAACCTGGCGAACGTGGACGCGCAGTTCCTCGGCAAGTACTTCGACCCGGCGAACACCTACTCCGTGCCGTACGTGTGGGGAACCGCCGGCATTGGCTACGATTCGTCGAAGCTGGCGGCCGCTCCAACGAGTTGGGATGTCCTGTGGGACGAGTCGCTGTCCGGCGAGATCAACATGCTCGGCGACTCGCGCGAGTCCTTCGGCGTGGCGCTGAAGCGTCTGGGCTACTCCATCAACGAATCCGACGCCGACAGGATCGCGGAGGCGCAGGCGCTCCTCATCGCGCAGAAGCCGCTTGTCTACAGCTACGAGACCGAGACGGACGCGCTCATGCAATCGAAGCAGGTGACGGTGACGCACGCGTGGAACGGCGACGTGCTACGGGTGGCCAAGGAACAGCCTGAATGGAAGTACGTCGTCCCGGACGAGGGTGGCACGATCTTCATAGACAACCTCGCCATTCCCAAGGCCACGCAGCATCAGGCGCTCGCGGAGGCGTTCCTCGACTACGTCCTGCGACCTGAGGTAATTGCCCAGATAACGCTCTTCACGCAGTACGCGAACTGCGTCCCTGGGTCGCAAGCCCATCTGCCCGAGACCGTGACGACGAATCCAGCGGTGTACCCTCCGACCGAACTGACCGCGCGACTGGAACCCATCATGCGAGAGGCCGCGATGGACCGGGCGTACGGAGACGCGTGGACCGCCGTGAAGGCAGCGCAATAGTGGCGATCCGCGTGTCCTGGCGCGCCGTGGCGGGTTCTGTCCTCCTGCCCACCGACGCGGCGCGGGGCCTCACCCGGCCGAGAGTCGAGGCGTCGGTCAGCCGTGCCTGAGGCAAGCGTTCTGGAACTCGTCGGCATCGCGGTGGCGCTCCTGCTAGCGGGACTGCTGCAAGGCATGACCGGCTTCGGCTTTGCCCTCGTGTCCATGGCGACGCTCCCGTTCCTGATCGGCGCTCGCGCCGCCAGCGTCATCGTCCCGCCGTTCGCCGTGCTCAACACCCTGGCGCTATTGTGGAGTCTCCGACGCCACATCAACGTGGCGTGGCTGTGGCGCCTCCTGTTGGGCGCGGCCATCGGCGTCCCAATGGGCGTCTACCTACTGACGTCCCTACCCGACGTGATACTGCGGCGCTTCATCGGAGTTGTGCTGCTTGGGTACTGCGCGTCCGAGGTGTGGCGCGGCCGCGCTGGCGGGACCGACACGCGCGGCTCGTCCGCGTGGTGGAGCCTGCCGCTCGGTTGGCTGGCAGGGCTCATCAGCGGCGCCGTGAACGCGGGCGGCCCGCCGGTCGTGGTGTACATTTACCGACAGCCGTGGAAACGCGACGCGATACGGGCAACGCTGTGCGCCTTCTTCATGTGCGTCGCTCTCTACAAGACGGCCCTGGTGTTCGGAGCTCTGTCCGACGTGGCGACCCCCACGAAGGGTGGTATGCTTCTCCGGTCGCCGACGCTCTACCTGACCGCCGGCCCCGCCATGTGGTTTGGGGGATTCGTAGGGCTTCGGCTAGGCAGCCGCCTCAGCAGGGACCGATTCACGGCGTACGTCCTTGTAGCGCTTGCGGGGCTGGCTGTGATGCTGTTCGTCAAGTGATAGCGCGGTAGGAGACCCGTGTAGCATGTACAAGAGCGCGATACTTGGGTGCGGCGGCCGGGCCAGGGGCCACGCCCGCGCGTACGAGCATGTCGTTGGTGGCAAGCTGGCGGCGATCTGCGACATGGATGGCGATCGACTGGAAGCGTTTGGCGACCAATTCGGGGTGGCGTCTCGCTACCGGGACGTGCACGAGATGCTGGACGTCGAGAAGCCAGACCTCTTGCACGTCGTCACGCAACCCCACCTGCGCGTGCCGCTGCTGACAATCGCGGCGGACCACCAGACGCCAGCGGTCATCGTTGAGAAGCCCATCGCGCTGCAGGGCGAAGACTACCGCCAACTGCGCGATCTCGAGGCGCGCTCCGACACGAAGATATGCCTGAACCACCAGCTGCACTTCCACAAGAAGTCGCTGGAGCTGCAGAAGCGCGTGCAGGACGACGCGATTGGCGAGTTGCGCTTCCTGGACGCGAGCGCCCGGCTCAACCTGAGCGGGCAGGGCACGCACGTGTTGGAACTCGTCGCGGCGTTCAACCCGGGCGCTCGACCGACCGCCGTGTTCGGTCAGGTTTCGGGCGCGGGCGGCCTGCACGGCGGCCACTGCGCACCGGAGGAGTGCGTGGCGACGATCAACTACGACAACGGAGCGCAGGCGCAGCTGGTGTGTGGCACGAACGCTCGCCCTATCAGCGAGGAGCCCGCCAACCATCGCCACAAGCGCATCGCCGCGTACGGCACGGCGGGCATGGTCCAGTGGACGATGTCGTGGTGGGAAGCCACGCGAAGCGACGGTTCGCTTGAGCGCGGCGAGCACGACTACGGCGCCCAGGACGTCCTTGGGCAGGCCGGACTCACGGACGCCGCGTTCGACTGGCTCACCGACGACGCGAACGCGCATCCGACGAATCTCGACGCGTCACTGACGCAGTTCAACATCATCCTCGGAATCTACATGAGCGCGCTAGAGCATCGGCCCGTCGAGCTGCCGGTTGAGCCGGACGAGGATCTCATCGAGCAGCTTCGCGCCGCACTGTAGAACGCGCGTAGCCGTCGACCGCGGCCGATCGGACTGCGCGCGGAGGCGATCGTGACGTTGCGCGCCACCGACCGGCAAGAGGGCAGGAGAGCGACATGCACAGATCCGCCATAGTGGGCTGCGGCCCGCGCGCGCGTGACCACGCGGCTGCTTACGCGCACATCGAGCGAGGCGAATTGGTCGCGCTCTGCGACGTCGACGACACGAGGCTGAACGCCTTCGGCGACGAATTCGACGTGCCCGCGCGGTACACGAGCCTGGACGAGTTGTTGACGCAGGAAGCTCCCGATGTGCTGCACATAGGCACGCCGCCCGCGCACCGGCTCGACCTACTGGCCGCGGCCGCGGCGCACGGCGTCGGCGGCGTCATCGTCGAGAAACCCATCGCCCTGCAGGCGGAGGACTACGACGCCATCAGCCGGCTACAGCTAGGCGGCACCAAGGTGTGCCTAAACCACCAGCTGCACTTCCACGCCAAGGTGGCGGAGATGCGGGCAGCGGTAAGAGGCGGCGTCATTGGCGATGCGCGGCTTGTCGAGGTGAGCGCCACGTTGGGTCTATCGGGTCAGGGTACACACATCCTGCAGTTGGCGAGCGCGTTCACGGGCGATGTCGCGCCGGTGTCGGTGTTCGGCCAGGTCGGAGGGGCTGGGTGGCTCGACGACAGCCACCCGTGCCCTCAGCAGTCCGTCGCCGTCGTGAACCTCGCGGACAACACGCAGATACATCTGCGATGCGGGCAAAACGGCCCGTCCGCCGCGGACGGCAGGCCCATACACATGAACAAGCGTATCGCGGTCTATGGAACCCGCGGCCTGGCTGAGTGGACCATGTCGTCGTGGGAACTGCACATAGGCGACGCCAAGACGAGCGGCGCGCACGAATACTACGCCGAGGATGTCCACGGACAGGTAGGGCTCACCGAGGCGCTTTTCGACTGGCTCGAAGACGCGTCAGCCGTGCACCCTACGAACCTGGCCGCGTCCCTGGCGCAGTTCAACGTCATCCTGGGCCTTTACACGAGCGCGCTCGAGCGACGCGGCGTCGACCTGCCGGTCGAAGCAGGCGCCGATCTTCTGGGAAGCCTGCGGTCAAGGCTGTCCGCTGCGTAAACACTGCGCGCGGCGCCGCCGTTATGGGGTAGGAGGCAGACATGTCAGACGGACCGATGGACCGCTCGGGGTCGGCGATTCGCGATGCAATCCGCAGCAGGCGCACGGTGTTCCAGTTCAAGCCTGGACCGGTGCCGCGAGACGTGTTGACGGAGATCCTCGAGGCAGGGACGTGGAGTCCCAACCACCACCTCACGGAGCCATGGAGGTTCACCGTGGTGGGCCCTGAGATGAAGGCTACCCTCGCCGACCGGTACAGCGCCATCCAGCAGGCCAAATGCGCGCCGGGCACGGCGCCGGAGCACATCGCGGCGGCAGGCGAGAAGGGAAAGGCGAAGTGGAACTCCAAGCCCACGGTGGTGTTCGTCTCGGTCGTGTTGGACGGCGACGAGCAGCGGCAGCGTGAAGACACGGCGTCGGTCTCCTGCGCCATGCTCAACATGCAGCTCGCAGGCTGGGAGTTGGGCGTCGGCATGCAGTGGAGCACGGGGCCGATCACGATTGAGCGGAACACGTACGATCTGCTGGGGGTGGACCCGGACTCGGAATACATCGTCGGGCTCTGCTACATGGGTTACCCGGCGGAGGTAGGCACGTCAACGCGCCGGCCCGTCGCCGACGTTACGCGTTGGACGGATTGAGCGCCCGACGAGCCGTCACGGAGCACGTGGGGCAGACGATCGCGCGTCGTTGAGGAAGGCGCCGCGCGGGCGTTGCGTGACGCCGGGCCTCGGACGCCATTTCCGACCGGCGCGCGCGAATCGGTATAACATAACGGACTACGGTGGCTGAACGTCCCTCAACCAATCACGGCAAGGTGGGCGATGCGCGTATCTCGGTGGGTTGTTGTCCTCGTGGCGTTGTTGTCGCCCGCGCTCGCGACCTACGCTGCGGCGCCTGTTTCCCCGCGCATCGGATCCGGCTCGACGCACCGTCGGTCGGCAGAGCCGCCTGTCCGTCTCCTCGCGTCGGACGCGTCAGGCGTGACCGTCGAGATGAGCTTCGACCCACCCCGCGTTGAGCGACTGGAGGAACCCGTCGGTCGGGTCCGCGTCTCGATGGACCGCGCCGTGCCGTCCACCCGAGTTGGCTACCCAGAGCTTCCCGTCGAACGGTTCACCATCGGCGTTCCCCACGGCACCACGTTGCGCGCCCGCGCGATGCCCGGCCCCGCGAAGGAGGTCGGTCGCTATCGGGTCGTCCCCACGCCAACCGCGGAGATCAGGAACCACGCCAGCGGGACGCAATACGCGGAGCCCAAGTTCCTCGAGGACAGTCGGGGTTACGGCGCCCGCGGCTACGAGCCCGCCTCGCTCGTCGAGGTCGTATCCGACGGGCTGACCCGAGACCGGCGCACCGTCACCGTCGAGGTGCGACCCGTGCAGTACGATCCGTCGTCCCGACGCCTTCGCGCGTACTCGCGGATCACGGTACGCGTCGATTTCGCTGGCGGCCGGACGTCCCCGCGCGTGCGTTCGCGCGAGTCCGAGCCGTTCGCGGAGTACTTCGACAGGCATCTGCTGAATGACCACGCGGCGCGAGCCTGGCGCGCGCCTGCGGCGCCGGCGCAGGACGCCGACGCGGCCGCCGCGCCCCCACCGACGGCGGTCAAACTGTTCGTCTCGAAGGAGTCGGTCGTCCGCGTGGACGGGCATGCGTTGGCCGCCCAGGGCATCGACCTGGCCCAGGTCGCTCCGCGCAATCTGGGCGTGACGTTCCTGGGAGCGGAACAGCCGATCTACGTCCACGGCTCCCGCGACGGGCGATTCGACCCGGACGACTACGTGGAATTCCTGGCCGCGCGCCCGACCAACCCGTACTCCCGTTACAGCGTCTACCTCCTGGCGGAGCAGGACCAGCCAGGCCTCCGCGTGAGCGAGCTGGAAGGGGCGCCGCGGGAGAGCCTCGCGACTCTCGTGCCGAACTTCCGATCGAGGGTGCATTTTGAAAAGGATCTGGAACACTCGCTCCTACAGACGGTGACTTCGACATCGGCGTCGCCCGGGGATCCGCACGGATGGTACGAGGCGCGCGACCACTGGTTCTGGTTCGGCGTCAAGAACGGCGTGGAGCGCAACGAAGCTGCCCTGGAGTTCGCGGTATACGACGTCGCGCAGACGTTCGACCTCGGCCGCATCGACGTCATGTTGCAGGGCGGCACACCGGTGGATCACGACGTCATCCTGTCACTGAACGAGGTGAAGCTAGGGCGAGCTAAGTGGGCGGATCAACAGCAGGAGGCCATCGGCCGCTCGGTGCGCATCGAGGATCTCGTGGATGCGGCGGACGGCATGAACACGATGCGCCTCGTGCGGGTCGACACGAACGAGGACGACGACACCGACAAGTACCCGTTCCGCTCGTACGTCAACTGGTTCGACCTGGAATACACCCGCGACTTTCGGGCGGTTGGCGACCTACTGTTCGCGTCCACCCCGCCCAACAACAAACCGCTCGAGAACAGGCGGCTGCGGACGCTCGAGTATTCGATATCGGACTTCCTCGGGTCGGACATTGCGGTGTACGAACACAACGGGAAGAATCTCGTCAGTCGCTTCCGGAACGTCGAGGTGCAGCGGACGGCGGTGACGGATGACGCGCGCGACCGCCTACACGGCATTCAGACCGCGCGCGGCGAGCCGCTCTCGACGCCTACCTCGCTGTACGCCGCGCGGTTCCAGGCGCAGGACACGCACGACGCGAAGTACATCGCCGTCTCAGGAGAGGGCGCGTCCGCTCCAGACCGCATCGAGCTGGATTCCCCGTCGTCCCTCAAATCGTCGACCAACGGCGCGGACTACGTCGTGATCTACCACCGCGCGTACGAGGAGGCGGCGCTCCGCCTTGCGGAGTGGCGTTCCACGCCTACGGGTGGCGGCTTGCGGGCAAAGGCTGTCGACGTGGCCGACGTGTACGACGAGTTCGGGCACGGAATGACCTCCCCGTGGGCGATCAAGGAGTTCCTGCGGCACGCCTTCGTGAACTGGCGCGCGCCGGCTCTCTCGTACGTCACGATCATGGCGGACGGGACTTACGATATGTTCGGCGTCGACCAGGAGCTCTATCCCGAGCCGCCCGACGTGATGGGCTTCATCCCGACGCACTATGTGTGGACGCTCTTCGGTCAGACGGCGTCCGACCACTGGTACACGACCGTCAGTGGCATCGACCCTCTTCCCGACTTCTTCCTCGGCCGTCTTCCCGTCGAGCGCCCGGAAGAGGCGACCTCAGTTGTCAACAAGATCATCGCCTACGAGGGCAGCCCGCGGAATGGAAGCTGGCGGCGGCAGATAATATCGGTTGCGGACGACGACACGACCAACTCTGGCGACTTCATCTTCAAGAAGAGCCTGACCGAGGTAAGCCAGAACCACACGCTCCTGGGGTACGTCACCAACAAGATCTTCCTGGAGGACATCTTCGAGGAGTTCCCAGACGAAGAGGACACGTCGCGGGTACGACGCGCGTCTCAGTTGGCGAGGCAGCGCATCGTGGACTCGCTGAGCGAAGGGGCGCTCATCGCGCAGTACGCTGGGCACGGGGGCCGGCTGGTCTGGGCGCATGAGATCATCTTCGACAACTCCGGCATCCGCACGCTGCGCCCGACCGACCGGCTGTCGCTGATGTTCGTGCTGAGCTGCAACAACGGTTACTTCGACGCGCCGGCCGAGCCGAGCATGGGCGAGCTCATGCTGCGGATGGAGGACGCCGGCATCATCGGCATGTTGGCCGCCACGCGCCTAACCTTTGGATCCGGCAACGACGCTCTCAACAAACTCATCTTCGATGACATCTTCGGCAGGAACGTGCGCAGCTTTGGCGAGATCGCGTTCCATCCGAAGACGCGGCTGATGGTCGAGCAGGGCCTCACGCATCTCGAGGTCATGCAGCAATACTCGCTGTTCGGCGACCCGGCGACGAAACTGCATGTCGCCGACTATGAGATCCGGCCCGAAGTTACCAACCGCTCCGTGACGCCCGGCGCCGCCGTGACCACGCAACCGGGCGAGATCCTCTCCGGCGTCTACGACCGCCCCACGGACACGAAGACGTTCACGCCCGTGTCCGATTTCAACGGTCGACTGTTCGTCACGGCGCAATTCACTCCGCGTGGCGGCGGCGCCCCAATCGAACGCGCGGCCGAGGCTGCCGTGACCGCCGGCAAGTATCCCAGCGTGTCGCTGGACGTCCCGGCGAACGCCGCGTCGGGACGCGCGCAGATAGAGTTCTTCGCGGAATCGGCCGACCACATCGCGGTGGGTGGCGCGACCTTCGCTCTCTCCGAACCCATCATCGAGGACGTGGTCGTCGAGGACCTCGGCGATGTGATCGGCGTGGCCGTGCGCGTCACGGACGACCGCGGCATCGGGGTTATCGAATTCGAGCACTACGACGACGCGGCGCGGGAGTGGGTCGTGACACCCATGCAGCGCGACGCCGCGCGCGGCGCGGGCTGGTATTCACTCCCTGAGAACCTGCCCATGCCCCCGCATGGCGAGTCGTTCGAGTACTTCGCCCGCGCCGTCGATACGGACGGCGCGCAGGTAGAGACGCGCGTGGCGACCGAGGTCTTTCATCCGCTGCCCGACTGGCGCGTGCTGCGTTCGGACGTGGACCGCGCGCCACTCATAACGTACCAGTTCGACGACGCGCTCGGATGGCACATCTCTGTGACGCTCGAGAACGTAGAGGACGTCCGCACTGACGTGCCTGTTCCGGTGTCCATCTACGAAGGCAACCCGGACCTGGACAACGACGACATACCGGACGCCTCGGCTGCCCTTGTTGGCAAGCTGACCGTACCGCCGGACTCGTGGGTGAAGGGCGACCCTCTCGCGGAGACCCCGGCGGGCGACGCGCGGTTGCGCGAGTCGGACACGCCTCTGAACACGCACTGGCTTGGTTCAGGCACGCTGCGAACGACGCTTGATCCCGGCGAGCACTTCCTCTTTGCCTGGATCGACCCGCCAACGACCGACGGGGTGGCGACGCTCGAGGAGTCGGACAGGCGCGACAACGTCGACTCCGTCAAGACGCTGGTCGCGGAGGCGCGCGTGCAGGGAGCTGGCGTGGCCTTGGAAAGCGTCGATCGCGGGTTGCGCGTCGACATCGCCGGCCGCGCGTATCCGGCGCCGCGCGTCGTGGGTGTGGCGGACGTGGATCCGGCGCCGATCGGTCAGGCCTCGCTGACCGCCCTGCCGGCCCCAGGGGCCGCGGCGCACTCGGTGGCGGAGATCGACGGCGACGCCCCGGCGATTCTCGCCACGCCGGCCACGGTGGAGGCCCGCTTCGACCTGACGGCGTTCAGACAGGAGCTACAGAGCAGGATCGGCGGCGAGGACGGCGGCCCCGCCATCCCGCCCGAGGTAGTGCGCAACGAGCTCGCGACCGCTGGTCTCTACGAGTGGCTGGACGACATCGAGCGCTGGCGCCGTCTTCCCGACACGGTCCTGCTCGCGGACGCGCAGCAGGAGCTGGTGACACGGCCGGGGTTCACGACGCCAACGCAGCCGCCGTTCGACCCCAGCGCCGCAGACGTCCTGGTCGACGAAGAGAACGCCGAAGGCGGCCGCTGGATCGCCATGTTCACCGACCCGTTCAGCTACGACCTGTACTTGCAGGGCGAGGACGGCACGCTCACACGCCGGGCGGAACGTGTTCCCACGATGTTGCGAGGCGGATCTCTGCCGCCGGATCGCAACGCGTTACCTCACATCATCACCGTGACGAACGCTCCGGTCCACGCCTACGGTGATGTCCTGCGGGTCGACGTGGCTCTGCCAGGTCAGGGGACGCCCGGACCGGTCAGCTCCGCGCGTCGCGGCAACGCGGGCAGGGGGGTCGTACAGATCCTCGACGCCGGCTCCGCGCCCGAGGACGCGTGGTGCCTCCTCTTCCTGAACGCGACGCAGTACGAAGTCAGGAGACGATCTTGGGACGCCCTGACGGCGCGGCCCGCGACCCCCGTCGTCAGCGTGGGGCAGGCCTGGACGGATCCCGAAAGCGGCGCGCGGTTTAGGGTGCTCGCCGGCGCCACGCGCTATGGGCCGGGTGACTCGCTCGTGTTCGCGTCGCACGAATTGGGTGTCACGCGCGCGACGACGGATCGACTGGGAACATTCGCGGCATTCGTCACTACGGACGTGACCGCGCCGGCGATTGATTTCGCGGTAGCCGGGCAGGACTTCGCCGACGGCGATCCCGTGGCGCCGACGCCGGAATTCCACGCGGCCATCTCCGACGACAGCGGCGTGCATCCCGACGACCTGACGCTGGAAATCAGCGCGGACGGCGGAGAATATGTCGCGGTAGACGCCGAGGATCTGCGCGCCCATGTCGCCCCCGGGACGACGCAACTCACGCTGAACTACACCCCAACTCTCGACCCGGCGGACTACGCGCTCCGCGCCACCGTGCTCGACTTGGACGGCAACCGCGTCGTCCGGGAGGTCGGCTTCCGTGTGACGTCAACATCGATCCTACGGAGCGTGCTCAACTACCCGAATCCGTTTCGGACCATCACGGACATTGGCATTGAGGCCACGGGAGAGATGGAGGCGCTCGCCGTCACCGTGTATTCGCTGCAAGGCCGCGTCGTGTGGCGCGCCGATCACCCGCGCACGGCCGGCTTCGTGCGGGTGCGTTGGGACGGACGCGACACGGAAGGCCGTGATGTCGCGAACGGCGTCTACTACGCCAAGGTCGTCATGAGCGCCCGCGGCGAGACGCACACCGATGTCGTCAAGATGCTGAAGATGAAGTAGGGACGCGCCATGGCGGTCGGATCGAGACAGAACGACCAGGGACGCATGGTAGCCGCGCGACGCTACGTCGTCGTGGCGGCGCTCGCGCTCCTTGCCGCCGTGTGTCCGCGTCGCGTCGTCGCCGAGGACGCGTTCGCGGGGGAGTTCCTCACGCTCGGCGTGGGCGGTCGCGCGCTGGCGATGGGCAGTTCGCAAGTGGCGATCGTCGCGGACTCAACAGCAGCCTACTGGAACCCCGCCGGCCTCGGTCGGCTGACGCGACCTGACGCGATGTTCATGCACGCTACGCTCCATGGTCTGGACAGCTACGACTACGTCAACTACGCGCGACCGGTCGGCGACTCCGTGTGGAGCGGCTCGTGGCTGCGCGTGGGCGTGGACGACATACCCCTTACAACGGTGCCTGACCGGAGCGCGCCCGTGAGTTCCGTCAACCGACCCACGGTGCAGTCGACATCAAGCTTCGCGCAGAACGCGGGCGTCATTGCCTGGGGGAAACGCGCCGCGAGCGCGGAACGCGGCGAATTATACGTGGGTCTCGCCGGCAAGTTCCTCTTCATGACGGCGCCGCGAGGCGTGAACGCGTTCGGGTTTGGCGCCGATGCTGGCGCCCTCGGGACCTGGGATCTCAGTGACACCCGCCGCGCGCACGGGGGCGTCTGCGTGCAGGACTTCACGCGCACGAAGGTGTTCTGGAACACGCCACCCGTGGGAGGAGGGACGTCCCAACGGGACATCATCCTGCCCAACGTGAAGGCGGGCCTCGCGCTAACGCAGGACGTGCTGGCTGACTCGACGGTGACGTTCACCGCGGACACCGACACCAGGTACGACTTCGAGATGCACTATGGGGCCGAACTGGATATGGCTCGCACGCTCGCGATCCGACTGGGCGTGCTGGAGCGCAAGTCGGACGCCGACACGCTCCGCGACCTAACTGCCGGAGCGGGGTTCCGTCTCGGGTTCACCGGGGGCCAGTCGTTCACCGTCGACTACGCGTTCGTCGGTGGTGACATCGGCGCCAGCCACCGCGTCTCTCTGGGACTCCGCATGTGACCGTTCCCCTCCTGCGCGTCGACGATCTCGCAAAGCGCTTCCAAACGCGCGCTGGGGTCGGCCGTAGGCGCGCGAGCGTTCGCGCGGTGGACGGCGTCTCCTTCGACATCGCCCCCGGCGAGACGCTGGGCCTGGTTGGCGAGAGCGGTAGCGGCAAGACGACCGTGGGCCGCGCGCTAGTGCGCCTTCTGAACCCCACCCACGGCTCCGCGACGCTGACCGCGCCGTCCGGGACGTTCAGCGTGTTCACTGAGGCGGGTGAACGGCTACGGCGCATGCGGCGCGAGATGCAGATGGTGTTCCAGGATCCGTACGGGTCGCTCAATCCTCGTCTGACGGTGGGCGGCATTCTCGCCGAGCCCTTGGAGATTCATGGTCTCTGCGCCCGACGGGACATGGCCGCGCGGGTCGCCGCCCTCCTGGAACGCGCCGGTCTGAGTCGCTCCTACGCGACATCCTATCCGCACGAGTTCAGCGGAGGGCAGAGGCAGCGCGTGGGGATCGCGCGCGCGCTGGCGGTGGATCCGTCGCTCGTCATCGCGGACGAGCCAGTGTCGGCGCTGGACGTGTCGGTGCAGGCGCAGATCATCAACCTGCTGCACGAGCTTCAGGCCGATTCTGGCCTCAGCTACCTGTTCATCTCTCACGATCTGAGTGTCGTACGGCACATCTCGCACCGCATCGCGGTCATGTACCTCGGCCGCATCGTCGAAATCGGCCCGCGCGAGACCGTCTGCGCCCATCCGGCGCATCCCTACACGCGGGCTCTGCTGTCCGCCGTGCCGCAGCCGGACCCCGCGGCCCGCTCGCGTCGCGTCCGCCTATCTGGGGACGTGGCCGACGCGGTCTCGCCTCCGTCGGGCTGTCCGTTCCACCCTCGGTGTCCCGAGGCGAAGCCGGAGTGTTCCGAGACCCCGCAAGCCGTCACCCCGTTGAGTGATGGTCACGGCGTGGCGTGCCATCTCGCGACGTCCGCACGAACCCGCTCGTAGTGGGGCTTCACGCGATCAGACTGCCGTCGCCAACTTGACTCCGACCCGGCTGCGTGGTACGTTAGGCCTCGCTACCGTCGGGCGTTTCATGTGGGTTCGCGCAGGCGCGGAACGGGGTCCAAACCGGTGAACGACCGCTTGCGAGATTTCTACAACGGGCAGTCGGTCCTCCTGACCGGAGCCACAGGGTTCCTCGGGAAGCCGGTGATTGAGAAGCTGCTGCGTTCGTGCCCTGACGTCGGCCACATCTACGTCCTCATCAGACCTCGTCGAGACGGCGCGCGCGGCGTTGTCGACGCGCAGACTCGCTTCGACCGCGAGATCATCACGTCTGGCGTCTTCGCGCGGCTGCGTGAGGAGTGGGGCCCCGACTTCGATACACGCCTCGCGTCCAAGCTCACCGTGGTCGCCGGCGACCTGTCCCGAGACCGTCTCGGCCTCTCCGACGAGCTGTACCGCGAACTGTCCGCGCACGTGCGCGTCATCATCAACAGCGCCGCCGTCGTTGTGTTCGATGCCCCGCTTGATGATGCGCTCGAGATGAACACGCTGTCGCCGCGCACACTCATGCAATTCGCGGGGGAGTGCGCGAACCCGGTTGTGGTCCACGTGTCGACGGCATACGTCAACGGGAGCAACCCTGACACGGCGCCAGAGGCGATTCTGCCCGTGGAGGGATCCGAGCCACACGGTTGGCGAGGACCCGTGCTTCCCGTCGACCTGGACGCGGAGGTCACGGACATTCGGGCGGTGTGCGACGCCGTGGACGCCGAGTCGCGGTTGCCAGGCAGGCTGGAGGAATACCGTAAAGAGCTCACGCGCGACGCTACCGAAGAGAGTAGCGTTGAGGATCGGCGCGCCAGGTGGGCAAGGGAACAGCTCATCAAGCGCGGAATGGACCGCGCGAAGGCGCGAGGGTGGCACGACACGTACTCGTTCACCAAGGCGCTCGGTGAGCAGATGGTCGCCCGCGAGCGTCGAGATATCCCCACGGCGATCGTGCGCCCGTCCATCATCGAGAGCAGTCTGTTCGAGCCAGAGGCGGGCTGGATTGACGGCTACCGGATGGCGGACCCGATCATCGTCGCCTACGGCAAGGGGAGGCTGCCTGACTTCCCGCTCGGAGAGGATGTCGTCGCCGACCTCATCCCAGTCGACTTCGTGGTGAACGCTGTCATCGCCAGCGCCGAACGCACGGCCCGCGTTGGTGGCTTGGGCGTCTACCACGTCGCCAGCGGCACGACGAACCCGCTGACGTACGGCGCCTTCGTCCGGCACACTCGGGCGCACTTCCAGGCCGATCCCATGCTAGACCGGTCGGGTCTGCCGATCGACGTGCCGATGTTCACGTTCCCGAGCATCAAGACGTTCCGTAGGCGCATGCGTTGGTGGCGCCTGGCTCCCGTGAGGCAGGTCAACAGGATCGTGAGGAGCCTGCCGGCGGCGAAGTCGGTTCGGCGTCTTCGCAAGCGGCTTGGCACACTGGAAAACGCTCTCGAGCGGCTTCACTACTACACGGTCATATACGGGCCGTACATCCAGCACTCGTACTGGTTCGACACGAAGCAGACGCAGTCACTGTTCCGCGAACTGTCCGACGATGACAAGAGCGACTGGCGGTTCGATGTCGCCGACATAGACTGGGCGCACTACATCCGTGACGTGCACGTCACGGGTCTGAAGCGGAACGTGCTAAAGATGGACGTCGGGCAGATCAGTCCTCCGGTGGCCGAGGAGCCAACCCTAGACGACGCCGAAGGGCTCGACGGCAAGGACTGACGCCAGTGGGGCGCCCGTCGCGAGACCGGGCCTTTTGGGCAACGCGCCCGCAGGCCGCAGCGTAATACAATCGGCGCGCCCCGTGTGCGAGGGAGGGCGCGGAGCTCCAGCGCGGTGGCGCGGGGGCTGCGGATTCCGTGTCGGAGGAACGCAACCGCGCGCTCGTCGCGCCGCGAGGGATCCTGGCCGGTTGACTACCCAAACCACCTCCATCACGCTCACGCAACGTCTCGTCGAGGCGCGCGACGCCTACGCCGACAGGGTCGCTCTGCGCATCAGGCGCGACGACGCGTGGTACGAGCTGACCTACTCTCAGCTGCTGGGAGCCTCACAGCGACTCGCCGCGGAGTTGGGCGAGCAGGGGCGAGAGCCGGGCGATCGGGCGGTTCTGTTCGCCAACAGTCGACCAGAATGGGTCGTGGCGTACTTCGGGTGCGCGGCTGCCGGTCTGACCGTCGTACCGCTCGACCCACAGACACCGCCGTCCGAGGTGCGCGCCGTAGGCGAATACACCGGCGCCAGCCTGTACTTCACCACCGACATCTCCCAGGCCGCCCTGGAACGCGAGCTGCTGGACCAGTGGGAGAGCGACAGCACGCTCGCGGTGTGCGACCTGAGCGCTCTCAACAGCTACGCTACCGACGCCCCGGCCGACATCATCGACCGGGCTGCGCCGGACGACCCGGCGTCGGTGATCTTCACGTCCGGCACGGCGGTTGATCCCAAGGGCGCCGTGCTCAGCCACGCGAACTTCATCGCCAACGGTGATGGCGTGGCCGCGCTGCTCGAGCCGCTCGAGTCGGACCGCTTCCTCTCCGTGTTGCCACTGAACGCTGCCTTCGAGTTCAGCAGCGGGTTGCTAATCCCTCTGTCCGTCGGCGCGTCGGTGACGTACGCTGCCTCGCTCAATCCCCGCCGTATCCTCGCGACCATGGCAGAGACTGAAGCCACGGTCATGCTCGGGATTCCGCGCCTGTACCAGATGTACGCCGAGATGGCGCGCCGGCAGGCTTCGACTTCGGAGAACACGACGCCCGAGGAGATCCGAGAGTTGTTCGGCCCGCGCATGCGAGTGCTCGTGAGTGGCGGCGCGCCGCTGGACCCGGACGTGTACGCCGACTTCGAGGCCGCCGGGTTGCCAGTGCATGAGGGCTACGGTCTGACCGAAGCGGCGCCCGTCGTCACGGTCAACCCACATCACGCTACGCGACACGGTGCGGTCGGCCTGCCGCTGCCCGGGGTCGACTTGCGCATCGACGAACCGGACGAGGACGGGGTCGGGGAGATCCTCGTCACCGCGCCCAGCATCATGAGCGGCTACTACGGCAACGACGCGGCGACCGCCGAGGTGCTGCGCGACGGGGTGCTGCACACAGGAGACCTCGGGTATCGAGACGAAGACGGCTACCTGTACATAACCGGCCGAAGCAAGGACGTCATCGTCACGAGCGCCGGCAAAAACGTCTACCCGAACGAGGTCGAACTCCTGTACAAGGGCTTGCCCGGCGTCCGCGAGATCTGCGTCGTGGGCGTGAAGGACGCCTCCCGTCGCGAACAGGTGCATGCCGTCCTCGTCGTGCGTCCGGTGGACGACGGCGACCGGCAGCGAGGCGACATCCACACCGCGATGGCGGAGATCGCAGCGGCGCTGCCTTCGTACCAGCGAATCCAGCACGTGCACTTCCGCGCCACGGAGCTGCCTAAATCCGCCGCCCTGAAGGTCAACCGGCACGAGGTCCGCGAGTCGCTCGCGGCGCCCCCGCCGGCCGGGCCGGACGGCGGAGCCGCGCCGCCCGCTTCCTGGGATCCCGACCCGTGGCAGAGGGATCTCGTTGGCGAGATCGCGCAGATCACCGGCGCCGATCCCTCGACCATCACGCCCGGGCACGACTTCGACCGCGATCTGAACCTCGACTCGCTGATGAAGGTCGAGCTGCTGGCGCTGCTCGAGACGAAGCTCAGTCTCGCGCTTCCCGAGCAAATCGCGCTGAAGTTCCAGACCATCCAGGACGTGATGGACTACGTCACGCCGATCCTCAGCGGCGAGCCGCAGACGCCCGCCGCGGGGACGTTGCACAGCGTGTCGCTCGAAGCGTTACCATCGAAGGCGCACGAGTCGCACTACCTGATGAAGACCGCGACGCAGCGCGCTATCGGCAGCGTGTTTCGCGCGAGCGCGCGCGCGGTGTATCGAACGGTGTTCCGCCTCGAAGGTAGCGGCGTCGAGAACCTCCCTACGGGCGGCCCGTACATCATCGCCGCGAACCACGCGAGCCACCTCGACAGCGCCGCCATCATCTCTCTGCTCGGCCGCTCCGCGGCCGATCTGCATGTCCTCGGCGCCAAGGACTACTTCTTCGACTGGCGGCCCAAGGGGTGGCTTGTCAGCACGCTGCTGAACGTCCTGCCGTTCGACCGCCACGAGAACTTCCTGCGCAGTCTCGGGCTCTCCCAGCGGGCGGTGCAGATGGGCAGGTCGCTGCTCATCTTCCCGGAGGGCACGCGGTCTCGGACGGGGGAGATAGCGGACTTCAAGCCCGGCTTGGGGCTGCTCGCGCTGGAGCTGGGCGTGCCGGTGGTGCCGACGTACATCCACGGCACGTACGACGCCCTGCCCGTGGGCAGGCTGCTGCCTCGCCCGTCGCCGGTGCGCGTCACGTTTGGACTGCCCATCGCCGTCGAGGAGTACCGCTCTCGGCGCGAGACGGAGTCACGCTACCCGCTGTACCGCGAGATCACGCGCCACGTGCAGGACGCGGTGTCGGATCTGCGCGAGCTGGTAGCGATCGCCCAATGACGCACCGACCAGACGCGTGCGAGCGCAGCTCGATCGGCGCGTTCTTCGATGTCGACGGCACAGTGATGGACACGACGATCGTCCACTTCTACGCTCGGTTGATGACCGACGGTATGGCGCCGGGGCGGAAGCTCGCATGGGCGCTCGGATTCGCGCCGCGCATCCCGCTGTTCCTCGCGACCGATCGCGTCAGCCGGGGCGCGTTCAACCGGCTGTTCTACCGCCTGTATCGGGGTCTCAACGCGGACGAACTGCGGTCGAGAGCGGACGAGGCCGTCCCGCTGTACGCAGGCGAGAACATGTACTCCGACGCGCGTGAAGCAGTGCGTAAGCACATCGACGCCGGCCACACGGTGGCGCTCGTCACGGGCACCGCCGACTTCATCGCCCACCCCGTCGCGCGCATGTTGGGCGTGCCGAACGTGCTGGCGACCGAGCTGGCCGAGTCGGGAGGACACTTCACCGGGGAGATCGTAGGGGAGCCACTCAGCGGCGTGCGGAAGGCGGAGGTCACGCGGGAATTCGCCGCACGCCACGCGGTCGACCTGGCCCGAAGCTGCGCGTACGGCGACAGCACCGCGGACGCGGACATGCTGGCCGCCGTGGGTTCGCCAGTCGCCGTGAATCCCTCGCGCCGCATGACCCGGCATGCCATGCGTCGGGGATGGGACATACGCTCATGGCGGTAAGCCGCAACATCGCGCGCATCAGCGGGGCGACGGGCGCCCTGTCGCTGGTGTCCGCGCAGGTCGCGGGGCGTGGCCGCGGCGAGAGACCCCGATGAAGGCAGTCCAGTACGTCAAGAGCATCCCGCGGTATCTCGCCGTGCGCGGCCTCTCCAGTAGATCCCGCAACGCCGCAACTGGGCCTCTCTCCCTGCTGCGCTACCGGGCCGTCGACGTTCCCCCGCTCCCTTCGCCGCGTTGGCTACGGATCAGGACGCGCCTGGCCGGCATTTGCGGCTCCGACCTCGCGACCGTGTGCGCCAAGGGCAGCCCGTACTTCTCGCCGTTCATCTCTACCCCGTTTGTGCTCGGACACGAGGTCGTCGGCGTCGTCTCTGCGGTGGGCGCCGAGGTCGACGATGTCGCCGTGGGCGACCGAGTCGTCATAGAACCGGCTCTCCACTGCACTGTTCGCGGGGTTTCTCCCGTGTGTCGGCCCTGCGCGCTGGGCCGGTACGCCGCGTGCGAGAACGTCCTCGAAGGCGACATCGCCCGCGGGATACAGACCGGCTACTGTCGTGACACCGGTGGGGGATGGAGCGGCGAGTTCGTCGCCCACGAGTGCCAGGCGATCCGCGTGCCCGACGGCGTCGCCGACGCGGCGGCGGTGCTCATTGAGCCACTCGCCTGCGCGGTGCACGCGGTCCTACAGTCGTCGCTGCGGCCTGACGGAACCGCGCTGATTCTCGGCTGCGGCACGATGGGCCTGCTCACGATCGCCGCGTTGCGTGGCTTGGGGTTCAGGAACCAGATATACGCGTCCGCGAAGCACGCGCGTCAGAAGCAGCTCGCGCTGACCTTGGGCGCCGACTCGATCGTGCCTACCGGCGAGGAGCTGTACGAGGCGCTGCCGCGCGCGACGGGCGCGAAGCTGCTGCACCCCGAGATCGGCAAGCCGGTCCTCATCGGCGGGGTGGATGCGACCTTTGATTGCGTAGGGGCGTCGTCCACGATCGACGACGCCCTCCGCATGACCCGTTCCGGCGGCGAGGTTATACTGGTCGGGATGCCAGCCATCCCCAAGGGTGTCGACTGGACGAACATCTGGCACAAGGAACTGAGGGTCCAGGGCGCCTACGCCTACGGGATCGAACGGCGTGATGGCGCGCCAATACGGACGTTCACGCTCGCGATGCAGTTGATCCAGGATGCCCAGGAGAGCATGGTGGAGCTCGTAGACGCCAGGTATCCTCTGAGCCGGTATCGCGAAGCCATTCAGAACGCCCTGAACGCCGGGAGACGTGGCTCGGTGAAGACGGTGTTCGAGTTCCCACCCGAGTGAGGGCGCGCTAGCTGATGGCGGACCAACCCGACCGGTCGCACCTCGTCCGGCACGTGCAAGACGACCAGGACAAGTACCTCCTCCATTACGGGGAAGGGTTCCTGTACGAGCGGTTCCCGGAAGGCACGCGCGTCATCTACCCGCCAGAGCCGTTCCCAGGGATACCGGACGTGCGAGGCGCGGTCGAGAACGCCGTCGAGAACCCGGTCGAGTCCGATCCGCTGACGTCGCAGCTTCGCCCCGGAATGAAGGTCACGATCGCGTTCGATGACATCTCCCTGACCCTCCCTCCCATGGAGAAGCCGGACTTCCGGCAGACGGCGATTGAGCTGCTTGTCGAGAAGCTGACCGGCGCGGGGATCACCGACATCCACCTGATCGCGGCGCTCGGGCTGCATCGACGCATGACCCCGAAGGAGCTGAAGGCTTGCGTCGGCCCGCGCGTCTTCGACCAGTTCCATCCGACGGGGCAGCTTTACAACCACGACGCCGAAGACACCGACAACATGGAGTTGCTCGGCAGAACCGAGCAGGGCGAGCACGTAGAGCTGCACCGCCGCGCGGTCGAGTCGGACCTCGTGATCTATGTGAACCTGAACCTGACCGCGATGGATGGGGGCCACAAGTCTCTCAACACGGGGCTGACGTCGTATCGCAGTCTGAAGCACCACCACAACCCGACAGCCCTCGAGCACAGTCGGTCGCTCATGGACCCGGGCAATTCGGCGTTGCACGGCTCGCTGCACCGCATGGGCGCCATCGCGAACGAGCACGTGAACGCCTTCCACATCGAGAGCACGTATAACACGGCCACGTTCCCCAAGGCGTTTGCGTTCCTCGAGAAGCGTGAGGATCAGTGGGGCGCGTCAGACAAGCTGAACTTCGCATTCAATAAGGCCGCGTCGGACGCGCTGCCGCGCAGCCTGATTCGCTCCATCTTCATGGGCATGCGCGCTCCGTACGGCGTCACGAGCGTGCAGGCGGGCGCCACGGACGCCGTCCACGCCAAGACATTGGAGTCCATCCATCGGCAGCAGATAGTGCCGGTCGAGGGCCAATGCGACATCCTGGTGGCGGGGACGCCGTACATCGGGCCGTACAACGTCAACTCCATCATGAACCCCCTGCTAGTCCACTGCCTGATGCTGGGGTACATGTTCAACATGTACCGAGGCAAGCCCCTGGTGCGACCGGGTGGCGTAATCATCGTGGCGTCGCCCATGGAGTACCGATTCCACGAGGGGCACCATCCGTCGTACGTGGAGCTGTTCGACCGCGTGTTCCCGGAGACCACCGACCCGCATGTGATCTTCGAGAAGTACGAGGAGGAGTTCGCCACGAACCCCAAGTACCTGCGTATGTACCGGGAGGAGTACGCCTACCACGGGGTGCACTCCATGTACATGTGGTACTGGGGCGCGCACGCCCTGAGCTATCTGTCGAAGGTGATCGTGCTAAAGCCGCAGGACGCGCGCGCTGTTGAGGCGTCGCAGCGCATGGGCTTCGACACGGCGGCCACGATGGAAGAGGCGTTGGGCAAGGCGCGGGACGCCACGAACGCCAACGCGGAGATCACCAACTACCACTGGCCGCCCATCTTCGTGTGCGACGTCACGTAATCCCGCCGAGCCGCGTCGCCGCGTAGATGCCAGGCCGACATGCCAACCTCGCCGACACCGCTTATCGTCAACGGCGCCGCAGGGAGTGGCCGCGCGTTGCGCCTCGCCACGCGCGTCGCCGACAGCCTTCGCGCCGGCGGCTGCGCGGTGGACGTCATGGCGACGGCAAGCGCCACGGAGGCGTCCGATATCGCGCGGCGACATGCGGACTCCGGCCCGGGCGCCATGCTCGTCTGTGGGGGAGACGGCACTGTCCACCACGCATGTAATGCCGTCGCCTTCACCGAGACCGCCGTGGGGGTTATCCCAGCCGGCCGGGCGAACGACCTCGCGACCGCTCTCGGCCTGCGCCGTCGCCCGGAGGCGCTGGCGGCGCTGTTCGCGCCATTCCTAACAGGCCAGCGCGACGCGTTGCGCATGGACCTCGGTCGCGTAGGCGAGCGACTGTTCTGTACGGTAGCGGCGTTTGGCGTCGACGCCGCCATCAGCCAGCGCGCCCTGGAGCGGAGCGGTGGCAAGGCCGGTCGTATCGGATACCTGTCCGGGGCGGTGGCAGAGCTGGCGCGGCGCCGGCCGAACTGGGCGCGGCTGTCGGGCGACTTCGGCACGCGTGAGGGCGATGTGCTGCTGTGTGCGACGGCAAACACGCCGATCTACGGGGGTTGGTACCACGTCGCTCCGGAGGCCTCTCCGCACGACGGCGTCTTCCACGCCTGCCTGATACGCGGCATGTCCCGCGCGCGCGCGCTCTACATGCTGCCCAGGGTAGTGATGGGCCGGCACTTGGACGACAGCCACGTGGAGATGCTGGTCACCCGTGAATTGCGCATCGAGACGCGCGAGCCCTCGCCGCTCTTCGCGGACGGGGAGCCGATGGCTGACGCTCCAACCACACTCAGCATTGAGCCGAACGCTCTCCGCATTCTTGCCGACCGACCGCGTGGCGCCGTATAACAGCGGCCGCGCCGTGACCAAGCCGCTCGGGTAACCGGAGGGACAGACGGGCATGAACTCGCTTTGGATCGCCCTGTTCGCGTTCGTGGGGTTCATTGTCGCGTACCACACGTACGGGAAGTTCCTCGCCAACAAGCTCTTCGGCGTCGACCCCGACCGCCAAACGCCTGCGCACGAATACAACGACGGCCACGACTACGTCCCGACCAAAGCCGAGGTGCTCTTCGGCCACCACTTCACGTCCATCGCTGGCACGGGACCTATCGTCGGGCCGGCGATAGCGATTATATGGGGCTGGGTTCCCGCGCTGATCTGGGTGGTGTTCGGGTCCATCTTCGTCGGCGCGGTCCACGACTTCGGGGCGCTCGTCCTATCGCTGCGGAACCGTGGTCGCACCATCGGAGACCTGGCCGGGACGCTCATCAACGTGCGCGTCAAGCGGGCGTTCCTGGTCATCATCTTCATCGCGTTGTTCGTCGTGCTGGCGGTGTTCGCGCTGGTCATCGCCAACATCTTCGCGCTCTACCCGCAGTCCGTCCTTGCGGTGTGGATGGAGATCCCCATCGCCCTGTGGGTCGGGCACATGATCTACAAGCGCGGAGCCAACCTTGCGGTCATGGCGGTCGTCGCGACGGGCATGCTGTACGTGTTCGTGGTCATCGGCGCGTACGTTCCGATCTCCATACCGGCGTCTATGTCGCCGGTGGTCGTGTGGTCGGTGATCCTGTTCATCTACGCGTACATCGCGTCGGTGCTGCCGGTGCAGAAGCTGCTGCAGCCCCGTGACTACATCAACGGCCATGAGCTGTTCATCGTGTTGGGGCTGCTGGTGGTCGGCCTCCTTGTCGCGCGACCAGAGATGGTCGCTCCCGCGCTCAACTTCGACATTCCGAGCGTCGCCGAGACCGGCTGGGGCGCCTACCTCAAGGCCCTTCTCACGCGCGGCGGCGTGGGTATCGAAGGGGCTCCGGCGGTGCTGCCGTTCGTGTTCATCACCATCGCGTGCGGCGCCATCTCTGGGTTCCACTGCATGGTGTCGTCCGGCACTACGTCCAAGCAGTTGTCCAGCGAGCGCCACGCCCAGAGCATCGGGTACGGCGCGATGCTGCTCGAGGGCGCCCTCGCGACGATGGTGATCGTCGCGTGCGGCGCCGCGCTGGGCATGAAACGCGGCTCCGACGGCGGGGCGATGGGCGTGACCGCGTTCACCGGCCACTACGCGTCATGGACCGCGGCCCAGGGACTTGGCGCGAAGCTTGGCGCCTTCGTAGAGGGGTCCGCGCAACTCATCATGGCTCTCGGGCTCCCCGAGACTGTCGCCATCGCCATCATGGGCGTGATGGTCGCGTCGTTCGCGGGCACCACGCTCGACACGGCAACCCGGCTACAGCGGTACGTCATCACCGAGATCGCACAGGAATTCGATTTCAAGCCGTTGCAGGGACGGCACCCCGCGACGCTCCTGGCTGTCGGCTCCGCTGCCATTCTCGCCATGCAGAAGGGCGGCACGGGAGGCCTTGTGCTATGGCCGCTCTTCGGCACGGCGAACCAACTCATGGGCGCGCTGTCGCTGCTGGTCATCTCCGTCTGGCTGGCTAAGCAGGGGAAGCCCACGCGGTACACCGTGCTGCCGATGCTGTTCATGTTCGCCGTGAGCGGCTGGGCGTTGGTAGGGAACCTCGTTAGCTACGTGACCAGCGGACAGTGGCATCTCGTCATCATCGGCGGGCTCATCCTTGGCCTCGAGCTGGTCATGATTCGCGAGGTGGCGACCCACATGGCCGGGCGCTCCGACGCGCCGCCAGGCGCCGCGCCCGTGTGACACACCTATGCCAGCGGACGCACGTCGGCACGGTCCCGCGACATGGGGCGACGGGAGGGCCAGTTCCGACGCGGATCACCACGAGGCGCGCGCTGGCGGAGGCCTCGGGCGTGTGATTTCGGCGTGTGCTGGGTAATGGGGCACAAAAAGAGAGGCCAGATGGGAAATTCCGGCCTCGACGGGAAAGTAATAAACGTCTCTACGCGAGCAATGTCTACCGCATTCCTAGCCTGAGTATAGAGGGGCCGGGCGGCGGTGTCAACATAAAACCTTACATTGGCGCGATTTTCTCTCAGGGAGTTGCATCCACCACCATCCGTGTTTGCGCGACGCAGGTGGAGGGCTGCGATCTGGGCCATCCCCTAGACGCCGCGACGCGTTCCGAAGCGGCGCGCAGCCCGTGGTGTCGCCCGCACGACCAGACGCGCGTGAGCCCATCGAGCGGCGCGCGACGTTCTGCTAGGGCGGGCCGGCGCCATACTACTGCGGCGGGCGCCCACAGGCGGAGATCCGACCATGCCAGAGCTTCCCACGCCCGTCCAGATGCGCTTCGCAGCGGGCACGCTGGAACTACGCGGAGTGGACGCCGACGACGGCGAATCGCTGCCGCCGTCGTGCGTCTGGGATCCGCGCAGCGGCTGCCATCGAGCCGCCGCCTCCGCCTACGCCGACATCGTGCGGACGTTGGTCCGCCTCGGAGCTGACTACGACGACGACGCGCGGGCCTACGAGACGCTCGACGGCGGCCTGCAAGTCCGACGGGCGCCGAGGCCGTTCCAGACAGACGCGCTGGACGCCTGGCGCGCCGCCCAGAGCAGAGGGCTAGTCGTCTTGCCCACAGGGTCGGGCAAGACCGACGTCGCGCTGTTGGCGATCGACGCCGCCCGCCGCGACACGCTGGTCGTGGCGCCCACGCTGGACCTGGTGGCGCAGTGGTACGACATCCTCCGGGCAGGTTTCCGCCGCGACATCGGCGTCCTGGGCGGCGGCGAGCACACGGTGCTGCCCATCACCGTCGCGACGTACGACTCCGCTTACATCCACATGGAGAACCTGGGCGCGTCGTTCGGTCTTGTCGTGTTCGACGAGTGCCACCATCTGCCCGGGGAGTCCTTCTCGCTAGCGGCGCAATCGTGTCTGGCGCCGTTCCGCCTGGGACTCACCGCCACTCCCGAACGGGCCGACGGGAAGCACGCGGCGCTGTCGGATCTCATTGGGCCGATCGTGTACCGACGCGACGTGGACGAGCTCTCCGGCGAGTACCTCGCGGATTACAGCGTCGAACGCATTCTGGTCGAGCTCACCGACGAGGAGCGCGCGGCCTACGACGAGGCGCGTGGCGTCTACCGGGACTTCGTGGTCGGGCAGGGAATCCGCATGAGCAGTCCAGACGGGTGGACGCAGTTCATCATCCGTTCCTCGATCAGCGCCGAGGGTCGCCGCGCGATGAAGGCGTACCAGCGACAGCGCAGCTTGGCGTTTGCAGCGCCGTCGAAACTCGCCTATGTCGACCATCTCTTGCACCGCCACCGGAACGACCGCGTGCTGCTCTTCACGGAGCGCAACGCCGCCGCGTACGAGATGTCGCGTCGCTTCCTCGCTCCGGTCATCACGCATCAGACGAAGGTGACGGAACGCGCCAGCATCTTGGAGCGGTTCGGGTCCGGGGTCTACAACGTCCTGGCGACGTCCAAGGTGCTGAACGAGGGCGTGGACATGCCCGACGCCAACGTGGGCATCGTCATCTCGGGTAGCGGCTCGGTACGGGAGCACGTGCAACGCTTGGGGCGGATACTCCGCAAACAGCCGGGAAAGACCGCCGTGCTATACGAGCTCGTCGCGGAGGACACCTCGGAGATGCACACGAGCAGCCGCCGGAGAGAGCACGTTGCTTACAACTGACCTCGTGCGCGTTCGGCGGCGCGGTGGCCGGCTGGAGATTCCGCCGCTTCGTGACGCTGAGCGCGCGCGCATGCTGGCGGCGGCAGATGCCTATGTGTCGCTCGCGGCGGAACACGTCGGCGGAACCCGCGCCGAGTTCGAGGGAGCCTGCGACGACGTCCCACACGACGCCACGGACTACAAACTCATCAAGGGCCTGCGCAAGCTGGTGCAGGATCGCTGTGAGTTCTCTCTGCGCGAGGGTGTCGATCCCCTCGCGTTGCGCGAGGCCGTCTTCTCGCGCGCGGCCAAGCATCGACGGTCGCTCGCCGACCAGGAGACGTTTGACCCGAGCGTCGTCCTTAACCAGGTCGCCATCGATTTGGCGTTCGCTCCAGAAGCGGTCTCCGAAGGACTCTACGCCGACCTGAAAGAGAACCACATCCTGACCGAGTTCGACGCCGTCACCGCCGAAGGTCTCGTGGCGCAATACGAGACGTCGTCGAAGCAGGCGGCCCTGCTGCGGGCGGTGAAGGTGGTCGTGATCCTGAAGGGCGCCAGCGCCGGGGCATACCGACAGTTCTTTCGACGGCTGAAGTTCCGCCGCCTGCTTTACAGACTGTCGGCGGACGGCGCCGGAGGGTATCGCCTCGAGATCGACGGGCCGTTCAGTCTGTTCAAGGCGGTCACCAAGTACGGTCTACAGTTGGCGCTGCTCCTGCCCGCCCTGGAGGAGTGCGGCGAGTGGCGGTTGCACGCCGACATCCTCTGGGGCCCCGACCGCGAACCCCTCACGCTGACGCTGGACGGATCCCCCAGCGGCGACGCCACGCCGGTCGACGCGCGTCTGCCGGACGACGTGGAGAAGTTGCGCGCTCGCTTCGCGGGTCTGGAGTCGGAGTGGCGCGTCGAGGCCGCGGACGACCTGCTGGACCTCCCGGGCGTTGGTCTGTGCGTGCCCGACCTTGTGTTCCGCCATGAAGGCACGGGTCAGCTCGTGTACCTGGAGGTCATGGGGTACTGGAGCCGCGACGCCGTGTGGCGTAGGGTCGAGCTTGTCGAGGCGGGCCTGCCCTACGCGGTGGTGTTCGCCGTGAGCAGCCGCCTGCGGGTGAGTGAGGAAGCGCTTGGCGACGACCTACCGGGCCGGCTCTACGTGTATAGGGGCGTCATGAGTGCGAAGGCCATCGCCGACAAGCTGAACGCCGCGGCGCCACGCTAACGCAGCCGACGGGCCGCGTGCACAGAACCTGCGAGCCCCCGGGGGACAGACCTGAAGCGCGCGGACCACCCTCCGACGGCCCGCCCCGCAGGGGAAGCCGCGAGCCGACACCGCTTGCGCGACGGTCGGTTGTGTCGATACGGTACCGACGGCTTTGTGGAGTTTCTGACGCTATGCTGTGGTGGCCGCCCGGGACGCGGCGGACCAATCGCAGCGTGTCGACGGTGGAGGCAACGGATGGGCAATCGCAGCTACGGCACACTGCCGGCGGCCAAAGGGACGTTTGACCACAACCCTCGGATACGCGACGTTACCAGGCAGGTCGCCGATCTCCGCCAGCAGGGCGACTACCTCGCTCTCAACGTGGCGGGCGAGATCCCTGGCAAGCGGTACACCCCCGACCTCGCGGACATACACGACCACTTCCAGGGCATCCAGCGCCTGCGCGCTGGGAACTACATCGCGCTGAGCGGAGGCGACCCACCCCACGACGGATCGTCGGGTGAGTCGCAGGTGTTCATAGCGAAGATGGGCTCGCGCAGGCAGGCTGGGGCGTGGCGCTCCAGCACGGTGGCCGATGGTGGCCCGCGCGTGTCCGACAAGATCATATCGAGCGTCACTTTCGACAAGCGCGGGTACTGGCACGCCGGCGGGATTAGCGTCCTCGGTGACGTGCTGGCCGTGCCGATAGAGTCCGATGTGGCGTCCCGCATCCAGTTCCTCGACGTGAGCGACCCCACCCAGCCCAAGCGAATCCCGCCCGGGATAGATCGGCCCGCGTTGCGTAGGGGCCAGCAGGGCCGCACGAACAAGGCGGGCGCAGTAGCCATGACGAAGCTCGATGACGGGAAGCCCTCGTCGAAGAAGGTCTACCCGCACCTCGATCTGTACCTCTCGACGGGCGACGGTGTTGCGACGGGCTTCGGGACGGCGCCACCACGGAAGTGGGATTACCTCGGCGAGAAACGGGGGAGCGTGGAAGCGGAGGCCGGCCAGACCACGACCTTTCGCAACTATCAGGCCATCCAATTTGCGCGCGACACAGACGGGGCGCTCTATCTCGTCGGTACGCACAACACACAATGGAGCGCCCCAGTGATCTCAGGAGAAAACAACGTCGACGTGTTCCGTGTGGACTTCCCAAAGGCCCATGGCCCGCACTTGGCGGCTAAGCCGGTGATCACCAAGGTAGGCAGCCGCACGATCACCTGTGAGTGGGGGCAGTGCAACCTGAACGCCGCGGGCGGGGTTCACCTAGCCGACGGCCGCGTGCGTCTGTATTCATCGGCGCACTGGCGCGATAGCGATGATCGTTCCATCATTCGGTTCAGCGAATACCGGCCGCCGCTGGATGTCGTTGCTGACAACATAACGGAGGCACGGGACGGGTGGATTGAGCTGTTCGAGCATACCGACTTCGAAGGCCGCTTCCTCAGCATTCGGGGAGCCCGTCACCGCGACACGGACTTCACAGACTATGAGAAGATCAGCGTCCAGGGAGCCGCCTTCTCCCGGGCCGCCTCCTCGGTGCAGTGGCAACTCCCGCCAGGCGCCGACTACGTGCTGTACGACGACAAGGGCTACGGTAACGAGGTGCTGAGGCTGCGTGGCACCGGCCACGTGCGCATGCATGAGGATCTGCATTCGCCCGAACCGGCCGGGCGAGACGCAGGAGACAAGATCCTGTCCTCGAAGTACATCAAGCCCAAGCCCTAGCGAGGAGCGTTACGCCGGTGGCGCGCTGGCGGGCGCGTGGCGATTGCCCACGCAGCACCGTGTGGCTATACTCGCTCCACTGTCTTGGTGCGGCGTGGCCCGCCGCAGTCTGTCAACATGGGAGCCGACGTAATGGCACGCGTACCTCTCGCGCTGCAACTGTATTCCGTGCGCAACGAGCTCGCGGCGGATACCCGCGGGACGATCAAAGCGGTCGCCGAGATGGGCTACGAAGGCGTGGAATTCGCCGGCGGCCCGCAGAACACGGCTGAGGAACTCAAGGGGTATCTCGACGAATTCGGCCTGGCATGCGCTGGTTGGCACACGCCGTACGGCCTCGTGCAGCCGGACACGATCGACGAGACAATCGCCTTCAACAAGACACTCGGCAACCGCCACGTCATCGTCCCGGGGCTGCCCGGCGACCTCACGGGGTCGCGCGACGCGTGGCTGAAGCTCGCGGGCATATTCGACGGCATCGCCGAGACGCTCGCGGCGCACGACATGGTCACGGGCTACCACAACCACCACACGGAGTTTACGCCTCTCGACGGCGAGACCCCGTGGGACACCCTCTTCGGGAACACCGGAGACGGCGTGGTCATGCAACTCGACACGGGCAACGGGTGGATGGGTGGCGCGGACATCCTCGCCATCCTTGAACGCTACCCCGGGCGGGCCGGCACGGTGCACCTCAAGCCGTATTCGCCGTCCTTAGCCAAGGAAGACAGGCACGCGGGCTTCCGCCCCGTCATCGGCGACGACGAGACGCCCTGGGACGACGTCTTCCGCATCTGCGAGAGCACGGGCGGCACGGAGTGGTACATCGTCGAATACGAGAGCGACGCGTACGAGCCGCTGGACGCCGTCGAGCGATGCCTCAAGGGTCTCAAGGCCATGGGCAAGTAACACGCGTAGGGGCGAGGCATGTCCAGCCGCCCGAACATCCTGTTCCTCATGCCGGATCAGCTCCGGCACGACTTCCTCGGCTGCTACGGGGCGTCGTTCGCGCGGACGCCGCACATCGACGCCCTGGCCGCCAGCGGCTCGCGGTACGACCGCGCCTACTCCGCGTCACCAGTGTGCGTGCCCGCGCGGGCGTCGCTGCTGACCGGCATGAGCGCCTTGGGAACCGGAGTCACGGATAACGGCGGCTGGCTGCGTCCCGACCTCGGCGCCTGCGGCGTCAGAACCTGGCCGGACCTGCTAGGGGACGCCGGGTATCTCACCGCCGCGGTGGGAAAGATGCACTTCTATCCATGGGACGCCTCCCTCGGCTTCCAGTACCGCGTCACCGCCGAGGACAAGCGTTGGCTTGAGGTGCGCGACGACCACTGGCGCTTCCTCCGGGAGCGTGGGCTGCGCAAGTACCACGGCGCGGAACACGACGGCTACCAGGAGAACCGCGGGGCCATCGTCAGCCGCCTGCCGTGGGAGGCTTACTGGGACAGGTTCGTTGGCCAGGAGGCGTGCCGGTTCATCCGCAACTACGGGAACGACGGCCCGTGGGCGATGATGGTTGGCTTCCCCGGGCCGCACTGCCCGTACGACCCATGTCCAGAGTTCCTCGACGCGTTCGACGCCGAGGATATGCCCGACGCCGTCCCGGAGGCGCCGGACCAGCCTCCAGCGTTCCGCGAGGCGAACATCCGCGGGAACCGCGCGCCGTGGAACGGCGTCGACTACACGGAATTCACCGAGGCGCACAAGAAGAAGATACGCGCGCACTACTCCGCCATGGTCGCGCAGATCGACAACGAGGTGGGCGAGATTGTGGGCGCGTTGCGCGCGTCCGGCCAGCTCGACAACACGCTCATAATCTTCGCCAGCGACCACGGCGACTACCTCGGGGACCACAGCCTCATCGGCAAGGGCACGTTCTACGAGTCCAGCACGCACGTCCCGATGATCGTCCGGCGGCCGGCCGGGGCCGACAGCGGCGTGTCCGACGCGCTCGTCGAGCTCACCGACGTGACCGCCACCATCCTGTCAGCCGCCGGTGTCGACCTGCCCCAGCACATGGACTCGCGTCCTCTGCCGACCGACGCGTCCGAGATACGCGGTCACATCGTGGGCGTCGTCCGTGGCGGATGGATGAACTTCGACGGGCGGCACAAGCTCGCGAAGTACGCCCACGGGGCCTCGCAACTGTTCGACGTCGTCGACGATCCCGGCGAGCAGGTCGACCTCGCCCGAGATCCCGCCGTGCGGGACGTGTACGAGCGACTGGATGCCCAGCTCACGACGGCCGTCATGCGGGGAGTAGCAGCCGGGCACGCCGACAAGCGGCTCGACCCGACCGCGTCGTCGGGGGATACTCAATTCGGCCGTGAGGGCTGGCAGCGGGCATACCCCGAGCCGGCGCGCGGCGCATAGTGGAGGGGCGCATGGGCAGCGAGGGAGCTCCCGCAGGGGCGCCGACACACATGCCGGTTGTCGACGCCGACGTCCACAACTACATCAACGGCATCGCCGATCTCGCGCCGTACCTTCCTGACAGGTGGCAGCGGTACCTCATCCAGTCCGGCATGGACCTGCCGCCCGTGTCGCTCTACCCGAAGATGTTCAAGGCCGCGGCGCGACGTGACTCCTGGCCCCCGAACGGTGGAAAGCCGGGCTCCGACCCGGACTTCGCGCGCGAACAGCTGCTCGACCACTGGGGGATCGACGCCGGCATCCTGAACCCGCTGATCGGGGTCAGTCTGGTGCGGAACCCCGACCTCGCGAACGCGCTCATGCGCGCCGTCAACGACTGGACGGCGGACGTCTGGCTGGACGCGGACCCGCGCTGGTACGGCTCCATCATGGTCAACATCAGCGACCCCGAGGCGTCGGCGCGGGAAATCGAGCGCTGCGCCCAAGACGACCGGTTCGTACAGGTGCTGTTGCTCGCGCGGTCGGAGGGGCTCTACGGCAATCGGCGTTTCCTCCCCATCCTGCGGGCGGCCGCGGAGGCGTCGCTGCCCGTGGGCATCCACTTCGGCGGCGGCCCGAACCCGCTGACGCCGTCTGGCTGGCCGTCGTTCTACATCGAGGACCACACCGGCATGACGCAGGCGTTCGAGGCGCACACCATCAGCCTCGTGTGCGAGGGAGTGTTCGAGACGCTGCCTGACCTGCGTGTGGTGCTCATCGAGGGCGGATTCGCGTGGATTCCCGCGCTCATGTGGCGCCTGGACAAGAACTACAAGGGCCTCCGTAGCGAGGTTCCATGGCTCACGCGTAAACCCAGCGAGTACATCCAGGACAACCTCCGCGCTACCACGCAGCCGATGGAAGAGCCGCCCGACAGCCGACACCTTCTGAGCATCTTTGAGATGATCGGACGCGACGACTTCCTGCTGTTCGCGACCGATTACCCGCACTGGGATTTCGACGCGCCGGATCGCACGCTGCCGTCGGTCGTCCCCAAGGAACTCCAGCGCCGCATCCTTTCGGAAAACGCGAAGGAGATCTATGCCCTCGACCGCTCATGACGTGGGGGACGTGTCTGACTTCGCGGTCGGCGCGCCGGCGCGCGTTACCGTGTCTGGAAGAGCGCTGGTCGTTGTGCGCACCGCCAGCGGGTTCCTGGCCGCGCGGGACGTCTGTCCCCACCAGGCGGCGCGTCTCTCTGACGGCGCGGTGTCGGGTACGACGCTCCGGTGCAAGCCTGGTGAGGACGTCGTCTACGGCCGAGACGGCGAGATCATCACATGTCCATGGCACGGCTGGGAGTACGACCTGGCCACGGGAAAGGCCCTTGTCGACCCGGAACGCGTGCGGGTGGCGACGTACCCGGCGCGCGTCGCCGGGAGCCGTGTTGTCGTGGAGATGTGATCCCGTAACCCCGCGAACGACCCGTCAACCAAGGAAGGTAGCAGCATGGCATTCGGCTCTGGTGACTACGTGTATGAGTTCGTAGAGGACTGGATTCAATTGCCCAGCGGCTGGCAGTTGGGTGAGTGCCCGGGAGTGGCGTGCGATTCCCAGGATCGAGTGTACGTCTACTCCCGCTCCGACCACCTCCTGACCGTGTACGACAAGGACGGCGCGTACCTCGACCACTTGGGCGGCGATGTCGTTGGGAACGCGCACGGGCTGTTCATCGACAAGGACGACAACGTCTACACGACCAGCCACCAGACCCACCAGATGCACCGCCTCAACCCTCAGGGCGAGGTCACTCTCGCCATAGGCACGCGGGACGTGCGTGGCGAGAATCAGGCGCCGCTCAGCGGCCCGTGCGACGTCGCCACGTCCGCCAACGGCGACCTCTTCGTCGCCGATGGCTACGGCAACCGCAAGGTGCACCGGTTCTCTCCCGACGGCGAGTTGCTTTACTCGTGGGGCGAGGACGGTGACGGCCCCGGGCAGTTCTCGATGGTGCACGGGGTGCGCATCGACAAGCACGACCGTGTGTGGATCTGCGACCGCGAGAACCGCCGCATCCAGATCTTCGACACCGACGGGAAGTTCCTTGAGGAGCGCGCCGACCTGGAGCGCCCCGACCAGGTCTACTTCGACCCCAACGAGGACATCGTCTACATCGCGGAGCTCGAGTACCGCCTGACGATACAGACGCTCGAGGGTGAGACGGTCGCCCAGTGGGGCGGGGGCGCGGAGAGCCACGCGCCAGGCGGCTTCCAGGGCTGGCCACACGGCATCTGGGTCGACAGTGAGGGCAGCATCTACGTCGGGCAGGTTCAGGCTGAGAGCCAACTCCTAAAATACCGGCGCGCGTAGGCCGTGTCAGATCAGCGCCATGTGTTGGGTCTGGACGTCGGCGGCACGAAGATCGCAGCCGTCGTGGCGGACGGGTCGGGCGACATCGTCGCGAAGATTCGGCGCCCGACTCCCGCCGCGCTTGGCCCGGACGGCATCGTCCCAGCGATGGTCGACATGCTCGACGAGGCCGCGACGACCGCAGGCATCCGTGTGCGAGACGCTCTTGCCCTCGGCGTCAGCTTCGGCGGACCTTACGACGTCGTAGGCGGCGTTGTGCGGGACATCCCCAACCTGCCCAATTGGGGCGGCACGCCGCTCCATCGGTTGCTGTCTGAAGCTCTGCCCGACACCGCCGTCGGAATCGACAACGACGCGAACGCCGCGGCGCTTGCCGAGTGGCGGTACGGCGCGGCCAAGGGCGCCGAGCACATGCTGTTCCTGACCATGGGGACAGGCATAGGTGGAGGCATCGTCAGCGACGGTCGTCTGTACCGCGGCCAGAAGAATACGGGTGGCGAGGTCGGCCACACCGTCCTTGACCCCGACGGCCCCGCGTGCGGTTGCGGCAACCGAGGTTGCGTAGAAGCCTACGCGTCGGGCCCGGCCATCGCTCGGCGAGCCCGGGAGAAGTTGCGGGCCGGTGAGGGGCCCGCGTTCTCGGCCCGCCTTGCCAGCGCGGGCGTGGCCCTGGACGACCTGCGGGCCGAGTTGGTCGTCGAGGCCGCGCGTGACGGCGACGAATTCGCCCTGGCGCACCTCGACGACACCACCTACTACATGGGGTGGGGCATCGCGAACGCCATCAGCGTGTTCGCCCCCGAGGTCGTCGTCATCGGCACCGTCGCCACGGCCGCCGGCGATCTGTTCCTGGACCCGCTACGGCGACACGTCGATGCGATGGTGATGCCGGGCATGCGGGGCGGTACTCGCATCGAACCCGCGGGGCTGGGCGACCTCGTTGGCGACTACGCCGCCGTCGCGCTCGCGTTCGAGGCGCTGGGTACTACGGGAGAACGACCATGACGGGCGCGCTGTTGCTTGCTGCCACGCTCCACACGCTCACGCCATCCGCGGACGCGCCGCAGGATCGCTGGGTGTTCCTCTTCGGCTATTCGCTGACGAACGAGGAACACGTCGTCGCGATGGAGGACATCGTCAGACGGGCGGGCGCCGCCGGGTACACCGGCGCCGTCCTCGGCGGCGTGGACCGCATGTCCAAGCAGGAGCCGCCGTACTTCGCCCACCTTGCCCGCATCAAGGCCGCTTGCGACGCCGCCGGCATCGAGCTCATCCCTACCCTCTTCTCCGTGGGATACGGTGGCACGGCGCTGTCGCACGACCGCAACCTGGCTGAGGGCCTCCCCGTTATCGACGCGCCGTTTCGAGTGGACGGCGCGGAAGCCACACTCATGCCTGACCCGTCGGTCGCCATCAGGAACGGCGACTTCGAGACGTTCGACGGCGACACGTTCCCCGACTTCAGCTTCCACGACGACCCAGGCGTCGTCAGCTTCGCGGATACAGAGGCGGCCCATGGCGGCCGCGCCTCCATGCGCATGGAGGCTTCCGCGACGAACGAACACGGCCACGGGCGTGTCATGCAGGTCGTCGACGTGAAGCCCCGCCGGTGCTACCGCGTCCGCGTGTGGGTGAAGACCGAGGATCTCGCGCCGACCGGATCGTTGAGGATGATCGCTCTGGACGAGGGACGCAGCCTCGCGCCGCGCGAATTCCGCGTTCCCGCCACGGCCGACTGGCAGGAACTGACCATGCTCGTGAACACGCAGACCCACAGTACTGTCCGCGTGTACGTAGGCTTGTGGAATGCCACTGGCGGACGGTTGTGGATTGACGATTGGCGCATCGAGGAGGTCGGGTTGGCGAACGTGTTGCGGCGGGACGGCACTCCGGTACGCGTCACGAGCGCCGACGGCGCCACTACGTACGAGGAAGGCTCGGACTACGCGCGCATTGAGGATCCAGGTCTGCACCCCTGGCTCACGGATCGCGACGACCCTCCGGTGCGTATTCCGGCCGGTTCGCAGATCGCCGACGGCGACGACCTGCTCGTCAGCTGGTACCACCCCATGGTGGTGAACCGGTCACAGGTGACGATCTGCATGGCCGAGGGGAAAGTCTACGAGATCATGGACACGGAGGCGCACCTTCTAGCGCAACATCTGCCGTCCAGCACGTTCCTGCTCGCCACGGACGAGGTGCGCGCAGGCGGCTCGTGCGAAGCGTGTCGTGGGCGGGATATGGGCCAGTTGCTTGGCGAGTCCATCACGCGTCAGGCAGAGATACTGCGGCGCCACAACCCCGGGGCGCGGCTCGCGATCTGGTCCGACATGCTCGACCCGCACCACAACGCGCGCGACGACTACTACCTGGTCGAGGGCGACTTCACTGGCTCGTGGGACCACGTGCCGGAGGATCTGCTCATCGCCGTGTGGGGCGGCGGCCCTCGTGAGGACAGCATGCGGTTCTTCTCGGAGCGCGGCTCGCCTACCCTCGTGGCCTGCTACTACGACGCCGACGATCTCTCCGACGTGCGTCGGTGGATGGACGTGGCAGCGAAGACGCCGCACGTGTCCGGGTTCATGTACACGACGTGGGAACGCAACTACGACCTCTTGGAGGGATTCGGCGCGCTAGTCGCCGAGGACTGACATCCACCGATGGAACGCCATCATGCCCGCTACCGCTCTGATCGCCATGCTGAGCTGTGCCGCCACCCCGGCCACCGAACCGCGAGCGATTGGGTCTCGCCGTGAGCTGGTCGTTGACGACTGGCTGATAGAGAGCATGGGCGGCGTAAACCTTCGCCTGAACGCGCCGACGCCACGCGAAGTCAGCATCGTGTTCGACCAGCCTTGGGAAGGCAACGTCAGCACCTACGTGACCGTCTTCCAGGACGGCGACCTCTACCGGATGTACTACCGGGGCGCCCACTACGACGTGGCGACGGAGACTACGACGCACCCCGAGGTCGTCTGCTACGCGGAGAGTGACGACGGCGTGGCGTGGCGGAAGCCCGAGCTCGGTCTCGTCGAATTCGATGGCTCGACGGCGAACAACATCGTCTGGGACGGGGTCGGGTCGCACAACTTCGCCCCGTTCTTCGACGCGAATCCTGACGCGGCAAGCGCCGACAGGTACAAAGCCATCGCAAGCGGCGAAGGAGGTCTGTACGCGTTCTGTTCCAGCGACGGACTGCGCTGGGAGCTGATGAGCGAGTCGCCGGTCATCACGGATGGAGCCTTCGACTCGCAGAACCTGGCATTCTGGGACGCTGAGCGCGCTCGGTACGTCGACTTCCACCGTGGCTTCCGCGACGGCGTGCGCGACATCATGACGACGACGTCGCGCGACTTCCTGCATTGGGAGAACCCAGTCTGGCTGGACTGGGGCGACTCAGACGCCGAACACCTGTACACGAACGCTGTGGTCGCATACCCGCGCGCGCCGCACATCTTCGTTGGGTTCCCGAAGCGATTCGTCCCGGGCCGGGCAGCCGTCGCGCACCCCTATCCCGGCGTGTCGGACACCGTCTTCATGACGAGCCGCGACGGGCTTACGTGGCGCCGGTGGCCGGAGGCGTTCGTGCGTCCAGGCCAGATGCCCGAGCGGTGGGTGAACCGGAACAACATGACGTCGTGGGGCATCGTGGAGACCGCGGCGGGCCACCCAAGTCTACCGGACGAGCTGTCGCTCTACGTAAGCGAGGGATACTACTCCGGCGAGGACTGCCGCTTGCGGCGGCACACGTTGAGGAAGGACGGCTTCGTGTCAGCGCGCGCGGACGCCGCTGGCGGCGAGCTCGTGACGCGGCCGTTCACGTTCGAGGGCAAGCGGCTCGCGATGAACTACGCGACCTCCGCGGCCGGGTCGATTCGCGTGGAGATTCAGAACGCCGACGGGTCGCCGGTACCCGGTCACGCCATGGCGGACTGTGTCGAGACATACGGGGATCGGCTTGACGGCGCGATCGAATGGACAGGAGGCGCGGACGTGTCCGACCTGGCCGGGCGTGTCGTGCGGCTGCGTGTGCGGCTAGCGGACGCAGACCTCTACGCGCTGCGCTTCGCCGACTAGGGAGCGGCTAGCCCAGCCACGAGTCCTTGTCCTTCTGCAGGCGGAACTGCTTGCGGAACATCTCCGCATACATGCCATCTTCGAGTTCGAGCAGCTCGGTGTGCGGGCCCATCTCCTCGATGCGGCCTTCCTTCATCACGACGATCTTGTCCGCCGCCATCACGGTGGACAGTCGGTGGGCGATTACGAAGGTCGTGCGGCCCTTCATGAGCCGCTCCAGCGCCTGCTGGATGGCGTGCTCCGATTCGGTGTCCAACGCCGCGGTCGCCTCGTCGAGGATGAGCAACCTGGGGTTGCGCAGGATGGTCCGCGCGATCGACACGCGCTGGCGCTGCCCGCCGGACAGCCGCCCGCCGCGTTCGCCCACGTCCGTCTCGTACCCCTCGGCCAGCTCTTCGGCGATGAAGTTGTGCGCGTTGGCGTCAATGGCCGCCTGCACGACCTCCTGGTCGGTCGCGTCTGGACGGCCGTACCTGATGTTCTCGGCCACGCTGCCGCGGAACAGGATGTTCTCCTGTAGGACGACCCCGATCTGCGCCCTCAACGACTTGATCTTCACGTCGCGAATGTCGTGGCCGTCTATCGTCACGCGACCCTCTTCGGGGTCGTAGAACCGCGCGAGGAGGTTGATTACCGTGGTCTTGCCGCAGCCGCTAGGCCCAACGAGCGCGAGCATCGTATCAGGTTGGGCCTCGAAGCTGATGCCGCGAAGCACGGGCTTCTCAGGGTCGTACGAGAAGTGCACGTCCTCGAAGGCCACGGAGCCCTCAATCGCGGGCATCGGCTCCGCGTCTTCCTTCTCTTCGACAGTGGGTTCGGAGTCGAGCACACCGAAGACGCGCTCGGACGAGACGAGCGAGCTCTGAATCGTCGTGTTCACCCGAACCAGGTTCATGACTGGGGAGTACATGCGCATGAGGTAGTTCTGGAACAGGAGCATGGCTCCCAGCGTGAAGCCGTCTGCGATCCCGGCGTCCCGGAGGACGAAGCGCCCGCCCCACCACAACACCAGTCCCATGCCCACCTGCTGTATCAGACCGAGAATGGAGCCCATGGCGGTGGACAGCGTGTTCGCCCGTATCTGGTAGTGATACGTCTGGCGCATAGAGCTGAACGCCTTCTTCTCCTCGTGCTTCTCCTGTCCGAACGCCTTGACTACCTTGGCGCCCGCGACCGCTTCGTACAGCCCGCCGTAGATCTCGCCCCACTTGTGCCGCAGCAGGCGCCACGTCCGCTTCATCTTGCGCACAAAGAACCGGTTCGTGAACACGTACGGCGGCACGATACTGAGAGCGAGTAGCGTGAGGAACCAGTCGAAGTAGAACAGGATGCCCAGCATCCAGATCATCATGACAGCGTCGCGCACGACGTTGATTGTCGTTCCGGTGATCATGCCGGAGAGCTGGTTCACGTCTCCGGTGATGCGGGACATGATCTGACCGGTTCCCTGCGTGTCGAAGAATCGCATCGACAGCTCTTGCAGGTGCGAGAACACCTCGTTGCGCATGTCAAACACAACGCGGTTGCTGGTCCAGGTCATCACCCACGTGCGAATGAACGAGAGTATGCCCGCGACGATGTGGAAACAGAGGATGAACGCGAACGCCGAAAGCAGCCAGTCCTTGGGGGACAGCGTGAACGTCCAGAACACGATCTTATGCGTGAGCGTGTCTTCGCCGAGCCCGGACGTCAGTACGTGGTCGATGACGAATTTCGTCACGAGCGGCGGAATGGCGCCCATAAGGCCGTCGATCAGGATCAGCGAGAACCCGAACAGCAGAATCCACTTGTACGGCTTGGCGTACTTGTAGAGCCGGAAGAGTTCCTTCATGGGGCTACATCCGAGTCTTTTCGCTGATGTTGATGACGCGCTGAACGTCCTCGATGGCCTTGCGCTCGGAATCGTGCGCGCGCTCGAGCGACTTCGACGCGGTCTGGCACGCGCGGAAGAACTTCCGTAGGTAGGCGCGCCGCAACTCACCCGTGTCTGGTTCCAACACGAAGCGTGAGCCGGCAGCCGGGGTCCGCGCGGGATGCCGCGCGAGCGCCGACTCGAGCTGACTCACCGTCTCCGTGAGATGCTTGATGGCTCCCTCCAGCGCCTCCGGTTGTCCTTCCTCCTCGAACACGTCCACGGCGGTCTTGAGGAACCCAACGCCGGCGCGACGGCTTTCGAGGAGTTGCTGGGCGGACGGCCCGTTCCAGTCGGCGATGCGGCCGAGTTGGGCGTACGTGACCCGCGTCAGATCCCGCTTGGCGCGAAGGACGGCGATCATGCTGTCGTACGCGAGCAGCCCGACGGCGCAGCCACGCACCCGCCGTTCGGCGCGGGCGATCTTGCGCGCGCGGCGTAGCGCCCCACGGTAGACCTGCTCCGGCTTTGGCTCGCGGTCTCGTTCGCCGATGGTGAAGACGTAGTATCCGTACAGGCCTAACTCCAGGAAGCCCTCGGTGTCCGCCATGGAAGCCTGCACCTCGGCGCGCGTCATGTGCGTCTCGTGGCCCAGGAGTCTGACACGCAGACCGGGGTACACGAGCGGGAATTCGGCGCCGAACTGCAGGATCACCGGACTTCCCGCCTCGTGGTGTTCCTCGACCGCCGCCATCGCGTCCTCACGGTTTTCGTGGAAGTCGATGGAGTGGCTGTAGCCCAGCGCGCCGCACAGCGCCCGAAGCGGGTTGTGCAGGAACACCGACCCGCTACGACCCGGATCGGCGCGGTCGTAGAACAGTCGGAACGCCTCGCCGGACACGCCCATCAGCAGAGCGTTAGGGACTTCCTCGCCGAGCTCGGCGAGGTACGCCTGCGCGCTGTCGAGATAGCTCAGCGGGAGTGCGCGTTCTTTCGGGGAGGAACCTGCGCGTGACGCCAGCGGCCCGAGCGCGCCTTTTGTCACGGCTTGTGATGGTCTGGTACCCGTGTCCGCGCCCGACCCGGCTCCGGCGGCCGACGCGGGGGTATCTTGGGGGCTCATGAGCGGGGACGAGAGGCCTGACTCCCGTCGTTCGCCTTCCTACTAACCGTCAGATCCCGCGCTGTCGACCTCAGCGACGTGCGAGACCAGCAGATGAGCGTAGTGCTCAAGCATGTGTCGGTGCAGTTCGTAGTCCACTGCTTCAGCCGTGGGCAGGTCCAGGAGCCTGCCGAGAACGTCCCTAGCCTCGTCAATCGTGGTGCTCCGCACCACGCGCTTAATCTGCGGAATGGACGCCGCGCTCATGCTCAAGCGCCGGACGCCCATACCTATCAAGGGTAGCACGTAGAACGGATCGCCAGCCATTTCGCCACACACGGTGACGGGCGCGTCGTGGCGCCTGCCTTCATCCGCCACGCGCTTGAGCGCGCGTAGGATTCCCGGATGGTACGGCTCCGACACCATGGTTCTATCCATATACGCACGGTCGAGACCCAGCGAGTACGGTATCAGGTCGTTGGTGCCGATGCTGAGAAAGTCGGCCTCGTCCGCGAGCAAGTCTGCAACGGTAACCGCCGACGGAAGTTCAACCATGGCGCCGATTTCCAGCTCGTCGGCGCACGGTATCCCCTCGCGCTGCAACTGGTCGCGCGCGGCGTTGACGGCGTGCTTCGCGGCGCGGAACTCCGCGACGCCAGGGACCATCGGGAACATGATCCGCGCCTCGCCATAGGCGCACGCGCGCCACAGCGCGCGGAGCTGCGCCTCCCACACGCGCGGGTACCGGAGACACAGACGGACGCCGCGCACGTTCTCGATACCCTCGACGTTGTGCGTGACGTCCAGCAGCGGGAGAACCTTCTCGCCGCCCAGGTCCACTGTGCGGAAGGTGACCGAGCGCCCTTGCGCGCTGGCGAGGATCGCCCGGTACTTCTCGAACAGATCGTCCTCGTCGGGCAGAGCGTCGGACGCGAGGTACGCGTACTCGGTGCGGTACAGGCCTACGCCGTCCGCGCCCTGGGCGTCCGTCTGAGCTAGCTCGTCGGTGTCCGCTAGCTCCAGGTTCGTGAGCAGTTCTACCCGGGTTCCATCGCGCGTGACACCGGGCTCGACTGCAAGTTGGTCGAACTTGCGCTCGAACTGCTCACGTCTCTGACGCTGCGCCCCATACGCGTCGATCTGCTCCTGCGTGGGATGTATGGTCAGTTCGCCGCGCGTGCCGTCGAGGATCCCCAATGTGTCGGCGGTCACGGACGCCAGCGCGGAGCCGAAGCCCACCGCGGCGGGGAGTTGGAGCGTATTCGCAAGGATGGCGACATGCGACAGCGGGCCGCCCCGCTCGGTCGCCAGGCCGAGCACCATGTCCTTGGGTAGGAGTACGGTGTCCGACGGCGTCAGCTCGGACGCGATGACGATGTGCGGTGAGTCCAGCTGGATGCGGTAGCCAGCGTCGTCGACATCGTCGCCCTCGGTCAGGCTGTACATGAGATGCCGCATGACGTCCTGCACGTCCGCCGCCTTCTCCTGGAAGTAGCGGTCGTCGAGCTCCAGGAACGCCTCGGTGATGTCGCGCACGAAGACCGACACCGCGCTGTCGGCGCTCCGGTGGTTGTCCAGCACCTCCTTGCGCACGCGTTCTCTGAACATCGGGTCGTCCAGGATGGACATGTGCGATTGGAAGATGAAGCCCTCGCTAACGTCCGTATCCTGCGCCGTCAGTCGCTCGCGGAGGTCGTCTATGGTCTGTCGCGTGCTGCCAATGGCGTCCTCCAGCCGCGCGAACTCGGCTGTCGCCTGCTTGGGAGGAACGGTGCGGTCCGCAGCCAACCAGTCGTCGGGCGAGTGGACGTATATCGGGCCCATCACCAGGCCGGGCGACGCAGCGATCCCTGTCAGCGTGGACGTGGCGGCGTCGGCCTCGCTGTCACCGACCATGCCGATGGCGCCGTGGAGGAATGGAACAAGCGATAGCGCGCTAACCGTCATGGGACGCCGCCGATACCTGTGACCGCGACCGGCGACGCCCTGTCCGCGAGCGGCCAGTGGTCACGATGCGGCGAGCGAGCGCGTGAATTCCAGGTTCTTGACGTTGGACGCATCGTTGTCATCCTTCGTAGGCGTTTCGAGGATGAGCCACCCGTCGTAGCCAACGCTCTTGACCGAGGCGCCGACGCCTGCGAAGTCCACATCGCCCTCGCCCAGGTGGTTCCCACCCGTGTCCTTCATGTGCATCGCGGTGATGTACTTCAGCCCGAGCTGACGTATCTCGGCGACCGAGTCGTAGCCGCGGCTGGTGGCGTTGCCCATGTCGTAGTAGACGCCGACAGAGTCGAGACCGACCGCGTCCGCCAGCGCGATGTGCTGGTCCGCGCTCAACGTCGACTCGATGGCAAGCGACACGCCGTACTTGCCAGCCACCTCGCCGGTCTCCTTCAGACCGTCCACCAAACGCGCGTCCGTGACACGATCATCAGGGATCATGCCGTTACCGAAGAACGGAACGAGGATGAGGTCCACCCCGAACTGGGGAGCCATCCGCGACAGGTGGTTCAGCTTGCGGATTCCCTCCTGCCTCGTGTCGTCGTCCTCGTGGAGATAGGTATAGCTGGTGAAAGCGCCTGGCGAGAAGGAGGAAACCGCGATGCCAGCGCCGTCGGCCAGCGCCTGGATCTGTTCCATGCCCGCTTCGCTGAACAGCGCGTGCTCCTTGTAGTCGCCTCCCAGGCACAGCTCGACGCCGTCAAAGCCGAGCTCCGCCGCCTTCGCGAACCGCTCCTCGAACGGCACGCCAAGCATTCCATCCCTGATACCGAACTGCATTGCCAAGTCCCTTCGCGTCTACGTTAGGTTCGGTGCTATGTGCTGCCTGTACGCTGTCACGGCCTCGTCCTCGGTGAAGAGCCCGGCGGCGTCCATCAAGCGATACAGCGTGACTTTGTGCCAGAAGTCGCGCGTGTCGTTGTTGCCTGGAAGGAGCAGGTCGTTGTCCTGCTTGCCTCTCAGCATGGCGATAGTCGCGACGCCGTGCTTGTAGCGCGCCGTCGGCGCTTGGAACACCCAGTGTGACAGTGGGACGGTGGGCAGCAGCCACCGACGGTACGCCTCGACGTCTCCCGCGGCCAGCGCCCGCAGGCCCTGCTGGGCGACATCCTCGATCATGCTCATGCAGCCCAGAAGCGCGTGGCTGTAGTCGCCAATGGGGTACTCTACGCCTGACGACGCGTACGCGCCCGTCCCGACATCGGCGTGGCCGCCTTCGATGAGCTCCACGTAGTGGAAGTCGTCGCCGGTCTTCACGATCTTCCCATCGGCGGCAAGCCGTCGGCGTATGTCCACCTCGCGGTCGGCGTCGAGGAGGGAGAGCTTGGCGCTCTCGAAGCTGTCCAACGCCATCGCCCGGAAGAACGAGTCCCCTGGGAAGTAGCTCCGCATCGCCGGGTTGAACGCCTCGCCTAGCCAGTGCGCGAGGAGCGGGCCTTCCGCCGCTTCGTCGAGGCGCGAGAACACGTCGAGGAAGTCATCCTCGCTGCGGCCCACCAGATACGGCGAGGGGAAGACCGCGACCTTGCCGCCCTTGCGCTGGATAGCGAGCATCTGACCGATGTAGGCGTCCGCGATCTCGGCGTTTGTCGGCGTGGCCGACTGCACGTCGTCGGTGCCGGCGCCGAAGTACCACCGTCTGCCGTTGCTCTGCTCGCTCGTCTGGTCCAGCAGGTATTGCACGTGCGCGGGGGGCAACAGATCCCGTTGCGCAGTGTCCATCCCGTCGGCCACGCCGAGGCCGGCGTCCCAGATGTGCTCGCGTATGGACGCGGTCGCTTGCCAGTCGACAACGCGCAGGTCGAGCTCCGTCGACGCGCCGTCGTAGCCCGGGTCTATGACTATGTGAACGGCCGCGTCCACTTCGCGCACGGGCGTAGGATCACCCTCGACGGCGGGCAATTCCGGGTACATACGCGCGCGTGGGATGTAGTATTCGCGGGTGCCGTCCTGCGCGGGTAACCAAATCGCGGGTGCGCTCATGTCAGTCCGTGACGTAGGATCGTGAAGGCTAGTTGTAACTGATTACCGTGGGGGCCGCCGTTACTATATCGGCGCGCACCCATCCTTAGCAAGCGCGGCGCCCGGCCAGAGGACCGACGCATGGGTACGATGATCCTGGACTTCGTCCAACCGTTCGTGATGTCCCACCTCGCCATCGTGGCCGCTGTGTGGGCCTACGCGCTCCTGGGGTCGCTCGTTGCGGCGGGCGTCGTGTGGAACCGCCGTCGTAGCGGCCTCCCGCGCGCGCGCCTGTGGGGCTGCCTGGCCCAACTGGTACCGCCCCTCGGCGTGCTCGTGGCGCTGGCGCGCCGAGCGCCGGCGCCGTTGCGCTCGCCGTTCGGCGAGGTACGCGTGCTGGACGCGGCTGGGAAGATGCTCCCCAAGGGCAGCGTCTCCGCGGTGCGCCTGCGGCGTCTCCCGCCCGCGCGGGAGCTGTTCGCTTCACTCCTGGGCGGGCTGATCCCGGGCGCTGGGCAGGTCGTGCACCTTCGGATCGGCCGCGCGATCGTTGTGTGGTCGTTCGTCACGTTCGCGCTGACGTTCATCTCCGCGCACCGCCTGGGGATTGAGCGAACGTGGGGCATCCCGGACATTCTGCTCCCCGAGAGCCGCCAGGGCCAGGACGCCACAGCGAACTTCCGCGTCCCGGGCTACTTCCACATCATGATGCTCGTCGAGCTCACGGCGTTCCTGCTGTGGTCGCTGCTCGACCTGGTGGCGTTGAACGACGCGCACGCGGAGAGGCGCGCGCGCGGGGATGAGGGAACGCGACGGCTGTTCTATACTCTCGTCGTCGACCGCCCGGGCGCGGATTCGGAGCGTTACGGAGCGGAGCGCGAGAGCATCGCCGTTGGGTCGGCGCCGGTTTCGGACCACGTTGTCACCGGTGACGACGTGGCGGCGGAGCACGTCCTGTTCTACATCCACCACGTCGACGTGAGCGCGCTGACCTTGCAGTTTCGCTGCCTCACGGAGGACGCGGCGGTGACGCACAACGGAAGCGTGTCGCACGATGGGGTGATTCGCCCCGGCGACACTGTCCAGGTTGGCGACACGTCGTTCCGCTTCTTGCCGCTCGAGTAGCATCGCGCGCCACCACAGACACACCGAGGACTACCCGGAATGCCCAAGACCTACCGCGTCGGCGTCGTCGGATTCGCCCATATGCACGTTACGTGGCTACTGGACCACTTCTCCGCGCTCGACAACATCGAGTGGGTCGCATGCGCGGACACCGTCCCGGCGACGCCATCGCTGTCCGAGGCCACGATGACGCGGGCGGCCAACGTGAAGCACGCCCAGGACGTGACCGGCGTCCCGAAGACATACGACGACTACCAGGAGATGCTGGACGCCGAGACGTTCGACATCGTCATCGCCTGCCCAGAGAACGCGCGGCACGGCGAGGTGATTGAGGCGATCGCCCGGGCCGGCTCCAACATCATCACCGAGAAGCCACCGTCAGCCTCGTCGGCGGACTTCATGCGCGCGGTGCGAGCTGCGGAGCTCGCGGGAGTCGAGCTCATCATCAACTGGCCGTCGACGTGGTCGGCCGCGACACGCCTGGTGAAGGAGATCGCGGACTCCGGTGAGATTGGGCAGGTCTTCCAGGTCAAATGGCGTCAGGGCTCCATCGGGCCGCTACCGAAGCTCTCCGACCAGGAGAAGGGCGCGGAGTGGTGGCATCAGCGGGAGCCGGGCGGCGGAGCTCTGCTCGATTACTGCTGCTACGGCGCGAACCTGTCACGGTGGATCATCGGCGAGTCGCCCGAAGCGGTCATGGGCATGCGCGCCAACTTCGCGAGCGCATACGGCGATGCCGACGACAACGCGGCCATGCTCGTCAGATTCCCGTCTGCGATGACGATCCTCGAGTCGACCTGGAGCTGCGTGAACCACGGCGTGTCGTCCCGCCATCTCGTGTACGGCACGGAAGGCACGATCGCGGTCGAGGGCGGCGGCGTGCGCGTCTTCAAGGACGGTGGCGAGGGCGAGCTGCGCCAGGCGCCAGGGCTACCCGGCGGCCGCGACACGGTCGCTAAGGAGGCGATCCACCACTTCGAAACGGGCGAGGCGCTGCATCCCACGCTGACCGTACCGATCAACATCGACGCGATGGCGATACTGGACGCCGGCATCCGTTCGGCGGCCAGCGGCAAGCTCGAGCAGTGCCATTCCGCGGTCTGGTAGACGCCCGTGACGCCGCCCTGAATCAGGAAGGATGGACCGGTGCCCGACCCACTTCGAGTGTGCATGCTGTCCGGGTCGTTCGAGTACGACTCCGAGGAGTCGCTAGGGCTGTTTCGACAACACCTCAGCGGCGTCGGTGGGTTCGACGACGCCCTGGTCGTATACCAGGACGAGGATGACAACCAGTCCCTCGAAGCGATAGACGACACCGATCTGCTGCTCGTATTCACGCGGCGTATCCGCGTAGAGGGCGCGGAGCTCGATCGTCTGAAGGCGTACTGCGCCGCCGGCAGGCCGGTAGTGGGCGTGCGGACGGCAAGCCACGCGTACCAGAACTGGCTGGAGTTCGATGCCGCCGTGCTCGGCGGAAGCTACACCGGGCACTTCGGCTCAGGCCCAGCCTGCCGCGTCACCGTCGGCGACGGAGCGGGCGGACACCCCATCCTTGACGGTGTCTCGCCGTTCGACTCCGTGGGCAGCCTGTACAAGAACACGCCCATCGCCACCGACGCGACGCTGCTGCTCAGCGGCACGACGCCCGACTCGACGGAGCCCGTCGCCTGGACACGCATCCACAACGGAGGCCGCGTGTTCTACACGTCGCTTGGGCATCAGCAGGACTTCCGCGACCCGGACTTCCTGACGCTCCTGACGAACGGCGCGCTCTGGGCCGGCGGCCGCATCTAACGCGGAGGGGAACGGTATGCTGAAGGTTGGGTTCATCGGGGCTGGCGGTCGCTCGCGGAGCGCGCACTACCCGAACGTCCATCGACTCGAGGGGGTGTCCGTCGAGGCGGTGGCGGAGCTGGACCAGGCTCGTGGCCAGCAGGTCGCCGAGCAATACGGCATTCCACGCCTCGTGGAGAACCACGAGCAACTGCTCGATGCTGTCGAGCTGGACGCCGTCTACTGTGTGATGAACGAGGTGTACGTCCTCGAACCGGCGGTCGCCTGCATGGAAGCGGGCAAGCACGTCTTCGTCGAGAAACCCCCGGGAGCCAGCGTGTCGGAAGTCGAGCGGCTCGTGGAGGTCGCCGAGGCCAACGGCGTGCACTGCATGGTCGGGTTCCAGCGCCGGTTCGCCGCCGTCACCGTCGAGGCCATGAGGCTGGTTGAGGAGAGCGGCCAGGTGACGCACCTGGTCGGCACGTTCAACAAGTGGCTTACGGGCGGCCCAGGGAACACGTCCACTCTGTGGAACGACGTGTCGCACGTGATAGATCTGGTGCGGTACATGGCGGGAGCGGAGGCCACCGAAGTCCACGCATACCGCGACAGTCACGGCGCCGAGTGGCGGAACTGCTACACCAGCCTCATCCGATTCGACAACGACGCGACGGGGGTCATCTTCGGCAACAGGGCATCGGGTGGCCGTATCCTGCGATCGGAGCTCCACGGCATCGGGGTGGGCTGCTACATGGACCTGCCCGAGCGCATGGAGATCCTCGAGCATGGCGGCTCGCCGCGTGTCGTGACCGGCGCGGAATTGAGCGGCGCCGAAGCCGGCGACGTCGACCGTTACGAAGGCGTGCTGACGATGCACGAGCACTTCGTCGACTGCATCCGTAACGGCGAGACGCCCAACGCGGATATCCGCGACGCTGTCCACTCGATGAGACTGGTCGAGCGCATCGAGGGGCCGGCGTAAAGCGGCGTCAACGCTCGGTTCCTAGCCGGTCTCGCACAGCCTCGAATGCTTGACTACGCTCGTCTGAGTGGGAATACTTCTCTGGGTCTGGGCGAATCGCGGCTGCTCCCATTCGTCCACCTTCCTGCATGAATTCTGGAGACCTCCGATGGCGATTCGGGTCGGCATTAATGGATTTGGCCGCATAGGCCGCAATTCCTTTCGCTCGATGGTCAAGAACCACGGCGACGATATCGAGATCGTAGCGATAAACGAGCTCGCGCCCGTCGAGACGAACGCGCACCTGCTCAAGTACGATTCTAACTATGGCGGCTTCCCCGGCACCGTCGAGGCAGGCGATTCCGCCATAGTGGTTAACGGCTCTGCAATCCGCTGCTTCTCCGAGCCGGACCCGGCGAAGATTCCGTGGGACAGCGTCGGCGCGGACGTCGTCGTCGAGTCCACCGGATTCTTCACCGACGCGACGCAGGCGGCTGGCCATCGCGGCGGCTCCGTGAAGAAGGTCATCATCAGCGCCCCGGCGTCCAACGAAGACCTGACAGTGGTCCTCGGCGTCAACGAAGGCGAATACGACGGCGACGCTCACCACGTCATCTCCAACGCCTCCTGCACGACGAACTGCCTTGCCCCCGTCGCTAAGGTGCTGCTCGATTCGTTCGGCATCGAGAGCGGCGTCATGACCACAGTCCACGCCTATACGGGCGAGCAGCGCCTACAGGACATGGGCCACAAGGACATCCGCCGCGCGCGCGCGGCAGCGGCGAACATCATCCCAACGTCCACGGGCGCGGCGAAGGCGATCAGCCTCGTGATTCCCGAGCTAACCGGGAAGCTCCACGGGCTTGCGATGCGCGTCCCAACGACGACGGTGTCGATCGTGGATCTCGTCGTTTCGACGTCGATGCCCACGTCCGCCGACGAGGTGAACAAGGCGCTCACGCAGGCAGCCAACGGACCGATGTCCAAGGTTCTCGATGTCTGCGAAGAGGAGCTCGTGTCCAGCGACTTCAAGGGCAGCGAGTATTCGTCCATCGTGGACGCCCCGTCCACCATGGTGATGGGCGGGAATCTCGTCAAGGTCATGTCCTGGTACGACAACGAGTGGGGCTACTCGACGCGCGTCGGCGATCTCATCGAATACATGGCTGGCGAAGGCCTCTAAGCATGTCCAGACGGTTGGGCGTCGGCGACCTCGAGGCCCCCGGACGCCGCGTGCTCGTCCGCGTGGACCTCAACGTTCCCATTGAGGACGGCGAGATCACCGACGACACGCGCATCCGCGGCGCCGTGCCGACGATCGAGCACTTGCGCGCGCGCGGGGCGCGGGTGGTGCTGGCGTCTCACCGCGGCCGACCCAACGGCGCGCGCGTACCCGAGCTGTCGCTAAAGACAGTTGCTGAGCGCCTGTCGGCTCTCCTCGGCATCCCCGTGGCCCTCGCGGGCGACTGTGTGGGACCAGGCGCGGAGACCGCCGTCGGGCGCCTCGAAGACGGCGACGTGCTCCTCCTCGAGAACCTGCGCTTCCACCATGGCGAGGAGGCGAACGACGACGGCTTCGCCGCCCAGCTCGCGTCGTTGGCCGATGCGTACGTCAACGACGCGTTTGGCGCCGCGCACCGCGCCCACGCCTCGACAGACAAGCTCGCCACGCTGCTCCATCCGGGGGCCGCTGGGCTCCTGATGCAGTCGGAGCTCCAGCACCTCAGCGGCATGCTCGAGAGGCCCGACCGGCCGTTCCTGGCCGTCCTGGGCGGAGCGAAGGTGTCGGACAAGATCGCCGTCATCTCGCGCCTCTTGGACGTGTCGGACGGAATCCTGATCGGCGGAGCGATGGCGTACACGTTTCTGGTCGCGATGGGCCGACACGTCGGCGATTCGCTGGTCGAGCGCGAGAAGGTCCACGTTGCCGCGGATCTTCTGAAGCAGGCGCTGGATCTGGGCAAGCCGCTCCATCTGCCCATCGACCACGTCACCACGCAGGAGTTCTCGGCGGACGCCGACACCCGTGTCGCGCACCGGGACACGATCGAGGACGGGTGGCAGGCGCTCGACATCGGCCCCGCGACAAGCGTGATGTACGCGCAGCTCCTTGGGCGGGCTAAGACCGTTGTGTGGAACGGCCCTCTCGGCGTGTACGAACTCGAGCCCTTCGCGCACGGCACCATCGGCGTGGCGAAGGCGCTTAGCACACTGGACGCGACGACGGTCATCGGCGGAGGCGACTGCGTCGCCGCCGTTGAGATGGCGGGCGTCGCCGACAAGATGACACACATCAGCACCGGCGGCGGCGCGTCGCTGGAGTTCCTCGAAGGCAAGGAACTCCCCGGCGTAGCGGCCCTGTGCGAAGTGGAATAGCGAGGACGCGACCATGCGTACGCCGATCCTGGCGGGCAACTGGAAAATGAACAAGACCGTTGGCGAAGCGACCGATCTCGTCGCTGAGTTGGCGGCCACGGCGGAGCGCTCGACCGCGGTCGACCTGGTCGTCGGGCCGCCGTTCACCGCGCTAGCGGGCGTGGCGGAGGCGCTGCGTGACTCGCGCATTGGGGTGGCGGCGCAGAACATGCACTGGGAAGCCAGCGGGGCGTACACCGGCGAGGTGTCCGCCGAGATGCTGGCGGACGTGGGGTGCGATTACGTCATCATCGGTCATTCCGAGCGTCGCCAGTACTTCGGCGAGACGAACGAGAGCGCCAACAAGAAGCTGCATGCGGTCCACGAGGGCGGCCTGCTGCCCATCTACTGCATCGGCGAGACGCTGGACGAGCGCGAGAACGGCGTCATGGAGGATGTCGTGGGCGCGCAGGTGCGGGAGGGCCTCGCTGGGCTCACCGCCGAGCAAGCGGCGGCGACCGTGCTCGCCTATGAGCCTGTCTGGGCCATCGGCACGGGGCGAACGGCCACCCCAGCACAGGCGCAGGAGGCGCACGCGTTCATTCGTCGTGTCGTGGTTGACGCGTGCGACGAGAGCGTCGCGGCTTCGGTTCGGATACAATATGGGGGCAGCGCGAATCCGGCGAACATCGCGGAGCTGATCTCGCAGCCCGACATCGACGGTGGGCTCATAGGTGGCGCGAGCCTGAAGGCTGATTCGTTCGCGGAGATGGCGGACATCGTCCACGGCGTCATGACTGCGTCGTAGGCGGCATTCACGAAAGGGAGCGCGTTGGCGATCCTATACAGCGTCCTCATGGTCTTCTTCATACTGACCTGCCTGCTGATGATCCTGGTGATCCTCCTGCAGCCAGGAAAGAGCGACATCGCGGCGCTTGGTGGCGCCGGCGGCGGGTTCATGGGTGGAGGCGGCGCGACGTCGTTCCTGTCGAAGGTCACGAGCGGCCTTGCCATCACGTACATGGTGATGGTGATTGTGCTCGGAAAGCTCGCGGTGGGAGCATTCACGCAGGTCGGTGAGGCTCCAGCCACGGTCGAGGTGTCGACCACGCCTGACGCCGCAGTCGACGGCACGACGGCCGGCGACGGGGCGAACTCCGACCCCGCCAGCGACTCCGGCTCCGACGCGAGCGATAGCTCCGGCGAGTGAGCCCTGGGGACGCCGAGTGCGCTGACCCCGGGGATGAACCGACCCGGGTATGGCGGATACACCTGGCCGCAAGACACCCTGGCAAAGCCACGCTGGCCGGCCTGGCGTTCGTGTCGCTCGCGGTCGGCGTAGGTCTGCTGTACGACGCTCCCCTGTATACTGGCATCGGGCTCGCGCTCCTCTTTGGCAGCACCGCTGCATACTGGACCCCACGCGAATACCGACTGTATCCGGACCGCGTCGAGACGGTGGTCGTAGGCCGCGCGGTCAGCCGTCCGTGGTCGCAGTTCGTTGCCTGTTTCAGAGATTCCGACGCCGTCTTCCTCAGCCCCACCGGCCTGTCTACCGGCCTGGCGCGTTTCCGAGGCATGACCGTCTTCCTACCACCCGACGGTGATGACGTAGCTGCCCAGATAGAGCATTATGTGACCGCCGGACGCGAGGACAGTGGAGCGTGACCCGTGCGCGACATACTGCCGATCTCCGCCGACGACATTGACGACGATGAGGCGGACGCCTTGCTGGACAAGATCGCGGACGGCATCGTGCGCCGGCGCCTCGCCGTTCCCGCGGTTCTCTTCCTTGAGACGTGCAAGCCGCTGAACTTCGTTGGCAGTCAGGCGATGATGGCGTTCCACCCGTTCGTGACCGCGTTCGTGAAGGGCGACGAGTTCCGCAAGGTGGCGCTCCTCATGGAGAAGGACGCCAACGTCGAGGAACTGCTGCAACGCATCGAACGCCGCGAAGGCTCCGCTACGGCGGACGCCGAACGCGCTACGCCCCCGAAGAGCGGGAAGGTGGCTCGGTTGTGGCAACGAGTAACGGGCAGGTCGGGAGAGTCAGGGGCGAACGCAGATGAGTGACGCGCGGAGTTTCCTGGCGACCGACTGCGGCAGCACGACCACCAAGGCCATCCTCATCGAACACGACGGAGCCGAGTACCGACTGAAGGTGCGCGGCGAGTCACCTACCACCGTCGAAGCCCCCGTCGAGGACGTGACCGTTGGCGCGCGGAACGCCATCACCGAAGTCGAAGAGCTGGCCGGCCGCCCGCTCCTGCGGGACGGCGAGGTCATCAAGCCGACATCCAACGGCGAGGGCGTAGACGCGTACATCTCAACCAGTAGCGCCGGTGGTGGGCTACAGATGATGGTCGCGGGCGTCGTGCGTAACATGACCGCCGAAAGCGCGGAACGCGCCGCTCTTGGCGCAGGCGCCATAGTCATGGACGTCGTGGCGGCTAACGACAAGCGGCTCCCGCACGAGAAGATAGAACAGATTCGTCGCCTTCGTCCCGACATGATCCTGCTGTCGGGCGGCATCGACGGCGGTACGACAACGCACGTCGCGGAACTTGCCGAACTCATTGCGGCCGCGAACCCGACCCCGCGCCTGGGCGTATCTTACGATCTCCCGGTGGTCTACGCGGGGAACGTCGACGCGCAGGCAGTAGTCCGCGAACGCTTGGACGGGAAGATGTCCCTCGAACTCGTGGACAACCTGCGTCCAACGATGGAACGCGAGAATCTGATGCCGGCGCGGCTGAAGATCCAGGACCAGTTCCTGGAGCACGTCATGGCGCACGCGCCTGGGTACCGCACGCTCATCGACTGGACGGACGCGCCGATCATGCCGACGCCCGGCGCGGTCGGCTACATGATGCAGACGATCGCCGAGGAACGGGGCATCGAGATCTTGGGCGTCGACATCGGCGGAGCTACGACGGATGTGTTCTCGGTGTTCCAGAGCGTGTTCAACCGCACCGTGAGCGCCAACCTGGGCATGAGCTACTCCGTGTCCAATGTCCTCGCGGAGACGGGCATTGAGAACGTCCTCCGCTGGGCTCCGTTCGACGTGGACGAACGCGACCTGCGCAACCGCATCAAGAACAAGATGATCCGGCCCACGACCATCCCGCAGACGCTCCGCGAACTTATCATCGAGCAGGCCATTGCCCGCGAGGCGCTCCGTCTGGCGTTGGATCAGCACAAGCGGCTCGCCACGGGCCTCCACGGCGTGCAGCAGCAGCGCACTATCGCCGACGCGTTCACGCAGGGCGGAAGCGGGCAGTCGCTCGTGGACATGGCGACGCTGGACCTGGTGGTAGGGAGTGGCGGAGTGCTGTCACACGCGCCGCGTCGGCAGCAGGCGATGCTGATGATGATTGACGCGTTCGAGCCCGTGGGCTTCACGGAGCTCGCCGTGGACTCCATCTTCATGATGCCGCAACTCGGCGTGCTGGCACAGGTGAACGAGACGGCAGCCATGCACGTGTTCAACCGGGACTGCCTGATCCATCTCGGCAGCGTCATCGCCCCGCAGGGCGAGGGCGTCGGCGACTCCGCTTTGCGTGTCGTCGCCACGCTGCCGGACGGGTCGGCGATCGACGACCGTGTGCCGGCTGGCGAAATCCGCGCGTACCCACTGCCGGAGGGCGCCACCGCGCAAGTCGACGTGACGCCCGAGGGTGGCTTTGACATGGGCGAGGGGCGAGGCCACGCGGTTCGGAGGCAGGCGAGTGGGGGCGTGGTCGGGCTCGTTGTCGACACGCGTGGGCGGCCGCTCAAGCTGTCCGATGACCCCTCGACCCGCCGCGCGTCCCTGAGCCGGTGGTACGACACGCTCGACATGTATCCATCGACGACGGCACGCTGACGGAGGACGCGCATGGCGCAGGCGTACACACCGGGTCTGGCGGTGTCACCGGGCACGACGATCCGCAAGGAGCGGAAGCTGCCTCTCCCGGGGGCGGTGCTCGTGGATGTCGGCGACGCCGTCGAGGCGGACACTGTCGTCGCGACGACGCGCCTGCCCGGCGACGTGCATCTCATCAACGTGGCGAACGCGCTCAGCATCCCCGAGAGCGATGTCGAGCGTCACCTCGTGGTGAAGAAGGGCATGTCGGTAGCCGCGGACGACATCATCGCGGAGACGCAAGGCCTCTTTGGCCTGTTCAAGTCTCAGTGCCGCGCTCCCGTGGCTGGCGTCCTCGAGAGCGTCTCGACCGTGACGGGTCAAGCAGTACTCAGGGAGCCGCCGACGCCGCTCGAGGTGCACGGATATGCGCGTGGCGAGGTCGTCGAGGCTCTCGGTGGCGAAGGCGTCGTCGTGCAGATCCACGGCGCATACGTGCAGGGCATCATCGGCCTGGGGGGCGAGGCGGTTGGTGAGCTTGCCGTCGGGGTTGGCGGCCCCGGCGACCCGCTCGAGGCGTCCGCGTTGCGCGAGGAGCACCGAGGGAAGGTCGTCGTTGGCGGCGGGCGCGTCCAGACGGAGGCGGTACGCCGCGCGCGGGAGTTGGGTGTGACCGCCCTCGTCACCGGAGGCATCGACGACGCCGACCTGCGCGAGTTGCTAGGGTACGAGCTTGGCGTCGCCATCACCGGCACCGAGGAGATCGGCGTCACCCTCGTCATCACCGAGGGGTTTGGCGAGGTCGCCATGGCACGGCGGACGTTCGATCTGCTGACGTCTCACGTTGGCGCGACCGCATCGGTGAACGGCGCTACGCAGATCCGCGCGGGCGTGCTGCGGCCTGAGATCGTCATACCCCTGGGAGCGTCGGACGAACAGGGCCTCGCCGCCGGGCCGATGATTCTCGAAATCGGAGCGTCCGTCCGGGCGATACGCGACCCGCACTTCGGACAGGTCGGGCGCGTCGTCGACCTGCCTGTCGACCTCGCGGTGATCGAGACCGAGGCGCGTGTGCGCACCGCCGAGGTCGAGTTCGAGGACGGGAGCCGCGCCACGCTGCCGCGCGCGAACATCGAACTGATGGCGGGCTAGAAGAGGCGCGCGTTTGACGGCGACGGGTCATCTGCCGTATCTACCGGAGAGGCAACCTTGAACCCAGACGCATAGAGGTCTACGCATTGATGAAGCTTCTCAAGCCGTGGTGGATCGCTGTGGCGTCCGTGGCTATCGTCCTTGGGGCGTGGTCGGTGTCCCGTGCGGAGGGAACGGACGACCACGGCCCCGAGCACCCGAACGTGGGCGACCCCGCGCCCGCATTCGCCCTCGCGAGCGCCAGCTGCGAGACCGTTGCGTTGGAAGACTACGCCGGCCAGCCCGTGGCGGTCGTCTTCTACCGAGGCCAATGGTGACCAACCTGTCGCAAGCAGCTCGGTGGGCTGCAAAAAGTCTACGCGGACATCCAGGAGATGGGCGCGGAGCTCATCACGATAAGCGTCGACCGTCTCGACAAGGCGCGCGGTACCGTCAAGAAGCAGAAGCTGACGTTTCCAGTCCTGAGCGACGCGAACGGGGACGCCGTGAGGGCGTACAATGTCCTCAACGAGTCCGCCAACATCGCCCGCGTCGCGACGTTCATCGTCGACGGCGACGGCGTGATCACGTATCGGTACGTTGGGGCCAACAAGAGCGACCGGCCGACCGCGAAGGTCATCCTCGAGCAACTCGCGGTGGCGAAGGGCTAGCGCACATGTCGAGAGGAACTAGGCGAGAGGACGGCGCGGCGGCGCTGGCGCTCCTGGCGGCAGTGACTCTCGCTCTGTTGTCCGTGTCGGCGCACGCCGCGCGCGAGGGCGATGCCGCTCCGGCTTTCCAGCTCCCCGACACGATGGAGGAGTTGGTAAGTCTGGAGGACTATGCAGGTGACCCAGTCGTGCTGGTGTTCTACCGCGGCTTCTTCTGACCGTGGTGCAACGAGCAACTCGGTGAGTTGCAGGACAGCTTCGCGGACTTCCAGGCGAACGACATCGGGCTGCTCGCAATCAGCGTCGACCCGCCTGGTGTCGCGGCGAGGATGCGTGACGCGCGCGACCTGACGTTTCCGCTGCTGAGCGACCAAGACGCCGCCACCATCAAGGCGTATGATGTGCAGCATCCTCTGCTGAACCTGGCGCTACCAGCGGTGTTCGTGCTGGACTCGGAGGGCGTCATCAGATGGGTGCAGGTGGGCGCGCACAAGCAAGATCGCGCGCCGACCGACCAGGTGCTGGCAGCCGCGCTGGCCGTGGCCGGAGGCGGTGAGGAAGTTGGCGCCCCACGCGCCGTGTGGCCCGCGGGCAAGGCGGCAACCACATGGGCGAACGTCAAGGCGGGCGACTGAGCGAGCGTCCGCGAGCTGAGAGACCCGTGATGTCCGCGACGGATCCGCGACTCGGTGGCCCGCGTCTCGAGCCACGGCCATGAGGGTGGTCCGCGTGGAGACGCCCTCACGCCTCCACTTCGGCCTCATCGACCTCAACGGCGCCGTGGGCCGCATCGACGGCAGCATCGGCCTCGCGTTGGATGACCCAGGATTCACCCTAGTAGCGCGCGAGGCGGCCGAGCCATCGGTCACCGGCGCCGGCCCCCACGACGCGCGCGCGTTGGCCACGCTGGAACGCCTGCAGGTCGCGTGGGGTGTGGGCAGCGCGTCGCTGGATTTCAGGAGCGTCGTGCCGCTTCACTCAGGGCTTGGCGCGGGTACCCAACTCATCCTCGCCGTCATGCACGCCCTCGCCGCCATCTACGACGTCACACTGTCGGAAGAGGACGTGATGCGTCTGTCGGGACGGGGCGGGGCATCCGGCATCGGACTGCACGCCTTCCTGTGCGGCGGCTTCATCGTAGACGGCGGCCATCGCTTCCCTGAGCGCAAGCAGTCCTACCTTCCGTCCGCCGCCTCGTCAGAGGCCGGCGTTGGCCCCTTGCTCGTGCGGCACGACTTCCCAGCGTGGGACATACTGCTGGTGGTTCCGAAGGGGCGGCACATCTCGGGGGAGGAGGAGGTGCGTCTGTTCCAGGGGCTCTGTCCCATGCCTCTGGAAGCCGGGGGGACCATATGTCACGAGCTTGTCATGGGCATGCTGCCGGCTCTCGTCGAGGGCGACGCGCGCGCCTTCGCACGCTCTCTCCAGCGGTCGCAGGCGGTCGGCTGGAAGGACGTCGAGATCGATGCGCAAGGCGATGTCGTGCGCAGGACGATAGAGTTCGCGCGCGATTGTGGCGCGTACGGCGCCGCGATGAGCAGCTGGGGCCCGGCGACCGCCGTGTTCGCGGAGGACGTGTCCGCGCTGAAAGTGAAGATGGACGGCTTCCTGGAGTCCCTCCCGTGTGGAGGCGTGTCGCTCGTAACGAGAGCGAACAACACCGGAGCGCGAGTCACGGTCGATGACGCTGCTTGATCTCGCGCGTTCCAGACGCAGTCAGCGGGCCGACTTCCTCGCACGGCCGGTTAGCGACGAGGACGTCGAGTACCTCGCCGAGGCGGCTCGCTGGGCGCCCTCACCGTTCAACGTGCAGCCGTGGGCGTTGCTCTTCGTGACGGAGCAGGACGCCAAAGCCGGCCTGGGCGCGCTGTCGCGCGAGTGCACGGTGCAGCAGCTCAAGAGCCCAGGCTTCGTCGAGGATGTCTCGCGGTGGACAAGCGTGACGGAGGACGAGTGGCGGGCGCGCGGAGACGGCGTCTTCCTCGGCGACCAGCTCGATGAGTCCAGCCTGGCCGGCGTGGTGGCGCCCTTCCTGATGAAGCACACGACGGCCGCGTCCGTGCTGGCCAAGCTTGGGGCCGGCCACGGCCCGGGCAAGGCCACACAGCGTCTCCTCACCGAGGCCCCCCTGGTGTGCGTTGTGTTCCGCGATGGGAGACGCGAGTCGCCCGGAGAGAACGGCGCCACGTGGACGGCCCTGGCGATCGGCGCCATGTTCCAGAATCTGCTGCTCGCCGCAACCGAGCGGGGGATCGGCGCGCAGTTCGTGTGCACGGCGCTGGAAACCGGCGAGGGACGGCGTCGCGTCGGCCAGCTCCTCGGAGCGCCCGACGCCCTGGATCCGATACTCATCCTGCGCATGGGCTACCTATCACCTGACAGCGCGAAGACGTCTGTCCGGCGGCCGCGCGAGGCGTTCGTCGGACGCGAGCGATTCGAGGAGGACGCGTGATGCGGGCCGTTGTGTTTCGCGAAGCCGGGGAGCCGCTCGCGCTCGAGGAGCGGCCCACGCCGACGCTCGACGACGGAGACGTGCTGCTCGAAATCGACCTCTGCGGAGTCTGCGCCTCCGACCTCATGGCCATCGACGGCGTCGTGACCGACTACTCGCCTCCCGTCGTGTTGGGGCACGAAATCGCCGCGCGCGTGGTGGAGAGCCGGGATTCGTCCGTGCAGGTCGGTACGGCGACGAGCGTCAACCCGATGATCTCCTGCGACGTGTGTCCCGCGTGCCAGCGCGGCGAGCACAAGTACTGCCCTGAGCTCTACGGCATCGGCCACGACATCGACGGTGGGTTCGCGGATCTAATGGTCGTCCCGCGCCCGCTGGTCGAGCAGGGAGGGCTGCTCACGGTCGACGACAGGGTCGCTCCCGAGCGGCTGATGTTCGTGGAGCCGCTCGGTTGCGTCATCAACGCGCTCACGGACACGCCCGCGCGCGACACGATGGCGGTGCTGGGAGCCGGGCCTATTGGCCTCCTCTTCACACAGCTCGCGGCCTCGGCCGGCGCGCGCGTGGCCGTCGTGGAACCGTTGGCGCATCGGCGCGCGGCGGCGGAGGCGTTCGGCGCCGATCTCGTCGTGGACGCGACGGACGAGGGCGTCGCGGTGTTGGTCGACGCAACCGACGGAGGCGCCGACACGGTGATCGTCGCGACCGACCACGAGAGCGCGCTGACGACCGCCTTCGATGCCGTGCGGCGCGGCGGCGCGATCAACTTCTTTGGGCTGGCGCCGGCAGGTCGCATGCTATCCGTCGAGCTGGAGCAATTGCACTTCCAGGGCCATCGGATATCGGCGTCGTGGGCGTTCTCACGCGACAGTTTGGCCGCCGCGCGCGATCTGATTCAGGCGGGTGGCATCGACCTGTCGCCCATGCCGTTCGACACGTACGACTTGGAGAGCACTCAGGAGGCAGTGGCAGCCGCGCGTGATAGGCGCGGGGCGAAGGCCGTCATCGCCCCGAGCGCGGCCGGCTGGTGATCCGCTCGGCGAGAGCGCGGCGGAGAAGCTGGATGTCGGCATGGGGGAGCGCCGCGCCTCTCGTGCCGTCAGCGTCGTCCACTGTCTCTGACGCGGTGGTGGCTCGCACATCCAGGCTGGACTGCACCATGTCCTTCATCTGCTCGCGGGTCAACTCTTCCGCGTCTGCGACGATCGCCATGTACTCAATGAGCTGCTGACCGTCTCTGAGCGCCTTCAGGCGGATGTCCGCGACAACAGGCACCCCGAATCGCGCGCCGGGCGCAAGCAGCGCCGCTCCGCCGCCTATCGCGTCGTCGCCGTCGTCCAACGCGGCGTCGTTCCCCAGCGTCTGCCACGGCAATACTCCGTTGGCGCCGTTCAGCCATGCGTTCAGCATCCACGCGACGGTGCGCGTGTTGCTCTCGGTGTCGCGGTTCACGGATCCGTACACCATCGGCTTCAGACCCGTGTCGCGCGCCAACGTGGCGACCCGTCGATAGTTCGCCTCCGAACGGAACGCGCCGGCGCCGTAGTAGACCGTGTCGACGAGACCATCGAGGACGCCCGCCTGCCACTGTGGCCGTGAGATGTCGGCGCGCGCCGGCCACATGGTTGCGTCGACATCTCCTCGGCCACCGGTCCACAGCGCGCAGAAGAACTGTAGTGCGAGCCAGTCGTCCCAGTGGTACGGCTCGTCGGTCGTCCACCATATGTTCGAGCCGTAGTCGATGCGGTGCGTATTCTTGCCGCCGTAGAAGCACTGCATCTCGGTAGACGCGTACCCCTTCTCCTCGAAATGTGCGAAGAACTGCTGCTGCACCGACAGGAACGCAGACACGTAGTCGTTCGATAGCGCGTCCGCGATGTACGGCGCCGTCTGGTAGTGGTCTACCAGGTGCTGCCGGTCCTCTCCCCTGCCCGGCCAGTAGCCGTGGTAGGCGTACGTCTCTTCGGTGAGTGGCGTCGGCCAACTGTCCTCGAAAGGCAGGTACATGACCTCCACGGGCACGGGCCCGCGCCGTGAATCCGCGAACGCCTCACCCGTCAGCAACGGGCCAACGTCCCGGTCGTACTCGGCCCAATCCACGACGATATCGGCGCCGGACCCGTCCAGGCGCGGAGCCCATCGCCAGCAGTTCAGAACAGCCCGGTGCGCCTGCGCCAGACGGTAATACTCCATAGGATCGGCGTCACGGGGTATGCGGTACGCGTTCAGCTCCGGCCAGAACGTCAGTCGGTCGGGGAGTTCGAAGTCGTACACGTCGACCTCGATCGGCACGTCCACGGCGTCCGCCTCGTTGACGCGCACGCTGATGGCGCCTCGATGAACGCCTGCGGCGGCGTCCTTCGGCACGTAGATGTCTACGTAGAGAGCCTCGACGCGCCCAAGTCCGGGATCTCTGCGCGGGGCGGGGAATTGGGTCGTCTCCCCGCTCGCGGCCGGGACGCAGTACGCGGTCTGCCACTCGCCGTCGCCGTCGCGCGCGTACCACGTGCGGTACAGCTCCACGTCGGTTGTGGCGATCTCGCTCCCGTCCTCGTGCGCCAAAGGCGCGGCAGTGGCGGTAAGGGTTCGCACGGGGTCCGCTGTCACGGCGATCTGGAGGGATACGTACTCGCCGCGCGCGCCGAAGATCCGAGCCGACGACCCGCGCGTGCTGGCCGCGTCTGGAGGCCGGCCCGGACTGAGCTTCCGCAGCGGCGGCAGCACCCACACCGATGCCGGCGCGGTGGGCTCTGGCGTCGGCGCCGCGGGGCCCGGGGATCGCGGCGCGTCCAGCGACGCCGTCGCCAGGCCCGCGGACGCGGTCGCGCTAGCCGCGACGCGAGTGGACACCCTGCCGCTGGCGCCGACGGCCGCCGCCTCGACTGTGTGGGCCGCTTGCGGCGCCAGGGCGTCGAGCGTGAACGCGGTGGTTTCGCCCCTGCGTGGGTGTGGGATCCGCCAGCGTTGCACGCGTTCTCCGTCGACCCACACGCGCCACGCAAGCGCGTCTGGAGCGTCGGACAGCGTGACGCGTAGCGCGCCCGAGCCCATGCGCGCCGCGTCAGGCGCCGGCTCCACGGCCAGAGTTGGCGCCCCTATCTCGACGGGGAGGGCGCCGCCGAGCTCCACCTCAATGTATGGCGCGCTGGCCCCTGACTGCACGCTGTGAAGGAAGTTGTTCGCGAAGGTCGGATTCCCGCCGTCCATGATGGCGATCCCGTCGGTGTCGCCCGCCACCATGGCGTAGACCATGTCCGCAGCGATCTGCACCGACACCCAGCCGTCCGCCTCCTCTCGACGTTCCGCCCACTGCGCCCACGAGTTACCGGCGCCCATGATGACATCACAGAACTGCGATCCCTGCCAGGCCCACGGCGTCGGCGTCGCGGCGTCGGCGAACTGGTAGGTCGCGCCGTCGGCAGGCGAGTAGGCGTCGGTCGCGTTCCCCTCCGCCCAGTTCTGGTTCACGGTCGAGATGCGTATGTACCGGAGCATGTCGTCGCCAACGCGCCGTAGGTGAAGCGTCGCCCTGTGTATCTCCCGCCCGGCGGCCGGCGTGGCGTCGAAGCGGATCGCCGCCATCTCCTGGATAGTCTTGAGCTTGATCCGTTCGTGCTTCCCGGCGCTGGTGCTCCGCTCGGCATCGTTCGCGTCGGACAGCCAGATGTCCGCTGTGGCAGGGAGCCGTACGACCTCCGCCGACGCTACTGCTGACAGAAGAACGAGCAGTAGCGCGAAGGCCACCCGCGCCGTCGGGTTCACACAAGCCATGGGTCTTTACTACGCCTCGTCGAACCGGACGATCTGCCGCACCGCGGCCCCGTCCGCTAGGGTGTCGAACGCTTCGTTGATCTGGGCGAGTCGCACGTCGTGGGTGTGCAGAAGGTCCACGGGCAAGGCGCCTGCGCTGTACATGGACATGAAGCGGGGGATGTCGCGCGCCGGCACCGACGACCCCATGTACGCGCCGCGTACTGTGCGCTCCTCCGCCACGACACTCACAGCTGGGATCGTCAGGCTCCGACTTGGATGGTCCAACCCCACGCAGACGGTCGATCCCCGCACCCGTGTCGCGGCGTACGCCTGGGCGAAGACGTCTACGTTGCCCGCGCACTCGAACGCGTAGCGCGCTCCGCCGCCCGTGACGTCCTGGATGACGGCGACGGGGTCATCTCGCGCGGCGTCGACCGTGTGCGTGGCGCCGGCTTGCTCGGCCAGGCGGAGCTTCTCCGGCAGCACATCCACGCCGATGATAGGGTGGGCGCCCGCTGCCCGAGCTCCCATCACCGCGCTCAGTCCAACGCCTCCGAGGCCGAAGATGGCAACGGCGCGGCCGGCCTCTACGCGCGCTGTGTTCACGACGGCGCCCACCCCGGTTGCGACCGCGCACCCGAAGAGCGCGGCCTTGTCCAGAGGCATGTCTTTGTCGATGACTACCAGCGATCGCGGCGACATGACGGCGAACCGAGCGTATGCGGAGACGCCGAGGTGGTGGTGCAACAGGGCGCCGCTGGCGTCACGGATGCGTCGCCTACCGGTGAGCAAGACGCCGCCAACGTTCGCCGCCCCGCCCGGCTCGCACAGCGAAGGGGCGCCAGCGGAGCACATCGCGCAGTCGCCGCACATGGGCACGTAAGAGCAGACGACGTGGTCGCCCACGGCGACGCGGCTAACGCCCGCCCCAACTTCGCGCACAACACCGCTGGCTTCGTGACCCAGCACCATGGGCATTTCGCGGGGCCGCGCGCCGTTGATGACGGAGAGGTCGGAGTGACAGAGGCCTGCGGCGGCGATCTCGACCAGCGCCTCGCCAGGGCCAGGGCCTTCTAGCGTCACGTCCTCGATAGTCAGCGGCCGTGAGTCCCGGTACGGCCGAGGGGTTTCCATCCGGCGCAGAACCGCCGCCTGCGTCTCCATCGCGTGTCTCACGTGGGCGCTGAGTGGGTGTGACTACTGGTCGCGAGAGTAGCTCTGCCGTCCGACCCTGGCAACCCGAGGTCGCCCCAACCAAGCCGATCCAGCGATTGCCAGCGCCCAGACCGTGTGACACAATTGCGGGGCAGAGCCGACCTATCTCAGAGGCCTCCCGACACATGATCGATCCACCGCGCCGCGCGACGAAGCTCCCTCTGTACTCCCCGTGGTTGGGGGACGAGGAGATTGAAGCCGCGGCGGACACGTTGCGCTCGGGGTGGTTGGGAATGGGCACGCGTGTCGCCGAGCTCGAAGAGCGGTTCGCGCGCTTGGTGGGGAGCGATCATGCCGTCGCCCTCAACTCGTGCACCGCTGCCCTGCACCTCGCGCTGGTGGCGCACGGCGTGGGCCTCGGCTCCACGGTCATCACGACCCCCTACACGTTCACCGCTTCCGCCGAGGCGGCCCTGCGCGCGGGGGCTACCGTGAAGTTCGTCGACATCAACCCCGATACTCTCAACCTGGAGCCAGACGCGGTCGCGGACGCGCTGACGCCAGACGTGGCGGCCCTCCTTCCGGTGCACATCGCCGGGCATCCCTGCGACATGGCGGGATTTCAGCGGGTGGCCGACGATGCTGGGGCGTTGCTGCTCGACGACGCGGCGCACGCGCTCATGGCGGAAACTAACGGCACGCGGATAGGCGGGACCGGCGCCGCGACAGCCTTCAGCTTCTACCCCACCAAGCACATGACGACCATTGAGGGCGGCATGCTCACGACGGACAACGCCGACCTTGCCGAGGGCATCCGGGCCATCCGCTACCACGCCATGAGTCGTGACACGTGGGCGAGGCAGGAGACGCGCAAGCCGTGGGCGTACGATGTCGTTGCCCAGGGCCATAAGTGCAACATGACGGACGTCGAGGCGGCGATTGGCCTCGCGCAGATGGACAAGCTGCCCACGCAGATGCCGATCCGCGCGCGCATCGCGGAGCGGTACAATGAAGCGTTCGCCGCGTTTCCTGAGATGCGCACGCCGGCGCCCGTGCAGAACGGCGTGCACGGCTGGCATCTGTACATCGCGCAGCTCGATACGGACGCGCTAGACATCGACCGCGACGACTTCATACTCGCTCTTAACGACCTGAACATCAGCGCGATTGTGCACTACATACCCCTGCATCTGTTCACGCACTACCAGCGCGTATGTGGGGTCCGCGAGGGCGATTTCCCCAACGCGGAGCGCGCGTACTCGCGGGTCGTCAGCCTGCCACTGTGGCCTGGCATGGACGAGCAGGACGCCGAGGATGTCATAGCCGCCGTGACATGGCTGGTGAAGAAGCACGCCCGGAAGCGCATAGCGTAGTCGCTCGTTTTCGACTGGATGGCACGGTTCGACGCACCTGAAAGGCACACCGCACATGGCATCTATCTCACTCGCGGGGTGGAGTCTCCACCGACGCTTCCTCCGGCAGGACGACCAACGCCTGCTACTGACCGATTTCGCCAAGCTGTCCAAGGACGAATTCGGCATCGAGGCCGTCGAGCTCAACTCGCCGTTCTTCGCGTCCCTCGACGACGCGTACATCGGCGAGCTGCGCGCCATCGCTGACGGTGAAGGCGTCGACATGCTCAATATCGCCATCGACGGGCAGGGCGACCTGAGCTCGGCGGACCAGGCGACGCGCGACGAAGCGGTGACCATGCACGCCCGCTGGTTCCCGGTAGCGGCTGCACTGGGCTGCAACGCCGTCCGCGCCAACACCGGCGGGCAAGGTGACAGCGACGAAGCAGTGCTGCCGCGTTGCACCGAGTCCTTCGGCAAGCTTGCGGAACTCGGCAAGCCGCACGGAATCGCGATTATCATTGAGAACCACGGTGGGCTGTCCGCGAACCCAGACAACGTGGTGAGCATCATGGAGGACGTTAAGGACAACATCGGCACGCTGCCGGACTTCGGCAACGTCGCCGCGGACATCCGGTACGAAGCTATGGAGAAGCTGGCTCCGTATGCCGTGGCTGTGCACGCCAAGACGCACGAGTTCGACGCGGCCGGTGAGGACATCAACATCGACGTCGGTCGGTGCGTGCGGATCATGCAGGACGCCGGCTACACAGGGCCGTTCGGCATCGAATACGAGGGCGCCGGCGACGATCACGACGGCGTGCTGAAGACCAAGGCGCTGCTGGAACGCAACCTCTAGGCGCCCCGCGCGAGAGCGAAGGATACCGATGGCTGACGCAAAGCAAGAGTCACGGAACGTCACGGAGCGACCCAGCCGCGCCCCGGCGCGCGCGATGCTGCACGCGGTCGGGCTCACCGACGCGGACCTGTCGCGGCCGCTCGTCGGGATCGCGAACACGTGGACCGAGCTCGGCCCGTGCAACCTGCACCTCCGCCGCCTGGCGGCGAAGGTCAAGGCGGGCGTTCGGGCCGCTGGCGGCACGCCGCTGGAGTTCAACACGATCGTCATCTCCGACGGCATCTCGATGGGCACCGAGGGGATGAAGGCGTCTCTCGTGAGCCGCGAGGTGATAGCCGACTCGATCGAACTCACTGTCCGCGGCCATTCTCTGGACGCCGTCGTCGCCCTGTCCGGTTGCGACAAGACGATTCCCGCGACGGTCATGGCGCTAGCGCGCCTTGATCTCCCGTCGGTCATGCTCTACGGCGGATCGATCGCTCCCGGAAGCTTCCAGGGAGCCGATGTGACGATCCAGGACGTCTTCGAAGCCGTCGGGGCGCACGCGGCGGGCAAGATGGAGGAGTCCGACCTCATTGAGCTGGAGCAGGTCGCTTGCCCAGCGGCGGGAGCATGCGGCGGCCAATTCACCGCCAACACGATGGCGACAGCCATCGAAATCCTCGGGATGTCGCCCATGGGCAGCGCGAGCGTGCCGGCGATGGATCCACAGAAGGACGAGGTAGCGTTCCAGGTTGGCAAGCTCGTGATGGACATCCTCGAGCGTGACCTGCGGCCGCACTCGGTCATCACGCGCGGCGCGCTCGAGAACGCCGTGGCGTCCGTGGCGCTGACGGGCGGGTCGACCAACGGCGTGCTCCACCTGCTGGCCATCGCGCGCGAAGCCGGGGTGGATCTGTCCATTGAGGACTTCGACCGCATCAGCTCGTCCACGCCCCTGCTGGCGGACCTGAAGCCCGGCGGGAAGTACGTCGCGAACGACCTGCACCAGGCGGGCGGCGTGCCTTTGGTCGCGAAGCGCATGCTCGACGGCGGCTACCTGAACGCCAGCGAGGTCACCGTCACGGGCAATACGATTGGCGACGAAGCCGGGAACGCTGTCGAGACCGAAGGGCAGGATGTGGTCCGCGCGCTGGACGACGCCATCAAGCCTACCGGGGGCATCCTGATCCTCAAGGGCAACCTCGCGCCGGAGGGCTGCGTGCTCAAGATCGTGGGACACAACCGCAAGTACCACAAAGGCCCGGCGGTGGTGTTCGACACCGAGGACGACTCGTTTGCGGCCGTCCAGGAAGGTCGGATCAAGGCGGGCGACGTCGTCGTCATCCGGTATGAGGGCCCCAAGGGCGGCCCGGGCATGCGCGAGATGCTCGCGGTTACTGCGGCGGTCGTTGGCGCCGGCATCAGCGACGATGTCGCGCTCATCACCGACGGACGGTTCTCCGGCGCGACGTACGGCTTCACGGTGGGACACATCGCGCCCGAGGCCTCGACCGGCGGCCCGCTCGCCGCTGTGCGTGACGGCGACATCATTGAGCTCGACGTCGAGTCACGGTCGTTGAGCGTGGAACTGACCGAAGAGGAGATCGCGGACAGGCTGGCGTCGTGGTCGCCGCCGGAGCCGCGCTACAAGACTGGCGTGATGGCGAAATACGCGAAGCTAGTGTCTTCGGCTTCCGAGGGCGCCGTCACGGGCTAGCGACCCGCGTACCTCCGCCCCTATTGGATCTGTGGAGCCTCGATGCTAGGACAGCAGTTCGCCCCGAGTGACATTCCGACCATCATCACGCTCATCTTCCTCGAGGGGCTGTTGTCTGCGGACAACGCCCTCGTGCTGGCCATCCTCGTGCAGGGACTGCCAGAACACCAGCGCAAGAAGGGCTTGCTCTACGGCCTGGCCGGCGCGTGGATACTCCGCGGCCTCTGCATCGTCTTCGCGACGCTGCTAATGCGCTTCTGGTGGATCGAGGCGGCGGGCGCGGCCTATCTGCTCTACCTGGCGGCGAAGCACTTCGTCAGCAAGGCCGCGGAGGGTGGGCATGGACACGGGCCCAAGAAGGTGCGCAGCTTCTGGCCCACCATCGTCATCGTGGAGCTGACCGACCTGGCGTTTGCCGTGGATTCGATCCTGGCCGCCGTTGGGCTCGTGGGGTCCGACGAGTCGAAGATCTGGGTGATCTACCTCGGCGGCATCCTTGGGGTCGTGATGATGCGCTTCGTCGCTGGCTTCTTCCTGAAGCTACTCGAGATATACACGCGTCTGGAGACGGCGGCGTACCTCATCATCGCGTGGATCTCGGTGAAGCTCGGCGTGGCGGCGTACGCGCACTTCATGGAGGTCGTGCGGCACTCCGAGCCGGTCATTCACCACCTTCCAGACTGGCTCTTCTGGCCAGTGATGGTGGCGCTCTTCGCGACAGGATTCATCGGCGGGAAGAAGCCCGCCGACGACGCCGGCGACGCTACTCCCGACGCGGACGGCGCCGCGTAGCGTAGCGGCCGCCCGCGGCGCCACGGACCGGAAGGCGGCGGCACAGCGTGAAGACGCGCAACCTCCAACACAGCAGGCGACGCGACACGTCGCGGACGTCGCACGCCGCCGCCCTCTCGTGCGTTCTGCACTGCGTGCTGTACATCGTGCTGTCGGTCGAGTGGATGCGCCGCGTGCCCGTGGTCGACGTCGTGCCGCTCCTCGACGACGCGACGCTTGAGGTGTCGTTCGTCGTGCTGGAAGCCACGGAGCCGGTGGCCGTGACCGTTGAGGCGTCCGCGCCAGCGGTCGTTCAGCCGCCCCAGCCGGCGGCGCCCGACCCGTCGCCGACCGAGGTGACGGCGCCGCCGCCAAAGCCGCGGCCGGAGCCTCGGCCCGACCCGCCTGCCGCCTCCGATCCAGAACCCGAGCCGCCGCCAGAGCCGCCGCCCGTAGTCGTGACGACGCCAACGACGGCGGAGCTACTGGAGCCGGACGACCCTGTCGTGCAGCCGGCGCCGGAACGCCAGCCGGTCGAGGCGCCGACCACGGAGCCCGCCGCTCCCGCCAACGACGAGCCGGTCGCGGCCGAACCGCGGCCGTCTCCAGAGCCGACGACCGCGCCCGAGACTGCCGACGCTGGCGAGACCTCACAAGGCGACGAGGCGGCGCCCGATGCGCCGCGAGCGCCGTTGACGCCGGACGAGCAGCGACGCGAGCAGATCGGCGAGGCCATGTCACGTATCGCGCGCGCGGCCGCTGGCGGCTCCGCCTCCCGTTCGGTGGACATCGTGTTCCTGCTGGATCTGAGCGGGAGCATGGAGAACAACCTCCGCGCGCTCGGGCAGAACCTGTCCGGCATGATGCAGGAGCTGCAAAGCCGCGACACCGACGCCACGTTCGGGATCGTGAAGTTCAAGCGGGCGCTGTTCGTGCTGTTCAAGCAGACGACGGACGTCGAGGCCTACGAACGGCTGCTCCGGAACCTGTCGGTGGGAGGCGATGAACACGCCCTCGACGCGATGGACCGAGCCGCGACAAAGGTGAAGTTCAGACCGGACGCGCAACGCCGCTTCGTGCTCATCACCGACGAGCCGCTCAAGGGCGATCCCCCGCTGGCGCAACTACTGCCGCGACTCATCGGCGAGGGCATCGTAGTGGATGTCATAGGGCTAAACGACCCAGGACACCGGATACTCGCGCGGAGAACGGGCGGCACGTGGCACCGCATTCCGGGCGATCGATCTTGACGGGCGCGCGAATCGGTGTGGTACACTCAGCGACACGAAGCCCAACGGCGAGTTCTGGCGCCACGTGAAAGGGAACAGCTTGAAGCCGATCGTAACTGCCCGGCATCTCGGAGCGGACGCCTCCGACGAGGCAATCTCCGAAGCCGTGTTCGCCATGCTCGATGACATCGACGGGCTCGGCGCGTCGCTAGGGCCGATGAAGCGTATCGCCGTGAAGTCGAACATCGGCATCATGGACGTGCGGCTGCATCGCGGGCGACAGGTCGCGCTGACCGACCCGTCGGTCGTGGCTGCGAGCATCGCCTGGATCCGCGCGCACACCGACGCCGAGATCGTCGTCGGGGACGCGACGACGGACACGCGCTGCGAGGAGGTGGCGGACGCCATCGGGCTGACGGAACCCCTCGCGCGCAGCAACGCCCGCATCGTCGACTACAACGACGAGCCGTACACCACGTTCCGCGTGCCCGATGGCGGGATCATGTTCCGTGAATACGTGATGAGCGAGCACATGGCGTCGGCAGACGCTGTCGTGTCGCTAGCGAAGATGAAGTCGCACCTGGCGACCGGTGCCACGCTCACGATGAAGAACCTGTTTGGGATTCCGCCGTGCAAGGTGTACGGCACGCCGCGCCGTTACCTGCACGCCGCCATCCGGCTGCCTCGCGTGCTCGCGGACATCGGCCTCATCCTGCGCCCCACGATCAACGTGATCGACGGCATCGTCGGGCAGACGCAGAAGGAGTGGCACGGCCCCGCCGTTGACTCCGGCTGGCTTGTCGCTGGCAACAACACCGTCGCCACCGACGCGGTCGCGATGACCGTGATGGGTGTGGACCCCAACGGCGACTACCCAGACTCGCCTTTCCACTTCGACCGGAATCCGGTCAAGCTCGCCGCGGAACGCGGCCTCGGCCCGGTGGATCTAGCCGACATCGACGTGCGAGGGGACAAGCTCGTCGCTAGTGACGCGTTCTTCTCCGACCGACACATGGAGCCCGAGTTGCTGGACGACATCCGACGTTCCGTCGCGGAGCAGGCGGAGATATTCCAGGACGGACGCGACGCGTTCGTGGACGAGTATCCAGGGCAGATCATCGGCCTGTACGACGGCTCCGTGATCCACACGGGCACGGACCTGGACAACCTCAAGTCTCGCGGCGAGATCGCGCGGGAGCAGGGGCAGCGGAACAAGGGCCTGTACCTGAAGAGGGTCGTGCCTGCCGAGGAGGAGATCGAGACGTACTCCGTGTACGAAGACCTCCTCGCGGGCGCGCGGGCGTAGTCTCGACACCCGATCGATCACGGCCACAAGACGGCAAATGAGCGAGTCCTCTACCAGCACGGACGCGGCGTCGGAGGCGCTTGCGCGGGAACGCGTGCGCGCCGCCCTGCTCGACGCGCAGCACGACGACGGACGCTTCGAGGGCCGCCTGACGTCGAGCGCGTTCCCAACGCTCGCGTGCATGCTCATTGAGGCGCTCGATGGCGCGGCCTTGGACTCTGGGTACATGGCCTGGATCGACGCCCACCAACTTGCGGACGGTCGGTTCGCGCTCGACCCGGAGGGCAGACCCTCCGACGAGGCGACGCGCCTGGCTCGTGTCGCTCTGACGGCCGCCGCCCACACGGGCCAACCTGAGTTGGCCGCCGCTCTCGCCCGAGCGCCCGTGCACGACTGGGATCTGTGGATTGTGAAGACACTCGGCGCGCTAGCCGGCCAGTACCCGTGGGAGGACGTGCCTCCGCCCAGGGCGGCTGAGGCGTTGGGATCGGTGTTGGAACCTCTCGCGCGGATGCTGCCCGCGGGCGTGCGCGCAAAGCTGCACCCTCCTCGACACATGAGCCCTCCCGTGTCGTTGTTCTACCGCCCTGCCTTCCGCCGCCTCTTCGTCGCGGAGCAGTTCACGTTGGCTCCCATGCTCCTGCTCATTGAGGCGCATACCCGAAGGCGCGAACGCGTGATGCGTGACCTGACCTCGTGGGTGTTGGCCAGGCAGGCGCGGGATGGGAGCTGGTTCTGCGTGAGCTTCATTACGGCGCTGGCGACGCTCGCCCTGACGGTCGCGCGCGAGGCCGTGCCGTCGGAGCGGATTGAGGGGCCGTTGGAGCGGGCCAAACGTTGGCTGGCGGGCTCAAGGAACGACGACGGCGGCCACCGCGAGGCGATCTCGCTGAACGTGTGGGACACCGCGCTCGCAGTATTGGCGCTCCTACGGCTAGGCGAGCGCAAGACATCCGAGCCAATACGCCGCGCCGCCAAGTGGCTCGCTGACACTCAGCAGAGCGACGGGGGCTGGGCGTTCCACGCCCTACGCGGGCCGGGCCTCCTGCCAGACGCCGACGACACCGCCCTGGCGACGCTCGCGCTCCACCAGGCGGGCGCCCACACGGACAACGTTGCACGCGCCGCGGCGTGGCTGCTGGACAAGCAGGGCCGCGACGGCAGTTGGTCGACGTACGTTCCCGAGGCGGGCGACGTAGGCTGTGTCAGCGTGACCGCGCACGCGCTCACGACGATGCTCGCGCTGGGCGAGGATGCAGCGGTCGCGAGAGCGACGAGATGGCTGACGCGGGCTCAGCATGCGGACGGGTCGTGGGACGATCTCTGGCTGGCGAAGAAGACTTACGGCACGGCGTCTGCCCTCATCGCGCTGGCCGACGTTGGGCAGGCAGGCTGCGAGGCGGCCGCTCGAGGCGTCCGGTGGCTGGAGACCGCACGCAACGAGGACGGTGGCTGGGGTGAGACGCAGTTGGGCGTGCCATCCGCCAGCACGGCGGAGCAGACCGCCTTCGCGTTGGAAGCGTTGAAGGCTACCGGCGTCGAGGACGTCCGCGCGGCCGCGTGGCTGTGTAGGGCGCAGTCGGAAGACGGTTCGTGGCCGGCGGCTCCGGTCGGGATCTACTGGGAAGTCATCGGCGGCTACGCCAATCCCATGAACGCGTGCGTGTTCCCGGCGCTCGCGCTTGCGGCGGGGCCTCGCGCATGATCTCGGTAGTTGTTCCCGTGCTGGACGAGGCCTCTACCATCGCGGACGGTCTACAAGCCCTGCAGTCCGCCGCAGACGACATCGAGGTGCTCGTCGTCGACGGTGGCAGCGCCGACGCTACCCGCGACCTTGCGGCCGACAACGCGACCGTCGTGGAGGCGCCGCGCGGCCGCGCGCGGCAGATGAACGCCGGAGCCGCCGCCGCGAACGGAGATACGCTGTTGTTCCTGCACGCGGACGCGCGTCTGGACCCAGGCTGGGCGGCCGCGATCGAGGCCGCGGTTGCCTCTGGCGTTGTCGGCGGGACGTTCACGCAGACCATTGACGCGCGGGGATGGGCGTACAGGCTCATCGAACGCGCTGGGAACTGGCGCGCGCGGTGGCTGCGCACCTACTACGGCGATGCGGGCGTGTTCGTCACTCGTGCTGTGTTCGAGCGCGTCGCGGGATTCCCAGACGTGCCCATCGGGGAGGAGTTCGGCTTCTCGCGCGCGCTGCGAGCTACCGGCCCCACCGCCGTCCTCGACTGCGGCGTCAGGATATCGGCCCGACGATGGCAAAGCCTTGGAGTGGCTCGCGTCACGCTGACCAATTGGCTGATTGCCGGACTCCTTCACGCCCGTGTACGGCCGTCACGCGTGGCGCGTCTCTATGGGCTCGTCCGATAGTGACGATGCTGCCCGTCCCGCGGTGGAGCCGCCCCGGGCGCGGGCGCGCGATCCGTCACCGGCGACGGTGAGGTCGTTCGCGAGGGGAGGTCCAAGGGCGTTGTCGACCCTCGGCGATCGGGTCGGCCGCGCGCGTGTTGCTCGTGGTCTGGGTCGTTGGTATAATTATTGCACGAGGACGCCCTTGGCCGAAGGTCGGAGCCCACAGGCTGTGCACTACCGACGGTGGCGCCGGGGAGTCAAGGACGCCGTGTACCGCAGCGCGTTGGACGCGTTTGCCCGAGGCACGGGTACCTTGCCAGCCACCTCGGCGACTGGAGTGGGGCGGTTCGCGGGATCGGTCGCCTACCGCTGCTCACGCAGCGAGGCGCGGCGAGCTCGTGGGAACATCGCCCGCGCGTTCCCGCTGCTGACGACGGGCGAAGTCGACGCGTTGGCGAGGGCGTGCTTTAGACACCTCGGCGCGGCGTTGGTGGATGTCCTGCGGTTCGACCAACTGTCCGAGTCGACGGTGGGCGATGTCGTGGACGCGCGTGGACTGGACCTCGTGCACGAAGCTCTCGACCACGGTCGCGGGTGCATCGTCGCCACGGCGCACTACGGGAATTGGGAGATGTTCGGCGCGACGTTGGCTCTAAACGGGTTCGGAGTCGTCCCGATAGTGCGGGAGCTCAGATCGCACACGTTACACCGGTGGGTCGACGGTCGCCGACGCCTGGTGGGAATGACGCCAGCGTCTCGTCAGCGTAGTCTCCGTCGCGCCGTCGAGGCGTTGAAGGCCAACGAGGTAGTCGTCATGCTGCCCGACGTCGATACGGCGGTGCGTGGTGTGTTCGTTGAGTTCTTCGGCAGGGCTGCGCACACCCCGGTGGGTCCGGCGCTGCTGAGCGCGCGCTACGGGGCGCCTCTACTTACGGGGTTTCTCACGCGCCGTGACGGGCAACGGCACCTCGCGGAGATCGCGGCGCCGGTAGAGCCGAGGGGCGACGGCGACGACGACCTGCTGGCGACGACCACGGATGTCACCGCGCGTATTGAAGCCCAGATACGGCGCCACCCGGAGCAGTGGATTTGGATGCACCGACGATGGCACACGCGACCGGCGGACGAGCGATGACGCGCTGGGCGCTCGCGCGGCTGGCGCTGGCGCTGGCGTTCATTGCCGCGTGCGGGGCGGACGAGGACGGCGTCAGCAACGAGCCCGACATCGCGGCGGAGATCGACACGTTCGCGATGGACCACTACAACGGGTCTGAGCTGCGCTGGCAGATGAGCGGCACGCGCGCTCAGGTGTCGTCGAAGGGCGACACGGTTCACGTGGACGATCCACGCGTCTTGCTCTACGACGCGGGGATGCCGTCGCTCACGATCACGGGCGTGTATGGCGTCGTCGACAAGGACACGCACAACCTCACGATTTCGGAGTCCGTGCGGGCGGTGGCGCCCGACGGCGTCCTGCTGACGGAGGAACTGGAGTGGGACGACGCGGAGGGCGAACTCAGCTCGAAGACAGACGTGGAGCTGCGCAGGCGCGGCTCCGTGATCTTCGGTAGCAGCATGACGAGCTTGCCAAACCTCCAGCAGGTCCACTTCATAGACGTTACTTTCAGCCTAGATCCCGAGGACGAGACCATTGAGCCGTATCCGCTCGACATGCCTCAGACCAGCGCCGGGGCTCGCTAGGCGGGCGACCGCCGTCCCGGTATGCCTCGCGCTGTGCTTGGTCGCCCTGATGCCGTCAGTGACCGCGCAGGAAGCCGCCGATGCGGCCGTCGCCGACGCCGCCGAGGGCGATCTGGTCGTAGGAACCGCTGAGGAATGGGAAGAGGACGCCCTGTTGGGGCGACGTCTCCTGAAGGGCAAGGTCCGCATCGACCGTGAGGACGGAACCGGGCACCTGTACGCCGATGAGGTCGAGATGTTCTACGACCCTGACGGCGACAGCCGCAAGGTCGACACGATGCACGCTCGCGGTAACGTGAGCCTGCGAGAGGCGGACTTCACCGCCACGAGTGACGTTGCTGACTTCACTGAAGGCACTGCCGTGGTGGATCTCACCGGATCGGTCGTCGTGTTCATCGAGAACGACCGCATGGAGGCGGATCGGTTCCGGTACGACCGACGCACGGGGAAGAAGAACGCGGAGGGCAACGTGAAGTTCCGGTTCAGGCTGCCCCGCGAGGAAGAGCCGCCGGCAGAAGGCGCGACGGACGAGGCCGCTGACGACGCAGCGGACACGGCGCCGGACGACGTCCCAGCCGAGGACGCGACGGACGCCACCCAAGCATCAGACACGGAGCAAGATGGCGGTTCTGAGGACTGAAGGGCTCGTCAAGAGCTACGGCAAACGCACGGTCGTCGATGACGTCAGCCTCCGCGTGGAGACCGGCGAGATCGTCGGTCTGCTCGGCCCCAACGGCGCGGGCAAGACGCAGACCTTCCGAATGACCGTCGGCCTTGTAGCCCCCAACGGGGGCCGCGTGCTGCTGGACGAGGATGACATCACGACGGCGCCCATGTACCGGCGCGCGCGCCGAGGGATCGCGTATCTACCGCAGGAGCCGAGCGTCTTCCGCAAGCTGACGGTGGGAGAGAACCTGCTAGGCGTCCTCGAAACGCAGGGCATGAGCAAGGGGGACCGTCGAGACGCGAAGGACCAACTGCTTAACGAGTTCGGGCTCGCGCGGCTGGAAGGCAGTATGGCGTACACTCTGTCAGGGGGAGAGCAGCGTAGGACCGAGATCGCGCGGACACTCGCCATCTCCCCGTCGTTCATCCTCCTTGACGAGCCGTTCGCGGGCATCGACCCGAAGACGATCCGGGACATACAAGGGGTCATCGACCAGCTTCGAGCGAGGGGATTGGGAATCATCATCACCGATCACAACGCGGCTGAGACGCTCGAGATCGCGGATCGCGCCTACCTGCTCGTGGATGGGAAGATCCTGATGGAGGGCACGCCCGCCGAGTTGACGGCGAACGAGCTGGCGCGCACGTACTACTTTGGGGACGCGCCCGAGCCACGCAGCCGTGGGGCGCACGCATCGGAGGCTCCATGAGGACCGCATTCGGTCTCCAGCAGGTACAGTCGCTGAAGCAGACCCTCGTCATGACGCCGAAGCTGCAGCAGGCCATCAAGGTCATGCAGATGACGAGCCTCGACCTGCAGCAGCACGTCGAGACTGAGCTCCAGGAGAACATCCTTCTGGAGGAGGGGCAGGATCTTGATCTGGAGGAGGAAATCCAGGGCGAGCTCAAGGAGCTCGGCAGCGACGACCTCGAGCTCACGAAGACGGAGCCGACCGAGCCGGAGATCCGCGTCGAGGACTTCCTGGACGACAGCTTGCCCCCGTTCCGGGCCGAGGTGTACGAGATCGAGGAGGGTGACGAGGACCGCCGGTCGGAGAACGCACAGGAGACCACGTTCCTGGACCACCTCGCGGACCAGCTCGCGCTGCTGCGCCTGCCGGACGCCGACCGCGCCGTCTGCGAGTTGATCCTCGGGAGTCTGGACGAGGACGGGTTCCTCGCCGTAGACATCGAAGGACTTGCCGAGGAGGCGGGCCGCGATGTCGAGGAGGTGGAGGAGATCCTCCGGTACGTGCACACGCACCTGGACCCGGTAGGAATCGGATGCCGCGACCGCCAAGAGTACTTCCTGGTGCAGATGGCGACGCAGGAGGATACCGACCCCCTTGCGCACGAAATCGCGCGTCACCACTACGAGGATCTGCTCCGCAACCGGATCCCGCAGATCGCGAAGGCCCTCCGCGAGAAGGGCTATCGCGAGGCGACCGCCGCGCGTGTCGAAGAAGCAAAGCAGTGGTTCTCGAACCTACAGCTCGCCCCGACGCAGGGCTTCCTGGAGGGTTTTCACGGCGTCTTCCGCTACAAGACCCACGCGCAGCCGGTGGTTCCCGACGTCGTCGTCACCAAGGAAGAGGACGAGTACGTCGTGAAGGCGGTGGACGAATCCGTGCCTTCGCTACACCTGAACCGGCGCTACCTGGCGCTGCTAAGGAACGGCGTGGGACTGGCCCCCGACGAGAAGAAGTGGCTGGAAGACTACCGGCAGCGCGCGCGGGAGCTCATCGACAGCATCCACGAGCGGGGCAGGACGATCGAGAACGTGGCGAGAGAGATCTTCGAGGTGCAGCACGACTTCCTCGAGCACGGCATCATGCACCTCAAGCCGCTCGTGCTAAGGGAGATCGCCGAACGCCTGGGCAAGCACGAGTCCACCATCAGCCGCGCCACGAACGGGAAGTACGTGCAGACCCCGAGAGGTATTTTCGAGCTGAAGTACTTCTTCTCTAGCGCGCTGGAAAGCTCTGGAGGCGACATGGCTTCGTCTACTTCCGTGCGCGCCATTATCGGGGAGATGATAAAGGGCGAGGACTCCGCCCGCCCGCTCAGCGACCAGAAGCTGAGCGACATGCTCGCCGAACAGCAGCTCAAAGTCGCGCGGCGCACCGTGGCGAAATACCGCGAGGAGCTCGGCATCGCATCGTCGAGCCAAAGAAAGAAGCGCTGGTAGCCCCTACCAGCTTGTCGGCCAGCGTCGCGGCCTCTATTCATTGGGTAGAGGCGGAGACGCACTCACCCGTTGGGGGAAGACATGCACATAGAACTCCACGCACGCCACTTCGAGCTCCCGGAGCGCGCACGTGAGGAGATTCTCGACCGCGCCGAGTCGCTCGGGGACTTCGGATTCGAGGTCCACGACGCCAACATCACCGTTGAGGAATCGCACGGCAGGTTCACCGCTGAGATGACTGTATACGGCAAGCGGGCATCCTTCCACGCGGAGACGCACCTCGCCGAGACAGTCTCGAAGGCCGTGGACGCCACGTTTGGCAAGGTGCAGCGGCAGGTGCGCCGACACAAGGAGCGGATAGTGGACACGCGCCGGCGCCCTCGCCGGCCGAAGCTGACGGCAGACCTACCCGACCTGCCGGAGTTCACTGTCGAGCCGGACACCGAACCCGAGGAGAAGCCGCTGGAAATCGTGCCAGCGCCGGACCTGTTCTATGCGAAGCCGATGAGCGTCGAAGAGGCAGCGCTGCAGTTGGACCTGTCCGAGGACGACTTCATCACCTTCCGCAACGCGCGCACGGACGAGGTGAACGTCGTCTTCAAGCACGGCCCTGACTCCGTAGGCTGGATCCACCCGTAGCTGCCGTCGTGACGTCGCCGCGGCGTGCCCACGCGCGCGCCGCGGCCCACACAACTTCTGGACGAGCGCCCGCCAATGCCGAGCCGCATGACCGTCCAAAAGTGGTTCCTCCGTATGCAGTACGAGCTCTCATTGCGCCTCATCAGTGGCGGCGAAGGGCTCGAGAAGGAGCTGACCACCCCGCAGGTCTCCCGTCCTGGTCTTACCCTCGCGGGCTACTTCCCGCACTTCGACGCGCGCCAGATGCAGGTGCTCGGGCAGCAGGAGATCGCCTATATCGCCGACCTCGCGTCGGAGCGGCGCGCGCAGATATTCCGCCAGATGCTCGAGGCGGACCTCCCGTGCATCATCGTCACGCGGGGCCTGGACGTGCCAGCGGAGCTTGTAGAGGAGAGTCGCCGCGCCGAGACGCCCGTGCTGTCGACGCGGATGGCGACTGGGTCGTTCATCGCGCGCACCATCGTATACCTCGAGGAGGAATTCGGGCCGTCGGAGGTGCTGCACGCGAACCTGGCGGAGGTGTACGGCGTCGGCGTCCTCATCCAGGGCAAGAGCGGGATCGGCAAGAGCGAGTGCATGCTGGAACTCGTCAAGCGAGGCCATCGCTTCGTCGCCGACGACAGCGTCGTCCTGAAGCACATCACGGGACACCGCGTCATCGGCACCGCCGCGCACCCGCTGAAGTACTACATGGAGGTGCGGGGCATCGGCATCATCAGTGTGGTGACGATCTTCGGCGTGACCGCCGTGCGCAGTCACAAGCGCGTCGGCCTCGTGGCGACGCTCGTGGGGCCGGACGAATACAACGAGGAGGGCCGAACCGGGTTGGACCAGGAGGAGGTGATGCTCATGGGCGAGATGCTGCCGCACGTGCGCGTTCCCGTGCGTGCTGGGCGGAGCCCCGCGGTCCTTGTCGAGGTGGCCACGATGGACTTCCTCGCGCGACGCATGGGGCACTACGCGGCGCGTGAGTTCGACGAGGCGCTCCTGGCGCAGATCGAGTCCGGGCAGGAGCCCGGTAGCACGCCCTTCGGCGATTGGGACGACCAGGCGGATTTCTAGGCGTGACGCGCGCCCGGCGCGCACGCTCTCTGACGGAGACACCGGAGACCCATGGGCGTAGAGCATGCCGCGCAAGTTGTCGTCTTGAACGAGCGGGGGTTGCACCTGCACGTGGCAAGTCTACTCGCCCGGGAAGCCGCTGCGTTCGAGTGCGAGGTGTTCCTACACCGGGGCGAGGTTGTCGCCAACGCGAAGAGCGTCATGAGCCTGGCGCTGCTGGCGGCGCCGAGCGGGACAGAGCTGGATCTCCGCGCGACCGGGGCGGACGCCGAGCAGGCGGTACGCCGCATCAGAGCGTGTTTCGCAGCGAAGTTCGACGCGCCGTGACGTCTACCTACCCAGCACTCCCTGCTGCTTCACGGCGGTCTGGATGCGGTCCTGTATGATGCCGACCGACTTGGACGCGTCCAATACACGGAATCGCCTCGGCTCGCGCTTCGCCAGCTCCTGGTAGGCGGCCCGCACCCGCGTGTGGAACGGCGCCTTCTCGGCATCGATACGCGTGGTGTTGCCAGGCCTGGTCGCCATGCGTCCCTTCGCGGCCTGCGGGTCGAGATCAAGCAGGAACGTCATGTCGGGGTCGCATCCGTCCGCGGCGAAGTCGTGCATCGACGTGACCGCCGCCTTGTCGAGGCCTCTGCCGCCGTGCTGGTAGGCGTACGTCGCGTCGCCGTACCGATCGCACAGCACCACGCGGCCGGCCTCAAGCGCCGGCCGGATCGTCTCCTCGACGTGCTGCGCGCGCGCAGCGAGCATCAGGAGCAGCTCAGCGCGCGCGCTCATGTTGTCGTGGTCGGAGTCGAGCACGAGCTCTCGCACCGCCTCGGAAAGCCGACTGCCACCCGGCTCCCGCGTTTCTAACACGTCCACGCGGTTCTTGCGCAGGAACGCGGACAGCGCGCGCAGCTGGACGGTCTTGCCGGCGCCGTCGCCGCCCTCGAACGTGATGAACCACCCCGGCCAGGCGCGCGCCTTCGCTCGCATGTCGACTCCTTGACACTCCGTCGAGGCTTACGCGGGTGGCGTGTACGAGCAATCCACCCACTTGGCGTCGCTGGCTCCGCTCTGCACCGCGGTGTGAATGAAATGGACACCGCGCGCGCCGTCCTGCACGGTTGGGAAGTCCGTGTCGAATTCGCCGGGATCCTCGCCCGCGATCTTCGCCGCCATCGTGCGCGCCGCGTTCACGTAGATGTTGGCGAACGCCTCGAGGAACGCCTCTGGGTGGCCGGACGGAATGCGTGAGCTATGTTGCGCGATCTCAGCCAGGTAGTCGTTGCCGCGCTTCCAGATGCGTTCTGGCCCATCCGGGTAGCGCACGTAGAGGTAGTTCGGGTTCTCCTGGTGCCACTCGAGCGACGCCTGCGTGCCGTACACGCGTATGCGCAGGCTGTTCTCCTCGCCGACCGAGATCTGCGAGGCGTAGAGGACGCCGCGCGCCCCGCCGTCGTAGTGGACGAGGATGTTGCCGTCGTCCTCGAGCAAGCGTCCGTCAACGAACGTCGTCAGGTCCGCGCAGATTTCGTCCATCTCAAGGCCGGTGATGTAGTGCGCGAGGTTCTCGGCGTGGGAGCCTATGTCTCCGATACACGAGGACACGCCGGCCTGCTTCGGGTCCGTCCGCCACACCGCCTGCTTGGCGCCGTCGGCCTCTAGCAGCGTGGCCAGCCACCCTTGCGGGTATTCGACGACGATCTTGCGTACCTCGCCCAGCTCGCCCGCGCGCACCAGTTCGCGCGCCTGCTTCACCATGGGGTACCCAGTGTAGTTGTGCGTCAGCGCGAACACGGTGTCGTGCTTCGCGACGAGCGCGCACAGCTCCTCGGAATCCTCTAACGTCGTCGTCATGGGCTTGTCGCAGACGACGTGGAAGCCGGCTTCGATGAACGTCTTCGCGGGGCCGAAGTGGACGTGGTTGGGCGTCACGATGGAGACGAAGTCGATGCTCGCGTTCGGCCATTTCGGCGTAGGATCCGTACACACGCGACGCGTCCAGGTGCAACTCGGCTCCCTGCTGCCGCGACTTCTCGGGGTCCGACGAGAACGCGCCAGCGACCAGGTCGATCTCGCCGTCCAACGCGGCTGCCTTCCGATGTACGGCGCCGATGAATGCGCCCGGGCCGCCGCCTACCATGCCGTACCGAATCTTCCTGCCGAGTGGCATTGTCGCATCTCCGTGTTCATGACTGGACCGGCCGCCAGCGGCGTGCTGGCGCGCGCCATTCGACGGTCGCGTCAGCCGAAAAGCCTAGCACACCGCCCTGCGACGCCGCAACGAGAAACCACGGCTTCGTGGAGCCGGGCCGGCTGCGCCGACCGCCGCCGGGCGCTAGCATGGGCCACCCGCGAGGCCGCCGCTGACGGCTGGTCAGGATGGTGACTCGCGCGTCCCGGCCTGTCGCCCCGGCGATCAGACATCGCCACGGACAGGCGAAGGTTGATCGTCTCGCTCCGCCGGGGATACGATGTACCGTTGACGCACTCCACACTTCAGGCCGTAGACGCATGGCTGGCAAGAACGCCGACGGCGCGGCGCCCGGTTCCCGCAGTCGTGGCGAGCTCACGGACATCCTCGACTTGCACTCCGCGTGGGGTCTTACGGAGCGTCGGGTTGCCGAGGCCGCGGGCATCGCGGCGCAAGGCAACAGACATGCCGCGATCGCGCTGCACCGTCGCACGATCGCGTCGGACCCGTCCGCGCCGCTGCCGCGGTTTCACTGCGCTCAGCTCCTCTGGGCGCAAGGCGCCAAGGCCGAAGCGGCGGAGATGGCCGTGGAGGCGTACGAGCTCGGCCTGCGACGCCCGGACGTGGTAGCAGCGGCTCAGGGCTTCCTGGGCGCGCTACGCGTCGAGAATCGCGATGCTCCCGCGCCTCTGCGAGCGCGGTTCGAGGCGGCGTTCGATTCGCGGGAGCCGACGGTCGCCCTCGCCATGATCGCCAAGGACGAGGAAGAGCATCTGCCGGGGTGCCTCGCGTCGGTTGCGGGCGTTGTCAACCAGATTGTTGTCGTCGACACGGGCTCTACGGACGTGACGATCGACATCGCCCGCGAACACGGCGCCGAGGTGCACGTGTTCCCGTGGACGGACGACTTCGCCGCCGCTCGAAACGTGTCTCTCAGCCACGTGACAGCCGATTGGGTCCTATGGCTGGACGCGGACGAAGAGCTCCTGCCGGAGAGCCGTGGCCCGCTACGTGCGCTGCTCCGAGACCCTGAAATCGCCGGCGCCCACCTGCGCATCAACAATCTGATGGGCGACCGCACGGTGTCGTTCCTCACTACGCGTCTGTGGCGTCACGACGGTACCGTGCGGTTCCGGCAGCCGATCCACGAGCAGATCCTGTGGTCTATCGGCCCGCACGCGCGCCGCCACGGCAGGCGCGTCGTGGAGGCGCCCGACATCGCCATCCGCCACTACGGCTACCAACCGTCCGTGGCTGCGAAGCGGAACAAGGAGCAGCGCAATATGGCGCTGCTTGAGAAGCTCGTGCGCGACGAGCCTGCGAACGCGTACGCGCTCTTCCACTACGCCAGCGCCCTGAGGGAGGTCGGACGGGACCATGACGCCTTCGAGGCGTTCGCGCGGTGGGAGCCGATGGCCATGCGCGAGGATGAGAGTCAGGTACACTGGCTCCGGGTCGGGTTCGCCAACTACGCCGCCGCCCTCAACTCGGCGGAGAGGTACGAGGATGCAGGTCGACTGCTCGAGCGCGCGGCGCGCAAGTGCGGGCAGGGGGCGAGCTTCCACTACCAGCGCGCGTTGGCTCTACACCGGCTCGGACGGAACGACGCCGCCCTGCGGGAGATGGACGCCGCCGACGCCGCCACGAGCGACGTGAGCGCCTCCGTAGAGAGCGTGGACTTCCAGCCCATGCTGGTGCCGATGCTCACCGCCGAGATATACACCGCCCTGGGGCGTGAGGACGACGCGAGGGCGATGTTCTCCGCAGCGGCCGTGGCCGCTCCCGAAGACCCCTCGCCGCGCGTCAGCCTCGCGCGGCTGGACATCTCGGCGGGGGAGCTAGACTCCGCCGCGACGCACCTGCAAGCGGCGTTGGCGTCCCAACCGGACGCCCCTCTGACACTGACGACGTTGGCGCAGGTAGAGCTGTACCGCCGCAACTTCGCCGAGACCGTCGACCTGCTCAAACGGGCAGCGGAAACGGACGTCAGCGGCGAGGCGGGGCGCCTGCTGGGCGAGGCCCTGCTCATCACCGGGGACGAGGAAGCCGCCTTCGTCGCGTGGGAGGCCTCCGACCAGGACACGGCGGCCACCGCAGCCCGAGCCCTCATCGCAGCGGCGGACGGCTCCCTGGATCAGTTCCGCGAGCTGGACACCGAAGCGCGTGCCGCGCTCTGGACGTTCGTCGGCAAGGTGTCCGCCCTCGCGGGAGACACCGACGTGCCGGCGGCTGGGCTGCTCGCACGATTCGCGTGCCACGCCGCGGGCGACGCCGCCGCGCGCGCCGAACTCATGCGCACGTTTCTGAAGCACCGATTCCGCGCCGGCATCGAGGCCCTTCGCCAGGGCCAATAGCCGGCCCGAGGCGCCATCCAACAGGAGAGAGTCATGCCCAAGCCAGCAGTAGGATTCATCGGACTCGGCATCATGGGGGCGCCGATGGCGAAGAACCTCATCGACGCCGGATACGCGCTGACGGTCTGGAATCGCAGCCAGGCGAAGGTGGACGCTGTCGCCGCCCACGGCGCCACGGGGGCAAGCTCCGCCAGGGAGGTCGCGGAGAAGTCCGAGATCATCATCACCATCGTCACGGACTCACCCGACGTGGAACGCGTCGTGCTCGGCGACGCCGGCGTGATCGAAGGCGCCGCGTCCGGCAGCATCGTGGTCGACATGACGACCATGTCGCCGAAGATCACGGGCGAAATCGCGGCCTCGCTGGGTGAGAAGGGCGTCGAAATGCTCGACGCCCCCGTCAGCGGCGGTGACATCGGCGCGCAGAACGGAACGCTGTCCATCATGGTCGGCGGCCCCACGAGCGCGTTCGACCGCGCGCTGCCGCTGTTCGAGGTCATGGGACAGAACATCGTCCACGCCGGCGAGGACAACGGCCTCGGCCAGTACGTGAAGCTGTGCAACCAGATAGCCGTGGTGGGCAACCTCCTCGCCATGTGCGAGGCCGTCGCCCTTGGGAAGCGCGCCGGGCTGGACCTCGACAAGATGGTCGCGGCGATCAGCAAGGGCGCGGCTGGCTCGTGGGCGTTGCTCAACCTGGCGCCTCGCGTTGTCCAGGGTGACTGGGAGCCGGGATTCATGGTGGACCTGCAACAGAAGGATCTCCGGCTCACGCTGGAAGCCGCCGCTGAACTGGACCTGCCGCTTCCCGGCACGGCGCTCGTCAACAATCTGTTCCGTTCGGTGCAGCGCGCGGGCATGGGCCGCAAGGGCACCCAGGCGCTCATGTACGCGCTCGAGCAACTCGGCGGCTTCCAGGTAGCCGAGGACGAATGACCCACTACGAGACGGTCTACGATATAATCGTCGTTGGTGGCGGCCACGCGGGCGTGGAAGCCGCGCTGGCCGCCTCGCGTATGGGCGCGCGCTGTCTGCTGCTGACGATGAATCTGGACACGATTGGGCAGATGTCCTGCAACCCCGCCATCGGTGGCCTTGCGAAGGGCCATATGGTGAAGGAGATCGACGCCCTCGGCGGCGAGATGGCCCGCAACATAGATGCGACTGGCATCCACTTCCGTCTGCTCAACACCAAGAAGGGACCGGCAGTGCGCGCATCGCGCGCGCAAGCTGACAAGAAGGACTACCAGTTCCGCCTCAAGGGTGTCGTCGAGGGGCAGGAGCGTCTCGACGTGAAGACGGGCATGGTGGAGGACATCGTCACCGCCGACGACCCACGCCAGTCCGTGGAAGGCGTGCTCACCAGAACCGGCATGGTGTATCGAGCGCGAAGCGTGGTGATGACGACCGGCACGTTCCTGCGGGGCCTCGTGCACGTGGGCACGTTCCAGCAGCAGGCGGGGCGAGCGGCGGAGGGGTCGGCGGAGAAGGCGTCCAAGGGCCTCGCCCGCCTCGGATTCACCATGGGGCGCCTGAAGACCGGTACCCCGCCACGGGTGAACGCGCGAAGCCTCGACTACGATGCCATGACGCCACAGCCCGGCGACGAGCCACCCAGGCCGTTCTCGTTCGCATCCGACGCCATTCCACAGACACAGATCGACTGCCACCTGGCGCGGACGACACCCGACACGCACCGCATCATCCGCGACAACCTACATCTCTCGGCGATGTACTCCGGGCAGATCCAGGCGAAGGGGCCTCGCTACTGTCCGTCGATAGAGGACAAGATCGTCAAGTTCCCCGACAAGGACAGCCACCAGATATTCGTGGAGCCTGAAGGCCGGGCCACCCAGGAGGTGTACCTCAACGGCGTCAGCATGAGCCTGCCCGAGCCGACGCAGCTCGCGATCGTCCGCTCCATCCCGGGCATGCAACGCGCGGAGATCATGCGTCCGGCTTACGCTGTCGAATACGACTACGTCGACCCCACGCAGTTGACGCCGTGGCTCGAGACGAAGCGCGTCGAACGGCTGTTCTTCGCAGGGCAGATCAACGGCACGACTGGCTACGAGGAGGCCGCTGGTCAGGGCATCATGGCGGGCCTGAACGCCGTCCTCCGCGGGCGGGGCGACGATCCCCTGATTCTCGACCGGTCGCAGGCGTACATCGGCGTCCTCATCGACGATCTCGTCACGAAGGGCACGCAGGAGCCGTACCGCATGTTCACGTCGCGCGCGGAGTACCGTCTGCTCCTCCGCGAGGAGAACGCCGACGCGAGGCTGACCGAGATCGGACGTGACCTAGGCATCGTGGACGATGACGCGTATGCCCGGCACACCAGGAAGCGACGGCTCATCGAGCAGGAGACGGCGCGCCTCCACGAGACGCGCGCCACCGCATCGGACGCGGTGCAGGCGTACCTCCGCGACAAAGGGTCGTCGCCGCTGCGCGAGCCGGTGACGCTGGCCGATCTGCTGCGTCGCCCGGAGCTGGACTACGGCGCCGTTGACGCGCTGTACCCGTCGCCCGAGACTCTCCCGCGCGGCGTGCCGGAGGAAGTCGAGCAGGCTCTTAAGTACGAGGGCTATATATCTCGACAGAACTCGCAGATCCAGCAGTTCAAGAAGCTCGAGTCGTGGCGTATCCCTGACGACTTCGAGTACGCCGACATCGGCGGCATTCGGCGTGAGTCGCGCGAGAAGCTGGCCGCGGCCAGACCGGTGTCGCTGGGTCAGGCGTCGCGGATCTCGGGGGTGTCGCCAGCGGACATCGCCGCCCTTATGGTCATCCTCCGAGGACGGTCGCGCCGGCCGCCAGAGGCGACATCCGCCGACGCCGACGCGCGCGCGGGATGATGCGTCGATCCCACCCACGGAAGGACCACGCCCATGCTGACGCTTGTGGCTTCGGTCATGTCGCTGACCGCTTCGGCCGTCGCCATCGAGGCGGACGACCAACCGATCTTCGACGCGTTCCTGACGCACGTCGCGAGCTCGGCCGCCCAGTGCACGCCGCAGCGTCTTGCTGCATTCGCGGCGCAGCCCGAGGACATCGTGTGGCAGGCGTCGAAATACGTGCGCATGCCGCTGACGGCGTACCGGCTGACCGGCGACACGGCGCACCTCGACGACTTCGTCGCGCGCGTCGGCGCCCTCTTCGACGAGTTGGAGCCGGGCCCGGACGGCTATCTGGGTTGGTACGGCTTGCCTCTCGACCTGTTCCGCCACCCCGACCACCCGAACCGTCACTCGGACGTGATACTGACCTCTTTCGTGGTCGCCGGGCTCGTCGCCGAACTGGCGGCCGAGGTCCGAGATGGCGGAGAGCTGGAAGCGCGACATGGAGGCGCCGCAGCGCGGTATCTGAACATCGCGACAGGACACCTCGTCGAGAAATGGGACGCGCGCGAACGCTACCAGGATCTCGGCGAGCACGGCGCGGTCTACATCACGAACGCCCGGCTCGCGCCGCTCAAGTCGGACCTGACGCAGCCGCACAACAAGCACAGCAAGATCGGCGCGGCCCTCGTGAAACTCTACCGTGTCACGGGGAACGACGAGTACCTCGTGAAGGCCGCGAAGCTAGGGGCGCGGTACAAGCGCAGCCTGTCGCTCGCGGACAACCGATACCTGTGGAACTACTGGGATCCATCTGGCGTCTGGGACATCCGGCGGGACGACCGCAACCGATGGAAGCACTGGATTGGCTCGGAGCATCGAGGCGGCTACTACTCGCTGTCGCTGTCTCAGGCTGTCCATCTCTACGAGCACGGCCTGGTGTTCGACGAAGAGGACATCGCGCGGTTCCTACGCACGCAGATGGAGGTCTGCTGGGACGGCGACCTCGAGGAACCCGCGTGGCGGCGCGTTGATGGCGAGGAGATGGATCAGTCGTACCTGTGTTCTGCTCTCGCCGCCTACGACGCCTCGCTGTATGAGATGGCATTCGGGCCCGCCGCGACGGCGCGACGCGTGCAACAGCGGGACCACGGTTGGCACGGTGGCGTCGTCGCTGGCGGCTGGCTGGAGATGAAGTACGTCACGATCCCGCGTTGGTTGACGCCGGGCGCATCGGATGCCGCATCCACGGAAGCGTTCCGCACGTCCGAGCGCGGTAGGCAGACGCTCGCGCGGCTGGCGTACACCGTGACAGGTGAGGGCTACGTGGCGCCCCGCCATCCCGCCTCGGAGTAAGTGACATGCGAGTCCGCGCGTACGGGTTACTGCTCATCGCGGCGGCCGTGTGGACCGACGCATTCGCAGCTGCTGCAACCGCGCAGATCAGGTTGCGGCCCGGCCCTGATGGCGCCGTGACGGTGCAGAAGGTCGCGGTGGAAGATTGCCGCATTGTACGGGGTTTCTGGGGCACGCCCGTGGACGGGTCCACCCACAGCCGCGATTATCGAGGTACCGTCCGCGAATACCCCCGCACGGCGAGCGACGGCGTGGCGTACTCCTACAACGGCAACGACGGCCTGCACCTCACGCTGGCGGACGATGGAGGCTTCGACGCGATCGTGTTGCGCGGCGGGGCCGCCGCCAACGTGCACATTGACGCAGACGCGCTCGTGGAACCTTCGGACGCATTGCCCGCCGCTGCCTTCGCGGGAGGCCCCGCTACCCAGACGATCGTGGCGCCAACGCGGCAAGCCGGCACGGTCGTCAGCCTGTTCGGCGTTGCCGAAGGTGTCGTGGCGGATGTGAGTTTCTATCGGGTCACCCGCGCGGCGCCATCCGGCGGCACGGCCGAGATGATCGCGGCGGAGGCGCACCGAGCGCCTTCCTGGTCGGACCTGCCCCTCGCGCCAGAGCTGGACGCCGGAGATATCTTAGCCGCGCGGTACGCCCCGGACGTTGGCGTGGACTGGCTCCATCGCGTCGGCGCCACTCCGGCCTCGGCTGACGCTGTGGCCGCCGCGCGCCTCGCGGTGACCATCCCAGAGGGCGCCGGGGAGACGTCGTTCAGCGTGACGGTCCATGACCCCCTGTACCCGCGGCAGGATGTCGCGCATGTCGAGTTCACGGCGCCGGGAGCCGGCGCATACGACATCACCGTCGACTGCACGGACCAGGTGCTGCTTGAGGGCGCCGTGCTATGGCTGGCCGTTGGGATGCCGAAGGGCGTTGGCGCCGAGGTCGACGCGGCGTTCGTGACCACCGGCCGCGACGAGGCGCTGGGCGAGGCGTTGGCCTGGCGCAAGCTGCTCATGCGCACGTACTTCAGCCTTCTGTCGGAGCCGCGTCCGTGGGGCGCCTATCGCGGGCAGCCCCGTGAGGAGTTCTACGCGACGAGTCGCTACGCGGCTCAGTGTCCGCGTCTGTTCGCGGCGATAGATCAGGCGTACGCGCTGGCGCCAGACGATGGTCTCGTCCGCCAATACCGAGAGTGGGTGTATCTACGCGCGCTGCCTTGCTTCTCCGACATCGACGACCCCGCCCCGCCCCCAGAGGGCGTCCCCGCGTGGGCTTGGTACCCGCGTCTGGCATGGCTGGAGACGCGACGCATCGCGGAGTGGTGGCTAGACGAGCGGCTCGTTGAGACCGGGGAGTTCGGTGGCCGCGTGGGCGATGACACCGACATGTACCAGCAGTACGTGGACCTGCCCTACTTCGAGAGCGACGGGGTGGCCGCGAGGTTGAAGGCCGCTGCAGCGGCTCTCGCCGAACTAGCGCAGCGGGAGAACCTGCGGCACGGGCTCAACATCCACGCGACCGACTCACTGCACGCGTACGAGGAAGGGATCAACCATCTCGCGCTCATGGCGCGGTGGTTCTACGGCGACCCGGTATACTTCGAGCGGTGCATGGAATCCGCGCGGAACATGGAGGCGCTCACGATCCTCACGGAGGACGGTCGGCGACACTTCCGCACGACGGCTCGGATGGGCGCGGAGGACGTCGAGGCGGCCCGCGCGCCGGAAGCTGACGGGCACGCCAACCCGCTCATGTGGCACACGGCACTGCAGGTCGCTGACTACAACCGAAACCCACGCGCGCTGGCCCTGCTCCAAGAGTGGGGCGACACGTGGCTCCGGTACCAGCGCCCGGGCGAGTGGGCGACGGCTGTCGATGTCGTGTCGGGCGAGGTGGTGGACGCCTACGAGTCGAGGCCGCTCTACGGCGGGTACAGCACGCAGGCGAGCGTCTTTACATGGCTCTTCGGCCTCACGCGCGACCCAAAGTATGTCGAGCCGTTCCTGCACTACTTCCGCCTCGGGGAAGCGCCGCACCCGGCGGCCGGCTACCTGGCGGACGTTTCCGCCCTCGGCGGCCTCGACGGCCTGTCCGACGATGCCCAAGCCGCGCTGAGCGACAGGAACGCGGGCCTGCGCCTCGCCCTCCAGGACGACCCCGCGGCCCTCGTCATGCGGGCGATAGGTAAGGACCGCGCCACGACCGCGCAGATCACCTCACTCCGCGATGCAGCGCGTTGGCCTGACATGTACACCGACTCGCACCAGTTCACCGACCGGATCTTCCCGGACATCCAGGGGCACGCATCGCAGGCGTACCTCGGTGGTTACATGCGCCGGAACCGTATGCACCCGACGCTTGCCGTGAGTTGGGAGGGGTTCGGCACGGACTACGCGGCGGTCGTGCGCGAGAACGCCCGCGACCGGCTACGAGTGTCTGTGTACAGCTTCGCCGACGCGACCATGTCGGGAAGCATGAGTCTGTGGGCGCTCGACCACGGCCACTACCACGTGACCGCCTCCGTGGAGGGCCGCGCGCCGACGACGCGGGACGTGACGCTCGCCAAGGGGAGCCGGCTCAGAGTCGCCCTGGCGCCACGCTCCGTTACGACCGTGGAGATCACGCAGGTACGGCGACTCGA
>CAYYPK010000011.1:100768-186693 GCA_964473525.1 uncultured bacterium
TGACATCCACACACGCCCGGACCTCGCCGTCGCCGCGCGTGAGTTCACCGTAGCCGACGACAGCCTCATGGTACCGGTACACAACATCGGCTCGTCCGGCGCCAGCCGCGTCCGAGTAGTTCTGCGGGACGGTGGCGCCGTCGTCAGCGAAGCCATCGTTCCTCACCTCGATGCCCCAACCGATCTCCGCCCGCGCGTGGCCGTAGTCCATCTGCCGTTGAAGGGCCGGGCCGCCGCAGGCCTGACGGTCGTCGTCGATCCGGGCGGCGACTTCCCAGAAATCTACGAAGGCAACAACGCCGCCGTTGTCGCCCCGTAGGCGGTTCTCCCCCGCCGGTACGCGACAGCCTGGATGCCCATCGCGCCGCCACGCTACCATCAACACATGCCGACGCCTACGTCGCCCGGCGAACGCCCTAGCGCCACCGCAACGGAGTGATGATGGAGATCGCTATCGTGGGTCTTCCCCTGGTGGGGAAGACCAGCCTGTTCGAGGCCCTTACCGCGCGACATTCCGCCCCAGCGCCGCGTGGTTCGTCACAGGAGCCGCAACGCGCGCTCATTCGCGTAACCGACCCGAGGCTTTCGGCGCTCGCGGAAGCTTTCGCGCCGCCTAAGGTCACGGCGATGACGGTTGAGTACGTGGACATGGGCGCCATCACGAGCGGGGCCTTTGAGAGCGGCCAGGTTACACCCGGACTCCTCGCAGCCCTGCGTGGCGCCGACGCGTTCGCGCACGTCGTACGCGCGTTCGAGAGCGACCGCGTGCCGCACATACACGACACCGTCGACCCGGCGCGCGATGCGCAAGCGCTCGAGGATGAGTTCGCGCTCGCGGACTTACAGGTGATCGAGGGTCGGCAAGAGCGCGTCGCCCGAGAGCTGCGGATTCGCAAGGACCAGGATCTCAACGTCGAGGCTGCCGTCCTCGAGCGGTGCCAGGAGGCGCTGGAAGCCGGCACGCCTCTCCGCGCTCTGGAGTTCTCCGCCGCCGAAGAGAAAGCCATCCGTGGCTACCAGTTTCTGACTCAGAAGCCGCTGATCCTCGTGGTGAACCTTGGCGAGGGCCAGGAGGACGACGGCGTCGCGTTCGCCGACCACGCCAGCCAGCCGCGAACGCGCGTCGTGCCGCTCTGCGTCGAGTTGGAGATGGAACTGGCGCAACTGTCCGAGGAGGACGCCGACACGTTTCGCGAGGACATGGGGCTGGACGGAGATCCTGCGATGGATCGCCTCGTCCACGAGTCGCATCGCGCGCTCGGGCTCACGACGTTCTACACCGTGGGCGAGAACGAAGCGCGCGCGTGGACGACTCCCGCCGGCTCAACGGCGCCGGAGGCCGCTGGGCAGATCCACACCGACCTACAGCGCGGGTTCATCAGGTCCGAGACGGCGGGATGGAACGAGCTGAGCGAGCTGGGCAGCTACGCCAAGGCCCGCCAAGCCGGGAGACTTCGCACGGAGGGCAAGGAGTACGTCGTGCAGGACGGCGACGTGCTGCTCATCCTGCACAACTGACGGTCGGGCGCCTGGTTCCCTGGGGCGAGCCTACTCGTCGCCGAACAGCACCTTCGTGAAGGCGTGCTTGCCGGCGGGAGCGTCCATCAGCCACCGCGCCGCGCGGATGGCTCCGTTGGCGAAGGTCTGACGGCTCTGCGCGCGATGGGTGAGTTCTACGCGTTCACCCATTCCCACGAACATCACTGTGTGATCGCCCACGATGTCCCCGCCGCGGATCGCGTGCACGCCGATCTCCTTCTCAGGCCGCGCGCCTACGATTCCCTCCCGACCGTACACGGCAACGTCGTCCACGTTGCGTCGCACACCGTCGGCGGCGGCGTTGAGTAGCGTTACAGCGGTGCCGCTGGGAGCGTCCACCTTCTGGTTGTGGTGGGCCTCGACGATCTCTATGTCGTACGGATCCCCGAGCGTCTCCGCCATCATGGCGACAGCCTTGACGAGGGCGTTGACGCCGATACTGTAGTTAGACGCCACCACGCATGGGATGCGGGCGGCCAGGTCATCCAGTTCTTCCTGCTGGGCCGCGTCGAAACCGGTCGTGGCGATCACCATGGGCACACCCGCCCCGACCGCCACGCGCAGGTTCGCAAGCGTGGCCTCCGGCAACGTGAACTCGATGACGACGTCAGCGTCGCCTATGACGTCAGCCAGCGAGTCAGCGACCGTAACCCCGATGTCCCCGATGCCCGCCAGCACGCCAGCGTCCTGGCCGGTGGCCGGCGACCCGGGAGCGTCGACCGCGCCCACGATGGACATGCCGGTTTCACCGTGCACCGTCGCGGTTATCATCCGGCCCATGCGCCCGCCCGCGCCGTCCACCACCACTCGAATGTCGCCCATGGACCCATCCCCTCTCGGTTCGCCACATCCAGCGCCGCGAGACAATGGTATGGCATGGGGCACAAAGGCGGTCAAGGCGATTACGCAGGCAGGCCGTGGCCTCCGCCGCTGGCTAGGCGGCGGAGGCGTACAGACCCGTGTGAGGCTAGTGGTCGACGACGCCCTCGACGTGCTGGTTCTGCGGCAGGTAGTCGTCCTCGGCGAGCGGATGGCTGTACTCGTACGGGCCGTGGTACACGGTTGGCGTTCTCGTGAAGTTCTCAACCGCGGGGGGCGAGGCCGTCTGCCATTCGAGGGAATTCGCCTTCCACGGGTTGTCTTCCGCGGCGCGTCCTGCCGCCAGCGAGACGACGAAGTTCACGGCGAAGAACACCTGCACGATTCCCAGCGCGATGGCCGAATACGTCATGACGACGTTGATCGGCTGCATCGGCTGTAGGAACTCATAGAGCGTCGGGTCGTAGATGCGGCGCATCATGCCGCCGGCGCCCAGGATGTGCATCGGGAAGAACACGCCGTTCAGGAAGACCAGCGTGGTCCAGAAGTGCACCTTGCCCCACCCCTCGTGCAGCATCCGCCCGAACATCTTGGGTACCCAGTAGTAGATGCCCGCGAAGGCGCCCATGATGCTCCCGGCGAACAGCACGTAGTGGATGTGCGCCACGATGAAGTACGTGTCGTGGATGTAGATGTCCACGGCGGTGGACGCCATGAAGATGCCGCTCAGGCCACCGATGACGAACATCGACACGAAGGCGATGGCGAACAGCATCGCCGTGGTGTATTGGATCTGCCCGCGCCAGAGGGTACCCAGCCAGTTGAACGTCTTGATCGCGGACGGAAGCGCGATGAACATCGTCGCGACCATGAACGTCGAGCCCATGGTCGGATTCATCCCGCTTTGGAACATGTGGTGTCCCCAGACGATGAACCCGAGACCCGCGATGCCCGAGATCGCGTACACCATCGCGCGATACCCGAAGATCGGCTTGCGCGCGAACGTCGACAGGACGTCGGAGACGATGCCCATCGCCGGCAGGATCATGATGTAGACGGCGGGATGTGAGTAGAACCAGAACAGGTGCTGGAACAGGAGTGGCTGCCCACCGCCACGTCCTGTTTGCAGCACGTCCGATATGAACAGCGCCTTCGGCAGGAAGAAGCTCGTGCCGAGGACGCGGTCAAAGAACACGAGGATGATCGCCGCCGTCAGCACCGGGGTCGCCAACGTCGTCAGAATCGATGTGATGAAGATGGACCAGGTCGTCATCGGCATGCGGAAGAGCGACATGCCCGGCGCGCGCATGTTGAGAATGGTCGTGATGTAGTTCACCGACCCAGCCAGCGATGAGAATCCCACCAGGAGGACGGCGATCATCCAGCAGTTGATGCCGGCGCCCTCGGTGATGACGCTTAGTGGGGGATATGCGGTCCAGCCGCCGCCCGCCGCACCGCCTTCGAGGTAGAACCCAGCCATGGCGATGAGCGCCGCCGGCCAGAAGAGCAGGTAGGAGAGCATGTTGAGCTTTGGGAACGCCATGTCGCGCGCGCCGATCTGCAGCGGCACGACGAAGTTCCCAAATGCGCCCACCAGCATGGGGATGACGACGAAGAAGATCATCACGGACGCGTGCATGGTGAACGCGGCGTTGTACCCGTCTGGCAGGAGCCTTCCTTCGTACGCCATCGATCCGGGCAAGAGCTTTCCGAGCGGTATCTCGGTACCCGGCCACGCGAGTTGCCACCTCACGACAAGCGCCAACAAGCCGCCGATGATAAGGAAGAACAACGTCGTGAATAGGAACTGCCGGCCGATGACCTTGTGGTCCGTCGAGAAGATGTACTTCTTGAGGAAGCCGACCTCAACGTCGTGGTAGTGCTCCTCGTGCTCGTCGTGACCAGGGGCGTCGTGGGCGTCGTTTGTGGTGTCGTCTGCCATGGTCGCCCCTCCTATAGTCCAGCTGCTGGGGCCTGCTCGGCCAGCCATGTGTTGAAGGCTTCGCGCTCGTGGACGTGCACGAATCCGCGCATCTGGTAGTGCTGCATACCGCACAACTCAGCGCACGCTATCTCGAAGTCACCCACCTCCAGAGCGTCGAAGAATACGTTCACCTGCATTCCCGGCACGGCGTCCTGCTTCACCCGGAAGTCGGGCAGGAAGAACGAGTGCAGCACGTCCTTGGACGTAAGGCGCACCTGAATGGGCCGATTCACCGGCAGGTTGAGGTGGTTCAGGTCGACGATGTCGTCGGCCGACGCCGGGTCGGTTGGGTCCAGACCAATGGGGTTGGTGCCTGATACGCGCGTCACGTCGCGCCGGCCGAAGACGCCATCGGCGCCGGGATAGCGCACGTTCCACGCGAACTGTTGCGCGACGATCTCGATCACGACCGGCGCGCCCGGGCCTGTCGCGTCGCCACGGAATCCAGCCGAAGGCTTGATGCCGCCCCACACCTGCTGACTCACCAACGCCAGACCCGCGAGGAAGACCGCCGGCACCGCGGTCCACACGGCCTCGAGGCGGTTGTTGCCGTGTGTGTAGTGCGCGGTCGCCCCGGCCTTAGCCCGGTACTTGAATAGGAAGATGACCAGCGTCGCTTGTACCACGACGAAGACGACACCCGTGACGATCAGTATGACGTAGAAGATGCGGTCGATCGGCCCGCCGTTGGTCGAGACGCTCTTCGGCAGCCACCACCCGTACCGACCGGTCGCCGATTGCGCCAGGGCCAGAGGCGCCACGCTGACAAGCGCGACGACACAGAGCCCCCAGAGCGCGCGAGTGCGCGCGCAGAGATGCCTTAGCAATGTCCAAACCCCCAGGAGCGCAAAGGGGCGCTCCAGGCCTTCTTAGTTGTCGTAGCGTTTCTCCTCGGACCCAGCCCCCACGCACGGCCCAAGAGGGCCGGACGTTGCCGGGCCACGAGGACACATCTTAACGCCACTGTCGCCGGAACTCAACGTCAGCGTTTCGCCCATGCGAAATCGTGGCCGTTTTCTGCGCATGTGGCCTTGCGGCCGCCGGCCGCGCTGGCTACTGGTGGCTATGTGCTCCGCGCAATGGTCGCGCTGAGTTGGATAGGAGGGCTTGACCGGGGCTCGGGACGCCCGCGTCAAGCCGCGATGCCCTCGGGGGAACACGTTGCCACACGCCCACGCCTGCCCCTGCGACCGAGGTCGCGCCGCGCGTCCTCGCGCTCACGCGCAACTTTCCTACGCCCCAGCGCCGTCTCACGATAACATGACTACCGGTCGCGCTCCGATTCCAGTAGGCGTCGGAGGGAGAACGCGGTCAGATCAACCACGTGGGCCGCGCGCGTGTCTCACACAGCGCGAGTGGGCCCGGCAGTCCGAGCGGCGGACCCGAATCAGCTCCACCACGGCTGGGGCGTCGGACGAACCGTCCCGTCAGACTGAACACAGGACGGGCGCCGAGCGCGAGAGGCGCCATGTACGCCCGCGCGCCGGCAGCGCGCCTACAGACGCAAGGTCACGGCCCACCATGGACTTGGCCGCGCAGCAGCGCATCGCGCCACCCCAGGCAGACGCACCCATCAGCAGCATGGACGTAACCGGCCGCCGCGCGACTCCAGCGCCGCGCGCCGACAACACGCGGGTAGGCGCCTCGTCGGGCAGCCGGCGCGTGTCGACACCTGACATCAGGGAGTAGCAGACGGATGTCTAACTGGTTCCCGCCGGAGGTATCCACCTTCGGTCAGGACATCGATTCGGTGTTTTGGTTGATCTTCTGGATCGGCTTGGCGTGGTTCGTCGTCGCCGAGGGGGTCATCGTATTCAGCCTCATCAAATACAGGCGGGGCAACGGCCGCAAGGCCACGTACATTGATGGCAACTCGTGGCGTCAGGCCTCGTGGATCCTCATCCCGGGCGCCATCGTGCTGTGTCTTGACCTCGCGGTGGACTTCGCCGGTGGCCATGCGTACCACGCGGTGAAGGGCGAGCTGCCAGCGTCGGACGTGAAGGTCCGCGTGGAGGGCGCGCAGTTTGCGTGGACGTTCACGTATCCAGGACCGGACGGGGTGTTCGACACAGCCGACGACAAGGACTTGCCGACCCTGGAGGCGCCGATCCATCGGCCCGTGCACATCTACCTGCGCTCGAAAGACGTCATCCACAGCTTCTTCATCCCAACGGTGCGGATCAAGCAGGACGCGTTACCCGGCCGCGAGATCGCCTTGTGGTTCGAGGCGGATGTCGCAGGCCGGTACGAGATTGCCTGTGCCGAGCTGTGCGGGCCCAACCACTTCACGATGCGGGCCTTCCTCAACGTCCACACGCCCGAGGAATACGCAGCCTGGGTCAGCGAAACCTGGGGGGACAACTAGGCGACTATGGAACACGCAATACATCCAGAACCCACGACGTTCCTGCGGAAGTACGTCTTCTCGGTCGACCACAAGGTTATCGGTCGCCAGTATCTCATACTGGGGATGATCTGGGCGCTCATCGGCGGCCTTTCGGCATACGTCATCCGTTCGCAGATGGCGTGGCCGGGCGAAAAGGTATGGGGAGCGTGGCTGTTCTTTGACGGCGGCCGGGTTCTGCCCGAGGCGTACAACGCCCTGATAACCATGCACGGCACCATCATGGTGTTCTTTGTCGCGATGCCCATCCTACTAGGGGCGATGGGCAACTTCCTCGTGCCGCTGATGATCGGCGCGCGAGACATGGCGTTCCCACGCCTCAACATGCTGTCCTTCTGGATCATCACGACCGCGTCGGTCGTCCTCCTCCTGTCGATATTCGTGCCGGGCGGAACGGCGGCCGCGGGGTGGACAGGGTATCCACCCCTCTCAGCGCGGTCCGCCTACACCGGCGTGCACCTCGGTCAGGCGTTGTGGATTCTGGCCCTCGCCCTGGAGTTCGTGTCGTTCCTACTCGGGGGTGTGAACATCCTGACGACGGCGATAACGATGCGGGCGCCAGGACTTACGATGATGCGGCTACCCCTGATGGTCTGGATGCAGATGTCCGCGGCCGTGCTGTTCATGCTCTCGGTGGGGCCGCTGATAGCCGGCGCCATACTGCTTCTGCTGGACGGCTTGATCGGGACGAGCTTCTTCGTGCCAATAGCCGGCGGCGGAGGCGGCGACCCGCTGCTGTGGCAGCACCTCTTCTGGTTCTTTGGACACCCCGAGGTGTATGTGATCCTGCTGCCCGGAATCGGAGTGCTGACGGAGATCATACCCACGTTCGCGCGGAAGCCCATATTCTCCTACAAGACGATCCTGTGGTCGACCGTAGTAGCGGGCGCCCTGAGCTTCATCGTGTGGGCGCACCACATGTTCACGAGTGGCATGAATCCGACGATGGCTATGTCGTTCAGCATCACGACCATCCTCATCTCCGTGCCGTTCACCCTCATCATCTTCGCGCTCATCGGCACGCTCATCGGCGGGTCGATACGAATGACAGTGCCGATGCTGTTCGCCGTGGGTACCATCGCGTGCTTCATCGTCGGCGGGATTACGGGCATCTTCCTCGGGTCGGCGGCGGTGGACCAGTATATGCACGATACGTACTTCGTCGTGGCTCATTTCCACTACACGCTGTTCCCGACGGTGATCCTCGGTGGCCTGGCAGCGTTCTACTTCTGGTTCCCGAAGATGTTCGGCAAGATGCTGAACCCCGCCCTGGGTCACGTGCACTTCTGGCTCACGGCGATCAGCTTCAACGTCCTGTTCCTGGCGCTGTTCCGCGTCGGTCTGGGTGGGCACGTACGGCGCGTGTACATGGCCGGCATGTACGAGTACCTGAAGCCGTTGCAGCACCTGAACATTACGGCGACATGGGCCGCCATCGCGATGATGCTCGCGCAGATTCCCTTCCTCGCGAACATCGTGATAACGGCGCTGGCGGGCAAGCCGGCCCCCGCAAACCCATGGAATGCCAACTCGCTTGAGTGGCAGACGTCGTCGCCTCCGCCACACGAGAACTTCGCGGAGATTCCCACGGTCCACCGTGGTCCTTACGAATACAGCGCGCCCGACAACGACGAGGACTGGATAGCCCAAGACGCCGAGCCCACGTCGGCAGCGGCAGGCTGAGGGGAGTATAGACGTGACACACGTATCCGAAGGGCAGCTAAACCGCGAGACCTCATACGCCAAGATGGCGGTGTGGTGGTTCCTCGCGTCAGAGGTGATGACGTTCGGCGGGTTCCTGGCCGCTTACATGCTCTACCGCATGCAGGCCGGCGGTTCGTGGTCGGAACTTGCTGCCGGGCTGAATCCGTGGCTCGCCGCCGTGAACACGGTCGTGCTACTGACGAGCAGCCTGACGATCGTCAAGGCGCACCAGGCGATGCTACACGACGACCAAGCGGCCGCGCGGAAGATGCTAGGCATCACGGTCCTGCTCGGTGTCGCCTTCCTCGGGTTCAAGGCCGTCGAATACTCGATAGAGATATCCCACGGCTACACGCCGGTCTCGCACATCTTCTGGTCGTTCTACTACGCCCTGACGGGCCTGCACGGGCTACACGTCGTCGCCGGCATCGTTGCGAACGCCGTACTGTTCGTGCACGCCGGCAGGGGCAAGCTAACCCTCGCCAGGGCCGAGGCGGCGGGGTTGTATTGGCACTTCGTCGATATCGTCTGGGTGTTCCTGTTCCCCCTGCTGTACCTTTCCTACTAGGAGGCCGTGAAGGTGGCAAGCGAGTCGCATACGAACTACACGGCAATCTGGGCGTGGCTGTTGGTGCTGCTGTTCGTCAGCGTGGGGGCGGTGTATCTGCCGTTCTCTCCCGCTCTGACGACCGCGTTCATATTCCTCGTCGCGACGGTGAAGGCCGTCATGATCGCGGTGTACTTCATGCACCTCAAGGAAGAGACGCAGCTGATCCGCGCCTTGCTGTGGGTGCCCATCCTGTTCTTCGTCATCATGACGCTCGCGCTGGTGCCAGACGTCGTCGTGGAACGCCTGGGCGACGGGTCGGCGCCGGAGGCGCACACGCCCGCGCACTGATCGTCGACAACACCCACATCGGGTCTGTCCCCAAGGCAGGGCACGGACCCGATGTCGACCCGATATATCCCCCACCGGAGCGCCATGGAAACGGTCGCAACGCGACGCACGGCTCCCGACAAGAGCACGATGGGTCTCGTCATCTTCCTCGCCGCGGAGTCTATGACGTTCGCTGGACTCATCAGCGCCCACATCATCCTCCGGCCCTCGCAGGGGGTGTGGCCGCCGCTCGGGCAGCCGCGTCTTCCCGTCGGCATGACGGCGGTGGCGACGCTGTTCCTTCTCGCCAGCGCGTGGACTGTCTACAGGGCGGTGAAGAACGCGGCGGAGGAGGATGCGTCCGAGACCGGTTGGCTTGCCGCGACATGGGTTCTCGGCGCGTTGTTCCTGGGAATCCAGGGGTACGAGTGGACACAGCTCATCGGTCATGGTCTGACGATGACGTCCAGCGTCTACGGCGGGCTGTTCTACACGGTCATCGGTTTCCACGCGCTACACGTCGCGATCGCGATGTGTGCGCTCACTGTCACGGCTGCGAAGTCACTGGCGGGCCGATACGCGCCTTCGAGCCACACGGGAGTCCGGCTGTGCACGGTGTTCTGGTGGTATGTCGTGGTCGTGTGGCCGACGCTCTACGTGCTCGTTTACCTGATGTAGGCAGGGATCATGCCGAAACGCCTGACATTCGCGCTCCTCTTGCTCGCGGCCGGTGCGCACGACGCGCTTGCGTGCCCGAACTGCTTCGGCGAACTCGAGGGACCGGTGCTGCGGAACTACTACATCAGCCTGTCGTTCCTCTCCCTCCTCCCTCTGACGATCGTGGCCGCGATCGGCCTGTGGGCGCGGCGCCACTTCCGGCAGCCCTCCGACACCGACCTCGACGCCTGAACCCCGAGCGGGTAGTGTAGGGGCATCCGTCCGCCGGCCGCTATCGCCGGCGGCCGGCCTGTCCTTCGATGCCGTCACACCCAAACGGGGGTCGCCTGATAGCCACGTCTCCGCCGCCGCAGGCTCCCGTGCACGACGCGTACGCGGCGTTCCGCTACCGCAGCTACACGCTATACATGCTGGGGGCGTCGCTCTCGACAATCGGCTTCGGCGCGCAGGGGTTGGCCATTGGCCTCGACCTATACAGGCGCACTGGCGACGAGCTGGTTCTCGGACTTGTCGGGCTGACGACGGCCGCCCCGATGATGCTCCTCATCCTCCCCGCGGGGTACATCGCGGATCGGCGAGACAGGCGTGGCATCGTGGCGGCCAGTATGGTGGGCTCCGCCTTGGCTTCGGCAGGCCTTGCGGTGGCAGCGGCGGCGGCCGCCCCGGTGTGGGTGACGTTCGCGCTGCTCTTCCTAGGCGCCGCGGCGTCGACCATGGGGCGTCCAGCGCGCACAGCCTTGCTGCCTCAGCTGGTACCCGCGGACGTCTTCGAGAACGCCGTCGCGTGGCGGACCAGCGTGCAGCAGCTGTGCGGGATGGCTGGCCCCGCCTTGGGCGGGTTCCTCGCCATCCAGGGCGTGGCTGTCGTGTACGCCATGGCCGCGTGCACGGCTCTCGGCTTCGTCGCGGTCCTCCCGTTCATGCGCGTGACCAGGTCCGACCGCACTGGAGTTCCCGATGAGCGCGCCTTCTTGCAGGACATCCTCGCGGGCGCGCGCTTCGTCGCGCGGACACGGCTGCTACTCGCCACCATGTCACTGGACCTCTTCGCCGTCCTGCTCGGTGGAGCGGTCTACCTGCTTCCGGTCTTCGCGGAGGACATCCTCAAGGTCAACGAGGTGGGTCTGGGGTGGCTGCGCGCGATGCCTGCGGCCGGGGCGTTCTGCATGGCGTTGTTGCTGGCGCACTTGCCGCCGATGAGGAATGCGGGAAGGAATCTGCTCCTGGCGGTAGCGGGCTTCGGCGCCGCAACCATCGTCTTTGGCCTGACCACCAACTTCTGGCTGGCGATGGCGATGCTCTTCCTGACCGGCGTCTTCGATAACGTGAGCGTCGTCGTTCGCCACACGCTGATGCAGCTCCTGACGCCGGACGCTATGCGCGGGCGCGTGTCCGCCGTCAGCGCCGTATTCATCGGCTCGTCCAACGAACTTGGCGGCTTCGAAAGCGGGGCGCTCGCGCGGCTGACCTCGCCGGTCTTCAGCGTCGTGGCTGGGGGAATCGGCACGCTAGCGGTGGTTGCCACCACTGCGGTCGCGTCGCCTCGCCTGCGGAAGTTCGGCGCCCTGGCGGACGCGCGCGCGACAACGGACAGCGCCGCGGTGTCCGGTGACCAGTAGCCGCCGTTAGCGAGGTACGCGCTACGCCGTGACGGTCTGGAACATGCACTGCTGCTCGATGACGTGGACCGGCACGGACGGCAACGCCTTGGCCAGATGCCTCGCCAGCAGTTCCATGCCGTATATCTCGCTCACTGCGTGGTTCACGACGATGGCCGGGACGCCAAGGTCGATCGCCATGGCCCCGTCCCGCCAGTACGTGAAGCCGTCGTCGCTGCATATGGCCAGGTCGGCGCCGTACTCGGTGATGAAGTGTTGGTACGGCGTGATGGCGCCGGTGCCGATGACTGCCCGCGTGACGGCGGCCCCGCCGTCGCCCAGAAGGTGCACCGTGTCCTGCCCAAGGCGCTTCGTCTGCGTCGCGACCTTGCGGGCCATCGATTGCGCGGTCTCCCCCGACACGTCGTAGACCCGGTAGTACCCGTCTCCGTCGATGGCGTCGCCCAGGCCGAGGAACTCGCCCCACGAGTCCGGGATGCCAATGCGCAGGACCTGGTCCCACAGGTCGTGGCAGCGCAGCACGACCATGCCGCTCTCCTCGAGCCAATCGCGCTTCGCCTGCACTCCCGGGAAGTCGAAGATGCGCTCGTCCGTGTCGTGGTGGTTGTAGAATGTGGGTTCGTGGCAGACGTAGAGATTGCAGCCAAGGTCCGCCGCTTTCTTCAGCGACTCGGTGTAGCTCATCCAGCCCACCGCGATTCCGGTAAGCTCGACGGACGGGTCGCCGGTCTTGAACGTGTCGACGGTGTTGTCCCAGTTGACCCAGCCGCCGTCGAGTGTCTTGAGGTGCTCGCGGACATCGTGCGCCGTCATGTCGTTACCCTCCTGCTGGCCTGCCGGCGAGGACACCCTCGTACGCGGCGCGGCCTCGGTGAAACAGCTCGGTGACTTCCTCGCGCTGAGCGTCGCTCGTGAACTTCCCGACGCTCGCGATCCAATCCAGTCCCGCGTCTATCTCACGCACGAAGTAGGCTGCGGATGCAGCGGCTCGGGGCGCGATTCCGTCGCCGATGTACACCGGGCTCGTATGCGCGAACACCGCTTGCCCGAAGCTGTCGCGCGCGTCGCCGTACCCGCGCGCCGCGACCCAGCCGCCGATCTCGAGAGACACATCCATGGTGAGCGACCCATCGCGCGCGGCGCCGGCTTCCGGCCTCGCGCTGGCTACGACGCGACCGTTGTGGACGATTTCGGCCCGCCGCAGAGGGTGGTACGAGCGCCAGGTCACCGTGACGCGCGTCGTCGCGCGATCCCGCCGCGCGGGGATCTGGGAGCCTGGAGGGTGGCCGTCCACCGACAGGAACACCGCCGGGCCGTTCGTTACAAAGGTCCGGCCGGCGCGCAGACCGTCGAGCCAGGCGCTGTATGAGAAGTCGTCGTCCGTCTGCACGTACACGCGGTTGTTCGAGCAGATGAACCAGTCGGTGCCGGTCGACGCTGGCAGTCGGATCCCGCAGTTCAGCAGGCGATACCAGATGTCGTACTCCGGGTCGCACCAGTACGGGTCGAACAGGTTGAACGCGTCCAGCTTCCCGAGCCCCGCCGCGACCGGCGCCTCCATCCCCTGTCCGTTGTGGCACCAGAGGACGATCCCGTCCTGGTCGCGCGCGTCGTCGCATGCGAAGCAGAGGGGCGGGTAGTCCGGGTCGAAGTCGCTCACGAGATCTCCCCGGCTCACCGGGTCGACCAGGTTGCGGATGCGGAGGAACATCACATGCCCATAGCCGAAGCCGCCCCGCCGGACGTTGTGCCGGCTCTCCTCACCGCAATCCACGACATGGTGCGCCGTCGAGTAGTCGGTCATGAAGCCGACTGGGAACTTGTTGCTTGCGTACGGCAGTTCGCGGCGCTGGAGGATGCTGACGACCGTGACGCTCAGGTCGTGCACGTGCGGATCCAGCCGGAGCCGATCGTCAGGCCGACCCTCCGACTCGCTGTAGTGCAGGTGCGTGTTGCCGGGGTACCAGTGCTCCGACGGTAGGTCCGTCCACCGCCTCATTCTCAGCGTAACCTCGGCCGAGCCCTTTTGGGGCATACTCACGGACTGGCGGAGCGGCTCGTATTCGGTGCCGCGTTCGACGACGATCTCGGTGGCTCCTCGCGGAACCTCGACACGGAACTCGCCATCGCAGTAGAAGGACGGCTCTCCCGGCCCGACCTTGAGGATGCTGTCTCGTGGGTGCACGAACCGCCCCGAAGAGGACAGCACCTTGACTTTCGCCTCCAGGCGCGCGTCGGATCGCGCGTCGCGTATGTGTGCGTGCAGCGTCGCCATGTCTGCCCTCCACGTCCATCGCGTGTGCGGCGCGAGTGTAGCACAGCGCCCACGCCTGATCTTGTGGCGGAAGCTTGGCGTGGCGACAATGGTCGAGTTCCCCGGCCCAGGCACCATCCCGGAGCATCGCTGTGGCAGACTGGCGACTGAGCGACAACCCCGTCCTGGCAGACCTGCAACGCGCGGTCGCCATTGAGAGCATCAATCCCTCGCTGCCGGGTGGGGAGCGCGGCGAAGCTGGCATGGTGGCGTTCACCGAGGAGTTCTTCGCGGAGTGCGGCATCCCCACCGAGACCGAGGAGGTGCTGCCCGGCCGATGCAACATCGTCGCGACGCTCCCCGGGCAAGACACGACGCGTACGCTGCTCTTCGAGAGCCACATGGACACGGCGTCCACCGAAGGCATGACGATCGACCCGTTCGCGCCGCGTATCGAGAACGGCCTCCTGTACGGCAGGGGTTCGTGCGACACGAAGGCGGGCGGTGTCGCCATGATGCACGCCATGCGACGGTTCGCCGAGGCGAGCGAGAAGCCTTCATGTACGGTGCAGTTCGCCGGCGCGATGGACGAGGAGCACACGTTCACGGGCGCGCTGGCGCTGGCCAGGGACACGACAGCCGACGCGGTCGTGGTGTCCGAGCCGACGGATCTGGCTGTCATCCGCGCCCACAACGGCCTCGCGCGTTTCCGCATTCACGTCACGGGCGTGGCGGCGCACAGCTCCAAGCCGGAATTGGGTGTCAACGCCATCAGCAAGATGGCGCGGATCGTCGCTGCTATCGAGGACGAGATCGAGACCTCCTACGCGTCGCGTAGCCATCCACTGACGGGCCACCCTCGCCTCAACATCGGCGTGATTCAGGGCGGCGTGCAGATCAACTTCGTGCCCGACCACTGCGTGATCGAAGTCGACCGGCGGGTGATCCCCGGGGAGGATCCCCTGGAGACCGTGCAGCCGTTCCGCGACCTCTTGGCCAGGCTTGCGAGCGCGGACCCGGAACTGGACGCGCAAATCGAGGATCCGTTCCTGCTCGACACCTCCATGGAGACCGCGGAGGGCGCGGACATCATCAGAGTCGCTCGGGCAGCGTGTCAGGCTACGGTGGGCTCCTCCACCGTCGACGGCGTGCCGTACGGCACAGACGCGAGCAAGTTCTCGGCCATCGGCATCCCAGCGATCGTCCTTGGGCCAGGCAGCATCGATCAGGCGCACGCAGCCGTCGAATGGGTCGACTGTCAGCAGGTGCTGGACGTGACCGACATCTACCACGAGATCATGCGCACGTTCTGAGTCCGGCAGCTACGCGCTCTCGAGCTACCGTCCCGCTATTACATCGGACAGGACGGCCGCGGACAGCTCGGAACGCCTCGCTTGCGTGATGCTCATGTAGCCGATGAGCATCTCGTCGAAGCTCTGCTCGCCCCACGTGACGTCGATTGTCGGGTCGGGGTTGAATTTGTTGCGCGCCGAGTTGTCGAACACGGCGTGGCACACGACCCTCGTGCCGGCGGGCAACACCTTGGGCTCCGCCAGCAGGTACGACCGTTGCCAGTTGAAGCTGTAGTTCGGGGTGGAGAGCAACGTCTCGACCTCGCCGTTGGGATAGTGCGCCTCGTAGACGAAGCTCTTCCCACGGAAGTGCATGTGCGGGAACATGCCGTGCAGCGTCGTCTCGACCTCGAACACCTTCTCGGCGGACGCCTCGTACGAGCCGTCGCCGGCCGGGAGTTCTATGTCGCCGTTCACCGGCCCCGTCATGAGGTACTCGGTGTCTGGCGTCGCCTCGGACAGATAGATCCCGAGGCGGCTTTCGTCGACTTCTGGGCGTCCGGTCGACGTGTAGTGCAATTGCACGATGAGCTTCGAGCCAGCAGGCAGCACGCGCCCGGCGCCGCCGGGGAACGCGTCTGCTCCCGCGCCCGGCGCGTAGGCCGCGAAGATGCCGTCTAGCCAGCGATTCTCGGCTTCCCACGGAGCCGCGTACCCCTCGGGGTAGTCGATGCTGACGAGCACGTGGTGGTTCGCGGCGTAGCTGCCGGGCAGTATCTGCACGGCTCGCACCCACACGTCGCGGTCGACGGGAGCGTCGAGTTCGAGGTACCGGTAGTCGATAATGCCCGTGGCCGGGATCTCCTGGCGGCCGATGTCCACGACGTAGTCGGGCTCGCCCAGCTCCCAGGTCGGCGCTACGTGCGCAGCTTCCGCGAGGATGTCCGCGCCGTCGCCACGCGGGGCCCCGGCATCGACCCACCGGACGATTGCCGCGTACTCGTCGGTCGTTAGCGAAATGTCGTTCGAGAACGTCCCTATGTGCGGATCGGCGTGCCACGGAGGCATGCGCCTCGTGCGCACCACTTCGCGGGTCATCGCCGCCCACCCGCGCGCGTCCTCGTAGTTCTCGATGGCGAACGGCCCGATGCCTCCCTGCACATGGCATGTCACGCACCGCTTCTGGAGGATCTCGGCGACCTGGCCGGTGTACGTCGGAGCGTCGCCATCCGCCGCGAGAGATACCAGGCACCCGCGCGCTGGCACACTGGCCACTCGGGGCGTGGCCCCGCCAACCACCGACGCGAGAGCGTCCGCCAGGTACGTGTCGGAGGCCTCCACCTTCTGCGCCTCGTAGTCCAGGCGGTCGTCGATGGGGCCACGGTAAGCGACGTCCCAGCGGCCCGGCCGAATGACGAACGCCTCCGCGGTACGCTCGACACCGAGCGCCTTTGCCACCAGTTGCGTGTCGTCCACGAGGACCGGGTAGTCGATGCTGAACGCAGCCGCCTCGTCGGCGACGGACGCGCGGTCGTCTTGCAGGTTGGCATTCAGCATCATGAATACCACCCCGCGCGGCTCGTACTCCGCGCGCAGCGCATCCAAGGCGGTGACCCCGTTGCGCACGATGGGGCAGCCGTTCCCCTGCACGTAGAGCACCACGGCCGCCGCGTCGGAGTAGTAGTGGAGGCTGTGGAAGTCGCCGCGCTGGTCGTACAGGCCGAAGTCGTCGACCATCTGCGCTCCTCGCGCGTCGGTGGCGGCGCCCGAACTCGGGGCGGGCTTCGAGCCGCACGCGGCGATGAGAGCCGCGAGCGCCAGGACGCAGGCGCCGCGCGCCGTTCCGACCAGACGTAGTACGTGCAAGAGCGTGTCCTTTCCCGTCGGAGCTCGATGCCCCTAGCGTATCCTGAACGCCAACGCCGTTGGCGTGGGCGGCGCGCCGACCAGCTTGATGTGCAGGCCGTCGGCGTCGCGGGTCCACTCGACCGCCTGAGTCGACCCGAGCAGCTCCACGCTGTGGATGGCGTGCAGGCTGTTTACGGACTTCTCGGCAAGCGCCTTGATGCTCAATGAGCCGTCGTCAGGCGACCCCATGGCGATGGCGTACAGCGTGTCGCCCTTGCGCGTGAACCGCACGTCCTGGGCCGTGAAGCCATCGCGCTTCGTGTCGTTGAACGACCCACCCACGACCTCGGTTGGCCCTTCGCCGGAGATCTTCCACGGCCGCGTGTCGTAGATCGCCTCGCCGTTGACCGTGAGCCACGCTCCGATGTCCCGCAGCATCTGCTGCTCGTGCTCGGGTATGGTCCCGTCCGCGCGTGGCCCGATGTTGAGCAGCATCGCACCGTTCTTGCTGACGATGTCGATGAGGTCGCCGATAATCGCGTCGGCGGTCTTGTAGTCGTGGTTGTCGATGTAACCCCACGAGTTCTTGGACACCGACGTGTCCGTCTGCCAGAAGACCGGGTTCATGTCCGACAGCTGCCCTCGTTCGACATCGAACACCGCCGTGCCCGGCGCGAACGCCTGGTGCTTGTAGTTGATAGCGACGCCTTCACCCCACTCAGCCGCTCGGTTGTAGTAGTAGGCGGCGAAGCGTCGGATGTAGGGCGCCCAGAACGCCTCCTCGATCCACCAGTCGAACCAGAACACGCTGGGGCGGTACTTGTCGACGATCTCACAAGACCGCGCCAGCCAGTCGTCCATGAATTCCGCTGTTGGCACGCTGTCCTTCGGCTGCGCCGGCCCGTAGAGGCCGCGCCAGCGGTCGTCCTGCACGTCCGAGTCGAACTTGCGCCCGCCGTCGTAGAACCACCAGTTCTCGGCGCGGTGGGACGACGCGCAGAACACCATGTCACGCTCGCGCACGGCCTTCGCCAGCTCGCCTATGGTGTCGCGCCGCGGACCCATCTTGACCGCGCTCCACTCCGTGTAGTCCGAGTCGTACATCGGGAACCCGTCGTGGTGCTCGGCCACGGGCATGACGAAGCGGGCGCCCGCTTCGACGAACAGATCCGCCCACGCCGCGGGATCGTACCTCGACGCGGTCAAGCCCGGGATGAGATCCTTGTAGCCGAACTCCGACTGCGGCCCGAACGCCTCGACGTGGTGGCCAAACACGCTGTCCTCTTCGAGGTACATGCGGCGGGCGTACCACTCGTTGCCGAAGCCCGGAGCTGAGTAGACGCCCCAGTGGCTGAATATCCCGAACTTCGCGCCCTGGTACCACCGCGGGATGACGTAGTCCTCGAGCGACTCCCAGGTCGGGTCGAACGGCCCGGCGGCGACTGTTTGGTCGATGCTCGTCATTGCTGCGCCAACGTCACGCATGCGGGCCGAGGCCTCCAGCGGCTTCCGGGCGGGTGTCTGGGTGTTCTCTCAGGTTATCCCCGCGCGACGAGTCTCGGCAAGGCGGGCAGGCGAGCTCACCAAGGTGGCGCGCCATGCGTGGACGCGGGGTGGAGTGCCGGTCGGGGCGCGGTCATGCGGCCCCAGCGCCTGCGTCGGCCAACGCTGGCCACCAGGCCGCCCCGAACCCAGTGGCGCCCTGATGCGCGGCGGTCTGCGCGCACGCCTGAACAAACGCGTGCGAGGCGCGTTTAGAGTCCTGTGGACCGTATTGCAGGCGACGGCCCGCCCGTCTGCTGGCGTTGACGCGACAGCGCTCCCGACCTACACTTGCTGCAACTGAAGCCCGCGCTGGGCGCCTTATATCGAGAAAGTAATGGAGGGTGTGTCAATGGCCACCGGGAAGCGCGTAGCTCTGTCCGCAGGCCTGCTGATCGCGCTGGCGGTCGGGGCAGCCAACGCAACGACGATTCACGGCCTCGGATTCGACACGCCACTGCTGGCGGACCTCGCCGATAGGTCAGCGGACTCCGTGGCCTCCGAGCTCCCCGTCAGTGATGGCGACAAGGCGCTCGTGGCCGAGGCGATACGGGTGGTTCTGCTTGACTCCTTCCTTCCCGGCGGACCCACCGATCCCACCCAGCTCTTTGACAACGGCTTCAACGACATCACGGCTGACAACTACGGCAACCCTCTGTCCATCGCGCGCGGCGACTTCAACACGAGCCTGGGCGTCGTAGGACCGTACGTGGACCGCGTCCTGGGCTCGCCGCGACTGGAGCTGTTGGTAGAGACAGAGTCGCTCAGCGATGGCTACGTCGAAGCGTGGCTGTACACGTCCGAGGAGTACGAAGGCGAGTATGTCGAGTTCCATGCCGTCGGCTCCGAGGTCACGAGCTCCATCTGGGTGGAGTTCATGTTCGATGGGTACGCGCCCGAGGGGTGGCTCGAGAACATCATCGGCGACACGGGCCCAGTGCCGGGCATATCTGACGTGACCCTGTACTACGCGGAGGCCGAGTCGGCGTCCGACGACATTTCCACACTGAGCTTCACGTCGGTGGCGCTGGAGCCGCTGGAGTCGGACATCTGGATAGGGGCCGCGAGCGTCACGCCCGGTACCCAGATCATCTACTACTACGACGTCACCCTTGACACCGCCGCTGTGACCCCAGAGGGATCCACCCTCTCGGGCATCCGTCTGCCAGACCCAAGGAACATGCAGTGGGTGGACCGCGGCGCTCTCGACAGGTTGGCGGCCGCCGGGTTGGGCTTCGGATCGCCGGGCGACACGACCTACTTCGACCCTTCGGGCGCCGACATCGGAGAGCGGTTCGCGTCGATCGCGGCACGCGAGCTCCTCGGCGAGGGGGATCTGGGCCTCGCGTCGACCTTCGCGGCTCCGGCGCCGGCGTCGGGCCAGCTCTGGAGCCTGTCGTTCACGGAGGATCTCTACTACGACTTCTTTGATGACGACTATGAACTGGTCGTTGAGGTGTACGACGGCGACTCGATCGTCGACTACACGGACCCCGTGTCCATCATGACGCGGTACGAGCCGGACGCGACGATGAACCTCGCGACGGCGGCATTGACGCTCCTGGACAACGAACTGTTCACCGTGAGCCCCAGCTTCAAGCTGTACGGTTCGATGGACGGTGGCGGCGCGCCGCTCACGGGCGCGGACGGCGCGAGCGTGTACATCTACGGCGAGGACGGGTCGGAAGTCTTCGTCGAGCCCGACGAGGAGGGCCTGTTCGAGGTCACGCTGCTTGAGGGTTCGTATCTCGCGGTGGGCTCCGCGGACGGCTATGACGATGACTCCGTGGGCTTCGACCTGTTCGTCGGCAGCGACGTGCCGTCGTTGGACTTCGTGCTGGGTGGCGTGCTCGACTTCTCCCCGGCGCACCACGAGGTGGTGCAGGGGGACACAGAGCTCATCGGCAGCGCCGGTGACGTCACGGGAGGCGTCGCTCCGTACACGTACACCGTCACTGGTGGCAGCGCGGCGTTCTGGCTCAGCGTCGACAGCGAAACAGGCGACCTGGTGTTCGCCGACGGCGTAACGGAGGTTCCGGCCGCCAGCTACTACGAGCTGGATGTCGACGTCACGGACGCGGACGAGACCGCCGTGTCTGGCACGGTGACCGTGGATATCGTGGACGCCCCTGACTCGACGTTGGAGGCGGACTTCGAGAGCTTCTACCTGACCGAAGGGGCTCCTACGGTGGCGGGCGTGTTGGCGAGTGCCTACGGCGGCGTTGAGCCGTACGCCTATGCCGTCACCGGTGGGACAGCGTCCTCGTGGCTAGATGTAGACCCAACCACGGGAGATCTCGTGTTTGCCGATGGCGTGTCGTACGTCCCGGCTCCGGGCATCTACGACCTGACCGTCGAGGCAACCGACAGCGCTGAGCTGCCGGAGATGCACCCCGGCGCGGTGGAGGGCACGGTAACGGTCGAGGTGTCCGCGGTGTCCATCGACTGGATCCAGCTCAGCACTGGGTCGCACAAGGTCTGGCAGACCGACCTGGACGCTGGCGATGTCATCGTCATCCTCAACCTGGTCGGCGACGCGGAATCGCTCGCGGACGTGTCGCTCGTGGGACCGGATCACACTATCGTCCTCGCGCCGGAACCTTCTGGGGACGCGGCGTTCGTCTACCTGTCGGCCGATGACATCGTCTCGGCGACGACGCTGGAACCCGCATACGGGCGATACGCGATCTTCTACACGCCGAACGGCGGGTCCGAGCGCACGACGACGCAGTTCCTGAACATCGTGCAGACGCCGGAGCAGGGCTGGCAGGGAGAGCTCTGGGTTGACGACGGGCTGGAGGGCTACGCGCACATCGACTTTGGCGCGGCTGTCAACGCGTCGACGACGTACGACCCCGTCGAGGATGTCGTGGCGCCGCCATCACCCGACCCCGAGGCCGACGTCAGCATGGTTCTTAACCGAGACGGCATCGACCTGAGCCGGGACATCGTCGCCACCGAGGAGGGGGCGCCGCTGGTATGGTACTTTGACGTCACCCTTCCCCACGGCGACGGGTCGCTCGACTGGTGGTTCGACGACGCCGACCAATACTACGACACCACCGTGCTGGAGAACCTGGACACCGGCGAGAGCTTCGACCTGTACTCCGGCGACCCCGTGACGGTTGTCGCCGGTACGCACTCGTTCATGTTGACCTTCGACCGGTCACCTTACCAGAAGCAGTGGCTCGAGCTCGCGCCTTCATGGAGCCTCATGTCGTTGCCTGGACCTGCCGTTGAGGGGAACTTCGACGCGCTCGCGGCGGGCTTCGACGTGGACACGATCTACGCGTGGGATCCAGCGGCGGGCTATGACGGGCCGATCGTCGGCAGCGATCCGCTAGAGCACGTGACACGCGGGTACTTCGTCCACCGCGACGGTGGCCTTGATTGGGCGGGCGGCGAAATCAGCGTCGATCTCGACGATCCCACGGCGGTGCAGGCGGACATCCCGGTCGCCACTGGATGGAACATCGTGGGCGTAGTGGACGGCGGGATCGATGTTGGGTCCATCAGCTCCACCCTCAACACCGTCTTTGCCTACGACGTGTACAACCAGAGCAACCCGTACGCCGCAGGCCCGATGGCATCGGGAGACCTGCTGTACCCGTACCAGGGCGTGTGGGTGTTCAACCCCGACGCTGACTACATCGCGTCCGTGACGCAGCTGCGGTACCGCTCCGGTTCAGCCGGGAGCCCGGCTGCGGAGCCACAGCGGCGGCCGTTGCTCGACTGGACAGTGTCGCTCAGCCTCGATACCGCCGATGGCCAGGCGCGACGCGTGGAGATCGGTGGCGCGGAACTCGCCGACAAGAGCTACGACGCTCTCGACATCGTGACGCCGCCTCCGCCCGCGTCGGCGACGTACGCGGAATTCTACGCGAACGTCGACCACATCGCGGGGAGGCTCGCGCGCAGCATACAGCCCGCCGGCAGGGACGGCGGCGAGTGGGAGCTCACCGCGCGACTCGCGGGTGACGGCGTCATTCGTTGGGACGGGGCAGAGCTGCCGCAGGGCTACCGCCTGACGCTTCACTCCGATGGCGCGCGGCACGACATGCTCAGGCGAGGCGAAGCAGTCTTGGGCGGCGGCAGACATGCGCTCCGCGTCACCCTCGAGTGGGTCGCGCCACGGCAGACGCGGCTATTGTCGAACTACCCCAACCCGTTCAATCCCGAGACGTGGATTCCCTTCGAGCTGAGCGCGGCCTCCGATGTCACCGTCCGCATATACGACATCGGTGGCAAGGTCATGCGTCGGGTGGACCTCGGCTACCGGGACGCGGGCTACTACACGGGTCGCGCCGACGCCGCGTATTGGGACGGACGCAACGAGCTAGGCGAACGCGTCGCCAGTGGCGTCTACTTCTACGAACTGCGCGCGGGAACAGAACGCAGCCTGCGTCGGATGGTGGTCCACAAGTAGCGAGGCGATCGGCGCCGCATGCGTGGCGTCACAGTGTGAGACGACGGGTGGCGCGGCCGGTCGTCGATGGGGCGGGCCCGTCGACGCCGGAGCGATCTGGCCCACTGACCTGAACTCTCAGCCCCTCAGGACGTTTTACGCGTGAGCCGAGAGGGAGTCGCTTGCGATGGGCGACCCATCGGACATCCGCGGCAACTATATGTCCGCCTATCGTCGGGAGATTCGCATGCCAACGCTCTACGGACGGCGGACGCGCCGCCTATCTCGTGGCATCTCGGTTCTGGCTGTTGCCTGCTTGTCGGTCGTGATCGCTGGCGGCGCCCAGGTGGCGGCCGCGTTCGAGCCCGCCGACTCCACGTTGCCCGCGCGCGGCAACAACTGGGCGCTGCCGTTCCGCATAGCCGAATCTGTCGACATCGACGCCGACAGCATCACCGCGCCATGGCTCGGAATGAGTCCGGCCTCGACTGACGACTTCGACCGGTTCCTGGACTTCGTCGCGCCGCCGCCAACGCCCATCGCCGGGCGGCCGTCCGCGTATCTACTCAATGTCGCTCTCGACGGCGACTTCCAGACGCTGATCGCGGACATGCGCCAGTTCCCGCTGAATCCGTTCACGACCGTCACGTGGACGCTCGTGGTGGATAACGCCGCGGAGACCGACTGGGTGGTCTCGTGGGACGCCGCAGGCATCCCGCGCTTGTGGGCAGCCGCGACGGTCACGGACGGCGAGACCGAATACGACATGCGCGCCGTCGACAGCCTGACCGTCCCGGCCGGCGCCGAGGCGGTGTACGAGATCACCGTTAACCGCGCGGCGGTCGGCGCCCCGACGCCTCCTCCCGGCGCGGGTCTGTTTGGGCTGCTGCAGGCAGGTCAGATGGTCGCGGCGAACGTCCCAGACTCGGTCTATAATGGTCTGTCCTTGACGCTGAACTCCGACCCAGTTGAGACGAACCCAACGGACAGCATCGTCCTCCCCTCAGGCTTCCTGGCTCCCTCTACGAACCTGATGCGCGCCGTGCGGATCGAGCGCGACGGTGTCGATGTGACCGAATTCGACGAGCCGATCGAGATCGAAATCTCGTTCGACGATGCCGACCTGTCGGACGGAATCACCGTCGACCAGCTCATCCCGTTCCGCATTGATGACGACGGCGAGATCGAGATTCTGCGAGTCGTGTCGCGAGGCGAGTCGTCGGTGACGTTCGAGACGTACCGACTCTCCACCGTCGGGCTGGGCGAGTCGGATGGCAACGAGGCGCCGACGGTGCGTGAGTCGGTCGGCGACGTGACGATCAACAGCCTGCCGGGCAGCTCCGAGGTCGAGCTTGTCCCAAGCGTGACCACGTCGGTGTTCTACGACGACGAGACGCCCGTAGACGACCTCACGTACGAAGCCACCGTCGACGACGCGACGATCCTGTCCGAACCCACCGTCTCCGGCAGCCTCGTGACACTTACGACGACGGGCACGGCGAACGGATCCACCGTCGTGACTGTCACCGCGACCGACGGCAGTGGACTCAGCACGTCGACCGCGTTCACGGTCACCATCACGGCTCCCGTCATTGCGTCGATTGACGACCAGACGACCGACGAGGACACGCCCATCTCGGTGACGCTCACGGTTGACTACGACGGCGACTTCGTCGTGGACGCGTACGAAAGCGAGACCAGCTCCGGCATCTTGTCCGCGGTGGACGCGGACACGTCGTCGGTGACACTCACGCCGTCCGCCGACGTGAGCGGCTCCACCGAGGTCGTCGTTGACGTCTACGATGCGTCGGACTCGTCGATCTTCACCAGCGCCACGTTCGCGCTCACCGTCGAGGCCGTGAACGACGCGCCAACGGTGCAGGAAGCCGTGGCCGATCACACGATCTACACCGTCCCTGGCAGCGTTGACGTCGAGCTTGCCGACACCGAGGAGACCGCCGCGTTCTCCGACGACGAAACGGCCGCGGCCGACCTCACATACAGCGCCAGCGTCGACGACACGACCATACTCTCCGCTCCCAGCGTCTCAGGGAGCCTCGTCACTCTCACGACGGCGGGGACGGCGAACGGCTCGACGACCGTGACGGTTACCGCGACCGATGACGGCGGGCTCAGCACATCCACGACCTTCACGGTGACGGTCGCTGCTCCCATCATCACGGCGATTGACGACCAGACGACCGACGAGGACACGCCGATTTCCGTGGCGATCTCGGTCGACTACGACGGCGACTTCGTCGTAGACGCCTACGAGAGTGAGACTGGGTCCAGCCTCCTGGCGACCGTAGACGCGGACGCGTCGTCGATCACGCTCACGCCGTCAGCGGATGTGAGCGGCTCCACCGAGGTCTTCGTCGAGGCTTACGACGCCTCGGACACGTCGATCTACACCAGCGCGACGTTCGGTCTCACTGTGGACGCAGTCAACGACGCGCCAACACTCGACACGCCAGACGACGTCACCATGTCGGAGGACGACGACCCGACCGAGGTGGCCATCAGCGCTGGCAATCCAGGCGGGGGCGACGACGAGGAGGAACAGACGCTGACGTACAACGCGACCAGCAGTGATACGACGATCCTGGCGGACCCGGAAGCAACGGTGTCGGGGACGAGCGTGTCGCTGCTCCTCGAGCCGCAGGCCGACGCCAACGGCGAGGTGACCGTCACCGTCACCGCGACCGATGACGGGGGGCCGGCCGAATCGGTGTCCGTAGACTTCGCCGTGACCATTGACGCCGTCGAGGACGCGCCCACGTTGGGTGAGATCCTGTCGCGCGCGGTGACGCTGGGGTCCGCGGCGATCATCTCGCTTGAAGTCAGCGACCCGGACAGCGGGAGCTTCGACATCACCGTGGAGGACGACCCAACACTTGGTGTCGCGGTTGTCGACGCGTCCGCCCTGACAGTCACGTACACGGCCACCGTGGCGACCGGCGACGACTCCTTCAGCGTGTTCGTCACGGACTCAGAGGGCAATGTCTCCAACGCGGTAACGGCGAGCATCACCGTGACGGCCATCCCTGACCAGGCGCCGGTCGTGCCGTCCGACATAGCCATCGATGTGCCGAAGAACGTCGCGACGCAGATCGCGCTCTCGGCCTACGCCGTGGACCCGGAGAGCGGGCCGCTGACGTTCACCATCGCCGAGAGCGTCGCCAACGGCGAGCTAACGCTCTCCGATTCGGCCGCTACGTACACACCCTCGCAGGGATTCGTAGGCGCCGACGGGTTCATCTTCTCGGTGTCCGATGGCGCGAACACGTCCGCCGGCATCGTGCAACTCAACGTAGTCAACTTCCTGCCCACGGTGACGGCGGAGGACGCCACCACCGAGGAAGACACGCCGGTTGACATAGAGCTAGCCGTCGATGACGCAGACGGCGACACGGTCACGGTCATCGTCGCGAGCGACCCAGCGGCCGGATCGGTCTCCATTGATGGGCTCACCGCGACGTACAGCCCGAATGCCGAGTTCAGCGGGCCTGACGCTTTCACCCTCCGGCCCAACGACGGCGCGGAGGACGGCGAGGACGTTGAGGTAGCCGTCGTCGTGACGCCCGTGGACGATCCCGCGCGGCTCAACACGGTGCGCTCCCTGTCGAGTGTCACCGTGTCAGAGGGCGCCAGCGACCAGATCATCGATCTCGGCGGCGAGCAGCCGCTCTACTTCGATCCAGACTCCGAGGTCACTTACGCGGCTGGCTCGTCCGACCTCGATGTCGTGGACGCCACGATCGACGACACGCTCCTGACGCTTGAGTTTGGGTCGGTGGGCATCGCCGCGGTAAGCGTTGGAGCCGTAGGCGCGGACGAGACGACGACATTCGCCGTGGAAGTTGTCGCGGGCGAGGTGCCCAATGAACCGCCGTCAGTGGCCCCCGTACGCTCGCAGAGCGGCATCGAGGGCGAGGAGCTGGCCTTCACGCCGTCCGTGACCGACCCCGACGGCGACGACCTCGAGTTCTCATTCGTAGATGTTGAACGCCTCAGCACGCCGAACGCCGGAGACCCCGACGCCGTCGTTGAGGTGGACCCCGACAGCGGTGAGGTGACGTTCACCGTCGAGAGCATCAGCGGCGTGCAGGCCATCTTCCGAGTGACGACGGACGTCACCGATGGCAAGGTCGATCCGATCGAGATCCCAGTCCTGATCTTCATCATCGCGGCCAACGAAGCGCCCGAGATCGTCGTGGACGAGGTCGTCGTCGCAGCGGTCGAAGAGGCGCAGACCATTGAGGTCCGCGTCACCGACGCGGATGAGGAAGACACGCACGCTATGTCCGTGGCGGTGAGGGATCACTCGATCTCTTCCAGCGCGCTGCGTGACGCCGTGCGCGCTTACAACAGAGCCGACGTTGACAGGGACGGCGCCGACTCCGTGAAGACCTTCACCATCACGCCCGACGAGGATCTCGCCAGCACGCTCGTGACACTGCGCTGGGTCGCCGACGACGGCCAGGACGCTGTCGCCGCGACGACGCAGCTGCAGGTCGGCGAGGACGTCAAGTACCCGCCCGTCATCTCCGCGATCGACGACGTCGAGGTGGAGGAAGGCGGCAATGTCGTAATCGAGATCGAGGTAGAGGATCCAGACGCCGAGGACGGAGACGTCGTCACGCTGTCGACCTCCGGCCTGCCCGGGTCGGCTACCCTCGACCCGACCACGGGAACGATCGAATGGCTGGACATCGGGTACAGCGCCGCCGGCCGCTACGTGTTGACGGTCACCGCGACGGACGTCGACGGTCTCGAGGCTACCGCGTCGGTGACCGTCCGGGTCCAGGATGTGAACCGCGCGCCGGCCCTGTCGCTAACGGCTCCCATGGATCCCGCCCTCCTGCCGGACGCCGACGGCGACGCGCTGACAACGCTGGCTCTCCCGACATCGCTCTCGGTGCAGATGACTGGCCTGGCGGAATTCGCGGTCACCGCGACCGATCCAGACGAAGGCAACGTGGACCTGGGCGTGCGTGGCCTACCTGCATGGGCGCGCGTATCGCCCGGCGGCACGCCCCGCGAGCCCGTCCTTGCGCTGACACTGGAGCCGCCAAGAAACGCCGATCCGTTCACGCTGCTGCTGACCGCAACCGACGACGGCGGCCTCACCGATGAGCGCGCGATCCAGGTACAGCTGACGGATCCGCCGAATACGCCGCCGGCCATCGACGACATCCCCGCTCTGACGGTCGTCGAGGAGGAGACAGTTGCGTTCACGGTTACGGCTGAGGATCTGGACGAGGATGAGTTGGTCGTCTCCGTGGGCGGGCTACCCGACAACGCGAGCTTCGACGATCCGTCCTTCGAGTGGGAGACCGCACGAGGCGACGCCGAGAATTCGCCGTACGAGGTGACGGTTGCGGCCGACGATGGCGAAGAGGGTGGCTTCACCGAGAAGACCGTATCCATCACCGTGCTTCCCGCCCCGAACAGGCCGCCGACCGTCGACGACCTGCCGGATGTCGCCATCGCCGTCGGCGAGTCCGCGTCCGTGGACGTTGGCGGCGCGGTCGCCGACCCCGACGACGACCCGATCACCATCACCATTGAGACCGGGTTCGCGGCCTCGAACGTCGCGTTCGACGAGGCCACTGGCGAGCTGGACTTCGTGTCTGACGGCGAGGTCGAGGGAGCGGGAGAGGGCTTCTATCCAGTCGTGGTACGCGCCGCCGATGACCGCGAGGGCGCGGCCGCCACGACGTTCCTGCTCGTCGTCGAACCGCTGTTGGTGACGGATGCCGACGCGGTGGTCGTGGCTGCCACACTTGTGTCGCCACAGGAGGGCACCGCGGCGGATCTGTTCGAGTTCTCCGCCATCATCAAGGCTCCCGCTGGTTCGGAACCGACGAGTGTCGTCCTCGACCTCACTCGCGACGACGGCGCCACACAGGCGCTGCCGCTCGAAGCTACGGGCGACGGCGACTTCGACACGGGCGCGACATACTCTGGGGAGGCGCTCCTGGCGCCCGGCGCATACACGTACAGTGTCACCGCCACCAGCGACGACGCCGAGGCGTCCGCGACAGGTGATGGCCCGACGGTGCTCCCGGCCGCGGTTGACATCTCGGATGTCGGCATCGACGGGACGACCGGCGACGTTGCCGTGCAGTTCTCCATGACCAACCCGAACCCGGGTCAGACGGTCGCGTTGGCTGTTGAGTTCAGATCCGCGACCGACGACGCTTGGGCCCCGGCTCAGGTCTCCGGCGCGATTTCAGACCTTCGCAGCGGCTCGCACGCATTCGTCTGGCACTCCGCAGGCGACGCCCCAGCCGCTGGCGGCGAGGAGTACGTGCTGCGGTTGAGCGTCGACGAGCGAAGCGAGCGCACCTCGGACAGTTTCCCGCTAGTCAACGCGCTCCCAGCGGCCCCGAGCGTGGACCCGCTGGACGCGTCGAACGTCGCGAGTCTCGTCGTAACAGGGACAGCGTCGAACCCCGGTGGCGACGTCACCGTGACGGCGAACGACGAAGTCGTAGCGTCCGCGGTCGTGGACGCCGACGGGTCGTTCCGAGCGGCGACCTCCGACTTGAGTCCAGACACCTACGCCATCCGAGCGGTGGTGTCGGTGCTGGGTCTGACAGGCGAACCGTCCGCGCCGGTCACAGCGATCGTAGACCCCATCGAGCCGCAGATCACCATCATCAGTCCAGAATCCGGCGCCGAGGTACCGACGGTCGACCCACTCATATCCTTCCGTGTGGACTTCGGCCTCAGCGGCGGCGACCCCAACCTGGTCGACTTCGCGCTGAACGGGAGGCCCGTCGCCACGAACCACGACCCCACGACCGGCGTGTTCACCACGACGGATACGCTGGTCGACCAGCGCATCTACCTCGCGACCGTGAGAGCCACCAAGGACAACGGGCTGTCCGCGACGTTGGGTTGGCCGTTCTTCGTGAACAGCCTCGCGTCGGACATAACGTCGCCGCGCGCGTCCTCGTTCGAGCCCCTCGGCGCTATCCGGCTAGACACCCCAGAGATCCGGTTCGCCGTCTCCGACGGTGAAACTGGGATCGACTCCGCGACGGTCTCCGCGCTGCTGGACGGCGTGCCGCTCGACCTCCAGTACCGCCCGAACGACGAACGGTCTGGCTCGGCGCTGGGGTCTCCCTCCGAACGGTTGGACGACGGCGTGCACAACGTCGCGGTCACGTTCGCCGACCTTGCCGGCAACGAAGGCACGGCTGCCTGGACCTTTGTCGTGAAGACGCAGGCGGCAGGCCCGCCCCAGCTAGGTGGTGGGCAGGGACAGGCGGCCCCGAATCAGGCCATCGACCCTGACCTGACGATCCTCGCGGTGACGAACATCACGCCGTACGCCCTCGCGGGCGAGGCCGACCCCGACTCGCAGGTGCTCATCTCGGTGGATGGCGCCATCGCGGGTGTGGTGCAGCCAGACGGCGATGGGCTTTGGAGCTTCGACGTCGACTTTGCCGAGGACGGCGCCGTGGAACTGCGCCTTCAGACGCGAGACGAAGTGGGCAACATCTCAGCCCCGAGCGAACCGGTCACGATCATCTACGACACGCGGGCGCCAGAACTCCAGGTGGCGAACCCGATTCTTGGCGCGCCGACCGGGGCGCTGCAGCCGACATTCCAGGGCACGATCGTGGACTCTCTCAGCGGCGTCGATCCGGCGTCGGTCGCCCTGGTGATAGACGGCGAAGCACAGGACGCGGGCTATGACCCGTCGCTAGGCGCCTTCGCATACGCTGCTGCGCAGGCGTTCGCCTCGGGCGACTCCATCGACGTGACTCTGAGCGCGTCGGATGCCGCAGGGAACGAAGCGACGGTGTCTGGGACGGTGTCGTTCGACGACCGCCTGGCGGACGTGTCAGCCCCGGTCATCCTGAACCCAACGCTGAACGGTGAGAGCTTCGTCAGTGGTGTCGATACGCGGATCAGCGACAAGGCCGCCGTCGTCCAGTTCGTGGTCTCGGACGACCTGTCGGGTGTCGCCAGGGTCTTCGGCACGAGCGACGGAGCGGCCGTAGAATTCGACATCGACGGCGACGTGGCATCGCTCACGCTCGACGACATCGAGGTAGGCGAGCACGTCCTGCTCGTCCGCGGCGTGGACGCGCAAGGCAACACGAGCGCGGTGATAGACCTGCGGTTCGTCCGCGACATCGCGACCGATGCGCCGGTCGTGCAGCTTGACGGCCTCACCAACGCTCAGGATATCGAGATCACCGGCGCCGGAGTAGAGGATGGGGCCGAAGTGGTCGTCACGGTCAACGGCCTGCCGGTGGTGGCGTTCGTCGAAGCGGGCGAGTTCCGCACGGCGGCCACGCGGCTCCTCGAGGGCGTCAACGAGATCATAGCTACGGCGACCGACGCAGTGGGCAACTCGGCGTCGAGCGAGCCCGTGCAGGTGACTCTGGACACCACTCCCCCGGACGTCACGTTCCTGACGCCTATCGCCGGGTCGGTGGGCCTCGGGACGACCGACACCGTGCGCGCGCAGGTCGACGACGCCAGCGGCATCGACCGGGCGGTAGTCGGCATGACTCTCGACGACGTTCCGGTCGATCCCACGGTGAGCGACGATGGCCTGATCGAGTACATCGCCGATGAGCCCTTCGAGGGCGGCGACCCGCTCGGCCACTTCGTGTCCGTCACGGTGAGCGACCTGGCGGGCAACGAAGCGCGCCTGGGCGTCGAGTTCTTCGTCGACAATGTCACCCCCACCATCGAGGGGGTCGTTCCCGCGGACGGCGAGATACTGCAGACGCTGGAGCCGCAGGTCGCGGCCACCATCTCGGCGCCCGACCTCGACCCGACCAGCATCGAATTCCTGTTCGGCATTGACGGTGAGGCGCTGTCCTCGAAGACCGATGACCCCAACTTCGAGTTCGCCATCGCGTCTGGGCAGGTCGCGTATTTCCCCCTCCTCGACGACGGAGAGACCTACCAGGCGGTCCTTCGGGCGGCTGACGAGGCAGGCAACGTCGCCGAGGCGAGCTGGGCGTTCACGGTAGACATCGAAGGTGAGGACGACACCGATCCACTCATCACGATCCTCTACCCGCAGCCAGGAGACAGCGTGGACGACAGTGGGTTGGACATCCTGTCCTTCTCCGTCGGCGACTCCGCAGGCATCGGGGATGTCACCATCTACGTCAACGACCCGTCAGGCGCCGAGCCGCTCACGCTAGGGGGGCTCGTCGACGAGGGTATCGCGGAGTTCAACGAGCAGACGGGTGTGGTGCGGATCCATGGCCTGCGCATCTTCGTGGCGCTGCAACTGCGTGGGGGCGGGTTCAGCTTCGACCCGTTGGAGCTCAACGCGCTGGAGCGCAGCCTCACCGGCGGCGACAATGCTTCGTTCGATCCGCTGGAGCTCAACGCGCTCGAGCGTTCGCTTGATGCCGACGCTGCTGGCGGCGGCGATGTCGGCGCCCTGGAGCGGTCCCTGACCTCTAGCGCCGGTCTGCTTGGAGTGGGCGACAACACGATGACCGTCGAGGTCGCCGACCTATCGGGGAACGTCTCGTTCGCCACCTGGTCGTTCAATGTGTCGTTGGATCCGCCGCCGGCTCCCGCGTTGGACGGCGAGAGGGTGCTCACCAAGTCCCGTTCGGCTAGCGTGACGGGTCGCGTCCCCGGCCTCGCGGGCAGCACGTCGCTGCCCGTGGTTGTCGCGGTGCGTGTGAACGGCGTCAACGCGGGATTGGTGACGATCGTCGACGAGTCGGGTGAGTTCACGATGGACAGCCTCGGCCTGAACGCTGGTGAGAATGAAGTCACCGCGACGGCTGAGGACAGCGCCGGGAACCTGAGTGACCGTTCCGACACGCTGACGATCGTGCTGGACGAGACATCACCGTCCCTGTCTGTTGATCCGCTGCCATCCGCGGCAGCCGGGACAACTCTCACGATCTCCGGCGTAGTAGCCGACAACGAGGTGGGCGATCTGACGAGCCTGGTCATTCTCGTTGGTGGCGTCGAGACGGTGTTGGCGACGGGGCAGGGGCCGTTTTCGGCCCAAGTGTCGCTCGCCGACGGCAACAATGAGGTGGTCGTTGTCGCGACAGACGCCGCCGGCAACGAGACCGCGTCCGACACGGCTACGGTGGCTGTGGACGTGGCTGCCCCGACTACGGCCCCGGCGTCTGTCAGTGCGACTCCCACGGCTGACTCGCGCGGCATCAACCTCGCCTGGGCAGCGGACCCGAACGCGTCGACGTACTCGGTCTTCCGCTCGTCTCAGCCGTTCACCGACGCTTCCGCCCTGTCGCCCCTCGCCGCCTCGGTGACGAGCACGGGCTACGCCGACACGACGGTTCTGCCGGGCGCCACGGTGTACTACGCGGTGGTCTCCATCGACGCGGCTGGCAACAGCGACCCATCAGTGCTGTCTCCCGTGCTCGCGACGGCCCTGATCAAGGACCGCGGCGGCGTCGTTAGCCTGCTAGACGGCACGCGGCTGTTCGTGCCGGCGCGTGGGCTGTTCTCGAACCTGCTGCTGGCCGCGACGGTTGAGCTGTCCGAGGTACTGTCGACCCCGCCTCTGAACGGCGCGGTGGACGGCACGGCACGCGCCGTGGCCGCAAAGACACCCAGCGGCGCGGGACTGACAACCTACAACCTGCCCGCGACACTGAGCATCCCGGTTCCGATAGGGGTCGACATCGACGACGAGTCGCCGGTGGTGTATGCCCTGGATGGCGAAGCGTGGAACGCGCTCGTGTCGACAACGAACGCTCTGGGGCGGACGTCCTCGGCTTCGGTGTCCGGCACGGGGACGTTCCAACTCGGCGCCGCTGGCGTGTCCGCCACGCCGTGGGATCCCAACGGCGACGGCGTGGTGAACATCATCGACCTGGTGACGGTGGCGTCCGTCTTCGGAACGACGGCGGAGCCAGGCTCTCTGGCGGACATCAACGGTGACGGTCTCGTCAACATCGTCGACCTCGTGACCGTGTCTTCGCACTTCGGCGAGACCACGGGCGCGGCCTCCGCGGCGCCGTCGTTGGCGTCGGGAGGGGCGCCGTCCGCCACGGTGCGTCTTGATCGGGTGCGTGGCGAGGGCGACACGGTCGAGCTGGAGATACACGCTCGGTCGCTGGTCGCGCTGTCTGGCTACGAGTTCAGGCTCGTGTTGCCCGAAGGTGTCACGGTTGTCAGCGCGTCCGCGGGAGAGCTGCTGGACGGCGCGGTGTTCTGGATGCCGCCCGTGACCGGCGAGCGTTCGCTGCACGTTGCGGCCGCGCGCTTGGGCGCGACTGCGGACAACGGCGGGCCGGTGGATGGCGTCGCGGCGCGACTGACGCTGCGCGCGACTGGCGCCGCGGCCGTCGCCGAGGCGTCGTTCCGTGAGATCCGACTGGTCGACGCCGAAGGTGGCCTCCTCGCGCATCGAGCTGGCCCGCCGGTTGCTCTGGCTCTCTCAGGCTACACGACCGACCTGCTGCCGAACTACCCGAACCCGTTCAACCCAGAGACGTGGATTCCGTTCACGCTCGCGGCGGACAGCGCCGTCACGATCCGCATCTACGGCGTCAACGGCGCGCCGATCAGGACGCTGGATCTAGGGTACGTCGAGAGTGGTGACCATCGACCACGCGCCGCCGCGGCGTACTGGGACGGTCGCAACGAGCTGGGAGAACGTGTAGCTAGCGGGGTGTACTTCTACGAGCTCGAAGCCGGCGAATACCGCGAGATGCGTCGCCTCGTCGTGCTGAAGTAGCTATTCGCGCAGCATCCAGGCGTCTTCAGCCGACCACGCCACCGCTACGGCGTCTCCCGGTTGGAGGGCAGCGGCGTCGCTGTGGCTGGGCGCCACCACGGTGAGGTCGTCGTCCGGCGTGACAGCGACACGATACTCGACGTGCGCCCCGAGGTAGGTTCTGCCAGAGACCGTGCCCGGCATCCCCTTGGCGGGACCGGCGGCGTCCGCCACACGGGCCAGGCTGGCCCGCTCCGGCCGAAATGTCAGCAACGCCCGGTCTCCCACACGGATGCCTGGACCTGGTCGCGCTTCGACCCGCGTGCCGCCGACCTCGCCCGCCGCGGACCCCGCCGCCAGCGTGAGCACTTCCACCTCGAGGAAGTTCGTGGCCCCGATGAAGTCGGCGACGAACCTGGTCGCCGGCCGCTCGTAGACGTCGAGCCCGGACCCGACCTGCTCGATCCGCCCCGCCCGCATCACCGCGATGCGGTCTGAGAGCGCCATCGCCTCGTCCTGATCGTGCGTCACGTATACGAACGTGATGCCTACCTCGCCTTGCAGCCGCTTCAGCTCGTCCCGCATCTCCTGACGGAGCTTCAGGTCTAGCGCGGCCAGCGGTTCGTCAAGCAGCAGGACCGATGGCCGGTTCACCAACGCTCTGGCGAGCGCGACACGCTGCTGCTGGCCGCCGGACAGCTCGGAAGGCTTCCGGCCCTCGCAGCCGTGTAGTCGCACCATCGCCAGCGCGTCGGCGACAGCTCGATGCGTCTCCGCGCGGCCCTTCTTGCGCACGCGCAGTCCGAAGCCGACGTTGTCGCGCACGGTCATGTGCGGGAAGAGAGCGTACTGCTGGAAGACGGTGTTGACGTCGCGACGGTGCGGCGGGACGTGGGTCGCGGGCGCGCCACCCAGGACGACCTCGCCACCGTCGGGAGCCGCGAACCCAGCAATCACCCGCAGCGTTGTCGTCTTGCCGCAGCCGCTGGGGCCGAGCATCGAGAAGAACTCGCCGTCCGCGATCTCAAGCGACACGCCGTCCACGGCGACGACATCGCCGTACGACTTCCGGATGTCCTTCAGTTCGATAGCTGGGACGGCTGGTTGCGTCATCGGGAATGAGCGGCGACGGCTTCGTGCGCTTCCCGAACCAACTCGGGGTCGTTTGCGAACCGCCGGATGGCGCGGACCAGGCCAGCGACGTGGTCGTCCATATGTGCGTTCGCCCGCTGGATGCGCTTCTCAAGGTGGTATTCACCCAGACGTTCGATGGCCTGGCGTATCACATGCACAAGCCGCATAAACAAGTCGTCAACCTCGCTGCTCTCGAAGAGGATCGCCATGCGGAACGCGTCCTTCAGTGTGTATGTCCCTTTCGCTACACGATCGACATTCTCACTCAAGACCGCGTCGAGCTCCGCCAAGGTCGCCTCGTCGACCGTCCTGACCGGCTCCCGCATCATCCCTGCCCGTTCGCACAGATTGCGCCCGAAGTGGACGATGACGTAATGCTCCCACTCTTCGCTGCTCATCTCTTCCCAGAACTGCGCGACCCGGTCGTCCTCGGATCCCAGCCGGATCATGAAGTCCGAGTAGAGCTTCGCCGTCCTCAGCTCGAAGTCCTCGCAGGCGTCGAACAGTTGCTGCACGGATACCACTGACTCACCCCTCTCCACCTCATCTTACGCCAGCGCAGGCGGGTGCGTGACAGTTTCGCCACAATTCTCCATTTACAGGATATAGCGGCTCAAGTCCTCATCCTGCACGATGTCGGCGAGCTGGGATCGGACGTACGCGCGGTCTACGGTCACTGTAACGCCTGCCATGTCCGACGCCTCGAACGACAGCTCGTCGAACAGCCGCTCCATGATGGTGTGCAGGCGACGCGCGCCGATGTTCTGGCTCTGGTCGTTTACCTGACGAGCAAGGGAGGCGATCTCCTCGATAGCGTCGGCCTGGAGAACCACCTCGACGCCCTCGGTAGCCAGGAGCGCGGCGTACTGTTTCGCCAGCGCGTTCCTAGGCTCCGTGAGGATCCGCCGAAAGTCCTCCTCGGTGAGACTGTCGAGCTCGACACGGATGGGGAACCGGCCCTGCAACTCCGGAATGAGGTCGGAAGGCTTCGCCACGTGGAACGCGCCGGCGGCGATGAACAGGACGTGGTCCGTGCGCACTGGGCCGTACTTCGTCGTGACCGAGCAGCCTTCGACGATGGGCAGGATGTCCCGCTGCACGCCCTCACGTGACACGTCTGGCCCGTGGCTGGCGTCCCGTCCCGCGATCTTGTCGATTTCGTCCAGGAACACGACTCCGGCCTGCTCCGCGCGATCCACCGCTTCCGCGTTCACTCGGTCCATGTCGAGCAGGTTCTCGGACTCCTCCGCCATCAGGACGGGCCGCGCCTCCGCCACGGTTACCGTCCGGCTGCGCGTGCGCTTGGGCATCATTCCGCCGAGCATGTCGCGGATGTTGATGTCCATCTCCTCGACCCCGCCAGGCGTCATCACCTCCATGAACGGCGGCGGGCGATGCTCGACGTCGATGTCGATGGTCTTCGCCTCGAAGTCGCCGTTGCGGAGCTTCGTGCGGAACCGTTCCCGGGTGCGCGCGAACCTGTCTGGCCCCGAATCGTCGTTGTCGCCTTCTCCGGCCCCGTCGTCGTCGGGAGACGTGTGTTGAGGCTGGTACGCCGCTGGCGTCGGTATCAGCGCCTCCAGCAGCCGCTCCTCAACCCGCTCCGTGGCCCGCGCCGCCACATCCGCCAGGTGCTGCGCCTTCACCATGCCCACCGACGCCTCGACCAGATCCCGGATCATGGATTCCACGTCGCGACCGACGTACCCTACCTCCGTGTATTTCGACGCCTCGACCTTGATGAGCGGAGCGTTCGCAAGCTTCGCGAGCCGGCGCGCGATTTCCGTCTTGCCGACGCCGGTCGGGCCGATCATGAGGATGTTCTTGGGCGTGACCTCGTCGCGCATATCGTCCGCGAGCATCTGACGGCGCGCGCGGTTCCGCAGCGCGATGGCCACCGCTCGCTTGGCGTCGCTCTGACCGATCACGTACCGGTCCAGCTCAGCGACGATGCCGCGCGGTGGCAACGTCTTAGACAGAGCGTCTTGCTCGGGCGAGCTCGCGTCCACGTCGGCGTCCGGTCGCGAAGGCGTGACGATGTCCGCGCTGTCGGCGTCGCTCATTGGATCCTTCCGGGTCTACCAGGATAGCGTCTCGATCGTGATGTGATCGTTCGTGTAGATGCAGATGTCCGCTGCGGTCAGGAGGGCTTCGCGGACGACTTCCCCCGCCGACAGGTCGGTGTGCTTAGTCAGCGTACGCGCGACACCCAAGGCGATCGACGAGCCCGACCCAATGGCCACCACCCCGTCGTCCGGTGACAGCACGTCGCCACCGCCGGAGACCAGTAGCGACGCCTCGGAGTCGCACGCGATGATCTGCGCCTCCAGACGCCTGAGGACACGGTCGCTACGCCAGTCCTTCGCCAGCTCGACCGCGGCGCGACGAAGGCTGCCGTGGAACTCCTCCAGCCGGCCTTCGAGCTTCTCGAACAGCGCGAGCGCGTCCGCAGCCGACCCGGCGAAGCCAGCGATGACGCGGTCGTCGTACATCCGGCGGACCTTCACGGCATGGTGCTTCATCGCCACGTCACCCAACGTGACCTGCCCGTCCCCGCCGATCGCTACCGACCCGTCACGTCGCGCCGCTACTATCGTCGTCGAACGCATCCTCACGGCATCACCACCTTGCCATATACCCGGAGGAACAGCGCGTAGCTTATCATCGTGAACCCAAGGTATGCCGATCCGAACCGAATGCCAATACCCACCGGGTGGAACGCCTGCGGCACTCGGCGGCTGAACCCCATGAGAAAGTACCACAGGCACAGGCACGTCATGCCCCAGGCGACCGGCACGAACGCCCAAGCGGACCCAACCTGCTTGTCCGGCATGAGCGAGGCGTTCCAGTCCCACAGGCCCGCCCTGACGCCGAGATGCTCGTACGCGAACCCAACGAGGACGCCGACGACGACCACGGCGGGGATCGCCACGAGGGTGGGGCCGACCATGCGCAGACGCACGTAGAGAAACGCCAGGGCGCCGAAAAGCACGGCGCGGCACCCGACCGCTCCGAGCGATATCGGAGTGAACGCCGCCTCTCGCCGCACGTGGAACAGGAACTTGACCTGTGCGAGCCCCCAATCGCCCGACGCCACGACGACGCCCGCCGCAAGTCCGCCGAGGATGGCGCGGCGCGTGTCCGCGGACGCCCCTCGGGCCGCTGCCCGGTTCAGCGCGAACGCGCCTACCACGGCAGCTAGGGTCGCGAGCCATGGGCTCCCGGGAACTACGCCGCACAGAGCGACCGCGGCCGCCAGCAGGACGAACCGGTCAGGGGTCAGCACGGCGGGATCACCGCCCCTCCGCGAGCCGAACGGCGTTCATCTCGGGGAGACCCGCCTTGACGATCTTGGCCTGTGCGTTGGAGATGTCGTAAGGCACGCGGAACAACGCAAGACGGTTCTCGGCCGGGTCGAAGAGCGCGTACCCCGCGCGAGGATCACGGTCGCGCGGCTGCCCAACAGAGCCGGGGTTGATGAGATAGCGCGCGTCCTCGCGGAGAACCACCTCCGCTCCGCTCTCGTACGGAAGCTCGACGGTGCTACCGTCCCATTGCGCGTAGATGCACGCGCGGTGCGTGTGACCGAAGAACAGGACCGAGCACTCCATGTCCGTGAACGTCGCGTGCGCGTCCGCCGGAGTGAAGATGTAGTAGTCCTCGTCGGCCCAGCTACCGTGGCATAGGCCCGCCGTGTCGGTTGGGAGCATCGGGCCGCGTGGCAACGCGCGCAGACGGTTCGCCGCCTCGGGTGATATCAACTCCCGCGAACGCAGCGCGGCGTCTCGGGCGATAGGCGTGAACGTGTCGGGTTCCTCGATACCGGCGATCACCTTGTCGTGGTTGCCGCGCACCGCGCCGTCGATGGCGCCGTTGGACATCCAGTCGATAACATGCTCGGGGTCGGCGCCGTACCCGACGGCGTCGCCAAGGAACCAGATGGCGTCGACGCTCCTCGGCTCCATGTGCGCGAGAACGGCGTCCAGGGCTTCGGAATTGGCGTGGATGTCGCTCAGGATGGCTACGCGCATTCAGTCGCCTTCGGGGCATGCGCGCCGCCGGTACGCGCTCGTCACGGCGTGCGGATTGGACTAGGATTCTACACGCCGCTCAGCGCGGCCGGCAAGCCCAGGGCCGCGTCCCATGCCGCCGTATCAGGGCGTCGCGCGCGCTTCCCTGCCCGCGTCGGCGGCCCCCTGCCCGGCGGGGTCTGCGCCCACCGTGGTTCCGGCCGGTCGGATCGCTGGCTGCGTTGCCTTCGGGACGTGGCCATGCGGTATATTCCAGAGGAGTCGGCCGACGAGACGGCTGGCGCGAGCGAATCAGGGTGAGAGGGAGCCATGCCTGTCGGTCGTCACCTAGCGATGCTGCTTAGCAGAACGGCCCTGCCGGTGTGCCTCGTCGCGGGTATGTTCGCGTCCGGGTGCGGTGAGGACGCACAGGATCCAGACATCAGCGACGACGGGCAGGATCCAGCAGTCAGCGACGAAGGGCCGCTGGCGCCGACGTTTGTCCTCGCGACGCTCGAAGGCGAGCAGGTCGCGCTCGAAGAGTTCCGGGGAAAGGTGGTCGTCGTCAGCTTTTGGGCAACCTGGTGCGCCCCATGCGTCGAAGAGATGCCGCACCTGGACGCGCTGCGCGTTGAGATCGGGCCAGAGGACATGGAGATCCTCGCGATCACAGTCGACGAAAACCCCACCGAGGACGTGCCGCTGTTCCTCGAGGAGGTCGGAGGACTCTCGTTCCCAATCTTGCTGGGCACCCGGGAGGTCGTGGCGGACTACAACGTAAGTATCGGTCTGCCCGCGACGTACGTCGTCGACCGTGACGGGCGCGTCGTCGAGACGCTCATTGGTGGGCAGGATCTGTCGGTGTTTGAGCCACTCGTGAGGAAGCACCTATGACGAAGCGCGTCGCGTGGATCGCCCTGGCCGTCGCAGTCGTATCTTTGGCGGGATGCGGTCAACTTTCGGTACTCTCCGACGGGCGCGTCGCGCTGGAATGGGGTGAGCCCACCACGGCAGCCGAACTCTTGGGGGCGGCCGGTGGACAACCTGCACGAGCGTCCGTGCTTCACGCGTTCGACGCCGCCGAGGGCGGCGCGGGCGGCGCGTCCGACCCGAATTCTCGCGCAGGCGCGAACTGCTCGGGAGGCGTATGCGCCATCTTCTAACGCTGCTGACCGGCGTCCTCGCGGCCGTCGCGCTCAGCATCGCGCCCGCGTGGGCGCAGACATCGGCGTCCGGCGTGCGCGCGTCCGTCACGCCTGCGATCGAGTTCAATGACCACATCGAGTTCGGTATCAGCGTCGATCCCAGCACGGTCTCCACTTCGCGCACGAGCCCACAACTGCGCGGGTCGTTGCGCACGCTGACTGCGGCGGTCGAGGCCGACGAGGTCGCCGGCGCGTTCGAGATCGCGGCGGGACTGGCGCCATCCATCCAGGACTACGCAGGCGAGGATGGTTTCCTCGACCAGTTCGACGGCATGCGCGTACCGCTGACCTCGCGCGTTACATACCGGCATTCGAGCGACTGGCCAGTTGTCCGTCTGGACACGCGTCTGACGAGGACCACGCGGGACGCGGCCATCTACGACCACTGGGAGCCCTCGGTAGAGGTGGGCGTCGGAGAACTGCTGTCGTACGAGTTCCGTCAGCGCGCCTTCGACGACGACGACGGGCGCGAGGATTACCTGCTTATCGACTCCACACGGCACACCGGCCGTGCCTCGCTACGGCTGGTCGGCGGAGCCGCAACCCGCGTCGATGCGGCGTACGGGGCGCAGCGCGAACGGTACGGCAGGAACCTGTCGGAGTTGCTCTACATCGCCATGGGGGTGGACCGCGACTTCCAGCGCGAAGACACGCGACACTTGCTCGACGTGACGGCGCTGCGCGCGCTCGGTGACGATTTCCTCGCACGGGTCGGCGCGTCCGCGATGTGGAATGGGTCCAACTCAGACTTCTTCGACTTCCGCACGTCCTCGGCCGCGCTTCTAGCCTTCTGGTCGCCGGGCGAGGGGAGATGGCTGAGACTGGAAGGGCGCCGGGCATGGCTCAACTACGAGCGGCGCGCCACCGGCGGCCCGTTCGACGGACCCACCGATCCGCGCGCCGACACGTCGTGGCAGGCGGTTCTGTCCGGCGAATACCGCCTCAGCGACACGCTTTCGGCTAGTGGCACAGTGGACGTGCTCCAGAACCGCACGAACGACACGCGCGAGGAGCGGGACTTCCTGAACTACACGCAGACCATCTACCGGGTTGGCGTGTCGGCGTCGTACTAGCCGCGCGCGAGTAGCAGCACGCCGACCCCGATGACAGCGACGCCCACGAGTCTTGTAGGCGACCAGCCCTCCCCTAGCCATTTCCACGCCACGAACTGTAGCGCCACGAACACCAGGCCCTGTTGCACAGGATACAGCACGCTTATCCGCAGCCTTGAAAGCAGCCACAGCCACAACAGGAGCGAACCACCAAACGTCGCCATCCCGGCGAGGACGCGGATGTCCGTCACAGCGCGCAGCGCGGTCGCGGCCAGCGGGCGTTCGTCACCGGGCGCGGCCCGCATGCCGGAGCGGAGGAGCGACTGGGCGAGCACGGTTAGCACGACGTTCAGAAGCAGCACAAAGGACATGCGGAGTGTGAGCACGTGGTCCTTTCGCCGTCGTCGCGCCGCAGGCGAGCAGCGGCGTACGAACTACAGAAGGTACTGAGCGTCCTTGGGCGCGTCCTGTAGTTCGTCGGGCGTGTTGGCGCGCTCGTGGTGTTCGGGCTCTTGCGCCCAGAACACCTGCGCGATGTACGGTCGCTCCGACCCGGGCCTGGGCGCCGCGATTTCCGGTATCACCACGCCAGTGCGCATGAGCCCGCCATCGCCCGTCGGGTGATAGCACGCGGCTCCGAGGCTGCCGTTCATCTTCACCCCCACGAAGAGCGTCGGCATCATGGGAAGCATGTCCGCGTAGTACTCGCGAATCTCGTCCACGCCGACGTACTTCCGCGTGGGGAATGCATACAGCGTCGAGTCAGCCTCATAGAACGCCAGACACGCCTCGATGTCCTTCTCGACATGAGCTTTGGCGTATTCGCGCATGAACGCCTCGGCGAGCGGATGGGACGGCTCGAGCGTCGCGCCGTCGGTCTTCAGTTCTCGCAGCCGCTTGCGCGCGCGTGAATGGATGTTCTTCACGGGCGCCGCCGCGGACCCCAGAGCTTCGGCCGTCTGCGCCACGGACCACCCAAGCACGTCCCGCAGCACGACGACGAGGCGTTGCAGCGGCGACAACTCCTGCAACACGCAGATGAACGAGAACTCCAGACTCTCGCGGATCTCGTCTGGGTCGGCGTCCGGCTCCGTCGTCGCGAGGAACTCGTCGGCCGTCTCCAGCGGGTCGGGTAGGACCACTTCTCTACGTTTTCGTGCAGAGGTCAGGAAGTTATAGCACGTATTGGTGGCTATCCGGTACGCCCACGTGCGGAACGCCGACCTCCCCTCGAACTTGTCGTACGCGTTTGCGATCTTGATGAGCGAGTCCTGCGTCAAGTCCTCCGCGTCCTCAACGGACCCTACGAGCCTGTAACAGAGCGCGAACAGACCTGGCCACACTTCTTCCAGGAGTTCGTCGATGGGCTTCTCCGAGCCGCGCGCGACATCACGAGACATGTTCGTTCCCGGTGCCTGGCACGGTCCGTGCTGACACGAACCGCAATACGTGGACCCGACCCGGCAGCCAGTTGTCGAGCGACCGCGATACCGACGACCGCCGCTCTGGTCTAACTATACGGAAGCTGATGTCCGTCGGCGCGCCACAGCTCCTCGTACTCCCGGCGCCGCCGCATTCGACGGGTTTTGAAGGAGTTACATCCAATGACGCTTGCTCGCATGGTGTCACGGGCTGCCTTGGTCCTCGCTATCGCGTCGTCGTGGGCGTTGGCTCACGGCGCGCACGCTACCACGTTTCGGTCAGGCCTCGACGACCGGAACGACGTCTCTTTCCGCTCGAAAGCGCCGCTGGAAACCATCAACGGCAAGACGGCGAACGTCCAGGCCGAGGTGGCCATCGACGATCTGGCGGACTTCGCCGAGACGCTGAGCGCGTCCGTTACCGTCAGCCTCGATGGTCTGGACACGGGCATCGCGCTACGCGACAAGCATATGAAGACGCAGTTCCTACAGACCGACAAGTACCCAAACGCGGTCTTCACGCTCAACGAGGTGGTGTCGGCTTATACCACGGCGGATGTGGACGGCCAAGAAGCTCGCACCCCGACCAAGGCGCTCAGCGAGGGTGTGCCGACGCATGTGGTCGCGAAGGGCGTCATGGCGCTGCACGGCGTTGAGAGGGAGATCACGGTCGACGATCTCACCGTGACGTACTTCGGCAAGGGGCCGGAATCGAAGGCGAAGTTCCCGCAGGGCGATGTCCTGTTCGTGGCGGGATCCATCGACGCCAAGCTGTCGGACTACGATATCAAGCGCCCCAAGATGGTCGTGCTCAAGCTCGCGGACGACGTGCAGATCACATTCGGCCTGGCTCTTGGCACGGAGGTCGGTAGCGGCGATGAGAGCATGGCCGGTTGCGGTGGCTGTGGTGGGTGCGGTGGCTGCGGCGATGCCGGTTGTGGCGGCTGTGGTGGGTGTGGCGATGCCGGTTGCGGCGGCTGCGGTGGCTGCGGCGACGCCGGTTGCGGTGGCGACGGTGGCTGCGGCGATGCCGGTTGCGGTGGCGATGGTGGCTGCGGCGATGCCGGTTGCGGACTGTAGAGCGTTAGGTGAATTGGCCGCGCGCCGAGTCGCGCGCGGCTAGTGACCTGCGGGTGGGGTCAGTGTCCAAAGGAGAGGGCTCGTGATGTCGACGACTACCACGCCGGCGAAGGCCGGAGAGACAGCCGCTGCCCGGAAGCCGCGCAACCATCCCGGCGCGCTGTCACAATGGATTGAGCGGATATCTCGCATCCCGTTGCTCTCCCAGGCCGAGGAGGTCGCCATCGCCAACCGAGTGCGACAAGGCGACCGAGATGCGTTCCAGCAGTTGGTCCAGTCCAACCTTCGCCTGGTCGTGAAGATCGCCACCCGCTACGCGCACCCCAACGTGCCGTTGGTGGACCTGGTGCAAGAGGGGAATATCGGGCTGATACAGGCGGTCGAGCGGTTCGACCCCGACAAGGGGTTCCGATTCAGCACATACGCGGTGTGGTGGATCCGGCGAGCTATACTCCGCGCCCTGTCGTACGACTCCAGACTGATTCGGCTGCCCGAGCACATCCTGGCTGGGACGTCCAAGCTCGACAAGCAGACCGTACGCCTGCGCAGGGAGTTGGGTCGGGAGCCCACGACAGAAGAGCTGGCGCGCGAGCTGGAAACTTCGACCGAGCAGGTCGAGCTACTGGCGAGCGTGGCCTACGAGTACGTCTCGCTGGACATGGAAATGCCCATGCCCGGACAGACGAGCTACCGCGAGGTGCTGGAGGATCCGCGTCAGCGTCCCGAGCGGTGGTGGGACAGGTTCACGCGCAGCGAGGACGTCAGCCGCGTTCTCGGCGTCCTCACTGATCGCGAGCAAGCGATCCTGCGCGCGCGCTACGGTCTGGACGACGGCCGACCGCTCACACTCAAGGAAACCGGCGCGCTGTTCAGCCTCACGCGGGAGAGAATCCGGCAGATAGAGAAGCAGGCGTTGCAGCAGCTTCGTGAGACGTGGACGGCCGGATCCGGTGGCGACGTGTCCGCGCTGGCGTCCGCCGCCGTGTAGCGAGCCGATGTTGAGGAGGCGCCGGGGTGAAGAAGTGGTCTCGCGTACCGGTGGTCGCCTTCGCAGTCGCGCTCGCGCTTCAAGTCGCGTGCGGCGAGGACGGAGCGCTCCCCGGCGTGTTTGGCGCGCCAGCGGCGGACGACGCAGACGCCAACGAGAAGCTGGGTCGCATCTTCCCTGAGTTCTTCCCGGACAATGTCCGGCACTCGATCCCCCTCGCGGAGATCATGCACGGGGGGCCGCCGAAGGATGGCATCCCGGCGCTCACGCGACCCGATGTGATTCCCGCTGCCGCGGCAGACTACCTGGACCCAGCGGACATCGTCCTCGGCCTGGAACTCAACGGCCAGACCCGCGCTTACCCACTCCTCATCATGAACTGGCACGAGATCGTCAACGACACTGTTGGGGGCGTGCCAGTCGCTCTCACGTACTGCCCGTTGTGCGGCACCGGCATTGCCTTCGACCCCGTGATTGACGGCGTCACGGTCGAATTCGGCGTTTCGGGCCTCCTGCACAACAGCGACCTGCTTATGTACGACCGGGCAACCGACACGCCATCGCTTTGGCAGCAGGCCCTCGGGCGCGCGGTCGTGGGGCCGAGGACCGGCACGAAACTGACCATCCTGCCGGTGGCGCACTCGCGGTGGGGTGAGTGGGCCGCCAAGCACCCCGACACCACGGTGCTGAGCACCGACACGGGCTTCGGGCGCAACTACGCGCGCGACCCATACGCTGGGTACGCCGACGATCCCGGCCTGTTCTTCCCTGTCGACGGAGCCAAGCCCGACCTGCCCCGCAAGACCTGGGTGTACGGACTCATCCACAACGGTCAGACGCGAGCGTACCCCCTGGAGGAGTTCGGGCAGCTACGCGCGGCCAACGACGTGGTTGGGGGCGACGGAATCGTCGTCATCACTGGCGAGGGCTCGCCGCCCGCGGCCCGCGTGTACCAGCGTGGGCTGCTGCGCTTCTCACTCACTGACGGCGTTCTCACCGACGCCGAAGGCGGCGTGTGGGAGGTAACGGAGACGGCGCTCGTCGGGCCAGACGGCCGTACCCTCGACCGGCTCACGGAGGGCTTCGTCGCCTTCTGGTTCGCCTGGTCTGCGTTCTACCCCGGCACGGACATCTACGACGGCACGCAGCCTGACCCCAATCAGGAGCCCGGCCCGGGAGACGAGCCGGAGATCCAACGCATTGAGGGCTTCGGGCCCGACCGTTGGGGTCGCATCAAGGAATTCGGGACGGGCGGGTAGGCTGCCACGCCCGCGCCGGCATTAGTGCAGGTGCTTCCCGGGGATCCGCGTTCCTTCGTAGGGCCCCTCGAAGTCGTCCGACAGCTCCTCGGGCAGGTCGCCCTCCCACCACGTAGGGACCGTGGGGAACGGAAAGACAGACCACCACTGTAGCACGAGCGGCCGTCGCTCATCGGTCTGGTTGGGCCACGCCGCGTGCAGCACGCGCGCGTCCGCGAACACCAAATCCCCAGCCTTGACGGGCAGATCCACCTCGTCGGGGTGCTGCGCGAAGGCGGGATGGTCTACATCGACCGCCTGAATCTCTGGGCCGTGCGCGGCGGGGAGCTCGTCGTGCAGCGGGATGCGCTTGAGGTGCGTGCCCGGTATCGCCTTGAGGCAGCCGTTCTCGCGCTCCGTGTCCACGAGGTAGTACGACAGGAAGATCTGCGATGGCCACGGGAGCGCCGCCTGCGGGTGGTTCCAGTGCATACAGTCCTGATGCCAATACAGCGGCGGGCCGTGCGGTGGCTTGTTCAGGATGATGATGCCGCCGCCGGAGTGCAGACCCTCCAATCCCATGGCGTCGGCGATCTCCCGCTGCGCTGGCATATCCACAAGTTCGTCTACGATGGGCGCGCGGTAACGGTTCTCGTCTGGGTTCGCCTCCCACCGCGACTGACCCTGGATGTGGAAGTCGCTGCCCTGATACCGGTGCTTGTGGTCGACGGGGTGATCGTCTAGGAACTCGTCGGTGAACCCCCTCAGACGCTCCAGCAGATCCCCTCGCAGGACGCCGGGCACGACTGAATACCCGTCGCGTATGAGCCCGTCGCGGGCCGCGCGCGCCTGTTCCGCGCTGATGAGCGGCGAGCGTGCTTCGTCAGACATGCGCAGTCTCCTCCTCGCAGGACGGGTCGCCGCCTGGTACGGCGACGATCAGTCCATCAGGACGAACTTGCCCGAGATGTGCTTCAGGAGGGTGTCCCTGGGAGCCGTCTCTGCGTCTCGGGAGACGGCCTCGGCTGACCACGCTATCTGGTAGACGTACACCCCGTTCGCGAGGTCCGCGCCCGGCGCCCAGTCGAGGATGCTCGACGACTGGTTGTCGAGTCGTTCGATGAGCGCGCCGGTAGCGGTGTAGATGCGGATCGTGGTGCCGGTTGGGAGACGGCGGAAGTGGAGAGACTGGCCCTGCGACCGGTAGACCGGGTTCGGATACACCGCTACGTCGCTGAGGTCGAGTGAGGGCGCGGCGACGGGTAGCGGCACTTCGACGCGGGCGACGTTGGAAATGTCGCTCAGCCGGTCAAACTCGTTCAGGAGGCGGACGGCGTAGTAGTAGGTTCGTCCAGGCTCCACTTCGACATCCACCATCTCTTCGCTGAACTTGCCCTGCTGAATGACCGTGAACGGCGCGAAGCCGGTCTCGTTTCGGTAGAGGAGCAAGTCAACATCCGCTGGCGTGACGTCTGCCGGCACCTCCAGCGTGAGAGCCACTTCCGGTTCGGACGGTGTTCCCTCGAGACCCAGCGCCAGCGTGCTCACGGCTGTCGGCTTCGGGCTCGTCGTTGCGGTGACGGGGGTGGACGGCGCGTTGATGTTCTTCTCGTCCAGACCAACCGGGCGCACCGTGTAGTAGTACGTGGTGCCTGGCCGGACGCTCGTGTCCAGATATTCGACCGTCTCGACGATGCGCGGGCCTACCTGGTCGTATGGGCCACCTTCCTCCAGCGACCGGAACACCGTGTATCCCAGGATATCGCCGCGCATCGGTGGGTCCCATCCCAACTGGACGCCGTCGTCGTTCACTTCCGTCGATACCGCCTGCGGGCGTTGGATGACTTCCGCGATGGCGTCGATGTTTCGCTCGAGATCCCCGAGGGTCTCGCCGCCCACGAGAGCAAACACGAAGGTGTGCGGGTTTACACCCTCGAGGGTGACAGGCCCGGCGGTCGTATAGGTCACGTAGTTGCGCGGCGTGAGAGTAGCGCCCCTCTGCACGCGCGGATTCTCTAGTATCTGGAACCGCCCCAGATCGGCCAGGGATCCCGGTGAGAACGGGAACGCCACGCTGCGATGGCCGTACAACGCGCCCTGCAGGAGCACCGTCGCGACGTGGGTCGTGTCCGCCCCCGTCCCATCGAACATGATAGAAGCCTGCCGTTCATCGTCCCAGGCGACCATGTCGTCACTCGGGTCAGCGGGCTGCGGTGGATTCCCAACCTGAGGGTCGATGTCCCAGTTGGTCATGAGCGCCATGCGCAGGTTTTCGGCGGGCAGCTCGGAGTTGTTCGTCATCGTGAGGATGAGGACGACACCGTTGCTTTCCGGCCCCTCGGCCCAGGTGTGACTCACCTGCCCCACCGTGATGTCGAACGGCAGTTCCGCTGGGGGAAGCGGTTGCGTAGAGAATGCGGTGCGGATGCTCTGACGCGTGGCGTCGACGGAGATGTCCTCGGGCGCGCCGGTTGCCGTGAACCACCACTCGCCGAGGCCGCCAGTTCCCCCGGCCCCCTCCATGTGGCTGGCTACGAGCGGGCTATCTGTCGCGACCAAGATGCCCGAGAAGCGCCCAAGATACTGTCGGGCGTTCGGATCGGACGCTGGGTAGGCGAAGTTTGGCCATATCAGGCCTGCGTTCGTGTCGACATCGGCCGCGAGATGCCCGGCGCCGAACACCCCGAAGCGCACATTGCCCACTTCGTGCTCTATGGCGATGCCGCTCTGCGACCACGCGGGAGTCGACATCGTGACCGCTAGTGCGACCGCCAACAGTGCAATGGATCGTCTCACGGATGGCCCCAGACTGCGCGAAGAGAGCTCGACAGGTGCGTCCGACAGTGTAGCGCCGCCCAAGCTAACACAGTCGCCCCAATGTGTCAAAGAGCGTTGTTGGGACGAGCGCCATGTGGCAACCTCTCGGGCGCAATCGGATGGCGGCATTCCGGTCCAGGAAGAGGAGGACAACCAGTGGCGGTTAGCGTAGACAGTCCGTATGCGGCAGCGGGCTCGTGGCTTCGGGGCAACCTTCACGGGCACTCGACGTTCAGCGACGGTTCCGAACCCTTCGAGGAGGTGCTCGCCGATTACGAACGACGAGGCTACGACTTCCTCGCGATGACGGACCACGACATCTTCATCAACCCCGACGAATACCGTGACAAGACCTCGCTTACGCTCATCCCGGCGGTAGAGGTGTCGCGCAACGGGCCACACATCCTTCAGATAGACGCCAAGGAGTTCATCGAGCCGGATCGCGACCGCCAGAAGGTCGTAAGCGACATCAACGCCCAGGGCGCGTTCGCCGTGATGAACCACCCCAACTGGGGGTACAAGTTCAACCACTGCCCGCACGAGGTGCTCGAAGCGGTGGAGGGGTACGCCGGCCTCGAGATCTACAACGGCGTCATCGAACGCCTCGCCGGCACGCCGCTCGCCACCGACCGCTGGGACATGCTCCTCAGCCAGGGCCGACGCGTGTGGGGCTTCGGCAACGACGACTCGCACACGCCCGGCGACGTGGAACTCGCGTGGAACGTCGTCCGCGCCGCGGAGAACACCCGTGCCGCCGTCGTGGACGCGCTCCGGTCGGGCAGCTTCTACGCCTCGACCGGCGTCGACATCACCGAGGTCGCGGTGAGTGGCTCCGAGTTGCGTGTCGAGACGTCGAACGCGCAGCGCATCCGGTTCATCAGCCAGCACGGCATCTACCGGCAGACCACGGACGGGGCGTCCGCATCGTTCGCCTTGCCGTCGAACGACGACGAGGCGAAGGGTCTGCTGTACGTCCGCGCAGAGTGCTACGGCGCCGGCGGCGCGACCGCATGGACGCAGCCGGTCTTCCTCACGACGGACGCGTAGCGGAGAGATGGACGTCGCGATCCGCTTCCAGGGCGTCACGAAGGAGTTCAGCGGCATCCGCGCGCTGTCCAACGTGACGTTCGACGTGCGCGCGGGCGAGGTACACGCGCTGTGCGGGGAGAACGGCGCGGGCAAGTCGACTCTCATTCGCCTACTTGGAGGCGTCTGGCCGTCAGGGTCGTACACGGGACATGTCGCGCTCCACGGCGCCGCCGTCGCCTTCGGCTCGGTGAGACATGCTGAGCGCGCGGGCATCGCGGCTATCCACCAGGAGCTCGCCCTCGTCCCTGAGATGTCCGTGGCGGAGAACATGCTGCTCGGACGCGAGCCGATGAGGCGAGGCGTCGTCGATCGCCGCGCGATGCGCGAGGCGGCTGAGGGCGCGTTGGTGCGGCTCGGAGGCGGGATTGACCCCTCGACTCCTGTTGGCGAACTCGGTGTCGGTCGCAGACAGTTGGTCGCCATCGGCGCCGCTCTGCTCCGCAACGCTCGCGTCCTCGTGCTGGACGAGCCCACGTCCGCGCTGACGGAAGCCGAGGCGCACCGGCTGCTCGCCATCGTCCGATCCCTTCGGGACAGCGGCGTGACCATCGTCTACATCTCTCACCGGTTGGATGAGGTGCTGTCCGTCGCGGACACTGTAACCGTGCTGCGCGACGGAGAGCATGTGGGATCGTGGCGGGCCGAGGAGGTCAGCCGCGACGACCTCGTCCGCGCGATGGTCGGGAGGGATGTCACGACGGATAGACGACCCACGCGCGGCCAGCGCCTCGGGCGCGCGCCGGCGTTGGAGGCAAGGAACTGGGGCGCGACAACGCGCGCCGGCGCCCGACGTGTCCGCGACGTGAACCTGCAAGCGTGGAAGGGCGAGGTGCTGGGGGTCGCTGGCCTCATGGGGTCGGGGCGCAGCGAACTGCTCCTAAGCCTCTTCGGCGCCTGGCATGGCGGAACTGAGGGCGATGTCTACATGGAGGGCGAGACCGCCGTCATCGCCAACCCGGCCGGCGCCGTGGCTCTCGGGCTCGCCCTGGTCCCCGAGGACCGGCGGCGCCAGGGCCTTGTCCTTGACATGACCGTTGGGCACAACCTCACGCTAGCGTGGCTCCGCGAGCTGTCCCGTCTAGGTTTCGTCCGCGGATCGCGCGACGAGGCCGAGGCGCGCGGCCTCGTTGAGCGTCTCGGTGTGCGCGCTCCCGGTCTGCACGCCGAGGCCCGCTCGCTTAGCGGCGGCAACCAGCAGAAGGTGGCCCTGGGGAAGTGGCTGCCGACACGCCCGGCCGTGCTGCTTCTGGACGAGCCCACACGAGGCGTTGACGTCGGGGCGAAGGCCGAGATCCACCGGCTGATACGATCAATGGCCCTGGACGGAGCCGCGGTCGTGGTCGTCTCATCCGAGGCGGACGAGATCATGGCGCTCAGCGACCGTGTGATGGTCATGCGCGATGGTCGGGTGGCCGCGACGTTCGACGACATGACTGTGGTCAGCCAGGACGACATCCTGGCGGCCGCCATCGCCGAAAACGACGGAGCGGGCGCCGCATGAGACGCCAGCGTCTTCGGACGTACGCCATGCTGCTGTCCCTCCTGGCGATATGCACGCTCTTCGCGGTCGTGACGGACGGTGTGTTCCTCAGCCCTCGCAACCTGCTGAACCTCACGCGACAGGCGTCCGTGACGGCGATCCTCGCGGTGGGGATGGTCGTCGTCATCATCAGCGGGAACATCGACCTATCGGTCGGGTCGATGTCTGGGTTCCTCGGGGCGGCTCTCGCCCTCCTCCACGCCGAATTGGGCGCCCCGGCTATCGTCGCGGCGGTCGTGGTCGTCTTCGTCGGCGCCGGTCTCGGATGCTTGCACGGCGCGCTCGTCGCGTACCAACGCGTGCCCGCGTTCATCGTCACGCTTGGTGGTCTGATGGTGTACCGAGGAGCGATGCTCGCCGTCACGCAGGGCGAGACCATCCCGCTACCCTCTGACTCGTGGCTCAAGGCGCTAGGGAACGGGAACGTCCCTGCGGCGGCGTGGGGTGTGCCCACACCGCTGCTGGTAGTGGCGGGCCTCGCCCTGATCATGTGGCTCGCAGTCGCGCGGATGCGGTATGGGCGCCACGTCCATGCCGTCGGTGGCAACGCCGAGGCCGCCTTCCTCTCGGGCATACACACACGTCGCGTCGTGGTTGTCGCCTTCGCGATGATGGGTGGCCTGGCGGCTGTAAGCGGCGCCGTGCTCACCGCGCGGGTCGGAAGCGCCAGCCCCGAGGCCGGCAGGCTCCTGGAGCTCGACGCCATCGCGGCGTGTGTCATCGGCGGAGCCAGCCTGATGGGCGGCAGAGGCAGCATTCCGGGCGCGCTACTGGGGGCGCTCGTCATGGAAAGCCTCAACAATGGGATGAGCCTCGCGAACATGGGCCCATTTTGGCAGGATATCGTTAAGGGGTGCGTTCTCGTGCTGGCGGTGTGGTTCGATATGCGGGTGCGAGCGCGGCAGTCGAGCTAGCGCCGCGGGTGTCAGTAAACCAGGTGGAGCATCATGCCAACAGTTCCGGCAGAGACGCTAACGACCGTGTCGCGCGGCATCTTCGAGGGGCTGGGAGCGGCGCCCGCCGATGCGCGCACGATTGCCAGCGTGCTCGTCGAGGCCAACCTCGCGGGGCACGACTCGCACGGCGTGATCCGCGTGCCTCAGTACGCCGACAGCGTGCGAGCTGGCGACACGAGACCTGACGTCTCCCTGACGACGGTGCGCGAGACAGCGACCACCACCATCCACGACGCGCACTGGGGTTTCGGCGCGGTCTCCATGTCCGCCGCGCTCGCGGCAGGCATGGCGAAGGCGCGCGACCTGGGGATGCACGCGTTCGGGATTCACAACTGCAACCACATCGGCCGCCTTGGACACTACTCGGACATCGCCTCCCGCGCTGGTTTCATCCCGGTCATAACCGTCAACAGCACCGGTCCAGGGGCAGCCGTCGCGCCGTTCGGCGGCAAACAAGGCAAGCTAGGCACGAATCCCCTGTCCGTGGCGTTCCCCACGGCCGACGACCCCATCCTCATGGACATGACTTCCAGCATCGTCGCTGAGGGGAAGATACGCGTCCGACGCAACTCCGGCGAGTCGCTGCCAGAGGGGTGGATTCTCGACCGGCACGGCGCGCCGTCCACCGAGCCCGCCGACTTCTACGGGCCACCCCGTGGCGCCATCCTGCCGTTCGGCGGCCCGGTCGCCCACAAGGGCTTCGCGCTCAGCATGATGGCGGAGCTGCTGTCTGGCACGCTGACTGGCGCCGGCAACGTCAAGGACCGGGACGGACACATCGGCAACGGCGTCTTCTGCCTTCTCATGTACGTAGGCGCGTTCCGCCCCGAGGACGAGTTCCGCGAGACCGCGAGTCGTGTCGGGGCGTACGTAAAGGACTGCGAACCTGCCGACGGCGTAGACGAGGTGCTGCTGCCGGGCGAGCCGGAGCACCGAACGCGACAGGCCCGGTCCGCCTCCGGTATCGTTCTGGACGAGACGACGTGGGCCGCGCTGTGCGACGAGGCGGGCCGCCACGGAGTCGCGGCGCCTGGCGCTTAAACCAGTCGTCCTGGCCCACGTCTAACTATGAATCGGGTGTAGTGTTGTGCGGCAGCGATGTAGCAAGGAGGCGTCTGTGATCAGACGGCCATTTTGGGTCTCGGTTTGCGGCGCGGGTACCATGGCGGTGTTAACCGCCGCAGTTGTCGTGGGTTGCGACCGGGAGAGTGCCGCTGACGGCCCTACAGCGCGCATCGAGGCGGCGCGCACCAGCGCGTTCTCAGTTCGGGTAGCGGAATCCGGCACGCTCGAGGCGCTCATATCGGTCGAGATCAAGTCCAACGTCGAGGGCGAACTCCTCGAGCTGAACGTGGAAGACGGCGACGTCGTGGTCGCTGGGCAGCAGCTCGCACGTATCGACCCTGAACAGATCGACGAGGAAGTCGCCCAGGCCGAGGCCAACTTTAGCGCCGCCAGCGCGCAGTTGGAGCAGGCGCAGGAGCAGACGCAGGTCACGAAGAGCCGACTGGACGCTCAACTCCTGCAGGAGTTCGAGTCGGTGAAGTCCGCGCGGGCATCCCTGGAGGCAACGAAGCACGCGACGCTCACGCAGACGTCGCAGGCGGAGACGGATCTCGCCAATTCACGCGACACCCTCGAACGCGACAAGATCACGCTCAATCAGGCGGAGATCCAGCTCCAGCAGCTGGAGATCAACATGGCGCAGCTGAACGCCTCGTTGGACTCGGCCAGGGTCGCCAGCGAGAACGCGCAGCGTGAACTGGCGCGCAACCAGGAGCTGTTCGACAAGCAGTTCGTCAGCGCCAAGGCGTTGGAGGACGCCCAGGACCGCGCGGCGTCCAGCAAGGCGTCCTATGAGAACGCGCAGCAGAACGTCGAGAGCCAGCGCAAGTCCATCGAGTCCCAGACTGCCTCCATCGAAGGCCAGAAGCGTGTCATCAACTCGCGCGAGACGACGCTGACGTTCCAGGTCGCCAACCTCGAGACGCTCAAGCTCTCGCGCGCCGCCTCGGAGCGGCAGTCCGACGCCAACCTCGTTGTCGCCGAGTCGCGACTGCGCGACACACAGGACACCATCGACGCGCAGAAGAAGGTGGCCGAGCTATCGGAGACGAGCGCGCAGGCGTCCGTGCTGCGCAACAGCTCGTCCTTGGAGACGGCCAAACAGCGCCAGGGATGGACGGTTCTCACATCACCTATCAGCGGCACGGTCACGAACCTCGTGGTCGAGCAGGGAGAGATCGTCACCTCCGGCCGTAGCGCGTTCTCGCAGAGCCCAGCCATGATGAACGTGGACGACCTGTCGCAGATGATCGTGCGCGTCCCGGTCAACGAGGTCGACATGGGCCAGATGCAGGAGGGGCACCGCGCGGAGATCTCACTGAGCGCGTATCCGCGCAAGAAGTTCCAGGGCCGCGTGCGGCAGATTGCTCCCAGCGGCAGCAGCAGCGACAACGTCGTTCGCTTCGAGGTCGAAGTCGAGGTGATCGGCTCGCCGAAGGAACTGCTCCCCGGCATGACCGCGGATGTCGACATCTTCGTCGTCGATCGCCAGGACGTGCTACAGGTGCCTCTCGAGGCGGTGAACGAGGCGGACAGCTTCGGGATCCTCGTGAGCCTCAAGCCCGAGGAGCGGTCCAAACTCAGCGTAGGAGACGACGTCAAGGTTGAGACGCGCATGGGCAAGCAGGTCGACGCCCGCGTACAGAGCGTGGACGAGCCCGTAGCGCTCGCGTTGCGCGGTCAGACACGTGGCTGGCGCGCGGGCCCGGTGGAATTCGCCCTGGTGCTGCCCAGTGGAGACTCTCTGACAAGCCTCGCAGGGCGGATCTCGCAGACGAAGTCATACTACGTTGAGGTGGCCGGCGCCGGCGGCGGGGCGCCGAGCGAAGGAGGCGAGCCCAGGGGCGGGGGCGGCGGCAGACCTGGTGGCGGCGGGCCGGGTGGCGGAGGCAGGCCAGGCGGCGCTGGCGGCGGCGGTGGGACGAGAACACCCGTCGAAGTAGGGATGAAGAACGAGGCTTTCTACGAAATCCTCTCGGGCATCACCGCCGGCACGCAGGTGCTCATACAGCCGCCACAACGCGCCTCCGGCGGCTTCGGCCGCTAGTCAGTAGCCGCGCGGGCCCCTACGTCGGACACGCGCGTCGCGGTTCGGCGCGCGCACATCATCACAGGGATAGGGCGGATGCGTTCATTCGAATCCATCACACAAGGCTTGCGCTCGATCTTCGAGAACAAGCTGCGTTCGTCCCTGACCCTCCTCGGCATCATGATCGGCATTGCCGCCGTGCTGGCGATGGTGTCGATTAGCGATGGCGCGCGGGCGATCATCCTTGAAGACATCGAGCGGTTCGGCGGCAGCAGCCAGTTCATGATGTTCCGCACGAGCATGATCCAGAAGAACGGCCGCTGGGTCCGCAACAGCAGCCCCGAGTACTTTGTGTACGACGACGTCCTCGCCATCGAGCGTGAGTGCCCGAGCGTAGAGATCGTCATCCCACGCATCCCGCAGTGGTGGGGCACGCGAATCACCACCGGTGAGGGATCCTCGGCGCGCGAGACGAGGGCAGGTTACCAGGGCGTCACGCCCGCCATGATGGAGGGCATGGCGTGGTACCCGGAAGTCGGCCGGTTTGTCGAGGAGTCCGACAAGGTCGATTGGAACCGCGCCGCCATCCTGGGTCAGACGGTCGTGAACGAGCTGTTCGGCGAGGAGGATCCGCTGGGGCACGAGATCCGTGTAAACGAGGAGCGATTCCTCGTGGTGGGCACGATGCAGCACCGTGGCAAGAGCATTCAGTACGGCTGGGATCTCGACAACACGGTCATGATGCCGCTCTGGACCGCACAGCAGCGGTTCAACGGCACCGACGAGATCCGCATGCTCGCCGTGCAAGCGCACAGCACCGACAAGCTGCTGGACGCCATGGGCGAGGTCGACGCGCTGATGGACCGTCGGCACAACGGGGACGAGTTCTACCGTACGTGGGCGCCCGGCACGTCCAATCTGGAGTTCGTCGAGAAGCTCCGGCTCACGCTGACCTGGGTTCTGGGCATCATCGCCGGATTCTCGCTGTTCATCGGCGGCGTCGGCATCATGAACATCATGCTGGTGTCCGTCACCGAGCGGACCCGCGAAATCGGGCTGCGCAAGGCTCTTGGCGGGCGCCGCACCGACATCCTGCTGCAGTTCCTCATCGAGGCTGCCGCGTTGTGCGTCACTGGCGGCCTGCTGGGTCTCGTGTTGGGCATAGGCTTTGGGTGGAGCGTCGCCGAGGTCATCTCTACCCCGCAGGTCGGCGGCTTCATCGGCCCGTTGATGGGGCTCCGCGGCGACTGGGTAGCGTGGCCGTTCTCCGTGTCCGTCCCCTGGATCATCGTCTCGATGCTTGTCTCGGTCGCCATCGGAGTGTTCTTCGGCCTCTACCCGGCGTGGAAGGCGGCGCGACTGACGCCCGTCGACGCGTTGCGCCACCAATAGCCAGCCGACAGCAGGAGGCGCGCGGTTGAAGGAGTACCTCACCACGCTCACCCCTCAGACGCTCCTCCAGGGTGGGATGTACGGGCTGTGTGGCCTCCTCGCCATCACCGTCCCGGCGATTCTGCTGTACGTGGTGTTCACGCGTTCCGGGCGTGAGGCCCTGCGCATGGGCGTCACGAACCTGGGCCGCAACCCGTTGCGCACGATGCTGACGGGATTCGGCATCGTCATCGGCGTTGGGGCCGTCGTCGCCGTCATCTCCATGGGAGATGGCGCCCAGGACATGGTGTCGGACGAGGTCGCGCAGAACGGCGGCCTCAGCCTCATAGAGGTGTACAAGGACGACTGGGCGCGGCAGGGCGGAAGCACCCTCACGTCGCGCACCCGTAGCGGGTGGGGACGTTGGCGCCGCAACAAAGCGAAGCCACTGAACTACGCGGACTACGAGAATCTCAACATGATGCTAGCTTCGGCGGACGAGTTGAGCGCCGAGGACGAATTCAGCGGCGGCATCATCTTCCGCTACGGCGGGGTCGAGAAGGATGGCTCGCTGAATGGCGCGACACCTGGATACCCGACGGTCTACAACTGGAATCTGCGCGACGGCCGGTTCTTCACGGCTAGCGACTTGGACTCGTCCGCCAAGGTGGCCGTCCTCGGGTCACAGATCAAGCAGGATCTGTTTGGCGAGATCAGTCCATTAGGCGCGGAGGTCGTCGTTGTGCGCCGGCACGAGGGTTGGGAAGGCAACCCGCCTCGGTCGGAGTCGATCCGGCTGACCGTCGTGGGCGTCATGGAGGAGAAGGGCGCCTCAGCGTCGACGCAGGGATGGGACGACCGCGTCTTCATGCCCCTCACGGCGTTCCACAAGCGCATCAAGGGCGACACCGACCTGGCGCGCGTGCGCGTGCAGGCGACGTCTGTCGAAGCGGTCCCAACAACGATCGAGGAGATAAGGCGCGTCCTGTCGCGACGGCACGAGGACAGCTCGGCGTTCGAGTATTGGACCGCTACCGAGGAGATCGCGACGGCAGCGCGTCTGGGAATGATGCTGAAGCTGCTGATGGGTGTGGTCGCGGGCATCGCGCTCGTGGTCGCGGGCATCGGGATCATGAACATCATGCTCGTGTCCGTCACCGAGAGGACGCAGGAGATCGGCCTGCGCAAGGCGTTGGGCGCGAAGCGGCGTGATGTCCTGTTCCAGTTCCTGATCGAGACGTCCGTGCTCAGCCTGTCGGGTGGGTTGATCGGCACTGGCTTCGGCGCGCTGCTCGGGCGTGGGTCGGCGGAGCTTCTACAGCGTTTCGTGCTGTCCGGCGCGTCGTGGCCGTCGAGCGTGTCGCTTGTCGGGGCAGGCGTCGCGGTGGGCGTTGCGTTTGTCGTCGGCGTCATCTCGGGGGTGTATCCGGCGAGCCGTGCAGCTAAACTGACACCAGTTGAGGCGTTGCGGACAAACTAGCGCCAGTGACCTCCTCCGTCGCGGATAGGGCCCCAGTATGCTGGTTGAACAGTTCCTCGTCCATCCCAAGAAGTTCAAGCTGAGCAAGTGCGACCCCGACTTCACCGGCGACCTGAAGCGCAAGGAGGCGCGGAAGAAGCTCGCGGAAGACATCGAGCGGATGCGGGATCTGCAAGACAGGTTCTACGCCGAGAGCACGCACGCTCTACTCCTGGTACTTCAGGCGCGCGACGCCGCTGGCAAGGACAGCACCATCAAGCACGTCCTGTCCGGCCTGAACCCGTCCGGCTGTGACGTGTACTCGTACAAGTCACCGAGTTCGGAGGAACTGGACCACGGTTACTTGTGGCGCCACATGCTCGACCTCCCACGACGCGGGCACATCGGCATCTTCAACCGCTCGTACTACGAGGAGGTTACCGCTGTTCGGGTGCATCCCGAATTCCTGGCGGGACAACGCACGCCGCCTGAACTCGTGACCAAGCACATCTGGGACGAGCGGTACGAGGACATCAACGCCTTCGAGCGGTACCTGACGAGGAACGGCACGAAGGTGGTGAAGTTCTTCCTCAATGTCTCCCGAGACGAGCAGAAGGCGCGGTTCATGGAGCGCATCGAGAATCCAGCGAAGCACTGGAAGTTCTCTGGCTCCGACATGATGGTGCGCGGTCTTTGGGACGAGTATGACGAGGCGTTCGAGGAGGCCCTGCGCGAGACGAGCACGCCGCACGCGCCGTGGTACGTGGTGCCGGCTGACCACAAGTGGTTCACCCGTCTGGCGGTCGCCGACATCATCGTGAGCGCGCTCGAGTCGATAGACCCACGGTACCCGGACGTCACGGAGGGCCAGCGCGAGGGCATCGGCGAGGCGCGCGAGATCCTGACAGCCGGCGACTAGGCAGTCTCCTCCGCCCGTTACTGCGGCATGCCCGCGCGGCGCAGGGCGCCTTCGAGCCAGTCGAGGTTGCTCAGCTGCCGCGCGGCGTCCTCCGCGCCTTCGGCGAATCGGTTCTCCAAGAAGAACATGATGAACAGCGCCATCAGGGGATGGTTCTGTTGGGTCAGCGACACTTCCAGGCGGCGCATGTCCAGGTCTCGCCCGGCTGCGAGGGCCTCCCGGCCGTCGGCGATAGTGTCGAGCAGCGCTTGGTCGAACACCGTACGCACGTCATCACCGACCGTGACGTCCGGCGCCAGCGCGCGTAGGTGCCCGCTCCCGACGACCCAGCGTTCACGCCAGCCCAGGGTCTGCGCATCCGGCCCCGCCGGCATCGGGAATTGGTACCCGCAGAGACGGGTGGCGCTCAGGTAGTCTGCCCGCGTTCCCAGCACCGCGCCCACCACTCTCTCAACCGATGGCGCGGAGGCGTCGTCCTCGCACACGGCGCGATTGCCTTCGCGGTAGCCCAACGTCATCCACGGCGACGGGCTGCCAAGGAACACCGTCACGTTGGGGGTGCCGAGGGCGGACGCGAAGTGCTGCGTAAACGTGTCGTTGCTCAGCAGGCTGAGCCCGCCCTGGATCACGGCGCCCAGCTGGTGGAAGTTCGTGGCGCCGACGAGGTTCACCACGGGGACTTTCGCCTGCGTGAGCGCGCGGTACACACGCAGGCTGATGATCCTGTCCGCGCGCCCGCCGGTCAGGACGATGCCGGCGCCCGTTTGGCCCGAAATGGCAATGGCGGCCTCGGCGAACCTGTCCTCCGGCCAACGCTTCTGCTCCTCGAACGCCCCGGCCTGCACCACAAAGTAGGGCGCGCTGCGCAGGTCGGCGAGGGCGGTCTGGAGCCACTCGCGCGCGGGGCGCAGGAAGAATTCCGTGCGGATGTCGGTGCGCGTCGCCTCGCCGATGTTGATGAACGCGTCTACCCAGTGCGTGATGCCATACCGCACGTCGGTGCCACTCGCCAGGTAATACTGCGACCACCGGTCGGCTACGCGGCGCTCACCGTCGGCGGCGGCGTATGGCCCGGCGCGCTCGGGGGCCTCGATGGCTCCTGCGAGCATCGCCGCGGCAGCGTTGAATTGCAGGTTCACCACTCGATCCGCGCGCTCTGGAAGCGCCGCGAACAGCGCCGGGAACTGCTCCCTCGCCTCCTGAGTCGGGAAACGCAGGGCATCGTCGTCCTCTCGCCACACGGTCCGCTGCTTGTATTCCGCGATGTAGTCCATGGGGATGACGATCAGGCGGTTCACGTACGGCTGACCGTGCAGAAAAGGGGCGCAGTCCTCCGCCACGATCCACGTCACGTGTGTCGGTTCCTCGGCCTTCCAGGCGCGCACGAGAGCGCTGGCCATGGCGAGGTCGCCGAGGCGGTACAGGCGGACCAGCACGAACTCACGGGACAATGTGACAGACCTCTGGGTCAGAACTCATAGCGCGCTAAGTGAGTCACGAAGCCGTCGCGGACACGCTCATTCCGGGCCAAGGCGAAACTCTCCGCGTTCTGCCTTCCACCCCAGTAGAATCGTCCGCCCCCGGCGTATATGAACAGGGCGTCAACCCATCGACCGTCTCGAACGGCGCGGCCGAGCAGGTAGAAGAAGCTCGCGTTGATGCCAAGCGACACCATGCCGGAACCCACGCGGCCCGCGTACATCTGGCCGGCGCCCGGGACCACCGTGGACAGCCATTTTGCCGCACCCGGCGAGCGCGTGGGAAGGGCGTCGGCGTTGCGGAGCGCATTGGTCAGCAGAGACGTTCGCTCCGACTCCGCGGAGGCCGGGAACAGAAGGAGCAGGCGGCGAAGCTCGGCCGACGCGTCCGACCACTTGTGCCGCCGGATCGCGCACCAGGCGCGTCCATACTGAGCGGCCGACGCGACGTCGGCCGAGCGGACCAACCTGACGGTGTCGCCCCACTGGCTGCTCGCCGTCACGAAGTCGCCGAGGCGGTAGCTGGCGAGGCCCGCCAGGAAGCGGGCGCGTTCACCGAGTTCGCCATCGACTCGGAGCACCAGTTCGAAGTCTCCCGCGGCGTCGAGGTAGCGTCCCAGCGCGAGTGCGGACTGCCCGGCGCGGAGCCGCGCGACATCCTCCTGCGGGAACTGTACCAGGTGGCGCCGGAACAACGCCTCGGCGTGCGCGTAGTCGCCCGCCCTGTACATCGCCTCGGCATCCGCCAGGTCTGCCCCCACGGACAGCGAAGCGCGGGTCAGGAACGCCAGACCCACAAGCAGCGCCGCCGCCGTGGGCGTGTTCGGACCCATCCTGGGACGACTCAATGGGCCGGCCCGCTGGCGACGGCGCGCGCGCCGCCATACACGGAGCCGACGTAGAAGAACGCGCCGAGGCCGCCGAGAGCGACCGCTGGCCCCGGCTGGTCCCGCGCGGCGTAATGCGACGCCCCCCAAGCGAGGAACGCCACGGAGCCAAGGGCGTACAGCGCGTCACCGCGGTCTCCCGCCAGCCACTGACCCAGGCCCGGGACAAGCGAGGCTGCGCCGCCGGCCAGTGACAGAGTTGGACGTCCCGGAGCGGGCAAGGGATCCAGGCTGCGCCCGTCCTCGTACGGATAGCGGCCGTGCGCTCCTTGATGGCACCGCAGGATGCGATCCGCAGCCATCGGCCATCCCGCCAGACCCCGCGCGCGGAGAGCGCGCGCCGCATACGTCGAGCACGAGGGAGCGAACACGCAGCGATCTCCGTCCTGAGGAGAGATGAGCGTCTGATGCAGCCACACGGGGGCGGACAGCAACGAAATGCCAGAGTCGACCGAGCCATTCGCGCGATCTGGCGGGACGGCGGGTTGAGGGGCAGCCACGATGAGGGGCTCAGCCAGCACACGAGCGAGAATGTCGGCAGCGGCGGCACAGCTTCCAGGGGCCTGGGCAGCGCCGTCGTCGATCGCGAGACACGGCGCCGCGTACGCGAGCATCGCCGCCGCGAGCGCGAAACTCACGGCACGCCGTGGTCTAGCCGTTGTCCGTGCGCCGGTGCGATGTGAGGCGTGCATGCTGCGCTCTCTGGGTGTGTCGGAGCATACAGAGCCCGCGCGACATCGGCAACTTCCGCCCCAGAGGACGGCGTGCTAACTTCTCTCTCGCGCCGCAAGCCGACACTGGTATCGCGACGACCGACTTCCGGGAGATGACGAATGTATCGAGCGGCTATCGTAGGTTGCACGGGCATCGGTCGCCAGCACGCGGCAGGGCTGGCCGGCCTCACCAATGTCGAACTGGTCGCCGCGTGCGACCTGAACGCCGACGCAGCCGAGTCGTTTCGCGAGGACATGTCGGACTTCTGGGACGACATCGAGGTGTACGCTAGCCATCGCGCGATGTTGGCGGAGCAAGCCCTGGATGTCGTTACCGTCGCTACGGGCGACAACGCGCACGCGGCGATCGTCGTCGACGCGGCGCGCGCAGGCGTCCGCGGCATCTTCTGCGAGAAGCCGCTGGCGACGTCGATCAGCGACGCCGACCGCATGATGGGGGCGACGCAGCACGCCGGGACGATCCTCTCCGTCGATCACACACGCCGGTGGCAACCCCTGTGGAAGCGCGCGCACGAGCGCGTCATGCAGGACCGGGCCATCGGCGCGGTGCGGGCGGTCATCGGCGCCCTGAACGGCCCGCGGGCAATGCTGTTCCGAAACGGCACGCATCTCATCGACGCCCTTTGCTGGTTCGCGGGGGGCTCGCCAGACTGGGTGTTCGCGCATCTCGAGGACGGCTACGAGTCGTACGGCGAGTACGCGGGCGACGGAGGCCACGTGCCCGCCACGGAACCGGCCGCGAGCGGGTACGTCCACTTCGACAACGGCGTGCGCGGGTTCTACACGGCGGGATCCAAGGCCACGGCATCGCAGTTCAGCCTGGACGTTGTCGGCGAGACGGGCCGCCTCATCATCGACGATCGCGGCGCGACGCTCGTCCGGGATGGCGAGGAAGAAGCCATCGACGCCCCTGAGTGGGCGGTGACGGGGATCCCCGCAGGCGCCCAAGAAATCGTCCGACTGCTGGACGGCGAGTGCGAGCCGTCCTCGCCTGGCGAGGACGCGCACAAGGTGGTCGAGATCACGATGGGTTTCCTCGCGTCGCAGCAACGTGGCAACGTGCGTGTCGAGCTGCGCTAGGACGCCTTGTCCCCGAAGGACCGCGTCAGGCGGATGCCCGCGTCGGCCATCATGTCCGCCGCCGTCGGGTCGACCTTGCTCCACATGGCGGTCGTGCATTCGTATCCACCGCGCGCGTAGTTCGCCGGAGGAGGCGCGTACCCGATCATACCGTTGGCCGCGCCGACGACGAACGTCCGCCGGAAGGGCGACGCCACCTTGATCCGCAGGCCTGTCTCCACGAACGCCTCCGCCGGGAGCCCGACGAACGCGGCGTCTCCCACGCGCAGGGCCTGCACCTCGGCCCGACTGAAGTCGCGCTCCCTCTTCCTGTCCGCGAGCTGAAGCACGGCGCGGGCGTATGTGGCGTCTTGCCCGTACCGCTGTGATCCCTTCGGGGCCGGCGCTTCGCGCCCGTCCACGGTCGCGTTCGCCCACGCGAGCAGGTCGTCCGGTATGTCCCGCAGGGGAGCCTCCAGCAGCTCGCGTGACGCGGCGAGGGGCAACTCGGAGTGGAAGCTCATCTGGTCACGCGCACCGCAGACGGCCGCCGCCAGCGCCTCGCCGATGGTGTCGGGATCGTCCACGTACTCGGGGTCGATCCAATGCGCGGTGTGGACGTTGCCGAACGCGCCGTTGAGGACCACGCAAGGAACGCCGTCGCGCCCCCTGACGGATCGCGCCAGAGCTCCGGGCCAACTCGCCGTGACGGTTCGCATGTCGTACGGGTGCACCGGGTGGCAGGTCCAGTTGGCGACATAGCCCAGGACGGCGCCGCCAGCATCCCGCGCACAGAGCACGCCCAGCTCGGTATCGACGGGTCCTTCGCAGTATAGGACGTCGGGGTTTGCGACTCCGGGCTGCGTGATGACCCCGCCGTCGCGCGTGACCCACCGCCTGTTGTGGCAGTAGCGCGCCTCGAACGCCGACGAGATGCCGACCTCCGCGGGCTGCAGGCGTTCCGCCGTGTCCGCCGCCATGTCCGCGACCGCTTCCTTGAGCCATTCGAGGTACGCTCCATCGCGCCCGTAGGGCCCGATGGTCACGATCGCAGGGCCAGCGTGGTTGTGCGTCGCGGCGACCATCGTGTTGGCGGACGGCACGTGCGCGCGGGCCTCTATGCGGTCTCGCATGTCGACAACGTCGCTGCCACGGATAGACAGCAGGTCCAACGAGACGATGGCGATGCGCGAGCGCCCGTTGTCGACGATGGCGGCCCGGGCATACACCAGGTCGCGCACGGTCTCGGCAGGCCGGGCAACGTCGAGCCAGCCTGCGAGCTGCGTTCCCATGGGCGGCGTGACGTCGATCTCGCCGAAGGCCACGCGTAGGGACATGGTCCACTCCTCATTGGTCGCGTGCGACGCACGGCGTAGGGCTCAGTGCGTGCTGCGTGGCGAAGTGTCGGGACACCATCTCGCGACGGTCAGGAAGTCCAGCAAAGCGTCGTGGGCGTCGGCCGTGCCGACCCGCCGCAGAGCGTGCCCAGCGTCCGCGCGCACGTAGCGACTCTCGTCGCCCAGCGCGGCGGCAAGCGCCGGCTCCGCGCCGCTGGCGTTGGGACCGAGCCGGGCGAGGGCGACAGCAGCGTTGCGTCGGACACGCTCGTCCTCGTCGGCCAGCGCGGTCGAGAGCGCGGCCGCAGGCTCGGCGGATCCCTGCCCAGCAGTGCCGAGCGCCTCGACGGCGTGCCGCCGAACGGCAGCGTCGGGGTCCGCTACGGCGTCAATCAGCGACGACACCGCGCCTGCGGCCGACAGCCCCATATCGCCCAACGTCTCGGCCGCCCGCGCGCGGGCCGGCGCGGTCTCGTGCGACAGCGTCTGGGCGACATCCTGCACGGCCTCGCCGCCTATAGCCGTCAACGCGTATGAGGAGTTCCGGGCGGCGTCTTCGTCTGGGCCGGCCAGGATGGAGGCGAGCTCAGCAGCCTCCTGCGGCCCTGAGTCGGCAGCCTCGTAGGCCGCCTCCAGCGCGACACGTTCGTCGTCGGCGCCCAGACTCGCGAGGGCGTCGCCTGCGGCTGACACGCGCGCCGTGTCTCGCGCGGTCCCGTCGCCCCAGTGCCAGCGCCACGCGTAGTCGTTCATGGCGGCATCGCCAGCCACGCCCTCGATGTCGCCAGCGTCCCACGTGGGGAAGGTCGGCTCAGACATGCGCGTGTACAGGAACTTCAACATGTAGCGCGTACGCTCGCTCGCGTTTGGCATCGCGCGGTGCCACAGGTCGTAATTGGCGAGCGTGACCGAGCCGGCGTCTCCGACGACCGGTAGCTCCGGGTTCAGCGTCGCGCCGTCAGCCGTGCAGTAGTAGTGGCTCTGCGGCACCACACCGGTCGGCCCGATCTCCTCGGGGGTGTCCTGTGGGTAGTAGAACACGAGGAGACGGCGCGTGCGGTGCGACCATCTCTTGCCGCCGTCCTGGTGCATCTGCTGCCCCGGACTCCCCGGACGATTCACATGGGGATGCCGGTGTGGCTGCGCGTAGTAGTCCGGCCCCAGGAGGCTGGTCAGCGCGCCGCGTACGGGCGGGTCGTCCAGAACGAGTTGTATGTCGGGTATACGAGGCACGAGGTTGTTGCCCGGATTCCCGTCGGACTCAAAGCACTGGTGCGTGGCGCGCCAGATGGCGGCGTGGAACTCCGCGTCCAGCGTGCTCCGCACGGTGACGTACCCGTCGCGGATGAAGCCGAACAGCTCGGCGTCGGTGAGAAGCGTCGGCGCCATGGGGTCTCCGATCGCAGCGCGGGGGCCCTGCCCGCGTAGTAGGGCATGAATACGTCGACGATGCGCGATACTATTTGTGGGCGCGGGGCCGCCACATCCAGGCCCGCGACCGCTTTGGGTCATTTTCATTCTGATCAGCCGGAGGGGCAAGGCTATGAGGTGGGACTTCACCTCCAGAGTATTCGAAACGGAAGTGAAGCAGTTCGCCGATACGGAAGAGCGCATCGTCCGCGGCGGACGCGACCGCTTCTCTCTGCTTCGCCAGGCGTTCGAGGGCGTCGGGCAGATCGGTGTTATCGGCTGGGGGTCGCAAGGCCCGGCGCAGGCGCAGAACCTGCGTGAGTCCCTCGAAGGGACCGACGTCAAGGTAGTAGTTGGCCTACGGGAGAACAGCAGCTCGCGTGAAGGCGCGCGGGAAGCCGGATTCACCGAGGACAGCGGCACGCTTGGCGAGATGTACGAGGTGATCCGGGAGTCGGACCTTGTCCTCCTGCTTATCTCGGACGCCGCATTGGCGGAGAACTACGAGAAGGTGTTCGGTTCGCTCAAGCGGGGCGCCACTCTCGGGCTCTCGCACGGGTTCCTCCTTGCTCATCTGCGCAACGCCGGGCGCGACTTCCCGCCGAACGTGAACGTCATCGGCGTGTGTCCGAAGGGGATGGGCCCGTCCGTGCGGCGCCTGTACGTCCAGGGCAAGGAAGTCAACGGCGCTGGCATCAACGCTAGCTTTGCGATAGAGCAGGACATCGACGGCCGCGCCACGGACATCGCCATCGGGTGGTCGGTCGCGCTCGGCTCGCCGTTCTCGTTTGTCACGACGCTCGAGAACGAATACCGCAGCGACATCGCGGGCGAGCGGGGAATCCTGCTCGGCGCCGTGCACGGCATCGTCGAGGCGCTCTTCGGTAGGTTCGTCGCGCAGGGCATGTCCGACGAGGACGCGTTCAACCAGTCCACCGAGTCCATCACCGGCCCGATTAACAGGATGATCTCGCACGACGGCATCCTGGCGGTCTACAACGGCCTGTCCGACGCCGACAGGAAGACGTTCGCGCGGATGTACTCGGCGACTTACCCGACGGCGTACGGCCTCCTCGCGGAGATCTACGACGAGGTCGCGTCGGGCAACGAGATCCGGTCGGTCATCATGGCGGGCGACCGCTTGCCGAAGTTCCCGATGGGCGACGTGGCGGGGACGCGCATGTGGCGGGTGGGCGAAACTGTCCGCGCCGCGCGCGTCGAAGACGACATCCCCTTCAACGTCGAGGCGGCAGGCGTCTACTGCGGCACGATGATGGCGCAGATCGACCTTCTCCTGTCTCACGGGCACTCGTATAGCGAAGTGTGCAACGAGTCGGTCATCGAGGCAGTCGACTCGCTCAACCCGTACATGCACGCCAACGGCGTGGACTATATGGTCGACAACTGCTCGACGACCGCGCGGCTTGGCACGCGCAAGTGGGGACCACGATTCGACCACATCATCCAGCAGGACGTGTTCACCGCGTTCGATGGCGACGCCGAGGTGGACGACACCCCGATGCAGGAGCTGCTGACGCACTCCGTCCACGACGCGCTGGCCACCTGCTCGGAGCTGCGGCCCGCCGTGGACATCTCGGTCGTCCTATAGATCGTGGCTCGTGGTGACGGCGGGCTCCCGCTCGCCGTCACTCTCCCGTGTGATATGGCCGATGGCCGCCAGCGCCGCGTACGCGAGCCAGAACGGAACTGACCAGGAACCACCCGCCATGAAGTTCCCAACGAGGTTGTGCACGTTCGACGCCGTCTGGAACGCCATGATGCCGGCGGCCAGCGCGTACCAGTACGGGTCTGACAGGCGCCGCAGCAGGCGGAAGCCGTAGAGGTAGAACGCAGCCAGAAGCCATAGCCAGCCCAGCAGACCTACCGCGCCCATCTCCGCGAGGATCTGCATGTACTCGTTGTGGGCGCCCATCTGGAAGCGCGCCAGGTCGCCGACGAACGACTCGTTGACGTACGTGCGGGCGAACATCCCGTGCCCGGCGCCAAGTACGGGGTTCTGCACGAACATCAGCAGCGCGAATCCCCAGCGTAGTAGGCGGGTCTTGTTGGAGGCGAATTCGGGGTCCAGCATGGTCAGCAGGCGCAGGCGGATGGCCCCGCGCACGGCGGGTATCAGCAGCACCAGCGCCGCGCACCCCACAACAACCGCGACCACGGTCAGCTTCCGCCGCAGCGGGGCCTCGGATCGGAGCGTCAGCAGGAATCCCACGCCCGCGGCGAGCGACACCCACACGCCGCGCGACTGGCAGTAAAGCAAGGCGCCCGAGAACACCAGCAGCAACGCCAGACGACGAGACCGGCGCGGGGATTCCGCGTCGAAGACGAGCAGCGATAGGAGCGGGAGGAAGAACACCGTGAGGAACGCGCCGTACGCCATGTAGTTGCCGAAGAGCGTGCCCTGGAACGCGGCGGAGTGGCCAAGCCGGCCGATATGCGGCGTCAGCATCGCCATCATGATGAGCGCCGCCGCGATTCCAACGCACGTTGCCACCTTCGTCGCGCGATGGAACGTCCGCGTGTCGCGCAGCGCGAGATAGGCCGGGAAGGGAAGCATGACGAACGCGGCGGCGCGCGCGGCGCCCTTCGCCGACTCGAACGGCAGAGCCGCCTGGGTCACCGACACCAGAGTCACGAGAGCGAAGAAGAGCAGCGGGTACCGGAACGGATTGTGTTCGCCGGGACGCCGGAGGGCGTACGCTACGCCTCGGTCCAGGACGTAAGCGCCCACGAGCGCGGCAACGAACGGCTCCGTCGGCATGTCGAGCTCGGCGCGGCTCAGCAGGAAGTAGCGGAACGACAGCGGGGTCGCGGCGATCGTGGCGAGAAGGCACAGGCGAGGGGCGACAAGGGCGATGGCGACGAAGCCTATCGCGACCATCATCGGGAGGATATATCCGGCGGAGTACCGCCCACCGGCAACGCCGACCACGACACACGCCGCGAGGAACGCGGCCCAGGCGGCGCCGGCCTTCCTTCGTCGGAAGACGCTCGTGATGGCGTCAGTCAGCATCCGGGTCGTGCACCGCGAGTTCCGCGAACTGGAAGCCTCGCGCTTCGTACTCGCCGCGCAACGTTGCGACGACGTCGCGGTCGAAGCACGCGCCCACGACGGCGCCCTGGGAGCCGCTGAATTTCGCGGGGCAGCCATGTCCGCGGGCGACATCGACCATTTCCATGTCGCGGTCCCCTATCGCCTTGTCGCCGTAGATGCGGCGACGCAGGTCGAAGTTCTGGTCCATGATCGCGCCGAACCGACCGTGGTCGCCCGCCGCCAGCGCCTCACGCGCGGCGACAGCGTATTCCGCGAACTCACGCATCGCCGCGACCACCTCGGCGTCGCCGGACTCGTAGCGGTACCGCACGTCGTTGTGCACCTTGCCGGACTCGTTGCCGATCGACGTGTACGCCAGGAAGAGCGGCGGGAGTGAGGACGATGCCACGCGCGTATACACCCCGTGGCCCTGCTCGATCATTGTCGCCTGGTCGAAGTCCATGAACACCGTGCCACCATACGTCTGCACGACTCGGTCTTGTAGTCCCGCCGTGATACCGAGCTCTTCGGTCTCGACGCTCAGCACGAGATTGGGCAGCACCGCCAGCGGGATGTCCACGTCAGGGCGCACCCCGTAGAACTCCATGAGCGCGCGAACCGTTGCCGTGATGATGGCGCTGGACCCGCCGAGGCCCACCTGCCGCGGGATCGTCGTGTCGTAGGACAGCGTGAAATTCCGGTTCGGCAACGCCACAGCGCGCGCCTCGCAGAACTCATAGAACTTCTTGCAGGTGGCGAAGAGCAGGCGCACCCCACCGTAGTACCCCTCGACCCGAACCTTGTCCGTGAGCTGTGCCAACCCATCGAACGCGCGCGAGTCGTTCACCGGGTGGGGCTTGAGCTCTATCGACGGGCTTTCCCACAGGGTGACGCGCGCGGAGAAGTTGGTGACGGCCGCTGCGATAGTGCGTCCGAAGTACATGTCGGATGGGTTGCCGACGAGCCCGACACGCGCGTGCGCCGTGGTATCGATCATGGGTCGATAGACCCTCCGGTAGGCGGTCGAACACGGGTATAGTAGCGTGAGCAGCGCGCGAGTTCACGCCGCGCGACGGGCCTCGCCAACCGGGATGCGTGCGACTACCCTTGTAGCGTCGGCCGATCCCTATTGTAGCCGCCGTGTCGAGGACAGACCGTATGGCCGTCGTCTTGGCTCTGGACGTGGGCGACAAGCGCGTGGGCGTCGCCGCGAGCGATGCTCTCGGCATCCTTGCGTCGCCAGTGACGACGCTGAGTCGTACGACAACGTCGGCGTTGGTCGCGGACGTAGCCACCTTGGTGGAGGAGCACGGCGCGAGCACGGTGGTGGTCGGTCTGCCGGTGACGTTGAGGAACACGCACAGCCGCCAGACGCAGAAGGTCACGTCGTTCGCCGATAGCCTCGCGGCCGGGCTGGATGTGCCGGTGGTTCTGTGGGACGAGCGCCTCAGCACCGCCGAGGCCACACGCATCCTGCGAGGGCCGGACGATGGTCGCCGCAAGGGCCGATCCGAGAAGCGACGACGTCGCGTGAAGGAGAACGTCGACCAGGTGGCGGCGACGCTGATCCTGGAGGCGTACATGGCCTCGCAACGGATGGCGACGGCGCCCTCGCCGCGCGAGGACGCCGAGTAGACCGAGTCCTATTCGCCCTTGGCGACGGGCGCCCCCACGAGGTTGCCCCACTCCGTCCACGAGCCGTCGTAGTTCCGCACCTTATCGTGCCCGAGCAGGTACTTCAGCACGAACCATGTGTGCGACGAACGCTCGCCGATGCGGCAATACGCGATCGTCTCCTTGCCGTCGTCCAACGAGCCGTACAGGTCCAACAGACCGGCGACGGACTTGAACGTGCCATCCTCGTTCACCGCCTGCGACCACGGGACGTTGAGCGCGCCCGGCACGTGTCCACCACGCTGCGCGGTCTCGGACATGCCCGGAGGGGCGATCACCTCACCGGAGAACTCCGCCGGTGACCTCACGTCGACGAGGTTGATGGCATCCTCGCTCAGGCCGTGCATGATCTGATGGCTGTGCGACCGGACGTTGTCATCGCCAAACGCGGCGACATAGTTGGCGGCGGCGTACTCCGGAACGTCCGAGGTGGTCGGCCGACCTTCGGAGATCCACTTCGAGCGGCCGCCGTTCATCAGGTGGATCTTATCCTCCGGGTGCCCCCAGTAGATGCACTGCCACAGGGCGTAGGTGGCGAACCAGTTGTTGTTGTCTCCGTACAGCACGATGGTCGTGTCGTTGTCGATGCCGGACTCAGACAGCAACGCCTGGAAGTCCTCGCGCGTGAGGATGTCACGGCGCACCTGGTCGCATAGCTGCGTTTCCCAGTTCCAGCCGACCGCCCCTTCGATGTGGGCGTCGCCATAGGAACTGGTGTCGACGTCGACCTCTACGAGCCGAATCCCGTCGTCCGCGCCGTGCGCGGCGACCCATTCGGTGGTGACAAGCAATTCCGGCCGCGCGTAGTCCGCCATATCGTCACTCCCAACCCTCGGTTAGCTGCTGTGTAAACCCGTCCCATTCCTACGTAGGACGCGTGATTGTACGGCGCGCGGCCGGCGGTGGTCAAACATGCACGGCGAGGCGAGAGACCTGTGGTCCCGCTCGATAGGCGCCGCTGCGGCGCCTACGGATCAGCCCGCGATGGCGTCTTCTACCTTGGGGCGCTCGCGGTCTCGCGGACGAGTCGGGCGCTTTCGCGCGCCACGACGATCTCCTCGTTCGCCTCGATCACCAACACCGGAGTCCGGGCGCCGTCCGGTGAGACGCGACCCTCGCCCTCGAACGCGCCGTTGCGCTCGTCGTCCGCCTCTATCCCGAGGAAGAACAGGGCATCGCAGATGCCGGCCCGACTCGACGCCGACCGCTCGCCGATGCCACCGGTGAACGCGAGAACGTCAATGCCGCCGAGAGCCGCCGCGTACGCGCCGATGGTCTTCCTGACGCCGTAGTGATAGGTGTCCAGGGCGAGCTGTGCGTCCTCGGAGCCGGCCTCCGCGGCCGCCACGATGTCCCGCATGTCGCCGCTGGTCCCAGAGACACCCGCCAGGCCGGCATCCGCGCTGAGCGCGTGTTCTACCTCCTCGACTGTGTACCCCTCGGTCTTCATCATGTACAGCGGGACGAAGGGATCCATGTCGCCGCAACGAGTGCCTTGCAGCACTCCGCTCTGCGCGCTGAACGCCATGCTAGTGTCCACCGACCTGCCGCCGTGAACGGCGCAGAGCGAGGAACTCCCGCCAAGGTGGCAGGAAACCAGGCGCAGTTCGTCCTCGGCCGGCGCCGGCAAGTCGAGCTCGCGCAGAAGCTGCGGAGCACGGCCCGCGACGTAGCGGTGTGACGCGCCGTGAAAGCCATATCGCCGGATGGCGTGGGGGCGCGACCACGACTTCGGGACGCCCAACTCGGCGGCGTATGCGGGCATCGTCTCGTGGAACCACGTCTCGAACACCGCCACACGCGGCACGGACGGCGCGACGCGTTCGAACGCCCTGATGGACGCGAGGTACGCCGGGTTGTGCGCTGGCAGGATCGGGATGTACGCCTCGAGCCCGGCGATGACGTCCTCGTCAATGATCGCCGACGACACGTGACCCTTCGCGAACACGGTCTTGAAGCCAACGGCGTCGAGTTCCTTCAGCGACCCCAACACCGGCGCGCCGTGCATCTCACCAACGAGGAAGTCCATCACATGCGCCACGGCGTCGATGTGCGCCGGCGCGGCCACACTCCCCCGGCCGGCCTTCCCCTCGGTCACGGCGTACTCGTACGGGGAGACGGCATCTCCTATGCGCTCCACGCGCCCCTTGGCGATGACGTCCTCGGTCGTCATGTCGAGCAGGCTGAACTTGTAGGAGGAACTGCCGACGTTCGATACGAGAACCTTCACGCGCTGCTCCTCCGCCGGGATGCCCAAAGAGCCCGCGCCAGACGAACGAGTTGGCGCCGGTTTCGCAGGAGACACGGTGGAATTCACCGGGAACGGACGGCCACCCGCGGAGAGTCGCCACCGTGTGGCAAGACTGTCCGGCGTATGGGCTCCGGCGTCCACTATCTGGTCAGGTCACGATGTCCTCAGTTATGATACGAGCAGCAGTCGAGCACGGCATCCCACTCGTTCCCGCGCCTGAGGTCGCCGGTATGCGGCGCCGCCGCCCCACATCTTCGGCTCTGTTGCTGTCCCTGATCGCTCACGCGGTCGTGGCGACGGCTCTTGGCTTCGTGGTACTCACGCAGCGCGAGGAACTACAGTCGGTGTTCGGCGCGGAACTCGTCGCGCCACGGCCCGAAGCGCGCGAACGCGTCGTCCGTCGGCGCCCACCGGTGGCCCCGTTACGCGCCAACGACGCTCTGGTCGCGCGTCCGACCGAGGTGTGGGAGCAACCGGGACGAACGGTCGCGACGCAGCGCGTGACCACCTCCGCCGCGATCCCGTCGTCATCAGATGCGTCCCTCGTGGCCCGCGTGTACGACCTGCCAGGCGACACGATCGCCGTCCCTATGCGCCTTAGACAGGACAGCGGGAAGGCGATCGAAGGCGCCCGCATGGGCGAAGCACAACGTGTGGATCCGGCGCGCCTCTCCCCGGACGAGGCCCTTCCGGGTCTCTCGTCGCTCCTCGTGGGGCAGGCTCCTCTAGACGCGCAGGCCGCTCCTAGCCCTGAGTACTGGCGCGAGATCCAACGCCGCATCAAGCGCCAGCAACGCTACCCGAAGTTCGCGCGTGAGCGTGGCGTTGAGGGCGCCACGACTATCCGCTTCACACTGCGCCGCGACGGCTCGGTGGCGGACGTAGACGTCGCCAAGTCGTCTGGACACTCCCGTCTCGACAGCGCGGCGCAGCGATCCGTGTCGGAAGCGGCGCCGTTCCCGGCGTTCCCAGCCGGAGAGCGCGGCGACTCGATGAATCTCACGGTGACCATCATCTTCGAGCTCGAATAACCCGTTCGGCGACGCGCGGCCCGCGTCTACGGCCGCGCGCACACCTTAGGAGATCGGCAGTGAGAAGACACGTCCATGTCTGGCTGATAGTCGTCGCGATGGCCGCGGGCTGGGCCGCCACCGCGCAAGCCGACACCGAAGCGGTGGACGCCGCCATCGACCGCGGGCTGTCATGGCTCACGTCGGAGCGAGACGACAAGGGCGGATGGCGCACCGAATACGGCCCGGGTATCACGGGGCTCGTCGTTGCGGCCTATCTCAGGCATCCCGAAGGGTCGTACACCGCAAGCAGCCCAGAGATCGCCCGCGCATTGGATTGGCTCGCGAGCTTACAGCAGGCTGACGGCGCCATCTACGACGCCGACTCGCAGCTGCCCCTACCGAACTACAACACGTCCACCGCCCTGATGGCCCTGTCGGCCGCCAGGTCGTCCAAGTACACGGACGTTATACGGCGCGCCCAGGGCTACCTCATGCAGTCGCAGACCGACGAGGCCGACGGCGCGACGCCCGAGGACTCGAACTACGGCGGCATCGGCTACGGTAGCGACCCGGACGTGCGGGATCTGTCGAACCTCACGTTCGCGCTGGCGGCGCTTCAGGAGAGCGGCGCCCCAGAGGACGCCGAAGTGTGGGGCAAGGCGGTCAAGTTCCTCGAGCGCGTGCAGAACAACAGCGAAACGAACGACCAGGACTACGCGGGCGACGACGGTGGCTTCATCTACTCGCCGGGCGAGAGCAAGGCGGGTGTCGACACGCAGGGCCGACCCCGGTCGTACAGCTCGATGACGTACGCGGGCCTGCTGAGCTTCATCTATGCGAATGTCAGCAAGGACGACCCGCGCGTGCAGGCCGCCCACGGCTGGCTGCGCGAACACTGGAGCATGGATGAGAACTACCCCATCGGGCAGCAGGGGCTGTACTACGGCTACCATACGATGGCGAAGGCGTTGGCGGCGTACGGTGACGACACCATCGTGACGTCGGACGGAGAGACCGTGCAGTGGTACAGCACGCTGTCCGGGCACCTGCTGTCCATGCAGACGCCGGATGGGTTCTGGCCGCCCAACGACGCCGACCGATGGTACGAGGGTGACCCAATCCTCGTAACGGCGTATAGCGTCCTGGCCTTGGAGGCCGGGTACCCCAAGAAGTGAGGACGACGCCTCGACGACCTACCGCGCACGCACACGCGCCAAGAAGCGGCTCGGTCAGCACTTCCTGCACGATCAGGGGGTGCTGACCCGCATCGCCCAGGCAGCTGTTGGCGATGGTCCTCTCGCCACGGTGGAGATCGGAGCCGGACACGGCGCGCTTACGTTGCATCTTGCGGCGAACCTTCCCACCGACGCGCGGATCCTCGCGATAGAGGTCGACGACGACCTGCTGCCCGGCCTGGCTGATCTCGCCGAGGAAGATCCGCGCATCCGTCCCGCACAGCGGGACGTGCTTACCGTCGACATCCTGGAGATGGCCGCGGCCGAGGGCGCTGAGACACCCGTGCGCGTCGTGGGCAACGTCCCGTACAACATCACGACGCCGATCATCGCCTGGTTGCTGGCGCAGCCGGGAGCTTGGGATCGCGCGGTGCTGATGATGCAGAAGGAGGTGGCGCAACGCCTGACGACTACCCCAGGCGAGCGCGGCTGCGGCTCCATCTCAGTGTTCGTCCACTACCATGCGACGGTGCGAGCGCTGTTTGACGTCGGCATGGGCGCGTTCACGCCGCGTCCTCGAGTGCGCTCGTCGGTCGTGGAACTCACGCCTCGCGCTGCGCCCGCCGTCGCCGTGGCCGATGAGCAGCTGTTCTTCACCATCACCCGACAGGCTTTCCAGCAGCGGCGGAAGATGCTCCGTGGGGCTTTGCGCTCGCTCGGAGCGGACGCGGTCTCCGCTCTGGACGCGGCCGGCGTCGACGGCACGCGTCGCGGCGAGACTCTGACAATGCAGGAGTTCGCGGATGTCGCGAACGCCTTGCACGCCTCACGCGCCGTAACTTGACGCCCGGCGGGGCGTTGTACGCGTTGCGCCCTGCGGCCCACGCGCGCGACAAGCAACCCTCGGCACACTCTCATGACGCACCGTAGAAGCGCCCGCCACGGCCTGGCCGCCGCGCTCGTCGCGCTGGCAACGCTGGCCGTGGGGTGCGCGGGCGCCCGCGCGCCACGGCGTAGCGCCCCCGTGCACGAGTTAGAGGCGCGCCAACGCGCCTACGCGGAGGCCGGCGCCACAAGCGCCCGTTGGGAGGCGCTCGCGCGCGCCTTCGACGCTGCCGCCTCGTCGCGCGCCGCTTCGAGCGCCGCGGTGGAACGCGCGACTTTCGCGGCCGCCGTTGCGCGCGTCTACAGCGGCTCCCCGGCGACGAGTGGCCTACAGAGCTTTGTCACACGGTACCCGTCGTCAGAGTGGACGGACGACGCGTTACGTCTGCTCGCCGACGAACACGCGCGCGCGGGCCGCGACCCGGAGCGCCGCAGGGCGCTGCGCGCCATAGTGAACGGCCATCCCGGTAGCCCTCACGCGGCGGCGGCGTGGGCGTCGCTCTGGCCTGCCGAGACCGGGGCCGGCTCGTCGCCACCGCCGACGGTCGCCGCGCCTGCCGCCCCCGTGCCCACCGCGCCCGCAACGGCCGCGACGATCGTGCAGGAACTGGGGCTCGGCGTGCGCACGGTGATGATCGACGCGGGGCACGGTGGGCACGATCCCGGCGCGACGGTCCCAGGAAGCCCACACGAGAAGGAAATCGCGCTGGACGTAGCGATGCGTCTGAGCGAAGAGTTGCGCGCCGCCGGCTTCGCGGTGCTGATGACTCGGGATGCCGACGTGTTCGTGCCGCTTGGGGCGCGGAACGCGATGGCCGACGCACAGGGGGCAGACCTGTTCGTCAGTCTGCACGCGAACCACGCCGAGAACGCCGCCGCGGCGGGCGCGGAGACGTGGATCGCCGCTCCGGCGCGGGACGAGCGCTCGGCCCTCGTCGCGGCGCGGGAGAACCTGGGAGCCGGCTCTACGAGCGAGCTCGCGGACTACGTAAGCCAGTTGCTCTCCGACACGAAGACGGAGGAGAGCCGGGCGCTGGCGGACGCGATTCAGGACGAGATCGTCAGCGCGACCGGAGCCACGGATCGGGGCGTGAAGGAAGCGGGATTCGTCGTGCTCCTCGGGCTCCGCGTGCCGTCCGCCCTCGTCGAGATGGGATTCCTGACGAACGCCGACGAAGCTGCGCGCCTCGCGGACGCGTCCTACCGAGCGAAGATGGCGGAGGGCATCACATCGGGCATAGCTCGCTACGTCCGCTCGCACTCTTACATCCCGTAACGAGCGTGCCGGTTCCGGCCCGCCTTCACCCCGCCGCAGGCTCCCGCGACTTTCGCCGACGCTGCCCGGCGCGGTACGCTCCCTAGAGCGTAGTGGACATCGCGACGGCGTCCTGGGCCGAACGGGGCAGGAGCCGACACTGCAAACACCCAGCCACATCCTCCTCAACCTGGCAGTTTTGGGCCGAAGAGACTGGCCCGCGCGGCGCGCGCCGATCGCCATCGGAGCCTTCGCGCCGGACGCGCCCATGTTCGTGTTCTACGTCGTCGAGCGCTTCCTGCGTGGCCACGCTGGCGATTCGCTGTGGTCGGAGCGTTACTACGACGCTGCGTGGCAGGCCGTGTTCGACGTGTTCAACTCGTTGCCCATCATCGGCGCTGCGGCCGCCATCGCCTACACCTTGGGTCGGCGGCGTGTCGTGTGGGCGTGCGCTAGCATGGCGCTCCACGCGGCGATGGACTTGCCGCTGCACAGCGACGACGGGCATCGTCACTTCTACCCGCTGAGCTCCTTCCGCTTCGATAGTCCCGTGTCGTATTGGGATCCAGCGCATTACGGCGCCTACGCGGCAACTGGGGAGACGCTCGCGGTCTTGACGGCGTGCTTCGTCGTCCGCGGCCGGACGCGGTCTCGTTGGCTGCGCCTCGCGGTTGCCATGTTGGGTTGCGGCTACGTTGCCCTGTGCGTGGCCATGTGGGTGTGGACGACGCGCACGCTCGCGCCGTCGTAAGCGCGCCCCGGAGCGGGTACAATCAGTGTCTGGTACAGTGCCCAGACCGCACGCGCGCGTCACCCCAATGGAGAGAAGCCCGGATGGCCCAGATAAGCGCGTTCGCAGACGAGATAAGCAACGACTTCGGCGAGCAGCTCGCGGTCTTGACGGAGACGGGCGTAGACCACATCGAGCTACGGGGGGTGTGGGGCAAGAACGTCCTGAAGCTGACGCCTCGTGAGATCCGCGACGTGCGGGCAGCCGCGGACGCCGAGGGCATCGGATTCTCCGCTATAGGGTCGCCCCTCGGGAAGTTCCCGCTAGACGGCGATTTCAACCAGCAGCTCGAAGGCGTGCGCACCGCGCTCGAATATGCGCAGATCCTCGAAGCCCCGTACATCCGCCTGTTCTCGTACCACATCCCCAAGGGCGACGACGCGGCGGACCACCGCACGCAGGTAATGGACTGGCTCGGCCAGCTCGCCGCGGAGGCGGAGAAGACCGACGTCATCCTCGCCCACGAGAACGAGAGCGGCATCTATGGCGACACCGGAGAGCGTTGCCTCGACCTCTTCCAGACGCTGGGTAGCCCGTCGTTCACGGGCATTTTCGACTTCTCGAACTACGCCGTCGGCGGCGAGGACCTCCTGGCGAACTGGGAGCTCCTCCGCGACCACACGACGTACTTCCATATCAAGGACTTCGACGTCACCGCGCGCCGCGTCGTTCCCGCCGGCGATGGAAACGGCCACCTGGAGCCCATACTCCGGGACGCGTATTCGCGCGGTTTCGACAGCTTCCTGTCCCTTGAACCCCACCTGAACGAGGACTACGGGGCGACGGGCGCGGAGCGCTTCCGGGCCGCGGCCGCAGGGCTAGACCGAGTGCTCGCTGCCATCGGCCACCCCGCGTAGACCCATGGCTGAGCGGGCAGGGACGGCACAATGCTCGTAATATGCAACGGAATGCCGCGGAGCGGCTCCACACTCCTATACAACGTTGCGAGAATCCTGGTCGCTGCCACGCGCGAGGGCGAGGCTCACGGGTTCGTGACGTCCGACGAGTCGCACGGATGCTACTGTCACCCTGAGGCGCTCGAGGCATGGGCAGCCGACGCGACGTGGCACGTTGTCAAGACGCACGAAGTGCTCGACGGGTCGCATGAGCTTGTTGACGGCGGTGGCGCCCGCATCCTCTACATCTATCGAGACCTTCGAGACGTGGCCGTGTCGATGAAGCGCGCGTTCTCGCACCGTGGCGACGAGCTGATCGCCGCGATCGACCGCGCGGTGGCCACCTATGAAAGTCTGGATACCATCCGCGCGGCGAGCGATGGGAAGGTGCTTTGGAGTCGGTACGAGGAGGCGTACGCCGATCTCCCACGTGCCATCGGGGCGTGCGCGCGGTTTCTTGACCTGGCGGCCACCCCGGCGCAGGTGGCGGCTGTGTATGAGCAATGCCGCGTCGAGACGGCCGAGGCGATGACCGCGGACGCGCGAGGCCAGCTCGCCCGCACGCTGCAACAGCGGCGTCGGGAGTCACCAGGTCGAGCTGACGCTCTGCGAGAGCAGGTCCGCGATCGCGGGTGGCTCGTCGGCGACTTCCTCCTGCATCACCACCACATCTCGTCAACGCGCGGAGCGCCCGGCTCGTGGGAGGGCGCCCTGACCGCAGGGGAGATCGACGCGATAGGCCGCCGGTTCGGCCCCTGGCTGGCAGCCCAGGGATACACGACCGAAGCCAGCTGATCTGCGCTGCCCGGCTCGCCACCAACGCGGCTGGCGGCGAAGGCCTGCGTCCGTGCCGACGTCCAGTCAGGCTATACTGGAGGGCACGCATCTGAAAACAAGGTCGCGATCAGCGTCATTGACGGAGGGTGTCCAGTGCCACGCATTCTGACTATCGTTAGCGAACAGATGCCAGGCGTCATCCTGTATCAGGCCGAGGAGCCGGATGAGGCGAGCATCGTCGATGCTCTGAACAATGCGTACAAGCCGCTGCTGGAATACGGGGTGCAGGCGCCCGACTGGGAGATGCGACGCGACACCCACGGGGTGCTCCGGGTCGTCTACGGACGCTCGCTGTCTGCGGCGCGCCAGCGCACATTTCTGGTCCGGTGGGTTCGAGCGCCTGACTAGCGTGGGGCGCCACGTTAGTCCTCACTAGGACTCCCCGTCCGCGGCTCCCGCGGGCTCCCGCCTCCACGCAACTCAGATCCAGGACGCGCGCGACAGGTCTGTCAGCGTAGTTAGGGCTAACACGCGCGTACGCGACGCCGCTGGTTCGTCGGCGCCAGTCGCCGGTTCCGCGCGCGGACATCCAGAGCCCGTCTGGCCGCCCGGGCGCCGCAGGTCCATGTCGAGTGTGGGGACGTCGCGGAAGGAGGGGTGGTGGCTTCTCTCGGACTTGAACCGAGGACCTAGCGATTATGAGTCGCTCGCTCTAAACCGGCTGAGCTAAGAAGCCACATACTCACGGCCTGGCGAGGCCGCCAATCGCGAGGGGTATTGTACGCGGTTGAGCCAGTCGCATTCAAGACAGATGACGCTTTCCCGCCACGGCTTGCCAAGCCGCTACGGGCGCGGCTCGTTGACGCATCCCGTCCCTCCGTGCTAGATTCCCGACCAGCGTAACGCGTCGTCGCAGAGGGACCAGCGACCCATGCCCGCCATCAATCCGCGCCTCATCATTGAGCTGTTTGAGAACCCCAACTACAGCGGCAAGGCAGGCTTCTTTACGGACGCGGAACGGGACTTGCCACGGGCCGGCTTCCCCAACAGCGTACGGTCGGCCAGGGTGTTCAAGGGGCCAGGCTTCAACCGCGGCCCCAACTATCGTCTGGTACTGCACGAGGGACGCGAGTTCCGCGGACGCAAGCTCGTCCTCGCCCCTGGCTACTACAACTACCTTCTGGACGTCAGCAACGACTTCAGCGCGCACATCAGGTCGTTCAACATCGCGCCGGACTACCACACGTCCGGCCCAGAATGGGGCACGATCCCGCTCGTCGTCGAACTGTACAATGACCCCGGCTTCCAGGGCCGCCGCGCGGTAGTGCTGAGGGACGTTGCCAACACACACACGACGCTGGGGATGGCGGACTCCATCAGTTCGGTGCGGGTGACAAAGGGGCCGGACTTCCCGGCGCAAGGCGCGAAGGTCCGCCTCTACGAGCACATCGACTTCGCGGGGCCGCACCTCGAGATTCCCATGACGACCGCACATCTCAAACAGGAAATCCCAGAGCTGCGGATGATGCAGATGGTCGGAGGGCAGTACGCGTCGACCTACGGCGACTCGGTGTCGTCAGTGCAGGTCGAGGGCTGGTCGTCCTCCGGTGAATACTCCGACGTCATCTTCGACGATGAGTTCGGCGACGCGACGATGGATCCGGGCTGGCGATGGGTCGCGCCCGCCGGCGGAGGCGAGTGGAGCGAGTCACAAGGCTACCTACAGATGAACGTCCAGCCAGGACGAGACCTGTGGCACGGCAACCCACCCGGCCGGGGCGGCAACATGGACGGGCCGCGACTGTTCATGCAGATGCGGGGCGACTTCGCACTCGAAACGCGTATCCCGGTCACCCCGCAGCTCAAGGAGCACGGCGGCATCATCGTCTGGCGGAACCCGGGTAGGTTCATCCGCCTCGAGAAGACGTCCGGGCCGCACGGCTTCGCAGGGGCGGTGCGCTTCGAGCGGCACGTCGATCGACGGTTCTCGCTCGTCGGGCGCGGGCCGGATTCGCTCATCAACGTGCGGCACCTTTACCTGCGGCTCGAACGTCGCGGCAATCAATTCACGGGATTCGCCGGTCAGGACGGGCACACGTGGACGAACGTCGGGACGACGACCGTTGGGATGGGCGACCCCATCCAGGTCGGTCTGCACGGTCTGTGTCCCGGGAGCATTCCCGCCACGGTCACGCGGTTCGACTACTTCCGCGTCTACGCTCGCCCGGGAGCGGGAGACACGTTCGGCCACGGTCGCAGGCCGACGCCGCCTCGTCCGCAGATGTCCGACAGTCAGCGCCTCCAGATGATGCGACGCTTCATGCGCTAAGCGCCCAGCGCTGGGGCGACAGGAGTTCGGATGGCGGCCTACCCGCGTATCGTGGTTGAGCTGTTCCGCGACAAGTACTACCAAGGGACCAGCGCGACCGTCATTGAGCCGGTGGACGACCTGGCGCTCGTAGGCATGACCGAGATGGTCTCCTCGCTCAAGGTGTACCACGGGCCGAGCTCGGCGGCGTCGCCCAACCAACGCGCGCTCTTCTATGAGGAACCCGGGCACCGCGGCCGGCGCATAGTCCTGCCCCCCGGGTACTACCCTGACATCCACGCCATACCCTACAACTTCGGTGACCTAATACGGTCGCTCAACTTCTCGCCGTCGGCCCCGCTGACGGCCCCGCAGTACGGATGGATCCCGCTGATTGCGGAAGTGTTCCAGGATGTGAACTACCAGGGCCCCAAGGCGACGATCCTGCGCGACATCAACTACCTCGGTCAGATCGGGCTGAACGACTCGATCTCCTCGCTCCGCGTGACGCGCGGCCCGAACTTCCCGTTCACGGGCAGCCGCGTCATCTTCTACCAGCACCCGGACTATGAAGGCCGGCAGCTGGTGATCGACGTGGGCTCCCGGGATTTCAGCGTGCAGATACCCAACCTGCACGACTCCGACTTGCACTTCGGCGACATCATCAGCTCGGCCAAGATCCTGCCCACCGGCAGGTTCAGCGTTCTCGTCGTGGAGAGCGACAGCCGAACGCGCGAGCCCGAGATGCTCGTGGACCTCGAGGACCACGAGGAAAACCTGTTCGAGTTCACGCACATCCGGATCAACTCGAATCTGGACAACCACGGCGACGCCAACGCCGAGCCGTTCGCGTCGGTCGCGCAGGAACTGGATCGCTACGACATCGTGTGGTTCACCTGGAATGCGGCTGGCCACGACCGAGACTACTTCCTCACGCCCGCGGACGAGCGCGCGATACGTGATTGGGTAGCGCGGGGAGGCGTGCTGTGGGCGTCCGCGACGGACGAGAACATCATAGCAGAGGGCGAGGAAGCGGGTCAGTGGAAGGGCGACTGGCTACCCGTCGAGCGCCACCCAGCGCGCGTGGTGAACTCCAGCGACGTGAAGGTGTGGATGACCCGCGAGGGGCGCCAGACCGGCCTCTTCACGTGGCCCTGGAAGATCGACACGGACGCGATCATCACGGACGACCATTGGGTTACAACCGACCCTACGTATGTTATTCTGGCCCGGCGGGACGACAACCAGGAGCCGGTGGCGGCGCGACTCCCCTGGGGCGACGGCTCCTACGTGCTGTTCGCCATCGACACGCGCAGCGACGACGCGGCGGAAGCGGCGCGTCCGCTCATGGGCAACGCGCTGTCGTACCTTGCCAGCCTGGCTTGGGCCTCTTCACCACGGCAGCCGCTGCGCGGCCGCAATCGGATGGTCGGATAGCCTCGACCTGGAGCCATCGGTATGCGCTTCATCATCGCCATCGGGATCGTCATCGCGAGCGTCGCGGCGGCAATTCTAGGGCGAGACTACGTGCCGGTCGGCGAGGACGCCTCCTCGACGACGAAGTGGGCGGCGCAAGCCACGCTGATCGTGCTCCTACCGATCGTTGCGTTCGTCGCGGCCGTCTACCGCTACAAGAAGCCTCGTGCCGACCAGGCGTTGGTACGAACTGGTGGCCGCGACGCCAAGATCTCCATCTCCGGCGGGATGTGGCTGAACACCATCATCCACGAGGTGCGCGAGATCTTCCTCGACACCGTGCGGCTGGACATCATCCGTGAGGGCCAGGATGCGCTCATCACGCACGACTTCCTCCGCGCCGACATCGAAGCGGCCTTCTTCATCCGCGTCGAACCCGAAGAGGCGCGGGTGCTGCGGGCCGCCCAGAGCCTCGGCGAACGCACGATGACAGCTGAGGAAATCACCGAGCTCCTGGAGTCGAAGCTCGAGGGCGCGTTGCGAACCGTCGCCGCGGAAAAGGAACTGCAAGATCTCCTCCAGAAGCGCGCGGAGTTCGGTGAAGCCGTCCAGGAAGCGGTCTTCAACGACCTGGAGGAAAACGGTCTGACGCTGGAAACCGTCTCCCTCATCCGCGTGGATCAGTCCCCACTAACGACCATGAACCCGGACAACCAGTTCGACGCCCAAGGCATCAGGAAGATCACCGAAGTCACGCAGGAGATGCGCCGCGAGACCGAGGGTATCAAGCTCGAAACCGACGTCCGTATTACCGAGATCACTGTCGACACCCAGCGCGAAACACTGTCGCTTAACCAGGACCTCGCCTGGGCGGAGGCGGAGCAGGCTCGGAACATCGCCACGTACGCCGCGGAGCAGGAAGCCGACACGCTGGTCTACCAGTACGAACAGGACCAGCGGATTCAGCAGAGCGAGTACGGGACCAAGCTGGAGATTGAGCGCGCGAAGATCGCGCAGGAACAGGGCGTCCAGGAGCGGGAAGTTGAGAAGCTGCTCGGTGTCGAGACGGCGCGCTTGCACCAGGAGCAGTTGGTCCAGGAACGCGAGATCGAGAAGGATCTGAACGTCGAGACCGCGCAGATCGACCAGTCACGTCGCGTGCAGGAAGCTGAGATCGAGCGGATGCTCATGGTCGAGACCGCGCGCTTTGCCCAGGAGCAGCAGGTCCAGGAACGTGAAATCGAGCGGGACTTGGGCGTCGAGACCGCGATGATCGCGCAGCAGGAAGCCGTGCAGGTCCGTGACGTTGAGCGCGCCCTGGCGACCGAGTCCGCCCGCATCGACCAGGAACGCGTCGTGCAGACGCGCGACATCGACAAGAACCTGATCGTCGAGACCGCGCAGATCGACCAGACGCGACAGGTGCAGGAAGCCGAGATCGAGCGCACGTTGCAGGTCGAGACGGCGCGGTTGGGTCAGGAGCAGGCCGTCCGCG
>CAYYPK010000012.1:0-63097 GCA_964473525.1 uncultured bacterium
ACAGGATGCCAGTGACGTGAGAAGGCCGTTTACACCGAATCCTTGACACCCTCCCTGGCGGGCCTCCACGCCCTCGCGGATCGCGAGTACGCCGACGACGAGCAGTTGATGGTGTTCTTCTCGGGACACGGCTACTTCGACGACCGCATCCGTCGCGGCTACCTGACGCTCAGGGACAGCCTGCCGTTGGAGGACGACCCGTATTTGCAGTCGTTCGTCAGCCACGAGGACGTACGCGTGTTGCTGGAACGCCTGGACTGCAACCACGTCCTGCTCGTCGTGGACTCCTGCTTCAGCGGCACGCTGGACCCCATGCTCGCAATGGCGCCCAGCGCGCGGCCGGTAGAGAACGCCTATGGGCTGATTCCCAAGGCGGAGTACATCAAGCGCAAGCTGCAGTACCGCACGCGGCGGTACATCACAGCGGGAGGCAAGGAGTACGTCCCCGATGGGAGACCGGGGCAGCACTCTCCCTTCGCGCGGCAGTTCCTTGCGGCGCTACGCACGTTCGGCGGCAGCGACGGGATACTGACGCTGGAAGAGATCGTCCTGCACCTGGAACGCGTGGACCCGCAACCCCGTACGGGCGAGCTATACGGCAACGAGCCAGGCAGCAGCTTCCTGCTGGCCGCAACGCCGATCACGGAGGACGTCACGCCGAAGTTCGCGTCGCTAACCGTCGCCGTCAGCCCTCCCGACGCCGAGGTACGCATAGTGGGCGGCCCGCCCGCCGCCGAGAGCCTCCTGAAGACCTTGCGCGTAGAACCCACAGGCACAGTAGAGCGTCGATACCACCTGCCCATAGGCACGTACCGGCTGCGTGTCGTGCGGGACGGCTACGCGCCTCTGGAGCGCGAAGTGGTATTGTCCGCCGACGGGCTCCGCACGGAAGCCACGCTGGTACGGCAGTAACCGTCGCGATCGTGTGGGCTGCTGGTATAGGGAAGGTGTTCAGGAGCGCGCCGTAGCGTCCTGCTCGGTCGAAAGGCCGCCGCGCAGAGGTCCGGCGACGGCCTAGCGCGGTTCTGCTTACGCCCCGTAGAGATCAAGGTCCGCGAACTGCCCGTAGCGCTCGATGAGCTGGCGGCGCGGCTCGACGTGCTTGCTCATCAGGACGGTGAACATGCGATCCGCCTCGACGAGGTCCTCAATCTTCACCTGGATGAGCGTGCGCTTGTCCATCGCCATGGCGGTCTCGCGCAACTGCTCCCAGGACATCTCGGCGAGACCCTTGTAGCGGAGGACGGTGATGCCCTGGCGCCCAGCCGCGAGGATGAGGTCGAACAGTTCCCAGACTGTCTGCGCTTCCTTCGGGTCGCGCTTGCCGTGCTGTAGGCGAAGCACAGGCTCCGAGTTGGCGCCGGCCAGTCCCGTCGTGATGAAGTCGTGCGGCAGAACGTCCAGCGGCTCGAGCAGTTCGATGAGCTCGTCGATCTCGCGGATCTCCGACATATCGCTGGCGTCTTCCACGATGATCTCGCGGGTCTCCGAATCCTCGGAGAGCGCCGCCAACGACATCTCCTCGCCCGGCTCTTCGTCCGACGCCTCCGACGGCTCTTCCGCGAGCGTCTCGGCTTGGTCTTCCGTCGGTTCCGCGGTCAGAGCTTCGGGCGCCTCGTCGGACGCTCCGTCTGACGCCTCCTCGGATACTTCGGTGGCCACGCCATCGGCCACTTCCTCGACCGCCTCTTCAGACGCCTCCTCGGCCGCCACCACCCTCGGCGCATCCGACGGGTCGGGCAGAAGGTCCGTGTAGCCTTCGTCGTCGAAGCGGTAGAAGTCGCCGGCGTCCGTTTCGATGCGCCACAACGGCACTCGCTCCGTGCCGTGGAAATGCTGGCTGAACAGACGCTCCTGGTCGATGCCACGCCGCCCGAGGTCGTTCACGAGTTCCTCAATGCGTCGAATCGAATGGACGACCGTTTCGAGCTGCTCGGTGGTGTACACGTCGTCGCGTCGCAGATTCGTGACTTCGAGGTTCCCGAGGGCGGAGTTCAGCAGGTACTCCGTCATCTCGTCCTCGGTGTTCAGATACTCCGCCTTGCGTCCGCGCGACACGCGGTAGAGCGGCGGCTGCGCGATGTACAGATGCCCCGACTCGACGAGCTCCGGCATCTGCCGGAAGAAGAACGTGAGCAGCAGCGTGCGGATGTGCGCGCCATCCACGTCGGCGTCCGCCATCAGCACGATCTTGTGATAGCGCAGCTTCTCGAGGTCGAAGTCGCCAAAGCCGATGCCCGTCCCGAGCGCGGACACGATGGTGACGATGTTGCGGTTCTTGAGAACCTTGTCCAACCGCGCCTTCGCGACGTTGATGCCCTTGCCCCAGAGCGGCAGCACCGCCTGGAAGCGCCGGTCACGTCCCTGCTTCGCCGTGCCGCCGGCGGAGTCGCCCTCAACGAGGAACAGTTCCGTGCGGCTTGGGTCGCGCTCAGAGCAGTCCGCCAGCTTACCGGGCAGCGACCCGGAGTTGAGAACGCCCTTACGTCGCGTCATCTCACGCGCCTGACGCGCCGCCTCGCGCGCCGCGGCGGCCTGGATGCTCTTCTGGATGATGTTCTTGGCGAGGGTGGGATTCTCTTCGAGCATCTCCGCAAGACCGTCGTTCACGATGGTCTGTACGATACCGTCCACCTCGGGGTTGCCGAGGGCGTTCTTCGTCTGCCCCTCGAACTGCGGGTTGCCCACCCGCGCGCTGATGACGCAGACCATGCCCTCGCGGATGTCCTCTCCGGTCAGCTTGATCTTCTGATTCTTCGCCAGCCCACTGCTCTTGGCGTAAGCGTTGAACGTGCGCGTGAACGCTGTCTTGAACCCGCTGACGTGCGTCCCACCGTTCTTGGTGTTCACGCTGTTGACGTAGGAGTAGATGATCTCGTTGTAGCCGTCGTCGAACTGGAAGGCGACTTCCACCTGCACGTCGTCGCGCTCGCCAGTGAGGAACACCGGCTCGCGGTGCAGCAGTTCCTTGCCCTCGTTCAGGTGGCTTACGAACTCGACGATGCCGTTCTCGTAGTAGAACTCGCGCGGCTCACGCGCCTTGCCGTCGGCGTCCGCGCGCTCATCCGCCAGCGTGATGCGCACGCCTCGGTTCAGGAATGCCAACTCACGCAGCCTGGTGGACAGCGTGTCGAAGCTGTATTCCAGCTCCGTGAAGATCGTCGGGTCGGGATGGAACAGGTGGCGCGTGCCAGACTTCTTCGACTTGCCCACGACCTCAACATCGCCCTCGGGCACCCCGCGCAGGTACTTCTGCTGATACACCTTGCCCTCGCGGCGCACTTCCGTGTGCATCCAGTCCGAGAGGGCGTTGACGCACGAAAGGCCGACGCCGTGGAGACCACTGGCAACCTTGTAGCCAGCGCCTTCGCGGCCGTCGAACTTGCCGCCCGCATGTAGGACCGTCATGGACACTTCGAGAGCGGACTTGCCCGACGCATGCTGGCCGGTGGGAATGCCGCGCCCGTCATCCGTGACAGTGACGCTGCCGTCGGTGTGCAGAACCACTTCGATGAGCTCGCAATAGCCGGCCGACGCCTCGTCGATGCTGTTGTCCACAAGCTCCGTGACGAGCTGGTGGAGACCTGTCGCTCCGGTGCTTCCGATGTACATTCCCGGACGCTTCCGAACCGCTTCGAGACCTTCCAGCACCTGTATACTGTCGGCGTTATATTCGACGGTCATATTGCGTATACGCTCCCATCCTGTGAGCCATGCCGCGCCTGATGCAATTGTATCATCTGGCCGCCGATACGTCGAATGGCCGCTCTGCAAGCGGCTTTGCGAGCGCTTCCCACCTCGGCCGCTAGCTGTCTCCGTGTGCTTGCCCGGCCTACGTTCTGTCGCGCGCCATGCCCTGGCCGGCCTCCTGCTCCTCGTCCCACCTCTCGCGCCGAAGCTGCGTCAACAACAGGTTCCGGTAACGCTTCCGCGTCTCTGCATCGGCCAGATGCGCCGACATCTCATCGACCCACGCCAACTCCTCTGCGGAGAGGCTGACGCTGCTCGGATCGAACGCGAACTGTTCCGGCCTCTCCGGCTCCAAAGCCGACGCCATGTCGTCCGCTCGCGACCGCGTGAACTGACCGGGGGCCACGCGCACGCGCACCTCGCGAACGACCGCCCCGCCGCCGAAGTACGCGTTCACGCGCTCTATGTACTTCGCCTGCCCGAAGGAGACATCGGATGCCGCCGCCGGATTCGCCGCCGCCAGTGTGAGCAATCCATCCTCGAGACTGAGCGGCCGCGCCAGACCACACTCCGGCTCGCCGATCACGACGTCCCACATGTCGAACATGGACTCGACGCTCCGGCGCCGGTCGTAGTCCCTGTCCGCGAAGTAGCGGCCCAGAACCTCGCCTATGGGGGTAGTGGACTTCACGTGTATCTCACAAGGCGTCCGCCGCAATGGGGTGTGCTACGCCCGCCCGAATCTCCCACGCGTGACCAGGAATCTCGCCGAAGAGCTTCCGATCAACGCGCGTCGTCGTGAGGAATATCTGCGGGGGCGCCGCGTGGAGCGCCTCGAACAACAGCCGCGTGCGCAACTCGTCCAGCTCGGAGGTAACGTCGTCCAGCAGCACGATGGGAAGCTCGCCCGAGGCCCTGTGTATCCAGTCGAGTTCCGCCATCTTCAGCGCGAGCGTCAGGGTCCGTTGTTGCCCTTGCGACGCGAAGCGACGCGCGTCTCGACCATCGACCACCAGTTCGATGTCGTCTCGATGCGGACCTACGGACGTCGTCCCGCGCGCGATGTCTGACTCGATGGACGCCATGAGCCTCTGCCCGAACTCGTCGCGCGACTCGCCGTCGTCCTCGTTAATGAGTACGTTCGGCGCGTAGCGCAATCCCGCCTGCTCATTGCCTTCGGTGAGGTACTGCTGCTGCTGTTCCAGCACGGGACGTAGCTCCTCGCACACGGCTCGCCTCCGCCGCGTCACGTCGATGCCAGCCGTGATGAGCGGTTCCTCCCACGCCTGCAACGCCTCCCGTGACGACCGTCGCTCGCGGACCTGTTTCAGCGACTCGTTCCGCTGCTGCAACGCCCGTCGATAGCGCTGGAGGCTGTGCAGATAGTCCGCGTGGACCTGCGACACGAGCGCGTCGAGGAATCGCCGGCGATCTTCGGGAGCGCCCTTCACAATCACGGTCGATTCCGGGGCGAAGAAGACCACCTTCAACAACCCAATCAAGCTCGACAGCTTGGCCGGCGCCTTGCCGTCGAGCTTGACCTGTTTTCGCTTGCCGCGCATGTTGCCGATTTCGATGCGCCGGCGCGCGATGGAATCCTCCACGTAGCCGCTCAGATAGCCGGTCTGTTCTCCTTGCCGGATGAGCTCGTCGTCCGTCGAGGTCCGGTGCGACCGTGTCGTCGCGAGGAAGAGGATCGCCTCCAACAGGTTCGTCTTGCCCTGCGCGTTCGCGCCGACGAACAAGTTGAACTCCCCGAACTGGAGCGTCTGCTCCTCGTAGTTCCGATAGTTCGACAGCGCGAGTTCAAGAAGCTGCAACCGCACATCCCGTCACGCGCCCTATCCCTCGCACCCCGTAAGTCCTTCCCCTCGAAGGGGAGGTTAGGATGGGGTCGGGATCCAACTGCCTCCAACACCAATGCCCACGTGTCTTCGACCCGAGTGCCGCCCTGGGAAGCCGTACCCTACCAAGCGTCGCCAGCGCTCAATCAGCCTGGTCGCGCGGACCGGGAGATTCCTCGCTTCACTCAGAATGACAGACCGTCGGGACGCGCCTAAGACTCAATCCGCATCGGCATGATGAGGCAGAGGTAGTCCTCGGCTCCCGCGGGACGCATCACCGCGGCGCTGAGCGGCTCCTTGAGGTGCAGTTCGACGTTCTCCGTGTCCGCCGACGTCAGAGCGTCCTTGAGGAACTCCGCGTTGAACCCGATGGTGATGGGTTCCGTGCAGGTCGCCTGGATTTCCTCACGCGCCTCACCGAAGTCCGGCGTGCTCGCGGAGAGCACCATGGACGTCTCCTTGATGTCCAACCGCACGGAGGTCGTCTTCGGATCGGAGAACAGGCTGACGCGTCGAATCGCCGTGAGGAACGCGTTCCGATCCGCTTCGAGCCGAATCGGGTTGTCGCTCGGGAGGATCTGCGAGTACGACGGGTATTCGCCGTCCACGAGCCGCGCGTTTAGCACGGCGCCCTCGTTGGCAAAGACGATGACGTTGTCCTGGATGGCGATCTTCACCTCTTCGTCCTCGGTGAAGGTCTTGACCACTTCGTCCACGGCCTTAATTGGGATGATGACGCCGCGTTCGCGGTCGGAGAGGCCCTCCGCGGGGAAGGTCATCAAGGCGAGACGACGGCTGTCCGTGGCGACCATTTTCAGCCACTCGGACGAGAGGTGCATATAGACACCCTTGAGGAAGTAGCGATTCTCCTCCCGGGAAGCGGCGAACCGGGTGCGATGGATCATCTGACGTAACACCGCGGCGTCGAGAGTGAAGAAGCTCTCGCCCAACTCCGGTACCTTGGGGAAGTCCACCGCCGGCGCGCCGATCATGCGGTAGTGGACCGTGCCGCATTCGATCTGTATCTGAGCGCCGTCCGAGACTTCGAGGCGGACATCTTCGTCCGGCAACTCGCGGACGAGCTCAGCAAGCTTCCGCGCCGGAATCGTGAGAATGCCGGCTTCCTCGACGGATCCCGCGACCTGCAACCGCAATCCGACTTCCGTATCCGTCGTCGTCATCCGTATGCCGTCGTCGGTCGCGTCGAGCAGCACGTTGCCGAGAATGGGCAGCACGTTCTTCGTGGACGCGATGCTGTGAAGCGACTGCATCGCGCGATGCAGGTCATCTCTGGCGAATACAACCTTCATGACAAGTTCCCTCCGTTACCACGTTCCGTTGCGATATACATGACCCACATCGTCCAGGCTTTCTGGCCGCCCTTCCGGGATCTGGATCCGCTCCGCTTTCTCTTACTTCCGGATTCTTAAGTACATGTAGTAGAGGTAGTAGGGACGGTGGAGAGTGTGGACAACCGTCGAAAGCCGCGCGGCCGCTGGGGCATTCCCATGTGTGCGGCGTGTGGAGAACCCCTGTGGACAGTTTGCGACGCCTGTGGGTCGCGCCCAGTCGCAGTCAGTTCTCCACGCTTGTCAACGGCCCGTTCACCGTGTGCCCACGCGTTGTCCACGAAGTTATGCACAATCGGCGCTTCTTGTATCGCCTGTCGATCTCTTTCCTGCGAAGCGCCCGAGGCGTGTGTGCAGCCCCTGTGGGTATCCTGTGGATAACTTGTGCCGATTCCGCGCGGCCGCTTGGAGTTCGTCGGCCGTCGCAACGAGGTGTCAGACACGCCCACGAGGTCTCTGCGGGAGCCCTCGAACGCGCTTCGTTGTATGTGGGGGTCACGTACTTTAGTCAAGTATACGTTCCATGTCCGGGGTCGCCAATGGACGCTACCGCTTGCTGACGATGCGTCGAGTCAACTGTTGGACGGTCTCCGCGAGCTGCGGGTCGCGGTTCACCTCCCGCTCGATTTTCATACACCCGTTGATGACCGTGCTGTGGTCTCGTCCGCCAAAGTCACGACCGATGTCGACGAGGGACAGGTCCGTCAACTGGCGGCACAGATACATCGCAATGTGCCGCACCGTCGCGACCCGCTTCGTCCTTCTCTTGGATTTCAGCTCCGTCGGCTTCATGTGGTAGTACTCGGCCGTGACGCGCTGGATCGCGTCCGTCGACACTGGTTGCCCGAGGAATGCGCCCTCGTCGCCGGCATGCGGGTCGAGTATCCCCTGCACAACGTCGACCGTCAGCGGCTGGGACTGTAACGACGTGTGCTGATAGACGGTGGACAGCGCGCCCTCTAACTCGCGGATGTTCGATGTGACGTGTTCCGCCATGTACGTCGCCACGTCGTCGGGGAAGTCCGGGATGCCAAGATCCTCCGCCTTCCTGTAAAGGATAGCGGTTCGGGTCTCCACCTCTGGGGAATCGATGCTCGTGAGCATCCCCCACATGAAGCGCGATTTGACGCGTTCCTCCAACTGCGACATGTCCTGAGGACTGCTGTCGCTGGCGAGCACGATCTGCTTGTTCGCGTTGTGCAGATCGTTGAACGTGTTGAAGAACTCGATCTGCGTCGCTTCCTTGCGTTGCAGGAACTGGATGTCGTCCATCAGCAACACGTCCATCGTGCGGTACTTGTTGCGGATGAGGCTCGTTTCCTGGCGCCGGATCGCCTCGACCATGTCGTTCGTGAACGTCTCGGCGGACACGTATAGGACGCGCAGACCAGGATCCTTCGCCTGCGCCAGGTTCCCGATGGCGTGCAGCAGGTGTGTCTTACCTAACCCGACACCGCCGTAGATGAACATGGGATTCACGCGGCTACCGTCCGGGCTTTCCGCGATCTGCAACGCCGCGGCGAACGCGAGTCGGTTGCTGGATCCGACGATGAAGCGGTCGAAGGTGTATCGCGCGTTCAGTCCGCTTGCCTGCTCGCCAATGCCAGGGACGCTTCGCGCCCGCGTTTCTCGGCCAGGCTGCCGCGGCGCCGACAGCTCCGTCGGCGAGTCCGTGCCATCCTCTGGATCCTCGGCCCGCTCGACGGCGCGTTCTGGGGGGTCGAGGCTGGTGTCTACCAGGAATTCCACGTTGTACGGCCGCTCGTACTTCGCCTTGAGGCTTGCCTGGATGCGGTCGAGGTGTCGGTCCTCAATGGTCCTACGCGCCCAGAGCGAAGCCACGCGTATTTGCAGTGTGGACTTGTCGTCCAGCAGTTCCCCCAGCGCCTGATCAAGGTAGGGGTCGTGGCCGCCGTCCTGCAACTCGCCGACGAGATCGTCCCAGACGAACTCTGTCTGTTCTGCCATCGTCGTTGTCCCGTTCGCTCCCGCCTCCAGGCGCTAGGAGATGTCCGCGCTGTCAGCGAAGCCGCGTGTGGCGTCCGAATCATGACCCTGGCGAGCGCCGCGTGGGTTGTGGCGAGGCCCGCCGTGGAAGCCGATCAGAGAGTAGACGGCCCTGCATGGCGCGGGAGTTATCCACAGCCTTTCCACAGTCTCTCGACACAGCAACTTACGCCGCCTGCGCGAACCGGGTTGCGTACATTTCCCTTGGCCAGCGGTGCGGCTACCGTTGTCTCAACGCCCGCTGGCGTAAGGAGGATTCACATGCAAGGCAAGCTGAGCGAGTGCCGGTTCCCTGACCTGGGCGAGCCCTACGACGAAGCCCTTCGGCAGGCGGTTGTACACATCCTCGAACGCTACGACCCCATCGCCGTCATCGTGACGGGCACGATACTGCGCGGCAATCCGAGGCCTACGAGTGATCTGGACATGTGGGTGCTATGGGGCGACCCCAGACGACAACGCGCCCAGAAGGTGTTTAACGGTGTTCCCGCCGAGATATTCGTGAATCCACCCTCGCGCGTGCAGCGCTACTTCGACGAGGAGACCGCGGACGGGAAGCCCATCACGGCGCACATGGTTAGCACGGGCTTCGTCGTGTACGACGGCGACCCTGTCCTGAGCGAGATACGCGAGCAGGCGGCGAAGATCCTCGCGGACGGCCCGGAGGCGAACGAGGAGGGCCTGATAGCGAAGCGATACCGCGCGGCGACGCTTCTGGAAGACGGCCTCGACATCCTCGACGACGATCCCGCTGGGTCGGCGATGCTCATGGCAAGCGCGATGGACATACTCGTGCGAGCGCAATACGTGGCCGCGGGTCGTTGGCAGCCGCGCGATAAAGAGGTCGTCGCTCTCTTGCACGAGGTCGATCCTGTGTTCGCGGGGCACGTCCGCGACTTCTACATGCGCGCGTCCGCTGGCGAGAGAGCATCCGCGGCGCGCGCGGCGTTTCAGCGCGCGATCGGCGAGGTCGGCTTCTTCGAGTGGGAGTCCGCACTCAGCGACTCGTGACGGGGCGCCGCAATACATGCGCAGCTGGCATTTGGGTATGAAATTCCTGACGGCGTGCCGCCCGAGGTCGAATGCATGTGGGCGCCGCGAGGCGCGAAATGGCCTATGCGACCGTATGATCCACCCCACGAAGCACTACGCCCGTCGGCGCTCGATAAACGTCTCCGCGGCGCGCACGAGGTAGCTGTCCGCGCCTTCAAGAACGGCGATTTCGCGCACGGCGGCAAGGGCTGGGTCGGCCATGTCCCCTAACGCCTCGAGCGCGTTCATGGCGGCGAGCCCTATCTTGCCGTTCTTATTGCGGAGCTCCTGGGTCAGGATCGGCAGTCCCCGCTCCGAGTCGCCCAAGAGACACACGGCCTCCGCTGCGGCAACGCGCACATCCCCGGACGAGTCGCTAAGCAACGCCTGTAGTGACTCCCGCGACGTGGTGGCCTCTTCGCCCAGGATCAGGCAGCCCATGGCTGCCCAATACCGCACCGCGGAGTCGGGATCGGATGTCGCCTTCTCGAACACCGGTAGGTTCTGGACATCGCGCTCGCTAGCCAGACGGGCGATCTCGGCGATCCGATCGAACGGATAGGACGACTCGCGCACCGCAGCGTGCACAGTCGTGCCCCGACTCCGGTCGATCATCTCGCCCTCGGGCAGGTAGCTCGTCGTCCGCGTGCTCTCTGCCCACTCCTCCTCGGCACGACGCATCGCCTTGAGTCGTTTGCGGTGTTCCGGTAGGGCGGCCAAGTTGGTCACCTCATTGGGATCGGTGACAGTGTCGTACAGCTCCTCGGACGGCTTGGGCTCCCAGAATAGGCTCTGCGCTCTGTCGCAACGCCCCTCGGTGTATTCCATCTCCCACGATCGCGTGGACGGCGCTCGCCACAGGTAGCGTAGGTGCTGTCCGTAGATGCGGTGAGGGTGATAGTTCCGAATGTAGTGGTACCGCCCGGCGTGGACGGAGTGACTCAGGTCGTATCGCTCGTCCATCCTGCCGCGGAACGAGAAGACGTACTCTGGCCCGTCGACTGCCTGCTGCCCAAGAAAGGCGCCTCCCTGCATGTGCTCTGGCACAGGTACGCCAGCGAGGCCCAGGATGGTTGGAGCGAGGTCCACGAAGCTCACCAAGCGTGACGTCTCCGTGCCGGCATGGTCAGCTGATAGGTGTTGGAACGCTTCGGGAAGCCGCACGATAAACGGGACATGGATGCCCGTGTCGTAGAGGAAGCGCTTGCTTCTCGGCAGCACTCCACCGTGGTCGGCGTAGTAGAACACGATCGTATCGTCCGCTAAGCCCGACTCGTCCAGTTCCGCGAGCAGCTCACCGACACGGGCGTCCATCGCGGTGATCTTGTCGTAGTATTGCGCCCAGTCGTGGCGGATCTCTGGCGTGTCCGGGTGGTAGGGAGGCAACGGCGCCTCTGCCGCGTCGTGTTGGAGTTCCTCGCTCGTCTTGTGGATGGAGCTCTCGTGGCTGATCCCGATGTTGAACACGGCGAAGAAGGGCTGTCCCTCAGGGCGGTTCTGATAGGTCGCCTCCCGGCTCGACTCGTCCCACACGCCATCCGGTTGCGGCCTGTTGTAGTCCCGCTTGGAGTTGTTGGTGCAGTAGTAACCGGCCTCGCGCAGGTACTGCGGGAACATCCGAACGTGCTCGGGCACATCATACTGGCTGCGCATGTGCTGGGTGCCCAGCGACGTTGGATACATCCCGCTGATGATCGTGCAGCGCGCAGGGGCGCACACGGGAGCGTTGGCGTAAGCGTGTCGATAGAGGACACCTTCGGCGGCTAGACGGTCCAGGTTGGGCGTCGTGGCGTACGCATCGCCGTAGCAACCCAAGAACGGCCCGTTGTCTTCGCTGACGATCCACAGAATGTTGGGACGCTTCCTGCCCTCATCTCCGGCGCCCAACGCCTTCCTAGCTGCCCCGTATGCAGCGGCAACCCCTACGGCGCCGATGAACTCTCGTCGAGTCTTGTGTGCCTTGTCCATGGGATAGGCTCTCATAGAAGGAATTCGGGCGGGGAACTGCTACCGCAGGTGTGACATCCTGCGGATGAACGCGCCGATGCGTCGCGCGTGCTGCCATTCTAGGACGCCACGAGTACCCGAGGAAGCGGTTAGGCGTAATCGCGTGGCGCCGATCGCCCGCCTTGCGGCGCAGTCGGAGCGTTGCCACAATCACGCTCGGCGTGGACACTCGCAGTGGGCCGGGGAAGTGACGGGGCGGGGAGCTCAACTGGCGCAGGGCAGCCGAGCGGTGGTTGTCGCTCGCGCGTAGGCAGCCACCGCTGGCGTCGCGGTCTCGCGGTCGGCAAAGGATAGGGGGCGGAGATGACAGGCGAGCAGGCGATCATTGAGGTGCTCAAGCGCGAAGGCACTGACTGGCTGGCGTGCTTCCCTTACCAGGGCCTCATCGAGGAGGCAGCGAGAGCGGGCGTCCGCCCCATCATCTGTCGCCAGGAGCGCGTCGGCGTGAACATGGCGGACGCGTACAGCCGCGTCACCAACGGCAGGCGGATCGGCGTATTCACGATGCAGTCCGGCCCGGGCGCGGAGAACGCATACGCGGGCGTGGCGCAGGCGTACGCCGACTCGATCCCCATACTGGTGCTGCCGGGAGGCCCCGGGGCGAGTGGCACGCAGGTTCACCCCACGTTCGAAGCGTCTCGCAGCTACGCGGACGTCACGAAGTGGTCGGCGTCGATCAACACGCCAGGTCGTCTGTCGTCCATGATGCGCTACGCGTACACGCAGCTTCGCCACGGCCGGCCTGGGCCTGTACTCCTGGAGATTCCGGGAGATGTCGCGCGGCAGGAGGCGCCTGGCGGCCTCGACTATACGCCCCCACGCGCACACAGGTCGGAGGCAGACCCCGCAGACATCCGCGACCTCGCGGCGGCGCTACTGACGGCGTCGCGTCCGGTCATCTGCGCGGGGCAGGGCGTCCTGATGGCGGAGGCGTCCGCCGAGCTGACGGAGCTCGCGGAACTGGCCGACGCCCCGATGATGGCGACGATGGCGGGCAAGAGCGCGTTCTCCGAGGAGCACCCGCTGTCCCTAGGAGCGGGGGGCCGCAGCCACACGCTGATGGTCGCGCATTTCCTCCGCGAGGCGGACTTCGTCCTGGGTGTCGGCACGAGCTTCACCCGCTCGCCGTTCACAGCGTCGATGCCGAAGGACACGCCGCTCGCGCAGATCACGAACTGCGCCGACGACATCAACAAGGATCAGCCCGTCGAACACGCCGCGGTCGGTGATGCGAAGCTGGTGCTGCGGCAGCTCATTGAGGAAGTGAAACGGCGCCACGTCGATGGTCAGTCACGCGAAGTCGGCCGGTTCGAGGACGAGCTCGCTAAGGTGCGATCGGAGTTCATGGCGGAATGGGGTCCGCGTCTGACGTCGGACGAGACTCCCATCAACCCGTACCGCGTGTTCCACGAACTGGCTCAGGTCATTGATGTGGGCAAAGCCATCGTCACACACGACGCTGGCTATCCTCGCGACCAACTCGTGCCGTTCTGGAAGCCAACGGCGCCGCGCGGGTACATAGGTTGGGGCAAGTCCACTCAGCTCGGATATGGGCTCGGGCTCGCCATGGGCGCGAAACTAGCTGCCCCAGACCGGCACGCGATCAACGTGATGGGCGACGCCGCGTTTGGCATGACCGGGCTCGACATTGAGACGGCCGTCCGGTCGAGCATCCCCATCCTCACCATCGTCCTCAACAACGGCGTGATGACGGGCTACGAGAAGCACATGCCCGAGGCCACGGAGAAGTGGGCCAGCAACGAACTCGGTGGCGACTACGCGGATGTGGCGCGCGCGTTGGGCGCGCACGCGACAAGAGTCACAACGCCGGAAGGGCTGGCGGCGGCTTTCCGAGCGGCCCTGCGCGCGAACGCCGAAGGACGTCCGGCGGTCGTCGAAGTCATGACCAAGGCGGAAGGCGCCGTGCCGCTCTACATGTGACTCCGTTTGCGCGCGGCGCCGCGCTGTCGACGCGCGTGTATGCTGGAGACTGCTTCTCGGTCATCTCCTGGCTCCGGCCTAGCGCACAGCACGTTGGCTGCAAGCATTGCCCGCCCAAACACTGGGAGCGACGCCTGTGCGTACACGAAGGATCGCGGTCGGCCACCTCCACATCGAGTGCAACGAACTCGGCGGAGTGGCGACGGACATCGAAGCCTTCGCACGCCAGGAGCTCCACCGTGGCGCCGCATGCCTCGACATGGACACGGGTGTCGTAGGAGGGGCGCTTGAAGCGCTTCGCACTGAGGGCGTCGAGCTGGTACCAACGCTCCACGCAGACTCCTGTGCCGCCGGGCCACTCACGAGCGACTGTTACCGGCAGCTCAAGCGGGACATAACGGACCCGCTACGGGCGGCGCTACCCGTCGACGGCGTGTTGCTACTTCTGCATGGAGCCGCTGCGGCCGAAGACGTGGGCGATGTGGAGGGCGACCTTCTGCGATCCGTGCGGGAGATCGTCGGACATGACACGCCCATCGTGGCGACACTCGATCTGCACGCGCATGTAACTGGGGAAATGGTGCGCAACGCGGACGCTCTGCTCGCGTGGGAGACCTATCCACACGTGGACCAGCGTGAGACCGGAGGCCGCGGCGCCCGGATGCTTCTCGACATCCTGGCAGGGAAGTGTCGACCCACCATGGCGATGGCGAAGACCCCCGTAATCACCGGAGCCCTCAACGCATCAACCGAGGGGGACGGTCCGTTCGCCCAAAGCATGCGCATCGCCAAAGGGCTCGAGGGTCGCTATGGTGTGCTCTCCACGAGCGTGATTCTGGTCCACCCGAGCCTGGATCAGCCGGGCATGGGAAGCGGCGCTCTGGTCATCACTGACGGTGACCCGCATCAGGCCCGAGCGCTCGCCGCTGAGCTTGCGGAAGGATATTGGGATCGACGGGTCGATCTCGAGCCGACACTACACACGCCGAAGGAAGCGATCAAGGATGGCATGAGCGTCGACGGCGGGCCCGTACTGCTCGTCGAATGTGCCGACTGCTGCGGAGGCGGGGCCGCCGGTGACAGCGTCGCCACGTTGCGCGCCCTACTCGACGCGGGCGTCGATGCGACATCGCTGGCGCCGGTAGTCGATCCTGACGCGGCAGCGATTTGCAGCAAGGCAGGCTCTGGGAACCAAGTAACGCTGACCCTGGGCCACAAGGTCGACCGGCAATGGGGCGACCCGATTAGCGTGACCGGCATGGTCGAGCGGCTGAGCGACGGGCAGTTCGTGTATACCGGCGCCCGCGCGGGAGTCCGCGGCGCGATGGGGCCCTCCGCGGTGCTACAGGTTGGCGGGGTACAGGTACTCATCACGACCTACGCGACGTACGACTGGGCGGACGAACAGTTTCGCGTAGTGGGCCTGAACCCACTGGACGCGAAGTTCATCGTCGTAAAGAACCCAATGAACTACCGTCTAGCCTACGGCGACAACGCCAAGGCGGCGTACATTCTCGACACACCCGGCCCGACGCCCGCCACGTTCCGCCACGTGCGATACAAGAGGCTGCAGCGTCCATATTTCCCGGCCGATGAGGGCCAGGCGTTCTCCCCGACCATCTTGTCGTAGCAGTACGGAATGCGGACAGCCCATCTCTCCGCGTTGCGTACCTAGCGTAGCGCCTCTATGCGCGTAGGCGCGGGGTTCGTTGTCTCGCCATGCCGCATGGAATACAGTTGCCACAGCCCATCGGCTGGTTCATGTCTGCTGCATCTCCTGGGCCGCGGTCGCCGCGCCTGCCACGGTTCCAACGTTCGATGGAAGGTCGGTCGACGCCCTGATGAACGTCATCGTCCTCATCAGCGACTCGTTCCGCCGCGATCATCTCGGTTGCTATGGCAATTCGTGGATCCACACGCCACACCTGGACCGGTTCGCCGAACAGAGCGCCGTCTTCGAGCAATACTACGCGGCCTCTTACCCAACCGTGCCGAACCGATGGGATCTTTGCACTGGGCGCTTCGGCTTCACCCAACGCGGGTGGCAACCCCTCGAGCGTGGAGACGTAACCTGGGGCCAGATTCTGTCTCGCAACGGGGTGTACACGCAGATGATTTGGGATACCCCGATGCTCGGAACCCACGACTACAACTACACCAAGGGCTTCCAAGGGATCGAGTTCGTCCGCGGGCAGAAGGGCGACTCGCTGATAACGGATCCACGTCTGCAACTCGACCTCAAGGCGCAGGCACACAAGATCCGGAACCCCGCGGCGCTCGCAGGCTACCTTCGAAACCATCACGGCCGAACGTTCGAGCGTGAGTACTGTGTCGGCAGGACGATCTCGTCCGCGATGGACTGGATCGAGACGAACCACACACGCGATCCATTCCTGCTCTGGGTCGACACGTGGGATCCACACGAACCGTTCGACTGCCCTTCGTACGACTACGAGCGGTACGCCGACCCCACGTACGACGGCGACGTAATGCACTATCCCGAGTATGGCCGTCCCAACTACATGACCGATGCAGAGCGAGGCCATCTCAAGGCTCTCTACGCTGGCAATGTGACGTTGGTGGATCGCTGGATGGGCGCGTTCCTCGACATGGCGGAGCGCCTCGGCCTGTTCCAGAACACGCTCATCATCTGGGCGTCCGACCACGGACACCTGTTCGGTGACCACGATCTGCAGGGCAAGCCAGGCGGCGAGTTGGGCAGGCTCTACGAAGTGACGGCGCGTATCCCGTTGCTCGTGCGCCACCCTGACGGACTCGGAGCGGGGCATCGCGTTTCCGGCATCGTGCAGCCGCCGGATGTGCTCCCAACGGTTCTGGACGCGATGGGTGTCAGGATCCCCGACCAGGTGGAAGGTCGGTCGTTCCTGCCACTCATGGATGGGTCGCGTAGTGACCGTCCTTACGCGTTCTCGAGCCGCTTTCCTCCTGCTGCCGCGCGTCCTGGCTACCGCTCGGATGAGGGCGCCGCGTTCGACGGATGGGTCGGCTCGGACAGGAATGTCGAGCCGAGCACGGTCACCGGCGACGAGTGGACCTACCTGGCCGCGCCTGCCGGCATGCCGTCGGAGCTGTACAACCTGCGTGACGATCCGGGCCAGACGCACAACGTCCTCGAATCACACCGCGATGTTGCGGAGAGGATGCGCGAGTCGTGGATCGCATTCCTCAGACAGCACGGGGCATCGGACGAGCGCATCCGACCCTTCGTGGACGGTTCTGTTGACGTCCGTACGCCCCGGAGCGCGTCCCTCTATGCCATCCGAGACGACCAAGGACTGTGGATAGCGTTTGAGGACGAGCAGCGGGCGCGCCGCGCAGCGGATCTTGACGGCACGCCGGGCCCGCGCAGGTCGGTAGAAGAGGTCACCTTCGGCGCCGTGTTCGATGACAACCCGCGTAATCTGATCCACGCCTTCGGACAGTACTACTGGGCCGAGGACTTCGCCTCCTGATCGCCGTGCGAACCGAAACACGATACGCGACCTTCCTGATCGCTCTCGATCGCGATGATCTGCTCGTTGACGTGCGCGCACAACAGGAATGCACCGAATGGACAAGCCAGTGAAGCTCGGGGTCGTGGGAGTGAGGATGCTGGGTCAGTGGCAAGTCGAGTGCGTGGCCAACCTTGATGGCGTCGAAGTGACAGCGGTTGCGGACAACGCCGAGACGTTCGATGTGATGGGCATGGGCGAGACACCCCTGGCGAAGTACGCAGACAGCATCGGAGCGGTCGCCTACACCGACGGGGTGGAAATGATCGAGAACGCGGACATTGATGCGGTGAGCCTGTGCGTCTCGCCGAAATGGCGCGAGCCGCTGGTGGTCGCGGCTGCCAAGAGGAAGCTGCCAGTCAACATGGAAAAGCCCATGGCTAGCAGCGCCGCCCAGGGCGAGAAGCTGGCGGAGATCGCCTCTGACGCCGGAATCATGCTGATGATGGAGTATCCACTGCGCTTCTTTCCGGCGATGCAGAAGCTCAAGTCGCTGCTGGACGACGGCCCGCTGGGTAAACCGCTAAGTGTGACGGGCGAGTTGCAGGCCTGCTTCATGTACCCCAAGGATCACTGGACGTGGGATCCGCAGAACGGTAACGGCTTCCTCAACGAGTCCATCACGCATCTGTACGACACGATGTGTTTCATCTGCGGCACGCCCGTGAAGGTCTATGCGAAGGGCGGCAGCTACAAAGGCGCCTCGGACATGGCGGATGCTGCGCTGGCAATGATCGAGTTCGAGAACGGCAGCTATGCGGCCGCCAACGGCGGCGCCATAGGCGCCAAGGCTTTCAGCACGCCCATGTACGTGCACGTCTTCGCCGAGAACGGCGAGGCGCGCGTGACCGGGCCCGACTGGATGTACAACAAGGTCGAATGGGCCACGACGGACGACACGGAACTGAGCGTCCAGGAGTACAGCCTCCCGCAGCGCCGCCAGATCATGATCTACAACCTGGAACACTTCGTCGAGTGCGTGCGTGATGGTGTGGCGCCGTCGTGTGATGCGGAAGATGGCCTCAACGCCATGCGCATCGTGGACGGTCTGCGCGAATCCATGGCCACCGGGAACGTCGTTGCGCTGCTATAGGGGAGGCGGCGAGTGGCCGGGCAAGCGATCCGCCGAGACAGACGTTCACTGGGAGGGCGTCCGTCCCGAACCACTACCCGCGTCGAGACGTCGGGGCGAAACTGAACGCCTACGACGTGTACATCGACCACCCTCTCGACATCAGAGGCGACAAGATCTACCTGTCAGACAGGCCCGGTCTTGGCATCGAGCTGGACAACGACTACATGCGCGGCCATGTCGTCGAAGGCTGGAGGGTAGTCGCTAGGTGGCGCGCGCGAACAGCGCACCCGCATTGCCGTGAACTCATGAACGAGAGCGCGCCATCGAACAGGGAGACACACGCACATGGCCACGAGACGCCCGAACGTCATCATGATCATGACCGACGACCAGGGCTATGGCGACCTGGCCTGCCACGGCAATCCCGTCGCCCTGACGCCCCACCTCGACCAGTTACACAGCGAGAGCGTGCGACTGACTGACTTCCACGCCGCGCCAATGTGCACACCGACAAGGGGACAGCTGCTGACCGGCCTGGACGCAGCGCGCAACGGCGCGCTGAATGTGAGCAGCGGGCGCACGCTGCTGCGCAGCAACCTGCGGACCATGGCCGACGCCTTCCGTGGCGCGGGGTACAGCACGGGGATGTTCGGGAAGTGGCATCTGGGGGACAACTACCCGTATCGGCCGCAGGACCGCGGCTTCGACGAGACTCTTTGGTTCCCCTCGTCCCACATCAGTTCGGCGCCCGACTACTGGGAGAACGACTACTTCGACGACGTCTACTCGCGCAACGGCGAGCGCGTGCGCCACACGGGTTACTGCACCGAGGTCTTCTTCGACGAAGCCATCGAGTGGGTCGCCGACCGGAAAGAGAAAGACGAGCCCTTCTTCCTCTACCTGCCGACCAACGCGCCGCATTCGCCGCTGTGGGTTCCCACGGAAGACCTCCGCGCCGTCGAAGAGCGCTTCGCGCAGTACGAGCACTTGCTCCCAGAACTGAGGCCCCACCTTCGCGCGTGCATCGTGCGTTTCCTCGCCATGATCCGTAATCTCGACACCCAAATCGGGCGACTGCGCGAGTTCCTGGTCGAGCAGGACTTGGCCGACGACACGCTGCTGATCTTCATGACCGACAACGGCAGCACGTTTGGATACCAGTACTTCAACGCGGGCATGCGCGGGAACAAGACCACGCTGTGGGAGGGCGGCCATCGGGTTCCTTGCTTCCTTCACTGGCCGAACGGAGACCTGGGCGAGCCGCGTGACATGCCGCTACTCACCGAGGTCCAGGATCTGCTGCCGACTCTGGCCACGCTCTGTGGACTCGACACCGATCCGTGCGACGGGGTGGACCTGACGCCAGCGCTCCAGACGGAAGCCACGCCGCCGGACGACCGTATGCTGGTGGTCAACTACAGCCGCATGCCGGGGGCGCTCGACTACCCGTCGCCCGACGCCGAGTCGGTTGTCGGGCGCGAGGGAGCCGCCGTGCTATGGAAGCGTTGGCGGCTGCTCGAGACCGACCAACTGTACGATCTCGATTCCGACCCGGCGCAGGAACACAACGTCATCGACGACCATCCCGCCGTGGCCGAGGCAATGCTCGGCCACCTGAACGCATGGTGGGCGGACGTCGAGACCGCAGCCAATGAACTCCAGCGCGTCACCATCGGTCACGACGCGGAGAATCCCTCCATGCTCTCCGCCTGTGAGTGGGCGGATGTCTTCGTCGACCAGCAACAGCAGATCCGCGTCGGCGTGCAGAAGAACAGCTACTGGCACGTGCATGTGGCGCAGGACGGGGAGTACGCTTTCGAACTCCGCCGCTGGCCCGTCGAGAGCGGCCTAGGGCTGCTAGACGCCTGCCCCGAGGCCGCCGTGCCGGACGAGGGACTCATGCCTGACACCCTCATCGCGGGCACGGCCCTACCGATCGCCCGCGCTCGGGTGCTAATCGACGGCGCCACCCACGTCCAGGAGGTCGCCGCTGACGCGCAGTCGGCGCGGTTCACGCTGAACCTGAAGGAGGGCCCCGCGCTGCTCCACACCTGGTTTGATGACGCTCGGCGCCAGCCTATCTGCGGCGCGTATTACGTCTACGTCGAACGGACGGGATGATCGCGGCGCCGGCCGCGTGAGCCAAATGACTGGCCGAACCAGGGCTGGGCCACGCTGCGCGTGGACCCGCCCGGATCAGGGACGGCTCCGCTTGCAGCGCCGGGCGTATGTGGCGATAGTCGGGGCGTCCCTGTCGGGGATCTGCAACCCAACCAGATCCAACGTCGCCTGCCCTGTTGAGGACTGACGCGTGACTGATTCAGCACAGCCGATGAACGTCGTCGTGGTCGCAGCGGACACGCTCCGCACGGCGTACCTGGGCGCGTATGGCAATTCGTGGATTCGCACGCCAAACATCGACCGGTTCGCGTCCGAAGGCGTTCGCTTCTCGCGCGCTCATCCTGAGTGTCTGCCGACGATACCCACGCGCCGCACGCTGCACAGCGGTCGACGCGCGTTCCCATTCCTGGGATACGACCCGGTGCCGTGGGACAACGTGTACCTTCCAGGGTGGCAACCGATGTCACCAGACGAACCGACCGTCGCCGAACGGATGGTCGAAGTCGGCTACCACACTGGATTCGTCGCCGACGTGCCCCACTACTTCGTCCCCGGCATGAACTTCACGCGGGGTTTCCGGCAGTGGGAGTTCGTCCGCGGCCAGGCGGAGGACCGGTGGGGCGCTGTCGCCCACGCGGACGGCAAACTGCTGAGCAAGTACCGAGGAAACGAGAACCGGATCCGAGCGCACATCGTGAACGTGAAACCGGAGCAGCCCGAGGAGGAATGGCCGACGGCGCGCACGTTTCGATGGGCGATGCGCTTCGTCGAGCAGAACCGAGGGAACACACCGTTCTACCTGTACGTCGACAGTTTCACGCCGCACGAAACTTGGGAAGCGCCCCTGCACTACTACGAGCTGTACGGCGACGTGGACGCCCGCGAGCCTATGTGGCTCACGGTGCCGTACGCTTCGGCGAACGACCATCCAGACATCGAACCACAGCTCCCGAGTATCCGCGCTAACTACTCCGGGCTCGTCACGATGGTGGACACGTGGTTTGGACGGTTGCTCGACACCATCGATCGCGTCGGCCTCAGCGACAACACGCTCGTCGTGTTCCTGAGCGACCACGGAACGAACTTCGCGGATAACGCCGAACGCATTCTGGGTAAGCCGGCGAGCGCTCTTTATCCCGGGACGATGGACATCCCGCTGATAGTGCGGTCTCCCGGCGTAGGGCGCGGGCAGGTGGTCGACGACTTCGTCACGACGCTTGATGTGCCGGTGACGGCGCTGACGGCGGCGGGGGTCGACGGCGCGGGAGATGGGCGGGATCTGCGGACGCCTCTGGACCGTCACGAATACGTGACGTGCCGGTACGGCAACTTCGCCTGGTACCGCGATGCGGATACGTGGTTCTATAGCCGCGTCGACTTCGCGGATCCCAAGGTGTTCGACCTCGTTGACGATCCCACGTGCGCGATCAACATCGCGGATCGAGCGGCCGATCGGATTGAGCGAGCGCGTGAGCGGCTGCTAGCCGACGCCGGAGGCCCCATGCCGCTCTATCGGAGACGCAGCGCGACCGACGCGATCGGTCGACCTCAGTTCGACGCGGAATGAAAGCTACGGGCTCTGCTCCGCCCGTCAATCGACGCGGTCGTCGAGCAGCTGCGCGACATCGCGCAGAACGCTGGGAGCATGCCTCAGGCTCGCGGAGATCGACTTACCGGACGGACTCAAACGGTCGATTGCCATCTGCGTCGCCCTGGGTAGGATCCTCGCGCACATCTCACTTCCACTGATGCGCCAGGCGTAACCGATCCCGTCTATTCCTCGATGGAAGTTGTCCGTGCACAGACTGGACTCAGGACACGACGTGTACCGGAATCCATCGGAGTCATCGACCCACATGTCGTCGATGAGGAATTCCGCGCCCCGCACGATCGCGTCCGCCACGGCAGGATCACCGGTAGCCTGGTGATAGAGCTTCAGACCGGCCAGCAGAATGCCGACCATGAAACCGGCGTTCCCCGTATGGCGTGGCGGGTCGTGGTAGCAATGCCCTGGCACCATCATGCGCCGCCATCCGCCGTCGTCGGTCTGGCGCTCGAGCGTGCGCTCGACGATCAGATGCCCGGCGTTAAGATAGAACCGGTCGCGCGTGGCGTGGTACATCGCCATGGTGAGGATCAGGTGCCAACCGTTGCTGCGGCAGTTCGTGAAGTCGTAGTGCCGCATACCGTCGGCGTCGTAGCGATCGGCGATCCGGCGGGCCACCGCCATGGAACGCCTGTCTCCCGTCAGGAAGTGATGCAGTAGGAACCCATCCACCCACGTGTGGCTGACGCTGAACGACGCGCGCGTGATCGCGCCTGGGCGATAGCCGTCGGGGTAGTAGCCACCGGTATGTCCGATGCAGTGCGTGTAGACGCCTCCTACGCGGCCGGCGTCGACGGAGGCGTGGCACACGTCCACGTCGCGGTGGTGGAGCGCCGCCAGTGAAGCTTCGGCGAACCACCGAGGATCTCCCGACCGAGCTGCCTGTAGGTAGAAGCCGTAGGCGGTGTCGTATTCGCTGTTGCCCCAATTCCATCGGCGTTCGCCCCACCAATCCCCGTAGTTGAGCATCCCGTATTCGGAGCCTGCTTCCCGATTCGCCTGGTACCCGTCCAGCGCCTGAGTCACCTTCGCTTCATAGTCGACGAAGCGACCTGACCCGGTTGGCGCCATCTCTCCCAGCGCGCCGCTGTCGCAATACCACTCGGCAGGCGCTTGCACAGTCGGCAGCGGCAGAGACGGCACGTCCTCGCCGATGTACACGGTATGTGTCTTTGAGAGACCTTCGCGGAAGCGGTATCGACCCTCCTTGAGGTAGTAGTACAGCTTGTGCTCGTCCTCGCCCTCCTCGGAGTAATGCACATCTTTCAGCGACGGGCAGATCCCCAGCTCCACGCGCCCAGGCCGGGCCTGAATGCTCTTGGGATACGACTGCCAGAAGTCCTGTGCGACAACATCGAGATCGCCCACCCGGACCCGGCCATCGCATCGACCTGCGCGCGTCCTGCCGTCGACGACATGTTCGCTGTCGTGGGTCTGGAACACGTGCATACCCTCGGCGTTGGACTCCGCCGTGTCGATCTCCAGCGCCATGGACGCGATGTCGATGAACGTCTCCTCGGACGCATCGCAGACGAAGGTGTGGTCCAGGCGCACGTACGGTTGGCCGGCGTAGACGTGGAGCCGGAAGATCGACGTGAACAGCTCGACTCCCTGTTCGTTGGCGTGACGTCCCTTGATCCGCACGCAGCAGCGAACCGGCCCACTTTCCTCTATCTCGATCGCGGTGGCTGACACGTGAGTGCTGGTGTACCTGGCTCCATCGACGCCCGTGACGACAATCCGTGATCCGGTGACCAGCGCGCGTCCTGCCGTCCGAATCTCGGAAAACGGCGCGAAGCGCGACTTGTCGACGACGACGGTAAGCGCGCCAGCCTCCACCGTCAGCGTGTCGCTACTCTCCTCCACCCTCAACGGCGAATCGTCGGCGTCTCGACGCACGTCGGCTCCATACTCCAGCGTGTAGCGGGTGGCATCGCCAACGGCGGCGTTCGCCTGGAAGTCCAGCAGAGCCCACTTGACACTACCGTCCAGCCATCTGCCCAACGTCGACACCTGGAGCGGCGCCTCGGCGCCCGAGGGATCGCGCAGTCGCAAATGGTCGGACGTGCCAAGGGCTCCCGCAGGAAACGGCACACCGTGTGTGACAGGCGCGACTGCCGCTCCCTCGCCTGTCACACGCAGTGGCACACGGCCCGAGCGCACGCTGCCCACAGGCGCGGCGCTAGGACGGGTCGAGAGCGTGCCGACATCGCTATGCACGGTGGCCCCGTCGATGTCGGTCGCTGCGACGCGGTACCGGTAGGCCCCGTCCGTACCGAGCCCGCGTAGCACGACCCGGTGGTTCATGCCGAGCTCGTCCTCTACGACGGTTGCCCGACCGTTGGACCCATCGCGCCAGTACTCCACCAGACACCGCGCATCGCGGTTCGTCGTCCAGGTGACGCGACCGTCGACCGACGCTGTTGAGGTCGATTCCTCGACGACCCCCGCGTTCAGGTGACGGATCTCGAAGGGTCGCTCCGTCGCGTCGGGGAGTTCCACCAGGAACGCGACCCGCTCAATGCGGTACAGACCAGACGTGTCAGGCGCTACAAGGCGCACGCGCTCGCCACCATCGAATCGGCGCGGCTCAGACAGCGTGAGAAGGCGCTCGCGCCGGTTGTTCGCATCCGCGATCGCCGTTGCCACCAAGACGCCGTCGATCTCCACATCAACGCGCTCCGCGCCTCTCGATTCGTCGTAGATCACGAAGCCGAGGTACCGCTCGCCACAGGCAGGCGCGAGTAGAGAGATCGACCCACCGACGGCCGTTCGCGTGACAGATCGCTGCCGGTATTCGCTGCGCGTATCGTCGCCGAACCCGTCCAGATCCAGGTCGCTCGCGTCTAGCGTCACCGCATCCGGCCGACTGAGCGCCGCGTTGATCGCCCGCAACCCCCACGTTGTCTGCACGTCCATGCCGGTCCTCCCTCTTGTGGCGCCATCCGCTTGGCCGCGGCACGGAGCAGAATGACTCCCCCACCGCAGCATCCCGGGAGGGCTCCATCATGACCGACCCGCGAGCGTTCAGCAAATCTCGGGAGGTACGAACCGCCACGCCCTGACCTCAGGCCGTCGAGCGGGAGTGCTGAGTCTGGTCCGTGAAGGACGGCGCCCCTGGTAGCACACGCTATGTCACACGGTCGGGGCGCGTGTGCTCTCCTCTGGAACGACCACGACCAAACCCCGCTGTCGCAGGCGGTCGGCGATGTCCCGCAACCGATCTGCGGTGGGCGCGGGCGAGTTGGGCATCGTGTTGGCGAGGCCGAGGCTAGCGTACTTCTCGCCGGCTAGCCGGTGGTAGGGCAGCAACCGTACCGCAGCGATGTTCTCCGCCTCCGACAGCAGTCGCGCCGCGCCCTCAATCTCTTCGGCCCCGTCGTTGACGCCCGGAACTATCGGCATACGCACTTCGATGGGAATCCCCAACTGACTGAGCTTCCACAGGTTCTCGAGGATGCGTTCATTGCCCACTCCGGTATATGCGCGATGCAGCTCTGAGTCGACGTGCTTCAAGTCGTAAAGCACCATGTCCACCCACGGAAGCACCCCCTCAAACGCGCCCCAGGCCACCTGTCCAGACGTATCCAGCGCCGTGTGTATCCCAGCCCGTTGGCACGCCTGGAACACCTCGCGGACGAACTCCGCTTGCGCGAGTGGTTCGCCGCCAGAGAGCGTGATGCCGCCACCAGACTCCTCGTAGAACGCGCGATCCACGCACGCCTCCGCCAGCACGTCATCCACGGTCACATCGCGACCGTGCAGCACGAGCGCTTCGGCGTAGCACACGTCCAGACAGGCGCCCGTCAGGTCGCAACGCTCGCGCAGGTAGCCGTTGCTCCGCGACTCTGATCGGTCTTGCGCGTCTTGGGGGCAAGCGTCCACGCACGCGCCGCACGCAATGCACTTCTCTGGATAGAAGGCGAGTTCGACCTCGCGCGACATGGACTCCGGGTTGTGACACCACGCGCAACGCAGTGGGCAGCCTTTGAGGAAGAACGTCGTGCGCACGCCCGGGCCGTCGTGCACAGCGAAACGCTTGACGTCAAAGATGCGGCCGACGACTTGATCAGACACGATGTGCGATCCGCTCGATGAACCCGTCCTGCTCCGCCTTCGACAAGGAGTTGAAGTACACGCTCCAGCCGGTGACGCGGATCTGCAGCGACGCGTACCTCTCGGGATGCCGCTGCGCATCCCGCAGCATGTCGGCGTCGAACACATTGCATTGCAGCGCGTAGCCGCCTTGCGCGAAGAACGTCTTGATGAGTGAGACCATCGCGTCCAACCCGTCGTCACCAGCGACGGAAGTCGGGTGCAGCGTTACATCCACGACCGACCCGTTGGGCGTCTCCGTGAAATCCAGGGAGCTTACGGATCCCAACAGCGCGGTTATGCCGTTGCGATCCCTCCCCGACATCGCGCCTACCCCAGGCGCCAGGGGCGTGCGAGCGGGACGACCGTCCGGCAAGGCCCCGGTTCGTTTACCCATCGTCGTGCGGTAGTCCAGCGTGAACAACGCCGCTTGCACTGGGCCACCACGCCCGTTGCGCAGGTTGTGCACCGTCGCGCAGTAGTGGTCGGCGATGCTCTTGCCGAGAGCGTCCGCTTCGGGCGAGCCGTTCCCCCACTTGGCGACGCGGTTGAGCAGGTAGAGCCGCATCGGCTCACGCCCGTCGAAGTCTTCTCGCAGAGCGTCGAGCAGTTCGCGCATGCTGAGTCGACGCTCGTCGAAGACCGCCTGCTTAATCCCCAGCAGCGAGTCGCAAGTGTTCGCTAAGGCGACTCCGACACACCCTACGCTGTTGTAGTGCGCGCCTCCCTCCCCGATGTCCTTGCCCACGTCGAGGCAATCAGCGATCGTCCCGGCGATGAGCGGTGACGGGTTGATTCTGGGCCAGGCGCGCTCGTGCGCAGCCACGTACTCGACCGCGCGTGTAACGACGAACTCCAACTGGCGCTCGTAAGCTCCTCGCAGCTCTGCGAAACCTGGGAAATCCTCCGGATTCCCGGTCTGGGGACCTATCTGTTCACCGGAGAGCGGGTCCACACCGTTGTGCAGCGCAAGTTCAAACGCCTTGGCAAGGTTGACGACGATGTTCATCGTACAGCCAACTTCCTTGCCATCTACCGCGGGTTCGTAGCATCCAATCGGCAGGTAAGAGCGCGCGTCTTCGAGAGTCTTTCCCCGCTTCACCAACGCCTCGATAGCCGGCGCGTCGTTCATCAGCACGAACGAGTTGTGTCCGCGGCGGATGAGGTCCGCAACGCGACGGTACACTCGATCCGGCGTGTCCGGGGTGAACCTTACCGACAGCTTGGGATCCGGCGTGTTCAGGTCTTCGTACGCCTCGAAGGCGAGGTCGGTGAGGTCGTTCGCGATGGCCGCGCCGGCGGGATCCTGGCCGCCGAACACGAAGTTCTTCCCGTTGTGCGATCCTCGTGTGCGCGCGTAGTGCTTGTGCCAGAAGTACTTGACCAGTTCCTTCGCCTGCTCCCGCGTCAGACGGCCGGACTCGATGTCCGCACGGTAGTACGGGGTGAAGATACGGTCGAAGTGCCCGGCGGAGCGCACGTGTTCGCCTTCCATCTCGATCATCTCGTGCATGAGCCAGGCGAATTGCAGCGCTTCGTGCAGCGTCCGAGGCGCGTGCGCGGGTACCCGCCTACACGCGTCTGCAACCGCCCGCAGACGTGCTTCGTGCTGCGGATGGTCCGCTACCTGCGACTCGGCGAGGCACGCTAGTCGCTTCGAGAACCGAATCGTCGCGCCGTACACGATTTCGACGGCATCGTAGAATGCGAGTTGTCCCTCCGTGGCATCGGCCCCAAGCCGAGCGCGGCTTGTCCGGGCGGACTCCATGAGACCCACGAGGCCGCCCTCGAACATCCGCTCCCAACCCGGCGAGATGTGTCCCATGTCAAGGCCGCCCTTGACCAGGCCAACTCGGAAGCAGTGGTCAAGCCACTCCGCCTCCGTCTGCACGACTCCAGCGCGCGCCTCCTTGTGCCACGCGTTGCGCGCCCTACGCACAATGTCACCGTGGTCCACCTTGTCCGCGAACCAGTCCAGAGGGTCGACAGCAATGCGCCCATGGTCGAGCGCCATGCTGTAAAGGCGCGCCTTGGTCAGCACACGGGCCTGGTTCTCGTGGGCGCGTACGTAATGGTCGGCAGCCGCGCGGAGGGAAGGGACGTCCAGGCCGGTCTCCGGCCGGAAGTCGGGCCGCGCGAAGTTCTCGAACAGCTGGTCGCGATCGCCTTCGAAGGCGACCCATGGCGTCGAATCCAGTCGTGTCGGGGCGACGATGGCCATCCTTATCCTCCCGGGAACACGGCGTAGGGCGCGACCTGTACACGTGACGGCACAGGTCTCCCTGTCCCTGATCGCCGCCAGGTCGAACAAGCAATAGCCGTACTTGCGTGGAACTGACGAAACATCGGCGATGCGGCGAATGGCTGCCGCCCAAGCGCCGTGCCGCGTGCTGTTGGCTCCGTGTGCCCGCGGCGAGCGACCCCTACGTGGCTAGCTCATCCGGGCAGGAACTTGTACCCCTTGCCGGTGATCATGCCGACCACGAGGAACAGCGCCGCCATGATCGAATCGCCAACGATGAGTCCGAGGAATATGGGCCGTATTTGGCGGTGCAGTCGCGCGCCCCCGACTCGGAGCACGACCAGCTTCATCAGCCATCCGACGAGAATCATGAACCACAGATTGCTCATGTGGTATTGACCGAACGCCAGGTAGCCAATCGGGTGTGCGGGCCACCACACAAAGAGGAAGCGCATCAGGCACAGGAAGAGCATGAACAGCGCCCCGCCACCCATGATCGACAGATTGGTCCAGTTCGTGGACTCGATGTTGGTGAGATACCCCGCGGCTCGAGCGGGGAACTCTACCGCCGACATCATGAAGGTCCAGTACTGGAGGTTCAGGGCTCCTCGATTGTAGATGAGTTTCAGCGACGCCGCGAATCCCACCGCGAGAGCGACGACGAGCGCCAGCCCCATGACAGCCACTACCTGCCGCCGAGACACGCGCGCCGCGTCTGGAGCGCGCATGCCATTCATGACGCTCGGCATCACGAACTCCCGCGAGTCCCACATCACTGACCTTTCCACGATGGCTGGGACCACGACGTCAGCTGCGCCAAACGGGCGGGAGCCCAACAGCGGCACGACAAAGTCCGAAGGCGATACCAGCGTCGAGACAAACAGCAGCCCAGCGTCTACGACCATCCACGTGACGACAATGAGCAGGACGTAGAAGAGCAGGATCATCACGAGCGCGCCAACGTACGACATGCCGATGGCGGTCAACATGCCCGCCGCCGCGGCAGTCGACACGATCAGTCCCGCGACCGCCCATCGGAACGACATGGGCTCACCTTCATCGCCCCACTCGCTGACGGCTCCGAGGAACGCGTTCCAGGTTCTGCGCAACTGGCCCCGAGCAACCCACAGGACGAAGCAGCACCCGGCGAGGTAGGCGCCGAGCTCCTGATGACGCGCCATCGTCCCACCGGAGATCGGGAGACCCGTCGCTCGGATCGCCACCTGCTGCCCGCGATACACGATGTGGAAGAACCAGAAGCTGAACGCCACCTCCTGCGTTACGAGGTAGCTCACGCCGATCACCGACGGAAAGACCATGGCTACGAGGCCTCCCAGCGGAGTCCACGGCTCCTCTGTGAACAGACCACGCAGAGGAAACGACATCGGTACTTGGGGAATCGTCGGGAAGTAAGCGTGGAGCCCGTTGAGCGTGTGGATGACCGCAGGGATGCTGCATCCGACCCACATCCAGCGGTCGCGGAGGAAGTCGTTGAGCAGCCGGCCCGACCGGGGCGCCACAGCGACCTCCATCGGAGCCTTCATGAGAGGAAACGTGAGCCGCTCATGCTCGACCCACTGCCGCCGCAACACCGCGCACATGCAGAACATCGCGCAGTAGAACAGGAGCAGCAGAGGGGTCCAGAACAGGATCGGTTTGACCCATCCAGCCCAGGGGACGCTGTCCGCCCCTTCGTAGAAGCCGCGCACGACGGCGGGATCGGTGGGCGTGAGCCACGGCGAGAGGTGTGGGTGCAACAGTTGCGCCCACTCGTTTTCGGGGGTGGCGAAGTAGTGGGGCGCGATGACGCAGGCCAGGACGTATCGGAACAGCCCCGACGATGGCACTCCCGACGACACGAGGGTCATAACCCAGACGGTGAGCAGCTCCGCCGAGGAGAACGGCCGCCCACGCGACCACCAGGCCAGGGACGGGTTTACGACCAGCGCGAACAGGAGAAGCACGCCGAACGCGCCGATCGGTAGATGGTTGCCGGCTACGTAGGTACCGCCGATATACAGGTCGTTGTACGGCGTCACGGCAACGAGTAGAGCCGTGGATATTGCGCCCGCCAGAACTGCGCGCAACGTGACGCGAACGGTCCTCTCCGTGCGCATATCTCTTCCGAGTTGGGCGGTCACAGGGCGAGGAGCAGTCTATACTCACACGCGGCTGCCTGTCACGGCGAGGGGCCGCCATAGCCGCGGTGTGTTGACAGTCGCGCATCCAGACCGCGATCCGACAGTCTCTGTCCGCAGCTATCACCGTACCGCGCCATTAGTTCCCACTCGCAACGTCTACAGTACTCCTGGCCCTAGCCAAAGGACGCCGCGCCGCCTCCGACAGGCCCCACACCGCGCGCTTTGGGCGTGTCGTAGAGCCAACCGGGAATGGCAACGACCGGGCGCGCGGAACCAGGCGCCTACGCAAGTTGACACGGTGTTGCACTAGGTCCATTCTCTTCCGAACGGACTACGACGCCGAGCCAACCACCGAAGAGGAATGGCAGTGCAGCACAGTCAGCACTCGTCCATCGTCAGCTTCATTTGGAGCATCGCCGACGACGTACTGAACGGCTGCACACCGCAAGCGACTCCGGGACGGGCTCGCCACGCGACACGACGGGGCAGCCCCAGTCACCCGCAAGGTCGCGGCTCCGACGCCCGACAGCGACCCTGATGCGGACGCGCTGCTCGGGCGGTTCCACGTTGTCGAGGACGGCAGCCCGGCCGTCGTCGAGTATGAGCCGGACACCCAGAAACGGGACACGGAGCAGATCCCGCTCGTGGAGGAGGGTGGTGTGAAGGCGCTCTTCCGCCGCGAAGTCTTGCCACACGCCGACGACGCGCGGATAGACACTACAAAGACGCTCGTTGGGTACGAGATCTCGTTCACGCGGTACTTCCACAAGCCCGTTGCCCTGAGGAGTTTGACGGAAAGTCGGACCGACATCCTGGCGCTGGAACACGAGGGACGGGGATTGCTCCAGTCCATCGTCGCAGGGGATTGACAGAGTGTGTGATGCAACCCGGCGCGGCTTCTCGATGCGCATCCTGCTGCCCGACGGCGACCCTGACGGGTTGAAGGTCGTTCGGAAGTCGAACTGGACGGGGTCAGGGCTGGTGATACCGCGACCCCTTCTGTCCCAAGCAGAACAACAGAGGGAAGAACTGGGGCGGGCAGGAGTGTACATACTCATCGGCCCAACGGAGGCATCTACGCTCCGTCAGGCATATGTCAGCGAGGGCGCGCCTGTCTTGCGTCGACTACGGGCGCACGACAAGGACCAGGAAAAAGACTTCTGGACGCACGCGGTCGTATTCACGACCGAGGACCACAGCCTGAACAAGGCGCACGTGCTACACCTGGAGGCGAGGCTCATCGCCCTCGCACACACCGCGAAACGCTGTGTTCTCGCCAACGTGAAGAGGCCTGAACCACCCTCACTCACGGAAGCCGACACCGTCGATATTGAGGGCTTCCTGGACGACATCCTGTTGTGCCTTCCGGTGCTGGGTGTTGATCTGTTCGCCGTGGCTCCAGAGCCGGTATCAGGAGCAGTGGAATACAAGCTCGCCGCCGTAGGCATTGAGGCCAATGGGTTCGAATCCGGCCAGGGGTTTGTCGTCAAGGCCGGGTCGGGGGCCGTGCGAGCTGGAGGCGAAGTCCGGTCAGCGGAGGCGTTTCTCGTGAATCTGCGCGCCGAACTGTTCGCGCAGGCCGTGCTAGCCGACGCTGAGGAAGGCGCCACTCTGACACAGGATTACACGTTCGCGTCTTCATCGACGGCCGCAGCCGTCCTCCTAGGACGAAACGCGAACGGGCGGACGGCGTGGAAGACGGGGGACGGCCGCACGCTCAAGAGTGTGCAGGAGGCGGCTGCCGCCGATGACTAATGCAACGCGCCCATACGATAGCTACGTGGAAACCGGAGTTCCGTGGCTTGGCAGCATCCCCTCGCACTGGGAGGTCCGTCGGAACGGTCGTCTGGTCGAGCAGCGCAACGACGTAGATGCCCCCATCTGCCCGTGCTGGACGTGTCTCTGCGCACTGGCGTGACGGTGCGAGACATGGACGACCCCGCGCGGAAGCATATGATGTCGGAATTCACGAAGTACACACGACACGTTCATGCTGGACTTCGTGAACGACGCCGAGACGATCCAAGCGGCGTTCGATCCATACTACCGGGCAACGATGCTGAGCTCGGAGACCGACCCGAACCGGCTGCATGATCTCAAGGGCGATCTCGATGGGTACCAGGTGAGAGCGCGGACGAGCGTTCTGACGCACTCCTTGGAGAACGCGTAGCCCTTCAGCGCCTACGGCGTCGGCAGGAAGGCGCCCAGGAGGACCGCGGCGAAGCCGGTGTTCCCATGGTGATCTGACAGCGACGCGGCGAAGGGCGGGCAGGCGTGTGCGCAACTCTCCGTATGATGGCACGTGACCCAAGATTGACCCAGAACCCATACGGGTTGGGCCACGCCGGCGTCTTCACGCGCGACGCCGTGTCGACGACATCCGCTGCAAACGCAGCCACAGAGCGGTACAGAATGGTTCCCGCGGTAGGACTCGAACCTACGACCTGGTGGTTAACAGCCACTCGCTCTACCAACTGAGCTACACGGGAACATCGGCCGATTTGGTGGGATATCGGCGAACAGAAGACTACCATGGCCGACCCCTTGAATCAAGAGGAATTGCCGTTGGGAATCCCGTACAGACGCCGGCTGTCAAGATAGGCCGCGACCTCCTCGGGAAGGCCGTCGGGCCGCCCTTCGTCTGACGCGATGGACGTCCGCACGGCGGTCGAGGAAAGCCCCGCGTGGTAGGCGTCGAGCGCCATAGGGCGGACACCTTCGGCATACGGCGCGTTGGCGGGAAGGGCCAGGAGGTCGCCAAGCGCGTCGTCGCCGGATCCCTCACGATTCGCGCACGCGAAACTCGTCTGATCGAACAGCGCGCGGAGCTCCGCGTCGCGACGCGTGTAGTATTTCGGGTCGAACACGCGCACGAGCGTGTCGTACCCGACGATGAAGCACACGTCGGCTGTCGGGAAGTACTCGCGCAGAGCCGTCATCTTGTCCAGAAATCTGCCGTGCGTCGCGACCGCGACCGAGAGCCAGGGACGCGACTCCGCAACCGCGCGCATCATCATCAGACGCTCGTGCAGCGGCGCGTCCGTGACCGCCTTGTCCACGTTGGCGATGGCGAGTTCCAAGACGACCTCTGGATAGCCAAGATCGACGTGTGCCAGCTCCGCCATGCGCAGGTGCGCCAGCGTCGGCGGATTGAAAGACGCCGACAGAACCGCGATCTTCGACGGATCTCCCGCGCCACGGCGCACGAATGCCATGCGTGGCGGGCCTGCGGGATCGAGCGCCCCGACAATGTCCGCGTAGTCCTCCGGGCGCGCGTCCGCCTTCACAGGGCAGACGTGTCCATCTCACGCGGCGTGGGCAGGTCGTGCGTGCCCGGATGCAGGTGTCCCGTACGTTTCTGGCCTCGCAAGGCGCCCTCGAGATAGACCCCCCGAAACGCCTCGTCGCCGTACACCTCGACGACGTGATGCAGCTCGCCCATCTTGGCGCACATCAGATCGCCCGGACCCATCACCGTCTCCTCGTCGCCGCAGAGCACGAGCGCGGAGCCGTCGGTGATCAGCCAGTACTCGTCGCAATCGTGGAAATGCAGATCTCCGGGAGCATCCTTCGCCTCAAGTGAGAACACGCCCCACGCGCTCATGTCCACCCAGTCTGGCTTGTCCTCGCGATGCCCACGCTTTACGAACGCCATGGCCTGCGTTCCTCCTCTTCTGGTGACTAGTCGCTATCGCGCCGGAGCGCGGCAAGCTGCTCGCTGAGCAGCACGCGCAAGAGGCGGCTTGCTATGATCCGTTCTTCCCCCGGTCGCAACGTCTGGGGATTGACGTAGATGCTGTTGGCTCCCGCTGGCGCCAATTCGATGGACGGCTCAGCGTCCCGCAGCGCGGCGAGCACGTCGTCCCGACGTATGCTGGCGTCGTCGTCGAGCGTTATCTTCGCGCGCGGCATCGGCTGGCCTGCCTCGGATGGGAAGTCGCGCGCGACCGTCACCCGCTCTACCCTCGCCAACTCCGAGATGAAGTGCTCGACCTGCTCCTCGTACGACTCCATCAGAGCGACGTGGTCCTGCTCCAGGTAGCATTTCACGGCGGCGTAGATGCCCGCCATCTCCTCCTTGCCCACCTTCAGCGGTCGCCCGATGTACACGTGTGGCGACGCGTGGTACGCGCAGGCGTCGATTATCTCCGGCCGGCCGAGTATCAGCCCGGACGCCTGGGGACCGCAAAGCCCTTTGCCTCCGCTGAATATGACCACGTCCGCGTCCAAGTCTCGCGTGAAATACCACAGGTTCTCAGGAGGAGGAAGCTGCGCGGCGGCGTCCACGATTACGGGAACGCCCTTCGAATGAGCGATCTCGACCGTCTCCCCCACGCTTACCATGCCCTCGGGGCCAGTCCCGCGAGGCGTGACGAAGACTGCGGCGGTGTTGTCGCCAATCGCTGCCGCGAGGTCGTCCGGCGTGGCGCTCTGTTCATCGCCCACGCTCACGATCACGCCGCCGGCATGGTGGATGGAGAACTCGTGCTCGGTGTGCGCGCAACGCTGCACCACGAACTCGTTGCGCATGCCGTCCGTTCTGGGCAGCCGTCGTCGTTTCTCGGGGTCTTTTCCCGCGATGCAAGCCGCCGACGCCAGTAGTATCCCTGCCGAAGCTCCCGTGGTCACGAAGGCGGCCTCGTTGCGCGTCATCCGGGCGATCTCTTCGCAGACTCGAACGCGGAGTTCCTCCATGTTCACGAAGCTTGCGGCGGCTTCCATCATCGCGCGTGTTACGGGAGGCGGCATGAGTGAACCGCCCAGGCTCGTCAACGTAGCGTAACCGTTGACGACCCGAGACACGCCGAGATCGTCGTAGACGCCCATACTCAGGGATCCTCCGTCCGAGGTCGGTAGCCGTATATCTCGATCTCGCCCGCCCTTGGCTTACCAGGCGTGAATGTCGTCGTCCGCGGTATGCCGTTTTCGTACCCCACTACGCGCGCCACGGTTCCGTGCTTGTCGTCGCTCGTGCCGCCCACTCGGATGCGGATACGATCCGTGACCGCGTTCACCTTGAACGTGATGTCTGGCTCCGCATTCTGCTTGATCTGGCCGACCATGCGCCACTCGTCGGAGCCGCGACCACCTACGTAGAGCGTTGCGTCCTCGTAGTTCGCGTTCCGGGCGACAACGCGGCGGATGGACCGGGGCTCCGGCAGAATCACGTGCACTTCGCGACTCGTGCCCACCGTCGTCTCGGGCGAGCCGTCTACGAGGTCGGGAGCAGCGATCTCCTGGTCCTGCCACTTGTACTGTGCGATCACGTCGGGGAGCCGCGCGTAGTTCTCGCTCAGCTCCGCTGGCTGGAAGACGGTGGCCAAGCTCGCGCAGCCCGTCGAGGAGCCGAGAGTCGCGCCGAAAGCCACGCAAAGAGCCACTATGACGCCAGCCGCGTACGCACGCCTGCGGGGGTCGGCTCTGCTCGCGGGCGATGGACGGATGCAGGTCTCGGCACGCATGGTCTCTTCCTTTGGCGAGTGTAGAGTTGGCGAGGCCGGCAGTCAACCGCGCGGGTTGTGTCCTCGGGAACTGCTCGCATGTCGGTGTAGTCGTGGGCGTCCGTGTCCCAAATCCCCGCTTGCGGCGCCTCGACCGAGCCTACCCGCTTGGTGAGAAGCTTGCGGACGTGTGCTGCTGAGCCATGGTCGCTGTGCGGTGGTGGCTGCTCGACAGGCGCTCGGCTGGCTTCGCAGCTAAGCCGGCTTGTGACGTCGGTTCTCCTGTGGCCATAATCCGACGGCGCCTGCGGCCGCTAGCGCAACTGCATCGGGCGCGATGCGCAAACCCTAGCCTGTGACACGCCGCGATCCAACGAGCCTGAGGCGGAAGGGCGAAACATGTCGCGACACGCGCTGCGCTCCAGCATCAAGCACGCCGACCAGCAAGCCGGTCATCGGGCGCTGATCGTCGTCGGAGACGGAGCGGAGGTCCTCGACACGATGGGGCCGTACTACCGGCTGGGCGAGGATTACACCGTCGTCGTCGCCGCGCCCGAAGCTGACTCTTACCATCTCGTCATACACGAACTTGGGCCCGGCTGGGACATCACCGAAGAACACCGAGGCTATCGGTTCGAATCGGACATCGCCTTCCGCGACGTGGATCCAGACGACTATGCGGCCCTCGTTCTGCCCGGCGGACGCGCGCCGGAATACTTGCGATACGACGAACACCTGCTCGCCATCACGCGCTCGTTCTTCGAGGCGGACAAGCCGGTCGCCTCGATCTGTCACGGGATTGAGGTTCTGGCGACCGCCGACGTCATCCGCGGGAAGCGCGTGACGACGATCCCCAAGTGTCGCTTCGACGCGACGGTTTGCGGCGCAACCTATCTCGATGAACCCGTAGTGCGGGACGGCAATCTTATCTGCGCGCGGGGCAAGAAGGACATCTCGCCCTGGATGAAGGAGTTCGTCGGGATGATCGAGGAATACCTCGACTCCAGCGCGACCGAACGCTCCACCTGCTGAGCCGAGAGCGCCGGGCCGGGCTGATCGCTCACGGAAGCGGTCGTCGCGCCGGGGCTAGCCTCTCCCACGCCGTCACCCCCGCCATGGGCCGTCGTAGGACGGCATTCGATCGCCCAACGACCACTGCCGCAAAGAAGATCACGCCGGCGACCTGGCGCGAGATAGCGCCGAGAAGCTAGCCTGTACGCGGTTCTGTTCCGAGCATCTGTCACGTGCTCGTCCGCGGAAAGGGCGCTGCCACGATGCGATCAGTCCCAGAAGCCTCCCGTGCGGACGAAGAAGCTAAGATCGACGCCCCAGCAGAGCGTCTTCTACGCGGGGTCATACTCCTCGCCGTCGTGGTGTCCGGGCTATCGGCTGCCCATGCCATCGGGCCACAGGGCCGCATCGTGTACCGCGGCTTTGAGTTCGACGCCGATCCAGCGGTGGATGTCTACATCGTCGGCGCTGATGGGAGCAAGCAGCGGCCCCTAGTCCGCGACCAGACGGCATTCACGGCCATGTGGTCTGGAGACGGCCGCGTGGCAGCCTGGCTGAACGATGATGACGCGCTCTTCACCATGGACGCGGACGGGACGAACCGACAGCGCGTCCCAGACGGTCGCTTCCCAAGGGACTGGTCCTCAGACGGTGAGTGGTTCGCGACCGTGCACTACGAGCGCGGAGTCGGCGTCGATGTCGCAAAGCATCGCGTCGACGGCTCCGACTACCAGGTGCTGACGGCGGAGGGGTTCTCACAGATCAACAGCATCGAGTGGTCGCGAGACGGCAGGAAGCTCGTGTTCTCCGCCCGCAACGGGGGAGGCGTCTGGCAGGACATCTACACTGTTGATGCCGACGGGAACGGCCTGACGAACCTCACGAACCACGTGTCTGCGAACTACGACGAACACTGGTCAGCAGACGGCCGTCGGGTCTACTTCGAGTCGCAGCGTGACGCAGGTTTCGATCTATACGTCATGGATGCGGACGGTCGCGGTGTCCGGCGGCTCGACACCGACGCACGGGTTTGGGATCTGCTGGCGACTTCGCCGGACGGGAAGTACCTGCTCGTCGCGCGCAAAGACCTGCACATCCTCGACACCGACGGGCGGCACATCAGCCAGGTGACAGACGACGAGCTGTGGCCGCGCCAGGGGGACTGGCACATCCCACGCTCCATCCTGCCGGTGTCTCCGTTCGGGAAGCGCCACAGCTACTGGGGATGGTTGAAAGCATCCAGCCTGCGGCGGCGCTGATCCGGTTGCGATAGACCCGATGACGACATCCACGAACATGGCCTCGCCGTCCGCATTGCGAGCTTAGGTCGCCCGCCGGCCAATGCGGCACAAATCGCGGTAAAGACTTGCCTGCGTTTGCGTATAGTCTCACCGAACGGCGTGGCGCATAGGTATGGGCAGTGGTCGAGGAGGATCCGATGCACCCCACACGGCAACGGGCGTCTCTTGCGGCCCGATGCGTAGGCGCCATTCTCGGACGTTCCGATAGCAGGGCTCATGTTGCTACCGAGCGTGATGCATTGCCAGACGCTATTGGTGAGCCTTCGCGGGCCGTCGCTTCGCAAGTCCTCTCTCCGCGCGGCGTGCTTGGCGCCCTCGTCGTCATGTTCGCCCTTTCGCTCTTCCCGCCCCGCGCGAAGGCGCTCAAGGCGATCGGACGCCTTGGCGTCGTCGGCGCCCACGCCATGGTCTACTCGCAAACGGCGGGTCTTATCGCGCTGAGCAGTTCGCATGTTGGCATCCACGTGCTTGATGCGGCGACCGGTGGCCCGGTTGTGGCCTTCATGGACGGGACAACCGCTCGGGCTTTCAGTCCAGACGGGAAGGCGGTGGCCGTCACTGGCTACGACGACGATGAGCGCTGGGTTGGGTTGTGGGATGTCGAATCCGGGACGATGACGACGCGCCTACAGACCGGACACGCAGGCGCGATGGCGTTCAGTCCCGACGGGCGCGCGCTGGCTATTGCTTCGCTGGTGTACGAACCGGACGGAAGCATCGCCGGTGGCGGGTTCCGCAACGTGGCCTTCTGGGACGTGGCGACACGCAATCAGACGGCGGTTCTCGCGGGTGACGAGTACATCCACTCCATGGCGTTCAGCCCAGACGGGGCGGCGCTTGTCACCGGTCTGAGTAGCGGCGCCATCGCGATATGGGACGTCACAGCGCGACGACAGGTAGCCGCGCTCCTTAGCCACACGGACTGGGTCAACGCCCTTGCCTTCAGCCACGATGGAGTGTTGTTAGCGAGCGGCAGCGAGGACAATTCCGCAATGCTCTGGGACATGACAGCCCTGGAGCAACGAGCGTCCCTCGTCGGCCACGACGACGGTGTGCAGTCGGTCGCCTTCAGCCCCGACCGAAGCACCCTAGTGTCCGGCGGCTCCGACCACGCCGTGAGGCTCTGGGACGTGGCGTCGGGCCGTGCGATCGCGACGCTGGATGCGCCCGGCTCGTGGGTGGATATGGTGGGATTCAGTCCCGACGGACGTACGGTCCTGGGCGGCGCGCGAGGCGGCGGAATGCGCGCGGAGGACGCCCCGTCGGAGCCGCTAATCAGGAGATGGGATCTCGCGTCGCGACAGCAGATCGACTCGTTTGGCGAACCCGCTTCCGTGGTGTATAGGCTCGCGTTCAGCCCGGACGGCCGGACGATCGCAACCACGGACTGGGGACCGGAAGTAGATCTGTGGGACGTCGCCTCCTCCCGACGCGCTGGTACGCTCATCACCGGCGCCGAGAGGGCGTACTGGCTCGCCTTCGCCCCGGCCGGGGGCACGCTCGCCGTCGCCACGAACGTCGGAGCCCAGATCTGGGACACTCGCGAGCGCCGCAAGCTGACCACACTTCCGACCGAGTCCGTCGGCGTCGTAGCATTTGCGCCAGACGGCCGCACGCTCGCGACAGCGGCGGCGGACGTCATTCTGTGGGACGTCGCGTCAGGCCGGCGGGTCGCCACGCTCGCCGGCCACGCCGAGCGGAACGTAGCCGTGGCATTCAGCGCCGACGGCAAGATGCTCGCTGCGGGCGACCGCGATCATACGATCCGTCTCTGGGAAGTTCCCCTGGTGGTGCACGCCGGCCGGGCAATAGGGTCGGATGTCCCGCTCCGGGCGGAATACGCCCACTTGCGCGGCCACACATCGGACGTCATGGAGACCGCGTTCAGCCCCGACGGGCGGACCGTCGCCAGCGGGAGCAGAGACGGGACCGTGCGGCTCTGGGACATTGCCACGCGGACCGAGGTCGCGAGCCTAGACGCGTGGGGCAGGTCGAGGGCGATCGACTTCAGCCCCGACGGGCGGCTCCTCGCCAGCATCGCCTACTCGGACAACACCAGGCTATGGGATGTGGCGACCCTGCAGGAGCTGGCGACCGTCGCCGGGCATATGCGCCCGTTCCTTTACGCAATCAAGTTCAGCCCCGATGGCACGCTACTGGCTACCGGAGGCGATGGCGTACTCCTCTGGCAGGTCGGGGAGTCACCGAGCGATGTGCCAACAGCAGTAGATGCACAGGGCAGGCTGAGCGCGACATGGGGGCAGGTGAAGCAGGCGGCCGGAACGCCTGCTGAGACAGCCTTCCTGCCCAACTACCCTAACCCGTTCAACCCGGAGACGTGGATCCCTTTCGACCTGCACGACGGTGCTGAGGTCACGATCTCTATCCACGATGTCGACGGTCGCATCGTCCGCAGGCTCGACCTGGGGATGTATCCCGCCGGCACGTACCGCACGCGAGACCGCGCGGCCCATTGGGATGGGCGCAACGAACAAGGCGAGCTAGTCAGCAGCGGGGTGTATTTCGCCGAGTTGCGCGCTGGGAACTACCGGAACACGCGACGCGTAGCCGTGCGGAAGTAGGCGAACTCCACCAGGGCCTAGTCGCTTGGTCGCCGTTGTTCCCGGCCCTCCGCGCTGGACCGAACCGTCCCACATGTCGGTCGGCCGCCCGCAGCGGACCAGCATCGCGGCAGAGCCATGCGTAACGTCGGGCGTTAGGCCGCAGCGCCGTGAGGCCCGCGCGAGCGTACCTGCACGCGTAGGCAGCGACGACCCGCATTGCGCACGCGAATGCAGCGCCTATACGCGAAGTATGGGGCGCCGATCCCGCCCGGAGTCACGCGGGAAGCGCTCTAGCGCGATGTCGCCAGGCAGGTAGTGCCACGCGATGTAGAAGCGAGATCGGCGGCTGTGCTCGGATCGCCGTTGGCCCGCCCTCTGTGGCAGAACTGGCCTGGATGCCAGTTCCTCCACGTGTGCGGCATACGACAGGCTTGGCGGACAGTAGGCGTGGTGTGCGGCGGAGCATGGAGGTCGGGAATCCCGACAGCGTTGTCTCATGTTGCCCGGCCAACAGGTGCGTAGTACAGATGAACTACGTCGCTACGGAGTTGTGGACGCGAGCCGGCATGGGGACTGTGCCGCGTTGTGGCGATTCTGGATGCCTTGGAAGGGCGGGGCTTCTTACACCTAACTATCAATCCGACCAAATGTCGAAGTCGAACCAATCCGACACGGTAGGTCCAAGCCAGAAGTCGAGGACAAGACCAACGCCCGCGCCGATTATGAGACCGCGCGAGTTGCTCGTCCTCGCGCGCGCGTACTTCGTGCCGTCAGACCGAAACCGGTCCACATCATTCGACCGAACCCAGAACACGTGTCCGTCTGGACTCCGGATGCCCACTGATGCTCCAGATAGTGAGTGAACGCGGCCACGAATGGCCTCTTTGTCCCGCATGAATAGGACGATGCTATCCCCAACTGACACCCCGTCGATCATCCTGGCGCCCGCAAGGCCCTGCGCGCGATTCGTGGAAGCATCGTCCATCGCCATTCCGATGGTTCCGCCGATGACTGTGCAGCCGTTCAGGAGAATCACTGATAGCCCCGCGATAGTACATGCGAGCGCGCGAGGGCTGTTCCTATCCGCGCCAGACATGGGCTCATCCTCTCTGTCCCGTGGTGAATAGACCTCTGAGGAAGCAATAGCCGAATCGGATCACTCTTCGCACCCGAGTGGTCTCATGCAACTCCTCGTGGTCAGTCACGGAAGGTCAAACCTCCCGTTGAATCGGGTGCCCTATTGCTGCCTCGTGATTGTGGGCTTGAAGCCGCCGCGGTTGTCCACATTGGTCGGGAACCTGGTATCCGCGGTGTGTCCACGAAGGCACGATTGCCAGCATCCTATGGACGGTCATACCCAGACGCGGTTCCAGACTGCGCAACAGTTGGTACTGGCACTATCCCTCTTGAGCGTTGAGGGTGGCTATCCTTGGTCGCTGCTGATGCACTGTATCGAGGATCACGACGAGATCGCATGCCCCGAGACGTGGAGCAGTTCGACATGGGCAGATGTAGGGCTGTACCGCTCAGGCTGCGGGCCATGTTGAGGGTTCTGGTTCCTCTGTGGCCGCTGCTCGGGTTGCCCAGCACCGCCGCAAGCACCACGACGTCGGTGTGGATGAGCGTCGGCTTGGGAGTGAACTCTTTGCATAACTCCGCTGCTCTTCGTGACTTTAGGGATCTGAAAAGAAGGTGGGCCCTGCCGGGCATGGGATGGAGCGCTGCAGCCAGTTGGGGACAGGACTCGCGATTCGGGCAGCACTGTGTAGTCCTTCGTCAGACATACCAAGAGTCGGAGGCCGTTGGCTCGGGCATCCGCAGGCAGGAGTTCTTCGGCGGCACATACCAGAACTGGTTCCCCGAAAGGAAGGTTTGGGGCACAGGCGTCCTGTATGGCCGGCACTTCCAACGGTTCTCCGCGGCGTTGGGTGTGAGTTTGGTCAGGGAATTGAAAGCAGCGGAATTCTCAGGTTTCCCACGGTCGATGCACTACGAAGCGTTGTCTGGCATCGGCGTTCCGGTGGAACTGCGGTTGAGGCTATGGTCGCGAAACCGCCTCTCAGTAGCGGCAAAGGCGTATGGAGACTGGAACGTCCGTCGCCCGTTTGGCGGGGCGCTTCTCAGTGTCCGGACGCAGGTGCTACGGCGCGAACCAGTTGGCAGCAATATGGCCAGGCGGCCTCCTACCGACGTGAATTCCGTCCTGGCGTCGTTTGCTGCGGGCGTAGTCGGGGGCCTGATCGGGGTGCTCTTGAGGTCAACCCATTCCGCAAGAGAGGGTGGCGGCGAACTGGGGATCGTGCCCGGGCTCGTGGCGACTCCGATGCTCGTGTACATCGTTGGGAACTCCAGGGCACACACAGGGTCGCTGCTTGCGACAGTAACAGGCGCTCTAGCAGGAGGTGGGATGGTGGCCCTATTCTTTCGCAGCGTGGATGGCGCGTTGGTGGTGGGAGCACCGGTTGGCGCAGCGCTTGGTTTCGGCCAGAGTAGGCGCTACATGGGACGATCGGCCACCCGATAGAGACAGTGGCGGCTACTCTTCGTGGATCTTGTAGAGCACAGCTGGTTGGCTCAGTGACTCTTGCCACCTCATGTGGCGCCGCAATGGTCTTCGCCTCCTCATTAGGAGGGGTGTCGCTCCGGGAGTACCTCGTCGCGTGTAGCTAGCTAGAGGCGTACGCCAGGGAAGCGGCGGCCGTGCGCGAATCTTTGAGAATGGAACTCCACAAACGCCTCCGCGCCAGTCGGGGCGGCTCAACTGGTGCGGAGAACGCATAGGGCGGGACATCGCGAAGCATTGGTCGCGCGCGGTTGCCACGACCTCGCCCAGGGGCGTAATCTGCCCCGTCTCGCTAGTTGAGGGGCGGGAGCTATGTCGGAATCGCCCAAGTCCCAGCAATCGGTATGGTGTTGTCCGTGGGCTGGCGTTCCCGGCTTGGGCTACTCCTGTATCGTGTTGGCTGTCCGAGCATCGCGTCCAGGAGACCTCGTGGGTGAGACGATGAGACACTCCATGCTCCTCGTGATAGTTTCCCTTCAGCTTGCGTCTAGTCCTGATGGCAGCGCCGACTCACAGCGGCTGTCCACACCGCCAGTCTCACGGATGGCAGCGCGACCGTCGCTCTCTGACATCTCAGCGCGTGGCCATTCCTTCCCGTACCCCACGCTGTTCTGGTCAGATCTTCCAGTAGCCGCGACCGCCCGGAAAGGTAAGCCTGGGAGGAGAATCCCTGCACTTGCCGGAGGGCTGTCAATCGCAGCGGGCGCCGTACCGCTGTACTTCGGCAAGTTCGGCGTGGATGGCATTGGGCAGAAGTACAACGGAGAGAACTCGAAGTCCGTTGCGTTCCTACTCTGGGGGCTATGCGGCGAGTTCCTCATGCTCGCGTCGGACTTTGACCCCATTGCTCCTATGCCGCGCGACGAGGGCGTGTACCGCTTAGGGAAGGCGCTTCGGATAGCTAGCTGCTACTTCGCCACGCGCGACGCGTACCTAAGCGCCAAGCGACTCAACCGGCGGTGGGGGTACGCGAACGCACCTGATCCGCCGTCGAACCAACTCCGCATCTGCGTAGTTTCCCGTAGTCGTGGCTACGGCGCTCTGCTAGCACTCAGCCGCCGGATCTGATCCGTCACGATAGGCAGGTCCGAATTTTCTAGGGACATTCTAGACATCTGCTCTGAGTGGGCATGACCATGTACGGAGGTCTGAGTTCGCCGGTAATCAGTATCCTGTCATCGCCTTGCAGACCGACCAGATCCAGCGCGCATGCGGCGCCCATCTACGTCCGTAGGCAGCGTCGGCTACGCCCGCAGTATGGGGTGCCGATCCCGCCCAGAGTCACGCGGGAAGCGTTCTAGCGCGATGTCGCCAGGCAGGTAGTGCCACGCCGTGCTGAATCGGGAACGGAACCCAGGATTGTCGTATGTGCCGTGCAGCAGGTTCGCGGAGAAGAACACGACCGTGCCAGCGGGGACGCACACGTCGATCGCGTCCTCGTCAGCGACGTCCGTCTCCATGCCGAAGCCCTGCTCAATAGGTCGATGATCCGCGATCTCCTGCGACCGGTGGCTACCGGGCGCTACGCGGAGGCATCCATTGCCGGGATCCGTGTCCTCGTAGTAGATGGCGCAGCTCAGGATGCGGTCGGTGTTCGTGCCGAAGTAGTAGTTGTCCTGGTGCCAACGCACCGACGTGCCGCCGTCCGGCAGCTTGGGGAAGAACTTCGTCCCGAACACGTCCAGGTCGCGTCCAAGCAGCGCGGCGACCCTCTCGACTATCTCCGGCTCACGCGCGATGTCGAGCACCTTCGGCTCGACGACGGCGACACCCTGTATCTTGTGCAGGAACCCCGGCGTCGGTTCCCCGTCGTCCCCGTACTCGAATGACCAGTGAGGCGTTCCCAACTCGACTGCCCGTCCCCTAGCCACGAGGCTGTGGAAGAGGTCCATGGCGCGTTCGAGCTTCTCCCCGTGGATCAGCGCTGGGAAGATAAGGTACCCATCGTCCTCGAACTGCTGGACTTCGGCTCTGGTCAGCATGTGTCTGTCCGTTCTACGGTGCAGCATGGCGGGACGCCTGCGAGCGGAACCCGACGCTCAGCCTGGGGTACCGAGGTTCTCGCCGAGGGTGTGGCGCAGGTCGTCCAGCCGGTGGGTCAGAACGCGCTCCGTTGTGAGCCATTCGAACGAGATTTGCAGCGCGGCGCGCGCGATGGCGCGCTCCGGCGTGTCGTGTTGGTCCTTGAGCTTCGCGATGTAGTCGCGCACGAACTGCGCCGCTCGATGCACGTCCTGCACCTGATCCGGCGGCACGCGGACACGCAACTGTACGCCCATGATCTCGACCTGTACGGCTTCCATCTCCGGGGATGCGTCCATGGAGTCTTTCCTACCTTGTCCTACGCCCGATTACAGAGAGGCGACGAGCGCGTCGCGCATCACGTCCACAGGGGCGGCTTCGCCCGTCCAAGACTCGAAGGCGATGGCGGCTTGATGCACCAACATCGACAGGCCGTTCAGCGTGTCGCACCCGTTCGCCGCGGCCGCCTTCAGAAGCTCCGTTTCAGGCGGCGAATAGACGATGTCGTACACGACCAACGGAGGCGTCAGGAGCTCTCCATCCACCTGCAATGGCGTGGCGCCGTGCATTCCGCCCGACGTGGTGTTCACCAACATGGCAGCGCCATCGAGCGAGTCTTCCAGCGACTCCCGGCTCAACGGACCGCTCCGCGCCTTCAATCCCATGCGGTCGCGCGCGCGAGCGGCAAGCGCCTCCGCGCGCGATTCGGTGCGGTTCACGATGACGACTTCGGAGACGCCCACGCCTCCCAACGCCGCGACCACCGCCCGCGCCGCGCCTCCAGCTCCCAGCACGACAACCTTCTCGCCAGCGGGCGTGGCGACATCGTGGTCGGCCATAGCGGCAATGAACCCACGGGCGTCTGTGTTCTCGCCCAGGACGCGCCCGTCGGGCGCGAATATCAGCGTGTTGATCGCCCCGACAAACGCCGCTTCGTCGCTCATCCCGTCGACGAGTTCCAGCAGCGCGGGCTTGTGCGGCACCGTGGCGTTGATGCCGCGCACCCCAGTGGCTCGAAAGCCCTCGACCGCGCTCTTGAGGTTCTCGGCGGAGACGTGGAACGGCACGTACACCCAGTCGAGACCGAGGGCGGCGAACGCTGCATTGTGCATCGCGGGAGAGCGTGTGTGGGAGATGGGGTCGCCGATGACGCCCGTGATCTGCGTGGCTCCGGTTATCACCATGAGGCGATTTCACTGTCCTTGCCATCGTCGTTGCTCTGGGTAGGCTTCGGCGCTTGGCCCACGCCGCGCGCGTCCAGGAGCTTCTGCACACGCTGACGCGCGGCATCCATCTTGGGATACCGGATGTCCCGATAGCCGCGCACTTCCTCGGGGCATTCGAGGGCCTCGACCATGCGCATGTAGCTCGCCTCGTCCGAGTAGGTGAACCGCTCCACGATGCCGATGTACCAGTCGCGGAATTCCCGTTCGCGACGGTGCCACGCGGGCAGCAGGCCTCGCAGGAACTTCATGCGCTTCATCAGCCTCAGATGCCAGTCGCGCGTGCGTATCCGAAACTCAACGTCCCGCCCGAACAGCGTGAACACCGGGCGGTTGAGATGGACGTACTTGATGGAGTCACCGTTGCCTGGCTCCACGCCGTAGCGCGCGTAGTCGCGCCGCCGCTTCTCCTCGCTCGTCAACAGATGCGCGACGTACACCTCGTCCTTGATGCACATCACCTTGTGCAGGTATCGCAGCGCCGCCGATGTCTCCGCGTAGCCATGCGTAGCGGCGTCGTCCCTGTAGACGCCGGAGACGAGGTTGATGTAGCGTCGCGCGAAAGCCGCGTCCTCGTACTGGATCATGTCGTAGACGCGGATCGCGAGATGTCGCTGCTCCTCCGCCGGCAGGTCGCCCAGCGCCGCGATGGCTCCACGCGCCAGTTCCTCGTACCCACGGGCAACCTTGTCACCGCGCTTGCCATGCTGCGCGCGCAGTATACCCGATTTGTCGGCGATGGCCTCCTCGGTCGTCTGATCGGCGTCCGCCTCGAACCGGTCAGGCTGCTCCGCCATCACGCGGCCGATGCGGAACGCGTCCAGGTTCGCCTGGATGTCACGCGGCGGAACGCTGTTCTCGACCGCCCAGAGCATCGTGTCGAGTGAGAACGGGAGGAGTCCGCGCTGGTACGCAGCCCCTAGGAGCATCAGGTTGCCGTAGATCTTGCTGCCCAGGAACTTCTCGGAGATCGTGAGGAAGTCCGCCGCGTAGTATCCACCGTCGATCGTCTGCTCGCGGACGCGCGCTTCGATGTCCTCAGCGTCGTGGTCGTCGCGGCCGATGAGCATGCGGATGGTGTCGGTCTTCGCGGTGTTCAGGACGACGCGCGTGCGGCCCTTGGAAGCGAGGCGCATCTTGCCGGTCGCGTCCATCGCGCGCGCCGCTTCCAGCGCGTCCATACCCAGGACGACGTCCGCCTTCCCGGCGGGTATCAACGTAGACAGCACCGTCTCGGGATCCTTCGACAGGATGAGGTGGCCGTACACGCCGCCGTTGCGGATCGCCAGCCCCTTTTTGTCGCAGAAGCGCACGTCGTATCCGTCGCGATGTCCAGCCCGCGTCAGCACTGCGGAGATGACGCCGATGCCCATTCCCCCAACGCCCGCAGAGTAGATATTGTAGACGCTCTCGAAGGCCGCCGGACGAGGCTCGGACTCGGGATGCACCGGGAAGTCCTGCACCTGCGGCCGCGCGTTCCTCTCGACGGTCACCTCCTCGAACGACGGGCAGACGAGCGCCTTGGCGCAGGCGAGGTCGGCAACGCACGTCGAGCGGTCTGTCTCAATCTTGTGACCGTAGTCGGTGTCGACGATGTTTAGTGCAGGGCAGCCCGTGAACTTCGTACATTCGAGGCAGAATTCGCACACCTCAGGCGTGACGTTCACGTGCGTTTCGCTCGGCAGATAGCCCTTCTCCGCGACGACGCGCGACTTCTCACGTCGCTTGCGACGGTGGTGCGTGATGCCGCACTCCTTGTCGGCGATGATGATCTTCACGCCGTCGTGCAGGATGGTCGATTCGAGCAGCTTCCTGAACGGCTCGTGGTCCGACGGGTCAGCGTGGACGATGAGGCCGCCGGTGGAGCCGACAAGTCCGCGTAGCGTCTGCTCGATGTCCTGAACGCGCGTCTCGTTCCCCATGAGGTCGCGTTCGAGTCCGGGGGTCGTCTGGTGCCCCGTCATCCCGGTGGTCTTGTTGTCCAGGATGATGTAGGTGATGTCCTGTCCGTGCTTTATCGAGTCGGAGATGCCGATGACGCCGCTGTGGAAGAACGTCGAGTCGCCCATGAAGACGACCTGCTTGTTCGTGATGAACTTGTCCGCGCCAGCGCCCGTGCCTCCGCCACCGAGCCCCATCCCCGAGAGGTTCACCATGAGATGGTCGAACGGCTCGAAGGTGAACATGCTGTAGCAGCCGATGTCGCCGTGGAAGACGACCTTCGTGGGCCCGGTACCGTAGTTCTTCTCCATGTATTCCGGGTCGGCGAGGTCCAGATACATGCGTTCCAGGATCGAGCCGGAGTCGCGGTGCGGGCATCCCGGGCAGAAGCCAGGCGTACGCGCCGGGAGCATCGGAAGCTCCGTAGAGTCGAACGCGGCCAACGTTGGCGGAGTCGCCACGAGGGCCAACTCACTCTCCAGCCGCTCGGGGCTGACGCGGATGTCGTCCACTTCCGCCAGCAGCGGGATGATGCTGCGTAGGACGATCGTGGGATTCAGTCCTAGCGTCGCTGGGAAGCCGTCCAACTCGAACGGGAACTTCTTGCCCCACACCTGCGGAGGGTTCTCGACGGCGCCGTCACGGGTGGCGTCGCTCAGAATCTCCTTGATGCGACCTTCCATGAGAGGACGGCGTTCCTCGGCGACGATGAGGTGGTCTACCGTGCCCGCGAACTCGGTGACGCACACCGGGTCTACCGGATACGACATGCCCATCTTCAGGATGGGAACCTGACCCTGCAGGCCCAACTCATGTAGCGCGTGCTCGAGGTAGACATATGCCGCGCCGGTGGTGACGAACCCTATCTGCGAGTGCGGCTTCGCGTGCACGATGCGGTTCACGCCCATGTCGCGCGCACGACGGAGAAGCAGCGGGAACCTGTTGTTGACCATCTCCCCTTCGACGCGCGCGGTCTGCGGTGGGAGCATGATGCGGTCTTCGCGGTGGATCTTGTCCGGGTCCACGGTGATGGGATCGCGAGGAGTGACGCGCAGCTCGGGGTGCCGCGATAGCGACACCGCGCCCCCACCATCCGCCTGGTGCGTCGTGATGATGTACGCGATGTAGAACTTCGTCTCTGCCGACAGATCCAACGCCAGCCCGACCCAGTCTTTGATCTCCTGGAACGTGCTGGGTTCCAGCGTAGGCATGAACAGGTGCTGCGCGATGTACCTGGAATCCGACGGCACCTGCGTCGAGTCGCTGTGCGGGTCTTCGCCCATGACAACGACGGCTCCGCCCTCCGCTCCCGCAAGGTTGCTAATCGCGAGCGCGTCGGCGGCGACGTGGACTCCGACGCTCTTCATGAACGACATGGAGCGCAGGTTCGCCATCTGCGTGCCGTTGAGCCGCGCCGCGCTGAGAGCTTCGTTGTTGGCGAGTTGGGCGAGCACGCCGTGGTCTTGAAGCGGCTTCCCGTTCCGCTCGATGATGTCGAACACTTCGGCGATGGGAGAGCCGGGATAGCCCGTGAGGAAGTTGACACGGCCTTCGAGCCCGCCCTTCACGAGCAGTTCACAGCCCGTGAAGACGTTCCGTCCGTCCTCTTGGAATAAGCGGTTCGCCATCGTGATTCTCTCTTGGCCGCGCCCGCTGACTACGTAGCGTCTACGTGGCGGAAACGTGTGGCGGGTTCACGCCCGGCGTTTGGGCTTGCCACCAGAAGTAGCCGTATCGCGTACCAGCTCACGGGCGTGCGCCCTGCTCGTCTCTGTGTCGCCGCCGAGCATCTGGGCGAGTTCCGCGACGCGTCCTTCGTCGTCCAACTGCGTCGCCGTAGTTCGGGTGCGGTCGCCCTCGACGGCTTTCTCGACCCGGAAGTGCCGATCCGCCATCGCCGCGATCTGCGGCAAATGGGTGATACACACGACCTGCCGAGATGCCGCCAACTGGCGCAGCTTCCGGCCGACTACCGTCGCCGTGCCGCCTCCGATGCCAGAGTCCACCTCGTCAAATACGACGATGGACACCCGGTCCATTTCACTCAGGACGGTCTTGAGCGCGAGCATCACGCGTGAGATCTCGCCGCCGGACGCGATGCGGTGCAGCGGCCGCGGAGCCTCACCCACGTTGGGGGCGATGAGGAACTCGACTTCGTCCACGCCGCCAGCGCCTAGTTTGTAGCTCTTTTCGCCTCTCTTTATCAAGCCGTTGGTGGCTTCGATGGGCTCCACGCGGACATGGAATTCCGCCTTATCCATGCCGAGTTCCGCCAGCTCCGCGACGACGCGTTTTTCCAGGTCTCTCGCTGCCGCCTGACGCGCTTCGGAGAGCGCCAACGACTGCGTCGCCGCCTCGCGCAGCTCCGCGCGCAACTCCTGCGCTAGACCGCGCATGGACGCCGCGCCGCCAGTAAGACGGCGTAGCTTCTCGCGCGCCTCTTCGTGGTACTGAAGCACCGCCGTGACGGTATCGCCGTACTTCCTCTTCAATTGATAGATGAGATCGAGTCGCGCGCCAACCTTCGATAGCCTGCCCGGACTCGCGTCGAGCGCGTCGCGGTATTCCCTCAACTGGAGCGCGATGTCCTCCAGTTCGTAGTACGCGGCGTCCAGGCGCGCTTCCAGTGGCTTGACCGTCTCATCGAGTCGTCGAAGCCCCTGGAGTTGGGTGAGAGCGGCGCTCAGCTGTTCGAGTGCCGCAGTGTCGTCACCATCGCCGAGCAGGCGTTCCTGCAACGTGTCCGCGGCGTCGTGGATCTTCTCGGCGTTGAGCAGGCGCTGGCGTTCGGCGTCCAGCTTCTCTTCCTCGCCTTCGCGAAGCGCCGCGCGGTCCAGTTCCTCGACCTCGTGTGTCAGCAAGTCACGCTCGCGTTCGGCGGTTCGTTGGTCCTGCTGCAGGCCGCGGAGTTCGCGGCGGAGGGTAAGGATGCGGTCGTGGCACGCCGCCACGGTTTGCCGCAAGGGTTCCGTACCCGCAAAGGCGTCCAGCAGATCCATGTGGGTCTGCACGCGGAAGAGCGACTGATGCTCGTGCTGACCGTGGATGTCGATAAACGCCTCACCCACGGCGCGGAGCATGGCGTTTGTCGTAAGGCTTCCGTTAAGGTGCGCCCGCGAACGGCCAGCGGCGCTCACCCGCCGCGCAACGATGAGGGGTTCTTCCTCGCTCGTTTCTACCCCCGCTTCGTCGAGGCGCTGCCGGAGGTCGGGAGGCACGGGGAACTGCATGGCAGCCTCGACGCGCGCCGCATCCTCTCCCGTGCGGACGAGCTCCGGCCCGCTTCTCTCGCCGATAACCAGACCCAGCGCGCCAAGGATGATGGATTTGCCGGCGCCCGTCTCTCCCGTGAGCACGTTGAACCCGGGGGCGAACTCGAGTGTGAGTTCGTCGATGACCGCGAGGTTCCTGATGTGCAACTCGTGGAGCATCGTCTAGCTTCGCGGTAGATCGCCGAGGCGGAGCTTGGCGCGGAGGACGCCGAAGAAGTCCCGCTCTCGGGAGCGAATGAGTGTCAACGTTCTGTCGGCGCGCCGCGCGTGTATCTCACTGCCTTCTACGAGCGAGTGCTGTTCCTGCCCGTCCGCGCGTAGGACGCCGCTGGGCGTCGTGGACGTGACCGTGAGCGTAATGCGACACGACGCGGGCATGACAATGGGCCGCATCGCCAGCACGAACGCCGAAATCGGCGTCAGTAGCAGCGCATCGCAGTCGGGGTGCAAGAGCGGGCCGCCAGCGGCGACGGAGTGCGCTGTCGAGCCGGTTGGGGTAGCGACGATCATGCCGTCGCCTAAGAACGAGAACAGGCGACCGTCGTCGGCGGACACTTCCAACGAAAGCAGGTGCGCGTCCTCCCGCACGACGATGTCGTTCAGCGCGTAGCCGCGCGCCTTCTCCTGGCCGTCAACGACGACCTCATATTGGATCATCAACCGCTGCTCGGTCTCGTAATCGCCACGCAGCACGCGGGCAAGGGCATTCTCCATCTCGTCCCGCGTGAACGCCGTGAGGAAGCCCAGGTTGCCCATGTTCACGGCCAGGATCGGCACGTCTTCGCAGCCGGGCGTGCGCGCGACGCCCAGGAGCGTGCCATCGCCGCCGAGGACCACAAGCGCGTCCGCCTCCGCGACGACCGTAGCTCTTGGACGGATCGTCACGGAGGGTGGAGTGGGTTCGTCCGTTGGGACATCCGCGACCGCGATGGACGATGCAAGTCCACGCTCGTCGAGCCAGGCCGACGCGCTCTCCGCGACGCTGAAGGCGTCCTTCAGCTTCGGGTTCACGATAAAGCCGATGTGGCGCGGCGTCGTCATCAGGTAACTGTCCGCCTTGTGTCTAGTGCAGCATCCTCTTGGCGACGAAGAACCCGCCAACGAGCAGTATCGTGAACACCACCACGAGCGTGTCGAAGTACCGGTCCACCCACGGCATGATCGTCGGTCCCGCGATACGCAACAGGACGCCCTCGATAAAGAACCGCATTCCCCGACCAACGCACGAGGCGCCCACTAGCACCGGAAGAGAGATGGTCGCGTTCCACCCCGCCAGGATGGTGAAGACCTTATATGGAATCGGCGTGAATCCCGCCACGACGATCGCCGCGAACCCGTTCTCTGCGTACTTCGCGAGTACCTCCTCGACCTCGTGGGTGATCCCGTAGAACTCGAAGATCGCCTTGCCCACAGTGTCGTACAGGAAATAGCCAATCGCCCAGCCGCCCACGCCTCCGATGACCGAACCCACGGTGCATATCAGCGCGAAGCGCAGCGCGCGCTTTGGCGCCGAGGCCGCTAACGGCAGCAGCAGGACATCCGGTGGAATGGGGAAGAAGGACGACTCCATCGCCGCGATAGCGAAGAGCCACGCCGACGCGTGCCGCGACTCCGCCCGAGCCTCGACCCACGCCTTCATGCGACGGATGTGGCGGAAGATCCCCCATCCCTCCGTGCGCACGGTCGGCTCTGTCGTCCCGTCATCCATTCTTAGCCTCTCCCACGTCGGCAAGCCCGGCCAATAGCGTGCCTATGATGCCGTGGCGCGTCGGGGCGTGGCAAGCGGCCGAATCGCGGGAACCCTTGCGTTGACTGCCTTCGAAGGGGTCCGTATAATGCGACGTGCTCTCCTTACGCCCAACCTGCCTTGATGCCTGCCACCGTCGCGAGGAGTCCCATGCAAGCAGTTGTTCGGCCCCGGAGCCGGGCTAGCTTTGTCGCGGCCGCCTTCCTCGCCTCTACCTACCTATCCACGACGACGGCGCACGAGGCCGGGCAAACGTTGGCGCCGGGGGCGGTCGTACAGGCGTTTGAGTCCGCGCTCGTAGGGGTCGTGCGTGACAGTCGAGAGGCGGTGGTAGCCGTTCACGCAAGGAACGTCACGACCGCCATCGCCGCCGACCCGCGGCTCGGAGGACGCCTCATACCGCACACGAGCGGCGCAGGCTTCTTCATCCACCCGGACGGCTACATCCTCACGAACGACCACGTGGTGCACGACGCTGCGGACATCTCTGTCACGCTCGCGGATGGGGCGGAGTTGGACGCCGTCCTGACCGGGTCGGACATCAACACGGACCTGGCCGTCATAAAAGTGCAGATGCGCCAGCCCGCGGTCGTGCTTCCAGCCGGTGATTCGGACGCCGCGCAGGTGGGTCAGTTCGTCATCAGCCTCGGCAATCCGCTGAGCCTGGACTTCTCCGCGAACATCGGGATTATCAGCGCGAAGGGGCGCGGCGATCTCATCGGTGGTGGCGACCGTGAGTTCATCCGCTATCAGGACTTCATCCAGACCGACGCCTACATGAACCGCGGCGCCAGCGGCGGGCCGCTCATCAACCTGCGCGGCGAGGTCATCGGCGTGAACTCGATGATCCGCACGCACGGGCGCGGGGCGGACGAATACATCGGGCTCGGTTTCGCGATACCCATGAAGATCGCCCACGCGGTGGGCATGGACCTCGTCGAGCACGGACACGTCATCCGGGGCTGGCTTGGTATCGGGTTCTCTACGACACAGGAGGGGATCCTCATCGGCAGCGTTGCCCCCGACTCCCCCGCGCGAACGGCCGGCCTCCAGTCGAGCGACCTCATCACCGCCGTGGACGGTGTGGAGTTCAGCGGAGACGAGGAGCGCACGGAAGCCGCGTTCAAGTGGACGATAGCAACGGCGCCGTTGGGCGTCGAGATCCCGATGACGTTCACCCGTGAGGGAGCCATTGAGACCGTCAACGTCGTTCTTCAGCAGATGCCGGGGAAGTACTCTGGCGAGACCGAGCAGGATTACCCGCTCGTGACGAAGCTCGGCGTGCGCCTTAGTCCTCTGCCTGCGGAGCTCGCGAAGTTGCGTGGCTTCAATCGGAGCGACGAGGGACTCGTAATCGACAACGTTCGGCACGACGGAGTGGCGGCGGCGGTGGGGATCAAGCAAGGGACGCTCCTCGTCTCGGTGAACGGCTTGCGCGTGTACACTACGGATTCCCTGGAGGCGATGCTGCGACACGCCACGGGTAGCTCCGGCCGCCCCATCTCCATCGAGATCAAGCTGCCCAACACGCCAGGAACGTCGAAGCTCGCCATACCGTCCGAGCCATTTCGCAAGCTACTCGAAGCACAAGACTAGACGCGGGACCATCCACATGTCAGCGGCGACGAACGAACGACAGGTCGGTTTCGGCATCATCGGCCTAGGACGCCACGGGGAGCGATACGCAAATCATACGCTTGCGGGAGACGCGCCCGGCGCGCGGCTTGTCGCGGTGCAGCGTCGCAACGAGGCCGAAGGGCGCGCGTTCGCCGAGGAGAAGGGTCTGCGCTTCCACGCGGATCCAGCCGCGCTTCTGGCCGACCCCGAGGTGGACGCCGTCGTCATCACGACGCCGACGAAGCAGCACCTGCCCATGGCGGAGCTGGCGATTGCTGCGGGCAAGCACGTCCTGTGCGAAAAGCCGATGGCGCGCTCCGTCGAGGAGTGCCGCGCCATGCGCGACGCCGCGCGGGACGCAGGAGTGCAGGTCGCCATCGGTCAGACCATGCGGTTCGCCCCCATACTTGGCGTCCTTCACGACCGCCTGCCCGAGGTCGGTGAGCTGTACGCCCTGCACGCCTGCATGCGGCAGGAGCGCACGCCGACCGAGTGGCACCTGGACGCTGACCTGGCGGGCGGCGGCGTGGTCGTCGAGGTGGGCGTGCATCTGTTCGACGCCGTGCGCTATCTGACGGGGCGCAACATCACGCGCGTCGCCGGAGAAATGCGTGACACTTACGACGCCGGCGTCGAGACGTACGCCACGGGCATCGCGTGGCTCGAAGGTGGGGCGACATCCAGCTTTGAGATCGCAAAGACCGTCAACGGACGGCTGTCGCGGTTCGAAGCCGTCGGGTCTGAAGGCGCGCTCATCGCGAACCTCGCCGCGAACACGCTGGACCGCGTCCACGAGCGGAATATCATGCCGCTGCAAGTGCCGGACAACGTCCCGACGATCCCCATACTCGTCCAGGGCCTCTGTGACGCGATTCTGGATGGCGCGCCATCGCCCGTGACAGCGGACGACGGGGTGCACACGCTCGCAGTGTGCGAGGCGTTCTACGCCTCCGTCCAGAGCGGCGTGGCGACGGACGTACGAACCTGACCCGCGATGTCGGACAGCGACCGCCTCTCGTGGTAGGCCAAGACACATGCTGGGCGGGGGCGCTCGCCACGCGTGCCTCAGAGCGGCCTGGCGATCATCGCGGTTCTGTGGAACCCTTTGCCTATGCCTTGCAGGCGACGAATATTGTCGTAGGGACATCGCATGGCGCGTTCGAAGACGGAACGAATCATTGAGGAAATCCAGTCGCTCCCGCTAGAAGAACAGCGCCTCGTTCGTGACGCCTGCGTGCGACTGTTCGACAGGGGGTCCGTGGATGACGAGGACTTAGTCCGTATCGCGGAGGAGCGGGGAGTGTATCTGACGCTCCCGGACGACCCGCTGTCCGATGAGGAGTTCGACGCGTTCCAGCCTATCGCCGTGCGCGGTGAGCCGGTTTCCGACACGGTCTTGCGAGATAGGCGCTAGTGACCGCGTATTTCCTCGACACAAGCGCGCTGGTGAAGCGTTACGTCGACGAGAAGGGCAGCGCGTGGGTACGTGACCTAGCGCGTCCTTCGTCCGGCCATCTCATCTACGTCGCGTGGATCACCGGCCCCGAGACCATGTCAGCCCTGATCCGCCGCCAGCGTCGTTCGGACCTCACACCGGGCCAACTCGCTGCCGCGCTCGTGCAGTTCCGGTCGGAGTGGGAGCGATCGTACCGTAGGCTGGATGTTACTCCAGCCCTCATGCGCCGCGCGATGTCGCTCGTGGAACGCCACGGACTTCGCGGATACGACTCAGTGCAGCTAGCGGCAGGGATAGAAGCTGCCGCGTTGGAGCGAGTTCGGCATTCGCCCATCGTGTTCGTATCGTCGGACAGTTTCCTGAACATGACAGCGGAGTCAGAGGGCTTATCGGTGACGGACCCCAGTGCGGACTGATGGGCGGGTTCACGGCGTCGACGAATGTCATTCAGGAGCGAGCGCGCGGGTTCTGGAACGGCGGAGCTTCCCACATCTTCACTTCGGAAAGATCACGATGCCCCCAAAAGCGTCGAAAGACACCGATATCCAGATTCTCGATGTCGAGTACGACTTCGAGGAGTACCCCTACCGCACGCCCCTGAAGTTTGGCGGCGTGCCGACGGACAACTGCACGCTCTTCAACGTGCGCGTGCGCGTGAGGACGCGAAGCGGCAAGGAAGCCGAAGGGCGAGGCTCCATGCCGTTGGGCAACGTGTGGGCGTTCCCGCCGAGGTTCGTCCCTGTGGACACCAGCCTTGGCGCCATGAAGGCGCTCGCCGCGCGCGCGGCGGAAGACACGGCGAACTGGACCATCTGCGCGCATCCCATCGACCTGTCCGTGGCGCTCGAGCCCGAATACAAGCGCCTCGCGGGCATCCTCTCCGACGAGCTCAAGCTGGACGTGCCGATTCCCGACCTGTGCACCCTCGTCACGACAAGCCCCATCGACGCGGCGATCCACGACGCCTTCGGCAAGGCGAACGGGATCAACTGCTACAACGCGCTTGGGCCGGAGTTCGTCGCGAACGACCTGTCCGTCTACCTGGACGACCAGTTCGCGGGCAAATACCTCGACGCCTACGTGTGGGAGAAGCCGCAAGCGTCCATACCGCTCTACCACCTCGTCGGCGCGTTGGACCCTCTGACGGACGCTGATCTCGCCACCCGCCTCGACGACGGCATGCCGGAAACGCTGCCGGAGTGGATACGTGCGGACGGTCTCACGCATCTGAAAGTGAAGCTCAACGGCGACGACCTCGACTGGGACGTTAACCGCTTCCTCAGCGTCGACCGAGTCGCGTCGGAGACGCAGAGGGAACGTGGCGGGCCAGAGTGCGTCTACTCGGCCGACTTTAACGAGCAGTGCCAGGACGTGCAGTACCTGCTGGACTTCCTCGCGCGCGTGCAGGAGACGGACGCGGATGCCTTCCGGCGCCTGGCATACATTGAGCAGCCGACGGATCGCGACCTGCGCGCCCATCCCGAGAACCGCATGCACAAGGCCGCGGAGATCAAGCCGGTCGTTATCGACGAGGCGTTGACGGACTTCGAGACGCTCCAGCTCGCACGCGAGCAGGGGTACTCGGGCGTCGCGCTCAAGGCGTGCAAGGGGCAGGCCGAGTCGCTGCTAATGGGGGCCGCCGCCATCGAATACGGCATGTTCCTCGCCGTGCAGGATCTCACGTGCCCGGGGATGTCGTTTCTGCACTCGGCAGGCCTGGCGGCGCGCGTGCGCGGAGTAACCGCTATCGAAGGCAACGGACGGCAGTATTGCCCTGCGGCGAACGAGCCGTGGATGGAGGCGTTCCCGTCCATCTTCGACATCAACGACGGCACGGTGGGGACGCGCGTCCTGTCCGGTCCCGGGCTGGGTCACTAGGCGGCGCGGCGCCCACCCTATGCTCAAGAACTTGCTTCGCCTTCACGGTGTCTGTATGCCCGGAACCCCCATCCTAGCCTTCCCCCTGGTCAGGGGGAAGGAACCAGATGTTGCCGTCCCGGAGGCCTCTCTCGGCCGGAGTGTGACTGTCTCCTCCCGAGCCCGAGTGGCGATCCAACGCGCGCGCGAAATCGCTCCCGGCTGGACGTTCCCGGCCTTGGTGACGGCGATCTTCCTCATCGTGGGCGCTTTCACGGCGTCGCATCACGAGATGTGGCGCGACGAGATACAAGCGTGGCTCCTCGCGCGCGACAGCACCGGCCCCATCGACCTGTTCCGCCATCTCAAGTACGAGGGGCATCCAGGTCTCTGGCACCTGGGACTGATGCCCCTGACGCGGTTGACGTGGAATCCCGCGATTATGCAGGTCTTCCACTTGCTGATAGCCGCGGCGGCTGTGTACGTCTTCTGCGCGAAGTCGCCGTTTACGAAGCTGCAAAAGGCGCTCTTCGCGTTCGGGTACTTCACGCTCTACGAGTATTCGATCCTGTGCCGCAACTACGGCGTGGGGATGCTGCTGCTCTGTCTGTTCGCCGCGATGTATCAAGCTCGGGCGGAACGACCCATCAGGTTGTCGATAGTCCTGTTCCTGCTCGCTCACACGAGCGTCCACGCCCTCATCGTGACTGGAGCTCTCTTCGGGGGGTTGGTTCTCGACTACGCCGCTGGCTCCTTCGCTGACTGGAAGCGCGCGCCACTTCGGCGGGGGCGTGTGTGGCTTGCTTTGGCGGTCGCCGTCGTGGGCATGGGCACGTCGGCGTTACAGCTCAACCCGCCGGAGGACACGGGTTTCGCGGAGGGATGGAAGACGACCTATGACTGGGGCGCGGCTATCAACGCCACCAAGCTCGTGACAAATGCTTACCTGGCTGTGCCAGAAGCGAAGCGCGGGTTTTGGAACAGCCACCGGCTCGGACGCAAGGACTGGTTCGCGGGCGACTTCTACAACGACCATCGCTTCGGCGTCGCTCTGGGCCTGGTCGCTCTGTTCGCCCTTACACTCCTGACCCGGCCTACAGCTTTCGCCGCGTTCGGCGTGGCAACGCTCGGGCTGCTCACGTTCTTCTACGTCAAGTACTTCGGCAGCATGCGGCACCATGGATTTCTGTATCTGACGATGGTCTTCTGTATGTGGGTGTCGCGCTCCGCATGGGCGCCCACGTGGCGGTCGTGGCGCGTGGCGGACACGTGGCTGTGGCGGATCGGCGGCCTCGCTTTCACCGGTATCCTTGCGGTCCAGGCGTGGGGTGGCGTCACCGCTGTGCGGATGGAGCGGGATCATGTATTCTCGCAGGCGAAGGCGCTCGCCGAATACATCCGGGACAACGGGCTCGCGGACGAGGTCATTGTGGGACACGACAGCCCTGCCGCGAGTACAGTGCTGGGCTACCTGCGCAAGGAGCAGTTCTACTACGTGAAGGGGCAGCGGTTTGGCTCCTTCATCGTCTGGGACACGGCCCGAAAGTCGGGTGGGACCGGCAGTGACGTCGTTGCGGCCGCGAGGGAGTTGGCGGACGATACGCTCATCATCCTCAACACGTCGTGGCCGGAGGATCGCCACGAACGGTACGGCGTCGAGGAACTCACGCGCCTGACCGGCGCGACTGTGGGCACCGAGGACTACGCCCTGTACCGGATCAGGAGCGAGGAGGCGGAGAGTGGACCGTAACGCCGAAGAACTGCGCGCCGCGTTCGACCGCGACGGCTACGTCATCATCCCCAACCTGTTTACGCGGGATGAGGTAGCCGCCTACAAAGCCGAGTGCCAGAGCATCGTGGACTCCGTGCGGCTCGCGGCGCTCGACGCGGGTAACGACCCTAAGGAAGCCTTGAAGACAGGCGTATACGTAGGGTTGGCCGCGAGAAGCGACGTGTTTCGACATGCCGTCGCGGACGATCGGCTCGTGGACGTGCTCGCCGCAGGGCTGTGGCCGAACGTCGAGTTCCTCAGCGACAAAGTCGTATTCAAGGACGCCGATACCGTGTTCGACAGCCCCTGGCATCAAGACTGGATGTACTGGCGCGGCGACAACAAGGCGTCCGTGTGGGTGGCGTTGGACGACGCGACACCTGAAAACGGCTGCCTCAAGGTGTTGCCCGGATCGCATCGCGCGGAAGCGGTCCACGATGGGAACGACAGCGACGGCTACGGCTTCGGGCATCGACTGGAGCGCGACTCCGTGGACGAGTCACGCGCCGTGACGGCGGAAATGGAGGCGGGCGGGGCGGTCTTCTTCCATGACCTGCTCCTCCACGCGAGCCACCCCAATACGTCGCAGGCGGATCGATGGACGTGGATACCCACCTACGTAGACGCTAACGCCGACGACCCGGAATACCCGTGGGCGGTGGCGCGATCCGTTGTCCGGGGCCGACGGGCGTCCGCATAGTCCGCTCCCAAACAGATGGAGTCAGTCGTGCACCACAAGACGCTTGGTCGCACCGGTCTCAGCGTTCCCGTCGTCGGATTGGGAGCGGCGTTCATCGGCGTCCCGGATCCCAGCCGCGCCGTCGACGAGTATTCAGGCAAGCCGGGCCAGATGAACCAAGACCTGGGCGTTGCGACGGTCGTAGCCGCGATGGACGCCGGCTGTACGCTCATCGACACCGCCGCGCTCTACGGTCGTCGCATCAGCGAGACGATCATAGGTAAGGCGCTGAAGGAGCGACCGGCACTGCGTGATAGCGTTGTCGTGACGACAAAGGTTGGCCGGCTTTCGGAGGGGCAGGACTACTCGTACGACGCGATCTTGCGCAGCGTCGAGGAGAGTCAACGACTGTTGGGCATGGAACGCTTCGAGATCGTCTACATCCACGACGCGATGGAGGCTCCCGTCGAGAACGTCATGGGGGCCGATGGCGCGCTGGGAGCGCTACGGAAGTTGCAGGACGAGGGGATCGTCGGCTACGTAGGCAGCGCGATGAACGACCCGGAGTGCAACGCCGACTACATCGAGACGGGCGAATTCGACGCAGCGGTCGTCCCGGACGCGTGGAGCCTGCTGAACCAGCACGCGCTGGAACGCATCCTGCCCGCCGCCGAGAAGCACAACGTCGGCCTCGTCGTCGCGACTCCGCTGGAGCGCGGCTTGCTCGCCACCGGGCCGATGCCCGACATCGACTATCTCGCGCGCGACTTCAGCCAACGCTGCCTCGACCACGTGACGAAGATTCAGGGCGTGTGCAAGAACCACGGCGTGTCTATGGCGGCCGTCGCGCTACAGTGGTGCGCTCGCGACCCGCGGGTGGCGACGACGATCCCTGGCGCGCGCACACCGGATGAGGCGACATCGAACATGGAGGCTGGATCGGAAGACATCCCTGACGCCCTGTGGACGGACCTCGAACCGCTCGTCACCCACTTCGAACACGGCGTCGATAGGTAGAGGAGAGACGCATGGCGCTGGAAAGCTCCGTCGGCCTGCGGGTGATTCGTGAGATCGAGCGCCCATCTCCAGAGGTGCTAGCGGCGTTCGACGGCGTGGAGTCCACGCACGTTTCGGACGCGATGCACCGCTTCCTCGCGATGGAAGGGTCCATCAAACCTGCTGGCGCCGGCATGTCGGTCGTCGGGCCGGCGGTGACAGTCCGCGCGCGAGCAGGCGACAATCTCGTGGTCTACGCCGCGCTCGACGTCGCCCAACCTGGCGATGTGGTCGTGATCGAAACGCGTGGACACCGCACAACGGCTGTTTGGGGCGACCTCGTCTCAATGGCGGCGCGCGAGTTGGGCATCGGCGGCATGGTGACGGACGGGGTCATTCGCGACCGCGCGGGGGTCGTCGAGGCGGGCGTGCCTGTGTTCGCTGCGGGAGACGACCCCGCGCAAGGCGCCTACAAGGACGGCCCCGGCGAGGTGAACACACCCATCGCGTGCGGAGGCGTTCCCGTCCTACCGGGCGACGTGGTCGTCGCGGACGCCAACGGTGTCGTCGTCGTGCCGCGCGCGGACGCGGAAGCTGTCGCGCGTTCCGCCCACTCCATCCTCGCGAACGAGGCGACGCGCGTCGCGTCCATCACGGGTGGCGACCCTATTGCAGGGAGCGTTCGGCAGTCGTTGCGGGAGAAGGGCTACGACCTCGGGTAGGCTCGGCGGCATGGGTTGATTGCGGGCCGCTCGCCTTGTGTTCATATCCATCCGGCGTCACCATCCGTGGCGACTATCACCGATCTGCGAGGGCGCCAATGCCGAACGATCGCCCGAACATACTCTTCGTGTTCCCGGATCAATTCCGCCTACAAGCCCTCGGGTTCCGCGACGAGGATCCGGTCGTGACCCCGAACCTGGATCGCTACGCCGACGAGAGTTGTGTGCTCACCCACGCCGTGAGCACACGCC
>CAYYPK010000012.1:63107-161829 GCA_964473525.1 uncultured bacterium
CGGTGTGTAGCCCGTACCGAGCTATGCTCCTGAGCGGCAAGTACCCACACGCCAATGGCGTCGTCTGGAACTGCAACTCGACTTCTGTCCAGCACGGGAACTACCTCAGGGCCGACGACGTGTGCCTACCCGACGTGCTGCACGCTGCCGGATACCATCAGGGGTACATCGGTAAGTGGCACCTTGACCCACCAACAGCAGAACACAACGCATACACCGAGGGCCCGAGGGGCAATGGAGTCATCTGGGACACGTACACGCCCGTCGAACGGCGCCACCACTTCGACTTCTGGCACACGTACGGCTGCTGTGACAGGCACATGAGCCCGCACTACTGGACGACCGACGCTGCCGTGGACGAGAGGATCGACGTCGACGAGTGGTCCGCGAAGCACGAGACCGATGTCGCGATCGAGTACATTCGCAACGAGGGTGGCAGCCAGCGCGATCCTGACAAGCCCTTCTCGCTCATCATCTCTCACAATCCTCCCCATCCACCGTACCCTGCCGTGCCACGGGAGTATCTGCGTTCGTACGAGGGGATGGGCCTGGCGGAGTTGGCCAACCGGGCAAACTTCGACCCGGATGCTCTCGGGGGTGAGGAGCGAGCCCAGACGACTCTGCAGCAGTACTTTGGCGCGGTAACGGGCGTCGACGAACAGTTTGGCAGGTTGCTAGCCGCGCTCGAGGACGCTGGACTGCACGAGAACACGATCGTGGTCTTCACGTCGGATCATGGCGACATGCTGGGTTCACACGGTCTCTTCGGCAAGGACGTCTGGTATGACGAGTCGTTCCGCGTGCCGATGATGATACGGTGGCCTGGACACATCGCGCCGGGCGAGGATGACCTGCTCATCGGCACACCCGACCTCATGCCCACCTTGCTTGGCTTGGTGGGAGAAGGGGAGAGGGTTCCCGAGGATACCCAGGGATCAGACGCCTCTCGCGCGCTGCTCGGTGACCCTTACGAGCGACCGAAGTCTGCTCTCTACTACACATCTCCACCTGGGCGTCCTGAGGTAGGCCGCCGTGGCGTCATGACGCATTCAGAAACCTTCGTCATTGAGCGGGGCGACGACGGAACTGAGCGGGCCATACTGCACGACCATGACGGGGATCCGTACCAGCTTGAGAATGTGGCGGCCCGTGACCCGGAGCGTGCCAGCGACCTCGAGCGCGAGGTGCATCAGTGGCGCTCTCGGATCAATGACCCCTGGCTATCCACAGCCTCGTGAGACGACGCCGGGAGTCACTTCCTAGCAGCGACGCTCTTCCAGCCCTGGCCGCATGTGGTTCGAGCGTCTTTCGTCCAGCCGCGGCACGCCTGACAGGACACCCATGGCTCGACAGCAACACCGATTCCATGGCGACCCGGCGCGCTTCGAAGTCCTCGCGGCGTTCGTGCATGCGCGTTTCGGGCGCTCGGTGCAATACATCGCCGATGTCGCGGGCGGCCAGGGCATGCTGTCGCGCATCCTGAACAAGAAGTACAACTACGAATCCGAGGTGGTGGACCCACGCGGCTGGGTGCTGAAGGGTGTGCCCAACAGGGCTGAGCCGTTCGATTCCTCGGGCGCGGACTACTACGACCTTATCCTGGGGCTCCACGCGGACGAGGCGACGCGCGCTGTAGCCGAGGCCGCGCTCGTGCGTCCCACGGTGCTGATCCCGTGCTGCAACTTCTGGTCCGACGAGAGGCTGGGGCAGAAGGAACTACTCGCCGCGATCGAGGAGTACTACCGGGAGCGACAGGTAGGCTATGATCGGGTGACGTTCACGTTCCGTAAGCCCAAGAACATTGGCCTCGTGACGACGCCACCCCGCTAACGGAGCGCCGCTAACAATGGTCAGTCGTCTGGCGCGCTTCGCGGCACGTTGGCTGTTCGCCGTCATCTTGACGGCTTGGGCGGCCACATTCGGGCTGGCGTTCTACCGCTCGCGGCTTCTGCTGTCGGTGATCGTGAAGCACTTTGGATGGGAGCGCGCGCTTGGCGAGGCGATCAGCCCGAAGCTGCCTCCGTCGACAATGGAGGATCTGTTCGGCGGCAAGCTCTCGGCGCCTATCCTGTTCCCCACGTATCGCGACGGCAACGTGCAAACCGTCGAGGTCGGCGCCATCAACGAACTCCTGCTGCGGAGCGGGGCGTCGGTCGTCTTTGAGATAGGCACGTTCGACGGTCGCACCACGTCGAACCTGGCGATGAACAGCCCCGAGGGCGCCGTCGTCTACACCCTCGACCTGCCCGTGACCGACAGCCTGGAGACTGCCCACGACATCGAGGACGGGGAAGAGAAGTACGCCCGTGACATGCGCGTAGGCGAGCGTTTCACATCGAACGACTCGCCGTGGCGCCAGAAGATCACCCAGCTATTCGGCGATTCCGCCACCTTCGACGATAGCCCGTACCGCGGCGCGGTGGACTTTGTCTTCGTAGACGGTTCGCACCACGCTGACTACGTCCGAAACGACACGGAACTCGCCCTGCGGCTGCTGGGGGAGACGGGCGGTCTCATCGTGTGGCACGACTACGCGAACGCCTATTGGCCAGGCGTGACGTCCGTGCTGGACGAATACGCGCGGGATCCCCGGCTACAGGACATGCGGCACATCGAAGGCACCACACTCGTGTTCTGCCGGGTTGCCTCGATAGCGTAGCCTGCGGGGTCGCGTGTCACGGGCGAGGCTGCCACGCCAGTTCCATGTGGTTGACCCGCGATGTCGTGGCTTGCCACTCATCGCCAGTGGCTGCCTCGACGATGTATACCTCGTGGTTTCGCATGCCTGGTGGTACGGACGCGAACGCCACGTACGCGGCGTCGGGGTTCAGCGTCACGGACGACGTCTTGCGCGTCGTCACAAGATGGGCGTCGCCCCATCGGTCGTCGTCACGCTGGGCGAAGACGAGGTAGCTGCCGCCGTCGCCGCGCATGGAGTAGAGGACACCCGATCCGTCGCGGGCCCATTCGTGAATGCGATCGGCGACGGGTTCTTCGTTGCGAAGGAACCAGGCGCCCGTAGCGCCGGTTGTGGGCACATGCGCGAGAGCGAGAAGGCCATCACTGACGAAGGCGATGTACTCCGCGTCAGGGGACCACAGCGGCCATTCGACGCCCTCGAGCGTTTGGAGCAGGCGGATTCGAGGGTTCACAACATCCGTCTCGCCCGGCTCCCAGTGGTTCCAGCCGCGCATCCACTCGCTGTTGGACAGACGGGCGACGTGGCCGGTCGCCACATCCACCACGCGACCCTCCAGCAGGTCGGCGCCGCGTCTCCTCGGCGGCCGGGGCGAAGACCTGCGAGATTCAACCGCCACCATGACGCGAGCGCTGTCGTGCGACCACCAGTAGGCGAGCACGGCCTGCTCGCGTTCGAGGAGAACCCTCCGATCCGACCCGTCAGAGCGCATGACACAGAACTCTAGCTGCGGTTCGGCGCCACTGACGTACGCGATCCACTCGCCGTCCCAAGACCACACCGGACGACGGCTCCATCCGTCATCGGTGAGACGCCGTCTATCCGTGCCGTCGGCGCGGATGGTGCAGATGTCGTACGCGTGCCGGTCCCAGGCGTTCTCGTACGATCGCTTGCCGCGAGGTATGTGTAGGAACGACTCTGGGCCCTCGGCGGAGCCTCTGCCAACCTGTTGCACGAAGGCGATTAGACCTGCGGGCCCCGTCGACGCATCGGGGATCGGCGCGGCGCCATCCGACCGTTCCGCGTCGCCCACCACATCCGCCACCGAGGCCGCGTCGAGCTCGGCCTGCGCCGTCACAAGCATGGCGTCGTCGTCTCCGAGTCGCCTCCATGCGTCCGCCGACGTAGGGCCGCCCACAACCGGCGCGGCGCCGAACACGGACGGCTCGGCTTTCATCGAGGCTGCGCCTCCCCGCTCAGGCTCCCACGGCCCCGGGACGTTTTCGCGCAGCTCCGAGGCGGCGAGGAGTTCGCCGAGCGGTGGCACATCAACAGACCCGACGGCGGGGTTTTCATCAGACGCCGTCCGCAGACCGGCGGGAGGTCCGTGGGCGGTCGGCGCGGCGGCTGTCGCCAAGTCGGGCGCCGCATCGATCGCAGTGGCGGGCGTGCCGACGGCGGGGTCCGGGCCGCCGTGTCGCTCCGCGTGCAGCCGAACGGTGTCGCCTCCTGGCGGGCCGGGGTCCGATGTCGTTCCCAACCCCGTGACAAAACCCCCGAGCATAGCGGCGCCGACGAGGGCGAGGGACGTCGTAACGGTTACTGAAACTGGCATTCCATGTCCTCCCCGTGGAATCTGCCCAAACCCACGCGTGTGCCGTGCCTGCGATGCCAACCCAAGAACGCCCAGCAGGTGCGTCATGCGCTTGCGGAGCAACTGACGCGCCCGTGTGAGCCGCGTTCCGAGCGCGTGGTACGACAGACTATATTCCCGCTGTAGCTCGTCATACCCCTGCTCATCGAGGTAGTACGCGCGGAGCAGCGCCGCCTGCTGATCCGGCATTTGCTCCAAGGCGTCAATGAGCGCACTCCAGCGTTCCTCGTCCTCCAGGGTCTCGTCGGCCGGAGCATCCGGCAGCGGGATGTCGGGTAGTGAGTCGAGAAGGACGACCTCCCGGTTCCTGTTCCATGTACGCGCCCTGTTCCGGGAAACCGTCGCAATCCACCCCTTCAACGTGTCGACCCGGAGTCGCTCGCGCGTCGCGTACACCGTCAAGAGAACCGACTGCGTGAAGTCATCGATATCGCGCTTACGGCGCAATTCGGCCGCGCCGATGTGGCGAATCAGCCCTACATGCGCCAATACGCGCTCATCGAAGTCATCCCGGTCGGTAACGGAGTTGTCAACCATGCATGATGCTCACCGCTCGATGAGACAATACGCGGACGGACGGGTGTCTTTACCAGAATCTTTGGCGCGCGGGCAGCCAGGCAGGCATGTGCGGACAGACGGACGCATGACCGCGCGGGCACGGCCTGCCATCACAAGCCGTTCTCCCCGGTAGTTTCTCACAGGCGGGCGCGTGGAGCGACATTTCTGCATGTCCGAGACGCACGCCGCTCTGGCGTCAGAGCCTGGGCTGGGCGCCCGCCCTGGGTGATGGACCGCGCGCCCTTATTCGGACGAGTTTCCGTAAAGACACCCTCCTGTCCGCGTATTGTCCTGTCGAACGCTGAGGAAGCGACGTGTGATCCCGAGGGGTCCGCAGACGTCTCCTCGGCGCTCAGCGGCAGCCGAACCAGGCCAGGCGACCAGGAGAATACCGATGCTGCGCGAGCGCGCGATCCGCGAGACGCACTGGTTGACACTTGTCCTGTCCGTGGGAATCTGCGGGCTAGGGTGCGGGGCGAGCGCCGGAGCCGGGCGAAGTCACGGGGCTGTCCCAGCCATCGCGGACCTGCCTGTTGGCAGTGGACAGAACTACGCCCAGCTCCCCGGGACGATCGCGGAACACCGCGGCGTAGAGGACATGGGAGCCACGGAGGATGGCCCAAGCCCCGAGGCCGGCCAGGCGTCGAACCTGATCGACGGCGACCTTGGGACGCGAGCCAGAACATACCGCGATATCTACATATGGATGGACAAGCCGCACCCGCTCGCACACGTTGTGATACGCCGATCGAACTACGTGGCGTTCAAGGTGTTCGTTGGTCCGCTCGGCCAGACGCGACGAGGCGAGTGGAAGCTCGTACACAACACCGTACGCCGACTGCCTGACCCCATCGTCCTCGATGTGGCAACGGTGACGGATCGTGTAAAGATCCAGGTTCTGTCTGTCACTCCGGCTGAAAACCCGCATGAACTAGAAGACGGGGCAGGTACACGGGCGGCCGCCGAGATAGAGCTCTATGGGTCGGACGTCAGCCGTGACACGCTGCTTGGAACCCATCTCGCCCGACCGGGTCGGCCAAGGGACGATGCCTACGAAGAGCCGCCGCGACCTCTCGAGTACATCGGCGAGGTAATCGCCCGCACAAGCCCGTCTGGAATGGCTGACGTGATCGTCCTGACGACGGAGACATACGACGAGGAGAGCCCTGTCGGCGCGGTGGTCCATCGCGACCTAATCAAGCTCGTGAAGGCGCTGAACCGCAGAGGCATCGACTATCGGTTCACCGCGGTCGCTCCCTCGGGCGCAAGCTGGACGAAGGATCCAAACGGCGTCGGAGAGAAGCTCGCCCTCGCATCGGAGCTGCCTCCTTTCACCGCGCTCATACACGCGTTGAGGATCACGAGCGACCGCGGCGCCGATCTGCATTGCTTGTACGCCACCGACGCGCCCGTAACCGTCGAGGACGGCGATGTCGGATCGCACGCGGAACTCACGTGGCGGATATGGGGCGATGCCGCCGACCTGGGCATGCGCGTGCATGTGTTTGGCTACGAGGAGAAGTTCCAGCGGCAATTGGCGCGTCGCACCGGCGGCGGCTTCCAGAGGTTTGGAGCATCCGTGGCGAAGCCGCCGAATCTCGACGAGCTCTATACCACCCTGGAGCCCCACGCGCTACAGGGACACTTCGAAGCGATCGCGGAGAGCGCAACGCGCTGGACCGTATCCGACGAACAGACCGGCGCAGGGCCCGTGAACGTCACGCTCTTCGTGGACTACAGCCGCAGCATGCAGGGCCGACTGAGAGCCGTCGCCAATGGGTTGCGCGCCTTTGACCGCGCGCTGCGTGAAGGCAAGTTACGGCCAACGTACACGCTCGTGCGCTTCGCGGAGACGGTGGGGGATGTCGCCAGCGGCGTATCGGGCACGAACGTGTCCACGCCGACAACGGACATCGATGACATACCCATGCGGTTCCGGTACCCAACGCTTGGCGACGAACGTCTCGTCGAGAGTGTTGCCGAAGCCCTCCTTGCCACGACGGACCCGGCCGCGCCCAACGTCGCGGTCATCGTGACCGACGAACCACCGCGATCTCACGAAGCCGCCGTCGAGAGCATGGCGAAGGCGGTCCAGGACTCAGCCGCGCGGTGCTACGCCATCATGCCGGCAGGCGGCGAAGGTCAACCGGGCGTCTGCGCGGATGCCGTGACGGCGATTGTCGAGGGCAGCGGAGGCACGGTGTTCACCATGCCTGTGCCCCTACCCATGAGCCGCGCCGACATGTGACGGTCAGGCGACGGGGTCGCGCCGCTTGACATGTATCCGCAGCGGATATATACTGCTGACATGGAGAAACCAGCGAAGCCACTCACGCCTGCCGTGGTCCATATCCTGCTTGCCCTCTCCCGGGAGGACCAGCACGGGTACGGCATCATGAAGCAGGTCGAATCCGACTCGGACAACGGCGTTTCGATGGGGCCGGGCACGCTGTACGGTTCGCTCAAGCGGATGCAGGATGCCGGTCTGGTGACGACGAGCGACAAGCGGATCGACCCCGAAATGGACGACGAGCGCCGCATCTACTACGCGATCACCGATGTCGGAAGGAAGGCGCTGGCGACGGAAGTCGAGCGACACCGGCGTCTCGTCGCGCTGGTCGACACGATGGACCTCCTTCCGAGGACGTGCACCGATGGAACGTAACGCCAGGATCGCCGTCGCGCTGTATCGAAGGCTCCTGCGGCTCTATCCGAGGGACTTCCGTGACCGGTTCGGCGAGTCGATGGAGCAGACGTTCAACGACCTTCTCCACGCGCGCGGTGAAGCCAAGCGCAGCGTATTCGTCTGCGCCCTCGCGGCGTTCGCTGAGACATCCGCGGCAATCGTGAGGGAAAACATGACCTCGTTCATCGCGCGTAGCACGACACAGAGACTGGTCGTGTGGGGCATCGTCGTGGCCCTCATCCTGACGGTCCTGGCGACCATTCCACTCACCGATGAGGTGCAGTGGAATGAAGCCGTCGCGTACATCGTCCTGCTGCTTGCCGGTGGTGGCGCCTACGAGATGTTGCAGTGGCTGAAGACGCGCGACAGGACGTACCGCGCCGCCTTTGGCGTTGGACTGGGCGGCGCGCTCCTTCTCGGCTGGATAAACGGCGCTGTTGGGATCATCGGCAGCGAGGACAACCCCGCGAACTTGATGTACGGGGCGGTGTTCGCTGTCGGGTTCACGGGCTCCCTTGCGGCGCGTTTCAGGCCGCGAGGCATGGCGCGCACGTTGTTCGCAGCGGCTGCCGCTCAGCTCCTGGTTCCGGTGACCGCGCTCGTCATCTCGCCCACGGTTTCGTGGGGCGACGCTGGTCTACTTGGCGTGTTCGTCCTGAACGCCGTATTCGCCACGTTCTTTGCCGGATCGGCGCTGCTGTTTCGACGCGCATCTCACTCCATCGCTGTACGAAGAGACGTGCTGTGAGGTCGTGCATGCGCGGATCGCGGTGTGCCGGGCTGCCCGCCACGCCCTTCCGACCCGCCTGATTCCGTAATCCAGCCTCGACTGTCGCGGACGGCCTCGATGGCATTGGTCGTGCAATCAGCGCAGATCGCACTGCGAGGCAGGCAGGTGGTGCTGTCAGATGAGGCGCTCCTGCTTCACGTGAGTCGCGCGACGATGTGACGTGTCACGCGGCGGCGTGCGCCAAAGCCGCGCTTGCCCTACACTTACGAGACTATAAGTAATGCCGGCTTGGTGGTGTGTAATGAGCCTGTGCCATTGCGGGCAACGTCACGTCGCAAGCCAAGAGGCCTGAGCCACGGCAACCGGGGCCGCGAATGCCCCGCACTGCGGTGGCGGCCGGCATCCGAGAGCGTTGAGCTATGCCATACAGATACGGATGGTGTAGGCTGCTGTGCGCCGAGAGGACCAGGGGCAGCTGTAGGTTCTGGCGCAATGGCTCTGTGCGGCGGATTGCGGATGTCTTCGCACAACGATTGGGGAGTGCAATGAGGAGTCGTCCACGCGTTGCGCGTCTGGCGTTCGTGCTCGCGCATGTCGCCCACATCGGCGTACTCAGCTCTGTCGTTGCTCAGGCGCCGCTGGGACCTGAAATCGCCTTCTCCTCCGCGCGAGCAGGTGCGTTAGAGATCCATGCCATGGATCCAGACGGCGGAGGAGTACGCTCGCTAACTCAGTTGGGAGGCTATGCCTGGCAGCCAAGATGGGCGCCGGATGGCCGCAAGATTGCGTTCGCGTGGCAGCCCGCCTATGAGCCGTGGGAACGGCATATCTATACGATGCGCGCCGATGGCGCCCAGGTCACCAAGCTCACGCGTGAGCGGGACGCGCGCGACTCATCGCCGACGTGGTCGCCAGACGGTCGCCACATAGCATTCGCATCCGAGCGGCCGAAGTTTGATGGCGTCCACATCTATATGATGGACGCCGACGGCCGAAATCTCAGGCGACTGACGTTGGACTGGATGTTCGAACGCGCCTACAGTGGCTCTCCGTCATGGTCGCCCGACGGCTCCGAAGTCGCGTTCACGTCCAGGCCGCCATGGGAGGACGCGACCGAGGTGTTCGCGATCCGGCCGAACAGCCGGCGGGTCCGCCAGATCACGGACGACGGCATGTGGAATCCATCCGTCAGGTGGTCGCCGGATGGCCGGGAACTGATCCTCCAGTCCCAACTAATCGCGGCCCCGCCCCGGGACACGGATATCTATGTCGTGGATGCGGACGGGGGCGCCAGGATCCGGCTGGTGAAGCACCCACATCGGGATGAGTCTCCCGCATGGTCTCCAGACGGCTCCCAGATCGTGTTTGGCCGATTCTCGGTCGGGGTCGATTCGGACGTTTACGTCGTGGATCGTGATGGCGGGCCCGCGCGCAATCTGACGAGCCATCCCTCGCGTGACTGGGCGGGGGATTGGTTCGATCCGGCCGCTCTGTCCGTCTCGTCGTTTGGGAAGCGCGGTGTCCCGTGGGGATGGCTAAAGGCGCTAGCGGGGCAGTCCCGTATCCGCCCCTAAGACGGAGCCGGTGATACGCGCCCACAGAGGTGGACCGGCCACCCACTGTATGTGCGATTGGCGCCGCAGAGCGAATCAGCGTCAGACTTGCCCTGAATGTCCGCTGATCGGTGGGTCGACCCCAAGGTGTGGTACGTCGGGTCGGAAATCGGCTCGGAAAGTATGACAGAATGGCCCTATTGGAAAGTGGAAGGCAGAGGACCTGCACCCGGCGCGTCTGCGCGGCGGAGTAGGTTCAGCGAGTAGTTGCTCAGAGAACGCACGTAGCTGAACCCCGCCCGGCCCAGGAAGCGGTGCCCGGCGGCATTGTCGACTGCCACCTGTCCTGTCGCCGTCCGATAGCCTGCTGCCCCGCAGGCGCCGAGGCTTTGGGATAGGAGCGCTAGCGCTACATGTCGACGGCGCCATTCAGGCGTGACACCACCATAGGTGAGTTCAACGACGGTCGCTGCCCTGCGGTGGACGAGTTGAACACCTATTATGCGGTCTCCGTCCCGTGCGACGCGAGAGCAGCCGGGCAGGAAGTCAGAGTCCTCCAGGAGCTCCTGGAATTCCGACCTGTGGGCCACGATAGGACGATCTAGAAAGATGGCTTGGACGACTGGATACACCTCGTCCGCAGTGAGACCGTGGAAGTCCGAAACCGCTATCTGGGGAGGAACATCCGTCACCAAGGGCGGAGGCTGATGCAGCGGCCTTTCGTACTCTTCCATCTGCGGTTTCCTCCGGAAGCCCACGGACTTCAAGGATGTCGTCAGCTGGGCGTCTTCGTCATCAACGGAGACGGCCACCAGACGGCGAAAGCCCTTCTGACGGAGCGTCTCGACGACATCCCCAATGCCGTTGGAGACGGTGTCCGTATGGAGGTCGGCATGCTGGAGGATGGCGATCTCGGGATGGCCTGTCGCTTGGACGAACCTGTCGAAATCGTACTGGTTCACGGCGTTTCTCCGCTCGTGCTGCACGTCGGTCGTTTTCATACTGACAGGGCGCCGGATGCACCAGGTCATGGCCCGGCATCAAGGAATAATGAGGCCTATCGGGAAGCGGGGCTGCAGGAAGGCGAGGTGCGCCGATGAGTTAGATGGCGACGGCGTTAGCCGCTGCTGCGCGAGTGCAGGCCTGGCTGAGCGGCCGTAACACGCGTAGGTGGCAACTGGAGGACGCACGCGACAGGCGCTCTGCGGAACGGCACAACGAACTGCGCGACCTCTATCACGAATGTGCTGACTTGATTCCAGAGCTCTGGCGCGTGTGGCATGACGCCACCGACGGGTGGATGAAGTCCAACGAGAAGGGGAACATCCGAATCGAGTCGACGACGGTGGAGGCACGTACACGACACGCAGAAGACCTGGCTGCTCTTCGGGATGCGCTTCGCGACCAATGGCGCGGCTTCCGACGCGTTGCCTTGCGATGGGCGCCGCGGACATGGACCCGGAATTCAGCGAGTATCTACGCGCGCTGCAACCGCACTACGCCAGGATTGAAGGCGTGTTGGACAGGGCCGCATCGAAAGGGACGCTGACGAAGCGCGATGACGATGGCGTGCAATGGGTCACACCGATTCTGAAGCGCGCTGAGGGACATGTCGAGCGGCGGCTGCAACAGCAGGCGGCCCGGCGTATTACATACTGACCATCATCAGTAAGCAAGGCATTCAAGGGCGGAGACGTGCAGTGGTGGGAGCAGAAGTAACCCGCCCGATCGACGCCGTGCTAGCACGGGTATAGGCCTCTCCCCACGGTGTCATGCCGAGGGAAGAGCGGGCGGGTCAGGAGCGACGTGAGCTTCTTGATTAAGTAGCTCATGGCGGTCTCCTTTCATCTTGCCGCGCCCGAGCTTGCTGCCCGGTCGCTACGCACAGTGTAGCCGCCGACGGAGGGCGTCGTCCCCTGACTGTCGGTCGCAACGCGCGCGGGGCGGTCGCGGCGAGTGTACATAACATGAGCTCTCGGAAGTACCGCGGGGCTCCCTCGCCGTCCGGGTCAGAATCCAGTGATAGACCGCGATCCGGGCCGATTCGACGCGCGAGCGCCCGAAGGACGCCACGCGCCGGGCAACCAGCCACACGTCGACCACGCCGATCCCGTCACTCCGCCTCGATGGTGGCGGACGGCGTCGTATAGCTGCCTGTGACGTGGGCAGCCAACCAGTCCGGCGCGTCGTTCCTCGGCAGCGTAAGAGCCGGCTCGCCCTTGCAACTCAGCCGGTACAGAAGCCGCGCGTCGTCGATAGAGGTGATGCCGGACTTCATCGGCGGCGAGTTGTGGAGGGTCATGTAGTTGTCCCATATGGTCACGTCGCCGGGGACGTGCAGGTGGTCGTACCGGAACTCCGGCTGCAAGACATGCGCCTCGAGCTGATCCAGGAACTCGCGGGACGCCTCCGCGTCCATGCCGTCGACCTCTACCGCCGGACGCACTCGGGGACGTGACGCCCAGATGGGGCTGTGCAGGCACCGAAGCCCGGATCGCGGGTCGGTCCTCACCAGCGGCGCCAGCCAACCCTCGTCGCCTTCGTTCAGACGGCGCCGCACCTGCACTCGCGCAAGGGACTCCTGCTCGGAAGGCGGAAGAGCGGCGAACGCTGCGACCGTATCCGCGAAGGCGGTCTCGCCGTTCAGAGGGAGATGCTTACGCAGTCGGTACAGCTCAGCGTGGGAGCCCTCGAGGTAGGGGCGGATGTCGTCGCTTCCTTGCGTCGGATCTTCGACCCACGTTCCAGTGTCCGCGTTCCGCGCAACGGGCGACTTGTGGACGAGGAACATGGAGACGTATATCGGCAGCGGCTCGTACTCGATGTCCGCGTGCCACGACCCTCCAGATGTGACTCTTGCGGGCGTCGGCTCTCCCTCCGCGGCCGCCTCGATCGGGCCGGAGAAGTTGGACACCACGAGAACCGTGGGCGACTCGTGGGGAAGGCACTGCAGTTGGTCGGGAAACGAGGCGTTGACCGCCGTCGCCGTACGGCGCTCGAAGGGCAGCCACTCAATGGCGCCGTCACTAGCGCCGTCGGACTGCGCCATCTTGCCCCCACGTGTGAAATTGTTCGGGTGCGGGATCGGCGCCCCCCAGTGGTTGGCGAACCGCTCGAAATGCGCCATAGAGAAGCTCGCGAGATCCTGGCCCGGCATGCTGATGATGCGATACTGGCTCAGCGCGTCCAGCAGGAACGCCACTTGGTCCGGCGTTAGCCGAGGGCGCAGGTCTACGCCGATGAGCCGCAGCACGGCCCCGCCTTCCGTCAACGGCCCCTCGCAGGAAGCGCCGCCGCCGAACAGATCCCGTAGCCGCCTCGACATGTCCCGTTCAGACACGACGCTCATTCGTGCGGTCCTCCGAAGTTGTGATGGCGGGCAGCCGGGCGCATTCGCACGGGCGGCTGCCAGCGACTCAGGGCCTCGGTCACGACTGCCCCGTCCGGCGAAGGCGCGTCTTCACGACGCTGTACATACGGCTCTCCGCCTTTACCGGCTCGTACCCTTTGGCAGCGATGTCCAGGTTGTAGTCGTAGAGACCACGGTTGATGACGAAGAGCAGGGCCTCCTCGTCCGTCTCGATAACCCGCGTCTCGACGAAGGGGCGGTACTCCTCGTTGGCGCCCGTGACGACGATGTCCGGCTCCACGCTCCCCGCGACGAAGCCGCCGACGAAGCGCCGCAGATCGTGGTGCAGCATAGTCCCATGCGTCCGCCCTATCGGAAAGCCGAAGGCCAGCGCGTTACCGTCGCATCCGTCTGGGGCGACGACCGCTGGGCGGCCATCGGGGCCGTAGCTCATCACCGTTGCGCCTGCTCCGGCGTCCATGAACAGGCGTTCGTGGGCGGCAAAGCCCGTGTATTCCCCGGTCTGGTCTCGCAGATCCCAGCCGACGAACCAGTAGTGCGGTTGCTCGCGGTCTGAGACGTGAATCCCCAACGCGGATCCCACTGAGGCGGCTGACTCGACATCCGCGGTCGGCAGCTGAATGATCGCTTTTCGCCCCGACCGGGCGTACTCCTTGATGGCTGGAACCATCGCCGCGTCGATGTCCATGTGTGGGAAGAACATGGCGTCGAAGGGACAGGCGTTGGGGTCGAACGCGTCCAAGACGAACCCCGCCTCGTACCCTAGCGCCGTCAACATCGAGTAGGCGCCAGCCATTGCGGCTCCCAGCGCGCCGCCACTCTCACTAGCATGCACGACCTGCTCGCGAGTGAGGAAGATTCCGACGCTGGGCGCGATGCTCCGACCTCTGTCGAGGATCGTCTCGTACTCGCGCAGTTCGGCGATGCCTTGCTTGAGCGTCAGCCGCTTCTCCGTGTCGTCGGTGTCGACGGCGGTCATGCCGTTGATCCACGGTTCCGGGCCGGTGAGCAGGGGATCCCACCGATAGTAGATGAGACCCTCGAGACCGTGCGCGAAGGCGGCGTTCATCTCGAGCGCCATCTGCTTGCCCGTGTACAGGACCGGGCGCCCGAGGGTGAACCCGCCGCCCTGGAACTCGGATATCCACAGGCCCCTGCCCGGCCCAAGCGCCTTGAGCAGGGCCAACGGCACGGCTTGGCCGGAGGTGTGCTCGTCGGAGCCCCAGTAGAGGCTGCACGACATCAGGTCGTAGTCGCGCAGGTTCCACCAGTCCTGTGCGTTGTGGCTCGTGTGGAACGGGTCGGTCGGGTTGTACGTGATGGGCAAGTCCGGCACGTGTCGACGGATGACGTCGCGCCCCTCGTTGAGGAAGCGGCTCAGTTCGGAGGCCATGAATCCGCGCCAGTGCCGGTACGCGGGCGCGTTCTCCGCGCGGCTCCGTGGGGGCGCCGCCTCATCCCATGCGGCGAAGGAGGCGCCGTACGCGCGGTTGTACGCATCCACCTCTCCGAACTCCCGTGCTAACGACTCACGGTACAGGCGTAACGTGTTGTCGCAGTAGCATCCACTCAGCGAGGGCTCGTTGTGCACGTCCCAGGCGATGATCGAGGGGTGATCCCTGAAGCGCCGCGCGCAGGCATCGAAGAAGTCGCGCCACTGGCTGCGGAACGCCGGATGGTGCACGCATGCTCTGGGCCAACTGTAGTCGAGTTCGTCTCTCGGGAACCGCCTGCCATCGCCTAGCACCGTGGCGGAGTCGGGATACGTCCTCACGAACTCGTCGGACACGTAGAACATGGCGGAGCCGAACACGACCTTCAGACCCGTGTCGCCGCAGATGTCGAGTAGGACCGCGATGTCGTCAATGTCTGTATCCAGCCCCACGCGAATGCGGATGAGGTTGAAGCCAGTATCCGCGATTGCCGCCAGGTCGCGTCGCCAGTCGTCGGCTCCCTTCGGCTTCCACTCGGGTCTGTCCGTGGTCATCCCACCGAACGGGTACTCGTAATGGACGCCTATCCACATGCCCTATTGCTCTCCCCAATCGGTCGATGGGACGTGGCTCGCGCGGCCACGGTAGGGCATCGGCATCGAGCGTGGCAAGGAGGAGCTAGCTTGTCGCGGAGTGCGGCAGCGCCAGCTCAACGGTGTCGGCAATGTCTCGCCTTCGCGGCAGGGATGTCGTTCCAGCCCATGCCGTGCGGCTTGGTCATGGCCATGGCGCCGCGCCGCGATGGGCGCGGGCTTCGCGAGCGTCTGCGTCGCTATACCGAGGGAGCCTCGTCGGCGACCCAACGGAGGGTCTCCGCGACTCTGTCGACATCTTCCTCGGTCGCCTCTTCGTCCCACACGGGACGTATGGCGAGATCGTCGCCGATCCCCCACACCTCGCGCAGGAGTCGGAAAAGCGGGAGAAGCTGTAGGTCTGCGTCGTCGAGGTCGTATTGCTCTCGATACGCTGCGATAAAGCCATCCCATGCGTCGTCGCTCATCATCTCTCGCAGTGTCACCAGGTCGTGAACGCGGTACCCGTAGGCGCAGTGATCGAAGTCTAGAAATGTGAAGTGGCCGTCGTAGTGGATGTTCTCGCCGTGCAAATCGGCGTGGATAATCCCGTAGTGTGGCGGCCGTTGCGGGATGGATTGGACCTGGGACCGGAACAGATCCGCCACGGGAGCCAGCAACGCTGTCTCCTCCTCACGGCCCAATCGCGTGAAGAGATCGTGGGTGAGCCGCAACGGCTCATCAAGGAGGTAGCGGAGATCCAGGTGGTAGCGAGAGAACGGGGAATCGCGCGCGACCTGATCGGCTAAGTGATGCATCCTGCCGACCATCGCACCGAGCTCCGACGACGGATTGCCGATCGACCCGACGATAGGGTCGCCGTTGGCCCATTCGAACAGGGCCGCGGCGCGGCCGCCGATCGCGCCGATCAGTCCTCCGTCCCGCCGCTCTATCGGAGCGGCGACAGACACCCCGCCTGCTGCCAGCGTGTGGAGCAAATCCAGCTCGAAACGGAAGTCATCGTCGCTCTGGATGTAGTACTTACCGCGCAGGTAGATTCGGAAGACATAGCGTGACTCGCCCGCCTCGATCCGGTAGTGGTCGTTGTACCCGCGGTGAATCCACCTGCACGCAATAGGAGGCTCGAGGGCGTAGTTCGCCGCGACGTGGGCGATGACCGTTCGATTCTGTGAACGTGGGTTGGCTGGCGTCGGCACGGACTCTCCTTGGCGCCTCCCTCAGGCGTTCCGGTCACACGACTCGCCTATGTCCTGTTTATACAGCATGGCGGCGTTCCCTCTACGCCTGCATAGGCGTCCTAACAGCGAGTCTTGGTGGGCCGCTGAAGGCGTGCTGCCTGGACGGGGTAGTTCCTGCGCGATCAACCGCCATCATACCAGACGCCTCTCTCCAGCCGTTGTTAGGAGCGCACGCACGGAGGTGGCCGCGTGCATTCCCACCTCGCGTCCGAGCTACCGGCCGGCTATGAGTACTGCCAGGAGAGGAGAATGCCCGCCGTCTCTGCACAGGGGGATCATCCTATGTCGGCAGATACCAGGATTCAGCAGTACGCGGACGCGACCGCCCAGATGATTGAGGGACGATTCAACGTGCCCATCTCGGCGGAAGGCGATGATGTCGTTGGTCGGTTAGGAGGCAATCTCGCCGAGCTGGGCCGCACCCTCGATCGCCGATTCAGCGAGATCCAGAGCCTCGGCCAGGTAACTGAGCAGGCCAATGCGGGTCTACTGCTGGACGAGGTTCTGACCCACGTGTATGAAGCGTTCCGCGCCGTCATTCCGTACGACCGCATCGGCTTCTCGCTCTTGGAGGACGACGGAGGCTCTGTTCGCGCGCGCTGGGCGAGGTCCGAATCGCCCTCCATGAAGATTGTGCAGGGCTTCGCGCAGCCGTTGGCGGGAAGCAGCCTCCAACGGATTATCGACACCGGGGAACCCCGCATCCTGAACGACCTCGTAGGCTATCTAGCGGAACATCCCAAGTCGGCGTCGACGAAGCTCATCGTCGAGGAAGGCATGCGGTCTAGCCTCACATGTCCGCTGGTGGTCAAAGGCCGCCCCATTGGGTTCATGTTCTTCTCGAGCATGCAGCCCGGGACGTATGAACATGCGCACCGCGAAGTGTTCATGCAGATCGCGGGACAGTTGGCGCTCATCGTCGAGAAAAGCAGGCTCTACCAGCAACTCGTGGAGCTCAACGAGCTCAAGGACACGTTCCTCGGCGCCGCGGCGCATGACCTGCGGTCTCCGTTGTCCGCCATACAGGGGTTCCTCGACCTGATGCTCATGGGCGTGGTTGGGGAGCTCACCGAACAGCAGACGGACCTCATGGGCCGCATGCGCCGGTCTAGCGAAGGCATGCTGCGCCTCATCAACGACTTGCTCGACGTTGCGGCCATTGAGTCCGGCAAGCTGCGTATGGATATGGTCGTGATGGACCCAACGGCGTGTCTGGAGGAGTGCGTTGGATCCGCAAAGGCGCTGGCCCAAGCGAAAGACATCACTGTAACGCTCACGACAGAAGGCTCCCTCCCAAGCGTCCCCATGGACCCTCAGCGCATCGAGCAGGTCATGACGAACCTCGTCACGAACGCAATCAAGTTCTCAGAGTCGCGAACGACAATTCGGCTCCACGCCGCCGCCAGCTCTGCAGGCGTCGTCGTGTCCGTCGCCGATGAGGGGCAGGGCATCCCGGAAGACGAACTCCCACAGCTTTTCAAGGACTTCGCACGTACGAGTGTGCGCCCAACCGCAGGCGAATCGAGCACGGGCCTGGGCCTCGCCATCGTAAAGCGCATCGTCGAGGCACACGGTGGTGAGGTAGGAGTCGAAAGCCGCGAAGGCGAGGGGGCGACGTTCAGTTTCACGCTGCCGACGCTGTCTGGAGCCAACGACTAACGCTCAGGCCTCGCTCGGCGCCAGTCTCCCTCGAAGATGTCGGTGTCGCCAATCACGCGCTGCGGCCGCTTCCTCTCGGCACGAAGACCGGCATATGCAATCGTATGCCGGCGCAAGGCAGAAGCCGCCTGCGCCGTTCTGCGTTGCGTCCGTCTGTCTTCACAGGGGTTAGTTGGCGTAGTAGAACACTGGTGGCTACCCCGCCGCTGTTGACTCGGTCGGATCCGCAGGACTTGCATGGCACCCAATAGCGAACACGCATGGGCGACGACAACCCTCCGCCCCCACCAGGCAGCCGCCCTGGAGGAGATGGAATCTCTCCTAGCGCGCGAGGCGGTGAAGCGCCCGATAGCGTTCGTAGGTGACTTCGGCGCGGGCAAGACGACGCTCGCGCGCTACTGGCTAGCCCGGCACTTCACAGAGCCAGAGAAGCACTACCTCGCCCTCGGCGACACCCTCACACGCGCGCTGATGGAAGACGCTCCCATCGAGACGTACGCCGATCACCCGGCTAAGGCGAAGGTGGCGCTGCGCCTCGCGCTGGACACGGCGTTGGAGGAAGCGTTCGCGGAGGGAGACGCCGTCGTCGTAGACTCGATTGAGGTGCTCATCGAATACGACATCCCGCTGCTGACGCTACTGGAGCCGTACGTGCGCGCCGGCAAGGTTGCGGTTGTGTGCATCCCGGAGAGCCCTCGCCACGGGTTCTCGTTTGACTTCCCTGCCTTCCAGTGTTACCCGATTCCCGTGGACGCTGATCCACCCGGCTAGCGCGCCCGTCGATGAACCCGAGCGAGTCCATGTCCCTGGACAACACATTCACCAAGGGCGAGCAGAGCATCATCGTCGCCCTGACGGTGGTGACCCTTGTGGGGTGTGTCGTCACGATAGCCCGGCGGACGCGCCCAGAGTGGTTCATGGGTGAACCGACGTTCATCGCGGAGCCGCGCCCGGAGAACGCGCCGAACGGGCAGTGGGCGGACGGGCCGACCCCCGACGAGACGTTCACGCCCGCGAGCGAGGAACACCCCATCGACCTGAACACCGCGACGCCAGCGGCGTTGAGGACGTTGCCGGGCGTGGGCATGGTCCTGGCGACACGCATCATCGAATACAGGACGGACAACGACGGCTTCAAGACTCTGGGCGAACTCACCGAGGTGAAAGGCATCGGCGAAAAGCGCATGGAGGCCATCCGACCCCTAGTGCGCATCGACGGGCGGATTGACCAGCGGATCGCGCCTGCCGATGAACCCGCCGGTAGTCCGAGCCGATAGAAGAGTGTAGAATGCAGTTTGGCCGGAGCAACCGGAGACTGTGGTGGCAGATGTTGGGAGCGTGCATGTGAACGGTCAGGCGCCCGGAACCCGCAGTGGCATGGCCTCGATTCTGTCGACGCTCGTCCTGCTTGCCGTCCTACATACGCCGAGCTTCGCCGCGCCGACCCTCGAGCTGGAGTCGCCGAGCCCGCTGCTCGACGTCGGCGATGTCTTCTCGGTCAGCGTCTTCGCGAGCGACATTGCCCCCCTCTTCGGCGCGTCCTTCAAGCTGACCTTCGACGACACGCAGATGGACTTCGTGGACATCACGCCGGGCGACCTGTTCCTGTTCAGGTCCAACGGGCTGCCCTTGGTGAGCGTGCTTGAGAGCGGCACGACGCTAGCCGTGTCCATCAGTCGCGCCGTGGGCGATAGCCCCCTGTCCCGCGACGGTTCCGTGGTGGATATGCGCTTCCGCGCGCTGACGCCCGGCATTGCCGTTGTCGACGTGGACCCGTCGACCGTCGTGCTCGTCACGAAAGAGGGCGTCCCGATCCCCGACGCGGAAGCCGTCACGACGGCGCCTCTACGCGTGAGCGTGGGCGACGGACTCATCCTCAGCCGCGCCGACGGCTCCGTAGGCAGCCAGACGCTAGCATCCGCCGCCGGGTATGAGCCGCGGGAGGACATCCAGTTCTTCTTCAACGACGAGCCGCTTCTTCCTCTCGCGAAGGCCGGCATCGACGGCGACATCCTCCACTTCCCGATAGACATTCCGCTGATACCAGGCGGCGAGCAGGAGATACGCGCCGAGGGGCAGATTTCAGGCCGCCTCTACACCGCGCTCTTCACGATCACGCCGCGCATCATCCAGTTTGCTCCGTTCATCGCGGGGCCGGGCGACTCTATCCACCTTACGCACGACGGTCTGTCGCGCGTCACCATCGGCCCCGGCGACACTGCTCTGTTCGTAGGAGACGGCTTCTCGGCGGAGGAGGGGCTGCAGTTCCAGGTTGGCGGCTCGCCGGTGCAGAGCGTGTTAGTCGGCGACAAGGCCTCCGTCCTCGGTGAAGTGTCCGCTCAGGTGATCTTGCCGTCAGACCTCGTCGGAGGGGTAGCGGATATCGCTATCGACGGTCGCACTTCGCGTAGCACGGCGACCGGCCTCGGCGCAGCGGCCGTGGTACCACGCATCCTGTCTGTCAGCCCAGCGTCAGGCGGTCTCGACTCGCGTGTGCAGATCACCGCAAGTGGGTTCGTCGCGGACGATCTTGTCGATCTGAGCTACGACGGAATCGCCGTAGCTGATGCGAGCGGGGCAGCCGCTAGCACGCGAGGCACGGTGCGCGCGAATCTCATCGTTACCGCGGATCTCGTGAAGCGTAGCGTCTTCGGCGCTGTTCCGATCGTGCTGAGTGGCTCTATGGGCGCGGCATCGGGCGCGCCTTTCGTCTACACGCCCGTAGCGTCCATCACGGAGGTCATCACCGCGGACGGCGACACGGAAATCGAGCCGGGCGAGGAAGTGCGCGTGACGGGCATCGGCTTCGTGGCTGGACACGCGGCGGTGGCGCAGTTCGCCGGCGTGAACGTGAACACCTCCGGCGCCCCCGCGGACGAGGAAGGCGCGCTGGACGTCACGTTCGTCACGCCGAAGCTGCCCGCGAACACCTACGAGCTCATCGTGCAGGCAGGGACGACATCGGCGTCCTACTCAGGCATCAGGGTCACAGGCGTTATCACACGCGCTGAGATGGAGGGTGGCTCCACCAAGAACATCGGCGCGCTCGGAACCCTCCTCGCCGTCGAGGGGGCGGGCTTCGACGCGGACGCTGACGTCTCGTTCGATATCGGCTCCGTGACAGATGTCTACACGACACATACAGCCCCGGATGGCACGTTCGTAGCGGGCATTCTGCTGCCGGAGCTCCCTGTCGATCTGCCGGATGGAACGGGTGAAGTGGCGCTCGTCGCGCGCGATCGGCGCAACGTCGCGCAGGTTCCGCTGTTCATCTCCAGCCCCAGCGTCGACTCGCTGCTGACCGCCGAGGTGCGTGTATCCCCGGCGACCGCCGCGCCTGGCGAGGTCATTACCATCAGCGGCACGGGCTACGCTCCTGGTTTCAACGTCGGTCGCTTGCTGCTGGACTCGCTCGCGCAGAATCGCGTCAGTTCCTTCACGCTGCCCGTGGATATCGTGACGGCGGGTACGTTGGCGTTGGACGGCATCCTCACAGACGCGAACGGCGTGTTCGAGGCGCGTGTGACGTTGCCGCTTATCAGCGGCACGGACGCCCGATCAGGCGCCAAGGAGATCATGACGGAATTCCCGAAGACGCCGAACATCCTCCTTCCCGCCATCGCGACCGACTTCGAGACGAAGCCCTCTCTGGATCTGCTCAACCTCGATGGCGACACTGTGACGGTCGCATCGCCGAACGACAGCATCGTCATCCGCGCCGCTGGCTTCCTGCCCTTCGAGAGCGTCCGGGCGCGCATCGGGCAGGACATCATTAGCGTGGCGCAGATCGCGGACTCCTTCGGACGCATCCTGGCGGCACAGATATTCATACCGAACACGGCGGGTGGCGACGTCGTCATCACCGTCGATGGGTTGCAGTCGCTTGTGTCGGTGGACGCGCCGATTCGCATCGTCCCGGAGTTGGAACTGCTGTCGCCCGCCGCCGGGACCGTCGTGAATTCCGGTGGCCTCCTGACCGTCCGCGGCCACGGCTTCCCCGATGGACCCGTCTCCTTCTTCCTTGGCGACCAACGGGTGCACGAAACGCTTTCAGTGAACTCCCTCGGTGGGTTCTTCATCGCCAGCCTCATCGGCTTCTCTGGCGCTCTTCCCGACGAGTCAGCGGTACGCGCACAGGTTGCGGATGTCTCCGCCACTACTGTCGGCACGCTAAGGTTCGTGCCCACGGACCTCACCTTGCGACCCGCCGTCGGCAAGGCGGGCGATACCGTTCGCGTCACTGGCGCCAACGGAGACACTGTTCGCTTCAACGAGGTGGAAACCCCGCTCATCACCTCCTTTGTCACCGTGCTGAGGAACACGACGGTGGTGAACGGCCTCACTCAGGGCGAATTCTCCGTTCCGCCGATGGCGGGCGGAGAGTACGAAGTCACCATCGGCACGCTGCCCGACGACTTCGTGCTACCCGTGTTCACCGTCCAGCCAACTATGTCGATTGCGCCGGATCGCCTCCGCGTGGGAGAGCCGCTGTTCGTCTCTGGCGCCGGGTTCGGCACGGACGGAGCCTCTGTATCCATCAGTGTTGGCGGGGCGCGGACACCCGTCGTGGTTCCGACGACGACGAGTGGGCGATTCAGCGCCGAGTTCCCGATGCCCCGCACGCCCGGCGGCCCGACACAGGTGACCGTGACAGACCAGACCCGCGTGCTGAGCGCGCCTGTCGAGGTGGTAGCAGACGTCACAGGTGTAGAGCTCGATCCGGCCGTTGCGGTGGAAGGTCGCGCGCCCGTCGGCAGCGACGTTCGCATTCTCGCGGTGGGCTTCGGTCCCTCGGAGGAGCTGGAAGTGAGCGTCGCGTCACAGCCTGTCGAATTTCGCCGTAGCCCGACGAGCGGAACCGACGGCAGCGTGGACGTTACGGTCGCAATACCGGCCACGACGGCCGGGCGACACACCGTGCAGGTCATGGGTAAGACGTCAGGCCTCTCGTCAGTCATCGCGGACGCCATCGACATCCTGCCGACGATGGACGCGCCAAGACCCAGCCGAGGCGCGGTCGGCACGGCAGTGATCCTGACGGGGACGGGCTTCGGGCCGGGCGAGAACATCCTCCTCGAGATGGGGTCGGAGCTACTAGGCGAGACGACGAGCGAGAACGACGGCACGTTCGCTGCCGAAGTCCTGCTGACCGTAGCCGTGCCGGACAGCATCTACGACATGAAGGCGATTGGTTCAGTGTCTGGCGCGGAAGCGCTGCTCCTAGGAGCGTTCGACTACACGGACAGCAAAGCGCCAGCCATCGAGACTGTCGATGTGACGCTCAGCAACGACCCGCTGGAAATCGGCGACACGATCACGGTCAGCGTCCTCCAGGCGATGGACTATGACTCCATCACGGAGGCGACCTTCACAATCGGCGACCTGACCGGCCCTCTCATGGACGATGACGGCGACCTCATGTGGGAGGGCGTCGCCCCCGTCGTGACGGGTCTCAGCATGGTGGCTGTCGCTGTCGAAGTGTCGCTCGTGGACCTCGCGGGCAACCAGGCGAAGCGCACCGCGACGACCCGCGTCACGGTAGACACGACCGCCGAGTTTGCGAACATCAACGTCGAGGTGCAGAACATCGTCGCTCCTGGGCAGTCCGTCGTCGTGAGCGGCGAAGCGCTGTCGGGCGGCACAGCGACCTTCAGCATCGACAGCATCGTCGACGATGTCGTCATGGAGGAGACGGAAGCCGGGATTTACACGGGCAGCTACGTCGCCCGCGCGGGCGACCTGACGGATCGCGCGGCGGTCACTATCTCCTTCGTTGACGTTACGGGCAAGACGGTTCTGCTGGATTCCGGGCAGCGTGTAGCCATCGACGGCGTGGCGGAAATCACGGGTGTAGAGGTCGTAGGCAGTCCGGCGCGCGTTGGGGACCGGGTAATCTTCCGCGTCACGGCGGAGCGCGGAGGCGCCGCGCTACTAACGGTTCCAGGCATGTTCGAGGATGTGCCGGCGCGCGAATCAGTGTCTGGCACATACACGTACACGCACACGGTGGAGCGACAGGCGCCACTCGCGGATTCCCCCGTGCAGGTTACATTTGTAGACGCCCTCGAGAACGTCGCGCAGGACGCCTCGCAGACGGTTAGCATCTCCCGACCCGCGGAGCTGACGATCCGATTGGTGAAGGGGCTGAACGTCGTCTCGATACCGGTGCAGGACACACGTCTATCGAATGCGAGCGATGTGCTGGATCTCCTCGGTCCAGACGCCACGTTCGTCATCGCCTACGACGCTGGCGCCGGCCGGTTTGTGCGCTACGGCCGCGATCTGCCAACGACAAGCCGCGCCAACGTGCCTATCCTGGGCGGGATGGGATACATCGTCATCACCGCCGCGCCGGCGGAGATGACAGTCACGGGGGAGGGTTGGCCGGCCGACTCGCTCGACCTGACGCCGGGGCTGAACATCGTCGGTCTAACGCGCGCGGACCCGACCCTGACGCATCTGGGAGACTTCGCGGCGCGTATAGGCGCGGACCTTCAGCAGGCGCTCGCCCTCGATCCCCAGACGGGTCGCTTCGTGAGCTACCTCGCCGCGGCGACGGGGGGCACGCCCAACGACGTTGAGCTGACGCCGGGGATGGGATACGTCCTGATCCTCCGCAACCGACACGTGCTCGTCCTCGACGGCCCGCCGCCGCTGGAGCCGTAATCGAGCAGGATCGGCGTCGTGGTGGCACAACCCCCATCCTAGCCTTCCCCCTGGTAAGGGGGAAGGAACTCAATCAGGCCAGCGAGACTGACGGGCGTTGTGGCGGGGCGTCGGATCAGTCGCCGCTTGTACACTCGGCGCGCAGCCACTCCAGGTCTTTGCCGTGCTCGGCTAGGTGGGTCATGCCGTTCGCCTCGTAGACCTCGGCGAAGGCGTCAAACGCCTGCTCACGATCGTCGGGCAGCAGCCATGCCTGCCCTGTTTCGTCCGCTCGGGCTCGGAGTTCGTCCCACCGCAGTAGCGTCACGTAGGACACGGGCAAGTTCGCCACGGCGACGCGCGCGGCCATGTCCTCAACCCCTTCGACAGCCAGCGCCGCCGCTTCCATATGCCGGGCCGATTCCAGCAGCAGATCCGCCGTCAGGAACGCCGCGTCGTGACCGCTGAAGCAGCCGATGGATTCATCCGCCGCCTTCGCCGAGGCGACGACGCTCTTCAGGTGCGCGTCGATGTGCGGCGCCGCGTGACCGAAGTACTCGTCCAGGAACTCGCGGATCAGCGCGTGGTCGTCCTGATACGGATCCCACAGTAGCTTCGCGAGCACCCACGCGCGCATCTCCGCCATCTCGGAGCCGTACGACTGGTACGCCCCCTGCTCGAAGATGCCCTTTACGCCATGCTCGACGAAGAAGCGGATGTTGTCGCCGAGGACGTAGTAGTTCGGGTGCGGCTGCACGTAGTGGCGGAAGTCGGTCGTGTAGTCCCAGATGTACAGCCGGTCGCATATCTTCGACCAGCCAACGATGTCGTCACGGAAGGTCCGGTTGCTGTCGTGCGTGAGAGGCTCCGCGAAGTTGCACTCGATGCTGCACAGCCGGACGATGACGTTGTCGCGGGGCTTCACGAGCTTCGGCGGCTTCCGCGTGTATTGGTACGCCAGCGTAGATACGGCTACGTGAGGGAACTCGTCCTCGATAGCCTCGGCGACGGCGTTCACGAAGCGGAGCATCGTCCCGGCGTGGCCGCCCTCTTCCTCGTCGACGGCAGCGCAGTGCTCACACGTACACGCGCCGTGCCAGTCGTTCTGCGACACGGAGATGATCGTCGCCTCGGGCGACTCGCGCAGCCACTGCTCGACCTTCCGGATGGTGAATGCCAGCAGTTCGTCGTTCGTGAGGCACAACTGCGCGCGGTCGTGCTTCCGCTCGCCCTCGATCTCGGAGTACCACTCGGGGTGTTCCTCGAAGTGCTCGTCCGGCGGCACGAGGGGGAAGAACGTGTGTACGAACCCCTTGTACGTGTGGTGTCCGCCGCGCGCCTCGTCGGTGCGCACGGAGTTGCCGTTGGACTTGTTGCGCACTGCCCAGTCGCCGTCGAAGGCGTCGTACCAGAACGACTCTCGGTACTCGAGGATCGGGACAAAGCGCTCGTCGATGTCGTCGATCTCGACGCGCTCAGTTTTGGGAATGTGGCTCACCTTCGAGGACCACCACCGGCAGCCGAGATCGTCCTCGAGGAACGTGTACACCGCGTACAGCGTGCCTCGTGGCGCGCCTGCGTCGCCAGTGAGTATCAGGTCGGACCCAACGACCCGGATGAGGATGCCTTCATGACCGAGGCCGTCGAGCGCCTCGGCGGGAAGCCCTGCTTCCACGGCGGCGCTTGCCCCAACGGCGATGCGCCGCGCGTCTCCGGCGTTCGCTGGCAACACGACCTCGAACTCAGCCCCGCTGATCTCACCCAGCACGCGCGACAATTCATGCGCCGCGTGCTTCTCTGGCTCCGACGCCTCGCGCGCAAGGGTGATGACGTACTCCGTCGCGCCTGCGTCGGCGAGTAGCAGCATATCGGACTCTCCTCAGACACTCGACCAGTCGAACGCCGCCGCCACGATGCCGGCCTTGTCGTTCAGCAGCCTATCGTAGACGGACTGCGCTTCCGTCGGTGAGAACGTCGCGCTAGGCACGCCGTCGGCGACCATGCGCCCGGTCCCAAATTGGCACAATATCCAATTCATAGCCTTGTCCACGTTCCATCCAAGGCGCGCGCCGAGATCCCACCACAAATAGTCACCGTGCGCCCCCAGCACCTCAATACACCGCTTGTGCATGTCTGGGTAGAAGTTGACGCCGTCGGCTAGACCACGCGGTGAGCCGACGATGACGCACTGCCCGCCTTCCTGCGTGAGCGCCATCGCCGCTACGACTCCCGCAGGCGCGCCGGATGCGTCCGCTACGATGTCCGCGAGCGCCTCGCCACCGAGGAGTTCGCTGGCTTGCGCCTCGAAGTCGTCGGCGGTGGGGTCAAGGCAGGCGGCGGCTCCACCCGAGAGCGCGGCTTCGCGTCGGTTCGCCATGGGGTCGAGCCCGATGACCGGGTAGGCCCCAGCAGCCGCGAACGCGCGCACTGCCCCCTGCCCAACGATCCCGAGCCCCTGCACGAAGACGCTGCGACCCATCGTCGTGCCGACGCGCGCCGCGGCTCCCCATCCATAGCGGACGATGCAACCAAACGCCGCGACTTCAGACGGCACGCCGTCCGGGACGATCCAGCATCCGTGCGTCGTGTCCGTCGCTGTCGCTGGATGCACGGCGTGGGATCGGTGCCTCCCAGGGATAACAACTCGCTGCCCGACTCGATGCGACGTGACTTCCGAGCCGACTTCCTCAATGACGCCGCAGGAGCTGTATCCTGCCGCGAACGGGAAGACCCAGTCCGGGTAAGCGGGGTCCGCGATCCACTGATGCAAACCGGTATATACGGCGAGCTCCGTGCCGGAACTAACGCCGCTGTGCTCCGTGCGTATGAGCAGGTCGTCGGGCCCTAGCCTCTCGTCTAACGTGCCGTCTACGAGCTCCGCGCGATGCGGCTCCGTGATGCGTACCTCGGTGATCTTCATGGGTCGCCCTGGTTCTCCTCTATCGTGCGTGCGTCGATTCTCGCGAGGGGAGGGCATGCGGTCAAGGAGCGCGTGCGGACACGTGTCGCTCCGCCAGGAGGCAGACCCGATCTGAGGCGTCGCGCCGCTGGTCTGGTCCGATCTTGCGTAGCCTGCTGACACCTTCCAAGATATGTCTGTGGGGCGTGCAGTTGGCGCCCTCGGCAGCGGCGTCCCGCTCGCCGTCTGGCGCAGGAGGAACGGCCCTGACACCTTCCCTGCGGAGTAAACCGCGCGCCACATGTTGTCGTATTATCAGGCTGGGACGTAGTATGTAGCAGCAAATGCGCCTGGATAGTAGGACGGCCATATCCGCGCCCCAATCGCCAACGAGCGCAGAACAGGCAGGCAGGGCGCCTTACGGACTACACAGCTGGGTCCAGCAGGCCGGCACGCGTTGAACGGGCCCAACCCACGGACGGTCTCACGACAGGAAATCGCATCCTATGTCAGCAATGCGTGACCCCGACCAGATGCACGCGGACGACGTCACCGCCATCGACGAACTTCGCGGCGTCTACGGTCAGCTGAAGAAGGAGCTCTCCAGGGTTATCGTGGGTCAGGAACAGGTCATCGAGCACCTGTCCATCTGCCTGTTCTCTCGCGGACATGCGCTGCTCATGGGTGTGCCTGGATTGGCGAAGACGTTGCTGGTGAGCAGCTTCGCCGAGACCATGGAACTGGGATTCAGCCGCATCCAGTTCACCCCCGACCTGATGCCGATGGACATCACCGGCACGGACATCTTGCAGGAAGCCCCGGGCGGCAAGAGGGAGTTCGAGTTCGCCAAGGGTCCGCTGTTCGCCAACATCATCCTGGCCGACGAGATCAACCGCGCGCCGTCGAAGACGCAGGCAGCCATGCTCGAGGCGATGCAGGAACACAGGGTCACGGTGATCGGTCGCACGTATCAGCTCGAGCTGCCTTTCTTCGTGCTGGCCACGCAGAACCCGATCGAGCAGGAGGGAACCTACCCGCTGCCCGAGGCGCAACTCGACCGCTTCATGTTCCGCATCGAGGTGGATTACCCCGACCGGATGGAGGAGCTCGAAATCGCCCGGACGACGACCGGAGTGTCCCTCCCCTCGCTTGAACACATCCTGACCGGCGCGCGCGTGCTGGCGTTCCAGGATCTGGTCCGCCGCGTGCCGGTGCCAGACCACATCTACGCGTTCGCGGTAGACCTGGCGCGCCGCACCCGACCGAAGACCGACGAATCGCCCGACTGGTTGAAGCCGCTCGTGGCGTGGGGCGCCGGTCCACGCGCCGTGCAGTGCCTGATTCTGGGCGCGAAGGCGCGCGCGGCGCTCAGCGGCAGCTACATGGCCCGGATGGAGGATGTCGTCGCTGCGGCGGAGCCCGTGTTGGCGCATCGCGTTATCACGTCGTTTGCCGCGGAGTCGGAGAACATCACTAGCCGGGACATCGTCGATCGCCTGGTAAGAGAACTGTCGGAAGAGGCCTAGCGCATGTCCGCGCAGCTCAGCCGAGAGTTCCTGGATCCGACAGTTCTGGCGCGGCTTGCTCCACTGCAGCTGCACGCCCGTCTACCGATGTTGGGAAGCGTGTCGGGACGACACCGCAGTCCTATTCGCGGCTCCAGCCTGGAGTTCGCGGAGTACCGCAAATACGTGCCGGGCGATGACCCCCGGCGGCTCGATTGGCGCAGCTACGCCCGAAACGACCGGCACTACGTCAAGGAGTTCGAGGCGGACACCAACCTGCGGATGTGCCTCGTCGTCGATACTAGTGGGTCCATGAACTACGCCGGCGCCGGCATGAGCAAGCTCGATTACGCCCGGCGTGTGGCTGGCGCCCTGGCGTATATTGCCGCGCGGCAAGGCGACGCCGTAGGGCTCTACTGCGCTGGCGACGGGTTCCATCAGGAAATCCCGCCGAAGCGTAGCCCGGCGCACCTCGGCACGGTGCTGGACGAGTTGGGCGCCATGCAGGCGTCGGGAGAGACGGGACTGGCGGACGCGCTCCACGAGGCAGCCGAACGCGTGCCGCAGAGGGCGCTCATCGTGGTCCTATCCGATCTGTTCATCGAGCCGGACGTCCTGCGGGACTGCTTCCAACACCTGCGCTTCCGGAAGCACGACCTCGCCGTGTTCCACCTGCTGGACCAGAGCGAGTTGGAGTTCGAGTTCGACCGCCCGATGCGCTTCCTCGACATGGAGGGTGGCGAACCAGTGCTTGCCGACCCAACCATCGTTGGCGCGCAGTACCGACGCGCGTTGGACACGTACCTCGAAGGCATGGACCAGGTGATTCGTGAGGTCGAGGTGGACTACCGCCGCGTCGGTATGCACGAGAAGTACGGCGACGTGTTGGCGCGGTTCCTGCTGGGACGCACGCCAAAGAGACGTGGGTGACGGCGTATGAGCTTTCTACAACCCCTGGCGCTGCTCGCCCTGCCCGTGATGGCGCTGCCGATCCTGATTCACCTCGTCAATCAGCGTCGGCATCGGACCGTGAACTGGGCGGCGATGATGTTCCTGGTGACCGCCAAGCGCATGAACAAGGGCATGGCGCGCCTGCGGCATCTGCTCATCCTGCTTGCGCGCATGTTGGCGGTCGCGGCGTTGGTCTTCGCAGTCAGCCGCCCGCTGGCGGGTGGATGGCTGAGCGGCGTGGGCATGGGGAAACGCGACGCGACGCTGGTCCTGCTAGACCGGTCAGCCAGCATGGAAGCGCGAGATCTACAGACCGGCGAGTCGAAGCGGTCCACGGCGCTCGATAAGCTCGTCCCTCTGTTGGAGCAGGGCGGATACGGCGCCCATCTCGTTCTGGTCGACAGCGCTACGGGGCAGGCGCTTGAAGTCGATTCACCCAAGGCCCTGCTGGACCTGCCCACGACGCAGGCGACTGCAACCAGCGCCGACATCCCGGGCATGTTCCAGTCGGCCGCGGCGTATCTCAAAGCCAACAACACTGGACGCGCCGACATATGGGTATGCTCTGACCTTAGCCGAAACGACTGGGATCCCGACGGTGGGCGATGGTCCGCCCTGCGGCAGGAGTTCTCCGCGCTGGAGGGAGTGCATCACTTCCTACTGTCTTACGCGGATCCGCCAGAGCGGAACCTGTCCGTACGCGTGGAGAATGTCCGGCGCCATGTTCGCGCGGGCGATGCGGAACTCACGCTCGACGTGATCGTGCGGGCCGAAGGCCGGGACGCCGTGGCGGGGAAGGTACCGGTTGAGTTCGAGGTCAACGGCGTGCGGTCCGTGGTACAGGTAGAGCTCGACGCTCAGGGCGCATCGTTGCAGGGACACCGCATCCCCATCGACGCCAGGATCGCTTCTGGCTGGGGTTCGGTAGGACTGCCGGCGGACGCGAATCCGGCGGACAACCGGTTCTACTTCGTGTTCTCAGATCCTGAGGCGCAGGCGGCAACGGTCGTCAGCGACGACTCCCGAATCGCCGAGAGCTTCCGTCGAGCGCTCGCCATTCCGACGGAGCCGAGCCAGCGGCGCCGTGTCGATGTGGTCCCACCGTCTCGCGTGTCCGAAGTGGATTGGGAGGGCGCGGGATTGCTGGTCTGGCATGCCCCGTTGCCGGACGGCGTCGTCGCGGAGGAGATCAAGAGCTTCGTCGAGTCGGGTAGAGTGGTTGTGTTCTTTCCGCCGGGCGGAAGCGACGACGGCGAGATATTTGCATCAAGCTGGGGCGACTGGCAGCGACCGGGGCAGGAGCAAGCCGAGGTCTCATGGTGGCGAGGCAACGCGGATCTGCTCGCCAATGTGGGCAGTGGAGACGCCCTGCCTCTGGACGAGATGCGGACCTACCAATACCGCCCCATCGCGGGCCCGGGGACGGCGCTGGCGCGACTTGGGGACGACCAGTCCCTCCTCACCCGCGTGGGATCCGCTAACGGCGGCGTGTACTTCTGCGGCACGCTGCCCACGCCACAGTTCTCCTCTCTCGAACGAGATGGCGTCGTGTTCTACGTGATGATGCAGCGGGCGCTAGCCGAGGGCAGTCGTTCGTTAGCTCCCGCATCTCAACGCGACGCCGACGCCAGCGTACTCACGGATCGCGACCCGTGGGAGCCGGTGGCGCCAACGGAAGACACGCCGACCCTTTCGCAGCGCGGGCTGCACGCCAGCGTCTACCGAAGCGAGGAATACTGGACAGCCGTGAACCGCAGCCTGGCCGAGGACCGCGCCGGGCCTTCGTCCGTCGCGACGATCGATGAGTTGTTCGATGGCTTGCCGTATCGTCGCATCGACGCTGCCGTCGGCGACGCTGCCGCGTTAACGAGCGAAATCTGGCGCGCCTTTCTGATAGCGATGGCGGTGGCGCTGCTTCTGGAGGCGGCGCTGAGCCTGCCCGGCAGGAAAGCGGAAGGCGTGCGGTTCGGCGACCTCGATGCCTCGGGCGGTAGCGCGAACCGCGCGGAGACGTGGCCATGAGGGACCAACAGGGCATCGAGTTCTACTCCAGCGCACCCGTCATGGCGCTCGGACTGGTTGTCGTCGCTGCGGCCGGCGCGCTGTGTTGGCTGGCATGGCGGCGTAGCGGCTATCGCAGGAGCGTCGGTGTTCTGGAACTGCTGCGCTTCGCGCTGGTATGCCTGGTCGTGGTGACGCTGAACCAGCCCGAATGGTTGGAGTTGCAGGCGCCGGACCAACGCGCCACCCTCGCGGTACTCTGGGACGAATCCAACAGCATGGGCACCCAGGACGTGATGGACGAGGGCGCGATGTCCGCTAAGCCCAGGAGCCGCGCGGAGGCGATTGAGCCACTGCTCGCCGAGACCGCCTGGCAGCCCGCCGACGGGGCGCTGGACATCGTGTTCGAGCCGTTCTCCTCGCTGCTCGACCCGGCGGAAGAGGCGACGGACCTGAACGCAGGACTGTCGCACGCTCTGGATAGCCACTCCAACCTTCGCGGCGTGGTCGTCCTCTCTGACGGCGACTGGAACGTTGGTAAGTCACCGGTAGAAGCCGCCACGCGATTTCGAATGCAGGGGATTCCCGTGTTCGCCGTGGGGGTGGGCAGCGAGGCGCCCTTGCCCGACCTGGAACTGGTCAGCATGCACGCGCCGACCTTCGCCGTTGTGCGGAAGCCGCTCCGCATTCCTTTCGTGGTCCGTAGCACCCTGGGTCAGAGCCGCGATGTGACCGTGGAGTTGCGCGTCAGCGATGGACCGACCATCACCGAAACCGTTCGCGTGCCCGCGATGGGACAGGGAAGTCAGACGCTGGTCTGGACGCCGACGACGACGGGCGACGTCACCTTGACGCTCCGCGTTCCGCAGGATCCGCAGGAACTGGTGGCGGAGAACAACGAGATATCCGCCCCCATCTCCGTGCGTCAGGAGCAGTTGCAGGTCTTGGTGATCGAGTCCTCGCCCAGGTGGGAGTACCGCTATCTCCGTAACGCGCTGGAGCGAGACCCTGGCGTCGAGGTGACCTGTCTGCTCTTCCACCCGGGCCTCCCCGCGGTGGGTGGCGGCCGCGGGTATATCAAGCGCTTCCCCGCCCCCAACGAACTCAGCCGCTACGACGTGGTGGTTCTTGGCGACGTGGGGTACGAGCCAGGGGAGTTGACCGTCCAGAATGCGCGGGATCTTAGGCAGTTGGTGAGCGCACAGGCTTCCGGTCTGGTCTTCATCCCGGGTCGCGCTGGGAGACAGGTCTCGTTGGCGTCGGGCCCACTCGCCGACCTGCTTCCTGTCGTCCTGGATCCGGGCGCGCCTCGGGGCGTCGGCTCGGTGGATCCCGGGCACTTTGCTCTGAACGAGGCGGGAAGGCGAAGCCTGCTGACGCGGTTGGAGGACAGCGACCAGGCGAATTTCGATGTCTGGCGCACGCTGCCGGGCTTCCACTGGCATGCGGGTGTACAGCGCGCTAAAGCCGGAACCGAGATCCTGGCAGTGCACGAACACGAAGCCACGAACCGCGGGCGGACGCCTCTTATCGTGACCAAGACGTACGGCGCGGGGAAGGTGCTGTTCATGGGTACCGACAGCGCGTGGCGGTGGCGTGAAGGCGTCGAAGACCGCTACCACTACCGCTTCTGGGGACAAGTTGCGCGGTGGATGGCGTACCGGCGCCAGATAGCCGAGGGCGAATCCATGCGGCTGTTCTACTCGCCCGACCGGCCGAGGGTGGACGGCTCCGTAACGCTCAATGCCAACGTGATGGACAGCTTCGGCGCCCCATTGGAAGATGGCTCGGTGACGGTGCAGGTGACCGCGCCGTCAGGCAAGGAGCAGACTGTCCGCCTCCAGCCTGGAGAGGGGGACGCCTGGGGTCTGTTCGTTGGCTCGTTCACGCCGGAAGAGGCGGGGAGCTACCGCCTGGTCGCCAGCTGCGCCGAGACCGGGGCGACGGTACAGACCGACGTCTCGGTGCAGGGCGTCACTCGCGAGCGCGTGGGGCGCGTGGCCCGCTTCGACGTGCTGGACGAAATCGCCAAGATCACGTTGGGCAGGTTGGCGCCGGTTTCCGAGGCGCAAGACCTCTTGGCGCACATAGACGCCCTACCGGAACCCGAGCCAACCGTCCATCGCACCCGCCTGTGGGCGCACCCCCTATGGGCAGCGGCTCTGATACTACTCCTCGGCGTGTTCTGGACCGCGCGGAAGATGATTGGGGCGGTGTAGAATGACCCGAACCCGACGCGAGGGAGGCTCTCGATGAGCCAACCACAGGACGCGATCAGCCTGCCGCCGCGCATGAAGGCGGCGCTGGAGCAGTATCAACGGCGTGTGCGGGTCGTAAAACTCGCCGAAGGCGCCCTGGCGGCTATCTTCGGCGCCGTGATTTCCTATCTGCTTGTGTTTGGCCTGGATCGCTTGGTCGATACCCACGCGCTGCTGCGCGCGGTCATCCTGGCGGTCGGCATGGTGGGGATGGTGGTGCTGTTCCCCCTGAAGTACCACAACTGGGTCTGGCGGCGTCGACGGCTGGACCAGGTCGCCCGCCTGTTGCTGCACAAGTTCCCGCGCTTTGGAGACCACGTCCTCGGCATTGTGGAACTGGCGCGCAATGGGTCGGACGAGTCCTCGAGTCGGGCGTTGGTGGAAGCGGCCATGCGCCAGGTCGATGATGAGATGGCGCGGCACGATCTGTCGGACGCCGTTCCCAATTCGCGACATCGTCGATGGGCCTTGGCGGCTGGGGCTCCATTAGCGTTGGTCGTCGTCGGAGCGATCGTCGTTCCTGCCGCGAGTGGCGCCGGTGTAGCTCGATGGCTGACTCCGTGGCGCGACGTGGCGCGGTACACGTTTGCTCAGCTGCGTGGCGAGACGACCGCGCAGGTTGTCCCTTACGCCGAGCCATTTAGTGTCGATGCCCGTCTGAAGGACGGCTCGCCCTGGCGGCCAGAGTCGGGCGAGGCGCGGTACGCGGATCAGACGCCAGTGGTCGCCGCTCTGAACGGAGGCGTATACCAGTTCGAGATGCCACCGCAGACGGAGGACGGACTCGTCGCTCTGCGGGTGGGAGACGCGCGGCGCGCCATTCCGGTGCAACCCAGGATGCGCCCTGAGCTCACGCATCTCGTCGCGCAGGTGCAACTGCCCGCGTACCTCCAGCGTCGTGAACCCGACGAGGAGGATGTCCGCGGGGGTGGCCTGACGCTGGTAAGAGGAAGCGCCGCAGTCCTGGAAGCCGCCGCGACACGCGATCTGGCGCAAGCAACCCTGGACGGCAAGCCACAGCAGGTAGATGGACCACGGATCACCACGGAGCCAATCCCCGTGGAAGCGAATACCCGCGTTAGCCTCGCCTGGAGAGATCGGCTCGGTCTTGCCGCTCGAGAGCCGCAGATCGTCACCATCGAGACCCGCGACGACACCGCGCCGACCGTCAGCGCCAGCAAGCTCAGGAATAACCAGGTTGTCCTGGACGCCGAGGTGATCGCGTTCGACATCCGAGCCGAAGACGACTTCGGGGTGAAGCGGGTCGGCCTGGAATGGGAGGGCATCCACGAGCCGGTCCAGAATCCAAAACCCGAGAGCGGCGAGAAGACGGCCGCCGCAGGAGATCCCACTGCGAGCGTGATGAACGTGTCCGCCACATTCTCCGCCACGCGCGAGGGGATTCGCCCACAAAGTCTGCGAGTGCGCGCCTTCGCCGAGGACTACCTGCCCGGGCGCGAGCGCGCCTATTCGCCCTACTACGTGATCCACGTCCTCGATCCGGCGGCGCACTTCAAGTGGGTCTCGGAGCAGATGAGCCTGTGGGTGGGAGCGGCTCGCGAGGTCTACGACAAGGAACTGCAGCTCCACCAAATCAATCGTGAACTGCGCGACTTGCCGCCCGAAGCGTTGGATGACCCCGCGCAGCGTCGGCAGCTCCAGGAGCAGGCGGCCGAAGAGCAGGCCAACGCCGCGCGGTTGGACAACCTGACTCACATGGGCAAGGAACTGCTCCAGGAAGCGATCAAGAACGAGGAGTTCAGCGCGGATAGTCTGGATACCTGGGCGGAGATGCTCAGGCAGTTGGAGGAAATCGCGGGTCAGAAGATGCCTTCGGTCGCGGATCTGCTCGCGCAGGCGGCGGAAGCCCCAGGGAGGCCCTCGTCGCCAGCCGCAAGCGACCCCGCGGCAGGGGCGCCTGGTCCACCAAGTCCGGGAGGCGGGGCGCCAGGGCCTCCCGCGCCCACTGGTGGTAAGCCCAATGATCTACCCAAGGTGGACCAATATGGACCCGACAGCAAGAAGCCGCCGCAGGGACTAGACGAAATCCCGGATGATCCGAACACCCCTGGCGCGGGAGTCAGCACAGACCGAAGCAAACGGTCGGACGGCAAGCCCGGGTACGCGCCAGCGAACCCCACGCCGCGGGTTGGCGACGTCGAATCCGGTTTCAACGAGAGTGAAGACGGCGGGCCCGGCGGGCAGAGCGTCGGTGGTCTGGGGATCCCGACGACCACTCTCAAGGGCAGCGGGAGAGCCAAGGAAGACAGCGAAGACGAACCCCCGCCCGCAAGCGCGGAGGAACTCGTGCTCGAGGCGGTGCAGGAGCAGCAGGAATTGCTGGACGCCTTCGCCGAGTTGGCCGAGGAAATGGCCAGGTTGCTCAGGAACTTCAAGAACAGCACCTTCGTCAAGCGCCTGAAGGCGGCCTCTCGCCGCCAGATGGACGTTGCGGGAGACCTGAACGACCTCACTCTGGGCGCCTTTGGTCTTCCAGAGAGCGAGGCGAAGGACAGAAGCCATCGGACGGCAGCCGCGGATCGCGAGGTAGCTGAGTCGACCACGGTGTCCACGATTCTGGACGACATGGCGGCTTATGTCGATCGACGCCCCAGCGCGAATTACACGCGTGTTCTCGACGAGATGCAGGCCGTGGACGTTCGCAAAGAGATCAGCCACATCGCCCGAGTGGTGAACGAGAACCAGGTGGGACGATCCATCGTCGAGGCCGAGTACTGGGCTGACACGCTGGATCGCTGGGCGGAACAGTTGGTGGATCCACTCCCAGACGGGCCGCCGCCATCAGCGGGCGGCATGGTCGTCTTACCCAACCTGCCGCCGGAGATCGTGCTGGAAGTGATGCGCATCATCGACGGCGAGATTGAGCTGCGCGAGGAAACGCGAGAACTCGAGCAGGCTAAGGCCGCGATCACGCCCGACGCACACGGCGAGCGGGCCGAAACGTTGAGCGAGACGCAGGCTGAACTCGCGGAGCGGGCTCGCGAGACGGCGTCGAAGATACGCGCGCTACCAACCGCCGGGGAACGCTTCATTCAGGCGCAACTCGCGAAGGTGGTCGAAGCTAGGGTCGTGATGGACGAAACGGAGCAGATACTCGCTCGACCTGACACCGGTCCCAACGCGATTGCGGCAGAGACGGAAGTGATCGAAATCCTCCTGGCGACGGTCCGCGTGCCAAACTCCCCCGCGGTCGCGAAGACTCCCCCGGCTTCCGCGTCAGCCTTGGCGCTCATGGGCCTCGGCGACGACACTGAGGGCGCGTTCATTCAGCAGCGCGCTACTGGACAGGCCACCGGCACGGCTGGGCGCGTCTTGCCGGAGGAGTTCCGCCAGGGACTAGACATCTACTTCGACGCGCTGGAAGGAAAGAGCATTGAGTAGCCCGCTCTCCATGCACGACCCGCGGGGCGTTCGCGACGATGGGCGACGCGCCGAGGCGGGCAGCCGAAACCCTGTGATAACTCCGGGAAGGGGACGGGACGTGCGAAGGACGATGTACGCCTGGCTGCTCGTAGGAGCCGTTTCGGCATTCGGCCATTCCGCGTTCGCTCAGGTAACGGACCAGCGTCGGGAGCGGTTGCGCGTGGACGAGGAGAAGCCAGCGGCCGAACAGAACGACGCGGCAGGCCTGCGGATGTTGCGGATCACCCGAGTGGCCGATCCCGTCAGCGAGTCGGTTGGTAGGCGATACGGTCTGGACGAGGCGGCAGTCGACGGCCTCCGACAGTCACTCCGGGCGTCGCTCGTATCACTGATCGAGGATGTATCGAGGCGGGAGGAGTTCGTGGCTGCCATGGAACGGACTGCGGACGGCGGCCCCAACGCGGCATTGTTGGGCCTGCTGTCGCTGCCTGCCGTGGCGACGGCCCTCGGCGAGCCCCTGACGGACGAACAGCTTCTCGATTACATGGGTTCCTACCAGGCGAGGCAGCGCAGAGACCGGCAAACGGCCCACGGTCATGTGATGGTCTGGGCCGAGGACCATCTCAGTCTGACGCCCGATCAGCTCGCGCGGGTGGGGCAGTTGCTGGATGCCTTCGCGGATGACAAGGGCCGTGTGTCCGCCAAGAGCATGGTGTGGAATCAGGAGATCCACGGACTGCTACGCGGGGCGATCGAGGCTTCGGCGGATGACCTGCTGTCCGAGGCTCAGCTTGTCATCTGGCGGGCTCTGTTCCCACACGAGACTGCCGTAAGAGAGAAGGTGATAGATGGCCTCAGAGAGAAGATCATAGCCATGGCCAGGGCCGGCGAGATGACCCGCGAGCAAGCGGCTCAGAGACTCGAAGCCATGGAGGCCGAGCCTGGGGGTGACCATCAGGAAGCGGCGCGGCGGACGACCGAGGCGAGGCTGGCGGCGCACATGGAAGGGCTGGGACAGCTCGACGCCGCCGCCCGGGGACGCTTGACGCTCGTCGCCAAAGGCGTTGTCGAGCAGCATCTCGAAGGGCTGCACAGCGCTGGCGAGGAGAGGGTAAGGGCTGCCGCAGCCGAAATGGCGGGAGCTGTGGAACGTGGCGAGATGACCCGCGAGCAGCTCGAGGAAAGGCTCCGTGGCCTCAGGGAGCAGATCCATGCCGAGCAGCGCGCTACCCCGGGCGATGTCACGGAACACCCCTTCTACCAGCAGACGATCAAGGAGGTCCTCTCCGAGGAGGCGTTCGCCCAATACGAGGAACGCCAGGAGCAGCGGCGCGCTGCCCGCGAGCAGGCGTCCCGTGACCTGGCGGTAGCGTGCCTGGACTCACACGTGCTCCTGGAGGACGATCAGCGACAAAGCGTGGAGGCGGCCGCCGCCAAACTGCCCGTCCCGACCGATACATATGGCGCTCCTGCGGCGCCCTTTGTGCTGTACGACCTCGCAAAGCGGATAGAACGCGAGCTGCTGAGTGCGTGGCAGCAGAGGCAGCTCCGAGGGATGGGCCGGGAGCTTGGTTTCGACAGGATCGAGAGGATGAGACGCGGAGGAGACCGCTAGCACGCCAAAGGCGCCGGAGCTCGCCAGCATGAGACCTGTACGGAAGGCGGGACAAGGACGGCGCCCGACCACCAGCGAATGATGGTCACAGCGAGAGGGGGGCGTAACATGCGCGGACGAACCTGTGTCTGGCTGGCCATCGCGGCCATGTCGATGCTCGCCCACGCCGCATTCGCTCAGCAGCAGGACCGCGTGGCAGCCGTGACTCTGGACGCCTTGCTCACGCGCGTCGGCGAGAGCGCTGGGCGACGCTATGGCCTGGACGACGCCACCGTCGATGGTCTTGTGCAGTCGATCCGAGAGGCAGGGACATTGTCAGGGCGCGAGGACGGTCACAGCGTGATGCTGATGGTTCTCGTGTTGCACCCCGACGTTGTGGAGGCGTTTCGTGAGTATCTAGGTGAGGAGCAGCTCCAGGACTACGTAGATTCAGTCCGCGCGCGGCGGCGCAGAGACCGGCAAGCGGTGGCTCGTCATGTGACGGCGTGGGCGGATCGGGAGTTCAGCTTGACGGTGAAGCAACGCGAGGCGGTTGGCGAGTTGCTGGCCCGTCGCACGCGTAACGTCCGGGGGATGTCCGCGACGCGCATGATATGGGATCGCTGGGACCAGCGCTTCGTGATTCTGCGTTCCTGGCTTCCCGATGCCAGGGACGAAATGCTGAGCCAGGCACAGTTGGACGTCTGGCAGGCGTTGGTTCGTCGTGGGCCTGGCCGGAGAGACGTGAACGCATGGCTAGACCCCATGGAGGAGCACGAAGTCGCATTCCGCAGGGGGGTGGACGAAATCGCGCGAGCCGCCGACCGCGGTGAGATACCGGAAGAGGAGCTAGGACCGAGGCTCCGTGGACTCAAGAGGCGCCTCTACCTGGACGGTAGCGCCGTTGACGAGCGCATGGAGGCGGAGAAGCGGGTCGCGGAGGCGAGGCTTGCGGCGCATACAGAGCAGCTAGGACCGCTCGACGTTTACGCGGCGGATCGGTTGGCACTCGTCGCGAAGGGCGTGCTGCACCAGCACCTCGAAGCCATGGGCGCCGACGCTCTCCACAAGCGTTTCCGCGCCGAAGCTCAACTCAGACAGGACGTGGCGGACGGCGCCCTGACTCGCGAGCAGGCAGCGATGGCACTCGGCGCCCTCAAAGAGGAGTTCCGTAGCGAACAAGCCCCAGTCCTGGACGACATTACGGGTCATCCGCTTTACCAATACACGATCGAAGAGACGCTCTCGGAGGAGGCGTTCACGCGATACCAGGAGCGCCAGGAAGAACGGACAGCCTATCTCCAACGGGCGTTGCGTGACCTGGCGGTAGCCTGCATGGACGCGCATTTGCTGCTGACAGAGGATCAGCGAAGGAAGCTCGAGGCGATCGCCTTGGAACTGTCCGCCTGGCCGGAATCCGATGGAACTCCGGCTCCAGCCGTCATGCTGGCGAAACTTACTCGAAGCGCGGGTAGCGACTTTCTGAGTCCCTGGCAACGAGGGCAGCTTCATGAGCTGAAGCTGGAACTAGGCATCGACAGGATCGAGCGCAGGGGAAGGGAGATACGCCGTTGATGCGTCGAGGTTCCCGGAGCTTCCCAGCATGAGACCCATAGGTGCTCACCCATCGCGCTTCAGCCGCTTCGCCGTCGGCGGCGGAGCCTGGCTCGTCATCGTCGTGGTGTCGGTTCTCCTCGTGGCACTGGTCACTGCGCCTGTGGAAACGGCGCATGGTCAGGACCCCACCATCCGGTATGGGCGTCGCGTGCCGCCGGCGGTTCGGGCGATCAATCATCGGTGCCTGAAGTATCTCGCAAGCACGCAGCACGAAGACGGTAGTTGGCCGGGTCGCGAGCACGGGCCAGGGATCTCGGGCATATGTCTCATGGCGTTCATGGCCAGCGGGGAGGATCCCGACTTCGGGCCTTACGCCACCCACGTCCGTCGTGCCGTGCGCTATATCATCGCATACCAAGACGCGAGCACGGGCTACATAGGCGGCCCGGGCCACGGCTCAATGTACCACCACGGTTTTGCCATGTTGGCGCTCTCCGAAGCGTACGGCGTCGTGAGTGATCGCCTGCTGTGGGAAGGGAGTGACGTACCCGTCGAGCAGCGCCGCACCATCGGTCAGGCGCTGGAGCTGGCGACGCGTTGCGCCCTGACCGCCCAGGAAGGGAATCCGTGGGGCGCATGGCGGTATTCACCACACGCCCAGGATGCCGACACGACCGTATCTGGGACCGTGCTGATGGGGCTACTTGGCGCGCGGAATGCCGGCATTGAGGTGCCCAACGAAGCCATCGACAAGGCGCTTGGCTACTTCAAGACCAACACGAGAGCGAGTGGGGTGGTCGCCTACACGGCGACACAGAGCCATGGCGACGGCGTCGCCCGATCGGCGATAGGCGCCCTCGTGTTCGCCATGGCTAAGAGGAAGGATTGGCCGGAGTACCAGGCCGCGTCGGAGTTCATCAGCAAGCGGATTCAGCACAGCCCGTCTGGTTACCCGTACTACACCCGGTATTACATGGCGCAGGCGCTGTTTCACGGCGACCTCGAGGCGTGGGAAGCCTGGAACCAGCACACCGTCAGGCGCCTTCAGGAGACCCAGCAGGTGGACGGCAGTTTTAACAGCTCCCATGGACCAGCGTACGCCACGGGAATGTCTGCCCTCTCCCTGGCTCTGAACTACCGTCTGCTGCCCGTCTACGAGAGATGAGTTGGAGAACGCGATGTGGAGCGCAAGCCCTATCCTCGCCCTTGTGGCGGCGTTGCTCGTGCCGTCGGCGTCGTGGGTTCCCGTCGAGGAGGGGGATAGCACGTGGCGCCTGCTGTGGAAGAACGGCGACGCCCTTCCAGGGCGGCCGTTGGAAAGCGGGCCGGGAGAGGTGCGATGGGCATCGCCTCCCTTTGCGGATGCCCTGGTCATCGACCCGGACGCGTTGGGTTCCATCGTGTTTCCCGACCGACCCGTGGAGCCGGCCGAAGCCTATCGGGTGCGGACGGTCTCCGGCGATGTCTTTGTGGCGGATCTGGCGCACGCGGATGGCGCCACCCTCGTCTTCTCCAGCCGACGCCACGGGTGGATCCGCGCGGCTCGCGACATGGTCTACACACTCGACCTGCGGCGACACCCGAACCTGATGTTCGATGGCTCGCAGCTGAGCAATTGGTCGCGGGCGTGGGAGTACGCCACGCGCGCTCAAGGCGTTCGCTTGGGCCCATCGGCGTCCAATTGGGAGATGGATCCAGAAGGTCATCCACACACGGATAAGCCACAGGCGGAGATGCATCACGCGCTCGACTGGCCCGAGCGTTTCGAGCTCGCCCTCGAGTTCGCGTCCACCGAGCGGCCGGGCTTTGCCCTGGCCATCGGCCGAGGCGTCAACCAGGCTCTACGACTGGAGACCTGGGGCGACGACCTGGTGATCGCGCAAGGCAGGCAGTTCAAGCGAGTGTTGGTGGTCCAGGAGGGACAGGTTGACGTTCGTCTACGGCTTGCCTTGGACGCGCCAGCAGGCGTCGTAGAGGTGCACGACGGAGCTGGGCTCCTGCTTGCGTCCCTGTCGGATGTCCAGCCTTTGGAGCAGGACGCGGGACTCACCATCAGGAGCCGAGGTCGTGATCTGACAGTGAAGCTGTTACGCGCGTACCGCCAATCGGTCGCGCGTCAGAGACAGCCGGTCGATCGTGGCAGCCCGCGCGTCCACATGATCGATGGGGAGGTCGTCTACGGTCGTCTGTCCGGCGACGACGACGGCGCCTACGTTCTGGACAGCGATGGCGTCCGGCGCGATGTCGATTTGGGAGAGATCGATCGCATCGTCCGACCGGATATCGAGTTGGGTGACGTCTGGGGCCCTTCGGAGCTGACCTATCCCGACGGGTCTGTCCTGCGCGGCTGGGTCGAGGCGCTAGACCGGGATCGCGTCACACTCCGCACGGCCTTCGCGGACGAGCCGGTGGGCTGCGCTCTCGCCGGGGCGTCCAGACTGAACTTCGGATCACGGTCGAGCACAGACGAGGGCGACGAATTCGCTGACCGTCTCCTCCACTCGGCGGGGAGGCTCCGTGGCCGCCTCTCGTTTAGCGGGCAAGATGGCTCGCCTATCGGGTGGCAGGTCGTGGGCGGCGCTAGGCCTGCTCCACTGGTCCTCGGGGGAGGCGCTCGCATTCAGCGCGGCATCCGGCCCACGTCGACGACCTACGACCGCGAGGCGTATCCCGACGTGCTGCGCCTGAAGAGCCGCGAAATCATCGCTTGCAGGGTCGTGTCAGTCGACGAGGAACAGGTGGAATTCCACTCCCCATTCGTCGAAGCCCGCACGCTGGACGCACGTCATGTTAAAGCCATCGAGCTCTCACCAGGATCCGTCGCGGGCGGCGCGAGTTCTGGCAGATCTCTCAAGGTGAGCCGTGGCCAGACCGTTGTAATCGAGGACGCCATGCCGGGCGCGCGGAACAACCAAGGGGCGGCGGGTCAGCGGATCGTCGTTCGGATAATGAGGCCTGACGGCAGCAGCATGGTCTTACCGATCAACGGAGCCGCGGGGATGATTCAGCTCGACGGTGACGGGACGATCATCCGTCTGGGCGAGGGCAGGAGGGTCGTTCGCGTGGACGGTGACGCGCGGATCATCGCGCTCAACGGCGCCGAGGGCGGTGTCGACAGGGGAGCGTTGGACCGCGCCCTGACCGTCCCGCGTTTCCTTCGCGACAACCCGCCGACGCACGTGCTGGTGGCGAGGACCGGCGACCTGCTGCGAGGGCGGCTGCTGGGCATAGACCAGGAGACGGTCCATTTCCAGTCCAAGCTACGAAGTCTGCACATCCCTATCGGTCGCGTGGCGCGTGTTGTCGACGTCACCAAGCCCGAGGACGATCCCACCTCGGACGCCGATGCCGACGCTACCGGCTTCACGGAGACCACGCTCCGAGTAACGCTAGCGGACGGCTCATCTCTCATCTTCACGCCGCTCGAATCCAACGATGGGGAGCTGACGGGGCGTTCACCGATCTACGGCGCGGTGGCGATCGCGGAGGACAGCGTAGACCAGGTGCGCTCTGGCAGTGACGCGGTCGAGGAATTCCCGTCAGTCTTCGCTGATTGGGTTGTCCGCCCCGGCAAGGAGCCCGCGTTCGGGGGCGACGAATAGCGGCAGGCGTCTGAAACGGCCCATGGGGCCCTCCCCTCGAGCCAGACAGCCAGCGTGTGGCGTGCGCGCCAGGGCAGTCGACGCTAACTGAACGAACAGACACGCCCACCACCGCTACACCGCCCTGAGCCGAGGCCGCGGCCCTGCGTTGTGACATGACCGGGCGGAGAAACGTCGCATTGAGCGGCGGCCACGGCTGTAAGAGGGGCTGCGCCAGGCTATATCTTAGAGGAGTGTGGGCCGGCTGGATACCGGCCGATACGCAACATCGGACTGGAGGCCTTGACTGCGCACAACGCGCCGACGCAGGGAGCTCCACGGCTCAGGCGCGCGGCGGCACGGAAAGGACGTGCAATGCACCTGGGCCGAGATTCATTACGCGGCAAGCAAATCGCCATCGTCGACAACGAACCTATCGCGTGCGACCCCGATCCTGCGCGGGCTACGGCTATCCACCGCCTGCGGTTGGCCGTCAATCGCGAGTGGGGCGAGGACTATCACGCGGGCCAGTTCGTCATGCTGCGCGTTGACGCTCACGGCGAGCGCATCCCGCTCACGGTGGCCGACTACGATCCCGACGACGGCATCCTCACCCTCGTATTCCAGGTAGTTGGAGCTACGACACGCGCCCTGGCGGAGGCCCGCGCCGGGAGCGTGATCGAGGACGTCACCTTTCCGCTCGGCCGAGGCATCGACCTTTCGCCTCCAGATCCCCGGCGGGACATCGCCATCGTTGTGGGCGGTGGCATTGGCGCGGTGCCGTCACACGCGAAGGCGAAAGCTCTTGCCGCCGCCGGATACCGCGTCGTTAGCTTGCTCGGGGCGCGTACAGCGCCGCTTCTCGTCCTCGTCGACGCCATACGCAAGGTCTCGGACGCGTGCTACGTCACGACTGATGACGGTTCGTATGACGGGCCCGGCGCAGTGTTTACCGGCGCCGAGATGGGCGACCCGGATACTCGCGCGCTGCGCGTCACGGACGTGCTCGAACAGGTGGTCAGGTACTCTCGCGAAGACACTATCTCCCGTATGCCTCACTTCCGCGACCTCTACGCCGCCGATCGCGTCGCCCGGATTTACCTGTCGGGACCGGACGCCATGATGGCCGCCGCGACGGAAGTAACCCGCGGCATGGGCATCCCCACATACGCGTCCCTGAATTCCGTCATGGTCGACGGCAGCGGCATGTGCGGCGGGTGCAAGGTGACGTTGCGCTCCCCAGACGGCGAACGGCTCGCATACACATGCGCCGACGGCCCCGTATTCAACGCGCATGAGTTGGACTGGGAAGAGGTGCGCACGCGCGGCGCACGGTACAAGTGGCAGGAGGAACTCGTCGAGGCCTCACAGGACGCACACTCGGTCGTCGCTGCGGAATCGCTCGCGGCGACGGCGCGACGCTTCGGCGTGCCAGAAGCGACGAGCGCCGCGGAACTGTCGACCGCGATGGAGAATCGGTTCGAACACGTCGCGGGATACATGACGTTCGAGGATGCGATTGAGGCGTGCGACCGCTGCGTGTGCAAGATCGCCGAAGGACGCGTCCGCTTCTGCACGCAAGGCTGCCCTCTGGGCATCCGCGTGCAGGAATTCACGCAGCCGCTGAAACCCGACGCTCTCATAGAACGGCTGTGGCCAGGAGGTGTGGGCGACGGCGTGGACGCGAGGGCTTTGCTTGAGGAGACCCTACATCGAGCAGCGACCGACCCCGCCTCCTGCGAGCCGGCAGAGCTGGAGGCGGTGGACCACGCGGTGTTCGAAGCGTTCGAGGCGCTGAACGATCACAACCCGATCCCCGAGATCACAGGGCTGGTGTGTCCGCAGGAACGCCAGTGCGAGGATCCATTGGCAGGATGCATCCGCGCGCGCAAAGGCGAGCCGGTCGAGGTTGGGACCATTGAGGCGTTCATCGCGCACTGGCTGCGCGCCAACCGCGACCGTATCGAGACGTACCCGTGGTTCCATGAACACGCCGTAGCCGACCCGACTGGGAAGCGCGTCATGGTCATCGGCACGGGGCCAGCGGGCCTCGTCGCGGCAGCGGAACTCGCCATCGACGGCCACGAAGTCGTCATGTACGAGACGCTTCACGAGCCGGGCGGGGTTCTGATCTATGGGATTCCCGAGTTCCGTCTGCCGAACGACATCGTCAAACACGAGATCGAGCGCATCATGGCCCTCGGCGTCACGATTGAGGTGAACCGCCCTATCGCGGACGCGCGCGAGCATATGAAGCGGCACGGATTCGACGCCGCCTTCGTCGCCACCGGAGCTGGTACTGCCAAGCACCTGGACATCCCCGGCGAGAACCTGACGGGCGTCTACACCGCCAACGAGTTCCTCGTCCGGGTGAACTTCATGAAGGCTTACCGATTCCCCGAATACACCACGCCCGTGCCCGACGTCATGGGCAAACGCGTGGCAGTCTTCGGCGGCGGCAACGTGGCCATGGACTCCGCGCGGTGCGCGCTACGCCTCGGAGCGAAAGAAGTCACCGTGATGTACAGAAGGTCGGACGCGGAGATCCCCGCCCGGCTGGAGGAGCATGTCGTAGCGCAGCGGGAGGGGGTTCAGTTCCAGTACCTCGTGACGCCGTACGAGCTCTTGGGCGAGGACGGGCGACTTGTCGCGGTTGGGTACTACGACAACACGCTTGGCGAGCCGGACGAGGACGGCCGCCGGCGTCCCGTCGCAGACACTGACCATCCCCGCGAGGCCCCCGCAGACATCGCTATCATAGCCATCGGCCAGGATCCCAATCCCCTGCTAGACCTGTCCGCTTACGACCTGGACCGCACCGGGCGTATCATCGTGGACGATGAAACGCTCGAAACCAGTGTGCCGGGCGTGTACGCGGGCGGCGACACCGTAGCGGGAACGGGCGGCACGGTGATATTCGCCGCGGGATGTGGGCTCATGGCGGCGCGGGCGATCAACGCGCGTCTGTCAGCGTGAACGGCGCGGGGTCTCTACGCCTGCACCGGCGAGGACACGTCTCCACGTGTGCCGACGATCATCCGGCGCAGCGGCAGGGATCTTCCCGACGCTTTCAGCGCCTCTTGGCCCATGTACCAGTACCCGGAGCAGCACGGAACTTCCATGTGCACGACCGTGAGGCTACGCGCGTCGGACTGCCGAAGGATCTCGGCCAGGCGCAGGGCCGCCGGCTCATACTCGCTCGACTTCGGGCAGCCAATCATGACGGCCGTACCGGACGTGAATTCCTCGCGCAACTCCGCGCGCGCGAACGGGGCGCAGTCGGCGACCAGCATGAGGTCGGCGCCGCGCAGGAACGGAGCGTCGGGCGGGATCAGTTCCAGCTTAATGGGCCAGTGGGGCAACGTCGGGCCTGATGGCGCCGGCCCCTGAGCCATCCGTGGCGTCGGTGCGCGCATGTCGCTGAGGCGTATTGGCGTGGACGAAGGGCAGCCGGCCTCCGGCTGCGTTTGTGGAGCTGCGGGACGAGGCGTGGCGGTCTGTGTCCACCGTTGCGCCAGATGCTCGCGCACCGCCTCCTCGTCGAACGCTCCCGCCTGCCGCGTCTCGATGGTGATGGCGTCCTCGGGACATATGCCGAGGCACGCTCCCAGGCCGTCGCACAGGATGTCGTTCAGCAGCACCGCCGTGCCGTCGACAACCTCGATGGCTCCCTCGGCGCAACTCGGGATGCAATCGCCGCAGCCGTTGCACTTCTCCGCGTCGATCGAGACGATTTCTCTGACTGCCAATGCGGCGTCCTTCCGTGGTTCTGCTTCGATCCGGCTAGCTTACTGTCGTGTGCAGCGCGCACGCGACGCGCCGGGAGGTCCAGCACGGAATGGTGTTGCCCCCGACGCCCGCCCTGTACGTCATTCTGAGGAGCTTAGCGACGAAGAATCTTGGCTTGACCAGTGGCATCAGAGATTCTTCGCTTCGCTCAGAATGACAGGTGGTGAGAGTCTATCAGCGCCTGCTATCGTTGCTTCCTGGGAACACCTATTCCACGAAGCGCTTGTGCGCGAGGCGCTTGCCTGTTTCGGTACGGAACACCTCGTCGATGATCGCGGTTAGCCTGCCCTTGTCCTGCTTCTCGAATCCCTCGGGGACTTCCTCGAGACGGTCCGCGTCCCACACGACGCGGAACTCCGGCGTGTCGATGTCGTCCGCGCTGTGGTGACTGCGCACGATGCGGCAGACGTGGTCGATGGAGTCCTCCCGCATGCCGAGGTTCTCCATGATCCCGCGTGCAATGGCGGCGCCCTCGACCTCCTGGTACGTGGCGTCGGACGACCCGTGTTTGCGCTCGGCCGCGGGCACGCCGACATCGTGTAGCACGGCAGCGGCGAGCACCACGCGGGGGTCGGCCTCCTCGCGCTTGAGGATGTCCTGGGCGCGGTCGAGAACTAGCAGGGAGTGCACGACGATGTCCTCCGCCTCGCCGAGTTGCTGCTTCACGGCTTCGACAAGCCGATCAACGATGGGCGTCTCGCCGGTGTCCTCAAGCTGAAGCTCCGCCGGGTCGAACCCGAGGCACTCGCGGGCATAGGAGCACCAACGGGCGCAGCCCAAGCTGACGTTGACGTTCTGGATCCGCTTGCCACATCCGGGACACCGCCTCGTGACGTCGGTCTTGAAGAACTCGACGATCGTGTCGCACGCCTGGCACTTGACGTCGAAGATGTCCTCCGGCGTCCAGTAGCGGGTGTCCTGTCCCGGACACTGCATGCGCGCCTCCTCTCCCTTGCGGTTCTTACGCCGCCAGCCGCTGCATCATGTCGCCGACTGCGGTCAGCGCGGGCGAGTCGTCCGGCAGGTCCATCACGCCCTCCGCGTCCATGCTACGGGAGACGACCCCCTCGTCGTACGCCATCTCCCCGAGCAGGGGCAGACCGGCGGCTTCGAGTTCGTCGAGCTTGTCCGCCATCACGCTGCCGGCAGCGAAGGCGCCGGACGCCGCGTCGATGCGGTTCAACACGAGATAGGTCTTCTCGATCCCCAGCTTGATGTCCTGCACGAGTTGGTGGATGCGCCCGGCAGACCGGAGCGCCGTCACCGACGGGTTCGCCACGATCAGCAGCGCGTTGACGTTCCGGGTTGTGCGGCGCGACAGGTGTTCCATCCCCGCCTCGTTGTCCATCACGACATAGGAATAGCTTGCGGAGAGCTTCTCCAGGAACCCCTTCAGCAGGTCGTTGGCGTAGCAGTAGCAACCCGGTCCCTCGGTGCGTCCCATGACGAGCAGGTCGAAGCCAGTCGACTCCACGAGCGCGTCGTGCACCTCGTACTCCACCATCCGCCCCTTCGGAACGCCAGCGGGGGCGTCGGCGCCGTCGGACATGATCCTGTCCACCGTGTCCACGACGGACGTGTCGTACTCGAGCCCGAGCGCCTCGTTGAGGTTGGCGTTTGGGTCGGCGTCCACGGCCAGGATAGGCGTGCGGCGCTCGTTGACGAAATGCGTCGTTATCAACGCCGAGAGCGTGGTCTTACCCGTGCCTCCCTTGCCCGCGATCGCTATGGAATAGGGCATGTGTCACTCCTTAGTCCCTGTCGGCGGCCTACGCCGACATGCCTTGTTTCACTGTTGGAAACAGGTCGATGTCCGTGTGTGGGATGAACAGGGAGCCCATGTATTCGTCCATGTACGCCGGCTCCGCGCAGAGCTCCATGTTCGTCATGCGGTCGGCTACGTCGCGCGCCCTCTCTCTCGCGTCGGCGGAAAGTAGCGCCGCCTTCGCGCCGGTGAGCGAACTGTTGCCGATGAAGCGGAACCTATCAGCGGGAAGGTCCGGCAGGAGGCCGATCCAGACCGCGGCCTCGATGTCGAGGTAGTTCCCAAAGCCGCCGCCGATGTAGATGTTCGCGACGTCGTCGAAGGTGAGACCCATGGCGTCCACGAGCAGTTTCGCCGCCGCGTAGATGGCTCCCTTGGAGCGGAGCAGGTTCTCGATGTCGGACTGCGCGATCACGATATCCGCGTCCGTGCCGGTTTCGTTCGCCCACGCGACGAACTCCGGCGCGCCGTCTCCTTGGCGCGTCCGCGCGGTCGGCAGGCTCGCGTCGATGGCTCCCTGACGGTCGATGACCCCCGCGCGGAACATCTCCGCCACCGCGTCGATGTACCCTGACCCGCAGATGCCGATAGGTGGCGCGTCGCCGACGGTCTCCACCACCACTTCGTGGTCCGTTGGATCCACTGCGACCTTCTCTACCGCTCCCTGCATGGCGCGAATGCCGCAACGCATCCCGCCGCCTTCGAACGCCGGCCCTGCCGACGCTGAACAGCAGACGAGCCACTCGCGGTTGCCCAACACGATCTCGCCGTTCGTGCCGAGGTCGATCAGCATCGACGGTAGTTCCGCTTCGTCGATGCCGCTCGCGATGACGCCCGCCGTGATGTCGCCGCCGACGTAGCTGGCCACACCCGGCAGGCAATCGACGCGGGCGAGTGGGTAAGTGGTCATCCCCAACTCGCGCGATGACACGGCTGGGAAGGATGTGGCGGCGGGCACATAAGGCTCGCGACGGATGTAGTAAGGGTCGATGCCCAACAGCAGGTGCGCCATCGTCGTGTTGCCTGCGCAGCACACCTCGACGACGTCGTCTGCCGCGACGCCACACTCCGCGACGAGCGTGGCGAGCAATGTGTTGACGGTGTCGATCACGGCTCGCCCAAGCGCGTCGAGACCGCCGTCCCGTTCCGACTGCACAATCCTGCTGATGACGTCCTCGCCGTATGCCGCCTGGCGGTTTAGGGTCGCCTTCGTTCCGAGGGTGGCTCCGGTAGCGAGATCCACGAGCGACGCCGCGACCGTCGTCGTGCCGATGTCCACGGCGACGCCGTACGCGCGGTCGGATGTGTCGCCGGATTCGACGCGCACGATCTCCGCCGCGCCGTCTCGCTGATCCAACGTGACGGTGACGCGCCAGGCGTCGTGTTGCTCGTCCTGCCGCGTGTCCTGTCGCAGCGTCCTGGCGAGCCCCTTGATCGACGCGAGACCCGCGCGGGCAGGCGCCCCGTCGAGGTGGCGTCGGACGGCATGTTCCAGGCGCGTGAGGTCGCTCATGTTGTCGTCGAGCGTGGGAGGGTTCAGGCGCAGGCAGGCTTTGGATGTCCGCGGGGAAATCTCGACGCGAGGGCTGGGAAGCCCGGCCGGATCCACCTTGCCTGCAACGGTCGGCGCGTCCGTGACGAGCCGTGACGAACCGTCGTCAGTGAGAATCTGCGCCCACTCCGCTCGGGAGTCGGCGGGTACCTCGACGACGATGTCGCCGCCCACCCTGGCGCCGCACGCCAGAACGTACCCCGCGCGCTCCTCCTCGTCGGTGAGTTCCGCAGTTGGCTGGTTGTCGACGGATCCCTCGCGCAGGATCACCTTGCACTTCCCGCACACCCCCTCGCCCGCGCAACTGTTGTACAGCGGCACGTCCGCAGCGATGGCTGCGGTGAGGAGGTCGGTTCCCGCCGGTACGGCCACGTCCGTGCCGGTGGGCTGGAAGGTGACGCGGAATTCCCCCATATCTGGCGTCCTAGTGGTTGGCGGCAGCGCTTCCGTTGGCGTCCTGTTCCCGACCCCATCCTAACCTTCCCCTGCGAGGGGAAGGGATTTGTAGCGTGTTCGCCGACACGAGATGCGCGGCGGCGCCTCCGTGGCGCGCCGCTAGATGCTCAGCCACGAGTGCGAATACAGCGACTGACCCAGCAACACGCGCGTCGTCTTGGCGTAGTCGAGAAGCTCGGGCGACAGGCTGCTGTCGTCCACGTCCTCGCCGTCCATCACGGCGTGCACGACGGAAAGTACGTCCTCCCTCTCGCCCCGCGCGATGTCGGTCAGGTCCGTCTCCGCCGCGTTCACGATGGCCGAGTCCAGCCCGAACTTCATCAGCATCGCCATGTACGTCTGGTTGAGGATCGGCCGCAGATCCTCCGGCGCCCCGTTGGACACGTTGGACAAGCCGCACGTGACCTTCGCCCCCGGTATCAAGTCCTTCACCACCATCATGAAGCCGGTGCACCCCTGCACCTGGTCCTGCTGGCTAGTGACAGGTAGTACGATGGGGTCGAAGAAGGCGCGTTCCTCCGCGACGCCTTCTTCCGCCATGCGCATCTGCATCTCGGCGGCGAGCATGGCCCGCTCGTCGGCGTCGCGCGGGATGCCGTCCGTGCCGATGAGCAGCGCGACGAAGTCCGCATCGTGCTTCGCGATGACCGGGAACAGCGCGTCCATGCGCTCCGGGCGGCAGGAGATCGAGTTGACGACCGCCGTGCCTTCGTGAACGGCGAGCCCCGCCTCAATCGCCTCGACGTTGCTTGTGTCCAAGAACAGCGGCAGACCGGTCTCCTGCTGAACGACCTCGACGATCCACGCCATGAGTTCCGGGCCATCGCGCTTCGCGGGTCCAAGGTTGACGTCAAGGTAGTCCATGCCCGCCTTCGCCTGTGCCACGGCGACCTTGGCTATGGGCTTCGGATCGCGCTTTCGCATGGCGATCCGAAGCCGCTTCGTCATCACGTTGATGCTCTCACCGACCAGCAGCATCGCTCGTCTCCTCGTCTTGCAGCTTCTGGTGTCCTCGGGCTCTCGGTGGCTACGCCTGCCACGAGCGCAAGAACGCCGGCAGCATGGACGCCTCGCGGGGGCCGACGACGATCTCCCAGTCGGGTAGCTCGTCCTCCAACTCTCCCGCGATCTGCGCGGCGTACCCCGGTATCACCAGCTTCCTATGGTTCACCTTCTGCTCGATGCCGCACTTCTTCACGAACGGCCCGATCTCGTCTGGGACGAACTTGCCCGCCGCCCACGCCGTCATCACGGAGAGACCCTCCGTGTCCTTAATAAGCAGGTAGCTCGGCACCCGGCTCGTCTCGATTTCGCCTGAGACGATGAAGTAGCTGAGCGAGAAGTTGGACGTTATCAGCACCGGAGCGTCCTCGCCGGGACCGGCGATCTCGTAGATGCCTTCGTCCGTGGCCATGGGCCGCTGCGGGTCGGTGAAGATGCTCAGACGCGCCAAGAGCAGAGGGAAGAGCGCCGCGCCGTCGAAGTCTGACAGCACGAGGATGCCCGCGTATTTCGCGACGAGAGCCGACGCGATCACCGCCTCCTGCACGGGGTCGTCCGTCATCTCGAAGGGCAGCGCTATCGTCGGGAAGCCGAGCGGCTTCGCTTTGCCCGAAAGCGCCGCCCGACGGATGCGGGCCTGATCTGCGAGCGCCGCGCCAAGGTCCGTCGGCGACGAGTCGATGACGATGTCCTTGAGACCCATCGCCGTGAGCTTCTCGGTGACCTCCGCCACTTCGTCCAGGCTGGATCCGCGCGCTGCGACCGGGCAGGCGTGCTCTTTCGCGAGCGCGCCGATGACCTCAACGTTGTCCGCGTCCGCGGCATAGATCAGCGGCTTCCCGCTCGCGCAGGCGTCGAGAGCCGCTGACAAGCACGCGTCGTCGGAGCTCATGAGGATCACGCTGTGTCCGGCGTCGACCACCTTGGCGGCGAGCGCGGCGAACGTCGCGACGTCTCCTCCTGTCTCCTTGACGGCGACCATGTCCGCGCGAAGCGTGAGTCCTACGCGGTCGTACTGTAGCTCCTCCAGCTTTGCGAGACGTTCGCCGACCTCATCGCCGCTCATCGCGTCCGTCACAAGGATCGCGATGGGCGTCGGACTGACGAACGTCTTCTCGTGGCGGAACGCGACGGTCTCGCCTCCCGCCTTCGCCGCCGCGTCTCCCGTCCCAACCGTCACCGTGCGGATCGGTGGCTCCGACGCTTCGGAGAGGGACGCCGTCGCCTCGTCGGACACGTGTGGACAGAGCGACAGCTCCGTCTTGCCCTGCGCGAGGCTCATCGCGAACGCGAGGCACGTGGCGAAGCCACAGTCCTTGCAGTTCGTCTTGGGCAACTGTTTGAAGATCTCGATGCCGGAAACTGCCATACTAGATGCCCCCGGTCTCGTAGTGTTCGATTCGTGCTGTTCCGGCGCCCTGGACCCCATCCCAACCTTCCCCTGCGAGGGGAAGGAGTCCATACGCCGTAGGGTCGGTGTTCTCGCCAGGTGATGGCATTGGAGGCTGAGACCACTCCCGCCAGTTGTCATCCTGAGCGAAGCGAAGGATCCCCCGAGCGAGTGGCCGCGCGGAGATTCTTCCTCGCTTCGCTCCTCAGAATGACAGACGTGCGCAATGCCCGCAGGCGAAGCCATAGCCTGTTAAGAACACCACAGTACCCAAGCCCTGGTAGCTCCCTCTGCTAGAGGATGGAGTCCATCGCGAGGGCAGGATGGCCGACCTCGGTGAGGAAGGGGATGATGTCTTCCTCGGTGACGCCGATCGTCTCGTCCGCGATCATCTCGTAGAAGTTGGGGATCTCGATTTCACGGGAGCGCTGCACGAGCCGGTCGTGTAGCTCTTCCTTCAGCATCTTCGGCATCCACACGAGGCGCGCGAACCCACCGTCGCCGGAGAGGAACTTGCGCTGGCAGATGTTGTATTTGCTGTGCCCGACGAACCCCGGCGTGCTGATGCCGCCGCCGATGGTTCCCGCCAGAGTGGTGAACTTCATGCCGCAGGGCGTCTCGCCGTCGTACTCGCGATTCACGGTCATCACGCCGTTGCAGAACGGAGCGATGGCGGCGATGCACTCGCAGCATCCACAGGTCGTCATGGGATCGTGGACGAGACTGTAGAAGTTGTAGTGGTCGATCTTGCCGCGCGACGCCTGTAGCACGAACTCGTTGACGCCTTCCCACTCGCCGAGCTCCGCGTTGAGTACGCGACCCTTCGGCACCGGCTGGTTCGGGCCTGTGGGGTTCACCTCGTTCGAGGCGCGGCAGTCGAGCCAGTTGTACGCGCCGCACAGTCCCGTGCGTTCGGGACTGATAACGCACACGTGGCTGGGCGCGAACGACTGACACAGCGTGCACGAGTAGAACATGTCCGTCGTCTCGTCGGTCATGCCCTCAATGCGCGCGTCGCGGATGGCGTACACCTTCCGCGCCTGCTCGGTTATCTCGAGCGCCTTCTCTGCCTCCGTGTAGATCTTCACCTGTACCTTGTCGAAGATGCGACCGAAGTCCTGGTGGAAGCGGGCGTGGACGATCTTGCCGAGGTCGCCCAGGCGGAAGCCCTTGTCGTAGGCGCTCTTGCTGATGCGGTACCACGCGATGTCGCGCTGACCGATGTGCATGACGCCCTGAGCGTAGTTCACGAGGTGGTGAATCTGCCGCTCGAGAATCGGCTCGAAGTCGTCCTGCATTCCACGGCCGGCGACCTCTGCCACGAGCGCCATGTCGAACCGGCTGCCCGGCTCGATGTCGTCCAGATCGGGGCCGATGACTTCGATGCGACCGTCCTCGACCTCGTCCATGGGCCTGGTGGTCGTGAACTCACACACCGTGTTCGTGCCGCCGCGGCACTCGGCGTACAGATCCTCGCGACGGACGCGCTCGCCCTCGAACGCGGCGCCGTAGGCAACCGGTACGGGCACCTCGGAGACGGCGACCTTGAGACCGCGGACCTCGACCGCCCTGGCGACGATCTCGTCGTGAGGGACGTTCGACACGACGTGCTCGTACGTGCATATCCCGGTCGGCAGCACCTCGGGGATGTCGGAGTCCGCGATGGTCGGGAAGCCCCAGTTGATGGCTCCCGCCGCGTTTGCGTACCACTCCTCGGTGACGTGCCCGAGCGCCATGACGAAGGCGAAGCAACGGTCCTTGTTGTAGATGAGTATCTTGCGATAGTCGCCCGGCTCGATGCCGCCGAAGGACATCGCTGCGCGCGTAGCGAACCCCATGGCGAAGACGGCAGCGGAGATGTCTGGTCCGAACGACACGAGGCGCGTCGGCCAGCCGATCTGCACGCCCGCCTCCACGAGTTGATCGGAGAACCGTACGCCGTTGTTCTCGCCGCACATGAAGACGTACAGGTTCTTCTCCTGTAGCTCCTGCGCGATCTTGGCGGCGATCTCCGGGCTCGGCGCCGCGCCAGCGATGGCGGCGAAGCCAGGCGCCGTGCCGTCGACGAACTCAATGCCGCGCTTGCGGAGGATGATGTCGTCGGCGGCGCCCAACCACAGGTTGCCGTCCCGCGGGTCCTCCTGCTGGGTGTAGGCGTCGGGGTCCTTGAGGTACTTGATCGACTCGCTGATTTCCTCAGCAAAGAGCGTTGCCATGCCGGCGTCCAGCGCGGGGCCGAGGTACGGCAGATGCGTATTCTCGCTCACGGGAGGCGGCAGCAGGGAGTTCGTGCGCTTCAGCACCAGCTCCATGTCGCTCAGCTTCTCGACCTTCATTCCGAGCATGCCGTAGATGATGGGAAGGTAGTACGCCGTGTTGGGGAACCCGACCTCCTGGTTGAGCCCCCAGCGGTCCACCGCTTCTTTCCAGTCGTTCTCGGCGCGCTCCACGATCGTGTGGGCGCCGCGTATCGCTGCCGAACAGATGATCTTGGACATCGCTGTCTCTCCCTCGCGTCCGACTTCGCCTTAGACCGCGTCCAGGTCGCGTCGCATCTCCATGTCGAAGAGCACGCGCTCGCGGGCCTCGTCGAGGCCGAGGGCTTTCCTCTTCTCGTCGATGTGGTCGATCATGAGCTTCGCCATCTTGATGGGGTCCGGTTCGAACGCCCACTTGCCGCCGTAAGATTCGGAGATCTCGTCCATGAGCCACTCGGTGACTTCCGGGCTACCCTCTGTCGGCCACGTGACGCCGAAGACGGTGTAGACGCCTGAGGCGACGAAGTATTGGCCGATGGCTATGGCCTTCTCCGCCATCCACTCGGGAGCCGCGCCCGCAACGGGCAGGTCGGAGAGGTCGTCGCCCAGGCCGCCCTCCTTCACCATCGCCGTTGCCGCCATGAGGATGCGGGAGTTGTCCACGCACGAACCCATGTGCAGGACGGGCGGAATCCCGACCGTCTCGCACACCTCGGTCAGTCCCGGCCCGGCGTGGAGGTGCGCCGCCTCCGGTGTCATGAGCCCGAGCTTGGCGCACGCCATGGCGGAGCAACCCGTCTGGATGACCAGGACGTCGTTCTTGACGAGTTCCTTCACGAGGCGGGTGTGGACGTCCTCGTGCTTCACACGGGCGTTCGTGCAACCGACGACTCCGGCGACGCCGCGTATCCGCCCGTTGATGATGTTGTCGTTGAGCGGCTTGTACGACGCGCGGAACAGCCCGCCGAGCAGGTAGCCGATCGTCTCGTGCGAGAACCCCGCGACGAGGTCGACGCTCTGGCTGGGGATGTTCACTTTGCTCTGCGCGCGGTTCGGGTAGTTGTCGATGGCGCGCCGGACGATCTCCTTCGCCGCCTCCAACGGGGCCGCGTCGTCCATCTCGATGTGGATGGCGCCGGGGAGCCGCGCCTTGTGCGATACGGTCATCACCTCGGTGTGGTAGCAGTCCGCCACCTTCGGCAGCGATTGCATGATGCACTGCACGTCCACCACCATCGCTTCGACGGCGCCGGACACGACGGCGAGTTCCTGCTGCAGCATGTTCCCCGCGAGCGGAACGCCGTGCCGCATGAGCACTTCGTTCGCCGAGCAGCAGATGCCGCTGAGGTTGATGCCTCCCGTCGCCCCGTTCGCGGCGGCGGCGGCGAGCAGCTCCTTGTCTTGCGACGCGACGACAAGCATCTCGGGTAACAGCGGCTCGTGACCGTGGACGACGATGTTCACCGCGTCTTCGCGGAGGACGCCGAGGTTGACCTTGCCTGTGACGGGCACGGGCGTCCCGAGCATGATGTCCTGCAGCTCGGTGGCGAGCATGGAGCCGCCCCAGCCGTCTGCGAGCGCAGTGCGGGACGCCTGCTGGAACAGGTGCTTGTAGTCCAGGTCCACGCCCATGACGGTTCGGTGCAGGCATTCGACCACTTCGCGGTCGATGGCGCGCGGCGCCGCGTTCTGTTCCTTCCAGACCTGCTGCCGCTTCAGTGGGGCGCGTTCCAGGAACCGCAGCGTGCCATCGGGCTTGCCGAACTCCTTGAGGGCCTCTTCGCCCAGCTCCAGGGCGATGTCGCGCGTCGCCCTTCCGTTGATTTCGATCCCGAAGTCGAGCGCGACCTGTATCAGCTTCTGCTCGTCCAGGATGCCGAAGTCCGAACCCTCGCCCTTGGCCGCTTCGATGAAAGTCTCGACCACCGTGCGGGCGTGGTCGCTGTGCGCCGACGTGCCAGCGGCGACCATGCGAACGAAGTTGCGGGCGGCGATCGTCTCGACCGTCGCGCCGCAGACGCCGCGGCGGTTATCCCTCTCCTCAGGCGTCTCCTCGCGTCGGCGAGGGGCGGGAAGCCTGCATGGACCCATCGAGCAGAGCTTGCAGCAGCTCCCCTCGGCTCCGATAGGGCAAGGACGCATGTCCGCCGCGCGGTCGAAGGCGGTCAGCACTCCGTCGTGCGTCGCCTTCTCAATCATCTCGTTGGTTGCGCCGTCTACGCTTCTTTCATCCATTTCCGACATGCGTCCCGTCCTCCCTAAAGGCCGTCGCGGATTCGTTCCACTACGGCGCGAGGCTTCCAATCGCAGTTCTGATCTGAGCTATCGCGTCCGGGTGGCGCATCACGAGCACGTCCGCTCCGGCGAGCAGCAGAGACATCGCCGTGGTCGCCTCCATGAGGACGCCGCGCTTCTTCTGGTCGCCGAGTTTGGGGTCATCGGCCTCGGGGGTCTTGACCTCCTTGACCTTCCACACCTGCGGAGCCAGATTGCAGATCATCGGGAACTGCAGGCTCTCGTCCCCTTGAGTCAGGGCGGCCATGCGGGTCCGCTCCATGACGGAGTAGGTGTATTCGAGCCCGTATCCGAGCCCTCCAGTCGTCGGATCGACGATCATCTGCTCAGCAGGCACGCCAAGGTCAGCCAGTAGGATGTTCAGCTGCTTGCACAGGTTGATGTCGATAGGCGTGGACGCTGCGACCGTGTGGCCGTACGCGATGGCCGCCGCGCCAAGCTGCCGGTAGTTGCCCTCGACAACCGGCCCGATGACCAGCTTCCGGTCCTCGGATGTTTCGGCGACGAGGCGCAGGACGTCCGTGTCCTTCTCATCGCTGTCCGATCCCCACGCGATGAGCGGCACATCCACGGCGGCGGCAACCTTCTGCACCGTCTCCGCGGCCGCCTCGGGCGGCGCGTCGGCGCCGTTGGGGTCCGTGCTCGCCAGTTGGATGCAGATCATGTCGGCGTCGTATTCGTCCACGCATTTCTTGGCCCACGCCGCCGGGTCGTCCGTGACGCCCTCGAAAGGCTCGAGAGCGACCTCCGGCCAGTCGTCCGGTGGGGCGTCGTACACCTCCATCGCGATGCGTGGGGGGTTCGGCATCTCGCCTTCGAACACGTGGAACGGGTAGCTCGTCTCACCACCAACGGTGATGGCATTCGCGCCATCTCCCAGTTGGATTTCTCGGATCGCCCCTGTGTAGGCGACCTTGGGGATTTCAACCGCCATGCGCGCCTCCGCTCAGTCGGGTTGTCGCTCCGGGGTCGGTGTCAGGCGGGGGTGCGGCGTTTCTCACTGCCGTACCACTCGTCGTTGAACCAGTACCGCTCGCCGGTTTCCAGGTATCGGAGCATCTCGTCGCGGTCCCTCAGCTTGTTTCGCCAGTTCTGGGGGCCGGTCGGAGGTCCAGGCTCGTAGGTCTCCTCGCCGATCGTCCGGCGCGCTCTTTCCGCGCCTTCGACAGCGGTCGCATCGGTCGTCTTCTCATCGGACATGTGTCGTCCTCCGTTACCTTGTCACGCACCCACGGTCGCGATTCTCTCCACGTAGACTTTCTGCCGCGTCAGGTCGATGCCGACGATCCTGCCGGAGATCACCATCGGCTCCCCGAAGAGCGTGCGCATCGTGAGCGAGTCCTCGTCGCTCTCGATGAGCGCAACATCCTCGAGCAACAGTTTCTCCTGCTCGCCGTCCAGCGCGTAGACGTTGCTTTGGCACATGTCTCACGCCTCCGATTCAGATCCTGGCTGCAGGCTGGATAGAGCCGCCTGTAGCCGGTCACTCGCCTGCCGCAGTCGTTCCGCCGCCGCAGTGATGTCGCCGCCTACCTCTTCGAGACCTGCCTCCGTCGCCCGCTGGGCCCACTTGGCGAATTCAGCTTCGTGAGAGGCGTTGTGCTCGATCCAGTGTTCGAGAAGGATCGGTAGCTTGTCGGCGTCCTTCATCGTCAGCCTCTCCCTTCACGCTGGCTGCGCGAGTTCCTGGGTTAGCCTGTGCCGAAGCTCTATCAACGGCTCGCGGAGCGGGCCGCTGATCACATCGCCGATCCCGGCGCTGCGCATGCCGTTTTCGACGACCTCGACGCTGTAAGGCATGCTCGCGATGAGTTCCACGTCGCCGAGCTCCGACGCGATGAATTCACGGTCGTCAGGGCCGCGCGTCTTGCTCGCCACAGCCCACGTCTTGTGGATGCCGAGGTCGCCTGCGAGGCCCTGGATGCGCCGCGCGGTCTCGATGCTGCGTCGCCCCGGCTCGACAACCACGATGAGTGCGTCGACGCCTTGCGCCGTCCCGCGCGTCAAATGCTCGACGCCGGCCTCCATATCGAGAATAGCCACGTCATCGCGTCCGAACAGTAGGTGCGCCATGAGCGCCCGCAGGAAGGCGCTCTCAGGACAGAAGCAGCCGCTGCCGCCCTCGCGCGCCGCGCCACCGATGCTGAGCAGACGCACTCCGTCGTGCTCAGGGCAGTAGTCGTCGGGGATGTCGTCCACCTTGGGGTTCAGCGTGAAGTACTGCCCGAGACCGCCGGGTTTCGCCCCCGTGCGGTCGGCGATAAGGTCGGTCATCTCGAACAGAGGCGTGATCGCGTCGGGGTTGCGAAACCCCAGCGTCGCGGCGAGGTTGCTGTCTGGGTCGGCGTCCACGGCGATGACGCGTGATCCTTCGCGAGCGTACGTCTGGGCAAGCGCCGCGCTTAGCGTGGTCTTGCCCACTCCGCCCTTGCCGGTGACCGCCAGCTTCACGACACTCTCCCCCGTCGTATGAGCATCCCGACGACCTTCGTCGCGAGGACCACCATGTCCTCTGCGGGCAGGTAGTCGGGCGTGCACTTGTCGAAGAGGAACGCCCCTGACGCCGAGAACTCGTCGTCGCCGCGCCACAAGACCGCGGCGACCGGCACGCGAGGGAAAGCGTGCGCGACGACGGAAACGTCGCCGTGCTCCGCCGCCTTGCCGCCGATGTCTTCGCCGGCCGCGGTAAGTTCTTCCTCACGGCCGTCGAAGGCAGCCACGAGCCGGTCGAGGCTGCGCGCGCGGAACACAGGCAGGTATTGATCGCCGCCTGGCACTTCGCCGAACGTCATCCACTCGCCCGACACCGGCTTGCCGCTCGCGGTCGCCAGGTAGTGCAGGAGTAGGATCTTGTCGGTGATCGGGACGGCGGCGTCGCTGTCGATGCGCGCGACGTCGAAATCGGGCGGCGTGATGCGGTACACGTTACCGAGGAGCGTGATCTCGACATCTCCGTCAGCGGTGAGGACGCTGCCGCTCCTGGCGCATTGCTTCGCCAGGTCACCCGCGCGCAGATCGGCCACCGTGTAGTCGAGGGACAGCTGCCATGCTTCCTGCCAGCTATCGCGTCGCTGAAGGCGGTGTTCAACTTTCATCCGCGCCTCCATCCTCCTCCACGTCGGGTCTCGGGAGCAGTCCTGTCTCTTCCACGATCTGCTCGACCTTCTGTTCCCACTCGATCGCCATGACGTGCACGCCGGCGATGCCCTCCATCTCCTTCAGTTCCTGTATCTGCTCGACGCAGAATGCGATGCCCTCGACGGACCCCTTTTTCGCCCCCGCGATGCGGTCCACAACGGCGTCTGGGACGCTGAGCCCAGGCACGTTGTCGCGCATGTAGCGCGCCATGCCAGCCGACTTGAGGGGCGTCACGCCCGCCAGAATGGCTGTCTGCTCGTGCAGACCCCGGTCGCGCACCTGCTGCATCCATTCGCGGAAACGAGGCATGTCGTAGATGCACTGCGTCTGGATGAAGTCCGCCCCCGCCTGGACCTTCTTCGCGAGCCGCACCACGCGGAACGCGAACGGGTCGGCGAACGGATTCGCCGCCGCGCCGATGAACATCCGCGGCTCGACGACCGGCGTCTTCGGCGTGTTCCGAATCTCGTCGCCGCACATAAAGAGCCGGTCGTCGCGCATCCGCTTGACCATCTGGATAAGCTGGATGCTGTCGATGTCGAAGACGTTCTTCGCTGTGGGGTGATTCCCGAACTTCTGATGGTCGCCGGAGAGGCAGAGCAGGTTGCGGACGCCCAACGCGTGCGCGCCCAGGATGTCCGCCTGCATCGCCAGCCGGTTGCGGTCCCGGCACGTCATCTGCACGACCGGCTCTACGCCGCGTTTCACGGCAAGGACGCCGCCGGCGATGCTGGACATGCGGACGATGGCGGTCTGGTTGTCGGTGATGTTCGCGGCGTCGACGAAGCCTTTGAGGTACTTGCACTTCTTCGTCACGGCTTTGGCGTCAGCGCTCTTAGGAGGGCCGAGTTCCGCGGTCACGGCGAAGTGACCGGCGCTCAACATGCGTTCGAGATTGCTGCCCGATTTCACGTCGCTGCCCCCCCGTCCTCCTCCGCGCTCCGATCCAGCGCCGTCGCGTCTTCCCGGGTCGCCGATCCCGGGCCGCCGTCTCGCCCCTTCGACCAGTCCTTCGGCTCCAGGATCTCCTCGAGCCTGTCGAGTCGCCCGAGCCCGTCCATGCGGTCGTATATGAGTTGCCAGACGCAGTCGATTTCCGCGTCTACCTCGCACTTGCCCTCCTGCGAGCCGCCGCACGGGCCGTTCAGAATCGACTTCGAGCAGCGAGCGATGGGGCAGATGCCCTCCGTGCTGGCGACGATGCACTCGCCGCAGCCGCCGCAGCGTTCCGACCAGACGCCCTCGTCGATGTTCGCCCCGTAGAAGCGCGTATTCAGCGCGGGAAGGACGCGCGTCGACCTTAGGACCTCGGTCGCGTAGTTCACGCCCACGCCGCACCCCATCGACAGGATGGCGTCGCAGTCGTCCGCTAGGCCGGCGAGTTCCTCGACATATTCCCGGTCGCACTGACGCTGCACGGTCGCCTCGCGGACCTCGAGCGCGGAGCCGTCCATCTTTGCGCGCATCCGCAGCATGGAGGCGAGGATTCCGACCTCCTTCTCGCCGCCTGCCATGCACACCGTGACGCACGTCCCACAGCCGGCGACAAGGACGCGCTCGCAGCCATCGAGCGACTGCTGTATCTCGTCCAGTGGCTTTCGTTCGGCGACTATCATGGCTCGTCTCCGGCCGGGCTATTCGATTCCGTGCGCCATCTTCGCGGCGGCGATGGTGTTGTGGAGCAGCATGGTGATCGTCATCGGCCCGACGCCACCTGGCACGGGCGTGATGACGCTCGCCTTTTCGCGGACCCCTTCGTAGTCGACGTCTCCGACAAGGCGATAGCCCCGCTTCTTGGAGGAGTCGTCAACGCGATTCACGCCGACGTCCACGACGACCGCGCCGTCAGCGACCATGTCCGCGGTAATCGTGTTCGGGCGTCCCGCCGCGACGATGAGGATGTCCGCCTGCCGCGTGTGCAGCGCCATGTCCGGGGTGCGCGTGTGGCAGACCGTTACCGTCGCGTTGGCGCCGTCCTTCCGCTGAAGGAGGATATTCGCGAGCGGCTTCCCAACGATGTTGCTGCGCCCCACCATGACGACGTGCTTGCCCTCGATCTCCACGCCGCCGCGCAGCAGAAGCTGCTGTACGCCGTGGGGCGTGCAGGGCAGCAGGCAGTCCTCGCCGACGAGCATTTTGCCCAGGTTGATGGGGTGGAAGCCGTCCACGTCCTTCGACGGGTCGATGGCGTCCAGCACCAGGTTTTCGCGGATGTGTTTCGGCAGCGGGAGCTGGACGAGAATCCCGTTCACCGTCGGGTCGGCGTTCAGTTCGGCGATGAGCGCCAGCAGGTCGTCTTCGGGGAAGTCCGCTTCACGTTTGTGCTCGACGGAGTTGATGGCGATCTCCTCGCACGCCTTCCGCTTGCCGCGCACGTAGGACATCGACGCCGGGTCGTCCCCAACGAGCACTACGCAGAGGCCCGGCACGACGCCGTGGTCCGCCTTCAGGCGCTCAGTTTCGGCGGCCATCTCCTTCCGCATCGCCTTGGCGACTTCCGTCCCGCTAAGAATCTCGGCGGCCATGTTGTCCCAATCGTCGGTCGCTATGTTTGGGTTGCTTCTACGGCGTCGAGCGTGGCCTGTAGCGCCTCGTGAGCAGCGTCAGACTCCGGTCTCAAGGGCGACGGGCCCAGCGCTCGTATTCGCTCCGTCATCTCGTCCGCGGCGGCGGCGAACTTCGCGCCCTCGCCCGCGGACATGTTGTACATATCTAGCCGCTCGCCGCCGATCCCCACCTCATCGAGCAGGCTTTTGGCGTGGCTCACACGCTTTTTCGCTCGCAGGTTGCCCTCTACAAAGTGGCAGTTGCCCTCCAAGCAGCCCGCGACGAACACGCCGTCCGCGCCGCCCTCGAACGCCCTCAGGAAGAAGATGGGGTCGGTTTTCCCCGTGCAGAGCAAGCGCACGACGCGCACGTTCGGCGAGTACTGCAGCCGCATGGACCCCGCGAGGTCGGCGGCGGCGTACGCGCAGTATTGGCAGCAGAAAGCCACGATCACCGGCTCGAAGCCCTCGTGGCCGGGCGCGTTCTCCGCTACCTGTTCTCGCTCGTCGATCATAGTCATCCCACCGCCTGCGCGACCGCCGCCGCGACCTGCTCGTCCTTGTAGTGGCCGAGATCTATCACCTTCGCAGGACACGCCGCCGCGCACGTGCCACACCCCTGGCACATCGACGCCTCAATGTACGCCGCGCCGTCCTTGATGACCGGCACGTCGAAGGGACACACGCGCACGCACGTGAGGCACGCCGCGCACGCGTCCTGGTCGATCTGCGCGACGGTTCCCGCAACGTACAGATGCTTCTTCGAGAGTATCGTCGCCGCCCGCGCCGCCACGGCGGTCGCCTGAGCGATGGACTCCTGCGCGTACTTCGGCGCGTGCGCCAGGCCGCAGAGGAACATCCCCTCGTTCGCAAAATCGACGGGTCGCAGCTTCATGTGCGCTTCGAGGAACGTGCCGTCCATGTCGCGCGGAACCTTCAGCCGCGCTCCCAGCTCCAGCGCGTCCGGGTGTGGACGAATGCCCGCGCTCAGCACGAGGAAGTTCGGCCGCAGATGCACCTCGGCGCCCAACACGGGATCGTAGCCGCGGACGGCGAGGGCGCCGTCTTCGCTGCACACCCGCGGCTTGTCGTTCAGCTCGTATCGGATGAACAGCACGCCCGCCTCGCGGGCCTCGCGGTAAGCGTCCTCACGGGCGCCGTATGTGCGGATGTCGCGGTAGAAGACCGTAACGCTGCTAGCCTGGTTGCGCTCCTTGATCTTGAGCGCGTTCTTGATGGCGTTCCCGCAGCAGACGCGGCTGCAATAGGGGTTCTCGTCGTCGCGGGAGCCGACGCACTGGATCATCGCAATGTCCGTGGGTTCGTCGAACGCCGGGTCGTCCTCTCCGAGACGCCGTTCTAGCTCGCCCTGAGTCATCACCCGCGGGTGCTCGCCGTGCAGGTACTCGTCCGGCTCGTACTCGACGCCACCCGTGGCAACGACGACAACGCCGTGTTCCACCGTCGCCTCGCCGTTCGGCGTTTGCACCTGAGAGCGGAAGGCGCCGACGTGCCCGGACAGCTCAACGAGTTCCGCGTTTGTGTAGATGTCGATGGAATCGTCGCGCTCCATGCGCTCTAGCAGGTCAGCCAGATGCGCCTGCGGGTCGTCGCCCTCGAGCGTGTAGCGAAGATGGCGCAGACGGCCGCCCAGCTCTGGCCCGCGCTCGACGAGGTGTACTAGGAACCCCTGGTCGGCTATCGACGCGGCGCAGGTCATCCCCGCTAGCCCGCCTCCGATGACGAGCGCGCTGGGTCGCACCTCGAAGCTCATGTCGTGGAGCGGTTCCAGCGTCGTGGCGCGGGCGACGGCCATGCGGGTGAGATCCTTCGCCTTCTCCGTCGCTTCCTCTGGCAGGTCGGAATGCACCCATGAACACTGGTCGCGGATGTTCGTCATCTCGAAGAGGTAGGGGTTCAGTCCCGCTTCGCGCATCATGTCGCGGAACAAAGGCTCGTGCGTGCGAGGAGTACACGAGGCGATCACAACGCGGTTCAGGTCGTGTTCCTTCACCGTCTCGACGATGTGTGCCTGCGCGTCCGTGGCGCAGGTGTACAGGTTGGTTTCCGCGTACGCGACGTGCGGAAGCGTGCGGGCGTACTCCACTGCCTCCTGCACGGCGACGGTGCGCGCTATGTTCGTGCCGCAGTGGCACACGAACACCCCCACGCGCGGCTCCTGGCCGAGGACATCGCGCTCCTGTGGATACTCTGGCGCACGGACCATCGCGCCCCGCGCGTCGGCGAGGAGTTCGGCGGCGCGCGCCGCCGCGCTGCTGGCGCTGGTAACAGCTTCGGGAATGTCCATAGGCGCCTGGAACGCGCCAGCCACGTAGATGCCCGCGCGCGACGTGTCGCTCGGAGCGAACTTCGTCGTGCGCGCGAAGCCATACTGGTCCAACTCGACGCCAAGGCGCTGCGCCATCTCGCCGGCCTGCTGAGATGGAACCAGCGCTATCGAGAGTACGACGAGGTCGAACTCCTCCTCGACGATGCCTCCATCGTCCTGGGCGTACTGCATGAGCAAGTTCCCGCTCTGCCGTAGCTCCTTGACCGTCGAGGGCATGCTCCTGATGTACCGCACGCCGTGCTTGCTCTTAGCTTCCTCGTAGTAGCGCTCGTAGCCCTTCCCGAAGGCGCGGATGTCGTTGAAGAAGATCGTGGCTTCGGCGTCGGGGTCGTGCTCACGCGTCATCACCGCTTCCTTCGTCGCATACATGCAACAGACGGAGGAGCAGTACCCGTTCCCGCACGACACGTCGCGGGAGCCAACGCACTGAATCCAGGCGATGCGCTTGGGATGCGCGCTGTCCGACGGTCGTAGCACTTCGCCAGTCGTCGGGCCAGACGTGCTGAGCATCCGTTCGTACTCGATGCTCGTGACGACGTTCGGATAGCGCCCGTAGCCGTATTCGCCGCGTAGCGTTGGGTCGAAGCGGTCGTACCCGGGAGCCATGATGACGGCGCCCGCGTCGAGTTCCAGAACTTCGTCGCGCATGAAGTGGTCGATAGCGCCCGGTTCGCACACCTCGACGCACTGCATGCACTCGGAACAGATTCCGCAGTTGAGACAACGTCTCGATTCCGCCGCCGCCTGCGCCTCCGTGAGTCCGAGGTTCACTTCCGTGAAGCTGAGGGCGCGTACGGACGGATCGCGCCGCGCCATCTCCGCCCGGGGAGACGTATCGAACTTGCGCGTCGGGATGCCTGCGGCGACCTCGCGTGGCTCGTCCCTGCCCTCGCGTAGGTCGGCGCCGCTCAGATGACGATGTATGGATTCAGCCGCCCTGTGTCCCTGCGCGACCGCCTCGACCGCGGAAGCTGGCCCCAACACCACGTCGCCGCCCGCGAAGATGCCTTCAACGGACGTTTGAAGCGTCGCCTCGTCCACCTCGAACGTGCCACGCGCCGTGATGCGCACAAGGCTGTCGTCGCCCAGGAACGAGAAATCAGAACGTTGCCCGATGGCGGCGATGAGCGTGTCCGCCTCAATAACCGCCTCTGAACCCTCAATCGGATCGGGTCGCCGCCGGCCAGACTCGTCCGGCTCCCCGAGACGCATGCTCTGGCACACGACGCCGGTCATGGCGCCGTCTCCGACGACGCGCGTCGGGGCGATGAGGAAGTGGAACTCGATGCCCTCTTCCTCGGCGGAGATGCGTTCCTCCTCGTGCGCGGGCATTTCCTGCTCGGTGCGTCGGTAGAGGACCATCACCTTCTCGGCGCCAAGGCGTAACGCTGTCTGTGCCACGTCCATGGCGACATCACCGCCGCCCACGACCGCGACCGTGCGACCTACCTTGACGTCTTCCTCGAGGCTCACTGCCCGTAGGAATTCCACGCCGTGCATCACGCCGTCGAGTCCTACGCCGGGGATGTCCAACCGCAGGCTCTTCTGCGCGCCGACGGCGAGGAACGTGGCTCCGTAGCCCTGCCCCTTTAGGTCGTCCAACGTGAGGTTGGGGCCGATGGGCGTGTCGAGCCACAGGTCGATGCCGATCGAGAGGAGGTCGTCGATCTCCTCCTGCAGCCCACCCTTGGGAAGTCGGTAGTCGGGGATGCCCAGGCGGAGCATGCCGCCCGCCACGGGAGCCGCCTCGAAGATCGACACCTTGTGTCCGGCGAGGGCAAGGTCGTAGGCGGCGGTCAGTCCTGCAGGACCCGAGCCCACGACGGCGACCTTCTTGCCCGTAGGCGCTGCCTTCGACGGATGACCCGGTCCATCGCCTTCCCGCCGACGCCGTTCGCGCTCGGAGTCCGCCGCGAACCGTTTGAGGGCGTTCACCGCGACAGGTTCGTCCAGATCCCTGCGGTTGCACACGTGCTCACACGGGTGATAGCAGATGCGACCACACGCCGACGGCAGCGGGTGTCGCTCACGAATCAGCGAGACCGCCTCTCTCAGCTTGCCCTCCGCGATGAGCGCGACGTACCCCTGCACGTTGACTCCCGCAGGACACGTCAGCGTGCAGGGCGGCGGAGCCTCCTTGTCGATTGTGTACACGTTGGGGATTGTCTGTGGATAGAGCTTGTGGATGACGCCGCGTGGTCCCAGGCCCTCGTTGAACTCGTCCGGCAGATGGACGGGGCACACGGTTTCGCAATCGCCGCAGGCGTTGCACTTGTCGGCGTCCACGTAGGTCGCGCGACGGTGGACCGACAGCTTCATGGCGCCGGGCTCGCCGTCCGCCGCCAGCAACTCCGCGTTCGTGATGATGTCGATGTTCGGGTGCTTGTCGCAGTCCACGAGCCGCGGCGAGATGGTGCACATTGCGCAGTCGTTCGTAGGGAACGTCTTGTCTAGCTGCGCCATGCGGCCGCCTATGCCGCCCGAGCGTTCGATGAGGTGGACCTTGAATCCCGCCTCCGCCAGGTCGAGCGACGCCTGCATGCCGGCGATCCCGCCGCCTACAACCGCGACGGCGCCGATCTTCCCTGTGTCACCCTGTGTGTGTTCGGCGCGCTCGTTCATGCGGCCAGCCCTTTGGCTCTCAGCAGGGGCGTTGGGTCGGTGAGATGCCGCCGCCACCAACGAGGCGCGTCGGCGCATCCCATCGCGAGCCCCAGCAATTCCGAGATGTAGAAGATCGGGAGGTCGTAGTCGCCGCCGTGCTCCTGCGCTGCCTCCGCCTGCCGCGCGTCCAGATTCGCGTGACACATGCTGCACGCGACGACGACGCAGTCCGCGCCCGCCTCGACCGCCATGCGCAACAGGCGATCCACAAGGCGCGTCACGATGTCCGTCCTTGTGAGCGTCAGACTGGCGCCGCAGCAGTCGGTCTTGAACGACCACGGCAGCGCCTCGGCGCCCGCCAGGCTCAGAAGACGGTCCATGCTCTCAGGGTTCTCGACATCGGCGGCGCCGGTGCGCTCAGGAGGCCGCGTGGCAAGGCAGCCGTAGTAGCTGACAGCGCGCAGTTCCGTGAGCGGCGTCGTGACCTTCTCGCGGAGCTTCGCCGCGCTCTCGTCGTCCGCAAGCACGTCGAGGATGTGGCAGACGTTGACGTCGGACGCGCCTATAAGCGCCCCGTCTCGACTCGTCTGCGCGGCTCGCATGCGCCCATAGCAAGCGGCGCACGGCGACATCACGTCCAGCCCTGACCGCTCAGCGATTCGCAGGTTGCGTACGGACAGCTTGCGCGCAACGTCGGTGTCGACGCTGTGCGCGGACGTGGAGCCGCAGCAGTTCCAGTCGTCCAACTCGCTTAGGCCGATGTCCAACTCGGCGCACACGGCGCGCGTAGATGCGTCGTATTCGCGCGCCGTCGCATGGAGCGAACAGCCCGGGAAGTATGAAAGTTCCACCGCCAACTCCTCATCGCTGAGGCAGCGGGCACACGCCCGCCGTGCCTAAACGCGGGCAGCAATGAACTGTCCGCCGCCTACGTGGCGGCGCGGGAACTACACGAACAGCCGACTCGATCCGGTCGGAACAGCGCCCTGGAAGGGCCTCTCATATCCTACGCGCCGTCTCGCGAAGCATCGCCCGTATGCGTTGCGTCCGACGCGCCTTGCTTGGCAGCAAGCGAAGCTTGCCCCGCCTGAACATCTGCCACCCGAGACCGGCGTCCTTGAACGCGTCACCGCGTTCGCGCGTCCTCATCTTGAATGCCGTCAGCATCCCCAGATCGTGCACGCGCCCGTGCTTGCCCACCGACGACAGGAACGCGGCGTGAAACGCCGGGATCGCCGGATCAGCCGCCGCCGTCTTCTCGCGCACGGCGATCTGTCTCAGGACATCCATCATGCCCGGAATGTCCACTTCGTTCGGGCAACGCGTCACGCACGTTTCGCACGACGGACACAGCCATATCGTCGAGCTACGAAGCACGTCGTCCTTGAGCCCCATCTGCACCAGGCGGACGACTCTGTTGGGCTGAAGGTCCATAGCGAACGCCACGGGGCATCCACTCGAACACTTACTGCAATGGAAACACGACGCGATCTTCTGTCCTAGCTCCTCCTCAACCCCTCGGAGAAAGGCGGGGTCGGGGCTTACCGCCCCCAAAGTCAGTTCCATGCCCCCTCCGTTCCATCGCCACCGTTAGGGAGTTGCCGTACCCGTTAGAACAGCCCGACTACCTTGCCGGTGTCGAGATCGATATCTACGTTTGCGAACGCGGGTTGTGACGGCAGTCCTGGCATCGTGCGCATCTCCCCGCAGAGCGGATAGAGGAACCCGGCTCCGACCGACGCGCGGATGTCGCGGATCGGGAACGTGAAGCCCTTGGGAGCCCCCTTCAGCAGCGGGTCGTGCGACAACGACAGGTGTGTCTTCGCCATGTTGATGGGCAGTCCGTCGTAGCCCAGTTCGGTATAGAGCTTGACCTTCGCTTCGGCCGCCGGGGAGTAGTCCACGTCCGCCGCGCCGTACACCTTCGTTGCGAGCGTGTGAATCTTGTCCTTGATGGACATGTCCAGCGGGTAGAGGAACTGGAAGTCCGACGGCTTCTCGCAAGCCGCCGCGACCGCTTCGGCGAGCTCCGCGCCGCCAGAGCCACCCTCTGCCCAGACGTTGCTCGTGTACGCGCCCTCCGCGCCTGCTTCCACCGCCGCCTGCCTGACGAAATCCACCTCGGCGTCCGTGTCCGTCGTGAAGCGGTTCAGGGCGACGACGACGGGAACGCCGAACTGCCGCGCGATGCCGATGCACGCCTGGAGGTTGGACACGCCGTCCTTGAGCAGGTCCAGATTCTCCTCGCGATACGCGCGATGAAGCCTGCGTCCCGGCGTGACCTTCGGGCCGCCACCGTGCATCTTGAGCGCGCGTACCGTTGCGACGAGCACCACGCAGTCCGGTGTCAGCCCGGAATACCGGCATTTGACGTCGCAGAACTTCTCCATGCCGATGTCCGCGCCGAAACCGCTCTCGGTTACGACGTAGCCGTCCGGCACGAGCTTGAGCGCGATCCGATCCGCGATGATGGAACTGTTCCCGTGCGCGATGTTCGCGAACGGACCCGCATGCACGAACGCTGGCGTGTTCTCCAACGTCTGCATGAGCGTGGGCATGAGCGCGTCCTTCATCAGGACCGTCATGGCGCCAGCGCACTTCAGGTCTTCCGCGGTCACGGGCGTGCCGCTCTTGCTCATCCCAACGACGACGCGGCCGAGACGCTCGCGCAGGTCGCGCAGGTCGGTCGTCAGCGCGAGTATCGCCATGACCTCGGAAGCGACGGCGATGTCGAAGCCCGTCTCGCGGGGTCGCCCGTCAAGCTTGTCGCCCAGCCCGGTGATGACGTTCCGCAGGGCGCGGTCGTTCACGTCGACGACGCGATTCCACGTAATCGAGTAGGGATCGATGTCGAGTCGCGGTATGCCAGTGCGTTCGAGACGGGCGTCGCTCAACTGATCCTCGTGCAGGATACGCGCGTCAATCGCCGCCGCGAGCAGATTGTGCGCCGCGCTGACAGCGTGGATGTCACCGGTAAGGTGGAGGTTGAAGTCCTCCATCGGCACGACCTGCGAGTGTCCGCCGCCCGCCGCGCCGCCCTTGATGCCGAACGTCGGCCCCTGCGACGGCTGGCGTATGCAGGTGAAGACGTCCTTGCCGATGTGGTTCAGAGCTTGCGAAAGCCCGATCGTTGTGACCGTCTTGCCTTCGCCGAGGGGCGTAGGCGTGATGGCGGTGACGTCGACGTACTTGCCGTCGGGACGGTCCTCGAAGCGCTTCAGCACGTCCAGGCGGACCTTTGCCTTGTGCTTCCCGTAAAGGTCCAGGTCGTCCTCGCCCAAGCCAATGTCGGCCGCGATGTCGATAATCGGCTTCAGTTCCGCTGCTTGGGCGATGTCGAGATCTGTGGGCATACTCGCGCTTCCCGCAGGTTCTGGACTGAACCTGGATGTGGGACTGTTTCGAGAGCGCGGGAGGTCAAACCACTCGGGCCAAGGAATAGCCGAATTCGCGCGATGTTCAAGGGGCGGCAGGCCACCGACCGGGGCCGCGTAGGCGCGGTCGCTGCCTACACGCATACTTTCCAGGAATGGGCGGCTCGTGTACATTCGTCGCACCTGCGTACAAGGGGCAAGTGCCGCATGCGACGCGAGCCGCCCGGGACATACATCCTCCACCGCATGGCGGCGTGGATAGCGACGGCGCTCATCGCGCTGACGCTACACGCTCAGGCTCCCGCCGATAGTCTAGGGGTCGACCTCCCCGCCCAGATCGAAGCGCGTCAGGCGGCCCTGCGCGAAGACCCCACGCGCGTCGATGCGCGGCTCGCGCTCGGGCGCCTTTACCTGACTATCGAGGCGTTCGACGCGGCGGAGGAGCAATACAGCGCCGTGCTGGAAGCGGGAGCTGGAGACGAGGCTGCGGCATACTACGGTCTTGGGCTCGCCCACGCGGGTCGCGAGCGGTTCGACGACGCAATACGCGAATACAACCGCTCGATCGCGGTTGACGCGAAGCGTGCATTGGTGCATGCGGCTAGCGCCAGCGCGTACGCCCATCTCCACAGCTACGACGAGGCGGTTGCCGCTTACCGCGCCGCGCTGTCTCTGGCGCCCGGCGACGCCATGGTGCGGCATCAGTTGGGTACTGTCCTGGCGAAGGTCGGTCAGGCGGATGCAGCCCTGGCGGAACAGGAGGCCGCTGTTGCCGCAATGCCCAACCTGGCGGAGGCGAGGCAGGAACTGGGAGCCCTGCATCGTGCGGCGGCGAGGTGGGACGACGCCCGTCGTGAGTACCGAGCGGCGCTCGCGCTCGATCCCGCGCTCGCCCAGGCGATATACGGCTTGGCGCAAATCGCGATGCGCACGGGCGACGCCGAGGGCGCGCGGAGTCTGATGGCGGAGTTCCGCGTGGCGCAGGCGGACGCCGAGGAGGTCGGCCGTCTGATCGGAGCGGCGCAGAGCGCGCCGACCGTAGCTGAGCGCGCCGGTCTCCTCGTCAACCTGGGTCGACTGCGGCTTCAGCAAGGAGCGTACGACAAAGCGCGACAGGCGTACGCGAAGGCATGCGCCCTAGATACGACTCTCGCGAGCGCATATAGCGGTCTCGGCGTTGCGCTGACGATGCTCGCGAACTACGACGAAGCCGAGGCGGCCCAGCGCGCGGCGCTTCGAATCGAGCCCGACATGGCGCGCGCGCATTCAGGCCTCGGACTCAACGCGTTGCGGCAGACGCGCGCGGACGACGCTCTAGGCCACTACCAACGCGCGGTCGCGCTCGACCCATCCTTGGTTGCCGCGCACATGAAGGTGGGGGATCTGCTGCGCGGCAAGCAGGCATACGGCGAAGCGGCTGACGCGTACGCTGCTGCGACACGGGTCGCCCCGGACAATGCCGAGGCTTTCCACTACCTGGGTCTGTGCCAGGCTCTGAACGGGAGCCCAGCGCTGGCGCTGGACGGCTACGCGCAAGCCATCGCGTTGGATCCACAGCGTGTGGAGACGCATTTCCTGGCCGCGGAGTTACATCGCCAGATGCGAGATGCTGAGTCGGCCTTGGGGTCATATGACCGCGCCCTGGAACTCGACCCGGACCACGCCAAGGCCCATCACGGTCTCGCCCTGCTGTACGCCACGCATCTGGACGACGCGGGTCGCGCGCTTGAGCGAGCTGAGGGCGCCGTCTCTCTCGACCCCAGCTCAGCGCGGTACCTGAACACACTGGCGCTCATCTACTACCGACTGGACCGGATGCCTGACGCGGAGCGAGCCATTCGCGCCGCGTTGGACATCGAACCCGACAGCGCGATGTATCGGGAAGGTCTCGAACGGATTCTCGAGGCGACCGACTGATGAGGTTCATCGCCTCGTGCTTCCTGGCGTTTGCCGTGGCCGCCAACGCGGCCACACCAGGCGGAAGCTTCACAGACATCGGTGAGGATGCCGGCCTGGAGTTCAGGCACGCCAACGGCCGGAGCGGGCGCAAGTACTTCATTGAGCCGCTGGGGTCGGGCGTAGCTCTGCTCGATTACGACCGGGACGGGGATCTTGACGTGTATGCCGTCAACGGGGCCTCTCTCCCCGGCGCCGATTACCCTGAGCCGCCACGAAACGCGCTGTTTCGCAACGACGGGAGCGGTCGGTTTAAAGAAGTGACCGATGCCGCCGGCGTCGGAGACACGGGGTATGGCCTTGGATGCGGCGTCGCGGACTATGACGGCGACGGTCACGTGGACATCTACGTCACCAACTACGGTCCCAACGTGCTTTACCGCAACCGCGGCGACGGCACGTTCCAAGACATCACCCACGACGCACAGGTAGGGGGCGAAGACCTCAGCGCGAGTTGCGCGTTCCTCGACGTGGATGGGGACGGCTTCCTGGACCTCTACGTGGTGAACTACGTGCAGTTCGATCCCGCGACGAACCCGGTGTGCACGCACGGCGAGGTCGTCACGTACTGCACGCCCAAGGTTCTGGAGGGCGCGTCGGACCGGCTCTACCGGAACCGTGGCGACGGCACGTTCGAGGACGTCACGCAGTTGTCTGGAGTCTACCTGCCCGACAGCAAAGGCCTTGGCGTCGCCACCGGTGACCTCGACAACGACGGAGACACGGACATATTCGTGGCGTGCGACACGACGCCCGACCTGCTCTATCGGAACGACGGAACCGGCGCGTTCGAGGAGCACGGCCTCTTCGCGGCGGTCGCCATCAGCCGCGAAGCGCTGGCGTACGGAGGCATGGGCGTGGCGACGGCGGATTTCGACAACGACGGATGGCTCGATGTCGGTGTGACGAACTTCCAGGACCAAACGAACTTCATGCATCGGAACGTCGACGGGGTCTACTTCCAGGACGTCAGTTTTGACACGGGCGTTGGCGCCGTCAGCTTGCCCATGCTCGGATGGGACGTAGAGTTCGCGGACTTCGACCAGGACGGACGCCTCGACATGTTCGTCGCCAACGGCCACCTCGACGACAACGTGCAGGCGTACGATCCCATGGGCCGATACGCTCAACCGGACCATCTGTATCTGGCGCAAGCCGACGGTAGCTTCCAGTTGCTCGACGACCCGGCCATCACGACACCGCGGCCGAGTCGAGGGACGGCGGCTGGGGACATCGACGGCGATGGGGATATCGACCTGATCGTGACCACGCTCGAAGGGCCACTCGCCGTGCTGAGGAACGACCTGCGTGGTGGACATCGGCTGACGCTAGCTCTCGACGGGGCGGCGCCGAACATCAGCGCGATGGGAGCTCGCGTACGACTCACCGCCAACGACGTGACGCAGACGCGCGAGGTCCATGGCGGGTCAGGGTATCTCAGCCAAAGCGACACGCGGCTTCACTTCGGCCTGGGAACGGCGACGACCGTGGAGCGCATCGACATCACGTGGCCGGACGGAACGCTACAGACGTTAGGACCGACCTCTGCGGACCAGACGCTCGTAGTCACGCAGCCACGGTAGAGCCGGTCGGCAGACCCACGTACGCGGTGAGGGCTCGCGGTCAGGTGATCCGCGAGCCCTCCCACATCTGTTTGTCTGGCCGACTGCTAGCGAACGTCCTTCAGTTTGCCCCACGCCGTCGCGAGCTTACCCTGCGCCTCGACGGGGGCCACGAAGTCCGCCGTGACGGAGAAGTCGTCGAAGCTCGCCGTCGTCGCCCATGCCCACACACCAACCTTGCCGCTGGCATAGGACGCGTCGCTGTCTTGGCTCTGTAGCTCGTTGTCGACCCACAGTTCGAAGGCGTCTCCTTCGACGACGACCTTCACCTCGTGGAACACGTCGTTCTCAACGAGGATGCCGACGCCCGGGATGTCGTTGAGATTCTCCCGCGCGTCGAAGGCGCCGTCGTTGTGCTTCCACAGCTCGGACTTGTTGTTCGGCACGTTCAGGTAGTAGACGTAGTACTCGAAGTCGCTCTGCGCGCGAAACACGATGCCGGCCCACTGCCCCGCGCCGTCGAGGCGTACCTTCGCTTCGATGACGTAGTCGTCCCAGTCGGTTTCGCCGATGACGCTGTGCATCGCCGGATCCGCGCCGGAGACTTCCTGGTAGACGCCGCCGTTTGCCTCCCAGGTTCCGTTGGGCGCCCCCCAATCCGACGCGCCGCCCTCGAAGTCCCACACAACCGTCCCCGCCAGAGCGTCTCTTGGCGCGGCGCCCAGAGAGACCACCAGCGCCAACGCAGCCGCGATTCCAACTCTTCGTAGCCTCATGGATACCTCCCGATGTTGAGGCCAAGGGAACGGGCGGGTGCTACCCAGCCGCGTCCCTGTATGTCTAGCGCGCGTCCTTCATCTGGGCCCACACCGTTGCGAGCTTGCCGCCGGCGTCCACGGCCAGCGTGTCCTTGATGTTGTCGCCCGTGACCATGACGTCGTCGAAGCTCGCCTTGCTCGCCCAGGCCCACACGCCGATCTTGCCCGTCGAGTACGTGTTGTTGACATCCTCGCTCTGCAGCTCGCCATCTACCCACAGCTCGAAGGTGTCACCCGCGACAACCACCTGCACGTCGTGGAAGTTGTCGTTCTCGATGACCACGCCGCCGACGGAGGGAATGTCCGCCAGGTTCTGGCGCGCGTCGAATGCGCCCGCGGTGTGCATCCACAGCTCGGACTTGTTGTTGGGTACGTTCATGTAATAGACGTAGTACTCGAAGTCGCTTTGGACGCGGAAGGCTATGCCTGCCCACTGGCCCGCGTCGTCTATGCGGATCTTCGCGTTGATGACGTAGTCGTCCCAGTCGTCCTCGCCAACCACGCTGTGCATAGCCGGCTCGCCGCCGGACACCTCCATGTATAGGCCGTCCTTCATCTGCCAGTCGCCGTTGGGCGCGTCCCAGCCCTCGTCGCTGCCGTCCTCGAAGTCCCACAGTTGGGTTCCGGCCATCGCGGTCGGGGCCATCGCCAGGATGCCCGCCACACCCAACGCGAGCGCCGATACGCCTAATCTCCGCAGCCTCATACCGTCCTCCGTCCATCATGCCCTATCGACAAGCCACCGGGATAATAGGAGCGTGGGGCTGGCGGCACAAGCGGTCACGCGTCGCGCAGGCGCCAGCGCGTTAGTGCCAGAACGTGTAGATGTACCTGTCTGCCAGAACGCCCCACACGTTCCACACGCCGCCGACTACGTAGTCGCCCAAGACCAGGCCCGCGAAGAAGGGCATCGCGCGCCGATAGCCAGGCAACCCGCCTATCCGCAGTATAGTGAATTTCAGTGCCCAACTGACGAAGATGGACGCCCACATCCAGCTCATCGTCCAGTTCAGGCTGCTCGCCAACGGGTAAGCCGCCGGGTGCAGCGGCCACCAGAGGAACCGCTGACGCAGCGTCGCCAGTAGCATGACTATCCCGAAGCCGACGCCCATGAACGCGCCTGCCGCCGTGTCCGCGTCGGGCATCACCGAGAGCCAGCGCTCTATGCCGCGGTACGCCTCCCATCCAAAGCCACCCCCGAACCCGTCGCGGTAGTGGACGTGCAGGAATCCCCAGAACGCGACCACGGTCCCCACAACCGACGCGAGCGCCATCCCAATGAGCAGCCGACGGGTGTTCACGCGCAGTTGCCGCGCCATCTTGATGCCTTCCAACTGGTAAGGCATTGGGTTGCAGCGGTGTGCCCGGTTCACTCCCCAGAACATGCCGAACATCACGAGGTTGTTGGCGCCAAGGCGCCGCGCTCCCATGAGGCGCGGGAGCATCTGGTCGGGGCCGATGTTGTACAGCTCGTTCACCGGCGGGCCGAGCTCGGCTCGCAACCGTGTCAGCGCCAGCGCCAGGAGCGAGTAGAATCCGAAGAACGTCGCGACGACCCCCGCCGACATTCCAGCGCGAAGACAGAACGCAAGAATCGCCGCCGCGCACGCCCCGAAGCCGAAGACCGCCCAACGGTACGCACGCGCAGCCGGCGAGTCTGACAGACCGCACGCTGCCCGGACAACGGCGGCCAGATGCCGACGGCCCTTCCACAGCGCAACCGACACCAGGGCCAGGTATCCACCCGACGCCTGCGGTTTGATGTACGGGAACTCCGGTAGGCTACGCAGTCCGAGCGCGCGTCCCAACACAAGCTGCATCTTCCACACCCAGTAGAGCGCCCAACACGAGAACGACAGCTCCAGAGGCATGAAGAACGCCAGCCCAATCGCGAACGGGAAGAAGCAGACCGGCGTCCACCCGAAGGCCCGCCACGGCTCTTCGGTAAACAGACCGCTGAGCTCGATAGACCGGACCGGCAGGACGGGTACGGTGGGCACGAACGCGTGGAGGCCGTTCACGAGGTCTATGCCCCCGCTCACGGCGATGCCCGACCACAGCAGCGGCGAACGCCAGAACGACCGCCCCTCGGAGATCATGGCGACGGGCAGGTGCGTGATGGGATAGGCGAGCCGCTCGCGCTCGGTCCACTGGCGGCTAACGATGACGTTCAGCGCCAGCATCGCGAGCATCAGGGTGATGAGGAAGGCGGACCACCAGCCTACAGGCGTCAGCCACGCGCGCAGGCGCTCCCACGTGTAGAGCGACGACTCCCCCTCGTAAAGGCCGCGCAGGACGTTGACGTCCTTCACGACGAGCCAGTCGGGGAGTCGGTGACCGAAGAGCTCCTGCCATTGGTTCTCGGGCGTGGCGAACCAGAAGGCGTGCCCCAGGACGGGAGCCAACACCTGCATCACGTCGTGACCCGCGATGGCGACCGATATCGAAAGCATGGAGTAGATCGTGAGCAGGTCGGCGTGGGTCAGCGCAGGCGGGCGGCCGTGGTTGCGAAGGAACGCGTTGAGTGCCAGCAGCGGTATGAGGGTTAGCACGACCGTGTATATCAGGGACACGGTCGTCGGCGTCGGGGTCTTAATCGAGAAGTACCCGTGTGGAATCGCGAGCAGGAGCCCGAGCGCTATCGCGCGCCATGTCGTTCGGCTGCGAGCCCGCTCTGGCACGATCCCTCGTCCTCCCGCCATGTGTGGAGCCGTCCACGCAAAGCGCGCGATGCGGATTGCCTCGCGCGCAGGCTCGTCGAGCGATCTGCTCCACAACGAGGCACGCCCAATCCCATCGAGCATGCGGCGACGGGTATTATGCCATGGGTCGCGTCTCTTCTCCCGTTCTGCCCATGCGTGAGCTCACAGGGAGTCCACAGGCTGCGTGGGTGTCAGGTACGCCAGCGACCTCCCGCCCAGAACGGAGAGGGACATTTGCGTGTGCCGCGCCGGCCTCCTATCCTCTGGATATGCGGCCCGCTCGGGGACAGCGTCGATGGAGAACCACGTGACTCGCTATCGCATACACCTCGTTCCCATGGTTCTGTGCCTGTCGCTAGCTTCGTGTGGCGGCGACTTCGACGAACCGACCATCGCTCTCGAGGACGCCGACGCCCTCGCACTCGTCTACGCGGCCAAGCCGACGACCCCCGTGCTGGTCGTCTACACGTCCGGTGAAGCCCTGACGACACTGAGCGAGGATGGGGGCGGGGCGGCTTCAAGTGCGGTGTTCGCCGTCCCGGGTCTTGATCCTCTTGTCGTTGAGGCCGGAGACGACGGACTTCCAACACGCGCCTATACCAGTGGTCACACGTTCATCTTCCGCAACTGGCGGCAGACCAAGGTCGATGTGGGGGTCGTCGATCTATCGGGGGCCACGCAGGCGCTCCCAGATGTCCGCTGGCCCGCCGCGATAGCGCTGCCCGCGTTCCCGAATGGACCCTCCGCGGGAGTGGCGGCGATCCGAGGCGGCTACGACCTCATCGGCGCGGCGGCGTGTGTGATAGGGCAAGCCGCCGCGTCTCTGGACGACAACGTTGCGTTCCTCGTAGTAGGGGCCGCTTGCGCACGGCTTGAGACCAAGATCACGGTCGCGCTGCTCCACGAGAACGGTGACAGCTCTCGGTGGCAGGAAGCGCTGGACCTGGCCGATTCGTCACTGGTAGCTGCCGGGTGTGTTGCCCCGGCCTCTTCCACAGCAATCAACTGTGCCGACTTGGTCCTCGCGGGCGCGGACGAAACCGTCGCCGAAGCTAGGCTCGCGGCTGAGGCGGTGGAAGAGCGCATTCAGCAGTTGGCCAACTCATTACGTCACGAGGTCAGAGGGGGCATGGGAGGGGGCCGAACCGATGGCGACACTGCCGGGCCACTCAGGCTTCGTCCGCACGGTTGCCTTCTCACCGGACGGCGACACCCTCGCAAGCGGCAGCGACGACACGGTGAAGCTCTGGGACGTCAACACCCAAGTGGAAATCGCCACGCTACAGGTACCGGGTAGCCATGGGTATCTTGCCTTCTCACCGGATGGCGACACCCTCGCAGTCAGCAGCGGCGTGGGCGTCGCGCTTTGGGACGTTAGGGCACGAGAAGAGATCGCAACGTTCCGAGGACACGTCTTCGTCAGTGCAGTGGCGTTCTCGCCCGACGGCAAGACGCTCGCCAGCGGAGACGGATGGGATGCTACGGTGAAACTTTGGGACATCCCCTCTGGACAGGAGATCATTACCCTAGAGGCGCACGCGTTCTCCATCAACGAGTTGGCCTTCTCCCCGAACGGCCGCACCCTCGCGGTAGCTAACTACATGTTGGAGCCGCTGAGGCTGTGGGATGTCAAGTCTACGCGGAAGGTGGGCACACTTCTGGGGCATCGAGACAACGTCCGTGCTATCGCATTTTCCCCCAGCGGCAACACGTTGGCCAGTGCCAGTGACGACGGTACCGTGAAGCTCTGGTCCGTGGCTGACCAACGCGAGATCGCGACTCTGGACGACGGTCGCAACCTGTTTGACCGTGACGGGGCCATCTACGGTGTGGCTTTCTCACCCGACGGGCTGACGCTCGCGACTGGCGTCAGAGACGGCCTCGTGAAGCTCTGGAACCCAGCGACACAACGCGAAATCGCGACCTTGGCCGGGATCAAGTATCCCGTGCGGTCGGTCGCGTTCGCCCCGGACGGGCAAACGCTAGCGAGCGGCATCGCCGGTAGGGTGAGGCTCTGGCGCAGGACGCCCTAGGAAGTACTCGCGGTCGAATGGCTTGCTGGCCGCACGACAGCACGTCACCCGTAGTGCCCCCCGAACCAGCCAGCGCTGCTACACCTGTGGCTGCTCAGGCCCATCGAGTGCGAGGCCGCCGAACTCGCTATAACGTGCCCCTTGCCGACTCAGTTCGCTACGCACCAACGAAACACGCGAAGCCTCGAACCGCAACGCACTCCCCGTCACGTCACGCGACTGGTTCGCGTCTTCAACCCAACCGCCCAGCTTCGCCGGAGGACGGAAGCGCGCCAGCGTGACATGCGGCTTATATGACCGCTTCTCCGGGCCGAAGTCCAACGGCGCTAACGCCTCCTCGACGCGTCGCGCGCACTCGCGCAGTTCGTCGGCGCCGTCCTGAACGCCCCACCACAGCACGGACGCGCGGTCTTCGTTCGGGAAAGCCCCTAGGGCTCCGAGAGCGACGTCAAACGCGCGCAGTCCATCGAACGCGGACTCGAGGGCCTCGGCGACGCGCTCCGCGTGGTCGGGAGCGACGTCGCCCAGGAATTTCAGCGTGAAGTGGTACTCCGAGGCGGGTCGGCCGCGGAACTGCCTGCGCAACTCAGGCCAGGAACGCACAACGCGACGGATGCGGTCCTGCACGTCGTCGGGAAGCATGAACGCCACGAAGAGGCGTAGCGGACGGTCGGGCATGAGCTAGCCGCGGACGGCAAGCGCGCGGAACTGCGTGCGGTTGTTGTAGAGGAACTCCAACCCCGACACTACGGTGAGCGCCAGCGGCACCATCATCATCCAGAAGATGGGACCGTGGTTCGTCTGCACCTGGCTGACTGGGTAACCCGCCGCGCTGTTCGCGATGAGCACAAGCATGCTCGCAATGAGAATCGTCATCTGCGACGCGGTCTTCATCTTGCCCCACTGAGAGGCGCTGATGACGCGACCACCGCGCGCGAGCAGCGCCGAACGCAGCACCGTCACGCCGATTTCACGACCCGCCATGATGAGGATCATCCACAAGGGAACGAGGCCGCCCCAGTGCTTGAAGGCGTACAGCGTCGCCAGGACAAGGAGCTTGTCAGCGATGGGGTCAAGGAACTTGCCGAAGTCCGTAATGCCGCGCGCGCGGGCGATACGCCCGTCGAGGTAATCCGTGATGGACGCCAACCCAAAGACGGCGAGTGCGCCGAAGTAGAACCACGCTGCGCTCGTGCGTTCCGTCTTGGCGTGCTGATGCCCGTATGCAAAGGCGAACAGGAAAAGCGGGATAACGCATATGCGAAGGATAGTGAGCATGTTGGCCAGGCCCTTGGGCGACCAACTGCGCTCCCTGTCTCGGCCCATGATTCCTCACTCCACCAGGCGTCCGTAGAGGTCGAGGTCGGAGGCGTCCGTAATGAGCGCGCGGACCAGCGCGCCCCCCTTTACCTCCGCATCCTCGACGTACACCACATCGTCGATTTCGGGAGCCTGTCGACGCATACGCGCCTCGACGACCCCTGTCTCGGACCTGCGTCCGTCGATCAGCACCTCTACCTCGCGGCCGATGTATTCGGCCCGTAGCTCCCGCGCCACCTCGGTCTGCGTGGCGACGAGCTCCATGAAGCGTTCCTGCTTCACTTTGTCTGGAACCTGCCCGTCCCAGTCGGCAGAGGGCGTGCCGTCCTCTGGAGAGTACGCGAAGACGCCGCAATGATCGAATCTAGACTCTACCACGAAGTCCAAGAGCCTCGCAAACGCCTCGTCCGTCTCGCCGGGAAAGCCCACTATGAAAGACGTGCGCAACGCGACGTCGGGTACGCGGTCGCGCATTCTGGCGACTAGCTCCCGCGTGCTCGCCTCGGTCGACGCGCGACCCATGCGCCGGAGAACGTCGTCGTCGATGTGCTGTAGCGGCACGTCGAGGTAGGAGCACACCTTGTCTTCCTCGGCGACGGCGGCCAAGAGCGCGTCGTCCACCATCGTGGGGTAGAGGTAGAGCGTGCGTACCCACTCGATGCCATTCACTCGCGCCAGCCGGCGCAGCAGCTCGGGGAGCTTGCCCTCGCCGTACATGTCGCGGCCGTAGTACGTCGTGTCCTGCGAAATCAGGACGAGCTCCTTGACGCCCGACGATGCGAGCATCCCCGCCTCTTGCTCCAGCGATTCCATGGAGCGGCTGACGAAGTCGCCCCGGAACGATGGGATCGCGCAGAACGTGCAACGGTGGTCGCAGCCCTCGCCGATCTTCATGTACGCGTAGTGCCACGGCGTCGTGCGCACGCGTGAGAGCGGGTCGGTGTACTGATACGCCGGGTGCGACACCTTCATCACGGGCGGAGCCGCCTTAGGCCGCGGCTTGCTGACCTGCGACACGACGTCGCCGATGGTCAGAAACTCGCTTGTGCCGATGAACGCGTCCACCTCCGGCATCTCGACGGCGAGTTCCTCCGCGTACCGCTGCGCCAGGCACCCCGTGACGACGAGCCGCTTCGACGGGTCCGCCTCCTTCAGCTCCGCCGTCTGGAGGATCGTGTCGACGGACTCCTCCTTCGCCCGGTCGATGAAGGCGCACGTGTTGACCACCAGGACATTCGCGGCATCCTCGTCCTCGGTCAGCGAGTATCCCTGATCTTGTAGCGTTCCCATCATTGCCTCGGAGTCGACGGCGTTCTTGGGGCATCCGAGGGTGATGAGCTTAACCTGCGGGCGGTCGTTGTCGGCCGGAGGCGGATTCTGCTTCGAGGACAATGTTGGCGCGCTCCGGCGGTATTGCGGTAGAGAGGCCGTCACACGGGCGGCCGCAAAGGGCGCAAGAAGCCCTGTCGTCACGGGCTAAAGGTAGCCCACGGACGCTGCTCTATACCAATGAGCCGCCGTGGGCCCTTATCCGTCCGACTTGTGCCTGTCGGTAATCGTGATGACCTCGACGCCCACCGGAGGTGTGAACGTGAAGGCGTCGGCTTCTGGCGCCGCCTCGAAATCGACCTCGGCGAGGCGGATAACCGTCGTCATGCGGTTGGGGATGTGGGAGTAGGCCAACTGCAAGGGCTTCCAGCCGTCGGCGAGTATCCAGACTTCCAGGACCTCCGTCGCCGGCGTCCCGTCCGCGTCGGGCTTGGGTCGCATCTCCAGGAGGAATATGGACTCACCGTCAGCGACTTCGTCCTCTTTCAGCGCGAGGTCGAAGTTCGTCGGTATCTTCTCGAAGTTGGCGCCAGCTCCCGGAAGGAGTTCCTGCGCGCGCTCGGTGTCCATCGCCTTGCGGGTGACCTGGTTCAGCCAGGGGGTGTACGCCCACGACATCTTGCCGTCCAGGACGATCACCTGCTGGAGGACATCCGGCTCCTCCTTCTCGAAGTACTCCTGCCGCAGCAGTCCAGGCTTCATGAACTGGAGACGTCCCTGGGCAATGCGATGCTGCCCATCCATGATCGTCTCTTCCTCGAACTCCGCGGACATCGCCTCCATGGAGGCGTACGTCGTCTGCACGTGATTGAACACCTCGAGCGCCGTGAGTTCAGCGGCGAAGGCGTTCGTCACGGCGAAGGTCAGAAGGGCGGAAAGCGTCCAGGCCGCCACTCCCGGCCGACCGGCGCGGGACGAGGACAGTACGCGTCTCAATGAACTACTCCTGCTGCGTGTCACACTCTGATGTCCGGCCTGATCCGCCGTCCGCGATGGCGCTATGGGATGAGCGCCGACACGGTCTCGGCGCCGAGCGGCGTCAGGTCGTGTATCAGGGGTTGGCCCTGCTGAACCTGATGATCGTGGATCTCCTCGACGACCTCGAAGGCGCGCGCTTCGTTGTTTACGCGGTTCTGCTGATCTTCCTCGCCGACGAAGTCCTGCTCGCTGATCGTTGGGAAATGCTCGGGACCAGGCAGCGCTTCGAGTCGGTCGGTTACTTCGTTGCGCACGAAGGTCAGGTTCTCGATGGCGGCGCTTACGTAGTTCCGCAGATCGACGGTGTCCGGCGTTTCCTCGTCGGCCTCCGCGCGGACAGCCACCAGCCCGAGCGTGTTCGGCTGGAATCCGAGGCCTTCGATGGACACTACGCCTGTTTCGTCCGGGTCGTTGATGTGCAGTTCAACGCCCGCAGTGTGCGCCAGGTCGACCGCCTGCTGTTCCATATCGGCGCGCTTGCCGGCGGTGATCTCCATGTCCCGCGAGCCCTGAATCAGGCTGCGAATGGCGATGAGGTCCGCGCGGGTGTTGTCTAGCTGCTGTACCGCTGTCTCGGCGTGCTGACGAGCGTCTTCCACCTCGGCGCGCAGCCGCTGCTGCTCCGCGTTCTCTTGCAGTTGGAGGCGTCGTTCGGCGCGGGCGTCGTGCCCGGCGCTAAGGTCGTGCGGTTCCGGCGGGCCGGTCGGTCTAGTCGCTTCGGCGTCGACTTCTGGCCGCTCTTGGACGGGCGGCGTGCTCACAACGTCGCGAACAGGCAACACGCCGGATGGAGAAATGAGACTGACGACAGCCATCGTGACCCTCCCTGGGGCCCCTTAACCTTAGGGGATGATTCCGAACCGAGGCCGCCCCTGCATACACGCGGCATGCAATGGAACGGCGTCACGCGCCATGGCGTGTACACACCGTACACAACGCGCGGCGTGCGGGCAAGTGCCGCGCGCGGCCATCGCGGCTGCCAGACGCAACAAACGCGCGACCACGGCAAGTGTTCAATGACTTGCCGTGCCGCGAATTCCCTCCGGGCCGCTCGCATGCCGGAGGACGGTCTATTCGTCGTCGTCGGTATCTAGCAAGTACCGCGTGTTATGGAACCGCACGTACCCACAGTTGCTACACGTGATCGCGGCGAGGGGATACATTGCGCTTCCGGCGCCGAGTTTCAGGTTGCGCTGCTCTTCATCCAGCTCCACAAGGGCCAGAGGCATCCTGTGTGCCACGTGCAAGTTCGGCCCTTTCTTCCCGCATGCGGGACAGCTGCCGTAGGGCTGCGTGACGAGTCGACCTACCGCTGCGATCACCCGACTAACGAACGTCATCTGGGGGCTCCAGCGTGTCCTTGTCGGACGAGGTCTTGGAGCCGCGCAACACACCCACGATGCGGAATGCGAGGGTGGACATGCCGCCGACCCCAGCAACACCGATAGCGGCCCCAGCCAGTTCCAACCCGAGTACCACCGCCACAGCCGCTAAGCCAATCACCAGAACGACGACAGCGAAGGTCAACCACTGGCCGGTCGCACGCGCTCGGTTGCGGGCCCGCAAATCCGATTCCGCGAGTTCGAACTGGCGTTCCTCGCGCAGGCCTTCACGGCGTGATTCCTCCTTAAGAAGGTCGAAGAACATCTCCGCCGCGCCGGGATGGACTTTCTCGTACTCGCCTAGCATGCTGGGAGGCGGAATTGGGCCGGAGGTCGCCGTCAGTTGCACTGACTGGAGATGAGCTAGGCTACCATCATCATCCGCTGATGCTGTGATGACGGAACCAGCGCTATCGGGCGCCGATGATGGAGTTGGTCTGTGTGGCGTGATTGCGTCCGAGTTGCTCGTCGAGGCGTCGGTGTGCTCGTCCGAGGTATTCATCGATCTTCCCGTGCCCTGGCAGTTGCGTGGGGTCGCTCCGCCAGTCCATGAACTTCCGGTACTCCGCGCCTTCTTCGGACGACACGAGCAGACCTGAGAGATCCCACACGCTGGCGACACCCGTCCAGAACGAGCGCTTCACATCGTCAGATGCCGAGCGGTCGTAGAAAATCATCTGCTGCCCTCATGGTGAGGTCATTATGCATCATACGTCGCATTAGTGGCAACGGGTTCGGCTCTACCGCGCAAGCGCTGGATCAGGAGGCATTGGACCCGGGTCGAGACTGGGGCCGGCGCGACTAGACACGGACGCGTGCCCCCAACCGGGCCTGCATCCGCACCTCAGATGTTGACACCCTGGCCGCCCCTATCCGCAAGACATTCGCGCCTTCTTCAGCGCGCGTTCGACGGCTGCGGGTTCATGCGCAATCACAGCCATCAGGTTCTGTACGGACCGGCTCATCCGACGTCTTCCCTGCTCCCACTCCTGGAGTGTTGCGAGCGACAGGTCGAATCTGTCCGCGAACTTTGCCTGCGAGAGTCCCATGGATTTCCTGATCTTGCGCACATCTGGGACGCGCCGCATCCGCGAGAGTTCTTCCTCAGTCAGGAGCGGATTGTCAGGGTCGTTCTCTGCGGAGGCGCGGATATCGTCGTCCGTGATCGCGTCGAACGCCTCCCAGTCCATGGCGTCGTCGGGAGGCGGCCGAGTGACGTCAACCGAAGTTCTCACGGTAGTATCGGGCTTCTTCGTCACGTCCCACCTTTCATGCTGACATGGTCGCGCCAACTATGCGTCACTGACGGACATCTGTCAAGTGCGACCCATCACCCGGAATGTAGGCGAGGCTGCCGCACTCGCACGCCCAAGGAGGCCGCCAAGCCTTGATCTGCTATCATGCTTCTAACCCGGCCACAGACGCATGACGTATGGAGACGCCGCGTGCGCATCGGTGATCTGGAAGTGGGGCGCGTGTTCCTCGCCCCGATGGAAGAAGTGACCGACAGGGCGTTCCGCCGGCTGTGCAAGCGGATGGGCGCCGATGTCGTGTACACGGAGTTCGTGCCCGCCGAGGCGATGGTGCGCAACATCGAAGCGGCGGAGCGCAAGCTGGCGTTTGGCGACGAGGAGCGCCCGCTAGGCATCCAGATATACGGCAACCGCATCGAGGGCATGGTAGACGCCGCCAAGATGGCAGCGGCGCGCAAACCCGACATCCTCGACATCAACTTCGGCTGCCCCGTGAAGAAGGTTGCCATGGGCGACCGGGAGTCCTGCTCCGGCTCCGGACTGCTGCGCTTCCCGGACGCGATGGAAGAGATCACCGCGGCGGTCGTCGAGGCGATGGAGCCCACCGGCATTCCCGTGACGGTGAAGACGCGCCTCGGTTGGGACGACGAGACCATCTCCGTCCTCGACACCGTAGAGCGCATGGAGCGCGCTGGCGCGAAGCTCATCACGTTCCACGGACGTACGCGCGCGCAGATGTTCAAGGGCGACGCCGACTGGACGTGGATTCGTCGCGCCAAGGAAGCGGCGAGCATCCCCGTCGTCGGCAACGGCGACATCCGCACGCCGGAGGACGCCGCGCGCATGTTCGAGGAAACCGGCGTGGACGGCGTCATGATCGGGCGCGGGTCCATCGGCTCCCCGTGGCTCTTCGCGAGCGTGCAGACGTACCTGCGAACAGGAAGCGTTCCACCACCCCCAGATATCGAAGAACGCGTCGCGGTCTACTTCGAGCATGCGTGCATGGCGTACGAGGAGAAGGGACCGTGGGGCGTCCGCATGGTGCGCAAACACGTGAAGGGCTACCTGCGCGACTTCCACGGCGCCGCCCGTGTCCGCGCGAAGCTGATGGAATGCGAAGACCCAGACAGCCTGCGCCGCGCGCTCGTAGACGACTTTCCGAACGCCGTTGGCGGGCTTTCACCGGACGCCCTGGCGGATATGTCAGCATCGGACGCGCCGCGCCAGGAAGCCGCCCACTAAGACTGACTCAGTCCGCAGGCTCCGCTTCCGCGTGGAACGGCGCGGCGACCGGATCGTCGGGGCGCACCCACTGCGCAACCACCAACGACATGAGCGCGAAAGCCGCCCCTCCCACGAACACCACCGTGTGGCCCAGCTTGATCCACATGATCCCACCGATGAGAGGCACCAGCACGGACGGAATGTGGTTCAGCGTCACTCCCATCGTCAGCGTCGGACGGATGTCCTCACGCGGCGCGATCTTGTTCAGATAGGTTGTCATGGCAATCCCGCCGACAAAGAGCAGGTGGTCCACGACGTAGAGCACGTACAGCGCGTTTGTGTTGGGAACGAAGGCGTATCCCAGAAACACCAGGGCGAGCAGGATGTAGCTCACGCTCAGCGTCGGCCGCTCGCCGAACCGGTCGACGACCTTGCCCATCGTTGGCGCGAGAAGCAGGTTCAGCACCTGGTTGATGAGCATGAGCGCGAGAATCGTCTCGCGAGCAGCGCCGTGTCCTCTGACGAGCAACCACACGGCAAACATAAGGAATATCTGCTTGCGGGCGCCCTGCAGGAAGATGAGCAGATAGTAGATGTTGTACCGCTTGCGGAACAGGATGCGGCGCTCGCGCGGCTGTTCTACGACCGTGCGGTCGCCCTTGCCCGCCAGCCCAACGAGGACCGCGCCAACGACCAGAAGGGCGCCAGCGAAGATGAACATGCCCTCGTATTCGAGGACGCGGATCAGCAGCAGGGCTACGCCTATCATCGTCATGTGACCGACGCCAGACATAGTGCGCAACCAACCCAACCACCTGCCCGTCTCGTCCGACGGAGCATAGCGGAGAGCTAGCGTGTTCTGTAGTGGCGCCCACGTGTGAAAGCCGATGCTCCAGAACACGGACGTCACGATGAGAGCGAGTATCGCGGAGCCACCCAGTAGACTGGCTATGTCCGTTATCCACGCATACGCCGCCAGGCCCGACCCCATCACCAACAAGCAGATCATACTCAGGCGTGGCGCTGCCACGACCATCACCAGCGCGCTTACACCCACCACCAGGAAACCGGGCGTCTCGCGGAACGCCTCGAGGTAGCCGTATTCGTTCGTCTTCACGCCAAAGCGTTCGAATATGAAATTCGCGAAGAGGGGTATCTGCACCCCGAAGGCGCCGCCGACGCAGAACACCGCCCCCGCTAGCAGAAGGAAGTTGCGGTGACCCGTTAGTTGTCCCAGGCGCAGGCGCGTCGAGCTGTCGGGACTCACGGCATCTCCCCGTGGCAGGCGCATTCGTCACCAGCAGTCTGACGGAAGCCAGACACGCGAAAGCCTGCGTCAATGATAGGGGGTGTTGTCATGAAGCGTATGGCGAGGCTCGACGGCCTGCGAAGCCTGCCCTCGGCTGGGAGGGAAGCGTCGCGCGACAGCGCCTGTTGCCAGAACGAACTGGCCGCACCGCTGCCGTGAGCGATTCCGACATCACTGGGCGAAGCAAGCCGTTCCTATTCCGCTTCGGCTTTCGGCTCGTCGCTCACGAGCCCACGCGCCCGCGCAACGCGCGACAGGAACACCTGCCGGTTTCTCTTCGCCTGCTCCTCGGGCGAGAGCGGCTTGATGTGCAGGGAGCCAAGGTAGATGAGGTCACCAATACCGATCATCACGAACCCGGTGCAGCCCATGATGACCTTGATCTTCTCCGGCAGCGATCCGATGAGGATGCCGCCCGCAAGGAACGGGACGCCAGCCGCCAGGAGGGTAACGCCCGTCAGCTTCTTGTAGTCCGTGCCAGCGCCCTTGGTCAGCTTGAGCAGCCGCATGAGACGCAGGAAGCGGAGTATGCGGAGGAGCCGTAGGATCTGCGCGCCCTTCAGCTGCGGCAGGCTGATCCAGGAGATGACCGACGGCAGGATAGCCACCATGTCGATGATGCCCCACTTGCCCAGGGCGTATTTCGTCCAGGGCTTCGTCACATAGAGCGTGCCGGCGTATTCCAGCAGGAAGATGGCGACGACGACGACTTCCGAGACCTTGAAGAACGGCTCGTAATCGATGTAGATCGATTCGACTTCTTCGACGAGGATCGAGGCGATTGAGAATAGGATCACCATGATGATGAAGTTGCTGACGATCAGATAGGCAGCCGCCTGCTCGTTCAGGAAGCAATCTTCAAGGAAGCCGTTTATGCGTTCACCCAAAGGAGCCTTTGGCGCCTCGGGTTCCTCGTCGTCCTCGCCATCTTCGCCATCCGCGCCCGCAGCTGGGGCGTCGGCGTCTGGATCGGCGCCTTCGGCTTCGTCTACGCCCTCGGAGCTTTCGTCCTCGGTCGCTTCCGCATCGCTACCGTCGTCGTCAGCGGCGACATCCTCCGCCGCTCCTTCTTCCTCGACGTCGGTCTCGTCCGGTCTGGTCTCAGCCATCTATTCCATCCGTCTGCTCGATGTGTCCGGTTGGGGCGAGAGATCGCCCTCAACGCGGTCACTGCCGTAGCGCCCACTAGCCTCGGGCGGCGTTGGCTCGCGCCGCCGCATCACTCTGGCTGCGTCGTATAGTATCTGATAACGCGGGAGAGCGGAAGAGGCCGGGACGCCTCGGCATTCCCCACAGTTCGCAACGATCCGTCAGGCGGGTTGGTTGCGCTTCGCCGAAGTCTCATTGGGGCGAGACGACGCGTGGATGGGCCGCGTGGATTCTACTCGCCAACGCGCTGCGCTCGCGCGCTCAGACGGCTCCTATAACGGCCTCGACTTCCGTGATATGGGTGGGCGTGGTTCCGCAACAGCCGCCGATGACTCCGGCGATCTCCGTGAGTGGACGTATGCTCTCCGCATACGCCTTGGGCCCTTCGGGAAAGACCGTCCGACCGTGTTCCCACTTCGGGAGACCCGCGTTCGCGCGCACCACGAACGGCATCTCGGCGCCCGCGTCCCGGTACGCCCGTAGCGCGGCGAGGCACACCTCGACCGTGCCGCAATTCACACCCAGTATTGCCACATCATCGAACTCTTGCGCGGCGGCTTCGGGAGTGACGCCCATCATGGTGCGAGGGCCGGAGGGCGTACTGTCGTACGTGAACGTCACCGCAACAGGGAGGTCCGTCGAGCTCCTCGCCGCGTCGACGGCGGCGCGCGCCTCGCCGATGTCCGTCATCGTCTCTATCCAGATGATGTCGGCATCGGCGCACGCCTCGATCTGCTCGGAGAACGCGTCCGTCAACTCGTCCACGGAGGCTTCGCCGTAGGGCTCGAGGAGCTTCCCGGTGGGTCCAATACTCGCCGCCACGAATGGGCCGTCGATCCCGCGCGCCACGGCGACGGCCGCGCTGTTGATTTCGCCGACGCGGTCGCCCAAGCCGTAGCGTTCCAGCTTGGGTCGAGAGCCGCCGAACGTGTTTGTCAGGACGACGCCCGCTCCGGCGTCCGCGTAGTCACGGTGGATGGCAGCCACGGCGCTGGCGTTCTCGACGTTCCAGAGCTCGGGGCAGGAGCCGGGCTTCATGCCGGCGGCTTCGAGCATCGTTCCCATCGCCCCGTCGGCGATGAGGATGCCTTCGCGTTGTCTGTCGAGGATTGCGTCGTTGGCCATGGGTTGAGCTTTCGTGACTGCGTGCTTTGTGTACGCCCCAACCCCATCCTAGCCAATCGCTGTGAAGGATGTCTGGGAAGGCACTCCTGCTTTGCGTGCAACGCTCACGGACGCGACCCTCCTAGGCGCTTGATCCAACCCCACGTGGTTGCGCGCCGACCAACAGGCGAGACACTGCGTGGGAAGTCCGGGTCGAACCAGTCGTACCCGAAGTAATTGTGGAAGCGCCCGAAGGTCACGCGCCGGATGTTCCCACCATCCGCGTCGACAATGTACAACTCGCCCGAGCCGTCACGATCAGACGCGAAGAGGATCTCCGTGCCGTCGGGGGACCAGCGCGGATTCCAGTCGGGAGTTGGGTGCTTGGTCAACTGCCGCTCGTCGGAGCCGTCCACCTGAATCGTGTGGATGTTCATGGGCCGTATTTCCGACCTGAACGCGACCGCCGTGCCCCGCGGATGCCAACTGGGCGACAACTTGTACTCGCGCCCGTGGGTAATCTGAGCCAGGGGTCGTCCCCGGCGGTCCATGGTGTAGATATTCGCCCCAGGATCATCGGCCAGCGCGTATGCGATGGTAGCGCCAGCCGGCTTCCAGCTGCCGCCGCTGGCGGGCCTGTCTAAGCCTGTTAGCCGGATGTCGCCACTCCCGTCGAGTTGGTTCACGTAGATGCCCGAACGCTCCATTCCTTCTCGCTTAGAGCTGAAGGCGATCGCTCAGTCTCCGGGCGCCCAGGACGGGTAGGCGTCCCACGGTCCTTCCGATAGCGGCGTTTTGCCGCTACCGTCGGCGTCCATTCGGTAGATGCGGGGCTTGCGGGGGTCGAGCCCGAGCCAGAACTCTTGGAAGGCGACCGCTTGACCGTCGCTTGACCATGAAGGGTGGGCAACATACATATCCCTAGGGCCGGCGGTCAGCGCTTCTGTGCGGATCCCGTCTGGGTCCATTACGTAGATATGGGTGCCCTCTTCCGACTGTGCTGCGAACACGATGCGCGCGCCGTCCAGACACCAGGCGCGCGGAACCGCGCAGATGGCGAATCCGAGGAGCAGCGCGGCTGGCAGGTGTCTGCATGCCGCCATCATGAGTTGGGCGTCCCGACGCGCTTGAGCCAGCCCCACGTGGTTGCGCGCCGACCAACAGGCGAGACACTGCGTGGGAAGTCTGGATCGAACCAGTCATACCCGAAGTAATTGTGGAAGCGCCCGAACGTCACCCGCCGGATGTTCCGACCATCCGCGCCGACAATGTACAACTCGCCCGAGCCGTCACGATCAGACGAGAAGAGGATCTCCGTGCCGTCGGGAGACCAGCGCGGATGCCAATCGGGAGTTGGATGCTTGGTCAACTGCCGCTCGTCGGCGCCGTCTACCAGAATCGTGTGAATATCCTCGTTCTCTACTCCCGACGTGAACGCGACCGCTGTGCCCTGCGGATGCCAAGTCGGATGCCGCTTGAAATCGCGCCCGTGAGTGATCTGAGCCAGGGGTCGTCCCCGGTGGTCCATGGTGTAGATATTCGCCCCGGGACCATCGTGAAGCGAGTATGCGATGGCAGTGCCAGCTGGTCGCCAGCTACAGTGATAGGCGGGCCTGTCCAGACCCGTTAGCCGGATGTCGCCACTCCCGTCGAGTTGGTTCACGTAGATGCCCTTGCGCCATACTCCTTGTCGGGCGGAGGTGAAGACGATCGCCGAGTCTCCAGGCGCCCAGGACGGGTAGGAATCCCACGGCCCTTCCGACAGCGGCGTCTTGTCGCTACCGTCGGCGTCCATCCGGTAGATCCTGTCCGCGCGGCCGAGCCCGGGCGCGAACTCCTGGAAGGCGATCGCCTGACCGTCGCTTGACCATGCGGGTTGGGCAGAATACACGTCCTTGGGACCAGCGGTCAGCGCTTCTGTGCGGATCCCGTTGGGGTCCATTACGTAGATATGGGTGCCCTCTTCCGACTGTGCTGCGAACACGATGCGCGCGCCGTCCAGGCACCAGGCGCGTGGCGCCGCGCTGAGGGCGAATCCGAGGAGCAGCGCGGTGAGCAGTCGTCGCTGAGCCACCCTCATCGCCCGGGGCCTCCGAGCCGCCGAAGCCATGCCCACGTGGCCGCGCGCTTGCCAACGGGCGAGACATCGCGCGGGAACTTCGGGTCGAACCAACTCGATCCCCATATTCGAACGAAGCGGTCGTCCGTCACACGTCGGATAGCGCGCCCACGCGAGTCCATGATGTACAGCGCGGCTCCGCCATCGCGCTTCGACATAAACAGGATCTCCCGCCCGTTCGGCGACCACTTAGGCTCCCCATCCGACGCGGGATGATCGGTCAGACGTTGCTCTCCCGAGCCGTCCGCCCGGATGGTGTAGATGTTGCTGGTGACCTCGCCATCTTCGTCCACTGTATCCGCCGCGGAGAACGCGATCACGTCCTCGCGGGGATGCCAATCGGGGTTGGCGTCACCGATCGGCGTGTCGGTCAACTGAGTCAGATGCCTTCCCTGCTCATCCATGATGTGGAGATCGTAGGCGCCCTCCCTGTTGGAGACATAGACGATGGACCCGCCCCCTGGCCTCCAACACGGATGGGTCGCAACCATGCCCATCCCGGTCAATCGCGTCTGCACGCCGGTCGCCAGGTCTGCGACGTAGATACCCACGCGCTGTCTGCCTTCGCGCCCTGACGCAAAGGCGATGGAGCCGCCATCAGGCGACCACGTGGGGCGCCAGTCGTCGGGTCCATCGGTAATAGGGCGCATGTTCCCGCCGTCCGCATCCATCAGGTAGAGTCGCTCAGGGCCGCCGCTGATAGACGACAGGGCGATCGTCCGACCATCGCGTGACCAAGCCGGGTATTCCGACACCCGCGTGAGAAGCTCGTACGACGCGCCGTCGGGTGTCGTCATGTAGAGGTTGGTGAAGCTGTCTGCCTTAGACCCCGCGAACACGATCCGAGAGCCGTCCTGCGGCCACGCGCGCGACGCCACCAAGGCGACGAACACGACCAGCAGCATCGCCGGCAGGCGTCGGGAGAACCTATTCGTAGCCATCGCTTGCTCCTTCTTGCACGCGATACTCATGGCCGCGACGCTTGAGCCAACTCCACGCCAGGATCTTATGGCTTGCGGAGGCGCCTACTGCTAGCCCGCTCGCACGCCAGGCCGGATGCCGGTCCTTTCCCGGCCCGAATCTGTCGGCCCACTTCGTTACGCGCACGGTCTTACCCGTGTCAACATCCAGCGTCTCCAGGTGCATGTCGTTGCCAACCCACGACATGAAGGTCACGCCCGTTCCGTCAGGGGTCCAGCTTGGGTCCATGCAGTTTCCGTCCCTGTCCGTCAGTCGGCGGAGGCCGGCTCCGTTCGCCTTCATGATGTATAGTTCGGCGTGACCGTCTCGCCCACTTGCGAACGCGATATGGCGGCCATCCGGGGACCACGCCGCATGGCTGTCCCACTCTGGATGACGGGTCAGAGCTGTGACCGTAGCGCCATCCACGCCTGTCACGTGAATGTCCAGACTCGCGCCACGCCCAGACGTGAACGCGATCTTGCCGCCATCTGGCGACCACGCCGGTTCACTGTCGACATCGGGATCCACGGTCACTTGACGTAGATCCGCACCGTTGGGGTCCACCACGAAGATGTCGGGAGACCCGTTCCGAGTTGAGCTGAATGCGATATGTCCCCCGTCGGGAGACCAACTGGGGTGATTGTCCCAGCTGGCATGCCTCGTCAGGTTCTTTGGGGAGGCGCCGTCACTGTCCATGACGAAGATATCCCCGGGAGAGTTGTCGCGATCCGACGTGAACGCGATCCGCCTGCCATCGGGGGACCAATCTGGCTTCCAGTCGTTGGCGAAGTGGTTCGTCAGATTCCGTACCGAAGGCTCCCCGAGCCGTTCGTCGATGACGTATATCTCGCTCGCCCGACCTCGGACGCCTGTAAATGCCAGGTCAGCTCCGCTCCTCTGAGCGCACGTCGCCAACAGGCAGATGGCGACGACCCGGACGAAGGTCGCGGCAGCGCTGGTATGACCCTTCGCGTCCGTGAGGAAGCCGTGCATTTCCAGCCCCTTGCAGTTCGCGTGCGAGAGCGCTCGTCCTCCATCGCGTCGGAGCTCAACGGCGCCGTCTGCCGACTTCGAGTTGCTTCAGCCAACCCCACACCGTCGGCGCCGAACTCAGACGTTCGTTCACGTCGAGCCCGAGGGGCGCCCAAGCCGGTTCATAGTCGAGACCGGGTCGGTTCGTGAGTCGCCTGACGTCCCTGGACGCCAGAGAGAGGACGTAGATTTCGTGTTCCGCGTCGTGGTTAGAGCCGAAGGCGATCTCCTCGCCATCCGGCGACCACGCTGGCCACCTCGCCGACACGTCGGCGGCGGGGAGCGCCTCCAATGTGTCAGCCTCAATGTCCAGTACATGGATCGAACTCGCCCCGCCGCCAGCAGGCGAATGGTTTACTGCCAATCGCCGTCCATCTGGCGCCCAACTCGGATCCCAAAGCCAGGAGCCCGGCCAGCCAAAGTCCGACACGTGCTGGCCGTCGTCCCACATTATCGCGATGCGCGCCGCGCCTCCCACCGCAAGGGGATCCTCTGCCCAGAAAGCCGCTATGAACTCACCGTCGGGAGACCACGCCGGACGCGACTCCAGTTGTACTGGGGTATCGCTGATATTCCGAGTCTGTCCCGACTCCGCGTCCACCTCCCATATGTCGTCGCCGCCGTTGTCCTCCCGAACGGTGTAAGCCACCCGCGTTCCGGTTGGATGCCAGTCGGGGCCCCGCGCCCCGCGTGGGTCATCCGTCAGTCGCCGCAGACCTGTCCCATCGCGGTTGGCGACGTACACCTGCGGCACGCCGTCGCGATACGACTCAAACGCGATGTGGCGACGGCCAGGCGACCACGTGGGATGGCGGTCGAACGCGGGATGCGTAGTCACGCGCTTGTCGGCGCCACCGTTCGCGTCCATCGTGTGGATGTCGGTGTTTTCGCCGTCCTTCGAGGCGTAGCCAAGGAGGCGCTGTGCCTGTGCAGCAGCGGGCAGCGCAAGGCAGAAAGCCACGAACGCTATGCGGACCCAAAGCAACGGCGGCAACGACATGTGGGAGGCTTCCATCTCGCGTCCAGCGCCCGGGAAACTCCTCTGACCGGGCGCTTCCGCGAGTCGAGTGGTAGATGTCACTGGTTGTGTCCCCCAGCTCCGAGTTGCTTCAGCCAACCCCACATGAGCGTGTGGCGGTTAGAGACGCCCTCGACTCCAAGCGCCGCCGGCATCCACGACGGATGCAGATCACTTCCCGGTCCGTCCGTCACCTTCGTGGCCTGCCACGTGTCGACATTCCTCGCCATTATCCGCAGATCCCCGGCGTTGACGGAGAGCGCGTACGCGATGCTCGATCCGTCGGGCGACCAAGCCGGGTCCACGTGACCACCGCGCCCTGTCACGCGCTGGGCATCTTCGCCCCCCATCGTCATGACGTATATCCCATTCCCCTCCACATTTGACGAGAACGCGACACGGCGGCCGTCTGGCGACCACGTGGGCTTGATGGCATATCCAAAAGCATGATCTGTCACCCGCCGG
>CAYYPK010000012.1:161839-168864 GCA_964473525.1 uncultured bacterium
CGCGACCATCAGCGTTGACCATGAAGATGTTGTAGTGCCCATCCCGATGCGACGAGAACGCGACCCACTCGCCATCAGGCGACCACGCGGGATCCGTGTCCGTGGCGGGATGCTCCGTGAGTTGGCGGACATCCCTCCCGCTGGATTCCATCGCGAAGATGTCGAAGGAGCCTGCCCGATCCGACTGGAAAGTGATACGTCCGCCGTCGGGAGACCAACTAGGATGCCCGTCCCACGCGCCATGTCCCGTCAGGCTCTCTGCGTCGCCGCCATCGCTGTCCATCACGAAGATGTCGCCTGCCCCATCGTCGCGAGACGATACGAACGCGATCCGGGCGCCATCGGGGGACCATGCGGGCATCGTGTCGTCCGCCGGATGGTCCGTCAGGTTCAGCAGCGACGCCTTCCCGACCCGTTCGTCGATGCGGAAGATGTCCGGCGATTCAGCTTCACTGCGCTCAAACGCCAGATCGGCGTCGGCCTGCCGGGCGCACATCACGAATAGGCAGATGGCGACGCTTCGAAGGAGGGCCGCCAAGGGGATGGCGGGGGCCCGCATGGTGAGCCCGACCACAGAGCCTGACCTACCGGAAGATACAGTTCGGGGCGCCGCAGATGTCACAGCTTGCGTCTCCCGGCCGTAAGCTGCTTGAGCCAGCCCCACATCAGAGCGCGATGGTCGGCGCGCGTGTCCACGTCGAGACCGGTGGGAAGCCAGGAGGGATGCCTGTCGGCGCCAGGCCCCCACTTGTCTACCCACAGGGTCAGCCTTTCGTCCTCGCGCGTGTCGACGTTCACTGTCCTCAGGTGCATACCAGCCCTGCCACCGGGCCCAGACGAGTAGGCTATCCTCTCGCCATCGGGAGACCACGCTGGGTACAGGTCGAAGCCTCCCCCGTCCGTCACCCGTTGGGCGCCGGCGCCGTCCGATTTCATGACATAGACATCCTGCTTCTTCCGGTCGCGATCCGACGTGAACGCGAGATGGCGGCCGTCTGGCGACCAGGCCGCGTTGTTCTCACTGGTTGGGTGATCCGTCAACCGCGTGATGGGGCCGCCATCGGGGCTGACCAGGTGGATGTCGGCACTCCCGTCCCGTCTCGACGCAAAGGCGATCCACTGGCCATCCGGTGACCACGCCGGTTCGTGGTCGACAGAGGGATGCTCGGTGAGCTGCCGCAGGGCGCCACCGTCGGCGTCCATGACGAACACGTCGGGACGCCCGTTCCGATGCGAACTGAACGCGATACGCGTGCCGTCGGGGGACCAGCTCGGATGGGAATCCCACGCGGGGTGGTTTGTGAGGTTCCTTTGGGAGCCCCCGTGACTGTCCATCACGAAGATGTCCCCGGGGTAGTTGTCGCGATCCGACGAGAACGCTATCCGTTCACCATCCCGGGACCAATCAGGCAGATAGTCGTTCGCGAAGTGGTTCGTGAGGTTCCGCACCGAGGTCTCGCCGACCTCCTCATTGATGCGGTATATCTCGAATGCCCGGCCCCGCATGCCTTCGAATACCAGGTCTGCCCCGCTCCTCTGCGCGCATATCATCAGGAGACAGACGGCGACGCTTCGGATGAAAGCCGTCGGAGAGACGGCGTGGCCCACCATGGTGAGTTCGACCGCAGAGCCTGGCCTACCGGGAGGTGTAGTTCGGGACGACGCAGATGTCATTGGTTGCGTCCCCCAGCTCCGAGTTGCTTAAGCCATCCCCACATGACAGCGCGATGGTCGGCGCGGATGTCCACGCCGCGACCGGTCGGCAGCCAGGAGGGATGTCGGTCCCTGCCCGGACCCCATCTATCGGCCCACTGGGTGGACCTCGTGGTCTTCCCCGTGTCGATGTTCAGCATTACCAAGTATCTGCCCTCGACGCCACGGCCCGATGAGAAGGCTATCGTGGTTCCGTCAGGATCCCAGGTTGGGTCGAGGTTCCAGCCCGGCTCGTCCGTCAGTCGCCGGATGCCCTTGCCGTTCGCCTTCATCACGTATAGTCCGGCGAGCCCCTCTCGCCATGAGACGAAGGCGATGTGGTCACCATCCGGGGACCAGGCAGCCTGACCGTCGTCCAGAGGATGGTCCGTCAGCCGCGTGATCTCCCCGCCTTCTGACGGGATGACGTAGATGTCAGCAGCGCCGTCGCGCCTTGATGTGAACGCTATTTGCTGACCGCCTGGCGACCACGCGGGTTCATGATCTACGAAGGGGTGATCGGTCAGTTGACGCAGACCGCCGCCGTCGGCGTTCATGGCGAACACGTCGACACGCGCGATCCCGTCCCTATCGGCGATTTCAGACCTAGTGAACGCGATGCGCTGACCGTCTGGCGACCAACTCGGCTGGTATTCCCAGGCGGGGTGGTTCGTGAGGTTCGTCTGGGACGACCCGTCGCTGCCCATCACGAAGATGTCGCCAGGGTAGTTGTCGCGATCCGACGCGAACGCGATCTTCCTGCCGTCCGGGGACCAGTCAGGCATCGTATCGTTCGCAAAATGGTTGGTCAGGTTCCGGGTCGATACTTCGCCGACCCGTTCATCAATGACATATATCTCCGGGGCGCGACCACGGGCGCCGGAGAATGCCAGTTCTGCCTTCCCCTTTACAGCACAGACGAGGAGGAGACAGACTGCGGCAATCCAGGCCAGACGGGACGGCGGACGACGCTGTAGCATGTGTGCTATCTCCTCGTCCTTGGCGTTACCTGCGCTTCATCGCGCCCCATGTGGTTGTCAGCTTCTCAGCGCCGCTTACGGCGAGGTCCGTCGCGCCTGTGTCGTACACATCGACTCGGTCAAGGTAGCCCGCCGCGCCGGGAGCGCGTGACGAATTGCCGCCGATTGCGTAGATGTTCGCGCCCGCCGCCGCCACTGCGAACCCGTAGCGTCCGACCGGCATGTCCGCCGCGCCCGTCCACCTGTCCGCCCGGGGATCGTAGACCTCCACAGTGGGGACAACGGCTCCAGACGAATCGATGCCGCCGATTGCGTAGATCAACCCGCCGACCGCCGCACAACTCAGATTCGCACGAGCCGTTGGCATGTTCTTCCTGGCCGTCCAACCGTCCGTCGCAGGATCGTATTCGTACACGGACGAGAGTAGCGGGCCGTCTCCTCCGCCGATAAGATAGAGCTTTCCCCGAACGGCGGCGGCGCAGGCGTCGACTATTGTGTCTGGTAGGTCTGCGATGCGCTTCCAAGAGTCTGCGGACGGATCGTAGGTCTGCGCCATGGTGGTCCGCCGGTCGGCCTTCCAGAAGCTGAATACGTAAATCATGCCTCCGCTGGCCGCCGACGCGCCGATGTGAGGATGCGTGCGTTCAGGCGCTTCCTGTTTCAGCGCCCATGTATCCACTACCGGGTTATATTGGCGCGTCGTTGTAGACTGCGCGCCGCCGATGACGTAAAGGCGCCCGCCGACGACTCCATACGCGAAGCCCTGGTTGGTGGGTAGAAACGGCCCCTTCTCGGTCCACACCTCGGTTCTCGGGTTAAAGACTTCGACCCGGTCCGCTCCCTCCCCGCCACCGGCCGCGCCGCCGGCGACGTAGATCCTCCCGCCGATTGCCCCGGCCGCCGGGAGCACCCGACGCGTGTGTAGACTTCCCGTTCCCGTCCACGTTCCGGGTCTCGCGTTCGCCGTGGTAGAAGCGGCTAGCAGCACCGCCAGCGTCGCCACACCGGCAAATCGCGCGAATTGCCGCGCGTGCGGTGTTCCGTGTCGCATGACTCCCCCATCCAAGCTGAGGCTCGCAGGACGCGGCGAACTGTGGGCCGCGTCATGTCACCGTTGCTTCATGGCGCCCCACGTCGTCGTCAGCTTGTCGTGCATGTTCACGGCGAGGTCTACGGCTCCCGTGTCGAACGCATCAACGCGGGCAGTGATGCCGGCGGCGTTGGCCGATTCCCAGCCGCCGATCGCGTATATCGTCGACCCCACGGCCACGGCGGCGAGCCCGAAACGCGGGATCGGCATGTCGGCGGCCTTGGTCCAGCGATTCGTACGAGGGTCGTACACTTCCACCGACGCCAAGACGGCCCCGGTACTGCCTCTCCCTCCAATCGCGTAGATCAGCCCACCGGCCCCACGCATCCAAATCGCCGGCGGGCGGTCGGCATATCCCTCTTGACCGCCCAACTGTCCGTCGCCGGATCGTACTCAAACACCGACGCAAGCGCTGGGTCGTCCCACGAGCCGCCCATAAGGTAGACCCTTCCACCTGCCGCCGCTGCGCAAGAGCTGATTCCGGGGGCGGGAGGATCAGCGATGCGCCCCCAGGAGTCGGCGCTTGGGTCGTAGACCAGGGCGTCGTACTTCAGGGCTGCGTCGGGACCCAGCCCGTAGACCTTGCCTCCCACTGTCGTCGAGGCCAGACCGAGAAGGGGAACGGGCGCGTCCTGCTTCATCGTCCAGGTATCGGTCGTGGGGGCGTACTGTTGGTTCGCCGTAGGCTGCACCCCGCCGATGACGTACAGACGCCCACCGACAGTTCCGTGCGCGGAGAACACATCCCCGTCTGGGTCGGGCAGCGGCCCTCTTTCTGTCCACAAGCCAGTTCTGGGGTTGTACACCTCTATCAGTCGCGCGAAATCCCCTCCACCTGCAACACCCCCGACCGCATAGATCCTCCCGCCGATGGCCCCTGCCGCAGGTTGACCCCGACGTGTGTGCAGGCTTCCTGTCTCGGCCCACGTGCCAGGTATCGCGGCGGCTGTGGTCGAAGCAGTTAGCAGCGCCAGCAGCGCGAGGCACGGAAGGGGCCTTGCGAATGCACCGCAGTGGGGAATGGATGGAGAGCGTTGCACCAATGCTTCTCCGACGAAGTGGTTTGTCCCTGGCGTCACGGTAGGATAGGCCACTCACCCACCCGCGTCAATTACGTATGGAAATACGTCCTATAGAGTGTCGAGCTGTGTGCCCGTTACGCCCCCGGGCAACGGGGCCGTCGTCGCAGCGCGCCGCGACGTGGCCAATCGCGGCCGACCAGGGGGAGCGGCGCGGCGCAGCGCCGGGAACATCGCCGTTCCGGGCATTCTGACCAGGCAGGGGCTTTCTCAGGTAGACTTACCGGTATCGGCCGGCAATCGAAGCGGGCCACGACGCGCGCACCGCGCACGGAACCTCAATGCACTACGGCGGACACGAACTCGGCCCATAGGCTTCCACACGCCGCTAGGTGCAAGCCAGATCGTGGGTTGTGGCTGCCTGTCGGCATTGTCCGCGCGGTGGTCCCTGTGGAGGGTTCTCAGGAACGCCATCGACATGATGGCCCGTGCGGTGCGGTTGATCTCGGCTCTTAGCAGTTGTTAGGTCACTATCGGCCCGTCGCCTTGAGCCAACCCCAGGTGGACAGCTCCCGCGCTGAAGCCGTCACCGCGCGCTCAGAATGCGCGCCGTACCATGCGGGGGAGCCATCATAGGCGGCGTCGGCAGTCAGCCGCTGTACATTGCCCGACTGTAGCGCCAGCACGTATATGTCCCCGACTCCATCGTCGCGACTGGTCACGAAAGCAATGCGCTCCCCGTCCGGCGACCAAGCTGGCGAGGAGTCTTGCCCTGGATGCCGCGTTACGGGAACGGCGCGGCCTTCATCCTCGCCGTCAGCTGACATGATGTAGACATCCTGCGCGCCGTTGAGACCGTCCGCAAATGCGATCCTCGAGCCGTCGGGGGACCATGCCGGTTCGCCAGCGTTGGGTCTCTGCGTGAGTTGCCGTACGTTCTTGCCGTTCGCCTTCATGCTCCACACGTCACCCTGGGCTGCGTACGCAATCCGATCGCCGTCGGGAGACCACGTCGGCGACAATGCCACCTGGCGCGCAGCGGTAATACTCGTCGCGTTAGCGCCATCGGCATCCATAGCGAATACCCGCTGGTCTTGCCAGCCCACGACCCGAACAAAGGCAATGCGCCACCCGTCACGGGACCACACGGGCTCTGCATCCACGCCGGGTCGGTTGGTGAGTCGGATTGTGTCGCTGCCGTCCGCGCGCATGGAGTAGACCTCGACATCGCCGTCGCGTACAGAGTGGAACACGATACGGGATCCGTCCGGTGACCACTCCGCATGGCTGCTAGGCTTGGGCGCGTCCGTCAACTGCGTCGGAGGGCCGCCGTTGGCTCCCGTGGTGTATACTTGGGGGATCGCGGTGCGCATTGATGTGAAGGCGATCATCCCTTGGTCGTTGGCGCCGATGCTTGTGACCACGCACAGCCATAGTGTGTGGGCGCCGATGGCGAGGGGTAGGCGATTCTTACGCCTTTGCATGCGCCGATCCTCTTTGCGACTGCACATCGTGCGGAGCGGCCGAGTAGTCGCCAGCCGGCTCCTATCCGTTGAGACCGGCGAGGCGACACTCGGCCGTGCGCTGCCTCATGTCTAGTGTTCCGCAGCTATGTAGCACGTTGCAGGAGCCGCTGACGGGCAGGACCATCGGCACTCGAAGCCTACGCCTGGATCAATGCCGATGCACACCAGGCGGTTGTCCTCGTTGCACGGCCCTTGCCAGGCGCAGGCGTCGGCGTGCGCGTTACCAGCGAGCAGCATCTGCGCAAGTGCAGAGCCGCCCAGCACCGCGCCAGCAGCCAACGCCTTGCTACGGTCGGCGTTGCCCTCTTCACTGGTCAGCAGTTCGAAGAGCTTCTGCTTCCTTCCGATCACTCTGATGGGAGCCATTCTATCATCTCCCTTCATTTCATTCTTGGATTTCCGAGCGAGACTGCACTCACTCGAAGCCTTAGACAGCGCGCGCTCCGAGGTAGCTCCATTGCGGCATTATCGCGTCCCTCGCTCCCTCAAGATAGCGGCGGAGATGCGTATAGAAGGTGAATCCACTAGGCGTGCTGGCCGCTCACGCCGCGACCACAATCAGATACGTGAAGCCTATCGAACGCGCGCTTATAATGACAGGTAAGGTACACTAATATACCTAAGTAATGGGGGGCGTGTCAAGGCATTCGATGGGGCAGTGCCACTAGGGCGATTCGACATTTAGGCAGACCAGGTAACTGCTGCTGCGAGTTGCAGG
>CAYYPK010000013.1:0-167006 GCA_964473525.1 uncultured bacterium
CCTGCGGCGACTCACCACGATCACGTGCGATCTCGTCGCAGATATGGCGCAGATACATCGGCTCGTTGCGGCGATGCGACGGCTGCGGCCGCACGGTGCGTGGCAGCAGGTAGGGCGCGTCCGTCTCGATCAGGTCCATGCCACATATTGGGCACTCGCCTGGCTCGGCTTGCCGCACGTCTGGGTGCATGGGACACGCGTACATCGCCTGCGCAACCTGGGCGGCGGCGGCCTCGGGCCTCGTCGGTTCCAGGTCCATTCCGCAGATGGCGCAGTCAGCCGGATGGTCCGACGTTATCCACGGGTGCATCGGACACGCGAAGGGCTCGTCGGGGTGCGTCTCGCGGGCGTAAATCTCCGCGAGCGTCGGTCGAAGCGTGATCGTGGCGTACATCCCCGGCCGGAGATCCCCGTGTGTGTTCGCGACCTCGATTTTCACCTTCTGGGTCCGCGTGGGCGCGTCCATGAACGGGTAGATATACGTCACCTCGCCCGGAAACGACTGTCCAGGCATGGACTCAACGCTGATGTCCACGCTTTGCCCCATGTAGAGCCACGGTAGTTCGTACTCGTAGACGTCCGCCTTGATCCACAGCGTGCTCAGGTCGGCGATGCGGAACAGGTTCGCGCCACGCGCGACGTGCTGCCCCTTCGCGACATTCATGTGGATAACGGTGCCGCCAGCGGGCGCGTACAGCGGCAGTTCCGTCCGCGCGACACCTTCGGCGTGGAGCGTGTCTATCTGCCCAGGCGTCAGGCCGTACAGCTCGAGCTTCTGCCGCGCGGCTTGCGCGGTACGCTCGGCCGTCTGCTTCAGCGCGACGAGGTGGGTGGACCCCAGCGCCTCCACGCCACGAGCGGCGGCGAGGTACTCCTCCTGCGCCGCGACAAGCTCGGGACTGTATATCGTGAGAAGCTCGTCGCCCTCGCGTACACGGATGCCGGTAAAGTCCAGCATCAGGTCTTCGATCCAGCCCGAGATGCGTGTGGACGCATACGCCAACGTCGTCTCGTTGTATTCCAGCGCGCCGACGGTGCGTATCTCGCGCTCGAGCTGCCGAAAGGCCACTTCCTCGGTGCGCACCGGAAGCAAGTCACGCTGCCTGTCCGTCAGCGTCAGACCCTCGCCTTCGTAGATCGCGATCAGGTCCATGTTGCACACGGGGCAGGCGCCAGACTCCACCATCTTCACCGAAGGGTGCATGACGCAGGTCCAGTACCGGATCGTCTGTCCGTCGTCCTCGGCCACGGCGACCAGACCGTGATCGGCGTGCTCCTCAGGAGAATCCACCGAGGACCTTCCAGGGCCGGCGCCGACCGTGGGCGCCCCTGTACCATCGCCTGGGCTCCCGCCGTTGCCGCCTCCACACGCGGCGAAGATCGTAGCTAGCAGGACCAGCCCGATTCCCGCGCCCCAGATGCCTGCGCGCTCTGCCATCACTCGGTACCTCCCTCGCTGGGCGGGCTGCTGATGTCGTCGAGGACCAGCGGCTTGCGCGCCGCCACGGAGCCGAGGGCCTTGTCCAGCTCCGCGAGGTGCGTCCGGTAGTCGCGCAACGCCTCCTGCTCGCCGAGTTGGATTCGCAGCAGCGTCCTCTCGGCGTCCAGGAGCGTAACGAAGTCGACCTGCGCCGTCTGGTACGCGGTGCTTGCCGCGTCGAGGGCCTGCATCGCCTGTGGCAGCAGCGAATGCCTGTGGAGAGCGATGCTTCGCCGGGCGCGGGCCATACCGAAGTGGTGCTTGCGTATTGCGAGTTCCGTGGTGTTCGCCATGCCGGCGAGCATGTCCTGCATGGCCACAAGCCGCGTCTGGACTTCACGGACGTACGCGGCCCCGCTAGCGAACGTCGCCGCGTCCGCAACGTCGGGCGTGCGCTGTGTCAGGAATGTCGGCGGCATCGGTCTTGTTCCCGAGGCCAGCTTCATGCGGTCCTCGAAGTAGCTGGCTCCCAGCGTGGCTGCGGGATAGGTCATCCGCGTCGCCATCTCTACCATCAGGTCCATGCGCGCGATCATCATCCTCTGCTTCTGAAGCTCCTGGGCGCCTCTGACGCCCACCTCGTACAGCTCATCCAGCGTGGCGACGACACCGTGGTCCGCCACACCAGATGGCGGCCCAAGCGGGGCGTCCGGCCGTCGGTCGAGGAGCGTGTTGATGCGTGCGACGATCGTCTCGCGCTGCTCTTCCAATGTCAGGAGCGTGTCCGCGAGCCGCGCCGACTCCACCTGACCCATGATGACGCTGTGGTACTTCCCGATCCCCACGCTCAGCTTCGCCTGCGCGATGGTGATCATCTGCTCGAGCAACTGCGCCGCCTCACGGTTGATGCGAAGCGATTCGCCGACGAACAGGTAGTCGAAGTAGGCGATGCTCATGGCCGTCACAGCGTCCCGCACCGCTATCTGCACGTCCCGCTCGGCGATGCGGACGTCCTCGGTAACGATGCGTCCCTTCAGCGTTAGGCCAGCGGGGAACGGATGCTTCATCGCCGCCATCTCCTTCTGACGGGACTTCCCAACAGTCGTCCTCAGCTGCTTCGTGAAGGCGTTGTATTGCAGGAGGGTGTCGTCGAGGTAAGACACCTGCGAGTACTGCTCTAGCTTCGCCTTCGCGTTCTGACGGGCCGCGCGGATGCTCGGATTCCACGCGACCGCCAGCGCGGTAACGTCCGCCAGCGACGGCCCGCCAGCCAGCAGGGCCTCCGCCGCGTCGGGATCGTCGGCGACCGCGGCAAGCCAGTCCGGCCCGTGAGCGTTCGGGGTCTGGAATCCATGCGCCTGGGTCGCGGGCGCGTTGAGCGCCTCCGACCACTCCTCCTTCTGCCGCGTCAGCCGGCGTCGGGCCTCCTGCCACTCCTCGCTGTGGGGGTCGATGGGGCCGGTCTCCGCTACTTTCGAGGGCGACACCTGGGCGTCGTAGTACGAGCCTTTGCCTGCGCTCAGATACTCGTCGACGAGGCGGTCGAATTCCGCAGCTGGGTTCGTAGCGCAGCCAGCGACGAGAACCACGCAGACGGTGACGGCTGACACCTTCATGGGCCGGCCACCGTGGGCCCGCGCCCGTCCAAGGCGACGCCCACGACGCGCTCCAGACGCGCGACGTTCTGCTGGTGATCCGTCAGCGCGCGTAGCCTCGCGAGATGGAAGTTGAGCCAGACGCTCTGCGTCTCCAGAAGCGACGCGACGGACTTGGGCCTTCCCTCGGCCCACACCTCGGCGTCCGCCATCGCCTGCTCCGCCTGCGGGATGAGCGTCTGCTCGTACAGCTCGACGAGGCGACGCGCGTTCTCAACGCGGACATACAGCTTGCGGATGTCCGCCGAGGTCTTCGCTTCGATTGCCGCCACGCGATTCGCCGCCACGGCGCTCTTCAGTTCCGCCCCGCGGACGACGCTCTCGTTCTTGTCGGAGTTCCACGGGATGGACACGCCAATGCCGACCGTCCACGGATTCTTGCCGCTGTCCTCGGCGCCCGGCATTCGGGATGCGCCCGTCTCAATCGTCATCAGATCGAGCTTGAACATGGGCATCGTCTTGAGCTGTGCGAGGGCTTGCGCCCGCAACGCCTTCTGTACCATGAGGCGAGCAATGCGCAGCTCCATGCGGTTCGCAAACGCCGCGCTGTCCAGGTCCGCCGGGGAATCGGTCATCGGCGAGAACGGGGCCGCCGTGGCCTCGCCCATTGGCGTGTCGGGAGCTACGTTAAGGAACGCCCTCAGGGTCGCCCGCTCCACCTCCGCGAGCTCTAGGAGCAGGATGCGATCGTACTCCAGCTGCGCCAGTTGGCTCTGCGCCTTCTGCACATCCGCGAGCGTCGCCTCGCCCACCGCATACTTCGTAGCGGCCACGGTGGCGATATGCGCCAGCAACTCGTGGTTCTGCTCAGTCAGCGCTGCCGCGCGGCGCAGGTACGCGAGCTCCGCGTAGCTGATCTTCGTGTCGACGACCACATCGCGGATCGCCTTCTCGTAGTTGGCTCTGGCGATGTCGGCCGCTGCGTCCACGAGGCGTCCAGCCGCGTCCAGCGTGCCGGGGTACGGGAACGACTGCGTGAATCCCAACCTGTGGCGCTGCGGCCCCACGCGCGTCTCGACGCTCTGCACGTAGAGGCTGTACATCGCCATTGGGTCCGGGAGCGCCGTGACCTGCGGGCGGCGTTCGATGGTCGCGCGCCATTCCGCCCGCGCCACGGCCACGCTGGGGCTGCGCTCGACTGCTAGCTCAATGACGCGCGCCAGTGTCATGCCCTCGGACAGGTCCGTCTCGGAGGGGGCCATCTGACCGGCGACCCCTTCCGCGACGAAGGCCATGCCTATCGCAAGCCACAGAGCCGCCGCGACCGCGCTTGTCGCCAGACGACCTGTTCTACAGCGAGACGGGCGGCGTAGTGATGACAACGGCAAGTTTCTGCTCCCCATCCCCGGGCGCGGCAATCGCGGCGTCGTAGGTCTTCATCATCTTGTTGTAGCGCAGGGCGGTCGTGGACGCCTCGCCCCCCGATGCGACGGCCCGCAACGCCAAGCCGGCGCCCTTGAGATTGGGCTCCGCGTCGCCGTGCGTGACCCACACGCTGACGTGGTGCGTCCTGCCAACCAGCTTCGCCGCGTCCACCATGCGGCACATGTTCATGGATTCCATCATCGCGACGTACTCGTCCGTGGTGAGCACGCTCATGTGGAGCGTCATGTCGCCCAGCCTGGAAGTCTTGTAGTAGCGATGTGGGTCGGCGGCGAACATGTCCGCCTGAGCCTGTGAGCAGAAGTAGAGCGTGTCGCCGTCGTGCTCCCACGGCGTCATGCCTGACGCGCGCATCTTCATGCCGTCGATAGGGCAGCGGGCCGTGGCTTTCGACGCAGGCGGCGTCGCTTCCGCGGCGTGGGATGCGTGGTCGTGCTGGGCCTGAGCAGTCACGCCAAGGAACGTGGTCGCGCCGAGAACGAGCGCGAAGATTCCGGCTGTGCGTAGGTGCATCGAGGGTACTCCCGTACTTGGTCTGTCCTGTGGTCGCCCCGCGCAGAGCGCGGTCGACGGGTATGGACAGGCGACTAGCGCGTATCCGACTCAGCGACGGTTACGCGCGCACGGGTGGCCCGCGAGTGGGCTCTTGGGAGGGGAATACGGACGACGGGCGCGTGATCGGGGGTTCGCCGCGGGGTTGTGGACGAAGCGACGGACTAGCAGGAAGTCTCAGGGCCGTCGGGCGGAACAGACCCGGGTCCACGACCCGCAAGTGACTCGATGACGACGCCACCAGACGATCAGCCGGGACGGCGGGCGCCTCGTCGAGTTCGCACGTGCCATCGCACTTGTCGGGCGGCGTTGGCGCAGGCGCGCAGCAGTCGCAGTCGTGGGCAGGCGCGAGAGCAGCGCACTCGGCAGCGATGACGCGCAGCGGCGCGCCAACGGCGACGAGCAGAGCCACGAGGGCAAGTATGAGACACGTCCGCATGGCGCGCTTTCTCGGAGTGAGGAACGCCCACCGCGCGATTGGCGCGACGAACTTCATGCCTTACCGGAAGTTAAGCCCCACCGCCGGGGAAAAGCAAGGCCCGGCCGGCGCTGGCGACCGCAAAGCCGCTTCCTCGCAGGGATTCGCGGGCGCCGGCTCGCGGCTTGTCGGCCTATGTGGGGCGTGATACCATCGCGATACATGTGTATTTGCGACGGTTCGTCGGGATGTCCGCGGGATGAGAAACTGGACCACATCCAACGTGCTCGTGTTGAACGCGAGCTACGAGGCAATCCACATCTGCGACGTGCGCCGCGCCCTCAAAATGCTGGTGAAGGGCGTCGCCAGCGTGGAGGAGGAGTCTGATGTCCTTGTCCGCGCGGAGCGATGGGCGGTGCGACTGCCCTACGTCATTCGCCTGCGGCAGTACGTGCAGATTCCGCACCGACCGGTCAAATTCTCACGCCGCAACGTGCTAGTACGAGACCGCTACACATGCCAGTACTGCCACAACGTGTTCTCGGCCGGTGAGCTGACGCTGGACCACGTGCACCCAAGGTCGCGCGGCGGGAAGACAACGTGGGACAACGTACTCAGCGCCTGCAAGCGGTGCAACCTCGTCAAGCGGGACCGGACGCCAACCGAGGCGTCCATGCCTGCCCTACGGGCTCCCAAGGCGCCCACGATCACCTACTTCATGCAGCTCACGCGCTTCTCGACGGTCGCGCACGAGTCCTGGCGCAAATACCTGTTCCTCAAGTAGCTCTATAAGCGGCCTCATGACACTCCGACACGACGTAGCGGCAGCGGCGATCCTACTGGTAACTTGCGCGGCGTTCCTCGCCTGCGCGGCGCCGTCGGACCTGTATTCCGAAACCGGATACATGATGCGCTACGGAGACGACACGCGCGCGGCGGCGCGTAGGGTTCCCGGGGAGTCCGTCGTCCCGCGCTCCGCGCTCCTTCCCGCGCTTGTGCCCCTCATGACGCCGGCCGAGACGCGGTCGCATCCGGTTGTCGCGGCCGACGGCGCCTTCGTGGCGCCGGACGTGGCGGCCGCAAGCGCATCGACGGCGGCGTCGGTAAGTGTCGACATCGACCAGTTGGCCGCGTTCCTGCGCGAGCAGTACGGGGTGGGCGTGGTCGACATCCGCGTCGTGAACGGCCGCTATTCCTCTGCGGACAACGAACTACGCCTGAGGATCGTCACGGACGAACGCACGGAGGTCGATGCCGTGCACGACTTCGCGCTCATCTGCGCGGGGGTGTACGGCATGGATGCCAACGGTACGGTCGATGCGGTACAGGCGTCCGCCGTTGACGGAGCGTTGACCCCATGGCTGGGACTGCGCACCAGCATGCCCGACTTCGACGAATACCGGCGCGGCGGCATCGACCTGGCCGGGTGGGTCAAACGCCTGGACATGAGGCAGTATTGAGGGGTCGCGTCGAGTTCGCGCCCGAGCGGGAGGCGCCCGGTCCCGCCGCATGGGAGACGGCACGTCAACACACTGAAGAAGCGCTGGGAATTCCAGCGCGCATACCGCCGTGGACGGAAGGTGTGGGACGGCCTGTACGTCGTCTACGTCCTGCCTACGCCGGACGCCGTCGACACCGACGGCGGAGCGTCGCGGTACGGCCTCACCGCCAGTCGGAAGGTCGGCGACGCCGTGCGGAGGAACCGCGCGAAGAGGCTCGCGCGCGAAGCGCTACGCGCGTGCGAGCGGAGCCTTCCCGGGGGCCTGGACATCGTCGTCGTCGCCCGCGCTCGAGCGCCCCACGCAACGTACGACGACACCTGCAAGTCGATCGCTGGCCTGTTGCGACGCGCGAAGGTGCTGCCCGCGCGGGGAGCCACGGCAGACGTGGACTCGCCACTGTCTCCCGCTCCGCCGCAACCACGGGACACCGCGAGATGAGCAACCCACACGCCTCCGAGCGGCCGCGAGCGCGGTGAGGGCATACCAGGTGGCTCTGTCGCCGTTCCTGGGAGCGAACTGTCGATTCCAGCCGACGTGCTCGGAGTACGCCCGGCAGGCGATACTGACGCACGGCTTCCGCCGCGGCGTGATCATGGCCACGAAGCGCATCGGACGCTGTCATCCATGGCACGCCGGTGGCTACGACCCGGTGCCCTCCGACGCCGACGACCGACCAGCATCCACACACGCGCCGACGACGCGCTCTCACACTAGTTAGCCGAGCAACCCCACGATGGACCGACGCACGGTAATCTTCGTCCTCCTATCCACGGCGATATTCGTCGCGTGGTCGCTGTTCATGCGCAAGGACCGGCCACCGGTCGACCCAGGCGCGGTTACCGGCCCTGCCGACGTCACGCGCGAGTCGGGGGCCCCGACGGCCGATGGCGGGCCGCCGGTCTCCGAGCCTGCGGTCGCCCGCGCGCCGACCCCGAGCGTGGCCGCCGCCGTCGCCGAGGGCGTGCGAGACGCGGACGCAACCACGATCACGACGGACGCTTACGAGGTGGAGATCGTCCCACACACCGCTTCGCTCAGGGCGTGGCGGCTGAACGAATACCCGCGCCGCAACCCGAAGGGACGTCTGGGCACACAGCCGGTGGACCTTATACCAGTGAACGGCCCGGACTACGGAGGCCTGCGGATCAACGGCGAGCCGCTGACGTGGACGGCGGCGCAGCCGCACGAGGCGCGCATCGCGCTCGCAACGGTGGCCGACCGCGCGGTCCTTGCCTACGTGGCGCAGATCGAGAACGTCGAGATCACCAAGACGTTCACGTTCCGGGGCAGCAATGCTGACGACCTGGCGGCTGGAAAGGCCGGCTCGTCTGACGGCTTCGCCGTAGATGTCGAGCTGTCCTTCACGAATCTGGGGCCAGACGTCGGCTCGGCGGTGGCCCACGGCTACGAACTGCGGTGGGGGCCGGGCATCGCGATGGATCGCGAGCGCTACGACCCCAAGGGGTACGGCGTCACCGGCGGTCTGCTTTCCACGGGTGAGCTGGTGTCCGCCTCGCGTGTCACCGACCTCGACTACGCCATGCCCGGGCCGCAGGACAAACACGGGGAGTCGCTGGACCCGTCGGACAGCACACGCACCGCGTGGGCCGCGATCCACAGCAAGTACTTCGTGGCGGCCCTCTTGGCCGGCGACCTTCCAGACAACCGTGGCGACGCGCGACGCGCGCGCTTCTCCGAGTACGACGCCTTCGATGGGCCCGCTCCTCGCGAGCCCGCCAGATTCAACCTGCTCCTCAACACTGGCAAGGATTGGCTCCTCGACGAGGAACACTTCGGTCAGGCGAAGACGACGCGCACCCTCATCATTCCCACTGGCAAGCGACGGCTGAACGACGACATCGCCGGCCTGGCGGGCAAGGACATGGAGGACGAGGACGCGCTATGGAAGACGGAGGACCGGCTGGCACGCACGTACGCCGACTACGGCGACGTGATGAACCTGCTGACTGGCGCGCGGCTCGGAGTGGACGGGTTCTTCCTCGATCCGGGCGAGGCAGTCGTGGACACGTTCCGCCTCTACGGTGGTCCCAAGCACACGACGATTCTCAGCGAGGTCACGCTCCCGGACGGCGAGACCCCCGCGCATATGAACGAGATCATTCGCTACGGCTTCACCGGCCCGCTCGCCAAGGGCCTGCTGTGGCTCCTGAAGTTCTTCCATGGCGGCCTCCGCAACTATGGTCTCGCCATCGTCCTGCTGACGTTACTGGTGCGCGGCGCGATGTTCCCGATCTCACAGCGCAGCTCGCAGTCCATGAAGCAGATGCAGCAACGCATGAAGATCATCCAGCCTGAGCTTGACGAGGTGCGCAGTAAGCACAAGTCAGACCCGCAACGCGTCAACACCGAGACCCTCAAGATCTACCAGAAGTACGGCGTCAATCCCGCCGGCCAGTTGGGCGGATGCCTGATGATCGCCGCGCAGATGCCGATCTTCTTTGCCATGTTCTCCATGCTCAGGAACGCAGCGGAGTTGCGCGGCGCGCCGTTCATGCTGTGGATCGACGATCTGACGGCCCCCGATATGCTCCTGTCCGTGGGCGGCTTCCCGATCCGTATCCTTCCCCTCATCATGACCGGCGGCACGCTGCTACAGCAGAAGATGAACCCAGCGGCGGGGTCGATGGCCGGCGGGCAGCAGCGCATGATGATGATGATGCCGCTCATCTTCCTGTTCATGCTCTACAACATGGCTTCGGGGCTGAACCTGTACTGGGGCATTAGCACGCTGCTGGGCGTGGGGCAGCAGTACATGGTGAACAAATACGGTAAGAGCACGGGCGAGGAAGAACTGACGGCTCAGGATCTCGAGCGGATGGCGACCAAGGCCAAGAAGCAGAAACGCCAGCGGCGGCGACCGGCGGCATCTCGACGATAGTGTGAGTGATTCAGAGGAAGGACCGGGCCATGCCAGCACCCCCAATCCAAGCGGCGGAAGCCGACGGCCTGACCAAGGAGGAGGCCCTGCGCGCTGCCCTCGAGGAGCTCGGCGTTCCGTCCGACGCGTGGGACGGCGACTCGACCGACGACCTCCGTCGCGTCGCTGTCGAGGAACTGGACATCGACCCGTCGGAGTTGACGATCCGTGTGCTGTCCGAGGGCACGAAGGGCCTGCTGGGACTGGGTGGCAAGAGCGCTCGCGTACGGGTGTCGCTTCAGGAACGCGCCGACACTTCGCCCGAGGAGATCCTTCGCGACATCATCGATCTGATGGGCGTTGACGGCGACATCGAGACCGAAGCCCGAGAAGACGAGCTATACCTGAACATCTACACGGACGATGTGGCCATCCTGATCGGCCGCCACGGTCGCACCCTCGACGCGCTGCAGTATCTGGTGAACAGTATCTACAGCAAGCGTTCCGAGGTCCGACAGCGCATAGTTGTCAACACTGGCGAATACCGCGAGAAGCGCGAGGACATGCTCGTCGAGATGGCCCATCAGGCCGCGCGACGCGCGCGGGCCACGGGCCGCGAGGTGCCCCTCGAGCCGATGACGCCGCGCGACCGTCGCATCGTGCACATGACGCTCCGCGACGACGAGGACGTGCGCACGTTCAGCCGCGACGAGGGTAGGTTCCGAGGTGTCGTTGTAGCCCCTAGCGACAGCTAGCAACCGGCCAGGACGCGCATATGGCGTGGCTCGTGGACGACGCGGACACGATCGCCGCCATCGCCACGCCGCGCGGGGTAGGTGGCATAGGCGTCATCCGCGTCAGCGGCCCTGACGCGCTCACGTGCGTCCAGGCGGTCTTCCGTCCGTCCCGACACGCATCGTATGCGCCTGCGCGTTCCCACGCCATGACGCACGGCCATGTCGTCTCCCCTGCCTCCAGCGAAGCGATCGACGAGGCCCTCGTGGCCTACTTCCGCGCGCCGACAACCTACACGGGCGAGGAGATGCTCGAGCTGAGCCTGCACGGCGGCCCGGTCGTGTTGGACGAGGCGCTTGCCGCCATCTGTGCGGCGGGAGCCCGCGTCGCGAGCCCGGGTGAGTTCACACAGCGCGCCTTCCTCAACGGCAAGATGGACCTCGCCCAAGCCGAGGCAGTCGCCGACATCATCCACGCAAAGACTCGACACAGCCGGCGCGCCGCGACGGCGCAACTCTCGGGATCCCTGTCCAACCGCCTCAACGCGCTGCGCGACCAGCTCGTCGGCATCCTCGCCGAGGTCGAGGCGCACGTCGACTTCCCGGAGGACGACCTGGACTTCGTACCCTCGCGCTCCATCGCCTCGGCGATCGGCGATGTCGCCTCGGCGGTCGACGAGCTCGCGGCCGCTGGCGCTCGCGGCGCCGCCGTTCGCGAGGGAGTCGACGTGGTCATCGTCGGCCGACCGAACGTGGGCAAGTCGAGCCTGCTCAACGCACTGCTGGACGACGACAGAGCGATCGTCACCGCGACACCGGGCACCACGCGGGACGCCATCGAAGGTCACGTAGACATGCGTGGCATCCCTGTGCGTCTCACCGACACCGCGGGCGTGCGTGACACCGACGACGAGATCGAACAGGAAGGCGTTGCGCGGTCTCGACGACGAGCCGAGGGGGCGGACGTCGTAGTCGCTGTGCTCGACCTGTCGACGGCTCTCGTCGACGACGACCGTGAGATACTCGGTCTCGCTGGCGACGGAGCCAGGGTTGTGGTCGCCAACAAGGCCGACCTGCCGCGAGCCTGGACGGTAGCGGACGCGCTGGACGCGCGCGTCATCGTCGCCTCGGCGACTGATCGCACGGGGTTGGCTGACGTTGTTGACGCGATAGTAGAAGCGGCCGTGGGAGAGGGCGCAAACGAAGGGGAGCCCCCCGCTGTGACGAACGCGCGTCACGTGCAGGCGCTGCGCGCCGCGTCCGAGGCGTTGGACCACGCGCGCCGCACGGCCGCTGACGACATGCCCCCTGAACTCGTCGCCGTAGACCTGCGCGGCGCGCTGCATGCCGTCGGGCTGATCCTGGGTGAGTCTGCCACGGACGACATCCTCGACCGCATATTCTCTCAGTTCTGCATCGGCAAGTAGCGCGCGGTCGGGCGTCTCAGCCTCCGAGGAGCCCCCATCCCTCGAGCGCCCGCACAATGCCGTCATCGCGATTGGACAGCGTGACGTGGTCGGCGAGGGCCTTCACCTCATCGTGGCCGTTCTCCATCGCGACGCCCACGCCAGCGGCCTTGATCATGGTCGAGTCGTTGGGCGCGTCGCCAAACGCCATCACCTCCGACATGGGGATGTCGTATGCGTCCGCCACCTGTCCTAGCGCGCGGCCCTTCGACACGTCTGGATGCATTAGCTCGACGTATTCCGGCATAGTGGTCGTCACGTAGAGGCTGGGCCCGAACATCGCTCGGAACCGTTCCACGAGCTCCTCGGCGTGGGTCGGGTCGGCGATGATGATCATCTTCGTCGGGGCCTTGTTCGGCCCGAATGCGGCGAGGTCGTCTACGACGTGTCCTGTGAGACGCGTCCTGCCTTCGTACAGCTCCATCCACGAGTTCCGCTCGATGGTCCAAAACTGATCGTCCCAGAAGTACTGGAGGTGCAGGCCCTCGTCGGCCGCCACCCTCACGGCCTCGCGCGCGAGCTCGTATGGCACCGGCGTGTGGGCGATTGCCCGCTCGTTGGCGACATCCCACACAAGGGCGCCGTTATAGGCGATGATGGGGGTCGTCAGAGCCAATTGCTGGTGGAACGGACGCTGGCCGCTGACCATGCGGCCGGACGCCAGGACAAGGTGGATGCCACGTTCCGCCAGTTCGGGCAAGCGCGCGCGACTGGCTTCGGACAGCACGAATGTGGGATTGAGCAGCGTCCCGTCCATGTCACAGGCGATCAGCCTCACGGGAGCGTCGAGATCAGGCAGGTTCAGCGCGCGCATTCACGTCCTCCACGACAACCGAAAGCGGGGCGCCCAATCACGCGCCCCGCCGTTCCGACAATCTGTACGTCCCCGTTGCGGGCGATCAGCTGCCCGCGGCCTGCGCCGCCTTCGCGGCGTCTGGGTTGTCCGTCGCGTCCTTGTCCGACGTGCCAGCCTGCTGTTCCTCGTAGAACAGGAACCCGTCACCGTCTTCGTCGGTCTCGAACTGACGCACCTTCTGCTCCGCGGCGCGGAAGAACGACTGCTCCTCGCCGAAGCCAGCAGCGGCCTTGTATTCCTTGTAGGCGTCTTCGAATTCACGCACGGTCTCGAGGCACACCGCCTTGTTGTAGACCGCGTCGTTACGGCGGAACGCCTGCGGGAACTTCTCGAACAGCTCGTCGTACGCTTCGATCGCCAGCACGTAGCGACCCGCGTCCTGATACAACCGGCCGATGTGGAACGCGCCGTCAGCGGCGACGAACATCTCCGACCACAGCAGATCCACCAACTGACGGTAGTTGTCGATCGCCGCGCCGTTGTTGCGGAGCGGCTCGCGCTCCCATGTCTGCGCGATGTTGAGGTACGCCTGCGCGACCTGCTCGGAGAAGATGCTGAACAGCTCGTTGGGGTTCACGTGACGCCCCATGTTGATGTAATCGAGCGCCTTCTGGTTCAGCTTGCTCTTGACGTAGTCCTGATCGAGCTTGATGGCGTCGAGCGAGCGCTTCGCGCGCTTACGCAGCGTTTCCGATGCGTCCGCCTCGAAAGCCAACGGGTAGCTGTTCGTGACCTCGGCGAAGGCCGGCCAGCCCTGGATGTAGTCGAAGTAGCCGTAGAAGTAGATGTTCCCGACCTGGAACTGCGCCTGCGCCGCGCGCTTGTAGAAGTCGTCGTTCTCCTCTTCGCTCCACTCGTCCGCGAGGTCGCGGACCTGAGTCAGCTTCGCGATAGCGGACTCGAAGTCACGCAGCGATTCATACGAACGCGCTACGGCTTCGAGCGACTTGAGCGCCTGGAGCCGACGCGCCGTGCTGGCGTTCTCGGGCAAGTTGTCGAAGTCGGCCTGCGAGTCGCGGATCGTCTGGCGGTTCTGCTTGATACCCGACGTCAGCGTGCGCGCCTGACCCGCCAGGTACCCGCCTGGCTCCGTCGCGACCACCTCATCCAGAAGGACGAGCGCCTTCTCGTAGTTGGCGCCACCCGGGACGACCAACTCGGTGCTGATGACCGCAGCGAAGTACCGCGCGCGGTTGGCGAATTCGCCCGCCGGCTCCTGAAGCACGACCGCTTCATACCCGTCCATGGCTTTCTGTAGGAGCGCCTTCTTCTCCTCCAGGGTCTCGGGCGCCGAGCCGCGTGCCTTTTCCTCGGTGCGCTGCGCGTTCGAGAACGCCACCGCCGCCCCACCCGTCAGAGTGCTGCCGAGACCGGCGCAGCCGGACACCATCACGCTCACGAGAATGGGGGTTATGAAGAGCGCCCCCGCTACAACCGAAGTCACACGCTTCCACGCTACGTGTGTGCTGTTGTCCATCACACTCTCCCCAATAGGTCACAAGTCGCTGGCGGCGGGGGTCCAAGGCCGGACGCACGCCCCCACGGCGGCGGCCAGCCGATGCCAAAGCGGCGCTAATCTACCGTCATTCCTTATGGAACACAACCGTGATCTCGCCGCGCTGGGTCGTCTGGGCGACGCCCGCGGCGAGCGGCGCGAACTGAATGCCAGCCGCGTATTCCTTGGCAAGCCTCTCGAGCAACGGGCTCCCCGCCTTCTTCTTGATGAGCGTCGACTGCACGCGGCCGCTTGGCGCCACCACGAACGAGATGGTCACGCTGCCACCATCGGTGCCCTTCGAAGCGGGGGCGGACGGCAGGTGTTTCAGCGCCCGACCGTCGACCTCGCCGGTGAGTTGGTAGCCGCTCGGCAAGGCGAGAGACGCGCGCGCGCTCGTCGAAGCGCCCGGCGACGCTACGCGGGCCGATCCCGGCCGCAGCGCCGGCGAGATCCCCACGCGGTCGCCGACGTCCCGCCTTGGCGCGAGGGTCGCGCCGGCTCCCACGTTCAGCGGAGCCGTGGACGGAGCCGTGGGCGACCCGATCAGGATTCCTTCGTCGGTGCGGCGTGTAACGCCCTGCGAAGCAGCCGTGCTGCTGCTCATGTTGGGAGCGATACGACGCAGTCTGGCGTTGGCGTCCTGAGCCGACGGGTCGGACAGAAGGCGCGACGCGACCGAGGCCCCCTGCTGGTCGCGTGGAAGCTCCCGTGGTGGCACAACCTGCATGGTCTGGGGCTGCGCCCAGGCTTCCTGAGGAACGACCGGCGCCTCCTCGGGACGCTTGTAGATGGGCGGCAGAAGCGCGACAGCGATCGTGTCGTCCTCCGCCAACGCGCGGCTAACAGCCTTTGGCGCCACCGTAAGTCCGAGCAAAGCTACGAAGAGGATGTGCGCGCCCAACGTCCACACGAAGAACTTCGGCGGCACGCGAAGGTGGTGCAGCAGAACGAGCAACGCGCCACCGACGAGCACGGCGCCGCCAGCGACAGCAAGTGCGTGCAGTGCGGACGGGCTCACCGGCGACTCCTTAGGACACTCTTACCGCAGCGACGATCCGAGAGATGGCGCGACCGGCCTCTCCAGGCTTATACGCAGCGCCACTGCGGGACGGTTACCGCCGACCGACGCGCCTACTTGCCGCGCTTGAGGCCGGCCCACACCAGCGTCAGCCGGTCGCGGGGAGCCACCGGTCGCAGGTCGGGCGCGAATTGCGTCACGCCGTCCCCTTCCACGCGGATCTCTTCGAATCGTATGGGCGTCTCGACGTTCAGGGCGCCCAGCGCGATGCGGCCGGAATCGTACTTCCGGGCCAGGTCGCCGACGCGCAGGAAGCCCGCGTCGTTGTACGTGACGAAGAAGATGTTGTCTTCGGCCTCGATGACAATCCTGCTCGGCTTGCCGATGTCGATGGCGTCCTTGGGGTCGCCCCGGATGTTTGAGTACAGCCGCGCCTCGACGAGCCCGATGTCCATGCCCTTCTCGTCGCCTCGAAGCCGGAAGGCGTATCCGTTGTCGTCGTCCTCGAGCCGGAACAGGACCAGCGGGCGCTCTATGCCAGCCGCGTTGTCGTCGAAGCTCACCGTGAACGAGATGACAGCGTCCGTGACGACCCAGGGGCTATCCAGAACGGCGATCTGGAGTTCGTCCGCGCCGTCGGCCTCCTCGAGGACGTACGCGCCGTCGCGCATTTCCCACTGCCCACGCACGGGACGCCACCCGTTGGCGATACCGTCCTCGAATTCATCTACGAAGACGCCCGCGTGGGCGCAGGCGGCCAGAAAGAACGCTATGTACGGCGCTGCTGAGCGCATGGTGGGGTCCGTTCCCTGGGGGATGCTCGCGACTACTGCTTCAGGTCTGCCCAGGTCGTTGCGACCTTGTCCGCGGGGTCCACGGCCAGGAATGCGCTGACGAATTCCAGGTCGGCGAAACGTGACGGGTTCTGCCACGACTGGTCGTCGACGTCTACCGCGCTCCATATGAGCTTGTTGTCGCGCTCTCCGCCGTCGTCGTCGTCGTTCATGTGGACGTTGAAGCCGATAACCATGCCGTCCTCCAACTGGAAGTCCCACTTCCCGGACGAATCCAGCGGGATGGCCGCCTCGACGATATACCCAGTGGCGGACGCTACCACGGCTGCGTGCGTCCCCGTGTCTGGCCCCTGCCCCGAGCCGCCGAGAATAGGCGCGTCTACCGGCTCCCCGATGTTCTCGGCGCCGATGGATATCTGCGTGTCCCACTTGCCCTCTTCGGCGTCGTACGCGTCCGTGCCACCGTCGTCGGCGTCGATGTACACCTCGACCGAGTCGTCTTTCCAGACATCCCCAGCGGTGTCCTCGGCGTTCTGCATCTCGTCGTCCGAGACGTCAATCGCGACGTACAGCCACTCGTCGTCCGCGACCGCGGCGAACTGGAAGGAGGCGTTCTCGTTGTTGGGGGCCGGCCCAGTGCCTGTCTTGTGGTCCACGAAGTGCCAAGGCGCCGCTTCCCAGGCGAGATCGGTCAAATCGCCGTCGAGGACGACTGTGTTCCTCGGCCCGAACCCGCATCGGTACACCACACCGAACTCGCCGCCATCGATCGTCGCCGCGCCATCGCGCACCTCGCCAGCAGCGGCGGGCGTTGCGCCGCCAACCGCCACCGCTGCGCCCACGATACACGCCATCACATGGCTCTTCATGCGCCCGCCTCCCGCGTCTAGGGGTTACTCGCCAATGTTATTCCGAGTATAGGGGCTGGCGCCTAGGTCGGCAAGCGAGAGGACCGGATGCGTTGCGGACTTTAGGTAGCCACGACGGCCGTCTTGGAAGGGGCGCTTCGCCGATCCCACGTGTCGCTGGGTGTGCTGGCGGGCGGCGGCGAAAGGCGCGGCGCGGCGGGGGGCGTCACGCGCACGCGAACTGGAATGGCTCTATCGGAAATACGCGCGCGACGGGCGAGGAGCCCACGGCCGGCGGACGTTCCGACCAGCAGTAGAGCGGTGAGGCCAAACGACAGCCCAAAAGACAACGCGATCGTGAGCCACCGTCGGGCGCGCGGCTGCGGGGCCGACCCGCCCGCTCTTGCTCGCGCCACGCGTATGACCTGCTGGTGTGTCAACGGGAGCCCCCGTCCTCAGGAAGCTGGAGTCCACGTCCACGGGCAACGGCGGCAGGAATAAGCCCGGCGCCACCAACACCATACTAAACTCGCCCCTGCCGTTTGTCAAGGGAGCAATGCCATAATGTTAAGAGTGCGTTTCGACTATCCGCACATCGCGTGCTACATCGGGGAGTGCTACATCGGATCCGCAACGAGCTCGCGCAGGTGCGTGGCGGCGGCTTGCACATCCCACGTCGAGTCGCGCAGGACGCGTGACGGCGAGCCGTCGGGACGTAGGATCACGCTACGCATGTTATGGCCGTACTCGTCGCCCTGCTTCATCGCCCACGCGTTGTAGGCGCCCATCAGGCGTTCGGTATCGGCCGGCGTGCCCCGCCAAAACTGCCACGAGTCAAGGTCTGCTCCGTACGACTGGGCGTAGTCCTTCAGCACATCGCCGGTGTCATATTCAGGATCGAACGTCAGCGAGACGAGTCTTACGGCCGCGCGTTCCTCCACGCTTAGCAGTTCCTGGACGCGCGCCACATTGCGGGTCGTGAGCGGGCACATGTTCGGCACCGCGCAGCGCGTATAGATGAACGACATGAGCACGGGCTTGCCCGCCAGGCCGGCCACGCTTACGGGAACCCCTTCGTGGGTCTCGAAGGGGAGGGCTGCGATCTGGTCTAGCGTGTCCGCCGCCACGACGATGGGCTCATGCCCCTGCGGGGACGATTCCTGCTCCGCGTCCCTCGACTTGCACCCTGCGCTGAGGGCGGCTCCGACGGCGACGAAGAGGGCCACGGCGAGCGCGACACGCGTGCTTCCGGCGCTACCGACGCGCGGTCGGAACCGCGGAGACATATGCAACGTCCTAAGGCTATGCTACGAGTGTGGTTCGGGACCATGGTATCACGGGCGCCCACCGGGATTGCAGAATGCAGCCTACCGTAAAGATTGCCGTGCTGGCCTCCGGCAGCGGATCGAACCTGCAAGCCATCCTCGACGCGCTTCACGATGACCCAGAAGCGCTCATCGAAGTCGCGCTGGTGGTGGCGGACAGACGCTCGGCATACGCGCTGAAGCGCGCGCAGGATGCGGGCGTGCCGACGCGGGTCGTCCGGCCGCGGGACCACGCCACCCGCGAGGAGTTCGACGCCGAGGTCGCCGCCGCTCTGGACGAGCACGGAGTAGAGCTGATCGTGCTGGCGGGCTTCATGCGCATCTTCCAGCCGGAGTTCGTCCGTCGATATGCCGGGCGCATCATCAACATACATCCAGCGCTGCTGCCGTCGTTCCCCGGCGCCCACGGGATACGGGACGCGCTGGAGCACGGCGTCAAGGTCACCGGCGTCACCGTGCACTTCGTCGACGAGGGCGTTGACACGGGGCCTGTCATCGCGCAGCGCGCCGTGCCCGTGGACACGGACGACACCCTCGACTCACTCGCGGAGAAGATACACGTCGTGGAGCACTCCCTCTTCCCAGCGGCGATTCGCGCCGTCGCGGAAGGTCGCGCGGTGGTGGACGGCCGTCGCGTGCGCGTGGCTCCGCCGCTATCGCACCTTGTGTAAGGCAGCTACCACTGCGGCGTCCGCCCCTCGGCCACACCCGCTGCTGCATGTGACGCGCGCGTGTCTAAGACATTGCCGCGAGCGGCCACCAGCGCTGTCGCGCCTGCATGCGGGCCACTAGTCGCAACGCGAGGCTCGTGATAGTATCCGCATGCCCCTACGGATTGAGAGAGGAACGCCATGCCATCACGTGTTGCCTTGGTAGCCCTGGTTTGCCTTGTGTTGGGCTCCGCCCGGTTAGCTGGCGCGAGCGCGGTCGACCCCGTGACCGTGTACGACGCCGTCGCCCCAGCCGTTGGCATGGTCGTCACGTTCGATGCGGAGAGGTATCCGGTAGACTCCGGGCCAGGATTCTTCGCAACCGACGACGACGTGTTCGTCACGCAGTTGCACATGCTCGCCGGGGCCACGTCGGCTTCCGTGAAGACCGCGACCGGGGCCTATGTCGCTGTCATCGGGGTCGTCGCCTACGACGGCGCCACGAACCTCGTGGCGTTGCGTACCGAGGCGTCTGGCGTTGAGGCGGCGCGTTTGGCGGCTGCGAGCGCAAGGGTCGGCTCGGCCGTTGTGCTAGGCGGCAGCGTAGATGGAATCGCCACCGCATTTGGCGTCGGCGCGGTACAGGACACGCTATACGACGACGCTGGCAACCGGTTCTACTCGCTGGACGCTCCCGTCGACGCCTGGAACGCGGGCGCGCCGGTTCTCGATGCCGCGGGCGCTGTCGTGGGGATCGCAGGCCACTCTGATGCAGGCCCGGTCGCGGTGACAGCACAGACCGTGTCCGCGCTGCTGTCGACCGACGCAGACGACTCCGATCTCAGCGAAGCCGCCGCCGCCGCGACGGGCGTCGGCCAGTTGGGACAACTCGTGAACCCCGCCCGTGATCTGCCGTCGCTACAGCAGCACGGTGGGCGGTCGCCCCGCGAGAAGGCTGCTCTGCTCGTGGCGCTCGCGCTGTTCATGGTTGGCGGCTACGAGGTCGCCAGCTCCATCGCCCCGTAGCGTGACAACGTGACGATGCCGCCGCAGATGCGCTCATACGCACGGGTCGCGGTCGCGGCCGCCCTCTGCGTCCTGCCGCTGGCGGGGTGCCTCGCCCCGTTGGAGGAGCCAGCCCCTCAGAAGGCCGAACGGCGGACCATGCACACGGTGCCCAAGGTCAGGCCCGAGGTGGCGCCAGACGGCAAGTCGTACACGACTCCTCATTTCATTCTGATGTATTCCGAGGGCGTGCACGAGGACGAGCGGTTCGACACTCCCGAGGAGCGCACCAGCTTCGGCCTGGGCAAGCTCCTACAGATCGAGGCGCTGTACGAATTCCTCGAGGAGGTGTTCGGCTTCACGCTGGAGACCCAGGCGCTTGTCGTCGTCGATGCCGAACTGAAGGCCATTTACGGCGCTCGCCCAGCCGGCTACGTTGACCCCAGCGACTCCGACTACGGCGGCAGAACGGTCGTGCACCTCTCCGTCAACACCATCAGCGACTCCGCGGTCCTCACGCACGAGCTTACCCACGCGCTGGACATGCTGTGCGTCGGCACATCCGCGCCTGCGTGGTTCGCCGAGGGTTTCGCACAGATGGTCGAGAACGAACTCGTCGACGCGCGCGACAAGCCCTACTCGCGCCCGATCGGCTTCGACGCCGACGGTCGGAACCTGCTCCAGCTCTGGAGCGGTCACCGCAGGACCGGCGCGGGTCTGCCTCTTGATGTGCGCACGAACGCCTACAATCACTCCTACTACATCCTCTCCAGGCTGCGCGATACCTACGGCGACGCGTTCTACAGGCGCCTCTTCGACCTGATGCGTGGCCACAGACGAGTGTCCGACGCGCAGCTTGTCGCTCTGATGAGCGAAGCGGCTGGTGAGGATCTGGAGCCGTTCTTCGTCGGCGAGTTGCGCTTCCAGCTCGCGGAGCAGCAGGCGGTCGATTCGTTTGCCCCCTACCTGACGGGGTTGGGCCTTGTCACCGACGGAGAGGGGTCCATTTGGGGGTTCCGCGCCGGCGGTACCGTCGAGCGCCGCAATCGCCAGGGCGAGGGCGACAGGGAGTGGCTCGTGGATGTCGGCAGCTACGGGCTCAGGGCTGACGTCGCGGACCCGTCGGTGTTCCACGCTAACGTCACGTTCCGGCGACGCCTACGGGTAGTCTACAACGCGACCACGCGCGAGTGGGATCAACGAGACGAGGGCGCCCAGAGCGCAGGCGTCGCCGTGGTCCTCGGTCGTGCTGCGAACGGTGTGCAGATTGATGGCGTCCCTTACAGCCCAGTCGAATAGCGGCGTGGCCCTCGCGGCGCGTGCGGCGACTGTCACGGTGTTGGTGGCCCTGACGGTGGGCGCCGTGGTAGCGCACGGCCGTCAGGACACGACGCCGACCGGTTTCGAGGTGAGCGTGCTGGCCGCTGGCGATCCGCCCGTCGCCCTGGCGAACGCTCGGGTCAGCTATGCGCTCGAGGGCGACACGTCGGTCAAGGGCCAGGTACGCACGGGCGAGGACGGCGCGCGTCTCGTGGGCGGCCTGCCCGAGGGCCTCTACAGCCTCGAAGTCGCGAAGTCCGGCTACCTGAAGCGCACCGACGCGAGTGTGGTGCTCGTGGAGAACGCGACGACCTACGTCGATGTCGTCCTGCAGCCCGAGCCGTCCTCGGCGCGACACATACGGTTCGGCGCGCTACTGTTCGGTGGCGTGGTCCTCGTTGCTACGATGGCTCGGGGCAGGTCGCGCTCGCACCGTATGCGGAGCGAGTAGGCCGGCAACGATGAGAAGGGCGCCGACGCCATGCCCACTGAAGTGAACGGGTATTCGATCGGCCCAGGGGCCGACCTCAAGGAAGCACGCCTGGAGGAGGCGTCGCTCCGGCAGGCCGACCTACGAGGCGCGGGGCTCGGGTGGGCGTTCCTCCGGGGAGCAGACCTCCGCGACGCCGACCTGGACGCGGCCGACCTGCGATTTGCTTCACTGCGCGACGCGGATCTCACGCGGGCGTCCCTCGTCGGCGCCACGCTCCACGGAGCCAAGATGCAGGCCGCGGTCCTCCTCTCTGCTGATCTCACCGACGCTGACGGGTCGCAGGCGGACATGTCGGGCGCCACGCTTACGCAAGCCATCCTGCGCGGCGCGGAGCTGCGTCAGGCGTTCCTGTACGCCGTCAGGGCGGAGGGCGCCGACCTCGCGAACGCCTCCTTGCTGGGAGCCAACTGCCGACGCGCGGTGTTCAGCGACGCCGACTTGCGCGGCGCGGACCTACGCGGCGCCGATATGCGGCGCGCCGATCTCGCGGGTTCCCTGATGACCGGCGTCCGCTACGATGACGACACGCGTCTGGACGACAGTGTCGACGCGGCGGCCCTGGGCATGCTCTACGACGAGAACTAACGCTAGCTGGCTGGCGCGCACCCCGGCCGGCGCGCCCGCGCGACGGCGCCTCGAGCCCGCTCGGCCGGGTGTTCCTGGCGCGAGCCATGGCCAGGCCGGTATACTGACACCACGGATACCCGCCGAAAGCCGTTGTGTTGCACGCCCACGGGGCTCGGCGGACGCCACGACCCGCTCCTGGGTGGGTCCGAGCAACGGAGAGGCGCTGTGATATGGGCAAGCTACGGAACTCCCTCACCCACTGCCGAGTACTGACCATCGCCGCGTTGCTGACCGGCCTGGCCGCGTCCGCGACCGCTGCGGTGGATAAGCTTGACCTGTACCTCTACGGGGGAATCACGGGCGCGAGCAGGAAGCAGATCCGCCGAGTGCTGTCGCCCTACGCAGACGCCGACTCCATCACATTCCGGCAGATGATAAAGCCGGACGGCACGGAGCATCCGTGGGTCACCGTCGTCACCATCCAGCCACGTGGCGCGCGCCTCGACCTGTACGATGTCACGCGGCGTATCAAGGACGCGCGTGGCGTCAACGACGGTCGCATCCTGTGGAAGACGGACCTTACCGCGACCGGCGACCTTCGCGCGCACTATGGCTATACGCGTCGGAGCTTCGGATGGATCCCCGAGTGGACAGCGGCGAGAGGAATGGTCACGTCCGGCCTCTGGCACCACCTCTACGCCCAGGGCTCGGGTGAACGCATGGTGTTCCACGAGAACGAGCAGTACGACAGGCTCCGGTTGGCGCCGCACGACGGGGGCGATGTCAAGATTCGCGGCCGCATCGCCGGCTTCGACGGGCCTTACCCGATCGTCGTCCTGGGCGAGTTCGAGGATGTCGCTGGCGAGCCCGGCGCCCCCGAAGAGGCTCCCGAGGCCGAGGAAGAGATCCCGCAGCGGACCCAAGCCGAAGGTACTGTGCGCCGGGCCAAGCGGCCCAATCGCCGGTACTAGTCGGTCGACCCCGCGCGGGCGACCAACCTGGCGAGCGCGCCGTCGACGAGACAGTCTGCGAACGCCTCGCCGAGCCGGTCCATGGCTCCGGTTTCGACGCTGACCGCGCTGAGCTGCGGCAGCATCCCGACCACTGGCACGCCACACAGGTCCGCGATGACGGCGGGGTTCGTCTGCTCGGCGACGGTGGCGGATTCCGCGTCGTACCCGTTGATGATGATGCCGTCGACGTCCCAGCCTCGCGCGCGAGCGTACTCCACGGTCAGTAGCGTGTGGTTGACCGTGCCCAGGCCTGGGCGCGAGACCACCCACATGGGCAGGTCGAAGGTCGCGTGCAGGTCCGCCACTAGCACTCGGCCCTTCACGGGAACAGCGACGCCACCGACCCCCTCGACGACGACGAATCCATGCCGCGCGCGGAGCGTCGAATACGCCGCGGCGACCTCCGCCAGATCCACGTCCACCCCCGCGCGCGACGCTGCCACGGCGGGAGCCAACGGCTCTCGCAGGAGGCACGGCGTGACGACGGAGGGTTCGTCGTCGCAGGCCGCCGCCGCCCTCAGGTAGGCGGTGTCTGCCGCCACCAGCGCGCCGCCGCGCATGCTCGCGCCCGTGGCAAACGGCTTCATGACGCCCACATCCACGCCCCTCGCGCGCAGGGCGAGCGTTAACCCCGCCGCTACGACGGTCTTCCCGACTTCGGTGTCGGTGCCGGTGATGAAGACGCCGCTCACAGTAGCCCGGCCTCCCTTACGCACGACGAGACGATGTCGACCGCCTCGTCGACGTCGCTGTCCGTGTGTGTGGCCATGGCCGACAGCCGCAGTCGGCTCGTGCCTTCGGGCACCGTCGGCGGTCGGATGGCGGGAGCGTAGAGGCCCCGCGCGAGGCACGCTGCGGCGAGTCGAGCGGCTGTCGCTGCGTCGCCGACGGCGACCGGTATGATCGGCGTGAGCCCGGAACCCACGACGCAGCCCTGCGCGGCGAGTCCGGTCCGCAACCTCGCGCCGACATGGCGCAGCCTTCGCACGACTGTCGGGTCGTCGGCCAGGGCGCCCAGGCACGCGCGCGCGGCATTCATGTCCCCTGGTGTCAGACCATGCGAGAACACGAAGGAGCGCGCGCGCTGCCGTAGCGTGTCGACGACGGCCTGCGAGCCCGCGACGTAGCCGCCCAGTGAACCAAGCGCCTTGCTCAGCGTCCCCATCTCGATGATGGGCGCGCGACCCGTGAGCCCGAAGTGCGACACGGCCCCCTGGCCGGCCTCGCCGAGCACGCCCACGCCGTGGGCATCGTCGATATACAGCCCGGCGTCGTACTGCTCGGCGATGTCGCACAGGCCAGGCAGCGGAGCGATGTCGCCATCGACGCTGAACACGCCATCGGTGACGATAAGCGCGCGGCGGTACGCCTGGCGCTCACCGCGCAGGATTCCCTCAGCCGCCTCGGCATCACCATGGGCGTAGACGCGGGTCTCCGCCCGGGAAAGCCGACACCCGTCGATGATGGACGCGTGGTTCAGTCTATCGGAGACGATCAGGTCGCCGCGCCCGACCAGAGCCGGTATCGCCCCGATGTTCGCGGCGTATCCGCTCGCGAAGACGATGGCCGATGGCGATTCCTTGAATGCCGCGATTTCCGCCTCCAGCGCCTCGGCGACGACGTGGTTCCCCGACAGCAGCCGGGAGCCGCTCGAGCCAACGCCGAACTCCGCCGTGGCCTCGGCCGCCGCGGCCCGAGCCCGGGGGTCTCCCGCGAGTCCGAGGTAGTTGTTCGAGCCAAACATCAGAACCTGCGCGCCGTCCAGGGTGACGCGCGAGCCTGGCGAAGACCCCAACGGTAGCAGCCGGCGTAGCAGCCCAGCGCGGTCTTGCGCCTGCATCTCCGCTCGTAGCGTGTCGTCCCAGAGCATTGTGGGCTCCATGTCGCCAGACACGCGATCGGTGGGTTCCTGACCCGGGTGGCGTGAGTTGGCAGGTCGGCACGGCCGGGGCGCGTGTCCGCCAGTCGCGGCCGCCGCTCCGCGAGGGCTATGTAACCGCTCGGAGGCGTCGGCGCATCGGGATCATCCCGCCGACCATGCCAATGAGTGTCGCCCCGCCCAGGATGGACCCGGCGGCGACCGGGCCGAGGAACTCCTGCACGCCAGCCATGCTGCCCAGGTTGCGGAACAGAACGTAGAGGAGCGACATCCCGACGGCGCTGCCCACAAGGCCCTCAATGCAGCCCTGGAGCAGGAGCGGCGCGCGGATGAACGCGTACGTCGCGCCCACGAGGCGTAAGATGTTCAGTTCGTCGCGGCGCGCGTAGATCGTAAGCATGATCGAGAACGAGATGACGACCACCGATATAACGATGACAAGCGCGCCGAGAAGCACGACGGTGTTCTTGATCCGCCCGATGGCGCGAATGCTGTCCGCCTCGAACGTGACTCCCTCGACGCCGTCGACGGAGCGCAGGCTGTCCGCGAGGGTGTCGAGGGCGCCGTTGGAGCGGCCCTCGTCAGACGCGTGGATCTCGATGGACCGCGGTAGGGGGTTGTCTTGCCCGAAACCCTCTAGCAGCACCGCGGAATGCTCGCCGAACAAGTCCTGGCTCCGCGAGAGCGCCTCCGCCTTGGACACGATGCGCGTCGACACCACGGTCGCGCGCGCCTCGATGTCCGTCGCCAGCTCGCGCACCTCATCGTCCGTGAGCGCGTCTTCCGGGAACACCACGACGACAGGTCGGTCCTCCATCTTGGCAAGCTCGAAGTGCACCGCCGCCCGGACGAGGTACAGCACGCCGAACAGGATGGTCGTGAGCGCCACGATAAACATGGCCAGAACGCTTACGATGCCCCCGTGACGCACGTTCAGTATGGCTTCGCTCAGGATGTACCTCATCGGACGCCTTCGCGGACCTTCCTGTCCTCGATTCGGAGCACGCGCTTGCTGCGTTCCACGGCCGTGGCGGTGTCGTGCGTGGCAATGACCACAGTCGTGCCGCGCAGGTGGAAGCCCTCGAACATGTCGAGGATCGCCACCGACAGGTGCGGATCCAGGTTGCCGGTGGGCTCGTCCGCGAGCAGGATCATGGGGTTGCCCACCATCGCGCGCGCGATGGCAACGCGCTGTTGCTCGCCCCCGGAGATCTCCGCTGGATACGCGTGTTTGCGGTGCTCAAGCCCCACGCGGGGCAGGATGCCGTCGACACGCTCGCGGATCTGCCGGCGGGACGCCCCCGTCACGCGGAGCGCCAGCCCGATGTTCTCCGCCACCGTCCTGCGGGGCAGCAGTTTGAAATCCTGGAACACGAACCCTACCTGGCGGCGGAATTGCGCCAGGCTGCTGCCTCGCAGTCTCCGCAGGTTTTGCCCACCCACGAGTACCGAACCCTCGGAAGGGGCGACGGCTCGGAACAGCAGTCGCAGGAGCGTCGTCTTGCCCGACCCACTCGCCCCGAGGATGAAGGTGAAATCTCCCGAGTGCACGCGGAAGTCGGCGCGCTCCAGGACGGGGTCGTTCCGTCCGTATCTTACCGTGACGCCCGACACGTCGATCATCGGGAGTTTCGGCTCTGGCGGCGGGAACATCCGCTCGTCGATCGGCCGCAGCACCGTCGTGTCCTCGACGCGACGCGTGGGGCTCGCGGGGGCGCGTGTGGGACGCGACGACACCATCAGGTGCACGCTCCGCGCATGTCACTATCGTGGGCATAGCCGGGACGATGGGGGGCCCGGTCCACCGACGCCGTGTGTGAGTCAAGGCCCCGGGGAGGGACCGAGCGGCCGCCCGCACACGCGCCGGCTCCGCTGAATTCCATGGCATGCTCCGCGCCGGGACAGTCTGTCCAAGAAGGGAGGCCGATTGTGGGCGTGGCGCCCGAAGTTGTCAAGGCTTACCTGCCGCGCCGCTGTCGCCGTAGCCCGTCATTTCGACGTACCCGCGTCCCGTGGTCCGCGCCCCTCGTCTCGATCCGACGGCACGTACGGCGCCCTCCCAATACCTGAACGACAGCAGCATCTCCTGGTCGTCCACGGACGCGACAACCGTCGCATCGATACCCTCCGACGTTACCCTGATGCGCCAGTTGGAGGGGTACGTGGCGCCGCTCGTCACACTCGTCCAACTGTCGATCTCCTTGATCGCGATGTCGTGCCCCGCCAGCGAACGCGCGCGGCCGGCGTCGTCCACGAACGTCCCTGCGATGTGAGAAGCGCCTAGCCCGTCGGTGTGGCGCATGCGGAAGCACATCAGCTCCGTGCCGTCGTCGAACTGTAGGGAGAACCAGTCCCAGCCCGTGTGGTTCTCGTCCAGCACCGATGTGCTCCACTCCCGGTCGATCCAGCTGGCGCCCGTCACCTCGTGGCGCGTTCCCCCAACGACTATCTCGCCCTCGGTGTTCACCCGTGTGAACGAGTAGTAGTACGAGGCCGCGCGCCCGTCGCGCGTCTTCTGGCTGAGACCGCCGTCCCCGTGGAGAACAATGGGTTTGGCTGCCGTCAACAGCAGCTCAATGGCGTCGTCTCCGTCCCGGGCCACAACGCGTATCGGGAACAGGCCCGGCCCAGTCGACCGCGCGCGCCAGTCGTCTACCCACACGCGGAAGGGCGCGGCCTCGGCTCCCGCCAGCCCAGCGGCTCCGCGGGAAACCCGTTCATAGGCCTCGTGGGCGGCGCCGTGGATGTCGGTGAGCGCGAAGTGCGCCATGTACATCTGGCTGGTGGCCCACGCGGAGGCGTGCGGGTCGGCTGAGGCTGTCAACGCGCGCCGGAAGAACGTCAACTGGTAACCGAACTCGCGACCACTGTCCGCGCTCAACGAGCCCGTGAAGTACCACCATTCGATGCGGAAGGCGTCGTGAGGGCCATGGTCTCGTGGGAACGCCAGCCTCGCGGGGCTCGTCACCGGCGTGAACCCCTCGGCTCCGTCGGACACGAGCATGGCGTGGATGGACTGCGTTCGTGGCGCCGGCCCTGCGGTGTCCGGGCGGCCGCAGCCGGCCCACAGGGCGTTGGCCACCGCGGTCACCGTCAGAACCGCAAGCAGCGCGCGCGTGCGCTTCCCCAACCTCACTCCTCTCGCAGCGCGGCCGCGGGAGCGGCGCGGGCCAGGCGCGTTGCGGGGTACACCCCAGCGGCGACGGCCGCGAGGACGGCGATTGCTAGCCCACGCGCAAACGCGGAAGGCTCGAACGCCAGGTCTATGCTCCATCCGAACGACCGGCGGTTGATGACGTGCACCATCACGGCGGCGAGAGCTGACCCAACGGGTAGCGCCAGCATTCCCGCGATCAGCCCCATGAAGGCGGTCTGAACGCCCACGATCCCGACCACTTGCCCCGGGGTAACGCCGACGGCGCGGAGCACGGCATACTCCCGCTGCTTCTCGATCTGTTGCGCCATGAGGGCCGCGAACACGCCAACGAACGCCACGAGACCCGTCAGCGCGCGCAGCACGCTCGTGATGGCGAATGTCCGTTCGAACACCTCCACGGAGGCGTCGCGAAGAGCTCGGTTCGTCCTCACGCGGACGTGGGCGCCGGAGGCGGCCGCGACGTCGCGGGCGGTCTCCGCTAGCTCGCCAGCGGACGCGCCGGCACGTACGTATACGCCGAGCGCGGTCGTCCTGTCTTCGCTCCACAGCGCGTCGTGCGTGCCGCGTGACATGGTGACCTCGCCGTCCGTGGATCCGTAGTCGCAGTAGACGCCGAGCACCTCGAATCCGCGCTCGCCGGAATCGGTGAGCAGCCGCATGGCGGCCCCGGGCGCGAGGCCGAGGCGGTACGCGAGGGGCTCCGACACGAGGACGCCGTCGCCGGCTTCGAAGCGCGTCCAGATGTCGCCTCTCGCGCGACCGGCGAAGCGGTACGCTGCTCGACCATGCTCGTCGATGCGCACTGCCGCCAGCGCCACTGACCGCGTTGGCGTGGTGGCTTCCCGGCGCAGGTACGTGCTGACGTACTCCACGTCGGAGTCGGCGCGCAGCCGGTCAATGAATGCCGGCGGGATCGACGAACCGTCGCCAGCCGATACGTAGACGTCCGCCTGTAGCGTCGCGTCGAGCCACGACATCACCGTGCCGCGCATGCTGCCGATCATGGCATCCACCGCAACCGTCACGGCGACAGCCGCCATCAGCGCCGCGAGCGCAACGCCCGTGCGGCTCAGAGATCCTGACACGCCAGCGACCGCAAGCCGCCCCACCGTGCCGCCCAGCCGTCCGGCTACGGGGAGCATCGCGTCCGCCGCGAGCCACGCTCCCAACGGTACGACCATGGACGAGCCGACGAGGAGCATGAACAGCGCCACGAACCCTAGGGCCAACATCTCACCGGGAGCGGCGAGGAGACCCACGCCCATCGCCGCTAGTGTCACGCCGCGGCACGCCGCCCAGGTAGCGCGGAGACGCGTGTGCGTTTCCTGAGGCGATCTGCGCATCGCCTCGGATGGCGGGGTGCGCGTCGCGTTGCGCGTGGCCGGCGCGGCCGCGAGTAGCGCGCCGCCGATCCCCAGAAGGCCGCCCTTGGCGACCGTCGAGGCGTGTAGAGACACGTCGCTCACCTCGGCGGCGAAGTACAGATCCGAGATCGTACGCGTCACCAGGTGGACGAGCCCGCCACCGACGGCACGCCCCAACGCGAGCCCCAGCGCGCTCCCAACCACGCCGATCGCCAAGGCCTCAAGCCCCAGCGCCGCGCGTACCTCGACGGGGGTCACCCCAAGCGCGCGCAGCGTGGCGATGAGGGGCCGCCTCCTCACGACGGAGAACGAGACGGCGCTGTAGACAAGATAGATGCCGAAAACCAGCGCCAGCAGGCTCATCGCCGTCAGGTTCACGCGGAACGCGCGCGTCATGGCTTCCATCGTGTCCGCGCGACGCGATGCTGGGACAACCGTCGTTCCCGGCGGCAGCATTGCGGCGAGGCCCGAGCCATCGCTTGCCGGTGAGGGCATGACGTCCAACCGCGTCAGCGACCCAACCAGGCCCAATGCCTCCTGCGCTGTCGAGACGTCTACGAGCACGACGTCCGCTGTCGCGTCCACCGCGGCGGAAGACTCTGGGGTGTAGACGGTCGTCGCGATGAGCCCAACGGCTCCGGCCTCCGTCCTCACGGTGAACGAGTCTCCTTCGCCCACACCAAGGCGCTCGGCAAGCCGCGCAGACAGTGCGGCCGAGCCGGGCCGCAAGAGGTTTGGAATGCCGGCGAACGCCCTTCCGCCGGTCTTCGGTACACCCGCGAACGGGTCGATGCCAACGAGCCGCAGGCGGGCGCCGTTCAGGCGCGGCGCCGTGACGACGCCGTCGACCACGGGAGCGATGTTGCGGATGCCGTGCAGCACGCGCAGCTTCGTGTAGACCGTCTCGGGGATGCGGCCGCTCGCCGACACGACGTGTTGCTTAGCCGGCCCAGAGATCGCGGACGCGGACAGACGTATGGCCCGCCGCGCGCTCTCGTTTGCGACGTCCACTCCCACGACCACCCCGACGCCGAGCGCCACACCCAGCGCACAAAGAGGCGTGAGGAGCCGTTGGGCGCCCGTCCCCGACACGAGGCTGCGCAGTACCAATCGGCTCAGTCGCATACGCTGGCTACGGACCCGCCACTTACGGCGAGTATGCGGTCGGCGCGCCCTGCGGCGTCCCGGGAGTGAGTTGCCATCAGCACGGCGGCGCCGAGCTCCTTCGTCATGTGCTGGAGGAGCGCCAGGACGTCGGCGCCAGCGGCCGTGTCAAGGTTCCCCGTTGGCTCGTCGGCGAGCACGACGGCGGGCCGGTGGATCACAGCGCGGGCGACGGCCACGCGCTGCTGCTCGCCCCCGGAGAGCGTGTCGGGTTTCCTCCCAGCCTTGCCAGCCAGACCAAGGCCGTCCAGTACGTCCGCGACTCGGCCCCGCGCTTCGTGGCGTGGAACCCGCGTGAGTTCCAGCGGCAGTAGCAGATTCTGTTCTACGGTGAGGCCGGGGACCAGGTTGAAAAACTGGAAGACGAAGCCAACCTTCTCGCGCCGCGCGAGCGTGCGTTCGCGCTCCGTCATGCGGCCCAGGGAGTGGCCGTCGAGTAGAGCTTCGCCGTGCGTCGGTTGGTCGATCCCCGCCGCCAGGTTGAGCAGCGTCGACTTGCCCGACCCGGACGCCCCAACGAGCGCGAGGAACTGCCCGCCAGGCACGGCAAGGTCCACGTCGGCCAGCACCGGCGGGCCGTCGTTGGCTCCGTCGTACTGCTTCGTGAGGCCCCGGAACTCGACGGCGTAATGGGGATCGATGTCTGCCAAGCTGTCCTGTCCCAAGTGGTCGCGCCATTGTACGCCTGGGGTGTGAGAATCGCCAAAGGCGACGGGTGGCCGTGATACAATCGGTGTGCCTCCAGGCTGGCGGATACGATAGGGAGCCGACCGTTATGTCGTTGCTGCGCGTCGAGAGCGTGACGAAGACCCATGACCCGCCACTGATACTCGACGACGTATCGTGGCAGATCGCCCAGGGCGACAGGGTCGCGCTCATTGGCGCTAACGGCGCCGGAAAGACGACGCTCCTCGAGATCATGGCGGGCGCGCAGAAGCCCACGCTTGGGGCCGTCTACACGTCGCGGGGCGCGCGGGTCGGGTACTTGCGGCAGGTTCCCGACGTCGGGGATGCCGACACGGTCCGAGAAGCGATGGTCGCCGTGTTCGAGGAGCATCACCGCCTCGAGCGTCAGATGGAAGACGTGACCGAGAAGATGGCGGTCGCGGGGTCGGACGCCGCGCTTGAAGAGCTGCTGGAGCGGTACGCGACGCTAGAGGGTCGCCACGAACACCTGGGCGGCTACTCCTACGAACACCGAATCAACTCCATCCTCCGCGGCCTGGGCTTCGGGGACGCGGACTTTGGGAAGCCGCTGACGGTGTTGAGCGGCGGCGAGAAGAACCGCGCCGCCCTGGCGCGTCTCCTGTTGCAGGAGCCCGATGTCCTGCTGATGGACGAGCCGACGAACCACCTCGATATTGCCGCCATTGAGTGGTTGGAGTCGTTCCTGCGCCTCGACTACTCCGGGGCGTACGTCGTGGCGTCCCACGACAGGTACTTCCTGGACCGCACGACAACGCGGACCACGGAGGTCCGTGGCGGCAAACTGCACGACTACAAGGGCAACTACTCGACGTACCTGCACCAGCGCGCGGTCGATTCACTGACGCAGGAGCGGGAGTACGAACGGCAGCAGAAGCACATCGCCAGCGAGGAGGACTTCATCCGGCGCCACATGGCTGGGCAACGCACCAAGGAGGCCCAGGGGCGGCGGAAGAAGCTCGCGCGCATGGACATGGTTGAGCGCCCCGCCGCTGAGCGGCGGCGCATGAAGCTCCAGACCGAAGTCGACGGCCGGAGCGGCGAGAACGTGATTATCGCCACGGGCCTGGGCAAGGAATACGACGACCAGGTCCTGTTCGAGGATCTGAGCTTCGACGTGCAGCGTGGCGACACCGTGGGCGTGATGGGTCCCAACGGGTCGGGTAAGACGACCCTCTTCCGCATCCTGATGGACCAGGAGACGCCGACGGTAGGAGACGTGCGCCATGGCGCGGCGCTCAAGGTAGGCTACCTCGACCAGGAACACCGCGACCTGAGCGAGGACAAGACCGTCCTCAACGAGATCTGGTCCGCGATGCCCGGGGCGACGCCCTTGCGGGACGTGCGCGCGTACCTCGCGCCGTTCCTGTTCCAGGGCGATGACGTTGACAAGCCTGTCACCGTGCTAAGCGGCGGCGAGAAGACGCGCCTCGCGCTCGCAAAGCTGCTGTTGGACAAGCCTAACCTGCTCCTGCTGGACGAGCCGACGAACCACCTGGACATTCCGTCGCGCGAGGCGCTCGAGGACGCGCTGCTGTCGCACCCAGCGACAATCATCCTGATCTCGCACGATCGCTTCCTGCTCGCCAAGCTGTCGACGAAGCTGCTGCTCTTCGAGGACGAAGGCGTGCGCTTCTGGCGGTACTCCTACGAGGAGTGGGAGCTCAAGAAGAAGGAAGACGCCGACAGGGAGCGAGCCGAGAAGGCCGCGGCGAAGAAGCCGCCACCCAAGCCGGAGCCCCCGAAGCAGAAGGGCAAGAAGCGCCGAAAGAAGAAGAAGCGCGGTCAGGGATGAAGCGCGACCCCCTACCAGTGACCTGTGCCCAAGGGCATGCCGGTGAAGACGCTGGCTAACCCCCAAGCGCTCCTCGCCGATCCCTCGCCCAGTATCAGGCCCATCATCAGCCGCCCTACCTGCGCGTGCGCCCGCAAGCCGTAGAACCGAAGCGTCGTCCATTTGATGAGCCAACTCGCGAAGATGCACGACCAGAAGACGTGCATGCCCCAGCTGCTGGACACCGCGTAGCCTGCGGGATGCAAAGGCCACCAGACGAAGCGGGAGCGCATGCCGGCGAACAGGAGCGTCACGCCCGCTCCCACGTAGTGGAAGACGGTTCTGGGCGTGTCCGGGGCCTGTGGCGCCGTCAGCCACCCCTGCAGCCGTGAGAATGTCTCGTTCCCGAAGATGAAGGTGGCGCCGACGATTCTATTTGTCGCGCCGTACCGGTAACAGACATCGAGGAACGCCCAGAAGCATGTGACGCCGCCCAGGACCACCGCGATGGTCATCGCCCACACCAGCCGGCGATTGTCCAAACGCACCCGCTCAGCCATCTTGAAGCCCTCCAGCTGGTGAGGCATCGGATGGCTGCGGTACGCCCGCGTCAGGAACCAGAACAGCGACATCATCGTCAGGTTCCGCGACCCGATCGCGCGCGCGCCTCGGGCGATCGTCATCATCTGCTCCGGCCCGGCGTAATGGAGATCGTGCACAGGCGTGCCCAGTTCCGCCCTCATGCGCGTCACCGCCACCGAAATCAGCATGTAGAGAGAGAAGAACACGGCCACGGCCCACAGAGACATGCCCGCGCGCAGGCAGAACGCCGCGATCAAGGTCGATCCGCCGACAAGGCCACCCACGGCGACACGGTAACTCAACGGCTCGCGCGCCTCGTCGGGGAACACCTCGCCGCTCCACAGATGCTTGCCCACGCGTTGCAGGTGGCGCCGCGTTCCCCACAGAGCGAGCAATCCCAACGCCACATATCCTCCGGCGGTTTGCTCGGAGACGTACGGGAACCCACGAAGCGAACGCAGACCCAGAGCATCGGCAAGCACCCTCTGTAGCTGCCATGACCAGAAGAAGAACCAACACGAGAACGAAAGGTCGAGTGGTATGAAGAAGCCCAGGCCGATAATGTACGGGTAGAACGCCACGTTGATGCCGCCGAGGACGGACCACGGCCTCTGCGTGAACAGCAGGGATCCGATGTTCCGACGGGCGTACGGGATGAGCGGGAGCGCTGGCAGCAGCGTCTTCGATCCGTTGTAGGCTTCGAGGCCAAAGCCAATCAGTATCCCCGCCCACACCAACCGCCGACCGAAGAACTTGCTGGTGTCGCTAGCGAGCTCCACGGGCAGGTGGATGATCGGATACTCCAGCTTCTCCTGCTCGGCCCACTGACGGCGCACGATGGAGTTGAAGCAGAGCATCACGAAGACGAGCACGACGATGAAGAGGGACCACCACGCCGTCGGCGCCGCCCAGGCTCTCAGGACGTTGGGGCGGTAGAGGCTTGAGTCGCCCTCGTAGTACCCGCGCAACGCCGCTTCGTCGCTGATGGTCAGCCACGAGGGCAGCAGGTGCTGGAACAGCCCCGCCCAGTCGTTTTCTGGGGTGTCGAACCAGAACCCGTGCCCCACGGCGGGGATGAGTATCTGCACCATGTCCGTGCTGCCGATGGCCGAAGCGATGCCCGCCATCGAGTAGACGACGAGGATTTCGTCGTCCCGCAACGCCGCGCGCGGCCACAGGCGGCGCACGCCGAGGTTGCCGAGGGAGAGGACGAACAGCAGGAAGACGGTGTTGAAGAACAGGGACACGACGGTCGGGTGGCCGGAATACCACACGATCTCGGTCGTGATGATCCAGTACGCGTTGATCGGTATGAACAGCGCGCCGAGTACCACCGCTTTGGCGGAGACTCGCCGCGTGGCGCGCCCCGAGGCGATATCGCTGCCCATCATGGGCCGCCGCGCGGGGCGTCAAGTCCACGTCGTGACACGGGATTCCTCCTGTCGGTCGGTCTCGGCGCCGACCGACAGGTTGACACTCTAGTGCTTGATCCCCAGCGCGTGCATGCGCTTGTGGATGGCGTCCATCGCCTGATGGAACGGCTCCTCCAGGTACGCGAGGTGGTCGTCCAGCCCGTGGTGGTGCGTCACCGTCTCGGGCTCCCACTGCAAGCTGCGCTGCCGGATGTAGTCCACGCCTCCGTTGAGCAGCGTCAGGAGATAGTTAGCCGCTTCCGCGTCAAACATCCACCACTCGCCACCGACCGCGAGGTACACGGGCGACGTGTGCGCCATGATCCCGCGTCCCCAGCCGTCGTGGTGCGGCACGCTGTCGAAGTAGCCCGGCCCAGAGCAGCGTGTGGCGATCCACGAGTGCTTGTCGACGCGGATGCGCTCGTCAAGCGCCATGGATTTCGTGCCGCCAGACTCCTCGGAGCGCGCCACGACCTCGCCGTTCACGATGATCTCGAGACTGTGGAACGGCAGCACGCTCACCGCTGACGCCTGGACGTGCACCTCGCCACCGTTGCCGGGAAGGTTGATCGTGCTGCCGATGGGTTGCCCCTCGACGCTGAACGACAGCAGCGGGCCGCCGCTGTGGAAGGTGTTGCCGCCCGCCAGGTTCTTGCACCACGTGTCGTAGTTGAACGGCTGGTCGTCCGGGATGTGCACGTACGTGCGGTAGATGCCCAGGGGCACGTCCGCGGTCATCTTGTCCGTGCCTCCAACGAGCGGCAGCTTGTACCCGCAGTTCAGGTACCGGTAGTACTCGTTGTGCATGTACGAGTCGTGGACGAGCCACTCGGCAGCGTCCGCGCGGCCGGTCGTGATGAGCGCGGCGGGCTCGCAGTTGGGGTTCGGCAGGTGAGGGATAATCACCGTCCCGCCCTGCTCGTGGCAGGCGTCCGCCCACCGCGACAGCGTCGTCTCCATGTTCCCGCCGAGCTCCGCCTCGCCCGGCCCGTCGGAGCACCACGGATTCACCGGCTCCTTGAGACCCAGAAGCGTGAGGTGTCCGAGGATGTGCTGCCGATTCTCCTGCGTGGCGTACACGATCGTGTCGCCGTCGGGTGACACGTTGGGACGTCCCACGAACTCTTCGGTGTTGGTGAAGAGGTGCCCCCACTGCGACAGCAGCAGGTTGATGACGTTGACCCCCTCGCCCGCCGCCTCGGTGTGCGCGCCCTGCGTCGAGAGGAAGTGCACGTGCGTGTCGCCGCTGAAGTACCGCTCCGCGTTCATGTCGCGGAGGCGCTTCATGCGGAACACGAGCTCCTGCTGCCCGGGGTCGATGGTCACCTTCTCGCGGATCGGCTCGTACTCGTAGCCGCGCGCGATGTCCGCGATGACTTCGCCGCGTGGCAACCAACCCTCGCACTTCCCGTTGATGTACGCGTAGGTGATCTGGCCCAGCTTCACATCCCCGCCGATGTCCATGTGCCACGTGCCCATGTCGGAGTTCACGTGGTTGTGGTGGCCGTGCGGCTGATACGGGATGCCGTCGGTGGAGCGGAAGTGGATGCGGCACGGCAGCGTCTCGCCCGTCGCGTCGTCCACCACGCGTGTGCGAACCCAGTTGCGCCCCTCGTCGACCATGATGAACTTGACGCGGTCGCCGTCCGTCACTTCCTTCTCTGCTTGGAGCTCGCCCCAGTTGACGGAGCCGATCTCCTCGCCCTCCTGGTCCACTGAGACCGTCGCGGAAGGCGTAGCCGCCACCTGCACATACGCTGGGCTGCTCGCGTTGCTCTTCGTCTCACCCCATCCGATGAAGGGATCGGCGAGGAACGACTCGTCGGCGTCCGCCGGCAGCGGATACGGGTATGTCGCCGTCCCTCGATCCACGCGCACGGACAGGTCGAACCGCTTGGACGCGTCCTCTTCGCGGAGGAGTTCCAGCTTCACGTCCTTCTTCGCGATGCGGGTGAACGGATGTTCGTTGGCGTGTCCCAGCGTGATGCCGCCGATGTAGAACGTCGGGCCCTTGGGCGTCACGCGTATCTCCGCAAGCTCCTGTTCCGGGTGAGGGTTCACCCAGACCCACAGGTAGAAGTCGCGCGGCCACGCCTGCGTCGCCTCGGTCTGTCGGTGGCCGGCGCCTCCCCATTGGCCCTCGTGCCGCGCCACTAAGCCATCGTTCGTGTCGGGGTAGGCAAGCAGCGCGAGCTGTCCCCACCCGGACGGAATGATGCCGATCTCCAAACGCTCGCGCATCGGGAGCGCCAGCTCGGATCCGTCCGCGTGCACGAACGTGTAGTCCGCGCAGACGCGTCCAATGGGGTCGCCCTCGTACACCTGGGAGTCGACCAGCCGGTGGGCGATGATCACCGTGCGCGCGGTCGCGCCGACAGGGATGGTCACCTCGTCCATCGACGCCCCATCGCCGCCAGCGATGACCGCCCGGTTCGCGTCGGCCCCCAGGACGAACGGGAGACCATGGTACTCGCAGGCCCCGACGGGGATCGTCCGATCCGCGCCGAGAACCGACGCGTCGGAGTTGCAGAGGGCGCTGATGTCTAGCGGCTGGTAATCGGTAGTGGGCACGTCTCGCTCCTCACCGGCAGGCGTGGCAGTGGCATGTCGCGCCAGAGTCTACCGGAGGGAGGGAGGGCTACTCAAGATTCGCGTGCAGGCGCCAGACGGCCTCCGCCGATACCCCGAGGCGAACGGCTACGAGACCCGCGAGTGTGTCGAGCGTCAGCAGGAGTACGTGTTCGTAGCGCGAGTTGCCGAGCTGCTCGGAGGGCGCCGTTGGGATGGCGACGACGTGGTCGGCGACCGTGCCAAGGCGTGACGCGGCGCGGGCGGTCACCGCAAGTACGGTTGCCCCGTAACCCGCCGCTGTCTCGGCCTGGTAACAGGTCGTCTGCGTCTCTCCGGAGCCAGAGCAAGCCACGAGCAGATCGCCGCTTGCCACGGCGGGGCAGGTCGCCTCGCCCACGACGTGCGTATCCATGCCGAGCTGTGCCAGCCGCATGGCGAACATCTGGCCGACCAGGCCGGATCGGCCCTGTCCGCTCACAAAACAGCGGGGCGCCGCAGCTACAGTCGCGGCTGCGTCAGACAGCGCCGCCGTATCGACGGCCTCGACGCTGGACTGAGCCTCAGCGAGGGTCTGCGCGAGCATGGAGCGTGCGTCGGGCATGAGCGGGCCGCCCGGTTGCGAGGGGCCGGTTACGGGCTGCCTGTTACGCCCGACCAGCTACGCGAGGAACGGGTTGTGCGCCTTCTCCTCGGCGATCGTGGTCGACGGACCGTGCCCTGGGTAGAGGCGGGTGGCGTCCGACAGGGCGAACAGCTTCTCGACGGAAGCGTGACTCGCCTCGAACGAGTAGTTCGGCTTCCCCATGGAGCCCGCGAAGATCAGGTCGCCGATGAACGCGATTCCGCCCGTGGCGAACGTGACGCAGCCCTTCGAGTGACCCGGCGTCGTTAGCACGCGGACATCGAGAGAACCGACGCGGTACGTGTCGTCGTCACCTAGTCGGAAGTGCTCACCCACGCCGCGTGGGAGTCTCATGTCCTCGCCCAGCACGACCGGTACCTTCAAGGCCTGCTGCACCGCGTCAACGCCCTCGACGTGGTCCGCGTGCTCGTGCGTCAGGAGGATCGCCTGCGCGTTCAGGCCGTGTTCCTTGACGGCGTCGAGCGCCTGCTCCGGCGCCGCTGCCGTGTCGATGACCGCGGCCGATTTCGTCTTGCGGCACACGAGGATGTACGAGAACACCGGGTAGCCGCCTACAAAGTTCTGGAGCCGAATCACATCGGCGTCGGCGTCGACGACGCCCGGTTCATCTTCTGGCGCCCAGGCTTCGGTGGCGATGGCGTACAGGCGGTCGGCGTCAAGTCCTACGGCCTTGGCGATAGCCGCGTTCTCTTCGGTGGACGGCGCCCGCTCGTAGCTCTCAAGCGCGCGCAGCTCCCCCTCGGCGATGCCTGCTTCGGCCGCGACGGCCGACAGCGACTTGCCCATGCCCGCGCGCGCTTTGCCGATGATGTCGCCGAATTCGTCTTCGAGAGCGATTGTCGGCATACGCCGCGCCTCCTGTCGCGTGGTGGGTGCTGATGCGGTCGCTAGAACGCGCCGATGACCTCGGCGTTCCGTTCAATGACGGCGCGGTCGCGGATGTCCTCGTACCACACGCCGAAGTAGTTCTGGCCCTTGGTGTTCATGGCGCTCGCGCGCAGGTTCGTCGACTCGGCGTCCGTCATTTCCGCCGGGTCGGCGTCGGTGCGTTCTGTCAACTGGACGATATACGCGGCGCGCCGTCCCTCGAAGACGCCTTGCACCTCGTCCTGGTCCATCTGGAACGCCGCGACCATCGCTGGCAGGCAGTAGCCCATGCCGGAAACGTACCCTTCTGGGCGCGTCGCGAATTCGCCCGTGTCGCGCGGCGTAAGAGGCGGAGTCGAGTCGCCGTCCGCGACTTCGTACTTGGCCGCGAGCGAGTCTATGTCCTCGGAGCCGTCGTACAGAGACCACAGCGCCTTGGCCGCCGACACTGCGAGGTCGCGTGATCGCTGCTTCTTCACTATAGCAACGACATCGTCCTTCACGTCATCGAACGGCGCGACGCCGGCCGGACGTGTGCTGTTCACGCGGGTGATGTAGTAGCCCAGCACGTTCGCGCCACGCCGGTCCTGAATCTCGAGCGGCCGCTTCCACACGCCCGGACGCGTCTCGAACGACTGGGTGATGAGTGCCTTCGGGTCGTGTTGGACGCCGATCGCAGAGATGCTCGTGTCCGACCGGGATACGTACCCAGTGGAAGCCAGCGACGCGGCGTACGTCGCGAACTGCTCCTGAGCGACGGCGGCCTCAACGCCCTCGGCGTCGATCTCGAAGAACAACTCCTCGGCGTCTACGCGCGCCTTCTCGATCTGGGCGGCGGTGCGGAGCGTCGCCTCAATGTCGCCTCGCACGACCGCGAGGCCCTGCTCGGGGATCCTGCGTTCGGTAAGACGGATGATGTGAAAGCCGAACGTCGACTCCACCACGGGCGACAGGTCGCCCGCCTCTTGCAGCGCAAAGGCAGCCGCCGCGAACGGCTCGACCATGGCTCCCCGGCGGGGGAAGAACCCGAGATCCCCGCCGTTGGCGCCCGAGCCGGGATCCTCTGAGTGCTCGCGAGCTAGCTCGGCGAAGTCGGCGCCCTCCGCTTGGGCTAGCTCGAGGATCTCGTCGATCTTCGCGCGCGCCGCCGCGCGCTCCTCGTCACCCGCGCCGGCCTCCACCTTCCTCAGGATGTGGCTCGCCTTGACCTCTTCCGGCTTCACGTAGTCGCTCTTGTGGCGTTCGTAGTACGCCTCCACGTCAGCGTCCGACACCTCGACGGTTACGACCTTCGGGTCGACCTCCACGTAATCGACCTCGACGCCCGCGGGTCGCCAGAACAGGTCGGAGTGCGCGCCGTAGAAGGCTCGCGCGTCCTCGTCGGACACCTCGACGTCGCCTTCCTTGCTGAGATACGTGAACTCGACGAACCGGAGCTTCGCCTTGGTGTTCTGCTCGCGATACCTGTTCTCGATGTCGTAAGCCGTCACGAGCGGCATGTTCTGGACGGTGTTGTGCAGTCGATTAATGGACTGGCTACGCCAGAACAGGTCGATCGCCTGCGCCTGGGGCAGTCCGCGGTATGCGCGAAACTGGTCGCTCAGGTCGGTGCTCTTGCCGATGGCTCGTTGGAGCTGGCGCGGCTCGGGGGTGAGTCCACCCTCCTCCGCCTGCTGAAGGAAGAGAGCGCGAAGTGTCAGCAACTCCTGTGCTTCCTTGTCGAGGTCTACGTCCTGTCCCGCCATCCGCTGGCGCTGCGACCGATCCGAGGCCTCGCGGCGGGCCTCCTGGTATTCGTTCGCGCTGACGGCCTCGCCGTTGACCTTCATCGCCCACGGGCCGCCACCGCCATTGAATAGGGCGCTCGGGTCGAGGCCGACAAGGAACACCATGCCAAGCGCGAACACAGCCGCCATGACCCACATGATGATGCTCTTGAACATCCGGCCGCGGAAAAAGCCCATCATCGAGATCGGTCTCCGTGTGATTCGTTGGGGAAATAGACCTGTGATATACTAGCTCAACGGCGTTGGGCTTTCAAACGGCCGAGCCGCCGGAAGCCCTGGCGCCGCGCGGGATGCGTCCCGTTCGCCCACCTGCGCAAACGTCGCGCCCAAGGACAGAGACGAGCATATGGAGCGCCGGTTACACGCGCGTTGGCACGCCCCCGCGCTGACGGCGACGTACGCCGCGCTCACCGTCCTCGCCCACCCCGACGCGGCCCTCTCGTTCCTGGGATGGGTCTGCCTGGTTCCGCTCCTGTTCCTCATGAGGTCGCGCGCGAGTCGCGGCGGCCTCCTTCGGTGGACGTGGGCCGCTGGGTTCGTTAGCTACTTCGGCACGGTTGGGTGGATCTGCCGCGTCGGCGAATACTCTGGACTTACGCAGCCGTGGGGATGGGTGGCTGGCGTCGTAGGCGCGGTAACGCTCGGGGCGTACATGGGCCTCTACGTCGCGCTCTTCGCCTGGTTGGTCCAGATGACGTTGTCCCGCGCGCGTGGCCTCGCCTACACGCTCGGCGTCGCCGTGCTATGGACGTTCTGTGAGTGGCTCCGCAGCTGGATCATCACGGGCTTCCCATGGGTCGCCCTTGGCTACAGCCAGTGGAACGCCCTGCCGATGGCGCGCATCGCCAGCTTCGGCGGGGTGGCCGGCGTCACCTTCCTGCTCGCCATGGCGAATGCCGCCGTTGCCGACTGCGTGGCGAGCTTCAAGGAGGGAGAACGCGCGCGACTGTGGCGCCCACTTGCCGCGCCTGCTTGCGTCGTCCTCATCGCGCTCGGTATGGGCTGGCTTACCACCGCGCGGCCAGATGTCGAGGCCATCTCGACGCGCGTGGCGATCGTGCCGGGGAACATCCCGCAGGACGAACGGTGGGACGTCGCCAGCCTCGCGAAGAACCTGCGCGCCTACATCGACCTGCTGGAGACAGCGGCAGCGGACGGACCCGACCTGATCGTCATGCCCGAGACGGCGATTCCTTACCCGTACCTGACTGCCGACGACCGGACGCTCTTTGCGGATGTGTCCGTGCGAACGGGGATCCCCATACTCTTCGGCGCTCCCCGTGTTGAGCGGGACGCGGCGACAGGCGCGCGGATCGCCTTCAACGGCGCGCTCGTGTTGCGGCCCGACGGCACGTTCAGCGCCCCATACGACAAGCAGCACCTGGTGCCGTTCGGTGAGTTCATCCCGCTTCGGCGTTACATGCCGGAGTTCCTCCAGCGCGCGGTCGGAGTTGGCGATCAGCGGGCGGGCGCGTCACCCGTCATCCTGCCCGTGGAGACCGAGCCCGCGCTCATCCTCGCAGGCGTACCCATCTGCTTCGAGTCGGTGTTCCCGGCCATCGCGCGCGAGTTCACCAACGAGGGCGCCAATCTCATCGCCGTCATCACGAACGACGGATGGTACGACGGCACCGCCGCCATCGCGCAACACAACGCGTTTTCCGTGTTCCGCGCGATCGAGACGGGCCGCACCGTCGTCCGCGCGGCGAACCGGGGCATTTCATGCGTCATCGACGCGGACGGGAATACGCGCGAACACGTCATCGCCCCGACCGATCGTGACGGTATCATAGTTGAGGATGTTCCCCTTCTCAGGAGCATGACGGTGTACGCGCGCGTGGGCGACTGGGTGTCACCCCTGAGCGTGGCCGCCGTCGCGGGTATGCTGGTGCTGTCTGTGTACCGCCGTAGAGCGCCGACCGCGGAACCCGGTGACAACGGGTAACCGAGCGTCGGCATTTCGAAGGGAGCCCGAGTTGGCGAGCGAAGTGATGGAGGCCCTTGCGGCGCTTGCGGAGCGCACGCTGGAAATGCGAGGTCATCTTTGACGTCGATGGCAAGCTGGCGGAAATCGAGACGCTGAACGCGAAGGCCGAGGATCCGGGGTTCTGGTCGGACGCCGAGGCCGCGCAGAAGGTGCAGCGGCGCCTGGCGGCCCTGCGTTCCAGCGTCGAGACCTGGGAAGGCCTCAACGGCGATGTCGAGGACGCCGCCGTTCTGGCGGAAATGGCTGAGGACGAGGGAGACGAGGACACGCTGAGCGAGCTCGCCGGCTCGTTGGACGAATTCCGCGAGCGCGTCGAGAAACAGGAGCTCAGCCTCATGCTGAGCGGCGAGCACGACGCGCAGGACGCGCTCGTGACCATCCACCCCGGCGCTGGCGGCACCGAGTCGCAAGACTGGGCCGCGATGCTCCTGCGCATGTACATGCGATACTGCGAAACCAACGACTACAAGGCGGAGCTAATCGACCAGCAGGACGGCGACCAGGCGGGGATCAAGTCCGCGACGTTCGCCGTCGAGGGCGCGTTCGCGTTCGGCTACCTCCGATCCGAGGCGGGCATACACCGCCTCGTGCGTATCTCGCCGTTCGACGCCAACAAGCGCCGGCACACGTCGTTCGCCGCCGTGACCGTCACGCCCGACCTGGACGACGACCTCGAGGTGGAACTCGCGGACGAGGACATCCGCGTCGACACGTTCCGCGCTGGCGGGCCAGGGGGCCAGCACGTTAACATGACTGACTCGGCGGTGCGCATGACACACCTGCCGACGGGCATCATCGTGGTGTGCCGGAACGACCGCTCACAGCACAAGAACCGAGCGACCGCGCTCCGCGTTCTCCGCTCGCGAGTGTACGCGCACTTCCAGGAAGAGCGGGCGGCCGAACTGGCGAAGATGCACGGCGAGAAGAGCGACATCGCCTTCGGCCACCAGATCCGCTCGTACGTGTTCCAGCCGTATCAGATGGTCAAGGACCACCGGACGGACGTCGAGGTTGGTAACGTGAGCGCGGTGATGGACGGGTCGATCCAGGAGTTCATCGAGGCGTTCCTGAAGCTCGGAGCGCAGCAGACATCGTAGGCGGCGGGGTAGGCGGCGGGCTGGTTGCCGGGTCACCGCCCAGGTGCTATCGTGGCCGCCAAGCCTAGGCCTCCCGGGGAGGGTGTGAGATGTTTCAAGGGTCCATCGTAGCGTTGGTGACGCCGTTCCAGGCTGATGGCGGGCTGGACATCGGCAAGCTGCGCGAACTCGTTGAGTTCCAGATCGAGAACGGCACGCATGGCATCGTGCCGTGTGGCACCACGGGTGAGTCGCCCACGCTGTCGCACGATGAGCACGACACCGTCGTGGCGGAGACCGTCAAAGCGGTGGATGGCCGCGTGAAGGTTATCGCGGGCGCGGGGTCGAACTCGACCGCGGAGGCGCTACGGCTCACGCATCACGCCAAGGCCGTCGGCGCCGACGGCGCGCTCGTCATTACCCCCTACTACAACAAGCCCACGCAGGACGGCCTTGTGCGGCACTTCATGCACATCGCCGACCAGGTGGACATTCCGATCGTCATGTACAACGTGCCCGGCCGTACCGGCTCCGACATGGTCGCCGACACCGTCGCGCGGGTAGCCGGACACGACAACATCGCCGCCATTAAGGAAGCCACCGGCGATCTGCGGCGCACGAGCGAGGTCATCGCGGCCACGCGTGGCGAGGAGTTCGTCGTCCTGTCAGGTGAGGACAGTGTGACCTTCCCAATGATGAGCTTGGGAGCCACCGGCGTGATCTCGGTGGTTGCCAACGTCGCGCCGAAGCGCATGGCTCAGATGTGCGACGCCTTCGCCACCGGTGACTACGGCCGATCTCAATCGTTGCACTATGAACTCCTGCCCCTGGCGTGTGATCTGTTCATCGAGACGAATCCCATGCCGGCGAAGACGAGCCTCCAGATGATGGGGATGCTGAACGGCGTCATGCGATTGCCGCTCTGCGAGATGGGCGCCGACAACGCCGCGACACTGCGGGCGAGCCTAGAAGACTGCGGCCTTCTGTGAGCTTTGGTCAGCCGCCGCCGGCGACGCTGACGTGGGACTGGCGTGACATCGTCGCATCGGCCCGGTGGGCGTTCTCGGATCGGAAGATACTCCTCCACGCCCGGGGTGTCGCGGTCTCGTACATCTGCCTCGTAGCCTACCTATGCCTTGTTCCCGCGCTTGACGGCGTCAGCCCGGCGGCGCGCTTTACCGCGCACCGGTTCGATGTCGTGGGTCTGGTTGGGGCGGCCGTCTCGGACTCCGTCGCCGACCCGTCGCGGCGACAGGCGGTCTTCTACCTGGCCCCGCTGCTCGTGGCGCTCCTCTGGGCCGCGAACGCGTACTACTCCATCGCCGTGGCGCGGATTACAGGACTTCAGATACGCGGGCACTTCTTCGCCGAGACGCGTGACGCAGTGCTCTGCGCGCGGCGGCGCATCGGCGGCGTCCTGACCGTCATGTTGGTGTTCGCCGCAGCGCCGATGGTCCTCGTGGTCGTCATGTATGCTGGCGGCGCGCTGACCCGCTTGCCGTTCGTAGGCGGCGCCTGGTTGGCGGCCGGGCCGCTCCTCCTGCTTCCTGCGTTCTTCATCGCCCTCGTGTGCGGCCTACTCGCGCTGCTCGGTGTGGCGGGGGCGCTGTCGCTCCCGGCGATGGCGGGCGTGAGTGACGATCGCGCGGTGGAGACGTCGTACCAACTGGTAGCGATCGTCTGGCGCGAGGGGTGGCGGCTGATGGCGTATCACGCGCTGTCTCTGATCGTCGCCGCCGGGTCGGGTCTCGTCTTCCTGGGCGTCGGCGCCCGTTCGTTCTTCTGGCTAGTGGGCGCGATCTGCGGTGGCGCCCCGAGGTACGCCGCCATCGTCTCGGACGCCGGCTACGCGCTTTGGGGCGCCTCCCGCGCGGTGGCCTGGCTGACGGGCTGGCATTTCGCGCGGTTCTCCGGCCTTGACGGCGTCGAGTTGGCGAGCGCCTGGGTCACCGGCGTCGGCTTCTTCGGTGTCACCGTCGTGTTCGTGGCCTACGTTGTTAGTGTCGTCTCCGTGGGCTCGTCGATGGGGTACATGAACTTGCTTCGACGCATCTGGGACGTTAACGTATTGGTCGCCTCCGAGGACGAGACACGCGCGGACGCTGATACCGCGCCACCACCGGCGCGCCCGGCGCCTGCGACGACAGACGGCGACGGGCAGGACGGGTAGAAGGACGCGCGATGCTGAACTACATGATGAAGAAGATCGTCGGCTCCAAGAACGACCGGGAGCTGAAGAAGCTCGCCGCCGTCGCCGAGGACATCGGCAAGCTGGAGCCCACGGTACACGCCCTAAGCGACACGGAGCTGCGCGCGAAGACCGACGAGTTTCGCGACCGGCTCGCAAAGGGCGAGACGACCGACGACATCATGGGCGAGGCGTTTGCCGTCGTGCGCGAGATGGCGCACCGTACCATCGGCGAGCGGCCATACGACGTGCAGGTGCTCGGCGCGGTCGTGCTGCACCGCGGGCGCATCGCCGAGATGCGAACCGGTGAGGGTAAGACGCTAACGTCGACCATGCCGGTCTACCTCAACGCACTGACCGGCAAGGGCGTGCACCTCGTCACGACGAACGAATACCTGGCGTCCCGTGACGCCGAGTGGATGGGCAGCATCCACCGGGCGTTAGGCCTCACCGTCGGTGTGACGATGGAGGGCGCCACGTTCGCGCAGAAGAAGGAAGCCTACGCGTGCGACATCACGTACGGCACGAACTCAGAGTTCACCTTCGACTACCTGCGCGACCACAGCAGCGCCCGCCATCCCGACCAGAAGGTGCAGCCAGGACTGCACTACGCGATCGTCGACGAGGTGGACAGCATCCTCATCGACGAAGCGCGTAGCCCGCACATCATCTCAGAGCCGCGCAAGGACAAAGTCGACTACATGCGCGTGGCGCGGGTCGTCGAGAAGCTGAAGCCGGACGCGCACTTCGAGATCGACGAGAAGCGGTCGAAGAAGGCATCCATCACCCTGACGGACGATGGCGTCGACGCGCTCGAGAAGGCGTTCTCCGTCAGCAACATGTACGACCCCGCGAACATCGACCTTCTGCACCACTGCTCGCAGGCTCTTGTCGCCAGCTTCACCTACGAGCGGGACGTTGACTATGTCGTCAACGAAGGCCGCGTCGTGATCGTCGACGAGTTCACCGGACGCATGCAGCCGGAACGCCGGTTCGGGGACGGCCTGCACCAGGCGCTCGAGGCTAAGGAACGCGTGCGCATCGCCGACGAAAGCCACACCGTGGCGCGTATTACCTTCCAGAACTACTTCCGCATGTACGAGAAGCTGGCGGGGATGACCGGGACGGCGGTCACGGAGGCCACCGAGTTCGAGCAGATCTATGGGCTCGACGTCGTCGTCGTCCCGACGAACCGGCCGATGGTGCGCGACGACCGATCCGACCTCGTCTACCGCGACTACCCGGGGAAGCTGACCGCCGTCGTCGACGACATCGAAGAGGCGAACAAGATCGGCCGCCCGGTGCTGGTCGGGACGATCTCCGTCGAGGCGTCCGAGGTGTACAGCCGCGAGCTTACCAAGCGGGGCGTCCCGCACCGCGTGCTGAACGCCAAGGAGCACGCCAAGGAGGCGGAAGTCATTGCCCTGGCCGGGCAGCCACACGCGGTCACGATCGCCACGAACATGGCGGGTCGAGGTGTCGACATCCACCTCGGCGAAGGCGTCATCGAGATGGGCGGCCTGTACGTGATCGGCACCGAACGACACGACTCCCGTCGCATCGACAACCAGCTCCGAGGACGTTCCGGCCGACAGGGCGACCCCGGCGCGTCCCGCTTCTTCCTGTCGCTGGAAGACGACCTCATGCGGAAGTTCGGCTCCGACCGCATGATGGGAGCCATGGACCGCCTCGGCATGGAACGCGACGTCCCGATCGAGCACAAGATGCTTACACGCGCCATCCAGAAGGCGCAGGAGCGAGTCGAGCAGCAGCACTTCGAGGTGCGGAAGCAGATCCTCAAATACGACAACGTGCTGAGTCAGCAGCGCGAGATGGTCTACGACCTGCGCGACCGCGTCCTCGGCGACGAGTCATTGCGCGATGACGTCCTCGACATGATCGACGCGACGATCGAGACCAAGGTCGCCGAGCACATGCCCGAGGAAGAACCCGACGACTGGAACACCGAGGCGCTGGAGCAGTTCGCCGAGAGAAACTGCGGCGTCAGCCTCGAGGGTGTCGACCTGTCCCGCGAGGGCATTGAGCCGGACGAGGTCGACGAGCAACTCCGCAAGGCGTTCCATCGCGCATACGACCACCGCGAACAGCTACTCGGCTCCGAGACGATGCGGCAAGTAGAACGCCTGATCGTCCTGGACCGCATCGACTACCACTGGATGCAGCACCTGCACGGCGTGGACTACATCCAGGAGGGCATCGGCTTCCGCGGCTACGCGGGCCGTGACCCCGTCGTCGAGTTCCAGAAAGAGGGATTCGAGCTCTTCGAGAGGATGCTCGAACGGCTGCATGAGGATGTCTCGCAGTTCGTCTACCGCGTGCAGGTGCAGGTGCGTCCGACCGGCGCCGCCGCGGGGCCGGGCGATGTGGGCGAGCAGGACGGCGACGCGCGACCGGAGGCCCCGGCGCCCGTCCGTCCGACGAACATCCGCCCCAGAGAGCAGGCTCCCAAGGTAAAGGTCGGGCGCAACGACCCATGCACGTGCGGCAGCGGCAAGAAATACAAGCGATGCTGCGGAAGTATGGCGGTCTGACGGAGGGGTCGCCTTTTGCGGGACCTGCTATTCCTGAACCTTCGCTTCCCATACCCGCCGCACCGGGGCGACCGGATCCGCTCGTACAACATCATGCGAGGCATCGCCCGCCAGTTCCGCGTTACCCTGGTGACCTTCTACGATTCCCCCAAGGAACTGGAAGGCATAGGGCCGTTGCGCGACCTCTGCGAATCCGTTCACGTGGTGGAACGGCCGCGGTGGGGAGGCAGAATGCGCGCCGCCCGCAACCTCCTGGGCGGTCAACCTCTCCAGAACGGGCTGTGGTACTCCCCGGAGATGCAGCGAGTCATCGACACGACCCTGGACGCGTGCCAGCCCGATGTGGTCCAGGCGCAGTTCTTTCGCATGGGGCAGTACGTCAGCGAGGCCCCGGCCCCGCGGCTCCTTGACCTTGGCGACGCGCTCAGCCTGAACCTGCGGCGGCGCGCGGGTCGGGAGCGCAACCCGGCGCTCCGCTGGCTCACGGCGCTGGAGGCGGCGCGAGCGACACGCTTCGAGGGAGAGATTGCCCGGCGGTTCGACAAGACGGTCGTCTGCTCCTCGGTGGACCGTGACGCCATCTACGCGGCCAACGGCGACCTCGGACTCGACATTATCGAGAACGGCGTGGACCTCGACTACTACACGCCCAGTGACTCCCGCGTCGAGGGCGCGCCGCCGATCTTGCTCTTCACCGGGACGATGGACTACTTTCCCAACACGGACGCGGCGTATCATTTGGCGCACGACGTGCTGCCTCGCGTGCGAGAGAGGCTGCCGGAGGCGCAACTGCTCCTCGTTGGCGCCAACCCGCCACGCGGCGTACGGAAGCTGGAGCGGCTGCCCGGTGTAGTTGTGACCGGACGCGTTCCAGACATCCGGCCATACTTCGCCTCGGCGGACGTGTTCGTGTCGCCGATGCGGTGTGGGTCCGGCACGCAGAACAAGAACTTGGAAGCCATGGCGATGGGCGTACCCGTTGTCACGACGACCTTGGGCGCGTTCGGCACGCGGATCGTGAACGGCGAGGACGCGTTCTGTGCCGACGGGGCGGAGTCGATCGCCAACGCTGCTGCCGACATGATCGCTGACCGAGACCTGCGCGACGTGACCGCCCGCAAAGGCAGGGATTACGTAGAGCGCGAACACGGCTGGGACGTCATCACGGACAAACTATCGACGCTCCTGCACTCCATCATCCCAGCGACAAGCGCCGCCTGACCTCTCACATCCCGGACTCCCAGCCGCCGCATGAAGAACACTCGCAACTTCTCGATCATCGCCCACATCGACCATGGCAAGTCCACGCTCGCCGACCGGCTGCTGGAAATGACCGGCACGCTGGACAAGAGGCAGATGCGCGAGCAAGTGCTGGACGCGATGGAGCTCGAGCGCGAGCGCGGCATCACGATCAAGGCGACCGTGGTCCGGCTGGAACACACCGCTGCGGACGGCGAGACCTACGAGCTCAACCTCATCGACACGCCGGGCCATGTTGACTTCACGTACGAGGTGTCCCGCAGTCTCGCCGCGTGCGAAGGCGCGGTGCTGGTAGTCGACGCGGTGCAGGGCGTGGAAGCCCAGACGGTCGCGAACGTCCTGCTGGCGATGGAGCAGGATCTAGAGATCATCCCCGTCATCAACAAGGTCGACCTGCCGGGGGCTCGCGTCGAGATCGTGTCCGAGGAAATCGAGAACCTGCTTGGAATTCCCGCCGAGGAGATTCTGCACGCCAGCGCCAAGAACGGGCTCGGCGTTGCCGAAGTGCTCGAGGCGATCATCGAGCGCGTGCCGCCTCCCGCCGGCACGCCAGATGGGCCGTTGAAGGCCCTAGTAGTGGACTCATTCTACGACTCATATCGGGGCGTGGTCCTCTACACCCGCGTCGTGGATGGCACGCTACGCAAGGGAGCGCCGGTGCTGCTCATGGCGGCGGACAAGGTGTACGAGGCCTCCGAGCTGGGCGTCTTCGAGCCGCACATGTCACCCGTGGACGAACTGCACGCCGGCTCCGTTGGCTACGTGATCGGGGCCATCAAGGACATCTCTGACACGCAGGTCGGCGACACGCTGACGGATCCAGAGCGTCGAACGCCGGACCCGTTCCCCGGATACCGCGAGCTACAGCCTCTGGTGTTCTGCGGACTGTACCCGGCCGAGACGTCGGAGTACGCCGTCCTGCGCGAGGCGCTGGAAAGGCTCAAGCTCAACGAGAGCTCCTTCACGTTCGAGCCGGAGACATCCGACGCGCTCGGCTTCGGGTTTCGCTGCGGCTTCCTCGGCCTCCTACACATGGACGTCATCCGCGAACGGCTGGAGCGCGAATACGACCTCACGCTCATCACGACCGCGCCCAACGTGAAATACCGGGTGACCACCGAAGACGGGGACGTGCTGGATATCGAGAACCCCTCGGCGATGCCGGACGCCGGAGACCTCGAGGAGGTCGCGGAGCCGTACGTGTCCGTGAATCTCGGCACTCCCAGCGAATACATTGGCCCCATCATGGAGCTGTGTGAGTCGAAGCGCGGCGAATATCGGTCCATCGAGTACATCACGCCGACGCGCGCCATCGTTCACTACACGCTGCCGCTCAGCGAGATCGTGGTGGACTTCTTCGACCGCCTGAAGTCCATGACGCGCGGATACGGCTCGATGGACTACGAGGTCGGCGGCTACCGCCCGTCGGACCTGGTGAAACTCGACATCCTGCTGAACGGGTCGCCAGTGGACGCGCTGTCGCTCATCGTCCACAAGGAGCGCGCCGCGATCCGAGGCCGCGCGTTGGTTGACAAGTTGCGCGCGATCATCCCACGGCAGTTCTTCGACGTGCCGATACAGGCGGCGATCGGCCGACGCGTCGTCGCGCGCGAGACGATCAAGGCGTTGCGGAAGAACGTGACCGCGAAGTGCTACGGCGGTGATATCACGCGGAAGCGCAAGCTGCTGGAGCGGCAGAAGGAAGGCCGCAAACGCATGAAGTCCGTCGGTAGCGTGGAGGTGCCCCAGGAAGCCTTCCTCGCCGTCCTTTCTACGGACGAGTGATGGATGGTAGCGGCGCCGCGACGCGTAGAACGCTGGTCGCTGATCGTCGCGCTGCTGATGGCTTGGTTTCTGGTGGGTCAGGACGCGGAAGCACAGGGAGATAGCGCCGCGATGAGCACCGAGAGAACAGCGGAGGCGATAGCGGACGACGCCCCCTCGACGCGCGGCGAGGGGTTCCGGGACTCGGTGACGTTCGAGTACATCCAGATCATCGGCGTCGCGTTCATCATCGTCTTCGGGTTCATCCGGCCGTTCCTGGTCGAGCCCTACAAGATCCCGTCAGGGTCCATGGAGAACACGCTCTTCCCTGGCGATCGCGTACTCGTCGTGAAGTTCCTCTACGGCGTCAAACTGCCCGGCACGTCGCGCCGGCTGTTCTCGTTCAGGCCGCCGCGCCGTGGCGATGTGTTCGTCTTCAGCCCCAAGCACCAGCAAGAGACGCACTTCATCAAGCGCATCACGGCGGTGGGCGGCGACACGATCAGTACGGCTGGGCAGAAGCTCATCCTGAACGGCGAGACCGTCGAAGACGAGCCGTACGCCAAGCACGTCAGGAACGCCGGCTCCTTCCCTCCTTTCCGATACCTGGTGCCGTACTACTGGGAGGCGCCCGGCGTGCGGGAGTCCGTCGAGCCGTTCGGCACGCGCACCGAGGTCACCGTGCAGATAGGCGCGTCGGGCGAACCCAACGCGATGACGCTCGACGACCGCGTGTACGGCCTGCGCATTGGGCGCCGTGACAGGGAGCGCGCGCGCGAAATCCCAGTACGTGACTACTACCACGTCCGCGCGGATGCGGAGCGACGCAACCGCGACGGCGTGCTGTACCAGAACACCAACAGTTCGCAGTGGTACTTCACCGAGGCCCTGACGAGATCCGGGTTCAGAGCGCGCCATTCCGATGGAGCGTCGTTCGAGGTGCCGGATCGTCACCTGTTCGCCATGGGCGACAATCGTGGCAACTCTGAGGACAGCCGCGTCTGGGGCCCGGTGCCGTTCGACGTCGTCAAGGGCAAGGCGGTCCTGGTTTACTGGTCCACGGACCCGCGCTCGCGGCCGTGGGACATCTTCAACTGGTTGCGGGTGAAGCGTGTTGGCATGCGGATCCGTACGCAGCACGGAGCCGTGGGCCCCTAGCTCTCACGGCCTGTACGTCCACGTCCCGTTCTGCCTCTACAAGTGCTACTACTGCGATTTCGCGACGTCTCCCCACGTCGCCGCGCGTGTGGATCCCTTCCTGGACTGCCTTTCTCGCGAGGCGGCGCGCTATTCCGCCGCACACGCGCCTCTGACGTCGGTCTACCTCGGCGGCGGCACTCCCTCGGTGCTCACCGGGAGTCAGATGCAGCGACTGCTCGCCTCCATGCGGCAGGCGTTCGACATCCTCGCATCCGCCGAGGTGACGGTCGAGGCGAACCCGGAGACACTCACGGGCGAGAAGCTGGCGGCGTACCGTGATGCAGGTGTCACGCGCCTGTCCATCGGCGTGCAGACGGACGACGACGTGGTGCTGGCGACGCTCGGCCGCGACCACTCCGTCGCCAACTCCGTCGCGGCGGTGGCGCTCGCCCGGGAGCACGGCTTCGCGACGGTCAGCGTCGATCTCATCTTCGGGTTGCCCGGGCAGCGCGCTGGTGACTGGGCCCGCACACTGCGGGCGGGGCTCGCCCTCGACATCGATCACATCTCGCTCTACGGGCTGACGGTCGAACCAAGCACGGTGTTCGATTGGATGCGTCGCACGCAAGGCTTCACCGCGCCGTCGGACGACGCGCAGGCAGACATGTACGCCGCCGCGATAGACGGAGTCACGGAGGCGGGCTACGCACACTACGAAATCTCGAACTTCGCGCGGCCCGGACACACCAGCCGGCACAATCTCACGTACTGGGCGGACGAGCCGTACATCGGGCTGGGACCCAGCGCGTGCGGGTACATCGACGGGCGGCGCTACACGAACGTGCGAGGGACGAAGGCCTACATGCAGCGCGTGCGGGCCGGACGATCCGCCGTGGCGGAGGACGAGACGCTTATCGGCGCCGACGCGCGCTGCCAGACGGTGGCGCTGGCTCTGCGGACGCTCGAAGGGATTCGGCTTGGCGACTACCACGCCCGCTATGGTCGAGACCTGCTGGAGGACTTCGGCAACTCCATCGCGCCCCTACGCGATGCCGGACTGATCGGCCTGACAGATGGGCGGCTACATCTCACGCGTCGAGGCGTCATGCTCGCCAACGAGGTGTTCGTGCGCCTTCTGCCCTAGTCGGCGGTCATCCGTCTTCGTCGGACGGGACGCGCGGGCGTAGCGTCAGGCGCGTACCGTCGAAGCGCGCCTCGAGTCGCTCGAACCCCAGGAAGTGTCGTCGGAAGTCGGGGTGCGCGATGGCGTCCGCGCCGAACCGGACGACAACCCCGTCCACGTCGCTCTCTATCTCGGCCCGCGGCGCCTCCGCTGGCGCGTCGCCAGTGTCGCCCTCGGCGAGCGGGTCGAACGTGTCACCGTTCATGGGCGTGTAGACTGGCCGGCCGCTGGACAGCTTCTGCCTGACCGCCTGGATCGCCTCCGGCCTACCGTGCGTCAACACGACCGCCTTGGGCGTCAGCGAACTCACCAGACCGCACAACTGCGGTTGGTCGGCGTGCATTGGCACGTCGTATTCGACGATCCGGCACGCCAGGCGCATCGGCCCGGCGGGAGTCGGCAGCCATCCTTCAGCCAACGACGCTCGTAGCGTGTCTGGCAGGGCATCCTCGTCGCCCGACGTCGGGATGAAGATCGCGGCCGACTCGTCGCCGGCGACGGCCTCCGCGAATTCCGTCAGCGGCGCGTCCTCCCACGCGCGCATGGCGACAACCGCGCAATCGTACCCCTCGCTGGTCCACAGGCGGGGCTCGCTGCCGGTCCACGGCCTGATGTTCGGACTCCCCGGCGTGTCGTCACCCCAGAAGACGTGCTGACGGGAGTTCTCGGCGTACCTCCGAAGCGGCTCCGCCAGGTCGTCGAGCATACCGCCCAAAGCTTCGCACACCGCAGCTCCGCGCGGTCCCACGCACACCGAGAAGCGCGGCGTCTGCCCGGACATCATGGAGCTGCGAAGGGCAAGTAGGGCCTCCTGCGCACGACCGAACGCGCCCGCCACCACGACGACGCGGCCTCCATCGCGGACGACGTCGGCTACGGCGTCCACGAGCGCGCGTTCCATTCGCTTACGGCCGCCGTGCGTGCGGTCGCCCCCGGCGGCTCCGACGACCACGACGTCGGGTTCGAAGTCCGCCGGCGCCTCGAACGGCCCGACTGTCCTGTGCGCGGCGACGGCTGCGTCCAGGCAGAAGAGCGCCGAGGCGTCGACGCCACGCAGGCTGACCGCGGCCGCTCCGACCACGTGTCCTGCCGGGGTCAGGGCCGCCTCGACCCCTTCGGCCACGGCGAACCACGTGTGCTCGTCAGCTGCGCGCACGGCGTCGACGTCCATGGCGGCTACATCCCCGTCCTGCGCGCCCAGCGTCGCCAACAACGCGCGCGTCGCGCGGGTGGCGACCACGGGAGTCGTGGGATAGCGCCGCTGGAACTCACCGACTGCTCCCGCGTGGTCTCGGTGCGCGTGGGTGACGAACAGGGCGTGGACGTGGCCGCCGGTGAGCGCGTGAAGGCGGTCAAGGTCGGGGAGCGCGCTCACGCCTGCCACGTGTGGACGCAAGCCGCAGTCGAGGACGATGTTCACGTCGTCGAACTGCAAGAGGTGGCAGTTTGCGCCGATTTCGAAGCCGCCTCCGATCGCGGTGTATAGCACGCCGCTCCCTTCGTCACCTGAACGCGCCCCAGCTACAGCGTGTGTCCCGCTCCAGACGATGGCATGTAGACGTTAAGTATCAGGCTTACGACGCTCAGGACGCTACGCGGAAGGAAGTCACCCAGAACCAGCCCAAGGAAGAAGGGCATGGCGCGTCGGTACGTGGGCAGTCCCGCGAACTTCAGTATCGTGAACTTCAGCGCCCAGCTAACCATGACCGGGAACCAGAAGTAGATCATGCCGCCCCACGACGCCCCGGACAGCACGTAGCCGGATGCGTGCAGCGGCCACCACAAGAAGCGCGTGCGCATGAACTGTAGGAACGTCACGAAGACGAACCCGCCCGCCATGTACCCAACGCCCTGCAGGTCCGGCGCCACCGGGCTCAGAGCCCACCGCTGTACCGGCCCCCACGTCTCCCACCCGAACTTGCCTACGTGCCCTCGGAACTTCGCCGCAACGCCACCCTCATACGAGATGTGGAGGTACGCCCAGAAGGTGGCGACGCACCCCACCGCGATGGCGAGCGCCATGGCCCCCACCAAAGACCGGCCGCGCATACCCGTGCGCTCGCCGATACGAAGCGACTCAACCTGACTGGGCATTGGGTGCGATCTGTTGCACCGGTTGAACGCGTACACGAACGTCAGCCCTGTCAGGTTCTGCGTCCCGACCCGGCGCGTACCGAAGATGTCCACGAGCATCTGTCGCGGGTTGATGCCAATCACCTCGTGGTACGGCGGCCCTAGCGCCGCGCGCACATGACCCAATGCCAATGCGAATGCCAGGAACAGCGCGTACCAGCCTACGACTACCCACGGCGACATGCCCACGAGCACGCACATCGCGACGACAGCGGCGCCACTCGCCACGGTCAACACCCCCAGCGTCCGGTAGCGCAGGGGCTCGTCGCCGGCCGTGGGCTCAGCCTGCCGGCCGACGGCGATGCGGACCACCTCCGCTATGTGGCGTCTGCCTGTCCAGAGGGCGATGACAGCGACGCCGATCCACCCGCCGGACGCGCGGTCGTTGAGGTGCAGATCTTCCCACCCGGCCACGGCTCCCAGCACACGCTCGGCGCGCGTCAGCCAGAAGAAGAACCAGCAGGAGAAGGCGAGGTCTAACGGCATGAAGTACGCGAGACCGACGATGGCGAAGTTGTACGACATGGACACATACCCGATGGCGTTCCACGGCCGGTCTCGCAGGAAAGGGTCGAGACGGTAGTTGGGCGGGAACGCCGGGACGAACGGGAACAGGTCGTGCACGCCGTTAAGCAGGCGCACGGATCCCGCAAGGCCGATGCCTATCCATAGCGCCCGGCTCTTCCAGAACGTGGTGTTCGTCGTCATCTGCAATGGCAACTGGGTCAACGGGAAGCTGAGCTTCTCGCGGTCCATCCACTGTCGACGCAGGATCAGGCCGAGGCACAGGACCGATCCGTAGAGGGCTGTGATGAAGAGGGACCAGAACGCCACGGGCACGAGCCAAGCGCGCATGTGCTCACGAATGTAGAGGCTCGATTCGCCGTCGAAGTAGCCAGTCAAAAGCAGCGGGTTGGTGACCGTCAGCCACGACGGAATCAGCCGCGCAAACAGCTCGAGGTACTGATTCTCAGGCGTCGCGAACCAGAACGGGTGCGCGAGGGCGCCCATGAAGATGGCCATCATCGCGTGGCCCGAGATCGTGGACACCATCGTCACCATCACGTACGACAGCAGCAGCTCGCGTGGCGTGAACGCCGCCGTCGGCCCCCATCGCTTCACGAGCGCGTTGACGATCAGCAGCAACGACAGCGTGAAGATGGCGTTGGAGAACGGCGAGACGAGCGTGTACACGGCGTACCATAGCTCGCTCGCGATGCCCACCCAGTACGCGTTCACGACGGTGAGAAAGAGCCCCAGCACGACGGCCCGCGCGCGGAACGAGGCAGGGGGCGGAGAGGTCGGCTTCACGCGGCGGATGACTCTGGTGGATGCTCTGGTGAAGGGCGTCGGAGAGACTTCTGGACAGCGGCGCCTGCACGCCGTAGGGTATCCCACCGTGAGCGCCCACGCACCCCGACGGTCACCCGTGGGTGGGCTCATCGAAAGTTGGCGGCGGCCGCCGTGGCGCAGGCGCGCGCTCGCGATGTCATGCTGAGGAGCCGAAGGCGACGGAGCATCCCGGGGCACGCGAGCTACCGTTCTCTGTGTCATGGCGGCCGGGCGCCCTGACCGTGGCGTCGGCACGGAAGAGATGCTTCGCCTTCGGCTCAGCATGACGGCCTGGCGGGCACGGAAGGGCGCCGCTACCAACGCTTCGCGAGCACAACCGTGACTCGTCGGACCCGCCTTCGCCTTGGCCTTGGAGACGGACACGTGGAGATAACCGGCGTCCGAACCGTCGTCGTCAACGCGGAGATGCGCAACTGGGTCTTCGTGAAAGTAGAGACCGATCAGGACGGCCTGTGGGGATGGGGCGAGGCGTCCCTGGAGTGGAAGACTCGCGCGGTAGTCGGCGCGGTCGAGGATTTCGCCCCAATGCTCGTGGGCGCGGATCCCACACGCATCGAACACCTCTACCAGAAGATGTACCGGCACTCGTTCTGGCGCATGGGCGTCATAGGTATGTCGGCGATATCGGGGATTGAGCAGGCGCTCTGGGACATCGCGGGGAAGTACAGGCAGGCTCCCGTGTACGAGCTCCTCGGCGGCCGCGTACGCGACAAGGTACGGATGTACACGCACCTCGGCGGCGGGGACATGTCCGCCGTGTACGACACGCAGATGCAGGAGGACGCCTCGCGGTTCGTCGAGCTTGCGCAGGAGGTCGTGGCGCAGGGATACACGGCGGTGAAAGCCCTACTGACGCCGTTCACGGAGTCGCTGAGCAGCGCCGTGGACTACGCGTACGCCGAAGGCGTGATGCGCGCCTTGCGGGATGGGCTCGGAGACGCCGTGGACATCATGGTCGACTGCCACGGCCGTCATTTCCCGGCAAACGCCATCGAGTTCTGTCGCGTGCTCGCGCCATACCGCCCGTACTTCGTTGAGGAGCCGGTGCCGCCCGAGAACGTCGACGCCATGGCCGAGGTGCGCCGCGCCAGCCCTGTGCCGATTGCCACGGGCGAACGACTCGTGACGCGCTTCGAGTTCCGCGAGGTGCTGGAGAAGCAGGCGTGTCACGTGATCCAACCGGACCTGTGCCACTGCGGCGGGCTGTGGGAGGCGAAGAAGATCGCCGCGATGGCGGAGACGTACTACGTGGGCGTGGCGCCGCACAATCCGCTCGGGCCGGTGGCCAACGCCGCGGCGTTGCACTTCGCGCTAAGCACGCCGAACTTCCTGATACAGGAGGACATGCTCACCGACGTGCCGTGGCGCTGGGACGTCGTCAAGCACGACCTGCAAACCAAGGACGGCCACTGGCTCCCGACGAGCGCGCCTGGGCTCGGTGTCGAGGTCGACGAGGACGAGGCGCGCAAACACCCCTTCAAGCAAGAGGTCATGCACTCCCTCAACGCGCGGGCGGCCGACGGCGCCGTTCTCGACTGGTGACCGCGCCTGCGTCGCGGGCCTAGCCCGAGACGATGTCCGCCACGTCCATGGTATACACCTGGCGCTCGCCCTCATGCGTCGAATCGAAGCAGACCTGAGTCCCGTCGCGGTTCCAACGGGGGTGCAGGTCGCACCGGATCTCGCCGGTGGCCTCGGGCATCGTGTAGAACTCGCCGATGTCCACGCGTGTGTCGTCCTCTGGACGGTACAGCATCAGCGTGCGGTGGTTGTCGCGGTTCGGGTACGCATCGTTGAGGATCCATCGCCTGTCGGGAGAGTAGGAGCAGTGTCCGTCTCGTGTGAGGATCCCGTCGCCGACGACTGCGCGTTCGTCGCTGAGGTCGCCGTACAGGAAGAACCTGTCGCCGACATCGTGGTGGCGCGCCCAAGCGAGCACGTGGTCGCTCCCCATCCAGTCGAAATGCGACACGATCTCGTGGTCGGCGAGCAGGCAGATGTCCGAGCCGTCGGGACTGGCCGTGAACAGCCGTGTCTCCCACCCTCCCGAGGGCAGCTTCCACCGGTGCAGGAAGACGAACCGCGACCCATTCGCGTTGAAGAGCAGGTGGTTGAACCAGTGCTCCGCGCCATCCATCGTCGGCTTCGGCGCAATCGCGGCGACCTGCGCGAGCGTAACGATGAGGCTGGCCGCCCCAGTCGCCATGTCCATGTGCCAGATGCCGTCGTTGTCGGGGCACGGATCGCCTTCGCTGGGGTCTGGCACGGACGCGTACCCGTATCCAGGCCGCGTGCGGTGGACGCGCGCGAAGTTCAGCGTGACCGCCTGTGAGCCGTCCTTGCTGACCGCGTACACGGGCGCCGGCAGCTCGCGCGCCTCGACCCCGCCCAGCGTCCGTACAACGGACACCAGGCGGCCGTCCCGCGTGTCGTTGTGCACGAACGCCGCCTCAGCCGTCGGGTCTAGCCAGTGGATCATGGAGCCCTGCTGCCAGTTCCACGCGCGGGTTCTCGCGATGGGCGCCCACGCGTGGTTTCCCTCCGTGTCGATGAGGCCGATGCCCGCGGCGGCGTCCGCTCGCGGCGGGCGGTCCATGAACTCCGTCTCGAGGGCGGCGATGTACCGCCCGCTCGGATCCCAGGGCGTCTTGTCGTAGTAGCCGTGGAAGTGAAACCGCGGCCCGCTCGTGACGGCGACTGGCTCTCGGTGGTCTATGACTGTCGGCATTGTGGCGATTACTCCGGCGAGGGCACGACGACCTCGGCCCCGGTCTGAGAACTCTCGACGATGGCGTCGAGCACGAGCATCTCGCGGTAGCCGTCTTCCAGGTTGGCCGCGCACTCCGTGTCGTCGAGGATGGCGCGCGCCCACGCCGTGAACTCCTCGCGATACCCGGGACGGATGACGCCGTCCTGATAGGTGATCCCACCGTCCCAGTGGAGGATGGGGTTGTCCGCGTAGCCGCCCTGACCCACCGGTAGACCGGGCGCGGAGTACCTCAGCTTCGTCCAGTTGTACGTCTCGACGAACGACGGGCCGTCTCCAAGGATCATCGTGCGGTTGTCGAAGAGAGGGCTGGGCGTCGCGATTGTCTGACTGCCGGCGACACCCGACGCGAACCGGAAGTTGATCGCGGCGGCGTACTGCTCCTTGTCCGCTTGCGTCCGGAGGACACTGACAGCGGCAATATCGCCCATGAACGACCGCGCGAGGTCGAGGTGGTGGATGATGTGGTCCAGCAGGAAGAAGCGGAACATGTCCGCGTCGGAATCCCGGTCCATACCCCAGTCCATGCGCATACCCGGCCCGGGGGCGTAGTAGTGCGCGTGGTACGCGATGGGCTTGCCGAACTCTGGACGCGTCATGATCTCGCGCGCCATGCGGTTAACAGGGCAGTGCCGCTGCACGGTGCCCATGAGCACCTTGAGGTCGGTCCCGGCGGCGGCGTCGCGGAACCGTTTGGCGTGCTCGGCCGTCAGCGCGGGCGGCTTCTCCGTGAACACGTGCAGGCCGCGCGACAACGCCTCAACGCCAACGTCGGCGTGCACGAACGGCGGCGCGGCGATCATCACGCCGTCGAGATCCTCGTTGTCGAACATCTCACGGTGGTCGGCGTAGTGCCGCTCCGCGCGGTACTTGTCCGCCGCTGCGGCGGCGCGTTCCGCGTTGACGTCGCACGTCGCCACGAGGCGAATCTCGTCCACGAGCATCAACGCGGGGAACAGCACGCCGGACGGCATGCCTCCGCACCCGACCGCCCCGATGCGGAGTCTGTTCGTCGCTGCCATGCGTTGCATCTCCTTCGACCGTTGAAGCGAAGTGGGAGTGGATCAGTACGTGACGCGGAAGTCGTCGTAATGTGGCGCTGGAGTCAGTGGTTGGACCGACAGGCCCTGCACGCGTCCCGTCGACGGCCCGCGTTCGAGGTCGCGTAGCATCTCGTCGCACATCTCCTTCGTGCCGACGATGACCGCCTCGACCGTGCCGTTGGGCACGTTGCGCACGTAGCCGGTGATGCCCAGCCTACGCGCGCACGCGTGCGCGTAGTACCGGTAGCCAACCCCCTGCACACGACCCGACACACGAATGTCGTACGCGACCATGGCGCTCCTGTCTTTCGTGCGCACCCAGGCGAGTGCATCCAGGGCCTGGTATAATACGGTAGCTCTGCGGCGCCGCAAACCTGGCGGAGCCCAACCGGAGGCGCGTGCGTGTTCGACTAAGGACAGCCCACCCGACCCCTCGCGACACCCGTCACGACCGGAGGCCTCCATGTCCTTAGTGAACCTGTCGTCGGTTTCGTACCAGTTCCTTTCGCATCCAGACTATCTGTTCGTCGATGTCGCCGCTGACATCGCCGCTGGCGACCACGTCGGCCTCGTGGGGCCGAATGGCGCCGGCAAGACGACGCTCCTGCGTCTGGTCACTGGCGAACTGGAGCCGACGTCCGGCGTCCTACACCGGCATCGCTCCGCGCGAGTCGCGTACGTGCCGCAGGAGAGCCACGCGCCGTCCGACGTCGCTGTCGAGGAGTACGTCCTCGCCGCGCGACCGGAGCTGGCCCGCCTGCGCGACCGGCTAGCCGACCTCGAGGGCAAGCTGGACGACGAGGCAGAGGCCACGATGTACGCGGAGACGCTCGACGCGTACGAGGCGCAAGGAGGCTACGCCTTCGAGGCCGAGGCCCTCAACGTGCTGGACGGCCTTGGCTTCGACGAGCGTGAGCGCCAACTGTCGGCGCGTCTACTGTCGAGCGGGCAGCGCGCGCGCGCCGAGATCGCCAAGCTCCTCCTATCGGACGCGAACCTGCTCCTCATCGACGAACCCACGAACCACCTCGACATCGCGGCGCGCACGTGGCTGGAGTCGTACCTCGCGCGATCCGACTCCGCCTATCTGATGGTCTCCCACGACAGGGCCTTTCTGGCACGGACGACGAACCGCATGTTCGACTTGCGGCGCGGCACGCTCGCGACGTACGAGTGCGGCTACGCCGACTATCGCCGCGAACGAGACCGACGAGAACACGCCGAGTGGGCCGAATACGAGAGCCAGCAGCGAAAAGCGGCGGCCGCGCGACGCGCGGCGGAGGTACGCCAACGCCTGGCGACGAAGGTCGCACAGAAGCCCGGCGGCGGAGGCGAGGACCGCGATCACAAAGGCCGCATCGCCGCGAAGGTGGCTCGCACGGCGCGCATACTCCGGGAGAAGGCCGTCACGGAAGCGGACGTAGCGAAGCCGTGGGAAGAGCCCGACATTCCCGACCTGGACTTCCCCAACGTCCCCCGCTCCGCGCACGCGTTGCTGCACGTCGACCGCGTCGGCAAGGGCTACGACGAACGCGAACTGTTCGCGGACCTGTCGTTCCGCGTCAACAGAGGGGGCAGGGCAGCCGTCGTGGGACCCAACGGCGGCGGCAAGACGACGCTGCTGCGCCTGATACTGGGCCGCGAGGCGCCGGACGCGGGGACGTTGCACGTCGGGCGCGGCGTGCGGATGGGGTACTACGCGCAGGAGGGTGAGAACCTGGACCCGTCCCTGTCGGCGGTGGATGTGTGCAAGGCCGTTGGGGCGGACGAGACGTGGGCGCGGACGATCCTTGGGTGTCTCAAGCTCCGAGGGTCGGCGCCGGAGCGTCCCATCGGCAGCATGAGCGCCGGCGAGCGGGGCAAGGTGGCGCTCGCGCGTTTGCTCCTCAGCGACGTGAACCTGCTGATACTCGACGAGCCGACCAACCACCTCGACATCGATGCGCAGGAGGCGGTTGAGGAGACGCTCGCGCAGTTCCCGGGCGGCATCCTCTTCGTGTCCCACGACCGCGCGTTCACCGACGCCCTTGCCGATGAGGTCGTGCCGCTCGGAGTGGGGTGATCCTGCCCGACGCACGCGGCGCGCGTGGGCGCCGGCGGCGGGTGCGCGCCGCCTTACTCGACGCCCGGAAGCGCCAGCCCAAGCGTCTCCAACATCGAGGCATCTACAGCTTCGAGGGAGTCTACGCGCGCTGACGCGTGGTCGAACGACTGTGCCTGCGTGATTCCGTTCGGCACGGCGACGGCTGGGATACCAGCGTCCACGGCCGCCCGAACGCCGTGCGCGGAGTCCTCGAACACGACACACGCCGCCGGATCCGCCTGGGCTCGTTCGCACGCTAGCAGATAGAGGTCGGGCGCGGGCTTGCCGTTCTCGACATCGTCGCCGCTCAGTGTGAAGACGAAGTCGCCAGCGATGCCCATCTCCCCAAGAATGAGATCGACCCAGTTCCGGCTGGATGTCGAGACGACCGCAGTCGGCACGCCGCGAGAGCCCAGGTCCGCGTGCAACGCTGAGAACCCGGGGAGAGGTGTAAGGTCGGCGCGGACCATGGCCATGTACCGTTCGCGCTTCGCGTCGCGGATGTTCTGCCGCTCAGACTGTGGGACGCCGACAGCGTCGTACATCGCGTCGAACCCGCCCCACGTGCCGACAACGCTGAGCCAGTGCTCCATGCGCAACGAGTACCCGTGCGCCGCCAGCGTCTCCTGCCAGGCGCGGAAGTCCAACGTCTCCGTGTCGATGATGAGACCGTCCATGTCAAAGAAGGCAGCCTGAAGGGGACGGGGACTCACAGGCCGAAGTCTTCCTTGATCTCGCGTATCTGGTCACGCAGCGAAGCGGCCTTCTCGAACTCGAGCGCCTGCGCCGCCTCCTGCATCTCGGCTTCGAGGTGTGCGAGCATGGCCACGGCGTCCTCCTGGCCGCCCGGCCCTTCGGCCACCATCGCCGCCGGCAGCAGATCGTCGACTTCCTCCTCAGTGCGAAGCGACGCTCGTACGTCCTTGACGATGGACGTCGGCGTGATCCCGTGCTCCTCGTTGTGCGCCAACTGACGCTCGCGGCGGCGCCCCGTCTCGGCGAGCGCGCGCTTGATGGAGTCCGTCATCACGTCGGCGTACAGGATCACCTCGCTCTCGACGTTACGCGCCGCCCTGCCCGCAGTCTGCACGAGCGCCGTGTCTGACCGGAGGAACCCTTCCTTGTCGGCGTCGAGGATGGCTACGAGAGCCACTTCGGGAAGGTCCAGCCCCTCGCGCAGCAGGTTGATGCCGACGAGGATGTCGAAACGCCCCTCGCGCAGGTCGCGCAGTATCTCCGTGCGCTCCACGGTGTTGATCTCCGAGTGCAGGTAGCGCGCGCGCAGCCCGATCTCGGTGAGGTACTCCGTCAGATCCTCGGACATGCGCTTCGTCAGCGTGGTGACGAGTACGCGCTGCTCCTTCTCGACGCACTTGCGGCACTCGGCGATGAGGTGATCGATCTGCCCTTCGGTCGGGTGGATGCGCATCTCCGGGTCGACCAGCCCGGTCGGCCGGATGATCTGCTCGACGACCTGCTCGCCAACGTCGAGCTCGTACGGGCCTGGCGTCGCCGTGATGAAGGTCGTCTTCCCGAGTAGCCGCGAAAACTCCTCGAATCGCAGCGGGCGGTTGTCCAGGGCCGAGGGCAGGCGGAAGCCGTACTCCACGAGGTTCTGCTTGCGCGCTCTGTCGCCGTTGTACATGCCGCGGATCTGCGGGATCGTCACGTGCGACTCGTCCACGAACACGAGGAAGTCTTCGGGGAAGTAGTTGAGCAGGCAGAACGGCGGCTCGCCCGGCTGACGCGCGTCGAAGTGGCGCGAGTAGTTCTCGATGCCCTGGCAACTACCCACCTCGCGGATCATCTCCAGGTCGAACCGCGTGCGCTGCTCAATGCGCTGCGCCTCGAGCAGCTTGCCGTTCTTGATGAACCACTCGATCCGGTCCTGCAACTCCGACTCGATGCCGATGAGCGCCTGCTCGACGCGTTCCGGCGCCGTCATGTAGTGGTATGCGGGGAAGATCGTGACCTCGCTAGGGTGGTCGTGGATCTCCCCGGTAAGAGTGTCGATCTCGCGTATCCGATCGACGTCGTCTCCGAAGAGCTCGACCCGGAACGCGCGGTCCTGGTACGGCGGGAATATCTCGATGACGTCGCCGCGCGCGCGGATGCATCCGCGCTCGAAGTTGACGTCGTTCCGTTGGTACCGTATGTCGACGAGGTCGCGGATAAGGTTGTTGCGTCGCACCCGGTCGCCAACGGCGATCTTGACCTGCTGCTTCTCGTACTCCTCGGGCGAGCCGAGGCCGTAGATGCACGACACGCTCGCGACGATGATGACGTCGCGGCGCGTCAGCAGCGACGCCGTCGCCATCATGCGGTACTTCTCGATCTCCTCGTTCCGCAGCAGATCCTTCTCAATGTACGTATCCGTGGCGGGCATGTAGGCTTCGGGCTGGTAGTAGTCGTAGAAGCTGACGAAGTAGTGAACCGCGTTGTGTGGGAAGAACTCCTGGAACTCCGCGAAGAGCTGCGCCGCCAGCGTCTTGTTGTGCGAGATGACCAGCGCCGGTCGCTGCAGCCGCTGCACGGCGTTCGCTACGGTGAACGTCTTGCCGCTGCCCGTGACGCCCAGGAGGGTGCGATACTGCTCGTCCGCGACGATGGAGTCCACGATGCCATCGATGGCCTGAGGCTGGTCTCCAGCCGGGGAGAAGTCGGACACGAGCTGTAGATCAGGCACGGCAGGGCCTCCGAGCTTCCCGACGGTAGGCTAGCGGCGAGCTCTCTTAACTGTATCACGACGGCCCCCACGTCGAAATGGGGCCGTCCGGCACGCTGTCAACCGCCCTACGCGGGTCAGGACAAACTGACGAATCTGAGGTAAAGTAGTACCTCGCGGGCCGCGATGTCCCGCTACACTGGCGCGCGACTTCGCCCGATAGATAGACGGGCGGGTCGCCGCGTGGGTAACGAGTGTAGCCGACGGCCTGTCGACCGGAGGAGAGCCAGCCCCGGGGCGGGATGGATGTCGTGCTCGAGCGCGCACCACAGGAGTGTTATGTGATGGCGGATGAGATGGACGTGGTTCTCGAACGTGCGCAAGCGGCGTTCGACGCCCGCGACTTTGAGCAGGCCCGTGGCCTGTTCAACGAGGCCACCGACGCGAATCCGAGCGACGTTGAGGCGCGATTGGGGTACGCGCGGTCTCTCAACGAACTCGGTGAAGCGGGCGCCGTTCGAGAGCTACTAGAACCCACGCGCGGCGACATCGAAGACGGACGAGTGCTCGCCGAACTGGCGCGCGCGTTCTATGCCTTGCAGGAATTCGACGACGCCGTCGCCATATTCGCCGACGCCTCCGCGCGCGAGCCAGACGACGGTCACATTCGCGCCAACTATGGCTTCGCCCTATGGCAGCAGGGGGCGCATACCGAAGCGCTCGATACGCTCAAGGAAGCCCTGCCGCTCGTACAGGACGACGCCCTCCTGTCCTCGAACATGGGCCAGATCTACTTGCAGCTGGGCATGTGGAACGAGGCGGTTTCGTCCATCGAACGCTATCTTATCGACTACCCGAACGACCTCCGCTTGCGGAACGTGCTAGCCTTCGCGCTCGACAAGGCAGGCTGGCGGGAGGAAGCGGAGACCGTCCTCGAAGAGATCCTCACGATAGAGCCGGATCACACCGAGGCCAAGGAGCAACTTGATGCGCTCCGATCCGAGGCCGCGGCGCCCGAGGAAGCCGCTCCAGAGGCCCCCAGCGTCTTCGACGCCGCGACCGCGCCGCCGGTTGTGGGCGGGGATTTCGGGGGATTCGGCGCGGACGCGCCGTCGCCCGTGGACTCTCTCGACCTTAGCGCCATCTCAGCGTTCGGCGACACGCCCGACGTCGACCTGCCGGTCGACCTGCCCGACTTCGGCGCCATCACCGTCGTGGACGAGGGTGATCCCGCCAAGCAGGCGGCGGACGACCTCCTGGCCCGTGTGACGGAACTGCTGGACGACGGCGACGATGTCTCCGCTGGCATTGCATTTCTGGAGGGGGAACGTACGACCTCCGATCATCCGGCGGAGGTTCTGAACCTCCTCGGTAAGCTGCTTACGGAGGACGACGACTACGAGGGAGCCCTCGAGGCGTTCCGCGAAGCCATTGAGGTGGATCCGTTCCACGCTCAGGCGCAGAGCAACCTGGGCGTCCTCCTGTGGCAGATGGGCGAATTCGAGGAAGCCACCGAGACGCTCCGAAAGGCGATCGAACTAGACACCGAGGACATGGACGGCAGGATCAACCTGGCGCTCATATGTCACCAGGTCGGGCTCTACGAGGACGCCGTCCCGCTCTATACGCAGTACCTGGACCAGTTCCCGGAGAACACCTCCATCCGCATGGAGTTGGCCAGTTGCTTCGTGGAACTCGAGGAGACGGACGCAGCCATTCGCGAGGTGGATACGGTCCTGCTGCTCGAACCGGACAACGAAGCCGCTCAGACACGCATGGACGAACTGACCACAAACGCCAACTGAGGCCCGGCCAGATGAATGTCCTCGTCACCGGCGGCGCGGGGTTCATCGGCGCGAACCTCGTCCACTACTGGCTGCGCGAGCACCCAGACGACATCGTCGTCACGCTGGACAAGCTAGCGTACGGCGACGCCAACATACGCGACTGCCTCGACCACCCGAGGCATCGGTTCGTCAAGGGCGACATCACCGACGCCGACCTCGTCCGCTCTGTATTCGAGACCCACGAGATCCACTCCGTGGTTCACGCGGCGGCGCAGAGCCACGTGGACGCGTCGATCAGCGACCCCGTATCCACCGTGCACGCCAACGCCATCGGTACTGCGGTGCTGCTGGAGGCGATGCGACTGTACTCGGCGGGCGATGGGCGATTCCATCTCGTCAGCACCGACGAGGTCTTCGGCGCGCTCGGGGACCAGGAGGCGTTCAGCGAGGAGTCACCGTACGCGCCCAACAACCCATATTCGGCGTCTAAGGCGGCGGGCGACCACCTGGTGCGCGCGTACCAGCGCACGTTCGGCATGGAGGTCTCGACCACCAACTGCTCGAACAACTACGGCCCGCGGCAATACCCCGACAAGTTCCTGCCCAAGATGATCTGCAACGCCGCCGCGAAGCTTCCGCTCCCCGTGTACGGCGACGGACGCAACGTGCGCGACTGGCTCTACGTAGAGGATCACTGCCGCGCCATCGACGTGATATTCCACGGAGCGGCGAGCGGCGAGGCCTACTGTGTGGGCGGCACGAGCGAATGGCAGAACATCGAGTTGCTGCATCTGCTGTGCGCGCAGCTCGACGAGAAGCTGGGTCGTTCCGCTGGCGAGTCGGCGGAGCTCATCACGTTCGTAGAAGATCGTCCTGGACACGACTACCGCTACGCCATGGACGCGTCGAAGCTAGAGCGCGACCTCGGGTGGCGTCCGCAGGTGAGCTTCGAAGAGGGTCTCGAGCGCACGATGGCGTGGTACCTCGACAACCCGGGGTGGGTCGACGAAGTCAGCGCGCTGCTGGCGTCGAAGAAGTAGCGCGACCCGGGCGTGGCGGCTACGACGCCCACCCCTCCAGCGGGTGCGTGCGATCCGCCAACGGCAGGTCGACGCGCGCGCCGTCGGCCACGTGCGACGCGTATATACCCATGATCATCTCGAAGCCCCACCGCCCGGTGACGCCGTCGCAAGGCGGCTGCCCCCCGCTCTCCAGCGCCTCGGTCATGCCTCGATACATGGCTATGATGGGGTTCTCCACACCAACGTTGCTTAGGTTGATCTGACGCCAGTCGGAGGCCTGGGAGGGGTGCCCCTCCATCGGTCGCGGGAGATGCCACAGACTGTCGTTGAGGTCGCCGCTCGTGCGCACCGCCAGCTGACCGTCCGTGCCGAGGATGTCCACGCCGTAGTTGAGGTTGTTCGTCTTGGCGTAGTCGAGGAACAGAATCTCGCCCAGAACGCCGTCCGCGTGTCCGTAGCGTCCCGACGCGCGGGCGCCGACGACCAGGCCAGAGTCGCGGTCGCGCGGTGACATCTCCTGCGCGTGCATGACATCGCCCGGCTCCGCCAGCCTGCCCTCGTACAGCACGGTTCCCGAGCACCACTCGGGCGGGCCGGCGAAACGCATCATCATGTCGGTGATGTGCGTGCCCATCTCCATGAACTCGTTGCCACTCTTACGACCTGCCTTGTTGCGGCCGCGGACGACCATCACGTCGCCGACCGCGCCGTCGCCGACGAGTTCCAACGCCTTGCGGATGCCCGGGTGCAGGTGGTTCTGCTGGTGTATCGACAGCTTCGCGCCCGACGCCGCCGCGGCGTCGACCATGCTGTCCGCCTCGCTCAGGTCGAGCGCGATGGGCTTCTCGCAGATGACCGACACGCCTCGTTCGAGGGCGGCTACGGTGGGGTCGTGGTGGTGCCTTGTCTGCGTGGCGACCGTGACGATGTCCAGCCGTTCGGCATCGCACATGGCTCCCGGGTCGTCGTACAGGCCGTCGACGTCATACTCCTCACCGGAGCGAACGCGGGCGTCCTCGGAGACGTCGCACAGGCCGGCGATCTCGAAATCGGGCAGGGCCCGGAGCACATTCAGATGATGGCGACCCATGCCGCCGCAGCCTACGAGTCCGACTCTGGCGGTCGCCGCCATACGGGTCTCCCTTCGGTCCCGGTCACGTTAGCGGATCAGCACGATGGATCCAATGCGGAACTGCCCGCCCATCTCCATCTGATACGCGTAGATGCCGCCGGCCGCAAGCGTGCCGTCGCTACGCCGGCCGTCCCACTCGACATCGCCGATCGTGGGGGCGGACTCCCATACCTTGCGGCCGTGGAGATCGTACACCTTGACGACAAGGTCAGCCGGGGTGTCCGCGATGGCGCGGGTCGGGAACTTCACCGTGTCGAATGGCGGCGAACCCAGCGGCGTGAACGGGTTCGGATTCGGCTCGTCGAGCAGCGCGAGGGGGAACTCGCGGGGCGGCGAGGCGTTGTCCGCCTCGTCCACCGCGACGACCGAGTAGATGTACCGCCCCGGGGTCAGGGTCTCTCGGTGCACATACTCGAAGTCGCCGATCTCCGAGATGTCCTCCGCGAAGCGCGACTCCAGCAGATCCAGCGCCCCGTCCGCCGGCCCGAACAGGAGATCGTACCGCACGACGTCCGGCGAGTCGCTGGGACGCCACGTGATCCGCAGTCCTGCTATGTCCTGTTCCAGCGCGAGCGTCGGGACGGTGAGCGGCGGCTTCGTGTCCACGGGCACGACAGCCACGGCCGGAGCGGACGGGTCGGAGACGACAAGGCGGCTCTTGAATGCCGTGACGGTGTATTCGTTGGTCCCTGGCGGCGCGTCCACGTCGCGGTACTCCGTGGTCTCGGGGCCCAGCACCTCTGCCGTGGGGCCTCCGTCGCGGTGGACGAAGTACCCCTGCACGTCCGGGTCAACAACGACGTCCCAGGAGATGATCGCGTCGTTCTCTCGTTCTGGCTGCCCTTCCCCGTCACCAACCGCGCGCACCCCCGTTGGAATCGCGGGCGGTATGTTCGGGACGACCTGAAGCGTGTAGTCGTTGTTGTTCGTCGGATCGCCGTCGATCTCGCCCGGCTTGACGAAGTCCCCGATCTGTTCGTTGCTCGCGTTCCGCATAAGCACCCGGAAGATGGCGGCGGACGTGGGCGTTTCAGGCGTCCGGGCCACGAAGTCGATCTCGACGACCGAGCTCAGGAAGTTGTCGATCTGCTCGTCCAGCACGAAGCGCACCGCATCCGGGGATGTCGTTATGGCCTGGAAGCCGACGGCGACGTTCTCGATCTTTACCAGACCGATGCCCGCATCCGTGACAACGAAGCCCGGCGGGAGGGCCACCTCGATGGTTTGGATCTCCTCTCCCGGCTCCGCCTGCGAGCGGTCAATCAGGAGCGTGAGAATGAGCGTCTGCGAGGAATCGGTTGGCACGGTTCCCGTTGGGTCACCGACGACGTTGATTTCTCCGGTGGAACTGACGGCGGCGCGGGCGTTCGGCGTAGATGCGAGGATCGCGACGGCCACAAGCGCCGCCAGCGGAAGCGCACTCGCGGCCGTGATGCGGCGTGACGCTACGTGGTGCATCAGAACGCCCCCCTAAGGCTGACGCGCTGCGTGATGTTGTCCCGCAAGTCGCCTCCCGCGATGTCCGCCGCTAAGTCCATGTGGACGCCCCCGCTCCCGGCGTTGAGGCCAATGCTGCCGCCGACCGTGAGGGCGCCGACGCTTTCGCCGTGGCCCGTTGCCGTCCGGTATCCCACGCGCGCCACCAGCGACTCGGATAGCCCTAGCTCCGCGCCCGCCGCGAAGCCGGACGTGCCGCTGCCTATCAGCACGTCCGCTGCGACGACGCTGCGGCGCAGGATGTCCGCCAGGGCCTCCTGTACGGCGCTCCCGGCGACCGATGCGAGGTCATATGCCACGCCGACGCGGGCAGCAGTCCTCGCCTCGTCCGGCTCCTCGGTGTCGGACTCGCGGAACGTCAGGTCCGCCGGCACGACGTTCTGCACGGCGGCGCCCAGGGTGAGGCCGGACGTTGGCTTCACGAGGACGCCGACATCGGCGCTCATGGCGGACACGGAGGAGCCCTCCGCGAAGTAGCTGTTGAGGCGCACGTCGGGGTTGGCTTCATCTAGACCCCCGCTCAGACGTTTCACTAGAAGACCGAACCGCAGCGCGTCGCCGAGGCGCCTGGCATAGCCCGCCGATGCGACGGTCTCGCGATACACCGAATCGCCGTCCGCAAGTGACGTGATACCGGCCGCGAACCCGTTGGCGCCCGCGCCGATCACCACATGCGCTACATCCTGGGAAACCAGTGGGTCGGTCACGCCCGAGAAGAACGCAGCTCGCGTCAGGGCGACGTTGACACGCGCCTCGGCCTCTGTCGCCGCCAGTCCCGCCGGGTTGTACAGGGGAGCGTTGGCGTCGTCGGCAATGGCCGTGAACGCGCCCCCCATGCCCATCGGACGAGCGCCGTTCGCCGGGCCTTCCGTCACGGCGAAGGCGGGCGCCGCAACCATCAGGGTCGCGAGTAGCCCGGCCAGCGCGCTGCGGAACACTTCTACCATCACTCACCTTCTACCTGGGGGACGGGTTCTTCCTCGGGCGCGACCGGCTGTAGCAAGTCGCGGTCGAGGATGCGTATGTCAGCCGCCTGGCGGCGCTCTTCGAGCCACACTTGCATTGCCGCGGCAACGCGCTGCCCGCGTAGGATGCGGGCGATGGAATCAGCGAGTTCCGGGCCGAGTTCCTGCGTCCACGCCGGCGCGAAATCCACCACTTGGACGATGGCATGCCCGGCGCCGTCGCGCAAGGGATCGCTCCACTCGTCGCCCTCGAGCTCGGCGACGACATCTCCCGTAGCGGATGGCATCGCGTCACGGGTTATCCACTCGGTCTCGACATCGAGCGTGAAGCCGCGAGCAGCCCACGCGTCACCGAGAGCCGCCGGCGCGTCACCGCCGTTCAGCAGGCTCGCGCGGATACTGACCAGGAGCGCCCGGCCGTCCGCCAGATCGCGGACGGCCTCGGACGTCGACCGGATGCCTACCGTTCTTACTTGGTACTCCGCGGGCCCCTGGTAGTCGCCGATGTTGCCCTCATAGTGCGCGAGTATCTCGACATCCGACGGACGCGGTACCCCGGCGCCGAACGCCCGGTCAGCGAACTCCGTCAGCATGAGTTGCCGTCGGACGCGCTCACGTCGCGCCTCGATGGACAGGCTCCCCTCCGCGTCGGCGGAGGCCGTGGCGATCTCCATGGCTTCGTCGACGCTGGCGTCCGGGATGATGACGAAGTTCCGCGCTTCACCCACGAAGAGCAACTCGTCGACGAGCAACTGAAGCGTCTGTCGTCGGTCTAGCGCGCTGTCGGCCCGAAGGCCGCGAATCTGCGTCTCGTCGCGGAGCGCCGTCCAGGTGATGGCCTCGCCGTTCACCGTCGCGACGACGTAGTCCACCAGGGTTCTGGCCTCGGTCGCGGCCTCGGCCGATTCCGCTGGCGATGCGCCGACGAGGAGGCATGTCAGCGAGCCGAGAGCCAGCGCCGCGGCGTGGAGCGACGTTCGGCGACGCGCGAGCCGCGGCCCGCAGGCAATGAGTGCGATGGCGCTACTCCTCCTCGACGATCACCGCCGACGACGCTACTTGCGGTCGCCCGTCCGTGACGACCAGTAGCTGCGCGACGTAGATGCCCGGTTCCGCTGGCTCTCCTTCGTCGTCCAGGCCGTCCCACGCGATGGCGTGGCGGCCCCCGTTAGGCGCGTCATCGAGCAGCGTACGGGCGAGCGCGCCCTTGCTCGATACCACCATCAGGGACACACGCGCCTGGAGCGGCGCATCGTACCGGAATTCCACCTGACCCGACGTAGGCGTGAACGACTCGCATGACGCCTGAATAAGTGGCTCCGGCCCTGTGTCGTAGATAACGCTGTTGGCTTCACCGGGCGTAGAGCCCGACGCGTCGACACAGAGCAGCCAGTTGTCCATGCGACCCGAGTCCGTATCCGCGTCACGTCGTTCGAGGGATCGGCCCTCGTCAGGTCGCAAGGCGCCGTACGTCATCTTGTCCAACACCGTGCCGTCCGCGGCCGCTAGCGTCAGCGAGTCGCCCTCGTCGTTGAGGCTCGGGAGCGACATCTCGACGACGACTATCTCTGCCGGAAGCGTCGGGTGCGCATGGCGGAAGTCAGCGGCGTTCCCCGTGAGAACCGCGTAGCCCTCCGCGGCCAACTGCGCGGTGGGAATCGCGACCGGCTGCCCCAGCGAATCCGCGAGCGTCGCGCCAACCAGCATGCCCGCCGCTTCGGACATGCTGCGGATCTCCACCCACTCGGGGGCGTCCGTCTTTGGGTGGTACAGCAATTCGCTGATGAGCACGACTTTCGCCAGGGCGGCTGTCGGCGTGTCGGTCGGGTCTTCCACGTCAGGGGTCGAGAGCTCCCCAAGCGTCATGCCGGCGGCGTTCCGAGTCAGCCGCCAGTTGGACTCAACGTCCTCGACGGCGAAGTCACGACGCTCGAAGGACACGCCGCTGCGGGCGCCGCCTGGCGATGTGTACGTGTCGACGACCACGCCTGAAGGATCAAGGAGAGCTAGCCGCTCGCGCATGCCGAGGCCGTTCCCGATGGAGTCGTTCGCGGGCCGCAGCCAGACCACGGACGGGTCGAGAGGCCCATAGGTGTCCACCATGTCCGGGTCGAAGATGACGGCGAAACCCAGGCCGGGCACCACGGGCGTGTCCGTGGCTTGCCACGCCACGATGCTGTCGGACGTCTCGCGATCAGCGATGCGCCATCCCGTCAGGTCGACGGGATCCTCGGACAGGTTGAACAGCTCGACGAACTCACCGGCGCGCTGACCGCCCTGCCCCAGGCTCGGATTGGCCATCACCTCGGTAATGCGCATCGACTGCCCTACCGCGGTCGCCACGAGTAGGACACTAAGGGCCGCCGTCGCGCAAACGTGTCGTCTTGCCAATGCTCATCCTTCAGGTGGCGTGGGCGGGTCAGCGTCGCGCGCCGGGGCGGCGCAGCACCTCCGACATGATAACGGCATTTCTCAGGTCGCGGCCCTTGAGCCGTGGTGTGGCTTGGCGGGATGGGGCGCCCTCCGGCCCTTCCGTGTCCGAGGGCGAGTCGTCTGCGCGCTCCCGCCGCGCCACTGGCTCGACGCGCGCCGGCTCGCGAGATCTGTCGGACTCCCCGGGACCAGGCGGCTCGACGGTCAGGAAGGGAACGTCCTCGGCCGCCAGGACGGATGCCATCTCGGCCTCTAGTTCGAGGGGCTCCGGCACATCTGCCACGGCGTCGTCGGGTACCCCGGCGTTCTGACGTCGCTGCTCCGCCAGGCGTTTGCGGATGAGCCCGCGCGCCACCCACCACGCGCCGGCGCCAAGCAGCAGCAGAAGCTGCATCTTGCCTTCCACGGGAGACCCCTCCTGTCGTCAGCGTACGACGAAGCTCACGGTCACGGCGCCGACCATCAGATTCCCGGCGATGTCGCGCACCCTCTTGACGCTCAGCGTGTACGCCCCGGCGGCAAACGGTTCGTCGGGCGAGAAGTCCGCCCTGCGTGTCGCCGCGTCGTACGCCACCGACCCAAGCACCCCAATGACGGACACGCCGTCTTCCGCGGAGCCCGCGTCGACGTCTTCGCTGAAGACGACCCACACCGGAGCCGTCGGCGTAACCTCCGCGTCCTTGGCGGGCGACGTCGACACTACGGTAGGCGGCTCGGCGTCACCGACGCCCAACCCGTCGGAGCCCTCGCCACACGATGTCGCCACGGCGGCTGCCAGCGCGAGAGCCGCCGTCGCGCGCACGAGCGCGACGAGGCTATCCGGAGAACCGCCCATAGGTCTTACGGTCTCCCTCGTCTGAGCCGGCGGCGATGGCCTGACGCATCTCCGTGTCGGCCATGACGTTGCGTATCGAGTAGTAGTCGCGCACTCCCAGGCGCCCTCCGTTGAAGGCGTCGGCGATGGCGCGCGGGACTTCAGCCTCGGCGGCGATGAGGTCGGCGTTCTTCTCCTCTACGAGGGCGATCATCTCCTGCGCCTGCGCTTCCGCGATCGCGCGTCGCTCCTCCGCCTTCGCGCGTGCGATCTTCAATTGCGCCTCGGCTCTGTCGCGCTGGAGTTTGGCGCCGACGTTCTCTCCGATGTCGACGTCGGCGATGTCGATCGAGAGGATCTCGAACGCCGTGCCCGTGGCGAGGCCCGCGGCCAACACCGTCTCGGAGATCGCGTCCGGGTTCTCTTGCACTTTGGAGTGCGTTTCCGCCGAGCCGATCGTCGTGATGATGCCCTGCCCGACGCGAGCGATGACGGTTTCCTCGCCAGCGCCACCGACGAGCCGGTCGATGTCGGCGCGCACCGTGACGCGGGCCGAGACGATGAGCTGAATCCCGTTCTTGGCTACGGCAGTGATCCGTGGCGTCTCGATAACCTTGGGCGTGATGGACATCCCGACAGCTTCCAACACGTCGCGGCCGGCAAGGTCGATGGCGGCGGCGCGGGCAAACGGCAGCGGAATCTGCGCCTTGTCCGCCTCAATAAGCGCCTCGACGACGCGATCCACATGCCCTCCTGCCAGGAAGTGGGCCTCCAGGTCCGAGAGAGTGAGGGCGAGACCAGCTTTGGTAGCCGCGATCTGCGGCTCCACCAGTCTGCGCTGAGGCACGCGTCGTAGACGCATGGCCACCAGGTCTCCGAAGATCCGCACCGGCACGCCGGCTGCTCGGGCGGCGACCCACAGGCCAAACGGCACGAAGGCGTTCAGAACACCGAACGACACCAGGACGAATACGACGACCGCGAGGACGATGGCTTCCATGGTGTGCTCCTATGCCTCGTCAGTCGCTGGGGCGAGGCCGATCCGTCCCTGCTGGAACGCGGACCCGATGGCTCGTGGGATCAGCGCCTCCGCCTCGACGACCTGCGCGTGCATCTCCTGCACCGTCGCCTTCGCTTCCTGCTCACGCGCGTTTGCCATGGCGCGCCGTTCCTCTGCCTTCGCCTGCGCGACGACGAGGTCCGTCTCCGCCTGCTCGGCTTCGAGCCGCGCCCCGATGTTCTCGCCCACATCCACATCGGCGATGTCGATGGACAGGATCTCGTAGGCCGTGCCGGCGTCGAGCCCCTTGTCCAGCACCGTGTGCGAGATGATGTCGGGGTTCTCTAGCACCTGCTCGTAGGTCTCGGACGAGCCGATCGCGGAGACGATCCCTTCGCCTACGCGGGCAAGAATCGTCTCGGAACCAGCGCCGCCGACGAGCCGGTCGATGTTTGCTCGCACGGTGATGCGCGCGGTGGCTTTGAGCTGCACGCCGTCGCGGGCGACAGCGGTGATGAGGGGCGTCGTCATCACGGCGGGGTTCACGCTGACCTGCACCGCCTCGAGGACGTCGCGGCCGGCGAGGTCGATCGCCGTGCACCGCTCGAACGCCAGCTCAATGCCTGCCTTATCGGCGGCGATGAGCGCGCTGATGACGCGCGAGACATTGCCGCGAGCCAGGTAGTGCCCCTCGAGCTTGTCTATCGTGATGCCGTGGTCTTGGGCGATCCCAGCCTTCGTGGCGTTGATGATCGGCTTGATGATGTCTGGCGGAGACACGCGTCGCAGGCGCATACCCACCAATTCCAGCAGCCCAACGCGTACGCCAGCGAACAAGGCGGATATCCACAGGCCGATCGGAACGAAGTAGACCACGAGCGCGGCCAGAACCACGCCCAGGATAGCCAGCCCAAGCGCTGGGGCGGCGAACGATTCGAGTCCCATAGGTTACTTCCCCAGTAGGCCGCGAGTAGATAGCTCAGCCGACGGGCGCACGACCACGCGCCCTCCTTCGACTTCCACTACGGTGACCGGTGTGTCGCGGGCGATGAACTCGCTGTCCGAGACTACGTCAACACGTTTACCGTCGATGGTGGCCTTGCCGGCGGGGCGCAACGCCGACACCACTGTGCCGGTGCTTCCGACCAACGTAGCCAGGCTGTCATCGGCGGCGATGTAGCCTTCGTCCGCTCGCTGCTCGTTCCGCAGGACTAGGCGCTTCCACACAAACCAGCCGCCGACGCCCACGCCGAGGAGCATCAGCACGCCGAAGAGCTGAAGGGTCTCGAACACAGCGCCCCACATGTCGCTGGCAAACCAGTCCATCACGCTGACTCGTCGACGTCGGTGGCCGGTTTCCGTGGACGGACCACGACCCGGGAGCCCTCGACGCGGATGACCTCGACCTGGCTGTCCTTGGACACGAACTCGCTGTCGGACACCACGTCCACGCGCGATCCGCCGATGTCGACCGCGCCGGCTGGCCTCAGCATCGTCAGCGCCACTCCCGTCTGGCCGATCAGGGCGCCAAGAGCCGGGTCATCCGCGCGGAAGCCGCCTCCCGCGTTCTGCGCGGAGCTCAGCACGAGTCTGTTCCAGGCCTGGGTCTTCGGAAGCGTCATCGCTGCGACGATCGCCAAGGTGATCGTCGTCGCCAAGGCGACCGAGAGCGATCCCATGGCATGCCGCAACGTCGGCGCCGCTCCCGCGAACGTGAAGAAGATCCCGCCCAGCGACAGCCCTATGCCCAGTATCCCGGCGATGCCGAATCCCGGTATCACGAACGCCTCCACGGCAAGGAGTAGCAGGCCTGCCGCGAAGAGCAAGAGCCCGAAGCCCGCGCTGATGTCCGCGATCATGTGCCCGCCGAAGAACAGCGCGACGCAGATCCCGCCAATGATGCCGGGCGCCCCGAATCCCGGGGTGCGGAACTCGATGAACATGCCCAGCATTCCTAGCGACAGGAGGAGCGAACCGAGCACCGAGCCCGTGACCTTCATCGCAAGCATCTCGCCGACGGATCGCCGCAGCCGAAGCACCGACGCATCCGCGAGGCTTTCTACGACGCGCACGGCCTCGCCCGCTTCCTCGGCCCGCGCGAGCTGATCGGCGGTCATGGCGGCTCGACCGCCGTCGGCTTCCACGAGCGTGTAAGCCGCGAGGAGCGCCTCAAGGTCGTCGGCTTTGAGCTCAACGAATCCGAGGTCGATGGCTTCGTCCGTCGTCAGCGTTAGCAACTCGCCGCGAGGCGAAAGCACGGTGAAGTCCTCGCCTGCCTCGCCCCGTTTCGCCAGTTCCGCTCGTGTCAGGGCCTGCGCGTCCCCTTGGCTCAGCACGAGCGTCTTGCTCTTGTCGACCATGGCCTCCGCGATGTCTGGGTCGCGCCCGTTGCGTTCGGCCGTGGCGCGCACCTTGCCGCGCATGTAAGAGATCACCTTCTCGCCGAGCTCCGCGCCTGTCTGGTCCACGGGAGCCGCGTCGCCTATCGCCGAGCCGCCGGCCATGACGATCTGGTCGGTGGCGAGGGCGATGAGGGCGCCAGCGGAGATGGCTTCCGTCCGCACGTGCGTGAAGGTGGGCAGGTCAGACTCGAAGATGTGGTTCACGACGTCGCCCATGACGTCCACGCGTCCGCCGGGCGTGTGCATGTCGAACACCACCGCGTCCGCGGACGCCTCGGCCTCCGCGAGCGCTCGTCCGATGTAGCGCTCAAGGCCTTTGGTGATCTCGGAGCGTATCTCGATGACAGCCACCGTGGCCGCTGTTGCCGAGGAGCCTGCCCAGCAAACCATCGCGAGCAGCGCGGCTAGCCGTAACGCCTGTTGTAACAGCATCTGTCGACCTGGCATGGCGCACTCCCTGACGCCTGGTTGGCGTCTGTACGCGAATGTACTGCCCCGGATGCCCTTAGTCAAGCAGCCCGGCGAGGCTAGAGCTGCGGCGCGATCTGCCCGTCCCGCTCCTTGCTTGACGACCCTCGCGAGCCCTATTCTTAGTCAAGCGCCTCATCGACACGCCGAGGGACGGAACATGCCTCGCCATATCTCAACCGTCGCGACACTGCTGGGCGTCTTGCTCTGGCTCGCCGTCGCCGCGCCGTCGCGCGCGGAGCCCGCGCCGGACTTCCTGCTGACGGACCTGGACGGTAAGTCGCACTCCCTCGCCAACTACCGCGGGCGCGTTCTTCTCCTGAACTTCTGGTCGGTGTGGTGCAATAGCTGCAAGCGCGAGACCCCCTCGCTGGTTCGGCTGCACAACCTCGGGCTGGACGGCCTCGGCGTGCTGGGCGTCACCGTGAACGACGCCGAGCCGAACGTGCGAGCGTTCGTCGACCAGCAGGACATCACATACCCTGTGGTGTTAGACGACGAAGCAGCCGTCGCCGCGCTCTACGGCGTCGAAGTCATTCCCACGAACGTCATCATCGACGGTGACGGGGAACTCCACGCCACCTTCCAGGGGTTCCTCACGGTCGCCCACTTTGAGACCACGGTGCTGCGCAGCCTGTTCGAGATCCTGCCCCGGCCCGTCGAGCCGCGCGGCAAGGCGACGGTCGCCTGGGCTGCGCTGAAGTCCCGATGACGTGGCGCTGCCGCGCGCGCGGCGCGTCCGAGACACAGACCACTCACGCTGCGCCCTCGTCGTGAAAACCCCACGCCGCGACCGTGTGAAGCGCCACCGTCCTGGATCGAGCCGGCCCGCGCGGCGCGTCGTAGCCGCCCTGTGTCTGTACCTGGCCACCATGGCGCCCGCCATCGCTGGCGACCCCGTCCTGCGAGACCCAGGCATCCCCAGCGGCGAGATGAGTCGGTACCGCGTACTGAAACGCGACGGCCGCGAGGAGGAGTCAACGCACCGCGTGGCGTGTGAGCGCCACGACCGCGGCGCGGTGTACCGCATCGAGACAGACACGAACTCGATGGTGCTGCTGGCGGCCGACCTGACGCCGGTCAGCATCACACGGCGCGCCGAGGACGGCAGCGTCGACTGGCGTCTTCTCTACGGCGATGACCGGGTGAACTACGTGTTCCCTGGACCCCGGCGCAACCGCGTGGAGAAAGTCGACCACAACCGGTACGATGTGAACGCGATCACACACGTCGTGCGCGGGTTCCCGTTTGGCAAGAAGGATGAGGTAAAGTTCAAGCTGGTCACGATGGATAGGATCGTCGGCGTGGGCTTCAAAGTCGTCGGCGAGGAGATCGTGCGCGTCCCGGCCGGCGAGTTCGATTGCCACAAAGTTCGGGCTGGGCTGACCGGGATGGCGGGACGCTTCTACACTAAGAAGAGCTACTTCTGGGTCGAGAAAGCCGCGCCACACAGGATGGTGATGCAGGAGGATGAGGGCGTCACGGACAACGCGCGAACGGAGCTCGTTGAATGGCGAGTGGGCGCCCCGGAGGGCGGCTCATGACTACCCTCGCTTCAGATCGCACGCGCTGGCGTCTGGACCGGCCATGGGCATGCCTGCGGCCAGCGCTGTATCTCTTCGCGGCGCTGTTGGCGCTTGCTCTGCCCGCGCGGGCGCAGAATCTCCTCATCACGGACTACCGCGTGCCGGTGAGCACGGCGCGATCCCTACGTCTCCATCTCGACTACGACTACAAGCGGCTCGGCGGCCGCTCCGTCGAGAACCGGGGCGACATGTTCGCCAGCTACAAGTATTTCTACGACTCCTTGCCGTTCGCGTACAGCATCGAAGTCAACGCTGGCGCCAACCGATCCGACAGCGAGGCGTTCGCGTCCCTCCTCTCCGACGAGAGCGCGCGCGCGTTCGTGTGGGACGACTTCTTCGTCGGCGGCGCCTTCCGCCGGCAGTACGAGACCACCGATGACGACCGCGACCGGATCGACGCCGTTGCCGTGTTGGGGATTGGGTACGGACGCTTCATCAACGCGACGCCGCTGGCGAAGGCCGTGCGGATGGAGGACTGGCTGCTGGAAGGCGGCCTGCTCGAAGACGACCTACCTCCCGACGCGCTCATACAACTTGCCCAGACGATCGCTCGCGAGCATGAGTTCCGCGACCGGCACGGCGAGACCTACCGCGTGGAGTGGTACGCAGCCATGGAGGCCGCCGTGCGCGCCTCCGGGATGCTGATTCCCGGCAAGCTGGACGCCATGGCCCTGCTGAGAATGGACGAGGTATTGGGCCGCGAACGCGTGTTCGACCGGTTCTTCGGATGGGAGTTGAGCGGAGGCGCCACGCGGCAGGTGTTCCGCAGCGATGTCGTTCCGCGCGCACCAAGTGGCGTCGAGATGACGTACCGCCTCGCGCGCCCCATGGGGTGGCGGACGCAAGCCAACGCGCGCGTGACGCTGTCCAGTCCCACCGACGACGCATTCGGCCACGCCTACGGGCTTCTTGCCCAGACGGACATCTCCTACGAGTTGGGGGACCGCGTCGACCTACTCCTATCCCACTTGCTGCGCGCGGATCGAGCCAGGACGGCGCCGGGCGACGCGTACGACACGACCGCGACGCACCGACTACAGGGGTCGTTTGTGCTGTTCGTGGAGAACGCGCTAACTTTCACCGTCAACGCCACGCTCGCTGGTGGCGGCGGGGCATCGCAGCGGGCGTTATCGGCGACGTTTGGGTACAGGCTGTTCTAGTAGGCACGTCTGAGGAGCACGAGCTTTGTCAGTTCTCGACAGGTTCCGGCTGGACGGCCGGGTCGCGTTGGTCACCGGCGGGAGCAAGGGTCTCGGCGAGGCGATGGCGCGCGGCTTCGCCGAGGCCGGGGCGAAGGTAGCGATCACGAGCAGGCACGCCGACGAGTGCGAGGAAACCGCGCACCGGGTGGCCGACGCCACGGATGGCGAGGTGCTCGCGCTGCAAGGCGATGTCACCGACAAGGCTCAGGTCGATGCGAACGTCGCCGAGGTCGTCGCCGCCTACGGTAGCGTCGACATCCTCGTGAACAACGCCGGCACGAACGTGCGCCTCGGCACCATCGAGCTTCCGGTCGAGGAGTGGCAGAGGATCGTCGACGTCAATCTCACTGGGCCGTTCCTGTGCGGTCAGGCGGTGTTGCCCGTCATGGTCGAGCAGGGGTACGGGCGGATCATCAACCTGTCGTCCATCTTCGGAGCGGTTGGCTTCCCGGCGCGCTCGCCGTACACCGCGACCAAGGGCGGACTGCTGAACATGACGCGGGCGTGGGCGCTCGAGTTCGCGAAGGACGGCATCACCGTCAACGCGCTCTGTCCCGGCCCGTTCGACACGCCGATGAACCGGCCGCTACGCGACGACCCAGAGGCGTACCAGACATTCGTATCCAAGATACCCATGGGTCGCTGGGGCGACCTCGAGGAGTTGGCGTCGACTGCGGTGTTCCTCGCGTCGGACGCTTCGAGCTACGTGACGGGCAGCGCGCTGTTCGTGGACGGCGGCTGGACGGCGCAGTAGGTTGCGCCGGCGGCACTGGCCTACGGCGCCGGCTCCGCGCGCGGATCGAACGCGTACAGCACGACGCCGTTCGAGCGGAACACCTCGGCGGCGCCAGGTACCTCTCCCGCTAGCAGCGGTTTCAGCGTCGGCCGTCGCGTCTCCGCGATGAGGTGCGTGACGCCGTAGTAGCGGGCCACCTCGCGGATGCGGTCGAGGGGCGCCAGAGGGATCTGCACCGCCTTCTCCTGCGAATAGAAGTGCAGCTCCCACGGATTCCGCGTCATCGTGACAGAGCCAGGCGCGTGCTCTGCGAGCCAGCGGCCTGTCGCCATCCACCCTTGGCCCGACTCCTTCCACGCGTACCCGCCGTTCTTCCGCAGGGACAGAAGATCGCGTCCCTCGTGCTCGCACCACAGCGCCAGGAGAGACAGGACGACCACGGCCCCGAAGCGCCGCGCGTTGGGCATCTCGCGCCCGAGCCACGTCGCGGCCCCGTGAATCGTGTGCCATCCGGCGACCATGACCAGCGGCAGGAGGGGCATTAGCAGGCGACTGATCGGCTCCCAGCACACGGACAGGAAAGCCACATGGGCGCAAGCCACGAGCGCGAAGAGAACGTAAGGGGCCAGCGACTCTCCCGCGCGCGGCGCCGTCCTCTCGCTCCGCAAGCGCGCCAGTGTCTGTAACGGCCAACGCACAATGACCCACGCCGACCCGAGGAGGCACGCGGCGCCCAGCCAATACGTCGAGATGTCCGCAGCCACGAAGTCGCCCCACCGCTTGCCGTGCCGCGCGAACAGCCACCACGCGTGCCGCTTCGAGTGTTCCGTGGACGTCCGCGCGAGCCGGGGCAGGTCAAGCAGCTTGTCTGTGAGAGCAGGGGGCTCGTCTCCCCAGTAGAGCGAGTACGTGCCTTCCTCCCACGACTTCCAGCCGATGTACCCGGCCGCGTGGCTCTGCGTGCTATACAGCGGCTCGCCGAAGTGGATCGCGTTGCGAACCGCCCATGGGGTGAGGAGAAGCGCGAACGTCGCCCACGCCGCGACGAACCAGACGTCACTTGGCTGGCGTCGGAACGCCCCGCCGACGCGGCGGCGGAGCAGGTAGTACAGGACGAAGGCGGGAGCCAGGACGAGCGTGCATCCCTTCGAATAGTACGCGCACGCCAGCAGGACGCCCGACCCAATGTGCCACCGCGGGCGCGACTCCGCGAGAACCGCGCACAGCATCGCCGCCACGACCAGGGCTCCGAACGTCACGTCGGACAAGCAGTGGAGCGACATGCTGAAGATCGGCGTGTACAGCAGGACGCACGCGCCGGACGCGAACGCGACAGCCTTGGACCGGCTTACCCGCCAAGCCAACGCCGTCGTCACGCCCGGGAACAGGAACGCCGAGATGAGCAGCGAGGGCATCTTCGCGGCTAGCGCCGTGCGGCCCATCGTCAGGAAGAACGGCACGATGAGGAACGAGTAGAACGGCGGCCAATGGTCTTCCGGGCGCACGACACCGGCGTCGTACTTGCGGAAGTACCAGGAGATGTAGTCTACCTCGAGGCCGCGCCCCTGAATAATGGAGTGCGCCATCTCCGCGTAGCCCGAGGCATCGGCATGCCCAACATAGGCGATGGACCCCGCGATCCGCAGCTTCCACAGGAACGCCGACAGACAGGCGAGACCCAGCGCAACCCACGGCGCCTGCCGCCAGATGGCTCGCGGGAGCCTTCCCGACATCACTCGGGGGGCACGGACTCGGCGCTCTCCTCGAAGGCGGCGAGCACGTCCATCGGCACGGGGAACACAAGGCTGGAGTGCTGCTCGGAGGCGATCTCGACCAGCGTCTGCAGGTACCGCAACTGGATGCTTCCCGGGTTGCGCTCGAGGATGGCGGCGGCGTCCCGGAGCGCGCTGGCGGCCTCGAACTCGCCGTCGGCGGCGACGATCTTCGCCTGGCGTTCGCGATCCGCCTCGGCTTCGCGCGCCATCGCCCTTCGCATCCCGTCGGGCAGATCGACGTGCTTGACCTCCATCGACAGCACCTCGACGCCCCACCGCCCGGCCTGCGATGCGATGGTGTCGTGGAGCCGTTCGTTGAGCGTCTCGCGGTCCACGAGCAGCGCGTCCAGATCGGCGCTGCTGAGCACCGCGCGCAACGTCGTCTGCGCAAGGAGGCCGGTTGCCGAGATGTAGTCCTCGACGCCGACGACCGCCTGCTCGGGCTTCACGACGCGGAAGATGAGCACGCCGTTGACCTTCACGGACACGGTGTCGCTCGTGATGATGTCCTGCGGCGCGACGTCGTAGGTCTGCACGCGCAACGTGACCCGGACCATCCGGTCGATACCCGGGATGAGCAGGATCATCCCGGGCCCCTTGACTGGGAGAATCCGCCCAAGGCGGAATACGACCGCTCTCTCGTAGTCTCTTATGATGCGGATCGTGAGTGCGCCGAGAACGACGAGGAGGACCGCGCCGACGCCGCCGTAAAGGTAGGGATTGCCCACTGAGCATCCTGTTCGGGTGTGTGCGTGACGGTGGTATTCTATCCGGCGCGCCGCGCGCCGCGCAAGATTCGGCCGGAGGCGGCCGCAACGGCGCTAGGCGCCCGCTGTGCGGCGCCGGGCCGAACGTCGCGTTGCGGACGCGTGGGTCGGTGGCTATAATTCGGACGTCGGGGCGGTGTCCCGTGCGGATGGCACGCGATGGAGGTCTGAGAAATGCCGAGTTGGCTGGGCGGGGGAGAGATTGTCGTCATCGTCGTCCTGGCGCTGCTGCTGTTCGGCAGTCGACGACTGCCGGAGATGGCGCGCTCCGTTGGGCAGGCGATACAAGAGTTTAAGAAGGTCGGCCGCCAGGTGCAGACCGACGTCGAGACCGCGTTAAAGGACGACCCCACGAAGGACTCCGCGTCCTCGTAGCCGTGCGCTAGCTAAGATGCCCACCACGCAAGGAGCTCCTCTGGGTGCTACGTCGGGCCAGTAATCCCGATGCGGCCATGACGTTTCTCGAGCACCTCGACGAGTTGAGGACCCGGCTCATCCGGGCGCTTCTCGCGTTGGCCATCGGTGTCGTCATTGCGTTTCCCTTCCGCAAGCAGCTCTACAACATCCTGCTGCTGCCGCAGAGCATGCGCGTCCAGAACCTGCTCGCCGACGCCATCGAGTGGGTCGGCGACCGCGGCATGCGCAACACCCTTACCGCCTTCACCGAGGTCTGGCTGAGGGCCACGGCGACCGACGACACGCCCTTCCGCCCCAACTTCCGCGACCCGATGGGGCCGTTTACCGCCCTCTTCAAGCTCGTGCTGATGGCAGGTTTCCTCGTCGCCGCTCCGGTAATTCTGTACCAGGTGTGGTGCTTCGTGGTGCCCGCGCTGAAGAACACCGAGCGACGGATCGCGGTCAAGCTGTCGGGCCTGCTCGGCGGCTTCTTCATGCTTGGGGTGCTGTTCTCGTTCTTCGTGGCGTCGCCGATTTTCCTGGAAGTGTCGGCGAACCTGTGGCGCAGCAGCGAGATATTCCTACAGCCTGAGAACCTGTGGACGTACAACGACTACATCAGCTTCATAATGCACTTGATGCTTGCGTTTGGCGTCGCGTTTGAACTACCGTTGGTGATGGCTTTTCTGGCGCGTGTGGACATCGTCCGCGCCTCGACGTATCGAGAGAAACGCCGGGTCGCTTTCTTCGTCCTCATCGTTGCTTCTGCCCTCCTCACTCCCGGCGATATCGTGCCGATGCTACTGATGGCGATCCCGCTGTTGGGGCTGTACGAGTTCGGGATTGTCCTGGCTACGTTGGCTGCCCGGCATCTGCCGCCGCTGCCGCCAAGTGACGACGAAATGGAAGCGCTTCCGAATGAGTGAGCTTCGTGACCAGTTGGCCGCGCTGCACGACCTACAACAGATCGACAACGACATCCTCCACCTCGCCGAACAGAGGCGCGGCCTGATTCGGCGCGCCAAGGCGCTCGAGCTGGAGAAGCAGGAGCGTGGTGGAACCAAGCGCGAGCGCGAGGACGACCACAAGAAGGCGCAGGTCGAGCACAGCGCCAAGGAAACCGAACTGCAGGGCGAGCAGGAGAAGCTCGAGAAGTTCCACGAGCAGCTCAAGGCCGCCAAGGACGCTAACGACTACCTCGCCTACGAGAAGCAGATCGACACGACCACCGAGCGGGTCGGGACGCTGGAAGAGGAATCGATCGGGACGTTACTCGCCATCGACGACGCCCTCACCGCTCTGGAAGCCGAGACGGCGAAGTACGACGCGTTCGTGAAGGCGTCCCAGGAGGAGCGGCGCAAGGCTGGCGCCTCGGTGAGGAAGCATGAGGCCGCGATGCAGGCCCGCAAGGTCGATCGTGAAGCGCATGCCCAGGGCATTGAAGCCTCGGCGCGCGATGAATACGAGAACTGGCGCCGCCGTCGCAAGGCCACGATGGTCGCCCGAGTGTCCATCGGAGAGACCACGGAGCAGCGACGGAAGGTCGCGACCTATAACTGCGGGGAGTGTCGGATGGTGATCCCTCCCCAGCTGATGATTCAGGCGCAGTCCTACGACCGCCGTCACCTGTGCCCTTCGTGCAGCCGCATTCTGTATGTCGCCGCGGAAGACATGCCTGAGCCAGACGACGCCGACGCCAATGGCTGAGACATCCGTGGTCATCTACACGGACGGCGCGTCCAAGGGCAATCCCGGCCACGCGAGCATCGCGTACGTCATCACCGACGGCGATGGCGAGGCGTTGGCCTCGCACGGCCGCTATATTGGACAGGAAACCAACAACGTCGCCGAATACACTGCGCTCGTCGAGGCACTGGCGGCGGCTGCGGAGTTGGGCGCCGCCCAGGTCGAGGCGTACTCGGACAGCGAACTCATGGTCAAGCAGGTGTCCGGTGAGTACCGCGTGAAGAACGAGAACCTGCGGCCTCTGTACGAGCAAGTAGTCGCCGGCCTGCGGAGCTTCCGGCGCGCGACGCTGACGCACGTCCCGCGCGCCCAGAACCGCGAGGCCGACAAGCTCGCGGGCGAGGCGATCAAGGCGCATCTGGACGCCAAGAAGAAGGCCGCCGAGGAAGCCGCCGGCGCCTCCGAGCAGGCCGCCGCGACCGACCCCGCGTAACCGGCTGCCCACCTGGCTTCCGACGGCATCGCCACGTCGGCTGACGGACGCCGCCGCGTTTGACATGACAGCGCCAGCAAGATACCATCCTGGGTTGCCACTGATGGGCGTATTGCGCGCCGACGCTGCCTGGATGAAGAGATGTTCGAGAGCCTATCGGAAAAGCTGGACGCCGCCTTCGCAGGCCTGCGAGGACGCGGCCGTCTAACCGACAAGCACATCAAGGACGTGATGCGCGAGGTGCGCCTCGCCCTGCTCGAAGCGGACGTCAACTTCCAGGTGGCGCGGGAGTTCATGCGCCGCGTTCAGGAGCGCGCCGTTGGGCAGGACGTGCTCAAGAGCCTGTCTCCCGATCAGCAGGTGCTGACCATCGTCAGCGAAGAACTTACCGCGCTGATGGGCGACACCGCGGCGAAGCTCTCGGTACCGCCGTCCGGGACGCAAGTTCTCCTCATGGTCGGCCTGAACGGCGCCGGTAAGACCACGGCGTCAGCCAAACTGGCGCTGAGCCTGCAGAAGCAAGGCAAGAAGCCGCTGCTGGTCGCGTGCGACATCTACCGCCCGGCCGCCATCAAGCAGTTGCAGGTGCTGGGAGAGCAGATCGACGTGCCGGTCCACACGATGGACACCGGGACGGCTCCCGCCAAGATAGCTGCCGCCGCCTTGGGCGTCGCGCAGAATGGCGGGCACAACGTCGTCATCCTGGACACCGCTGGCAGGATGCAGACCAACGACGAACTGATGGACGAGCTCGACCAGATAACGTCGGTCGTCAAGCCCACGGATCGCCTGCTGGTAGTCGACGCGACGACCGGGCAGGAAGCGGTTAAGGTAGCCGAGGAGTTCCACCGACGCCTCGACCTCACGGGCATCGTCCTCTCGAAGATGGACGGCGACGCGCGCGGCGGCTCAGCCATTTCCATCCGCTCCGTGACCGAAGTGCCCATCATGTACTTCAGCACGGGCGAACGCGTCGACGCGCTCGAGGACTTCCATCCCGACCGTATCGCCTCGCGCATTCTCGGGCAGGGAGACATGCTCTCCCTCATAGAGAAGGCCGAAGCGGTGATGGACGAGGAGAAGGCGGAGGCGCTCGAGGCGAAGATCCTCGAGAAGCAGGGACTGACGTTCGAGGACTTCCTCGACCAGTTGGCGCAGATCAAGAAGATGGGCAGCCTGGACCAGGTTCTGGGCATGATCCCGGGCTTCGACGGCCTCAAGCGCAAGGGGCTCGAAGCCGACGAGGGACAGATGAAGCGAGTCGAGGCAATCATACTGTCGATGACTCCACAGGAGCGCATGGACCATCGACTGCTCGACGCCAGCCGCAAGCGCCGCATCGCCAAGGGCAGCGGCACGAGCGTGCAGCAGATCAACCAACTCGTGCAGCAGTTGTCGCAGATGAACCGCATGATGAAGCAGATTCCCAATATGATGGGAGGCGGGATGAACCGCAAACAGCGACGGGCCATGAAGCAGGGCCTACCGCTTCAGTAACGGAGGAAGAGATTGGCAGCGCGTATTCGATTGCAGCGTGCAGGACGCAAGAAGCGACCGTTTTACCGTATCGTAGTAGCCGACCGGGCCGCTAACCGTGACGGGCGATTCGTCGAACGGCTGGGGCATTACGACCCGGTGCCGGCGGAGTTCGAGCTCGTGCTCAACGAGGAACGCGCGCTCTATTGGCTCAACATGGGCGCCGAGCCGAGTGACACCGTACGCAGCCTCATGCGGCGCACGGACGTGTGGGCGAAGTACAAGGGCGTCGAGACCGCGCCGCCCGAGCTGTCCACGGACGACGCCGAGGTAGCCGAGGAAGCCGCGCCGCCCGTAGTCGACGATGCGTCCGAGGAAACCGACGAGAACGACGACGCGGCCGAGGAATAGACCCCGGCTAGGTGGGATGTGATCGGTGCAAGAACTCATCGAGTATCTCGCGCGAGCGCTCGTGGACAGCCCGGACGAGGTGTCTGTCGATGAGGGCCAGGCCGGCAGGACGACCATCATCGAGCTCCGCGTGGCTCCCGACGACCTTGGACAGGTCATCGGGCGCCAGGGCCGCACGGCCAGGGCGCTCCGCACGGTGCTGGCGGCCGCCGCGACGCGCGAGGATGGCAAGGCGGTGCTCGAAATCATCGAGTGACGCGGCTAATGGAGCGGAGCCGCGGCGGAGGAGTGCGAGGCACGATGGCGTCCCCGCTCCTTACCTGCGATGTGGTCACGATCTTCCCGGACATGGTGACGCAGGCGCTCAGCTTTGGGATGCCGAGGCGCGCCGTCGAATGTGGCCGCCTGAACGTCCGCGCGCTGGACCTACGGGACTACGCCGAGGGGCCACACCGGCAGGTGGACGACTACCCCTACGGTGGCACGGCAGGGATGGTACTGAAGCCGGAGCCGCTCTACCGTGCGGTTGAGGCGGCCCAGCGGGACGACGGACCCGACCCCTACGTGGTCTATATGACCCCGCAGGGAGAACAGCTCTCGCAACGGGCGTGCGAGCGGCTGTCCTTGAAGTCCCGACTGCTCATCATCTGCGGGCGGTATAAGGGCGTGGACGAGCGGGTGCGGATGGACTTGGTCGACGAGGAGCTGTCCATCGGCGACTACGTGGTAAGCGGCGGCGAGATGCCAGCGCTTGTCCTGGTAGACGCCGTGGCAAGGCTGTTGCCTGGGGTGCTTAGCGACGCGGAGTCCGCGCTGAACGACTCGTTCGCGGACGATCTACTGGACGCGCCGCACTACACGCGACCAGCGGAGTGGGCGGGGAAGTCGGCGCCGGAGGCGCTGCTGAGCGGCGACCCCAAGAAGATATGGGCGTGGCGCCGACGCGAGGCGCTGAGACGCACGTGGTCGCGACGGCCGGAGCTCCTCGAAGAGGCCGACCTGAGCGACGAGGATTTGCAGGTCCTGGCGGAGCTTAGGACTGAGAAGGACACGGAAGAGGACGGCCGGTAGCTGGCAAAGCCAGTCGCCGTCAGGCAAAGGAAGAAGCACATGGATCTGCTGAAAGCGGTCGACGACCTGTACGCAGGCGAGCGCGAGAACTTCATCATCGCGCGCGATGAGGACGAGGAATTCTACCCGGGCGACACCGTCAAGGTGAACGTGCGCGTCATCGAGGGCGACCGAGAGCGGATTCAGCCGTTCGAAGGCGTCATCATGCGTCGCCACGCGAACGGGGCAGGCTCCTCGTTCACGGTGCGCCGGACGTCGTTCAGCGTCGCCACGGAGCGGACGTTCCCGCTCTTCTCGCCGCGCATCCAGAGCATCGAGATCGTGCGCCGCGGCTCCGTGCGTCGCGCGAAGCTCTACTACCTGCGCGAGCGGAGCGGCAAGAGCGCCCGTGTCAAGGAGCGCCCGTTCCGCCGCAGCAAGCAGGCGTAGGCGCGCCGCGTGGATGCCGTGGCGCCCACGTACGCCGAGGAACTCCGTTGCGCCGCCATGGGCTATGGCGTCATCGCGGGCGTGGACGAGGCAGGACGCGGCCCACTTGCCGGCCCCGTTGTCGCGGCGGCCGTGGTCTTCTCTGATGCGGATTCGGCGTCCTCCCATCCTCTGCTGACAGACTCCAAGCAGCTCACGCCGCGGAGGCGTGAGCAGGTGTACGACCACGTCGTGGAGACGGCGATGTCCTACGCCGTCGCCATCGTAGACGCCGACGAGATCGACCGCATCAACATTCTGCAGGCGTCCCTGGCGGCCATGGCGCGGGCGAGCTCGCAGCTAGATCCGCTCCCCGACTGCGTTCTCGTGGACGGCAACCACTCCCCGGCGCGACACTTCGGCGGCTCGCCGCCGTACATCGAAGCTCTGGTAAAGGGCGACGGGCGGTCCCTCTCCATCGCGGCCGCGTCCGTTATCGCGAAGGTGACCCGCGACCGCCTGATGGTCGAATACGACGCCGAGTACCCGCAGTACGGCTTCGCCGGACACAAGGGCTATCCAGCGCAGACGCACCGCGCCGCCATCGCCGAACACGGCCCGTGCCCCATACACCGACGCTCGTTCCGCGGCGTGCGAGAGCACTGTGGTTAGCTCTCCCGAGCGAGCGCGACGAGCCCGCGTCGGGGCGCGAGGCGAGGAGCTCGCCTGCGCCCGGCTAGAGGCCGACGGGTACGAGATACTTGAGCGCGGCTACCGAACGCGTGATGGCGAGATCGACATCGTGGCGCGACACGACGGCACGACCGTGTTCGTCGAGGTGAAGACAAGGTCTAGCTCGGGGCACGGCGGCCCGCTGGCGGCGGTCACGCCGAGTAAGCAGGCGAAGATCTGCCGCGCGGCCATCGCGTACCTCCAGCAGCACGACCTCTGGGACACAGCATGCCGCTTCGACGTGGTCGGCATCGTTACTGGCGCCGGGGAGCCGACCGTCACGCACGTGGAGAACGCCTTTACGTGTGAGGAGCCAGGGTGAGGGTCGTCGCGCGGTGTGCGGCGCGCCCGCGACCTGAGGTAACATGGGGCGGCACGGCACATACCACTCACGGCCCGAGAGGACGCGCGAATGAGCGACGACGCCCAAGCAAGCCCGACCACGGTGGTCGATGCACGAGGGTTGCAGTGCCCCATGCCACTCGTGCGCGCGAGTCGGGCGGCCAAGGAGCTAGCCCCCGGGGAGTGGATCAAGGTGCTAGCGACGGATCGCGGATCTGTACCGGACTTCAAGGCGTGGATTGACGGCCGCGCGGAATACGAGCTGTTGTCCCAGGACGAGCAGCCGGGCGACGACGGCCGGACGGTGTACATCCATCATCTGAAGCGGCTGTAACGGCAGAAAAGGGGTGGGCCAATGGCGATCGCGCAGGACGTGGCGCCGGGCGGAGACAAGGTGCTCGCGCTGGAGGCGCGTGTCGCTGAACTCGAGGCGACCTATGAACAGCGCCTGAAGGAGCTCGAAGCGCGTCTGCCCGAGGACCGCGTGACCATCGTCTGCTTCAGTGGCGATCTCGACCGCGCCATGGCCGCCTTCATCATCGCCACGGGCGCCCTGGCGATGGGCTACCAGGCTTCCATGTACTTTACGTTCTGGGGCCTCAGCATCATCAAGGAGCAGGCTGAGACGGCAGGCAAGTCGTTCATGGAGAAGATGTTCACGATGATGCTGCCGGAGAACATGGAGAAGCTCGGCATATCCAGAATGAACTTCGCCGGGGCCGGCGCCAAGATGATGCGCGGCATCATGGAGTCCAAGGGCGTCGCGACGTTGGACGAACTCATGGAGGTCGCACAGGAGATGGGCGTCCGCATCATCTCCTGCACCATGGCGATGGACATCATGGGCGTCACGGACGAGGAGATGCGGCCAGACCTGGACCGTGGCGGCGTGGGCACGTTCCTAGGCGACGCCTTCAAGTCCAAGGCCACCCTGTTCATCTAGGCGCTCACGGACGGACGCCGCGATGAAGCAGATACTCACCATCGCTGGCTCAGACTCCGGCGGCGGCGCGGGCATCCAGGCGGACATAAAGGCTATCAGCGCGAACGGCGGATACGCCATGTCCGTCGTCACGGCGGTTACCGCGCAGAACACATGCGAGGTCACCGCGGCGCACGCGCTTCCCGAATCCCTCATCAGCGCCCAATTCGACGCGGTCTTCGACGACTTCGACGTGGCCGCCGTCAAGACCGGCATGCTCGCCTCACGCGAAATCACCAGCTGCGTCGCGGCCCTCCTGTCCGACAGAGACGCCCCCAACGTGGTGGTCGATCCCGTCATGATCTCGAAGAGCGGGCACGCGTTGCTGCCGCCGGACGCCGCCAACGTGTTGCGCACGCGGCTGCTCCCAGGCGCGCGCGTAGTGACGCCGAACGCGCACGAGGCGGCGCTCCTGTCGGGTGTCGCGCCGCGAACCGTCGCCGACGCGCGCGAGGCTGCTCGCCGCATCATGGACTCGGGCTGTGGCGCCGTGCTCGTCAAGGGCGGCCACCTCGACGATGAGCCGCGTGCGGTAGACGTTCTCTACGACGGCGTGAGCTTCGAGGAGTTCTCGTCGGACCGAATCGAGACAACGAGGACGCACGGCACCGGCTGCACATATTCAGCCGCTTTGGCGACCTTCCTGGGGCAGGGGTTGGACCTAGTGCCAGCCGTCGCGGCCGCCAAGGAGTACATCGCGGGGGCCATCAGACACGCGCCACAGATAGGACGCGGCCACGGCCCAACGCACCACTTCTGGCGCGCGCGGACATGAGCGTTCCGACGCCACGTCTTCTGGTGATTACGGACACGACCCTCCAGTCGCGGTACAGTCACGCGGAACTGGCGCAGCGCGCTATCGACGGCGGCGCCGACGGGATCCAGCTCCGCGACAAGGACGCGACGACCGGCGACCTACTCGCCTACGCGGACGCCACGCGGGACGTATGTGGACGGGCGGGCGTGCCGTTCTACGTGAACGACCGCGTCGACATCGCGCTTGCCGTCGCGGCCGACGGAGTCCACGTGGGGCAGGCAGACCTACCGGCGCGTGTCGCCCGACGTCTGCTTGGGCCGGCGGCCAGCGTGGGCGTGACGGCGTACACGCCACCCATGGCACGCGCGGCGTTGGACGCAGGCGGCGACTACGTCGGCTTCGGCCCGGTGTACGGCACGCAGTCGAAGGCCAACGCTCGACCCGCGACGGGCGTAGAAGGGCTCACGGCTTTCGCGGCCTCCTGCTCGCTGCCCATCCTCGCCATCGGCAGCGTCGGCGCGGAGCATGTCTCCGAGCTGCTCGCCGCCGGCGCTCATGGCGTGGCGGTGATCTCAGCCGTGTGCTGCGCGCCGGATGTGACGGAGGCCGCGCGCGCCTTCGCTAGCCGCCTACCGTGAAGGCGGGGACGCGCCTCCGCCTTGCGGCGCTTGTCAGCTACCGCGGGTGGCCCATCGCGTGGCTGTGGGCGACCGCCGCTGCTGCCATCGCTCTGGCGTTCACACCGCGGTTCGACGTTCTCAGCTACGAGTTCGCCGTGGTGGTTGGCGTCGTTGCCGGCTATGCCGCTGGGCACGTCGGCATCTGCTCCGTATCGAGGGCTCGTGCGGCCACCCGTGCGACCGACCCAATCGGCCTGGCCGCGTCGGCCCTTGCCGCGTGCGGGCCGTTGTTGGCGGCGCCGCTGCTCATCATATCCCTGAACGCGCTCCGCGTGCCGAACTGCGACTGGGGCCTCGGCCTGGCGTTCTACGGCGTCATACCGGGCGTGTCGGTTGTGTACGGCGTCTGCGGCGGGGTGTTGTTCGGTCTGCTCGCGAAGACGTCGGGGCGAGCGCTGTGGATGTGGAGCGCGTGGGTACTCGCCGGGGTCGGGCTCCTCGCCTACGCCATGCTGGCGCACCCACCGATGTTCGGGTACCACTCGCTCGCGGGGTACGTTCGCGCGGCTGTCTACGACGATGACGCCAGGGTCACCGGCACGCTGCTGGTTGGGCGCGCGCACACGCTGCTCCTCGCGGCCGCGTTCCTCTCGGTCGCCCAGGCGACGCACGACGGCGAGGCGCAACGGTGCCGAGTACCCGTGGTGTGGCGGGGCAGGCGTGTCCGCGAACGGGCCGTAGCCGTCGGGCTGTTGGCCCTGGCCCTCGGCGTCTGGCAGTGGCGCGGTCCATTGGGGCTCAGGCCGAGCCGGTCAGACCTACATGCGGCGTTGGGGGCGTCCCACGAGACGACCCACTTCGTGATCTACTACGACGCGTCATCCGCGGCAGCTCGCAACATTGAGCTGGTCGCCGACGACCACGAGTTCCGCTACGCCCAGGTCAGGGAGTTCTTCGGATTCGACGTCTCGCGCAAGATAGGCTCGTACGTGTACCCGGACGCCGAGACCAAGCAGCATCTGATGGGCGCCAGGGACGCCCACATGGCGGACCCGTTCAACCGCGAGATGCACCTCAACTACCGCGACTTCCCGCACGCGTCCCTCAAGCACGAACTCGCGCACGTCTTCACCGGCGAGCTGCACCCTGTGATGAAGGTCTCGCGGGCGCCCGGTCTGGTTGAGGGCATCGCCGTCGCCGCCGAGTGGGACGAGGGCAGGCTGACCGCCCACCAGTGGGCGAAGGCGATGCGCGACCTGGAGCTCCTCCCGGATGTCGTCGGACTGATGTCGCTCCGAGGCTTCTGGAGCGTCTCCGCCACGAGGGCCTATCCAACGTCCGGGTCGTTCGTGCGGTGGTTGCGCGACGTCCACGGCGCGCAGGCCCTCGCGGCAGCCTACCCGTTCGGTCGCTTCGACGCGCACTACCGACGCTCCTTGGCCGCGTTGCGGGACGAGTGGCTGACCTACCTCGACGGCGTGCCGCTCTCGGACGGCGACAGGGAGCAGGCGCGACGCAGGTTCTCCCGTGGCAGCGTCTTCCAGCGTGATTGCGCGCACGCGCTGGCGAAGATCGAGGATGCGGCGTGGGCCAGCTACTACGCGGCGGACTACGCTGGCGCGCGTCGCGGTTTCGAGCGCGTTGCCGCGATCGAGCCCGGGAACGCCCGCGCCCGCTGGCGCGTCGTGCAGATGCGAACGGCTGAGGGAGATTGGGAGGCGGCGAGTGAAGACGCGGCCGCGATGCTCGCCGACGCGCGTCTGGACACGACGTACGCCGCTCAGGCTCGCGAGACCGTCGCCGACGCGGCGTGGCGAGCAGGATCCCTGGAGGACGCACACGCCCACTTCTCGGCTCTAGGTGAAGCCGCGCACGAGCCCGGCGACAAGAGGCGCCTGGGCGTGAAGCTCGCGGCGTTCGCATTGGATGCGGAGAACCAGGCGCGCGTGCAGGCCTACTTCGAGTGGCAGACGCCTGGGTTACGGCTCTACCGTCTGCGGGAGCTGACTGCGGCGGCGCCCGACTGGCCTCTCGGCCACTACCTGCTTGGGCGTGCGCTTTCGGTCGCCGAGGCCTGGCAGGAGTCCGTGGCCTCGCTGTCCCGCGCGGAGGAGATCGGGCTGCCCTCGCCGGAATTCGCGCGCGAGTCAGGAATAGTGCGCGGGAAGGCGCTGTACATGGCGGGGTCGTACTCCGCGGCGGCCGACGCCTTCCGCGCCAGCGCGGGCGACTCCCCGTGGCAGGGAGAACGCGACACGGCCCTGGACTGGGTCGAGCGCTGCGAGTGGGCGGCGATGCGGTCTAGCCCGTAGCCGCGCCGCTCGGGCGGGCGGACGCGGACGGCTGGTCGTTCCTCGGCGCCTTCATCACGACGCCCCACGCTCCGAGGGCCCAGAGGGTCGACCCGTCGTCCGACAGGAGGATGCCGTAGATCGGGGTGTCTATCGGGGTGTCCTGCACCACCCAGCTCTCGCCGCCGTCGATGGTGTGCAGCACCGCGCCCGCGTCCCCCACCGCGTACGCCTCCAGCTCGCTCAGCGCCAGGACGTCGTGCAGCTCCGCGCTGGTGTGGCTACGCTGAGCCGACCACTCGACGCCGATGTTGTCGGTCTTCAGCACGATGCCGTACTCACCGACGGTCCATCCCACACGGGCGGACGCGGCGAACGTGGCGTTCAGGTCGTACCCGGTGGTGCTGCGCTGGTGACGCCACCGCGTTCCGGCGGTCGTTGTGTTCACGATCAGGCCGAGCGGGCCGACCGTGTACCCGAAGCCGTGCTCCTGGATGTGGATGTCGCGTAGAGTGTCGCGGGCGCGTGTCTCCTGGTCCACCCACTCAGGCCCGCCGTCAGCGTTGTGCAGCACCGCGCCACGCGGGCCGACCGCCCACGCCTCACCGAACCCGCGCATGTACCCAGCCGTCAGCCGTTGGTTGCGGGGCGTCGCAGTCTGGTTGGCGATCGGCTCCCAGGTATCTCCGTCGGGCGTGAATTCGAGCTTGCCCGAGGAATCCAGCGCCCAGCCGAAGCCCTTGCCGGAGCTCGCCCAGTGCAGTGCGAGCAGGTCGGCGCCGTCTGGTTCGCGTTGCGTCTGCCACGCGTCACCACCGTCAGCCGTGTGCAGTAGGATGCCCGCCTCGCCTCCGACCCATCCCTCGTTCTTGTCGATGAACCTGCCGACGCGTAGTGACTGTGAGGAGGCGTCGACCTGGGATACCCAGTTCTTGCCGCCGTCTGACGTGTGGAGTATCCGCGCGTTGTCGACGGCCCAGCCGGTCTGCCGATCCGCGAAGGCGTAGGATGTGAACGTCTCGCGCGTCGCTGGCAGCCAGCTGCTGCCGCCATTCGTCGTGAAGTATGCTCGGCCCCCACGCTGCGTCGCCCAGGCGCTCTGCTCGCCCGTCACCGTGACCTTCTGGAGACCGAGGAGCCGTCGTCTCGGCTGTTCCGCCCACTTCATCCCGCCGTTCTGCGTAGCGAGTATCTCGCCGCCAGCCGATATCGCCATGCCCCGCTGGGGTGTAAAGAACAGGATGACCGCCGGCGCGAAGGCGGGCTCCGCCTGAATCTCCCATTGGTCGCCGCCGTTGGTCGTGTGCAGGATGAACCCGCCGTTTCGTCGTTGCGCGGACGCCGCCCAGCCTACGTTGGGGTCTACGAAGTACACGTGCTCTATGGCGGTCGTGGTGACATCGGTGTGCTGTTCGCGCCACGTCTTGCCACCGTCGTTCGTTGCCACGATGTCGCCGTGAGACGCGCTGAACCACGCGTGCTGCGCATCCAACGCAAACAGGCTCGTGAAGCGCCGACGGTGCGTGCGCGCCTGCTCCGTCCACGTGTCGCCGCCGTCCGCCGTGTGCAGGATCAAGCCGCCGTTCCCAGCCACCCACCCATGGGTGGCGGAGACGAACTTCACGAGGTTCAGCCGCGCGTCGACGCCGGTCTGGAGGGGGGCCCACTTCACGCCGCCGTCACGCGTGCGCGCGATGACGCCGTCGGTGCCAACGGCCCATCCGTTCCGAGCGTCGACGAACGAAACGTCCTGGAACTCGGTCGGCCACGCGCTCTGGCGCACCAACTCCCAGCCGGCGTCCTCACGCGGGATGGGCGGCGGAGGCGGAGGCTCGACCGGCGCCAGCAGTTCGTCAACGTCCAGCTCCTCGGGCACTACGTCCGGCGAGTACCGCATCACGACGCCGCCTTTGCCGACAGCCAGGACGCCGGATGGCGAGACGCTGAAATCGTACAGGTCGTTGTCGGTGCCGCTCGTCTGCTGTTCCCACGTCACTCCGCCGTCCATGCTCGTGAGCAGCGTGCCGTCGTCACCGATGACCATGCCGTAGGTGTGGTTCAGGAACACGACCCGGTTGAGGTTCTGCTCGGTGCGGGAGGTCTGGAAGCTCCACGTCTTCCCGCCGTCGGTTGTGTGGAGGATCTCCCCGAACTGCCCCACGACCCAGCCGTACTCGCGGTCGACGAAGTGCAGCCCGTACAGCTCGTTGAACGTGTGCGTGTCCTGCTTGTCCCAGGTGAGTCCGCCGTTCTGCGTGTGGAACACGACGCCCGGCCAGCCGACGACCCACCCGTGGTCCGGGTCGACAAAGTAGACCGCGCGTAGCGACTGGAAGTCGAGCGACTTCTGGTGCGCCCAGTTCTGACCACCGTCCGTCGTGTAGATGATCGTCCCGAGCTCGCCAACGGCCCAGCCTCGCTCGGAATCGAGGAAGTAGACGCCGTTGAGCTGGAAGCCGCGGCCACCGGTCTGGTACGTCCACGTCTCTCCGCCGTCAGTCGTGTGAGTCACGATGCCGCGTTCGCCCACCGACCAACCTTCGTTCTCGTCCACGAAGGTGATGCTCTTGAGGGTGTCGCGCTGCCCGGTCTTCTGCTCTGTCCACGTCTGACCCGCGTCGTCGGACGTGAGCAGCGTCCCGCCCGTGCCGACCGCTATCGCGCGCTCCTCGGTCACGAACTGCACGGACTCGAGGTTGTGCGCGGTGACGCCGCTGACGGTCTCCCAGGTCTCTCCACCGTCCTCGGAGCGGAGGATGACGCCATACCAGCCGCATGCCCACACCTCGTTCTCGGTGACGAATCCGACGCCGGTCATCGGAGTCTGGAAGCCGCTCTTGCGGAGCGTCCACGTAATCCCGCCGTCGCTCGTCTGCGTGATGTGCCCGCCGTCGGCGACCGCGACCCCGCGCTTCGTGTCCCAGAAGTCGATGTCGTTGACAGCGAACCGCACGTGGTCCGTGAAGGGGATGCGACTCTCCTGCCGGCTCCATGAGTCGCCCCGGTCAATCGTCTTGAAGATGGCGCCATCGGTGCCCGACAGCCAGCCGATGCGGGGCGTTGGGAACACGGCGCGCGTGAAGTTGACGAGGAGTTGCTCGGCCATGCCCTCGTACCGAGTGCTCAGGCGGTCCCACGTCACGCCGCCATCCTTCGTGCGCAGGAGCGTCTCCATGTCGCCGATGGCATAGCCGCTGTGGTTGTCGAGCATGAGCACGTCGTTGATCGGATACTCGGCCCCCGAGGAGTGGCTGTCCCAGTCGCGGCCGAAGGTCTGCGTGATGAAGATGTTCCAGGACTCACCGACAGTCCACACCTTGCGGCGGCTGCGGAAGTGCAGACCGCGCAGCATCGCGCCGGTGGGGGCGGCGACTCGACGCCAGTTTCTGCCACCCGTGTCGGTGGCAATGGCAGTGCCCATCTCGCCCACGGCCCACCCGTGCTTCTCGTCCGCGAAGTGGACGGCGAACAGGTCGGCTTCGGTCTCGCCGTCCTGCTTCTCCCACGTGACTCCGCCGTCGGCGGTATGCGCAATCATCCCGCCTTCACCTACGACCCACCCGTTCCTGTGGTCCGGGAAGGAGAGGTCTCGGAAATCTGCCTCCCAGTCGGCCTCTCGGACCATCTCCTTCTTGACGCACGCGGAGAGGAGCACGGTCAGCCCGACGAGGATGGCGGGAAGCAGCAGGCGGGCACGGGGCATCATGGCCGCTCCAGTCGTTCGCGGAATCAGCTTCTATAGACGGTGTCGTGCACACCAACACCATACATTAGACGCACCAGGCTGGGGAAGGGATGAGAACGGCGTTGGGACGGGGCCGCCTAGCCGCGGAGGTAGCCTGTCGCTTGCAGCGTTGGCTGGATCGCGCCGTCTGGCAGAACCATCTGGATGGCTTCCCACGGGCAGTACAGCACGCACTGCGTGCAGCCTACGCAGGCGACCTGGTCAACGGCGCAGATGCCGTTGAGCTGCGAGTTCGTGCCGTCCTCGAGGAAGATGCATTCGAGGGTGTCGTCGCGCTTCTTGGGATCTACCGGTCGGAACTCAAGACACACGGCGCAGCCGGTGCAATTGTCCGGGTCGATGAACGCGACCAGCTTGCCGCGCTTCTTGCCGCCTGCTGCCACGTGCAACCGCCTCCGAGGTGGGTCTCCAGCTGCCGTTAGTGTATCACACCGCTCCCAGGACCATCAAACCGGCGCCGTGAAATCGGCCACCCACGTATGCCTGCGGACGATGCCCGCTAGCCGTCGGTCAGTTCGTGGAAGCGCGCGAGATCCTCGCTGGTCCCGAGCACGATCATCGCGCAGCCTTCCGTGAACATCATGTCCGCCTGAGGAACCATGACGAGGCCTTGCTGCGGGTCGTGGACGCCAATGACGATGACGCCAGCGGCGTTGCGTAGGTCGGCGTCGGCGAGCCGCTTGCCTACGAGCGGGGAATCCGCCGCGAGCGCAATGCGTTCTAGCTCCAGGTGCCCCGTTCGCATGACCTGGTCGACGAAGTCGGCGACCCCGGGCTTCACGATGGCGGCCACCATGCGGTGCGCGCTCAGAGGATAGGGCGTGATGACGCTGTCGGCCCCGGCCTTGACGAGCTTCGGCTCGCTCTCCTGCGTATTGGCGCGCGCGATGATCTGCAGCCGCGGGTTAAGGCTACGAGCGGTAAGCGTGATGAAGACGTTGTCGGCGTCCGACGACGCGGCGGACACGAGCGCGCGGGCCCGATCAATGCCCGCCTCCGTGAGGGTGCCTTCGTCCGTGGCGTCGCCCTGGATGCAACGGTACTCCTCGTGCTGTACGGAGGCGACCGTATGGTCATCGGCGTCGATGATGACGAACGGCATGCCTTCGCGCGCGAGTTCCGTGGACACGTGCCTGCCCACCCGGCCGTACCCGCACACAATGACGTGGTCGCGCACCTGCTTCAGCATCTTGACTCTCCACCGGCGTTCCAGTTCCGCTCGCCATTCGCCGTCCAGGAAGAACTGACTCGCGACGCCAAGGAAGTAGGCGGCCACCCCCGCCCCAGCGACGATCACGAAGATCGTGAACGACCGACCCGCCGGCCCGAGCGGCTCGATCTCCATATACCCCACGGTGCTGATAGTTATCACGGTCATGTAAAGCGCGTCGAGGAACGACATGCCCTCGAGGACGTGGTACCCACCGACACCCACGGCTAGGAGCGCGACGGCCGCGAGGACCACCGGGAACTCGCGGCGCATGAACCGTTTCGTGAACCGCCGCATATGGGCTTCCTCGCCGGCCGCAGCCGCGCATCACTCAGTCACCGGCGCCTTGTAGAAGGGGGTGCGTACGACGCGTGCCGCGTGCTGGTCTCGCCGGATCTGCACGTCCACGCGGCGGCCGATCCTGGCGTTCCCAGACGACACGTACGCCAGAGCGATGTTGGCGCCTAGCGTTGGGGATGGGGCTCCGCTTGTCACGTGACCGATCTCGGCGCCGCTGCGGTAGACCGTGTAGCCGTGCCTTGCGATGCCGCGCCCCTCCATGGCCAGACCGACGAGCCTGCGGTCGGCTCCATCGGCGCGTTGCTGGGCGAGCGCATCGCGACCGATGAACTCGCGCCCGTCCAGCGCCACTGTCCAACCTAGGCCGGCCTCGATGGGTGTCGTCGTCTCATCGATGTCGGAGCCGTAGAGACACAAGCGGGCCTCCAGCCGCAGCGTGTCCCGCGCCCCCAGGCCGATGGGCATGCCGCCCGCGTCCCGTACGGCGTCCAGCGTCAGCCGCCACACGTCCTCGGCGTCCCGCGCGCGGCAGTACACCTCGTAGCCCGTCTCGCCAGTGTAGCCTGTGCGGGACACCAGGCACGCGGCTCCGCCGATGCCGACCCCGTCGCTGAACGTGAACGTGGGCGTCGCGGCGGCGTCGGGTCCGGCCAGCCTGCCCATGATGGCGGGCGACGCCGGCCCCTGAATCGCGATGAGGGCCGTCTCGGCGGACAGATCCTCGATCGTCGTGCCGGGCGCCGCGTGCTGACGTAGCCAGGCCACGTCCTTGGCGATGTTCGACGCGTTTGGCACGACCAGGTACCGGTCCTCGGCGTGTCGATAGACGATCAGGTCGTCCACGATGCCGCCGGTCGGTAGGCACATCGGCGAGTAGAGCGCGGAGCCGTCGGCGATGCTCGCGACATCGTTCGTGAGCACAGTGCGGAGCGTCTCGCACGCCCCGGGGCCGCGAACCGACACTTCCCCCATGTGGGACAGGTCGAACACGCCCGCCGCAGACCGAACCGCGTTGTGCTCGGCGATGATGCCTTCGTACTGTACGGGCATCCGCCAGCCACCGAACGGAACCATGCGCGCGCCCAGGGCCCCGTGCTCAGCGGCCAGCGGCGTGCTCTTCAGCTCGTTGTCGGTGGCGTCTGCCACGTGGCGATCCCTCTGCCGCTCTCGGGCGCCGCAATCACCCGTCGAAGTGCAGATACACGGTCTTGATCTGCGTGAAGAAGTCCACAGCGACATTGCCCTGCTCGCGCGTGCCGGTGCTGGAGCCCTTGTAGCCACCGAATGGCACCTGGACTTCTGCTCCCGCCGTCTGCGCGTTGACATGCACCAGTCCGGCCTGGATGCCGTTCACGTACTCGAACGTGCGGCCAAGATCCTTCGTGATGATGCTCGCCGACAGCCCGAACTCGACGTCGTTCGCGACCTCCATCGCCTCCTCGAACGACGCCACGGGCATCACCCCTACGACGGGGCCGAAGATCTCCTCCTGGGCGATGCGCATGCTCGACGTCATGCCGCCGAACACCGTGGGAGCGACGTAGAAGCCAGCGTCGTACTCGCCACCAGTCAGCCTCTCTCCGCCGGCGAGCAACTCGGCTCCCTCGTTCTTGCCGATGTCGATGTACTCGACGATGTTGTCGAGTTGCGCTTGGTCCACCGCCGGGCCGATCTGCACGCCGTCCGTCTGCCCGTTGCCGACCGTTAGGGCGTTCGCGGCCTCCACTAGCAGGCCTGTGAATTCCGCCGCTACGGCTTCCTCCACCATGACTCGGCTGGTTGCGGTGCACTTCTGACCGGTCGAGAACATCGCGCCCGCGATGACTTCCTTCACGGCCCGCTCGAGGTCGGCGTCGGCCAGGACGATGACCGGGTTCTTCCCGCCCATCTCGCACTGGCACTTGGCGTTGCGCCCGGTGACCGTGTCGTACAACCGCGACCCCGTCGCGTTGGACCCCGTGAACGACACCGCCCTGATGCGGGGGTTCGTAGCGATCTCCGCGCCCACCGTGCCGCCGGGGCCGGTAACCATGTTCAGCACACCCGGCGGGAGTCCAGCTTCCACCAGGGCGTTCACGAAGTGGTACGAGGAGATGGGAGCTAGTGATGCGGGCTTCAGCACCACGGTGTTCCCAGCCACCAGGGCGGGCAACGCCTTCCACGCCGGTATCGCGATTGGGAAGTTCCACGGCGTTATGAGTCCGACGACGCCAAGAGGCTCCTTGACGGTGTAGAGGAACGTGTTCGGCTGCCCCGACGGAAACGTCTCGCCCGTGATGCGCCTCGCCTCGCCGCCGTAGTACTCCAGCAGCTCGACCGTGCGTAGGGTTTCGCCCGTTCCCTCAGCGACGGTCTTGCCCTCCTCCCGGGTCAGGTCACGGCCGACGTCGGTGGCGCGAGCCTCCAGGATCTGCGCGGCGTTGAACAGGACCTTCCCACGCGCGGGGCCGCCCATCCCGCGCCACTCCGCGAACGCCTCCTCCGCCGCGTCGATCGCGGCGACGACATCCGCGGCGCCGGAAGATGGGTGCGTTCCCACGACCTCCGACGTGTCCGCGGGATTGATGTTCTCGAAGGTCTCGCCGCTAGCCGCGGGAACCCACTCACCACCGATCAGATTGAGATACGCCGTCGCCATGCGGATGCTCCTATGCCGTCTTGCGGTGGCGCCGGGCTGCGCCGTGCGTCGCTGGGTCTCGCCCGAGCGCCGCCGCCAGGTCGCGTCGTGTAAGTGGCGCCGCCGTCAGACGGCGACGCAAGCGGTCTCCATGCGAATCCTCTGGGCTACGCGCTAGCAGCGCCCGCTGGCACGGGTCGCGTCCTCGTCTCGCACGCCAATCGGGAACGCCGCGTTTGCCGCGCACGCGCGCCTGGACGGCTGTACGAACTCCGCCGCGCCGCCGCCGTCGGCCGTGGCCAACCGATGGAACACGTCGCGTTCATCACCGAGTGTGAGCTCGTACAGACCGTATAGGATGGCGCGGTCGGGTCGACTGTAGATGCGCGCGTTAGGCATGCTGATTCCTGCTGGGCCGGCCCGCTAAAGCCTGTCCGCTGTCGCCCCGTCGTGCGTAACCGCAACGACTCTACGCGAGCGCGTACGGCGTGTCAAGACTGCCCGCGAACCCGCGCGGCCGGAGGTACCGCGCGTGTTCGTCAGGAAACCGAACACGCCGTCGGCGTCGTATACAGCTACGTACCGACCGCAGGCGCGGCTACCATGGCCGTCAACACCTCGCACCGTTGGAAGGCGACGCCGTGGCCCTGATAGAGCCGTTTCGAGCGCTTCGTTACGCCCCGCACCTGGCCGACGTCATTGCCGACGTCATCGCTCCGCCCTACGACGTTATCTCGCCCGAGCTCCAGCAGCAGTTGCACGCGCGGCACCCGGCGAACTTCATTCGCCTCGAATACGGGCAGGACACCCACGACGCGGACAGGTACGCGCACGCCGGAGCGACTCTGGACGAGTGGACGCGCGACGGCACTCTGGTGCGGGACGACACCCCGGCGTACTACGTCTACGAGCAGACTTTCACGCTCCCGGACGGGGTCGACGCGCCCGACGCCCGGGCCGAGTATCGCCGACGCGCGGTGTTCGCCGCGGTAGGCCTGGAGCCGTGGGGTGGCACGATCCACCCGCATGAGAAGACGCTGGCCGGGCCCAAGAAGGACCGACTGCAACTCATGGCCGCGACCCGCGCCAACCTGTCGCCGGTCTTCGCTATCGCGTCAGACCCCGACCGCTCCATCGACAAGGCACTCGGCGACGCCGCCGGCCGCGGCAAGCTGCTCTACGACGGGACGGACAGCCAGGGACAGACGCATCGCCTGTGGCGCGCCGATGGAGCCGTGGCCGCCGACCTGCGTCAGAAGCTGGACGGCGCGTCGCTCACGATCGCCGACGGGCATCACCGGTACGAGACCGCCCTGGCCTATCGCGACCAGGCGCGCGCGGACGCGCCGTCGGCGTGCGCGTCGGAATCCGTGATGATGTCCATCGTCTCGTCGCAGTCCGACGAACTGATAATCCTCCCGGCGTACCGTCTGCTATCTGGACTAGCGCCGGACACCATCGCGAGCCTGCCCAAGCGACTGGCCGAAGGCGGGCACGGTGTCGACGAGGCGCCGACCACGGCGGGAACCGACGACGTCGACGCGATGCTCGCGGCCGTTCGCGCCGAGGCGGCCTCCACGTTCGGCCTGAGCATCGCTGGCGGCCGGTCATACACCGTTGCGCGTCCGGCGTCCAGCGGGACGGGCGCCGACCTGGATGTCGCCTACCTGCACGAACGCCTGTTGCCGGAGTACCTCGGGGTCGATACGAACGAGCCCAGCGGACAGGCGCACGTGCGCTACACGGTGAGTCGCGACCACGCGCTGAACGCCGTGCGATCCGGCGAGGCGCAGGCAGCGGTGTTCGTACGAGGGGTCACGATGGCGGAAGTGGAACGCGTGGCGAGGTCGGGCGGGACCATGCCGCAGAAGTCGACCTACTTCTACCCGAAGATGCCGTCGGGCCTGGTCGCGCGTCGTCTCGACGACTAGCGCGCGGGCGCCATCAGAACTGCGTCAGGAACCGCATGTCGTTCTCGAACAGGATGCGGATATTGTTGATGCGGTGACGTAGCATCGCCGCGCGGTCGATCCCCATGCCGAACGCGAACCCGGTGTACTTCTCGGGGTCGTACCCCACCGCGCGGAACACCTCGGGGTCCACGGCTCCCGCTCCCAGCACCTCAATCCATCCCGTCCGCTTGCACACGCGGCACCCGTCGCCTTCGCAGAAGATGCACGAGATGTCTACCTCGGCGCTCGGCTCGGTGAAGGGGAAGTAGCTCGGGCGGAAGCGGACGCGCGTGTCCGGGCCGAACATCTCCCGCGCGAAGACCGCGAGCACGCCCTTGAGGTCGCTGAAGCGCACGTCGCGGTCGACGAGCAGTCCCTCGAGCTGGTGGAACATGGGACTGTGCGACACGTCCGCGTCCCTGCGGTACACGCGCCCTGGCACCACGATTCGGATCGGCGGCTGCCGCGTCTCCATGTACCGTATCTGCATCGGCGACGTGTGCGTGCGGAGCAGCACAGAGTCCGTGATGTAGAATGTGTCGTGCATGTCGCGCGCCGGGTGGTGCGACGGCGTGTTCAGCGCGTCGAAGTTGTAGTACTCCGTCTCGACCTCTGGTCCCTCGACCTCCTCGAAGCCGAGCCCGCGGAAGATCTCGCACATGCGGATCTTCGTCTGCGTAATCGGGTGGTACCCGCCCAGCGCCCGCCGTCGCCCGGGGAGCGAGATGTCGAGGCGCTCCGCGTCAAGCGCGCTCTCCCGTTCCGCCAGCCGTAATGCCTCGGTGCGACTCTCGAGGGTCGAGGTGATGACCCCTTGCAGGTCCGTGAGGAGCTTCCCAACGGTTGGTCGTTCCTCGGCGTCGAGGGCGCCGATGCCTTTGCGAAGTTGCGTGAGCTCGCTCCGGCGCCCCAGGAACCGCACACGCAGCTCCTCGAGCGCCTGAAGGGTGTCGGCCGCGCCTATGGCAGCGACGGCGTCATCGTGTAGCGCCTTGATCTGCTCCTTCATCGGCGTGCTCCTGCATCCAACGGCCTGCCCGCGGCCGGGCAAAAAGAAAACCTGCCACTCCGCCCCTCGTCGGCAAGGGACGAAAGCATCAGGCTGCTTCCGCGGTACCACCCTCGTTCGCGCCCCGTGAGACGCGCGCTCAATCCCATGTCACGGTGGGAACCGTCCCGCCCTACTGATCTCGTTCAGGCGGGAAGCTCGCGGAGGAAATTCGGCGCCCGATCCCGGAGACGGCTCCCAGCCTGTGGCCGTCTCTCTCTGCGCGGGACATCTCGAACGCTTACTGCACTCCGGTCATTGCCAAGCGACGCGGCAGATCGCCGCGCCTACTGATTGTCCTTCGCCACCTGCGCCAGGTGGGCGAAGCCGGCCTCGTCGTTGACCGCCATCTCGGCGAGCGACTTGCGGTCCAACGTGACCCCAGCGTTGCTGAGACCGTGGATCAGACGGCTGTACGAGATGTCGTGCTGCCGGGACGCCGCATTGATGCGCGCGATCCAAAGGCGGCGGAATTCACGCTTCCGCGCGCGCCGGTCGCGATACGCGTAGTTGCGCCCCTTCGCCACGGCTTCCCGGGCTGTGCGTATAAGGTTCTTACGCCGGCCCCGGTACCCCTTGGCGGCCTTGAGTATGCTCTTCTTGTGCTTGCGGGCGGCTACGCCTCGCTTGATACGCGCCATTTGCTCGCTTTCCCGTTCGCTCTACGCAGTGCTGCCGTAGGGCAGGAGCCGTGAGACGCGCTTCTTGTCCGCTTTACTGACATACGCCGGCTGGTCGAGACGGCGCTTCTGCGCAGGGCTCTTACGCTCGAAATAGTGATTGTTGCAGGCGTGGGCGCGCTTGAACTTGCCCTTGCCTGTCGAGCGGAACCGCTTCGCGGTGCCCTTGTGCGTCTTCATCTTCGGCATGGTATTCACCCACTCCTGAATCAATGACGGGTGGAAGTATACCACAGCCCGGTGGCGCTGTCGCGCTTCCTGACTACCTCCCGGGCCGCTCGTTGAATCCCGGCGCGACCGGCGGGTAAGCTTATCGCGAGCGCCGGCCGTTCATGCTGTCGGCGCCTAGCGACAGGCCGCGCGAACTCCAGTCGGGACTCCTTCCATGATGCGCTTCGGGGCAGTCATCGTGTGCGTCGCGACGGTCCTCCTCGCATCGTGCGGAGACGACATCGAGGGGAACAGCGCCCCGAACATCCTCGTCCTCGTGGCCGAGCCGGAATACCCGGCGCCGGGCGAGTCGGTTGGGCTACGGTTCGACTTCCTCGACCTGGACGGCGACCGCGTCCGCCTCACGTGGGACATCACCGGCGGCGAGATATACGTAGAGGGCGGCAAGTACTACTGGCGTGCTCCCGACGATGAAGGCACGCACCACATAACCCTGAACGCGAACGACGGGCAGGATGTCGACAGCAAGACCGTCGAGGTGCGCGTGTGGCGCCCCAGGGAGGGGAACTACTATCCCATCGCCGTGGGGAACGAGTGGATCTACGAGGATCCGAACGGCCACACGGTCACGCGCAGCATCATCGGCCTGTTCGAGATCGAGCACACCGACCCAGTCGTGACCTCCTACATCATGGAGACCGCAACCACGGATCCTGACGTCCCTGAGGGTGTCGTCAACTACGCATACGTCGGTCGAGTCAACGACGGGATCGACCAGCACGCGGTGAACGTCATCTTCGGGTCTGGCGACACGCTCATATTCGACCCTTACCTGCCTCTGTACAGATGGCCGCTCATCCCCGGCGCCGAGTGGATGACGCACTTCAAGGCGCGCGTGCAGGACGGGTTCTCGGTAGGGGAAGGCACTGCGAAGTACCGCGTGGTAGACGAGTCCACGCTGACGACCGCGGCCGGCACCTTCGAGCACGTCTTCCAGATTGAGGAGACGTTCACCTGGACGCTGTTCGATCAGCCGCTGGACACGACCGTCAGCCGTAAATGGCTGGCGCCGAACGTCGGCATCGTGAAGATCGACCAGACGCAGACACGGGGCAAGCAGACGCAGAGCACGTCGGCCGACATCGTATCGTTTGAGCTCGAGCCGGACACGAGCTTCGACCACATCCCCGAGGAGCCGGCGGACGAGGACGACGTCCCAGCGGCGCCACGTCTCATCGCGAGACGGTGACAGTTAGCATCTGACCCGCCTGCCATCCGATTCGCGCCCGCATGTTCCCATCTTGGACGGCCAGCTCCAAGAGGTCGTAGCTGTTCCACACGGCAAGCGGCGCGCCACCCTCGACGGCGGCGTAGTGTGACACCGGGGGGCCAACCGCGAGCGTCGGGTCATCGCCCAGAAGGACCGCGGCGATGTCCGATGGCGCGTCCGCACGACGGACGTTCGTGACGAGATTCCCAAACGCGTCGGCAAAGATCACGCGCCCTCGCACCGAGCCATCTGGCCCGCGAGTTGGGCGCGACTCCACGGTCACCAGATCGGCCGCGTCGGGCCCGAGGTCGCACAACGGCGTTCCCGACGCCAGCAGCCCAGCCACCGGAGCGAACAGATCGCGACCGTGGAACGTCCCACTCCTCGGCGCGTTCGACGCGAAGCTGGTGACGTCGATGCAGCGTGTGATGCCTTCGTCCGCGAGGACTGCTGTGAGCACCCCGTTGTCGGGCGCCACGTACCAGTTCCGCGCGCTCTCGACGGCGACGGCTCTACGATCCCCGCCGACGCCAGGGTCGACAACCGCGACGTGCACGGAGCCAGGAGGAAAGTAGGGCGCGGTGGCCCCGAGGAACACCGACCCGGTTAGCACATCCTGCGGAGGCACGCCGTGGGTCACGTCCACCACGCGCGCGGACGCCGCCGCCGACAGGATGACCCCCTTCATTACGGCTGCGTACGGGTCGGAGACGCCGAAGTCCGTGAGCAGCGTCACCACGCCGCACGGCCTCACGGCGCAGCCGTGCGTGTGACTCGCGCGTCCTCTAGCGTCTTGCTTACCTCTGCGAACTTCTCGGCGGAGATGATGAACGCGTCCGGGTCGTCGGTCACGCGGCCGGTGACGGTGTCGCCGTCCACCCAGAACGTGTAGCGTACTCGCGTCACGTTCTTCAGCGTCAGCTCGGCCGTCAGGTCTGGTGGCGCCTTCTGGGCGGCGGCGTTCGAGACGAACCGCTCGACATCCATCTGGTCCAGGGACAGCAGGATGCCGTCTACCACGGCGTTGTCGGCCTGCTCGACAACCGGCTCGGATATCCGCCACACGACCCCCTGGCGCGAGAACGCGACGGTCTCACCGGCCTGGCTTAGCGCGATGCGCCGAACGTCGATCGGCTCGATGTCCGGGAGCGTCCGCTCCCTGAGAGCCGCGATGCCGGCGGCCCAGCCCGATGCAGCGTCTTCCGGCACGAACGCGATGTCGGAGCCGTCGTTCACCTGTACGGCGGCCGCGCCGTCTCCCCGCGCGCCGAACCGAATGACCGTGGGGTCGGATGTTCCCGGCTTGTCATGGACCGTCAGCGTCAGCCGCGGCCGGGTCAGCCCGTGATCGGCGCGCGCACGATCCGTCGCGTCCACGATGTCGGTCGCTTCGAGGGCGTCCAGTTCGAACAGCAACTCGTCCACGCGTGACGAGTCCGCGCGCGCCTCGCGCGGCGACACGATGTGCCACGCCGACTGAGCCAGCGTTGCTCGCTTCTCGATCGTGTACAGCTCGCTGCCGTGCTCAACGTCGACGCGCCACGTCTCGGAACGCTGGAAATCCGCGATGCGGCGGTCACGCCAGTCGAGGGCGCGCCTGGGCAGCGCGTCGAGCAGGTCGGCGCTGACGTCGTACACGCTCCGCCCGTCGACGCTCGCGACACGGACTCGCCCGTCGTCGCCAGATGGCGTCAGCGCGATACGCAGGCGCCGTTCGCCGCCCTCAACCAGGCGCACGTGGACATCGGCGGCAGTCGCGCCGAGGTCGTACGAGACCGGGTCGGGAACATCGTCCGCGACGAAAACAGCCGCCTGCGCGGAGAGCAGGGCCTCTAGCGTCGCGCCAATTGCCTCCTGGTCCGCTGCGGCGACCGTCGGAGCCACCATTGCCCAGTCGCCGTCCGCGACCTGACGCGCAACGACGACAGGGCCGGCGCCGTCTTGGCGGTCGACGGACACGCGTCGCGCGTCCCTAGGCTCGAACGCTACTATGGCGCGGTCGCGCAGCTCAGCCGGGGTCCGCATCACCTCGTCCAGAACCCACGCTTCCATGAGGATGGCTTCCTCGGAGCTCTCCTCCTTCGTGTAGAGCGCGTAGCTCACGCCCTTCTTGCCGAAGAGGAATCGCTTCGTCTTGCCGTCGTACTCCACCGTGAGAACCACCTGCGGGTCGTCGAACCCGTACTCCGCCTTCGTCGGGCCCATCCGTTTGCGGATGTTGCGCTCGAGCACTCGGAGGATGTCTTTGGCGCCGCTCTCCGGCACCGGCGCGTCTACCGGCGCCACCATCCGCCAGCCTCCGTCTCGTCGTTCTAGCGTGATGTCTGGCATCGTCGGGTCAGCATACTCTACGACCGCCCTCGTGATGGCGTCGAACGCGATGCCGTGGTCTTCCCCGAGCGCGGGCAGCGCCTCGTAGTCGTCTGGCGGCTCCGGGCGCCACAGGAGGATGGCCGCGAGCAGCACGCCGAAGGCGGCCGCGAGGAGGGCAAGAACACGAAGCGTGCGCTGGATATTCATCTAACGTCGGCTCAACACAAGCAAGTGGAAGGAAACCGCGACGATCATCGCACGTGTGGGCGACGATATGATGATACTGATTCGTAGAGCCGAGGGCGAGGCCGTTAGGTCGGTAGGATCCCGAGCCACGTGCCGAAGAGGAACTGCAACCTGCCGATCAGGATGGTAAACCGAGAGATCACCATGTTGCCGTACACCGCGCCGAAGCCAACCATGAGGAACATGACGCCAACGCGCGAGACGACGCCGAGCGCCGGCCCCCTACGCACTGTCATCACGAAGTAGGCAAGGACGCTCACGGTTCCAACGAGAACGATGAGGGCGTTGATCATCGCCCAGGGTGAGCCCGCGTCGCCTACGGCTTGGACTGTCGACAGCGTCTGTGGGAACAGTCGCGCTTGCACTGCCGCAGGCAGCGCCTGCCCGGCCGCGTAGCCGACTGCTACGGCGCTGGGGATCCGCGCGAGCCATCCAAGCTTCGGAATGAACGGAGCCAGGAACAGCAGCCCGAGCGCCGTGAACAGGAGCGTCCACAGCAAGGACGTCGCGTCTTTCGGAGCCACGATGCCGGTGTAGACGCGCGGTATCAGCACCGTGTAGATGACCAGCAGCACGCCGATGCCGGTGCCGACGCCGACCATCACGTGTTCGGCAAACCGATAGACGACGTTCTCGCGGTACAGGAAGCTGAACATCGCGAGAGTCAAGAGGGCGCCGACCCACACACCGAAATCAGTTGACATTACGCCGCCCCCCGCGCGCCGCGCCGCGTCACGAAGTACCCAACGTTCGCTAGCCCAATGAAGGCGAGCATCATCAGGTGACCCATGAACAGGACGCTCATTTTCTTCGAAGCGTCCGGCTCCAGCCCGGGATACGCCTCCATGACCATCGTCTCGTAGTCCGAGGCTCCCCGTGTGCTGCGCAGCAGACCGGTGATCTGTCCGCTAGCGAGGTACGGGTACTGCCCGGTGACGATGGAGCCCGTGGCTCCCGTGCAGAGCTTGAGACCGAAACGAGCGTTCGCGAATTCGACCCAGTCCTCGTACTTCTTGCTGCCGGTCATCTCCACCGCCAGGGCGATGTCGGCGAAGTTGGTGACGCCCTCCATCGCCTTCACGGACTCGATGGGCACGGTCTCGCCGTCCACCTCGATCTCTTCGAAGACGCCAGCGAAGGAACGCCCCATCTCAATGATCGCCGCCGTCATGTCCGGGCTGTATCCCAGGAACGCATAGTCTACGCCGTCCGCCTTGCCCAACTTCTCAGCGACATCCGTGAGCATGGCGGCCGCTCCTGAGGCGCCATCTGCGTCGAACGTCACCACGAGTACGGTGGCGCCCCTCGCGAACGCGTGGTGCAACGTGGCGCGGGACATGGGATGCAGCTCAGGGCTGCTGCTAGGCGGATAGTCCATCGCGACTATCACATGATCCTGGGGGCCGGTCGCCTCAACCGCCTCGAAGACACGTCGCGCCTCGCCAGAGGCCGGCAGAGGAACGACCGTGTCCAACGCCATGCCGACGAAGATCACGAGAGCCACGGCGAGGAACACGATGCGTCGGTCGATGTCGAGCAGCTTCTGCATCATCTGCTTACCCGCGCCCCACAAATCCACGCTCAAGGCCCATGAGTATGCGCGCGGAGAGGGCAACGATGCCCAACGCAAGACCAATGGCGATTCCGCGCTGCATAGCCATCGCAGGCACGCTGAGCAGCCAACCCTCGGCCGACGCGCCGCCAGGCCCCGGCAGCGATATCACCGCGTTGCCGAGGAGAACAACGACGGCAGCGACCGTTAACAGCGCGGTGTCGAGCGTCCGCGCGCGGAACGCGCGATACGCGGCGGAAGCGATGAAGAACGCGAGGAAGGCGAACACGCTCTGCTGGAGAGGCGCGTACACGTTACCGAGGATCCAGCGGAACGCGGGCCCGCGCAGCGACGCGCTGTTGTCAATCAAGCCGGCCGCGACCGTCGCGACGAGGGCGATTAGAGTGACCGCGCTGAAGAACGCGCTGGTGTGCATGCGTGCGATGCGCGCCGCGTGCAGACGCACCAGCCCAACGACCGCGGGCAGCATGGCGAATCCGCCGAGTATAATGAGTCCGCGGTTCACCGGTGAGCCGTACATGCCCGCCAGGCGCGGCGAGAAGACAGTTAGGGTCATCAGCACGACCATCGCGCTGGCCAACGCTAGTGGCAGACGCGTCCGCATGTCGCCTTAACCTCCTAGAACCGAGCGTAGCCATCCGCTGCCCGCCACCTCAAGGACCAGCCCCAGCGCGATCACCGCAAGTACCGCGACCTTCCCAAGGTCGATGCCGCGCAGGCTTCCAAGCTGCTGGGCGTCGCCGGAGATCGCCGCGCCCGCCGCGTACAACTCCTCACCGAGGAGCGTGTGGTCGCACGTCGTCACGAAGAATGGCAACTGCGTGTCCTTGTCGGTGCCGGCGATCATGACCGCGCCGGCGCGGGCGCCCGTCTCGCCGAAGATCAGGGACTCCGCCGAGAACTCACCTTGGAGGAAGACCGTAGCCGGGTGCTCGCTCTCGATGACGCCGTTCACGGCTGCGGTGAAAGCCATCTGGCGGTTCGACGCGAAGAACACGTCGGAGCGGTCGAACGACTCCTGCCGGCCCGCCTGTCGGTACGCGTCCTCCACCGCCTCGCCAGCGATGCGAGTCACGATCGTGTCCCGGCACGGCACGATCAATCTGGCGCCCGTCTCGGCACACTTCTCCGCCACGAGCCGTAGCACGCTGAGACCCGCGATAGTGCCGGACTTAGTGATGGAGTTCGTGCCGGCGACGAACACGATGGGCCGGCCCATCTCGACTGCTCGCCCCACGGCGTCTTCGGCGGCTTCTAGGCCAGCGACGGGCCGCGCCTCGATCGTCTTGCCGCTCCGCCCCGCCAGGATACCCCACACCACGAGGCCAACGGTCACGAGCACGCCGACCAGGATCGACCCCATGCCGTCCTTGAACCAGGGGGGCGTGTCCTGGGCGACCGCCGTCAGCGGCGCGAACATGGTCAATGTCAGGAGCGCGCGTCTATACATAAGCTCGTCCCGGCGATGTGCGGCGCTGTACGGCCACGGCGCTACGAACCGCTCCGCAGAATCGCACGGAAATGAGAACGGCACAACCCTCTTGCCAGGTTGTGCCGTTCTCGATCGTCTTGTGTCCGCGAGCCTACGCCGCTGCGGCGTCTCGCATCTCGCCAATGCGCTCGTACAGGTGCGCCACGAGGGGCGTGTCCCCGATCCGCTTGTCATCCGCTACGACGGACTTGATCGTCTCCTCCAAGCCGTCGAGCGTCTCCGAGACCGCGTCGGCGTTGTCCTGCGCTCGCTGCAAGCCGACCCATGCGAAGGCCACCTGGCCCTGCCGGTCCAACTCGCGAACGGCGCTGTTCAGGACAGGCGTGCGCTCGGTGTCGCGAAGCAGCGCTTCGGCGTCCACCAGACGCCTCTCCAACACGGCGATGTCCGCCAGCAGTCGCTGGCACGTGACCCGTAGGTGGTTCCCGTCGTCGTCCTCCGGCAACGTGAGCCTCAACGCGGCGTTGGGGTGCTTCTTCGCCTGCGTTAGCCGGTCCCGCCCGATCAGCAGTGTGCCGGTTGCCGCCGACAGCTGACCTTCCTGGAGGTCGGGCAGCTCAATGCGAACACGCATCGAACGCACGCGACTCAGCCAGTTGCGGGCCTCCTCCTCGCGGTCCATTCTCAGCGCGGCCTCGAACGCCGACACCTCCATCTGTATCAGACAGAGCGACTTGTCGTCCTGCGGGCCGGGGAGCGTGGACGAACGCCACAGCTTGATGGTCTCGTTGGCGCCCGCGATGACGTCCTCGTTGCGCCACAGCGCCAGGTACCCGGTGACGGCATCCGTGCGGCAGCGCGCGAGCGCGAACGGCGGGATGTCCTTGATCCGCAACGCCTTGTGCAGCGTCTCGATCATGCGGATCGTGTCGCCTTCCGCCCGGTCGAGCGCCGAAATGTGCCAGAGCGCGCACGCCTGGCCCGCAGGGTCGTCTACGGCCGCGGCGTACTCCAGCGCCTGGGTGTACAGTCGACGGGCGGAGCCGGCGTCGCCGGCCTCGTCGTGGCACAGCGCGTGGTGCAGCACCGCCAAATACCGCAGCCGCTGCGGGTACGCTTCGCCGGTCTCCGTCTGCATGCGGTCGCACAGCTTGGCGAACCCATCCTGGGCCGCCACGCGTCCGTTAGCGTGTCTGTCGTAGTAGGCTTCGTAGAAGTCTGCCCACGCCTGCATCTTCAGGGGGAACCGTTCAGGGTCGTTCCGCACCTGATCGATGAGGCTGCGGGGCACCGCCAGGTCGGCATCCGCCACGGCAACGTCCACCGCGAAGTGGTAGATCGTGTCCTCCTCGGGGCCCGGCAGCGCCGGGGCCCGGAGGAGCGCCTCCATCAGGGTGTCGTCGGTGTCCTGCACCATGATGTTCGTGCGCATGGACTGCGGGATGTAGTCGGGGGCCGATGGGCTCTCGAACAGCGCCCGCTTCTGGGCTTCCGGTATGGGCTGAGCGAGGAAGCGAAGGTAGTTCAGATCCTCCTCGAACAGGCGGGCGGCACGCTGAACGAGCTTGTCGGAGGGGTGCCGCTTCGTGCTCTCCAACAGGCTTATGAACTGCGGGCTGACCTCGAGGCGCTCGGCCAGTTCCTGCATCGTCAGCCCCTGCGAGAGTCTCGCCTGCCGCAGGTATTCCCCAAAATGGAGCATTATCAGTTCTCCTCGCAGCGTCTTGGCTGCGCGTCATGTAGCCAACTCAACGGCGAAAGCCAGTTTTTCACACGTGCTGGTTGCAGACGCCTTGCGGGCCGCACGACGTCGCACTCCCCCGCCACATGCATCACTGACCCTCGACGTGTCGCGAACCCAGCTTTCCCAAAATCCGAACGCGACGGTGCACTCACAAGTATAGAATACCGCCTAGGGCGTGGGCAACACACTTGGTTGCTTCGCGCGGCCGCGCGCCGAGGCGGGTTCACGGTACAGCGGCTCGACGCCGGTGTATCCCCAGTCGAGTAGCTCGACAAGGTGCATGACGCGCATGGGAAGGCCAGCGTCCCTCACTCCGGCGCGCAGTTGGATCATGCAGCCGGGATTCGCCGTCGCCACGATATCCGCTTCGGTGGCTTCCACGTGCGGCATCTTGCGGGCCAGGATCGCCGCCGAAAGCTCCGGCTGCACGACGTTGTAAATGCCGGCGCTGCCGCAGCACCAGTCCGCCTCGGGCATCTCGACCAACTCCACCCCGGGTATCGCGCGCAGCAACTCACGTGGTTGAGCCGCCACCCCTTGGCCGTGCAGAAGATGGCACGGGTCATCGTACGTGACGCGGCGCTCGACCGCGTGCGTGGGCGGCTTCAGGCCGATTCCCGCAAGCCACTCGGTGACGTCGCGCATCTTCGACGCGAACTGTTCCGCGCGGTCGCGCTTGTGGGGATCGTGCGGGAACAGTTCCGGGTACTCCTTCAGCGCGGAGCCGCATCCCGCGGAGTTTATCACGATCGCGTCCAGATCCTCCCCGAGGAACGCTTCGATGTTCTGCTCCGCCAGCGCCGCCGCCGAGTCTCGCACGCCACCATGCATGTGCAACGCGCCGCAGCAGGTCTGGGCGGCGGGCGTGACTACCTCGCAGCCGTTCTCGGCCAGCACGCGCACCGTGGCGAGGTTCACGTCGGCGAACAGCGGCTTCATGACACATCCCGCGACGAACCCCACGCGGTACCTTCTGTCGCCGACGGATGGGGTTACATCCAGCAGTTGGTCCTGCAGCTTGGGGTCCGGTATGGGCGGCAACAGCGTGGCCATCGAGCCGGCCCGGCCGAGGAGTCTGTCGAGGCCGGTCGCCCGCAAGAGTCGGTCGACCCCGAGTCGCTGGTACGCGTGGGCGAGACGAAACATAAGCCGCAGCCGGGCCGCCTTCGGGAGGAGACCGTCGTACGCCGCTTTCATCAGCCATCGCTGGCTAGCAGGCCGCTGGCTCGTGGCCTCGTATGCCGCGCGCGCCTGTTCCATGACCACGCCGAATTCCACACCGGACGGGCACGCCGTCTCGCACGCGCGACATTCCAGGCAGCGATATATGTGCGTCCGGAACTGGTCATCAGGCGCGGACCTACCCTCAAGCACCGACTTGATGAGGTATAGACGGCCGCGCGGCGAGTCCATTTCCAGGCCAAGCTGCTCATACGTCGGGCATGTCGGCAGACAGAACCCGCAGTGCGTGCACTTGTCCACCTTCGCGGCGTCGATGAGCGCCGCGAACGGCGTGTCCGTGTATCCGTGCGTACCGTGTCCAGCTTCGGCCGGCGCCATGTCGGCGTTCCCAAGGTGCATGTATGCCCAGATCGTAACCGCGCTCCGCCTACAGGCCTAGGTCTAACGCGATGGCGGCCAGCCGCGACTCGTCTATCGCGACTCCTAGACCCGGTCCACTCGGCACGAGCGCTTCGCCGTTCTCGACAACCACGCCAGCCGAGGCGATGCTGGCATCTAGGAACTGAGGCCCGTTAAGCGCTGCGGGGTACGCGAGGCCGAACGCCGCGTACACCTGTACGCTCGCGGCGAAGCCGATGTCGGGATCCGTAAGGCCGCTGCCAAGGAAGATGAGACCCGCGTCCAGGACGATCTCGATCATCCGTCGTTGCGGGAGCAACCCGCCGACGCGCGCGGGCTTCATCGCGATCCCATCTATAAGGTCGAGTCGGACCATCTCCATGGCGTCGCGCGGGGTGATGACGCCCTCGTCAACGGTGATGGGCAGCGCGCGCTGGCGGCGCAGCTCGCCGTACCCGCTCAGGGCGTTCGGCGGCAGCGGCTGCTCGAGTACGTCCACGCCCGCGTCCGCCAGCCGCGGCGCGACGCCCGCCGCCGTTGCCACCGTGTACCCGCCGTTGGCGTCCGCCCACAGAAACGCGTCGGGAGCGAGTTCGCGCACACGCCGGGCCATCTCGACATCGAACCTCGGGTCGGCCTCGTGGCCAACTTTGATGTTGAAGTGCCGGTAGCCGGCCGCTGTACCCTCGGCGACGACGGATTCGACGGACGCGATGTCCGACACTGCCACCGTCCACGAGAGCGTCACGCGGTCGCATCGACGCGCGCCCCAGTAGTCGCGGATGGGGACGCCGAGAGTCTTCCCCGCGGCGTCGTGCGCGGCCATGTCCAGGCCAGACCGCGCGATCGGCTGACCCAGGGTGTAGGACGGGGCGATCTCACCGTCCATGACCGTGTGCAGGCCGTCTATGTCGAGCACTTCGCGGCCAAGGACGGCGGGGACGAGGTACGCCGCGAGCGTGGTGTACGCGGATTCCATGGTCTCGTACGACCACTGCCGTACCGGTACCGACTCGCCCCATCCCACGACCCCGTCGTCGGTCGTCATCTTCACCACGATGCTCGGCCGCCCCATCGTCGCCGACCCGACCTTGCCGCGGGATGTGCTGAACTCGCCTCGGAATGGGAACGACACCGGGAAGAGCTCAACACGGTCTATCTTGCTCATCGACTAACCTTCGCGGGCATCGTGCATGAAGTGGGCGCGGCCAGGTCGCTGTAGCCGTTGGCCGCGTCTCTTGGCCTTGTTGCGGCTACCCCAGCCGTGCTAGACTCTACGCGCAGTCACGGTCGGGGCGTGGCGCAGCCCGGTAGCGCACCTGAATGGGGTTCAGGTGGTCGGAGGTTCGAATCCTCTCGCCCCGACCAACCCCTCTCCGCATACCAGTTCCTACTGTAACGCGTTGACCGCTTGCCGATAACCGGCGAATCGCCGCGCCGGACGACGCGACCGTCACGCCGTGCTTTCCGGCCGCCCTCGGCTCGCCCGCCTCTGCCCAGATTCGGCTCCTCACGACCGTGCTCCTGACAATCCTACATTCGTAGTTGACTGCGCCTCCCTGGGAGGGGTAGAATGCTCACATCGACACAGATGGAGCAGCCACATGCCACGTCGCAAAGAGGCGACTCTGACGGACCTGCAACTGGCGGTAATGGACGCCGTGTGGGAGCGAGGGAGCGCCACCGCGCGGGAGGTCCACTCGGCTCTGGAGGCGACACGCGGCCTAGCGTACACGACCGTGCTGACGGTCCTGACGCGGCTCACTGAGGACAAGGTGGTCTCCGCGACGCGCGAGGGCAAGGCGAACCGGTTCACCGCGCTCGTGAGCCGGGAGGACGCCGCAGACCTAAGCGTAGGAAGGGTCGCCGGTCAGTTCTTCGAGGGCTCAGCGCAATCGCTGGCGGCGCACCTGGTCGACAGCGACTCGATGACGCTGGGCGAACTGAACCAGCTGAAGGCCCTGATCGACAAGGCCACGGCGAAGGCCGACTCTGGCTCAGGACCGGACAGGGAATGACCCGCCCATGCTGGTTAGCTCCCTCGACGGCGTGGGACAGTGGCTTGTCCACACCTTGGGCTGGCTCTCCCTTGAGCTCGTAGTCTTCGCGGGGCTCGTGTACGCAGTAACGCGGTGGGGCGGCGTACGGTCCTCACGCGTCAGGCGGTGGCTCTGGACGCTCGTTCTCGTCAAGCCGCTCGTAGCCCTGCTGATCGCCTGGCCCGTCGCCCTGCCGACGCGCGAGGCTGGCGCCATCGCCCAGATGGCCGCGGCGAACGACGCCACGCTCGTGCTCCCTGCCGCATCTAGCGAGGCCCTGATCGGAGCCTACGAAGCGCCCTCGGATACTGGCACGGTGCCTCACACGGTCGTGCGCGATGTTGCCCCCAAACTGACCGGCTTTGCCGTGCTCGCAGCCTTGTGGCTAGCCGGCGTCGGTTGCATGGCCGCCTATTCGCTAATGGGCGCGGTATGGCTGACCCAGGCCCGGCTACTGGCGCTCCCGCTGACGTGGGACGACATCGCAGAGACGTGCGACACCCATCGGGCCTCCGTGCGGGCGCTGCTCGCGCGCACGGAGCTGCGCATGACAACCAAGCTTAACGAACCGTGCCTGTTTGGGTTCCTTCGCCCCACGATCCTGCTGCCAACGTGGTGTCTGGAAGATGACGCGCCGCCGAACCTGGCGTACATCCTCCTCCACGAAGGCGCGCACCGCCGCGCGCGCGACCATTGGTTCCTGTGGTTCAGACGCGCGGTCGAGACCGCCCTCTGGTTCCACCCCGCCGTGTGGTACGCCGGCCAGAAGGCAATGGAGGAGGCGGAAAACACGTGCGACGAAGCCGTCGTCGCATTGGCCGAGGCCGAGGGTACACCCTCGGCGGCGGTGCTCTACTCTTCCTGTCTCATGCGAGTGCTCGAGCGCGCGACACGCCACCCGTTCGAGGGGTTCGTCCCTGGGGTCATACCGACGGCGGAACGCATCAGGCGGCTCGTGCAGCGTCACCCAGGATTCGGAGTCGGCCCTCGCCGCGCGGCAGTCGTTGGCGTAGCGTTGTTCGCTGCGGCGGCCCTGCCGGGCTCGCTCGTAGCGAACGCGTCGCTGGGGAACCGCGCGTTGTCGGCCCGGCTGCGCGACCGCCCAACCACCACCCGCGACGTCGTCTACTCGTCGAAGATGCCAGGTGACTACTTCTTCAACCTGTACCTCGTGCGCGCCGACGGGTCTGGGCTCATGCGACTCACCGACGACCAGGCGGAATACTCCCAGCCTCGCTGGGCGCCCGACGCATCGCGCATAGCCGCTCATGCCAGAACGGCGGACGGCCAGGGGTACGGCGTCTATGTGCTGGGCGCCGACGGCTCGAAGCCCACCCGCGTGAGCGTGACGCGCCAGGACATGTACGTCCCGGAACAGAGCGACTACGCGGCAGACTGGTCGCCAGACGGCAAGCGCCTCGTATGCCAGACGGCCAGCCGCGCCGTCGGGGCGGACGCCATCCACAACAACGTCTACATCCTCGCCGTCGACGGCTCAGCGCAGCGTCGGCTGACCGATGACGCTGCGGATTACGCCAGACCCGCGTGGTCGCCTGCGGGGAAGGACATCGCGCTCCTCCGACGCGAGCGCGGCGGCCTCCGGTGGGATCTCGCCCTCATCGCGACCGACGGGTCGAACATGCGGATCCTGTCCGATGTGAGCTCCCTGGGGGTGCACCGGTCCTCGCCAGCGTGGTCGAAGGATGGACGCAAGCTTGCGTACCTGGCGTTCACGGGCGGCCCTGCGGATCCGTGCGAACTGCGCGTGCTCGACGTCGAGACACTGGAGAGCTCTGTCGTCGGCCTCACGGGCATTGGCTTCGAGGACAACGTAGGTCATCTGGCCTGGAGCCCAGACGACGACTATCTGGTCATAGCAGACCGCCGGCGCGGCGACACTCGACGGCGTCTGTATCGCGTGTCGTTGGCGGACGGAGCGGTGCTGGCCCTAACGCCACTTAACGGCCACGCCAAGCAGCCAGATGTTGGCCCGCCGGCGCGGGCCAGACCCGCGGGACGCGTCCCTCCGATCACTCCCGGCGTATTCGGCCCGGTGACGGATCCAGAAACCCTCCATGTCTACTACGCTGTGGTGCGGAATTCACGAGTGACATGGGACGAGGCGAACGCCGAAGCCTTGCGCCTAAGACATGAGGGTAAGGCTGGCAGTCTGGCGGCCGTGAGCTCGGCGGCCGAGAGCTCGTTCCTCCTCACGTCCTTTCCCTACACCCATCACGGCTTTTGGCTTGGTGGCCTCGGGTTGGCGGAACGGGCGGAAGCGGCCGGCTTGGGATGGTCCTGGGTTAACGGCGAGCCGTGGCGCTACACGCCGTGGTTCCGAGGGGAGGAACCCACGCCTTCGGAGATGGCGCCCCGAGTTGGCACGTTGACGTGGAGTTACGACCCGGCCCGCCCTGCCAGGGCGGGGTCGCTGACCGCGCACGAGTGGACGGGTCGCGGTGCGTCGAGCGACGAGTTTGGGTACATCGTCGAGTTCGGTTCGCCACAACTGGCCGGCTCTGGCGAGTAACGTCGCTGGCCATCGCTCGAGAGGATGCCGCACAAGTGGCGCCCACGACGCTCTGCACGACCCAATGGCCGCGGAACGCCCATACGCGCGCCGCACGCCGGGCGGCTAGCCGTTGACGAGACCTATCGGTGTCCTCGTTGGCCTCGCAGTCGCCGTCGCTGTCGCCCTGCGCACGTTCGCGGCGCGCGCGACCGCACGCGGTCTGTCGCGGCCTGCTTACGCCCGGCTTCTAGCGTCCCGGGCTGGCAGGAAGGCGGCCAACCGCGCGGCGGTAGATCTCGGGCAGACCCGCGCACCTGAGAACGGCTCACGAGACTAGCGGCGCGGTGGCAACGGCGGCTGGGTTGTCACCCGTACCATATGTACGTGCGCACCCGCAGCAGCGTGCCGGCGAGACTGAACCCACCGTCGACCAGGAACTCTCCCAGGATCATCCCAAGGAATAGCGGGATGGAACGCTGGTACGCCCGCAGGCCTCCGGCGCGGACGACCGCGGCCTTCACCGCCCACCCCACGAATATGGAGAACCAGAACGGGTTCATCGCCCAACTGCTGGACACGACGTAGCCGACCGGATGCAGGGCGAACCAGACATAGCGCATGCGTAGAGCCGAGAGCGTCCACACGACGACGGCGCCGACCGTGAATGCGATGCCGTATCTGGCCTCGACGCCCGTTGGTGTCAGAAGCCACGACGATAGCCTGCGGAACGTCTCGTACGCTGGCCACACGCGCGTCCCCGCGCCGTGCTCGTACGCCGAATGAAGGTGCGCCCAGAACGCCGCCATCACGCCCAATACGGCTGCTATCAGCGTGTAGCCGACCATGCGGCGGGTCGCGGTTCCACTGCGCTCGGTTAGCCGGAAGCCTTCCAGCACGCACGGCATGGGGTGGCTTCTATAAGCGCGGTTGAAGAACCAGAACAGCGACGCGACCGTCAACTCCGCCGGACGGAAGGCGCGGCTGCCGAACAGCGACGTCATCGTGCCCGCCGGGCCGGCGAAGTGGAGATCGTGTACCGGCGACCCCAGCTCCGCCCGCATGCGGCCCACCGACACCGTGATGAGCGTATAGAGCCCGAAGAAGACGGCGATGGACCACACGCCCATCCCCGCGCGCAGACAGAAGACGGTGACGCCTGCGGCCCCCAGCAGTAGAAGCAGCGTTCCCGTGGCTCCCGAGCCCCGCTGCCCCGGCTGCGCGATCTCCCGCCACGCCGACGCTATCTGCCGCCGGGCGGCCCAGAGCACGACTACGGCAAACCCCGCGTAGGCCCCAGTCGTCTGCTGCTCGACGAACGGGAACCCGTTCATGCGGATCCCTAGCGCGGAAGCCGCGACTCGCTCCATCTTCCACACGAAGTAGAAGAACCAACCGGAGAACGACAGCTCCAGCGGCACGAGGTAGGACAGACCGACGCAGAACGGTTGCACCGCCAGCGGGAGCCACCCAACCGCGTTCCAAGGTTTCGTCGTCAGATACCGGCCGACATCGACCGGACGGCCGAGCGTGGGCACGGCGGGGTAGAAGAAGTGCAGCCCATTCGTCAGGGCGAGCAGCGCGCCGATGGCGAATCCCGTCCACATGGCGCCGTTGCGGTAGAACCGGCCCTCAACCATTTGGAGGGGGAGTTGGATGATCGGGTACGCGAGCCGCTCCTCGCGGTTCCAGCGTCGCCCAACGACAAGACTGAGCCCAACCATCATCAGCAACAGGCACAGCGTGAACGCCGACCACGCGAGGACCGGCCACGCCCACGCCGCCACCACCGAAGAGCGGTAGGCGGACGTATCACCCTCCACGTACTCAGTAAGGACAACAGGATCCGAAACCACCAGCCACGACGGGATCATCCCCAGGAATAGCTCGGACCACTGGTTCTCGGGGGTCGCGAGCGCGTGGGGGCCGGCGATCATTGCTCCGATGAGCTGGAGCATGTCCAGCCCACTGATCGCCGATGCTAGCGTGAGCATCGTGTAGACAACGAGGAGATCGCGAGGAGGGAGCGCGAGGCGGGGGTTCGCAGCGCGCAGGCCGAAGTTCGCCGTCGTGAGGATGAAGAGACAGAGGATCGTGTTGAAGAACAGCGAGACCGTCGTCGGATACCCGGCGTTCCAGAGCGACCCGGTCATCATCCACAGGGCGTTGAGCGGGATAAGGACCGACGCGACTGCGAGTACCCGCCAGGACATGGGGCGCCTTTGGGCCAACGAGGGCGCGCCGCGCGGGGCGGCGTCGTGGACCTCCCGCTTCTAACACGCGGGACACCCCGTCCGCAAGCAGGGCGCCTGGGCGGCGCGCCAGCGGCTGCCGACCCGGTTGCCGCGCGCGCCGTCAACGCTTGAACGCAGCCAACCCGGGATACTTGTGGTCCAGATGGTCGAAGGTCGGAGGCGCCCACGTGGGTCTGGTGGCGATGCGCCAGGACCCTCGGTCCACATCAACCGCGTCTGGGACGCGCAGCCACAGGATCCCGATGCGCGCTTGGCGCTGGCGTCGATTCCGGTCGAGTAGGCGACGCGTCGCCGCGCGCTTGCGCGTCTGCTCCAGACTGTCCTTGTCGGTGCGCGCGACCCGCTCGGGACGCCGGCGCCACTGGCGCTCTGCCGCCAGGATCAGGGCTTCGGCGTCCAGGAGTGCGACCTGCCTGATGGTCTCTAGAACCCACGCCTGCTCTTCAGCCGTAAACTCCGAGAACACGCGGCCCGGCCACTGAAGCGCGGACGCCTCGGGGCCGTCGGCCAGGCCGTCGAACCGGCCGTGCGGCCGGGCGAGGCCCGTCAGCCTGTATCGCCACCTCACGGGAGCCAGCGACGACTGGTCCGCTGCCTGACTCGGCCAGGGCAGGACAGCGAGGGCTCCCGCTACCGCGAACGCAGCGACTGCCGCTCTCGTGGTCATCTGTTGCTCCATATACGCATGTGCGCTCCATCATGCTCTACGAACGGTTATGCCGCGCCGCCATCTCGCTCGGCGCGGGAGTCAGCGGCCCACGGGTGGGCGGGCGAGGTGGTGGACCGTCGACTCCTGATACGCACGCGCCAGCGCCAGAAGATCCGCCTCACCGTTGAGCCTTCCGATGAATTCGAAGCTCATAGGCGTGCCTTTCTCGCGGAAGCCGTTGGGAACGCAGACGGACGGGTGCCCGGTCAGGTTCGTCAGCAGCGAATTCTTACCAACGAACGTCGGCGCGACGTAGGCGTCGACACCCTCCATTGTCTCGGCCATCTCGCGCATGGCGACCGTCCGCAGCCGCGTCGCCTGCACGTACTCGACGGCGGGCACCAGCCGCGTGTATCGGAAGATGTTGGGCCACGAGTGCTCGGACTGCGACACGAGGCGGTCGTCGTCGCCAGAACGGGTCAGGGTGTCGAAGGCGGCGGCGGCCTCTACGTTCAGGATGACGGAGAGGGGCCCGACATCCATGCTCGGGAGCTCGAGGGGACGCAGAGACACGCCTAGCGCCCGGAGTTGGGCCAGCGCCGCCTCATCTGCTCGGTCCCACTCGTCGTCTTCGCCGTGGCCTTCCGAGAAGGCGGCCGCCACGTACCCTACGCGCAGTGTCGACACGTCGCGACGAGCGTCCCATCCGAACGGCTCGTCAGTCGCCGACAGGTCGTGGCCGTCGGCGCCGTGGATCGCGTCCAGGACGATGGCGCAGTCCTCGACGGATCGGCACATGGGCCCGATCTTGTCCATGCTCCAGCTCAGCGCCATCGCCCCATGTCGGCTCACGCGTCCGAACGTCGGCCGCAGTCCCGTGACGCCGCACGTGGTGGACGGGCTGATGATCGACCCCCACGTCTCGGTGCCGATGGCGAAGCCCACGAGCCCCGCAGCCGTCGCGGCGGCCGATCCCGCCGAGGAGCCGCTCGAGCCGGCCTCGACATTCCACGGGTTGCGCGTCTTGCCGCCGTACCACACGTCGCCATATGCGAGCGCGCCGAGCGATAGCTTCGCGACCAGCACCGCCCCCGCCTCGCGCAGGCGCGACACGACGGTCGCGTCTTCCGTCGTGACCTGGTCGCGGTACGGTTCGGCGCCCCATGTCGTCGCGTGCCCCTTGGTCGACAGCAGATCCTTCGCGCCCCACGGTATGCCGTGCAGCGGGCCACGATACCTGCCGCTGGCGATCTCCGCGTCCGCCCGGGCCGCCTCCGCCATCGCCTCGTCTTCCAGCAGCGTGACTACGCACTCCAGCCTCGGGCCGTGCTGCTTCAGGCGACCGATGTACAGCGACGTCAGCTCCCGCGACGAGACGGCTCCCGTTCGCAGGAGTTCCGCGAGCGAGCGCACCGGCAGGAAGGCGAGGTCCACGTCGCTGTTCGGCCTTTGCAGCGGCCCTGCATCGCTTAGTCGGGTGAGTGGCGCCGTCTCGGCGTGTCCGTCGTCCGTCCACAGCGGCGAGAACGCAGCCGACGGCGGAACCGAGTTGGGCAGGCTCTCGGCGCGCATCTTGGCGTACGCCTCCACGCGGTCGCGGACAGCGGACAGCATGAGCTCGCGCTCCTCGTCGGAGAACTCGATCCCGGCCAGCTTCTCGGCGGCGGCGATGACGTCGGACGTGATGGGCATCGGATCCTCTCCTCGGATGTCGTTGCGCCCTACGCTGTCGTTGGGCCTGGCGCTGGGGGCTGCGGCCGCTGCCGTGGCAGCCACGACCCAACCAACGAAGTCGCGTCTCGTCAGGCGGCCGTTGGGAGCGGCGTAGCCGCGGCGCGTGTCAATGGTGGTTCCTCCTCTTACCGATTGACGGTAATGTACACGACGCCTGGTCCGTAGGCACTTGCACGCGTCGTGTTGCACATTCCAAAGGGGCGAGACTTGGATATCCAGCAGGTGGTCGTGACCGGCCAGCATCAGGCGGAGCTACAGAGCCTAACGCTTGACGACGGGGCGCCAGGCGGGTCGCAGATACTCGTCGAGACCGAATACTCGTATATCAGCACCGGCACCGAGCTGGCAAACTACACCGGCCGCGAGCCGAAGGTGTTCGAAGCGGACGGGTGGTGCGCCTATCCGTGGAAGTCGGGCTACGCCAACGTGGGGCGGGTAGTCGGCGCTGGCCCGGCCGTCTCAGGGCTGTCAGTGGGAGATCGTGTGTTCACCTACGGGCCTCACGCCTCCGCCTTCCGGTACGACACCAGCCGACTCGCCGTGCGAGTGCCGGACGACCTCGACCCGGCGATCGCCGCAGCCTCGCGTATGGCCGGCGTCGCCACGACGTCGGTGATTGCCGCCGAGATCGCGAACGGCCCGTGGGTGGTCGTCTACGGGCTTGGGATGGTAGGGAATCTAGCAGCCCAGGCGTTTGGGATCCTCGGCTGCCGCGTCATCGGCGTGGACCCCGTCGCCGAACGGCGCGCGCTGGCCGAGCGCTGTGGCGTGCCATACACCGTCGGCGGGTCGCCCGCGGAAACACAGACGAGCATCGAGGATCTCACTGGTGGCGCGCGCGCGGGCATCACCGTTGACGCGGTCGGACACAGTGCCGTTGTCATGCAGGCGTTGCGCGCGACCGCTGACCACGGTCAGATCGTGATTCTGGGGTCGCCACGGGTACCTGTCGAGGGCAACCTCACGGAGCTGCTCAGCGAGGTGCACCTCCGCTGGATAACGGTGCGGGGCGCGCTCGAGTGGTCGCTGCCGATGTACCCCGTCACCGGCGGACACGTTTCGCAATACAGCAAGCAGCAGATGATCTTCGACTGGCTAGCGCGAGGGAAGATGCGCCTCGAACCGCTCGTGTCGCACCGCATGGCGCCCGCGGACATCAAGAAGGCGTACGACGGCCTGGAGCAGGAACCCAACGTCTACACGGGCGTCCTGTTGGATTGGTCGCGCTGAGGGCTGCGGCCGATCGGGCGGCCGCCGCCGAGCGTCGCGCGGCGGCCCTTCGCAGAAAAATGAACCATTTTCCGCGAATAGCCGTTGACCCGGGTAGTCGTGTTTGGTAAGCTGACCTTGGCTTACCTGTCCGAACGGATTCCACTGTCCGAAGCACCGTCACGCCTAGCATTTCGAGCGCCCTGGCCGGAGTCTGCCCCATGCTGGAGAGCCCCCGCCTCCAAGAGAAGTACGACATCGAGAGACTACTCGGGAGCGGGTCGTTCTCCCTGGTGTACCGGGCCATCGAACAGGCGTGCGACCGGATCGTCGCGATCAAGGCCCTCCGCCGGGATGTCTACGACTCCTCGTCCGAGCAGTACGCGGACAGTGAAGTGTGCGCGATGGGCCGCCTCTGGTCGCATCCGAACATCGTGTCGGTGCACACGGTCGAGCCGGGCGACGACGACTACCTCTCCTTCATCGTCATGGAGCACGTCGACGGCGGCAGCCTCAAACGGGAATTGCAGAACGGCGCTCTGCCCATGAAGCGGGCGCTGGCGTATGCCTACGATGTGTGTTCCTCCCTCGCCTATGCGCACGTCCGTGGCGTGATACACCGCGACGTCAAGCCGCGCAACGTGCTCATAGGGTCGGATCGAGTCGCCAAGGTGTCCGATTTCGGTGTCGCGCAGGTCCGCGAGGAGCGACACGACTATGCATCTACGTTCGCCGGCACGCGACGGTACATGGCCCCCGAGCAGTACGGCGGCGACAACTACGACCACCGAGTCGATATCTACGCTGCCGGCCTGCTGCTCTGGGAGATGGTGATCGGTCGGTTCCCCTTCGAAGGCGACAACCAGGACCGAATCCGCGCCGCGAAGGACATACTGCCCGACATTCCGAGCTGGGTGCCAGAGGATGTGCGAGGCATCCTCAAGCAGTGCCTCGAGCCGGACCCGTTCGAGCGATTCCGTGACATGGCAGCTATGCGCGACGCCCTGCAGCAGACCATGATGGCGTCCTACGAAGGCGCCGTCACCGATCGCCTGCGGGCGGGCTCCTCGGACGAGCTGGCCTACGAGGATCTCGAACCCCTTCGGGAGGCCCTGCGCGTGCCGAGGGCTGCCGCCGTGTGCATAGAGCGGTGCGCGTTCCAGACGCAGCAACTGAGCACGCGCGAGGCGGCGTCCGTACGCGGCGTGGAGGCAGCCGAGGAACTGTGCGGTGACCTCATGAAACACGCGCGCGACGACGACTCCCGTGAGGTGGCGAACGCTCTGAAACGCATGCGCGAGGAGGGAATCGCGCCGCCTGCGGTGCTAGACCTGGTGGACAGCCTGTCCCGACAGCTCAGCGGCCCGTCGTATTCGCCTGTCATCACCATGCCGCGGCCTCTCGGCAGCACCGTCGCGCCTAGCGATGTAGACGACGACGCCACTGCCCTCGGTGACGCGGTCGACGACGAGCAGACCGCGCTGAGGATGAGGACGCAGGCGAGAGAGCACGAGGCAGGAAAGAAGTGGCGACGCGCGCGAACCATGTACCGGCGTAGCGCGAAGACCTACTCCCACAAGGCCGCGACTGAGCGCCGCGAGGGAGCGAGTTCGAAGGCCGCCAAGCTTTACCAGAACGCGGGAGAATCCTACGCGCTCGCGCGCGACACCCGTCGCTCGCACGCCGAATACGCGCTGGCCGCGGCGTGTTGGATGGACCGCGCGACGCACTACGCCAAGACCGAACATTGGGAGCACGCCGCCGAGTCGCATCGCTACGCCGCCCGGGCTTACGACCAGGCGGGCAAGAAGGTAGAGGCGGAGAACGAGTACCTCGCCGCCGCGGACCTGCTGTACCGCCGCGCGCGGAACGCCTACGAGAGGCACGCGTACGAGGACGCCGAGTCGCTCTGTAGACAGGCAGTGGACCTGGCGTCAGGCTCCGCCCGATGGCGGCTTGCGGACGAGGTGCGTCACCTTCTGCACGCGGTCCAGAAGGCGTGGTCGTGAGCCTACGCTAGACAGTTGGTTCGGGCGCTTCGGCGGCGCGGATAATCTCGATGGCGTCCGCCGCCGAGCCGGCCGCGAGAACTTGCTCGCGAACGTGGCGCTGGGCAAACAGGCGACTGATGCGGCTGAGCAGCAGCAGGTACTCCGCCTCCGCCCCGTCCTGCGCCACGATCATGCAGACGATGCGCACGGGCTCGTCGTCAATCGCGTCGAAGTCGATGCCATCGCGCGACAGACCAAGGCAGCAGCACAGACCCGCCGCCCCGCCGGCCTGGGCGTGAGGGATCGCCACCCCTCGTCCGACGCCCGTGGACAATAGGAATTCGCGCTCGAGGGCGCGCTCGATGTACGTGGGCACGTCCGCCAACGCTCCGTTCCCGCCAGCCAGCTCCGCAAGTTCGCGGATGGCTCCCTCCTTGGTCACCGCCCGGAGGTCGAGGGAAACGCGCCCGGGTACGAGAGCTTCGGACAGTTCCATTGAGCCAACCCGTCGTGGATCAGGTGCCCCGCGCGGCGACTTGTAGACGGTTCAACGCTCGCGCCAGGGCTGCCTCGGCGCGGGCCGCGTCGATATCTGGAGTCGATTGGCGAAGGCGGCCAGCCGCCCGCTCCCTGGACTCCGACGCTCTGTCCTCGCTGATCTCTTCCGCCCACTCCGCTGAATCAACGAGAAGCGAGGCGCCATCGCGCCGTACTTCCACAACGCCCCCGCTGATGGCGAGGTAACGACGCGTTGGCGTCCCGCCGGAACCCAGCGACACGCGCACCTCACCGATCTCCAATAGCGCGGTCACGGGAGCGTGGCGAGCGAGCGCCTCGAAGGGGCCATCCAGCCCAGGAACGCGCAAACCGACCACGTCCTCTTCAAGTACCACCTTGTCGGGCGTTGCGATACGGAGAGGGAAGGACGCCGAATAGAGCATGTCTGCCGCCTCTTACAGTCGCCTGGACACGGGTCGCCTGTCCTGTCGCAGCCTACGCCTCTTGGGCGGCCTCTTCGAGCGCTTCATCAATGGAGCCAACCATGTAGAGCGCCTGCTCCGGCACGTCGTCGCACTCGCCGTCGACGATCATCCGAGCGCCGCGTACGGTGTCGGCGACAGAGACGTACCGACCTGGCACCGTCGATCCCGGCACCGTGAAGAACGGCTGAGTAAGGAACATCTGGAGGCGACGGGCGCGCCCAACATCCACACGATCCTCCTCCGAGAGTTCCTCGATGCCGAGGATCGCGATGATGTCTCGCAGGTTCTCGTACCGCTGGAGGATCTCCTGCGTCTCGCGCGCGGTCTCGTAGTGCTCCTGTCCCACGACGTGGGGGTCAAGGATACGCGACGTGGACGCGAGCGGGTCGATGGCTGGGTACCGCGCCTGCTCGGCGATGCTGCGCTCCAGACGCGTTACGGCGTCCAGGTGCGCGAACGTCGTCACGGGCGCCGGGTCGGTGTAATCGTCCGCGGGGACGAACACCGCTTGCACGGAAGTGATGGACCCATGCTGCGTGGACGTGATGCGGTCCTGCAACTCGCCCATCTCCGTCGCGAGCGTGGGCTGGTACCCTACCGCCGAAGGCATCCGCCCTAGAAGCGCCGACACTTCGGAGCCAGCCTGCGTGAAGCGGAATATGTTGTCGATGAAGAGAAGCACGTCGAGACCGCCCTGGTCTCGGAAGTACTCCGCCAAAGTTACGCCAGCGAGGCCAACGCGCAGCCGCGCGCCTGGCGGCTCGTTCATCTGCCCGTAGACAAGAGCGGCGCGCTCCAGCACGCCCGACTCGCTCATCTCCAGGTACATGTCGTTGCCTTCGCGGCTGCGTTCGCCAACGCCCGTGAAGACCGAGTAGCCGCCGTGCTGCGTGGCGACGTTATGGATCAACTCGGTGATGAGTACCGTCTTGCCCGTCCCAGCTCCACCGAAGAAGCCGATCTTCCCGCCACGAGCGAACGGTTGGATCAGGTCGATGACCTTGATGCCCGTCTCGAGCATGTCATCCTGGGTCGCCAGCTCCTCCAGAGCTGGAGCGGGCTGGTGGATCGGCCGGCGATCCTCGACCTCAATCGGCCCCTGTCCGTCGATTGGGTCGCCGGTCACGTTGATGATGCGCCCAAGCACATCCTGTCCGACAGGCACACTGATGGGGTTGCCGGTGTCCAGAACCTCGGTCCCGCGTGTCAACCCGTCGGTTGAGTCCATCGCGACGGTGCGTACGCGATCCTCGCCTAGGTGCTGCTCGACCTCCAGCACGATGGGCGTGTCATCGTCCCGTGGGATCTCCAGCGCGTTGAAGATCTCTGGCAAGTGGCCCTCGGGGAACACGACGTCTACCACAACGCCGATGATCTGGACGATGTGTCCCTTGGTGTGGTCTCCGTTGCTCATCAGTCGCCCCACCGCCTCCTAGGAAGTTTTCAGCGCTTCCGCGCCACCGATTATCTCGGATATCTCTTGCGTGATGACCGCCTGGCGCACTCTGTTGCGCTGGAGGATGAGCGCGTCGATGATCTCGTCGGCGTTGGTCGTCGCGTTCTCCATCGCCGTTACGCGCGCCGCTTGCTCCGCAGCGTTCGATTCCATCACCGCGTGCCAGACTTCTGTTTCCAGCAGCCGCGGCAGTAGCTCGTCCAGCAACGCCCCGCGGGACGGTTCGTGCAGGAAGTCCCATCGAGCGTCCGTGTCGCCGCTGTCGTCGACCGAGATGGGCAGCATGCGGTCGACCCGCACCTCCTGCTGGATGATGGACTTGAACTCGTTGTACAACATGTCCACCTGCCAAACCTCGTCGGATTCGTAGACTGCCTGGATCTGTCGCGTCACGAGCCGCGCGTGTTCGTGCGTCAAGTCTCGGAAGAAGTCGGGGTGGGCATGGACTACGTTCAGTCCCCGCCGCTCCAGGGCAGTGGCCCCTCGCGTCCCGATGCAGATGAGCTGCACGTCGCCGGGGGCCTCTTCGACATACTGGACCGCGCGCCGGATGATGTTGGCGTTGAACGCGCCACACATGCCTCGATCGCCGGTGACGACAAGGAGCAGCCGTCCGTCCGTTACGTGGTGGTCCCACAGCGGATGCGAGTAGTCCGTGACTCCAGACGCCACCTCCTCCGCGAGGCGCGCGAGTTCCTCGAAGTATGCACGCGCATCGAGTGTCTGTTCCTGCGCCCGACGCAGACGCGCCTGGGCGACCATGCGCATCGCGCCGGTGATTCGCCGGATGTTCTGCACGCCCTTAATGCGGCGGCGTATCTGCCGTAGCGTTGCCATACGGTCCGTCGCTCCCAGGTGGAAAGGCCGCTATAACGATACCATCATTTGGCGCCGGTTTGGAACGTTGGGTACCCTGGGTGGCGCCCAGCGGGCCGCGCCTCAGCCGACTGGATCGAGCTTCGCGAACGCCACGAGCAGCGACTTCGCGCCAGCGTCGTCGAATTCCACCGTCACGCGCATATTCTCGCCCGCGCCGTCCACGCTCACGATGTTGCCCAGACCAAACGCCGCGTGCGACACCCGCGCGTCGACTTTGAGAAATCCCATCTCGCCAGTCTGAGGAGCTGCGTCGAAAGTCGACACCGCCTTCGCGCGTGGCTTCGCATCCACCGGACGCGCCGCCCGACGCCTCGATGGCGTCGACTTGGGCGCTGCCTTCTCCAGTCGCGAGAAGCCGCCCTTGTTCCAGGCGGTGCTTCGCGTGCCGTACGATTCCTGCGGCCCCCACGAGTCCAGCTCCTCGATGAGACCCTGCGGCATTTCATCCAGGAACCGCGACCGCAGCGTTTCCTGCGCGAACCCATGGATACGGCGGACGCGCGCGCGCGTTAGGTACAGGTCCCGCATGGCCCGGGTCATTCCCACGTAACAGAGGCGGCGTTCCTCCTCAAGTTCCATCTCCTTCGCCAGCGCTCGCTGATGCGGGAAGAGGCCCTCCTCCATACCGGTGAGGAACACCACGGGGAACTCCAAACCCTTGGCGCTGTGCAGCGTCATCAGCGTCACCATGTCGGACGCGTCGACCATGGAGTCGAGGTCGCTCGCGAGGGTAACCGACTCCAGGTAGCCTGCCGCGGTCGGATTCTCGGCGCGCGCTTGGTACTCAGCGGTCGCTGTTACGAGTTCCGCCAGGTTCTCAAGGCGCGCGTCGTCCTCGACGCGACCGCGCGCGCGCAGATCCTTCAAGTACCCGCTGCGGTCCAGCACGTCTTGCACCACCTCGCTGACCGGCCCAGAGGCGTCTATTGAGTGCAGCAGCGCGTGGAACTTCGCCAGGTTCTTCTTGGCGGCCGATCCCAGGGATCCGATCTCGTCGACCTGGGCGATAGCGTCGAGCACGCCTATCTGCTGAGTCGCGGCGTACTCCCTCAGACGCTCCAGCGTTGTCTTTCCGATGCCCCGCGCCGGTGTGTTGATGATGCGCAGCAGGCTCAGTTCGTCGCGCGGATTCACCAGCACCCGCAGGTACGCGAGGACGTCCTTCACCTCGGCGCGCTCGTAGAACCGGACGCTGCCTATGATCTGGTACGGGATGTTGCGGCCCCGCAACGCCTCCTCGAAGTTCCTAGACTGCGCGTTGATGCGGTAGAACACGGCGTTGCGCGCGTACGAGTGCCCCTCATTCGTGTGGGCGTTGGCGATCTGTTCGGCGACGAAGTCCGCTTCGGTCTGCTCGTCGAACGCCTCGAAGTAGCGGATGAGCGACCCGTCGTCGTTGTTCGTGAACAGTTGCTTCGCGCGCCGCCGCCTGTTGAATCGGACCACCTCTTGCGCGGCCGCGAGGATGTTCTTCGTGCAGCGATAGTTCTGGTCGAGGTGTATGACCGTCGTCTTGGGGTAGTCCCGCTCGAAGTCCAGAATGTTGCGGATGTCCGCGCCACGCCACGAGTAGATGCTCTGATCGTCGTCGCCAACGACGCAGATGTTCCGGTGCTTCTCGGCGAGCATCTTCGTCAGGGAGTATTGGCTGTGATTCGTGTCCTGGTACTCGTCGACGTGAACGTACCGCCAGCGGCCCTGGTACTTCTCGAGTACGGGTGGGTGCTCCTCGAAGAGTCGCGTCGTCAAGACGATCAGGTCATCGAAATCGAGCGCGTTGTGGTCTACGAGACGTTTCTGGTAGGCGTCGAAGATCTTGCCCACCATCTCCTCGTAGTAGTTCGTCGCGGCGTTGATGACCTGCTGCGGACCCATGAGGTCGTTCTTGGCTTTGCTAACGCCCGACAGCACCGCCCGCGCGTCCAGCTTCTGCCCGCCGATGTTCAGGTCTAGCATCACGCGCTTCATCAGGACGACCTGATCCGACGAGTCGAAGATCGTGAACGACCTCGTGTACCCTCCCAGAGCCTCGATCTCCCACCGAAGCAGTTGCGCGCAGGTCGCGTGAAACGTGCGCGCCCAGATGTCGCGGCTGCTGGGCCCGATGAGCTCCCCGAGCCGGTTCTTCATCTCTTCGGCGGCCTTGTTCGTGAAGGTCACCGCGAGGATAGATCTGGGGTCCACGCCGTGCTTCTCGATGAGGTGGGCGATCCGGTACATCAGCGCGCGGGTCTTCCCGCTGCCGGCGCCGGCGAGTAGGAGCAGGGGGCCGTCCATGTGCAGCACGGCGTCGCGCTGCGACTCGTTCAGACTGTCGAGCAGGCTCATGCAGGCGGTCTCTTCCGTGCGGGCAGATGTGCGGGGAGATGTGCGCGCGGGCGCGCGGGCCGAGGTGGAGCGTGGCCCGCGTGATGTTAACACACGCCGCCTGGCCGCGAAACGGCCCGAATGAGGCCGCAACCCCGCCAGACGCTCAGTCCTGGGCCGGCGTGTGCTTCGTGAAGTAGTGACGACCGTCCCACACAACGGGTACGGCACGGACCAGGCAGAAGGCCACGGTCGCGTAGACGAGGACCGTTGTGGCGACGCGCAGATACGGCCATCGGAACTGCTCGGGAGCTCTCTGCACCGCGAACGCGGCGCCCAGCATGCAGAACGCGACCGCCTTCATCCCGCCGTACAGCGCACGGCTCCAGCGCGACGAGACCAGCTGCTTCGCCCACCCCGAGTCCATCATCGTCTTGTCGCCGAACGGCGTCTTGCCATCGCGGAAGGCGACGCTGCGGATGTAGTCGGTCAGCACCGTGCGGGTGATGACGACAATGGGTACCCAGTACGGCACGAATGGAGCGTCTCGCCCGTCCAGGCGTACCGCGAAGAAGGACCACAGGATCAGCTCCACGACGCGGTCACCGGCGATGTCGTACAGCGCGCCCGACTCGGAGTCCTCGTGTCGCTTCCTCGCGACCCAGCCGTCGACGGCGTCCATGAAGATCGCCCACGCCAACAGCGCCACCATCGCGAGGTCGAGCGCCCACCAGTCAGGGTGCGTGTCCCGCGCCCAGACGACGGTGATGGCGATGACCAGCAGGATGCGGATAGTCGTGAGTAGGTTCGCCATCGGGATTCCAGGGTGGCGGGGTGTTACGCGTGCCAGTCGACGACGGGCCAGCCAACGCGGCGCGCGTGGCGCGCGAGCGCCCGGCGAGGACTCACCGCCACCGGCCGCGCGACGCGCGCCATGAGGCGAGCGTCCGAGATGCGGTCGCCGTAGGCGGCCGACGCGTCCAATGAGAAACCGTAGCTCCGCGCGAGACTCTCGCCAACCTGCACCTTGCCTTCGCCGACGGGATGGAGGCCGTCGAGACGACCCGTGAGATAGCCGTCGACCGCCGCGAGCGTTGACGCCCGGTAGCCGTTCGCGCCGACTATCTCCGCCAGCGGCGCCACGAGGATGTCCAGGCTGCCCGACACCAGGAACACGGGCTCATCAAGCGCTTGATGCTCCCGCACCGCCGCCCAGGCGGCCCGGGGTATGCGCGCGCGGAGCGCCTCGCGAGCGTGCGCGTCCGCGAGGGCAGCAATGGCGTCTGCCGGCTTGCCCGCCAAGTACGCGCGGTTCCCGCGTACCGCGGCGTCTACCCCCGTGCGGCACTCGAGCGCCGCGCGGCCGAGCCATCGCGCGCCGTCACGCGGCCCGACGACGCCCTCTCTAAGAAGGCGCAGGAAGAACGTCCGCTCGGAGGAGCATCCTATGAGCGTGCCGTCCACGTCGAAGATGCCCGCGCCTGTGTCTGACGTCGCGTGGCCTCCATCGCGCTGGACAGTGGCTAACTGAAGAACGGCACGAGCCACGACTCTTCGACATCAAGGCCGAATCCCGGCCCGTCACCGGGGAAGATGTGGCTGTCCTGGGGAACGACGTCTCGCCGCGTCCTGCGCGCAGGCGTGAGGGCCACTCCTGGAGGGCTGCCGACGAAGTACTCGCACCAGCGTGTGTTCGGCATCGCCGCGGACAGGTGCAGGCCGTACTGGTGCATGCCTCCGCCGTGCAGGATGACGTCGACGCCGGCCGCGTTCGCCAAATGCGATATCTCGCGCGTCGGCGTGAGTCCGCCCACCCAGAAGATGTCTGGCTGTAGGATGTCCAGCGCGCGCTGTTCGAGCAGCTGCCTGAACGGCCAGGCGGTGAACAGATGCTCGCCGCCCGCAAGCGTTTGCCACGGAAGCCGGTTCCTCACGGCGACGTGGCCCTCAAGATCCTCTGGAATAAGGAACTCCTCGATCCACTTGAGGCGGTACGGGCGCAGGCGTTCAGCCAGCCGCACCGTGTATTCGACGTCGAACGCCATGTAGCAGTCGAGCATGATCTCGACGTGGTCACCGCAGAGCTCGCGAGCTTCGGCCACGAACTCCTCGTTCTTGTCGATGCCGTCCAGACCGTCGGCCGGCCCGTACGGGCAGGCGAGCTTCACTGCCTGGAAACCGCACTCGAGGTACCAGTCGACATCGTTGCCGGTGGCGTACGTGAATATCGAGTCGCGCGCGGGGCCACCGAGCATCTCGTACACCGGCCGATCCGTCAGCTTGCCGGAGAGATCCCACAACGCCAGGTCGATGCCCGACATCGCGCAGCTGGCGATCCCGGCGGTTCCGTAGGGCTTCGTCGCGCGGAACATCATGTCCCAGCACTTCTCAATGGTGAGCGCGCTCTCCCCTACGAGGAGAGGCCCCAGATGGTCCTCGATCACCGCCGCTGTCGCGCGCCCGTGGCTCGTCATGCCCAGGCCCCATGTGCCGTCCTCCGCGGTGACTTTCACCCACACCGCTGGCCACTTCGGCAGCCAGCTGGAGCGGTGACGCTTGTACTTCGGATAGCGCGACATCGGGTTGGCCACTTCGGCGTGAGCGGTCCAGGGGTCGCGTCGCGGCTTGCCCGGCGCCTCCTCGGACGGATGCTGCGTGAGCGGCGGGAACTCGATCTGTACCGTCTCCACGGACTTGATCTTCATGCGCTCGTCCGATCCTCCATGTTCGGCGGCGGGGCAGACGCCCGCAGCCTCCGCGGCCCTCGGTCAGGTGTATCTAACCCCACGCGTGGTATCATTGCAACGAGGAGAAGTCGCCAAGATGGCCGCGTCCGCGCGAGCGGGCGAGGAAAGTCCGGACTCCACAGGGTCATGGCGCTGGGTAACGCCCAGGGGGAGCGATCCCACAGCTAGCGCAACAGAGAGTAGACCGCCGATGGGCGCCCCAGGGCGTCACAGGCAAGGGTGAAAGGGTGGTGTAAGAGACCACCGGCCGCCGCGGTGACGTGGCGGGCCTTGTAAGCCTCGCCTGGAGCAAGACCGAATAGGGGAACGTTGGTGGACCCGCCGTGGTTCCCGGGTACGGTCGCACGAGGTGGGCAGCAATGTCCATCCCAGATGAATGGTCATCATCCGTGGACGCGCGAGTGTCCGCGGATACAGAATCCGGCTTACTGACGGCTTCTCCTTAACCTTGTCACTGCCGCCGAGACCGCCGAGACCAACCGGCGCCCCATGAGGAGCCGACCGTGGGCCACGGGCGTGCAGCCAGCATACGACTCGCGGCGTGCGCGTTAGCCGTCCTTGCCGCGACGGGTTCGGCGCAGACCGTCTCCGTGCGCGACTACGAAACCCCGGTAAGCAGCGCCCGCAGCCTCTTCGCCGACCTGCGGTACTCCTACGAGCGATCCGACACCACGACGCTCGCAAACGACGGGCGTGTGGGCCTCACCTACGATCTGTTCTACGAGTCTCTCTCGTTCGCCTACTCGGCGAGCGCGGTCGGTCAGTGGTCTCGGGCGTGGGTGGACGACGCGTTCGACTCCGCGTACGACCTCGACGCCAACGCCAGAGCAAAGGTGTACGCGAGCCAACAGCACGCCCTGTTCGGCTCGGTGAGCGTCGCCGGATCCGTCGCCAGAGGCGATGAACGCCCAGCGTCGGATGTCACGATCGCCGCCGGCTGGGGTCGGTTCATCGACGCCACGGCTTTGCGCAAAGCCGTGCGAATCGATACCTACTTCGTAGACGAGGGCGTGACGACCGCGCGCATGCCCCGCGACTCGATGTTGCGGGTAGCGCACATCATCGAGTCCGAGCGGGCGTATCGCCAGGACTACGGCCCGTCGACGTACGCCAAGTACTGGCTGGGCGACATCGAGGCCGAGGCGCGTGCGTCCGGCGCCCTCGCGGGAGAGGGCATCGGCGCCGCTGGCGTCTTCCGTGTCGAGGAGGTGCTGTTCCGCGAGAACATCGGCGACCGCTTCTACGGGTACGACGTCGCCGCTGGCGTGCGATACGACGTGACAAACGCTGATGGCTCCACGCCCGGAGCGCCACGCGGCGATGTGACCGCCCGCTACGCGCGTCCCATCCAGTGGTCAACGCAGCTCGATGGGACGCTCCGCGTCAATACGCCGCTGGACGGCGACTTCGGTCGCCTATACGAGGTCGAGGCGAAGGCTGGTTACCTGTACGAGCTGACGAATAGAGTCGACTTCCTGCTCGACTACGGCGTCGGGCTCGTGGCCGACACGCGCGGCGGGCCGACGGTGACAACGCACGCGATCCGGCCGAGCTTCCTGCTGTACCTCGAAGACGAGTTGCGGCTCCTGGCTACCGTGCGCGTCCTGAAGCCCGCCGACGAGTCGTGGCGGCAGGAACTTGCGCTCACACTCAACTACAAGGCGTTCTAGGCCGTCAAGGGAGGCGGGGCTCGCCACCCGGGCCAAGCGGCCGATGTGCTACGATAGGGCGTGCGCGGAACGTCTACTCAGAGGAGTCGCTGATGGGGACGAGAATGGCGCGGCCGACATGGCGACGGGCGTCACGGGTGGCGTTGGCGTTTGCGCTCGTGGCTGTCGCCATGGGTGTCCTGCGGCAGACGACCGAGGCCCAGGACAACAGCGAAGCCGTGGCGCGCGGCCGCTATCTGGTGGACGCGGTGGCTTCCTGTGGGCAGTGTCACACGCCGCGACGGAGTGCGCTGGAAGACCCGGATCGCTACTTGAGCGGGCATCCCCAGGGCGCGCAGGCGCCGAAGTTCTCGATGGACCTGATACGGCAGGGCGTGCTTCTGTCCATATCGCCCACCTACACCGCGTTTAGCGGGCCATGGGGCGTCTCGTACGCGACGAACCTGACGCCCGACGCGACAGGGCTGGGTGGGTGGACCGAGGATGCCTTCATCCGCGCCATGCGCACGGGTAAGCACCTTGGGGATCCCAACAAGCGTGGGACACTCCCGCCGATGCCCTGGAGGCACTACCGGGGGATGACGGACGCGGACCTACGCGCCATATGGGCGTACCTACAGACCATTGCGCCGGTAAGCAACGCCGTGCCGCCCGCGAAGAACCAGAACGGAAAGGCCTACGAGTAGACCGGCCGGGGGCGCCTGCCGTGTCAACTCAGCCCGCGACGCAGCGTTCATGACCGCGACGTACTGGACCAGTGATTCACAGATGGAGATAGGCTAGTGGCACGGAGAGCGAACGCAGCGCGGCTGTTCCTGGCCGCGGTTGTCCTGGTTGGCCTCGGAGTGGCGGCCGGAGTCGTCCTGATGGCCGATCGCGACGTCGGGAAGGCGCGCGGGTCGGCGGCCACTGCATCGACCATATTCACGTCCGCCGCCCGCGCGCAATCCGCCAACGGCGACGACTTCGCCGTGCTCCAGAGCGTCAACCGCGCGTTGCGCGACATCGTCGCCGAGGCGAGGGAGTCCGTCGTACGTGTCGACTCCACGACGAGAGCCCCCGAGCGCGACGACACCGAGGAAGGCGAGGATGGTGGCGGAAGGCGCAGGTTCCCATTTGAACTACCGTTCGGGCATCCCGACCCAGGGCCGCGCCACGGCCTCGGTTCCGGCGTGGTCGTACGCGAGGATGGCTACATCCTCACGAACAACCACGTTGTAGAAGATGCCGACGAGCTTACGGTGACGCTGTCTGACGGCCGCGAATACACCGCGGAGCTGGTCGGGCGAGACCCCAAGACCGATCTCGCGGTCATTCGCATCGACGAGGACGGCCTGGTGGCGATGCCGCTAGCCGATTCGGACCAGTTGCAGGTCGGCGAATTCGTGATCGCGATTGGCGCGCCGTTCGGCCTCTCGCATTCGGCCTCCTTCGGCATGGTAAGCGGCAAGGGCAGGCGGTCGATCCTACCCAACAGGCGCGACCTACGCACGGACGACCCGTACGAGGACTTCATCCAGACCGACGCCGCCATCAACCCCGGCAACAGCGGCGGCCCGCTCCTGAACATCGAAGGCCAACTCGTTGGCGTGAACACGGCGATCAGCAGCAACACCGGCCAGAACGCCGGAGTCGGGTTCGCCGTCTCTTCGAAGCTCGCCGGCAAGGTGTTGGGCGACATCGTCGAGCACGGGAAGGTCGTACGCGCCTGGTTGGGCGTGCTCATCGGAGGCGTCCAGGACGACGTCGCGCAGGAGCTGGGTCTCGACAAGCCCACCGGCGCCCTCGTCAGTCGCGTGGTGAACGGGAGTCCAGCGGACAAGGCAGGAATGAAGGCGCTTGATGTCATCCTGGCCGCGGACGGGCGGCAGATGGCGAGCGACAACGAGCTCCGCAACTACATCTCTTCGTCGCCGGTCGGCACGAGCGTTACGTTGGAGATCCTGCGCAACGGTAAGCGTCAAGACCTCACCGTCGTCCTCGGGGAGTTGGACGAGGAGGTCGCCGCCCAAGTCGAGCCAGAGCCACGCCGACGCCGGCGGGACTGGACCGGCATGGTGGTTGTTGACGTCCAGGCGCTCCAGGGTGACGAACTGGATGCGATACCGTCGGACGTCGAGGACGGCGTCGCTGTCAGGTCGGTGGGGCGCGGCAGTCCGGCAGCCGGGGAAGGCATCACGGCGGGCACTATCATCCTCGCCATCGATGGCGTGGAGGTGAACCACGTGTCCGACTACCGCGACGTGCTCGACGGGGCGGACGAGTCGATCATCATCAAGTGGCGACGCGGCGACAACTATGGACTCTCGGTCCTCAAGCGTGACGATGTCCGACTACCGTGACGCGCTCGACGGGGCGGACGAGTCGATCATCATCAGGTGGCGGTGCAGCGACAACTACGGATTCTCGGCCCTCGAACGTGACGAGTAGGCGTGTGCTCCTGACGGCCCTGCTTCTCGCAGTCGGGTCGGTTTCGGCGCTTGTCGCAGCGGGAGCAGACGAGCCCGATGTGGGCGAGTGGGTGCGTGTGCCAGCCGGCGCGTTTGTGATGGGCATGGCGTCTGGCCAGCCCGACGAACGACCCGAGCGCACGGTGACCCTCTCGGAATTCGAGATCGCGCGCCACGAAGTGACCAACGAGCAGTACCTGGCGTTCTGGGAGGCGACCGGCGGCGACCACCGGCCAGCGGACCTGACAGGCGTCAGTGACTTCGGCGCCTGGCCGGAACGCGCGCGGCGACGTCCGCGGCATCCTGTCGTCGGCGTTACGTGGGAGGCGGCGTCCGCGTACTGCGCGTGGGTGGGAGGGCGCCTGCCCTCTGAAGCCGAGTGGGAGAAGGCGGCGCGAGGCAGTACCGAGCGCGTCTGGCCCTGGGGCGACGAGCAGGACGCCTCCCGCGCCAACACGTCCGCGAACGACGGGCACGCCACGACGTCACCGGTCGCATCCTACCCCGCCGGCGCCAGCCCCTACGGAGTCGAGGACATGGCTGGGAACGCCGCGGAGTGGGTCGCCGACTGGTACAGCGACTCCTACTACGCGCGCGGCCCGTTGACGGACCCTCCCGGCGCGGAGTCGGGCAGCCGCAAGGTCGTCCGCGGCGGCTCGTGGATGGACTCCCTCATGGTGGCGCGTGCTACGCGTCGGCTGCCGGCGTCCCCTGACATGCAGGCTGCGTTCATTGGCTTCCGTGTCGTCCGCGACTGACTCGCCGCGCGGTTCTGTCGGGCGCACATTTTCTGCCGCTCCGTACTTGGGTATACTCCTGATACAGTGTGGGGAAATCCCTCCCTTCGCACGATCGCGCCCGCTCACGGCCGGGTCGGCGCTAAGCATGGAGCACATATGCCAGCAGGAAGGCTCTCCCGCCTACTGGGAGCTAGCATTGCATTCGGTGTGGCGGCATCCCTCGCCGTCGCGCAGGGCGACAATCTCATCACGAACCCGGGCTTTGAGGACGACCTCTGGGACCCGTGGGTCAGTTACGGGCCAGTAACCGAGGAAATAGGCAAGAAGGCGGACGCGCACACGGGTAACGCCGCGATGATGGCGACCATTCCGGCGCCGGGCGCGAACTTCTGGGATGCCGGTATCCAGTACAAGCCCGACATCTTCTTCGCGAAGAACACGGACTATACGTGGGCGATGTTCATGAAGGCGGATCCGCCTGTCGAGGTGAACATCAAACCCGAGCTCGGCGTGGACCCGTGGACGGCGTGGGGCGAGAAGCGAGCCCTGCTCACCGAGGAGTACCAGGAGTTCTTCACGGAATTCAACGTTGGTGGGAACGACGTCGTACCCGCATCGCTGACGTTGCACGTGCAGTTCGACGCATCTACCATCTGGCTGGATGACGCGCGCTGGTACGAGGGCGATTACGAACCGTTTGAGGGCACGGACGCGCCACAGGCCGTCGATCCCCTCGACAAAGCCGCGACAACGTGGGCCGGGCTGAAGTCCCGCTAGTCGCATGACCTCACACGCATGGGAGACAGGTCCATGACTCCGCGACTCATCGCCCGTATGGGCGCACTCGCGATAGCCGCAACGCTAACGGTCGCTACATCCGCGCAGGATAACCTGATAAGCAACGGTGACTTCGAGGCAGGCGTCACCGATCCCTGGGGCGTCTACGGCGACGCGTCCATTTCCCTGGACACGAGTGACGTGTTCGAAGGTGGCGCGTCTGGCAAGGTGGAGGTCGGCTCCGCTGGCGCGAACTTCTGGGACTCGGGGCTGCAGTACAACGTCGATGTGACCTTCACCGGTGGCACGCTGTACACCTGGGCCGCGTTCGTGAAGTCAGAAGGCGCCAAGAACATCAACTGGAAGCCCGAACTCGGCGCCGACCCCTGGACGGCATATGGCGAGCAGATGCTGGCGATGAGCCCAGAGTGGACAGAGTACCACGTGGAATTCACGCCGGACACGGACGTGAATCCCGCCTCGCTGACGATGCACATCGCGGAGACAGACGAGGACTTCTGGATCGACAACGCGCGTTGGTACGCAGGCGCGTATGTCGCGGCAGAGACGACCGCGGTGGACGCGGAGGGCAAGGTAGCCACGGCGTGGGGCTCGCTGAAGAGCCGCTAGGCGAACGCGCAATGCTACGCAGAGGGCGCGGCCAGACCGGTCGCGCCCTTTCCGTGCCCGCTAGGCGTCGTCCGTCGGTGGTGGATCGAGCTCCGCCAGATACTGGTACGAATAAATGCCCGAGCCGTGGCCGTCGCTGAACTGGAGCTGGAGAGCGTAGTGCCCGACGGGCTGCATGGATTCGACGTGAACGTCCGCCGGCACGACTTCGGATTCGCCCTGCACCACGCGGAACGGGTCCGGCGGCGTCTCACGGAACTCGCGGCACGTCGCGCAGGGGCATTGGCTGCGCAGATACCCAACGGGGTACACCGCGTGTGTTCCGTCCGCCCAGGTCATCGTCAACGCGACGTACCGGTCCATCTGCACGCGCGCAGGCGGGAGTTTATCGTTCGCCGACATCTTCACCCCTTGGGTTGCGGTTCTGCTTGAGCTTAGCCCGCGTCGCGGCCGATAGACAGATCGGAGCGTCACTCGCGCGCGGCGCTGCCGGTTGAGCCGAACGCAGGATGGTGTATCATGGGCCGCCGGACGCCGAGCCCATGTGCGGCGGGGTTCCGACATCGCGGGCTAGCGCAACGCGGTCGGCGCAAACACACGGACTAACACGTATGGCTGTCGAGAAAGAGCGGCTGACGATCTTGGGCCGGGCCGACTGGTTGGTCCGGGAGGCGTTCTCCAACCAGGAGTCCCGCCTGTTCAGCTTCGTAAGCAACTTCGTGATCCTCGTGATCTTCTTCTCTATCGGCTCGATCATCTTCGAGTCCGTCGAGAGCATCCGCACGAAGTACAACGCATTCTTCAAGATCAGCGAAATCGTTGCGGTGACCATCTTCGTCGCGGAATACGCTGGAATGGTCTACGTCACGCGGCCGATCCGCAAGTACACCCTGGGCGTGTGGGGGATCATCGACTTCCTGGCGATCGCCCCGTCACTCGTGCAGATGATGGACCTGCGGCAGCTCAAGGTCGCGCGTATCCTGCGCGTGCTGCGTTTCCTGCGTCTCATGCGGATCCTGAAACTCGCCAAGAAGGTGACGGAGAGCTACGAGGAGAGTCAGGAGCAGAAGTACGGCACGCTCAAGATGGACCTCCAGATCTACTTCATCACGATGTTCTCCGTCCTCATCATCTCCAGCACACTCGTGTACTATGCCGAGAGCGGCGTAGAGGGCACGCAGTTCACGGATATCCCCAACTCGATGTGGTGGGGCATCGTGACAATGACGACGGTCGGCTACGGCGACATGTCGCCTGTGACCATCGCCGGGCGCGTCGTGGCGGGCATCACCTCTCTGTGCGGCCTGTGTCTCTTCGCCATGTTGATGAACGTCGTTGGCAAGGCGCTGATGCAGGGCCTCTTCGGGCACGACGACGAGGACGAGGAGAACGGGGATGTCAACGGCGTGGTGACTGGCGGGGCGTTCCTGAGTGTCTCCGAACGCATGGACGAACTGGTTCGGCTGCGCGAGCAGGATCTGGTAACACCCGACGAGTTCGAGGCGAAGCGCCAAGAGTTGGTGCAGAACATCTAGCCGCTCATGCCCGCGCGACCGTTAGGAGAAGACAGTGCACGTTGGATGCTGCGCGTACTCGTACCGGCAATACCTGACCAAGGGCGAGATGACCCTCGAGCAATTCCTCGACCTCGGCGTCCGGATGGACCTCGACGGCGTCGAGCTGACCTCGTACTACTTCCCGGACACCGAGACCGCCACGCTCTACGACGTGAAGCGCATGGCGCTACGAAGAGGGCTTGAGGTCTCCGGCGCCGCCGTGGGCAACAACTTCTGCCAGGCCGATCCAGCGAAGCGCGCCGAGCAGGTGCAGATGGTGAAAGACTGGATCCGCAACTCCGTGAAGCTAGGGGCGCCGCTGCTTCGAGTCTTTGCTGGCGGCGTGCCCGACGGCAGCACGGAGGATGACGCGCGCGAGTGGGTCATCGCATCACTTCAGGAGTGCGCCGAGGTCGCCGCGAAAGAGGGTGTCATGCTGGCGCTCGAGAACCACGGTGGCATCACCGCCACGGTCGAGCAGGTCGAGGGATTGGTCGCTGGCGCCGGTTCCGACTGGGTGGCCGTGAACCTCGACACGGGCAACTACCGCACCGACCCCTACGGGTCGATCACGCGGACGGTGCCCCTCGCCATCACGGCGCACGTCAAGACCGAAGTGCCTGGCCCCAACGGCAAGGAAGACGTCGACATCGAGAGCGTTATCGGCGCGCTGAACGCTGGCGGCTACCGAGGCTACCTAAGCATCGAGTACGAGGCGGCCGAAGACCCCATGACCGCCGTGCCCCGCTTCGTGGAGACGCTGCAGCGCCTCGTCCGCTAATTGCGCGCCACGCGCGAGGCGACCGACGGAGCCGGCGAGTGTTCACAGGCATCATTGAGCATGTCGGCGTCGTCGACCGCGTCGAACACGCGCGGGAAGGCTCGCGCCTCGCCATCACCATGGAAGGCGTCGACGACCTGCGCGAAGGCGAGAGCATCGCCGTGCAGGGCGTGTGCCTGACCGCCGCCACCGTGGCCTCTGGCTGCTTCACCGCCGATGTCTCCACGGAAACGCTACGTCGAACAACGCTGGGCTCCCTCGCGACGGGCGACCGCGCGCACCTCGAACGCTCCTTGCGTGTCGGAGACCGTCTGGGCGGCCACTTCGTGCAGGGACACGTCGACGAGGTGGGTGTCGTCAGCGGCGTCGCGCGGGAGGGAGAAGGCGTCCTCCTGGACGTCTCCGTGTCGTCGGCATCGCGGCGTTTCCTGGTCGAGAAGGGCTCCATCGCGCTTGACGGCGTGAGCCTCACCATCGCCACGGTGCGGCCCGACGCGGCGCGCATCGCGTTAATACCCTATACTTTGGCTAGCACGACGTTCGGCGTGACCGCCGTCGGCGCGCGTCTGAACGTCGAATTCGACATGCTGGCGAAGTACGTCGCGCGGCTGCTGGGGCAGGACGCGGCGACGACCGGTGACGGATCGAGCCTCGACGAGTCGTTCCTACAACGGCATGGGTACGTGCAATGACAGCAGACGACGCGGGCGACGCGCGGTTCGACAATATCGAGGACGCCATCGAGGCGATCCGCCGGGGCGAGATCGTCGTCGTGACCGACGATCAGGACCGCGAGAACGAGGGCGACCTGACGATGGCGGCGCAATGCGTGACCGCCGAGACCATCAACTTCATGGCCAAGCACGGGCGCGGCCTCATCTGTCTGCCCATGACGGGCGACCGCCTGTCCGCGTTGGACTTCCGCCCGATGGTGGACGACAACGCCGACAAGCTGAAGACCGCCTACACGGTCTCCATCGACGCCCGCGAGGGGACGTCAACCGGCATCTCGGCGCCGGACCGCGCGCACACGATCCGCAAGGTTACCGACCCCCACGCCGAGGCGGACGACTTCCTGCGCCCTGGCCACGTCTTCCCGTTGCACGCGCGCGATGGTGGGGTGTTGCGTAGGGCGGGACACACCGAAGCGGCGGTGGATCTTGCGCGTCTGGCCGGGCTATTCCCGGCAGGCGTGGTGTGCGAGATCATGAACGAGGACGGGACGATGGCGCGCGTCCCCGAGCTCATCCCCTTCGCGAGGAAGCACGGGCTGCTCATCGTCACGATTGAGGATCTGATCGCCTACAGACGCCGCACCGAGCGGCAGGTGCAGCACGTGGCCTCGGTGAACCTGCCGACGAAGTGGGGCCCCTTCCTCGTGCATGCCTACGAGAGCCCGATGGACGACCGCGAGTACCTCGCGATGGTCGTGGGCGACATCAGCAGCGGCGAGCCGACGTTGGTGCGGGTCCACTCGGAGTGCCTGACCGGTGACACGTTCGGCTCGCTACGCTGCGACTGTGGTGAGCAGTTGGACGAGGCCGCCCGTATCATCCAGCGCGAGGGCCTCGGCGTCCTCCTGTACTTGCGACAGGAGGGACGTGGCATCGGCCTGCTCAACAAGCTCAAGGCGTACCAGCTGCAAGAGGCAGGCCTGGACACCGTCGAGGCGAACCAACGCCTGGGATTCGGCGCCGACCTACGGGACTACGGCATCGGCGCGCAGGTGCTCTACGACCTCGGCATCCGGCAGATACGCATGATGACGAACAACCCCCGCAAGATTGCCGGCATCCAGGGGCACGGCCTGGAGGTTGTCGAGCGGATGCCGATCCAGGTTCCAGCGCAGAAGGATAATATCCGGTATCTGGAGGCGAAGCGCACGAAGCTCGGCCACCTCCTGATGGACGATCTCATGCACCCGGAAGAAGGCACGGAGGACACAGATGGCGACGTTTGAGGGCAGCCTTATCGGAGCCGGCCTGCGCGTCGGGATCGTCGTCGGGCGATTCAACGAGTTCATCACGTCGAAGCTGCTTGGCGGAGCCGAGGACGGCCTCGTCAGGCACGGCGTCGACGAGGCGGACATCGACGTCTACTGGGTTCCAGGCGCCTTCGAGATCCCCATGGTGGCGAAGCGCGCGGCGGAGTCCGGCAAGTACGACGCCGTCATCTGCCTGGGCGCCGTAATACGCGGATCGACGCCGCACTTCGACTATGTCGCCAACGAGTCCGCCAAGGGCATCGCGGGCATAGCGGCCGCAACGGGCGTACCCGTCATATACGGCGTCCTCACGACGGACACCATCGAACAGGCGATAGAGCGGGCCGGCACGAAGTCCGGCAACAAGGGCTTCGACGCGTCGATGACGGCCATCGAGATGGCGACACTGATGAAGCAGATAGGCTAGCCGACGCTCGCGGGAGGCGCGTAGTCCACAGGCCCAGGCTCGGCGTTCCACACGTGCCAGAGAATCGCACACGGACGACACGACCACGAGCCCCAGCCCACCGGCGGAGAACCCCTTGGTCGCAGTGACCGAACACGCAACACGCACTCGGCGCTCCCGCGTTCTCTGCGGGCTCGCGCTTCTCGCCCTCATGCTCGCGACGCTGGGCGTCCCGACGCTTCACGCCGAGGACACGCCCAAGTGGCTCAAGGAGCTCCGCAAGGACTTCGAGAACATCGACAAGGCGCGGAAGAACCACCCCGAGCTCCATCGCGGGCTGGTCCGCAAGTGGCACGCAGATGGTCATATCGAGGATGTGCTAGGCGAATACGACGCCCGCGCCGTCAGTCACGAGGCTGACGCGCCCACCCGCTACGGACACGGCTATGCGCACGCCATGCGCGGCGCTGACGGCGACCTGGAGCGCGCGGTAGTCCTTCTCCGGCGCGCCATCTCGATCGACCCAGGCTTCGTCCTCGCCTACTTCACGCTAGGGGGCGTGCTCCACAAGTCCGGCGACAGCGATGGCTCCCTCGCCGCGTACTCCGAATGTGTCCGCATCGACGAGACGCAGGTGGCGGCCCACTACTCCATGGGCGAGGTGTACCGGGAGCGCGGGGAAACCGAAAACGCGCTCATGGCCTACACGCTAGCCATAGACCTCGCGCGCCGCGACTGGAAGTTCCCGCACTTCGGCAAGGCGCAGGTCTACTACGACCTCGAAGACGACGACCAGGCCGAAACGGAGGCGCAACGCGCCCTTGAGATCGACGACAAGTTCGCTCCCGCGTACTTCCTGCTCGGGCAGATCCGAGCCGTGCAGGAGTTGGATGCGGAGGCCCTCAGTCTCTACCGAGAGGGAGCGAAGCACGGAGGCGGGACGCCACCGAAGGAGCTGCAAAACCTCGCGCGCATCTTTGCGTACCGCGGCTCCCACGGTCAGGCGGAGCCGCTATACCGGCAGGCGCTAGCCATCGTACCCGAGGATGGCCCCATCCACTTCGACCTCGCCGAGACCGTGTGGGCGCTCGGTGACGTGCCGGGCGCCGTCGAGGAATACCAGACCGCGATCCGACACGACCCGGCCTTCTCGACGCACTTCACCGACATGGTGCAGTCCCAGTTCTTCACGGCTGAGATGTCGCCGGGCGACGCGCGAGTAGCCCTCGACAAGGCGCTCGCGATCGACGCGACAGACGACGAGGCGCACGTTCTCTACGCGCAGGTTGAGACTGCGGTGGACGCTCTGACCGAGGCGGTCGCGCACTACGAGGCGGCGAGGGAGCTCGCCCCGGATCGGCGCGATATTCACTTCCCCCTGGGCGACATCTACTTCGCCATGGGAGACATCACCCAGGCGGAGATCGCCCTCGCCCGTGGCGCGGAGCTGAACCCCGACGACGCCGGACGCTACGAGCAGCAGGGATCGGACCTATTCTCGCGCGGCGACCACTCGCTGGCGGCCGCTGCATATGGCAAGCACGCGCTGCTGTTCCCCGCTGACGTGGACGCGCGGTACTACCTCGCGCGCAGCTTCGAAGGCGCGGGCTCCGTTGATCTGGCGATAGTGGAATACGAACGTGTTCGGAGAGAAGCTCCTCGCACGCAAGACGCGCTCGTGCGACTAGCGCGGCTGTACCGCGCGGGCGACCGGGCCGCGGACGCCCTCGGCGTGCTGGACGAGTTGGTCGGTATCGAGCCCACGAACACCGATGCTCATTACGCCCGGGGCGAGATCCTGGCGGACCAAGGGAGCGACACGGAAGCGACCGAGGCCTTCGAGCAAGTAGTTGCACTGGACCCGACGCACGTCGATGCGTACCTGAGGTTGGGCGGCCTCTACGACGGTGTCGATGACGCTGCGGCCATCGGGTCGTACGAACGTGCCATCGAGCTGGCGCCCGACAGCGCGCCGCCCTACTTCACGCTGGGCGCGATCCACCTGCGTCTCGGGTCGAAGCCGGCCGTCATCGATGTCTACACCACGGGTCTGCTGCTACAACCGCGGCGGGGGAACGAGCAGTACATCCTCGCGCAACTGCTGGACGAGCGCGACGACCTGGCGGACGCCGTGGCGCACTACGCTGTCGCCGTCGACGTCAAGAACGACGAACCCGTGTGGCACTACGACTACGCGCGATGCGCGCACAGGCTCGGCGACCGCACGGAGGACTACGACCAGCGCGTGGACCTTTTCATTGCCGCCGATGAAGCGTACACGTCGTCCATACTGCTCCGTCCGAAGGCGGCGACGCACTTCCACCGAGGTATGCTGCGGCGAGTCCACCGGCAGATAGGCGACAGCCTCTACCTATACAGCGAGGTCGCGAGCGACTTCGAGCAGGTCTTAGTAACCGACCCTGAACACGGCGAGGCGCGGTTCACGCTCGGACTCACGTACGTCGACATGGAGCAGGACTCGAGGGCGCGGCAGACGTTCCGTCGTCTCCTCACCCTCCACCCCACGTACGAGAATGCGCACGTTGAGTTGGGCGCCATCTCGGAGCGTGAGCACGACCACCAACAGGCCATCGACGAATATACGGCGGAGCTGGCGGCGTATCCCGACTCCGCGCGCGCGCATTACCGGCTGGGCTACCTGTACCAGGTGTCCAAGGGCGACCCAGGCACGGCAAGCCAACATCTCTCGCGCGCTGTCGAACTCGACCCCGAGAACGCGGACGCGTACGTGGAGTACGGTCGCGTCCTCTACCAACTGGACCGGCTCCGAGCGGCTGCCGATCAGTTCGAGCGCGCGCTCAAGCTGGATCCCCGCAACCTCACGGCGAACTTCAACCTGGCGATGGTGTACCAGTACCTCGAGAAGCGGAAGCTGGCGATCGAGCGGTTCCGCTACCTACTCACGTTGGAGGTGCCGGGAGAGTGGAAGGCCGAGGCGGAGGGCTATCTGAGACGTCTGGAGGCGCAGTAACCCATGCCGAAGCTCGCGGCCTTCCCCAAGGGGTTCATGGACGCCCTGTGCGTCGACAAGACCATGACGCTCTTCGAGTGGATAGACCTCGCGGCGACGCTGGACGTGCAGGGCGTCGAGATGTACGACGGCTTCTTCGAGTCGTTCGAGCCGGCGTACCTGGCGGACGTGAAGGCCCGCATCCAGGGCCACGGCCTTGAGATGCCGATGCTCTGCTTCTCCCCTGACTTCACCCAACCCGACCCAGAGGCGCGCGCGACAGAGGTGGCGAGAACGCGCGACGCCATCGACCTGGTCGCGTTCTTCGACGGCATGACGTGTCGTGTCCTCTCGGGCCAGGCGCGCCCCGACATCTCGCGCGAAGATGGTGTGAGATGGACGGTCGAGTCCATCCGGCAGCTGCTGCCATACGCCGCAGCCAAGGGCGTGGTACTCGCGATGGAGAACCATTACAAGGACGGCTACTGGCTCTACCGCGAATTCGCGCAGAAGATGGACGTGTTCCTGGAGATCGTAGACCAGATCGACTCTCCGTGGTTCAAGGTGAACTACGACCCCTCGAACGCGCTTGTGGCGGGTGACGATCCCCTCGCCCTCCTGGAGGCCGTGAAGACGCGCGTGGTCACGATGCACGCGAGCGACCGCTATCTTACGACCGGCAACCTCGACGATCTGCGTCAGGCGGACGGCACGCTCGGATACGTCAGCACGCTCAAGCACGGCGTCATCGGTCAGGGCGCCAACGACTACGACGCCATCTTCTCAACGCTCGCGGGCGTGGGGTTCGACGGCTGGGTATCCATCGAGGACGGCGAGGACGGCATGGGCGATCTCGAAGCCTCGACGGAGTTCCTCGTAGCGAAGATGGCAGAACACTTCGGCCCGCGCACGGAGTGAGGAGGCGTCGCGTGAGCAGACCTGGGGGCATGTGCGGCGCGAAGCACGACCTGTGGCAGCGTAGCTCCCGGGTGTCGACCGCGCTGCGCGCCGCCATTGTCATCCTCGCCGTCGTCATCGTCGCCAGCGCCGGATGCTCCACGCCAGCCGCACCCGCGCTCGCGAAGGCCCTCACTCGTCCCGAACGGCCCCAGATCAACCTGAGCCGCGTCAAAGGCACGCAGATGATCGTGCCGACCGCGACCGCGGACTACCCGCCGCTGACGCTCGTCGACGGCGTGACCGAGGTCGACGTCTGGGCGCCCGGCGCCGGCTGGGAGCTTCTCTACGACGGCGCGTTCGTGCGAGACGGCTACTTCGACGCGGAAACAGATCTGACCGCGGTGGAGCCCACTGAGTGGGAGGGCTTGCGGCGCGACTACCGGCAGGGCAAGGAGCAATCGGCGTTGGCGTGGGTGCTGTTCCAACTGGCGCGCGAGCGGGTCGTCGAGAGCGTGACGCTCTACTCCGTCGACACCGCCGAGTTCCCGGCAGCCGCGCACAGCGTGCGGGACGTGCTGATCCAATACTGGGACTCGGCCACGGCCCGCTGGGTCCCTGTCGTCCTGGAGACGGGCGACACGCCAACCCGGCACACGGTCACCGCCAACACGTCCGCGAAGCTCGATGTAGACTTCCACTCCGTGCGCACGGACCTGATACGGGTCGCCGTGCGGTGGACGAACGACACCGTGCGGAAGCGAAGCTTCACCGTTCTAGGGGTACGTGAGGTGTACGTCGAGGGCGCCGTCCGGCTCACGGAGGTCGAGGTGTACGGCGAGCGGGAAGACGACGACGTGCTCGCGGACACCGTGCGGCAGCGCCTCCCCGAGGAGAGCGATGGAACTGACGGCGCGGACGTCTCCGCGTCCGACGCGATCATGGCGACCGTTATGGCGTACGTGGAAGCCTACGCCACCCGTGATCTCGACCGGCTCATGCTGACGATCTCCCCAGACTACCTGGGCGAGGGCGAGGACCACGCCGCCCTCCGAAAGCGCCTGGCCGGTACTTTCGAGGAGTTCAGCCACTTCCTCTTCCGGCTGCAGGACGCGAACATCGACAGTCGCGATGGCGACACCGCGATCGTGTCGGCGCGATACTGGTTGCAGCTGAACCCGGTGCTGGCGCGGTCGACCGAGGGCTCCCTCACGTTCGTGCTGGCGAACATCGGCGACCAATGGCTCATCCGAGAGATCCGCGCGGAGGCATCGTAGTGCGCCTCGTGGCGGCGTGGGTTGCCATCGCCTGTGTCTGCGTGACGTTCTCGATTGCCCACGGCTGCGGCCAGCCGTCGCCGCTGACTCCCATCGATCCAGACGCCTTCCGCGTGGACACCCTCGAAACGCTACAGACCCGCTTTGCCCTGACGGGCACGATCCGCACGCAGATGACGATCGAGATCGAGGAGCAGGGCCAGTCTAGCGAGGCGCGGGCCATCCTCTACTACAGACGACCCGAGGCGCTCCGCCTCGACATCCTCGATCCGCTGAGCGCCCCCGTTGTCGTCCTGCGGGCGTCTGACGGCGACTTCTCGCTCGTGGACATCAGGCACCGCGAAGCTATCCGCGCGCCTCTGACCGACGCGCTCCTGAAGCGGCTCTACGGGATGGATCTGCGTGTGTCCGACGTGCGCAGCGCCATCTTCGCAAACCCCTTCGCGGTCGGCGACAACAGCAGAATGGACGTCGGCGCCAAGGACGGGAAGATCGTCGTCACGCGTCCTTCGGATCGCATCGGGCACGCGGAGGAGATCGTCATCGCACACAGAGAGGGCGAGCCGGTCGTCGAGGGGTGGTGGGTACGCGACCGTGAGGGGCGAACCGTAATGCACACGAGCTTCCGCGACTACCGTGACGTCGGCGGCATCCTACGGCCGATGACAGCGACGGTGGCCCGCCCGCGCGATGGCGTGCGCCTGTCGTTCCACGCGACCAATCCCGAGCTGAACCTCGACATTCCGGACAGTAACTTCCAGCACATGTTCCCTCCGGGGATCGAGGTGAAGCGGTGGGACGAGCATGGCCAGCCAGTTGACGCTGCACGCCCGAGCGAAGATTAACCTGCATCTGCGTGTCCTGGGCCGCTTGCCGAGCGGCTATCACGCGGTTGAGACCGTATACCACTCCGTGCGCCTCGCGGACACGTTAACCTTCGAACGTACGGACGCCGGCGTCGAGCTCACATGCGACGACCCCACCATACCGGTGGGCGCGAGCAATCTGGTAGCGCGCGCGACGCGTGTGTTCTTCCAGTTCACCGGGATCAGGGGCGGCCTGAAGGCAGCCATCGCAAAGCGCATTCCGTCTGGCGCTGGACTCGGGGGAGGCAGCGCGGACGCCGCCGCCACACTGGTGGCCCTAAACCGCCTATACGGCACGCGCTACCCCGCTGCCGTGCTCGAGCGGCTCGGGGTAGCGGTGGGCGCCGACGTGCCGTTCTGCGTCCGCGGCGGGGCAGCCTGGGGCGTCGGCACAGGTACCGTACTGACGCCACTGGCGCCCACGCGGCACGCGCGAGTTCTACTCGTGAACCCAGGAATCCGCGTGGACACGGGCTGGGCATACGGCGCCCTGGAGGCTGACCCGGCGCCAGGCTTCAGATTGACCGACAGCCGCGCCGGTGCTAGGATTCTTCGCGCTTGGGACGGGCCGGATCCCGAGGCTAGGAATAGCTTCGAGCGCCCTGTGTTCGCGGCGCATCCAGCCGTCCGCAATGTCCGTGACCGGCTCCGATCGTGCGGCGCGTCCGCCATGATGACCGGGTCTGGTTCCACGGTGTTCGGTCTCTTCCGCGACAACGCCTCGCTCGCCCGGGCGCGGGAGGCGATGCGCGACCAGCCGTTCGTGGCGGTCACTGCCCTCGCGAGTCGTGGCGTCGCGGACGACGACGGTTCCGAGCAGCTTGCTGGCCGGTAGCCAAGTGGTAAGGCATCGGGCTTTGGCCCCGTGATCGTAGGTTCGAACCCTACCCGGCCAGCCACCTCTCTCCCTACGCCCAACCAACGCCAGACCACGCCCTGCCGACGCCGCCACACGTTTGGGGCGCCGCGCAGAAGCGGCTATCATGCCCGCAGTCCCGCGGTCTTCCGGCGACCGCTGAACCTGGTAGCAGAGGGAGTGCGGCGATGGGCTCGGAACACACGGTTGTCTACGAAGGCTCGGAGAGTAACGGCAAGCACATTGTCCTTGTAAGCGGCGATGAGGAGTACCGGTCGGAGGAAGCGTTGCCCATGTTGGGCAAGATCCTCGCCGTCCACCACGGCTTCAAGTGCACGGTCCTCTTCGCCATCGGCGAAGACGGACTGATCGACCCGAACGCCCGCACGAACATACCTGGGCTAGAGGCGCTCGACGGCGCCGACATGATGGTCATCGCGACTCGCATGCGGGAGCTTCCCGACGAGCAGATGAAGCACATCATCGACTACACGAACCGGGGCGGCTCGGTAGCGGGACTGCGCACGGCGACGCACCCGTTCCAGTACGCGCCGGACAGCGACAGCGCCTACGTGAAATACACGTTCAACAGCGCGGAATTCGAGGGCGGCTACGGCAGGCAGGTGCTCGGCGAGACGTGGGTCAACCACCACGGCCACCACGGTCACGAAAGCACGCGCGGGCTCATCGCCGACGGCGCGGCGGACCATCCAATCCTGCGTGGCGTCGAAGACGTGTGGGGGCCAACCGACGTTTACGGCATCACGACGCTCACCGGCGATCCGACGGTGCTGCTGGACGGGCAGGTGCTGGTCGGCATGGACCCGGGCGACGCCCCCAAGGCGGACACCGAGACGATGCCCCTTGCCTGGATCAAGGAATACACCGGCGAGACCGGCAACACCTCGCGCGTGTTCTGCACGACCATGGGCGCGGCGAACGACCTGGCGTGCGAGGATCTGCGACGCCTTGTCGTCAACGCGTGCTACTGGGGCGTAGGGATGGAAGACGACATCCCGGCCCGCAACGTCGCGGACGTCGTCGGCGAATACGAGCCGACCAACTTCGGCTTCGGCACGTTCAAGCAGGGCGTTCGGCCGTCTGACCTGGCGCTGTAGCTTCGACTGGCGGGCCCCCCCCCCCCCCCACCTACTCGACCTCGCTCTCGGCGAGTATCGCGCGGTACGCGTCGGCGGCCGCGTCATACGCGGCGCGGGCGGCTTCCCGCTCCGTTTCGCGGATGCCTCCCACCTTCGCCTCCCAGCAGACATCGACCGCCTCCAGGCACCATTCGGCGCTCCGCCGACTTGCGCGGATCGGCTTGTCGCCCACGACCACGAAGACCGGGTTCGTGTGCGCAGACGGGAACACCCTCAGCGCCACCCAGCTCGACCGTACGAGGTCCGCGGTGAAGGTCAGCTCCTGAATGGAGCCGTCCGCCTCGATTTCCTGCGTCTCGACCGACTGGCCGTTCACGATGAGCTCGACGGGAACGCGGTTCGAGTCGCCGATGCGAGCTCGTTCAGCGTGCCAATACGGCTGATGGGACAGCGGCCGTTCGGCAATCGCGGTGTTGGGTTCGTCCTCCAGGCGTGACGCGACGCGCGCGGTGACTGTGACAGGGCCGGCGTCGCTCAAGTTGAGCTGACTGTTCACGCCGTTGGAGCCCGGCTCGCCCGCGCCTACTTCCCCGACCGTAAAGTCCATGAGGTGCGTCATGCCGTCTGACACGTACGACCGGCCCACGCGGATACCCTCGGCCCAGTTGGCGTAGTCCACGGGCCCGTCGGGAGACTTCACGTAGGAGCGGCCCAATCCCACGCGCTCGCCGTAGATGCATGGGAAGTCCGTCTCGCCGCTGATACGGGTGCGGAAACCGCAGTTGAGCGTGTGGTACCAGATGCTCAGCTCCCACACGGCGGGAGTGTCCACCGTAGAGATGAAGTCCACCGCGTCGTGCGCGACGTCGACGATGTATTCGTTGGCGCCGATGCCGTCGAACTTCGGCATGTTGTAGTTGGGCAGATGGTCACCCTCGACCTGGAGGCCCCAGCCGCTGTGGCTGAAGCCCAGCACCGCGTTCTGCTCCTTCGCCCATTGCAGCACGGGCAAGTCCCAGCTCGGCCAGTCCTCAATGCGTTCTACGCCGCGGTAGTCGTCCTCGGTGAGCTGTAAGATCGACAGATGCCCGGCGTGCGACGACGGGAAGCCCGACACCTCCACGTCGTACCGCATGACGTGGTCGTCCGTGGACAGCTCGTGCACCTCACCCTCGAAGAACTGCTTCTGGTGGTACCAGCACGGCCCCCACGACAGGACGCACCCGACGTTCAGATCCTCGCCAAGGATGTGGCGCATCATGTCCTCGGGTGTCACCCCCTGCGTAGGGCTCTCGTAATGCGAGCACCCCGCCGCGTGCACGTGGTGATCGCCTGACCGCCAACCCTCAGCCGCCAGGTGGATCCACCGCTGCAGCTGGAACTCCTCTCGATGCTGGGGCGCGTCGGGGACCACGATCTCGCGCTCGTGTATCACATACTCCGGGCCTCGGCCGTACTCAACGGTGTACGCGCCAGGCGGCAGCCGCACGGATTCGCCGTCGGCTCGATATACCTGGCTGTGAAAGAAGAAGTCCGGCGCCAGGCGTCGCCCGGGATGCGGATACACGCGGTCGAGGCCATCGCGGATGATGAAGGACGCCGTCGTTGGGGAACCGTCCGTGTCGCGCACGCCGAGGACGACATCGACAGCGGGGAGGCAGTCGAAGAGCACGGCGACCTCGTTGCGGAAGCCGATGTCCTGCGTGCCCTGCCCAATGTTGAAGGACAGCGTCGCCTCACGCTTGCCGGCCGTGTTGGTGTAGAGCTGGAGGACTCGGTACTCCAGCGACAGACCGGACAGTGTCGGCTTGAGCGGCCTGTCGCCGTAGAGGTGGATTTCCAGGAAGCGGTTGACGACGTCGCTAGCGGGCACCGTGACGTCCGGCTCCGGCCGGAAGCTGGGGGAAGTGTACAGCGCCGCGGCGTTGGGGCTGTCGGCGGCTGGCTCTGCGGTGACTCCCGCCTGGTTGTGGACCTTCACCAGGAACGTGCGCCAGCCGTGCTCCACGAGCTCCTTCGTCGCAGGGCCTTCCGCCACCTTGACGCGACTTTCGGCGCTGATGTCCACGCCGAGGAGGCAGTAGGGATCCAGCGCCTCCTGCATCGCGCGCGTGGCCGACGCGTGGTCGGTTGACGCCGCCGCTTCGGCGATGGCTGCGGCATCTTCGTCGGAAACAGGCGCGCCTATGTATTCCAGCGCCTCGACGAGACGCTTCGTGGCCGACGCGAACGGCTGGAACTCCACGCCGTCCACAAGAGAAAGCTGGCCCGCGACGGCCCCGTGAGCCGATGCAAGAGCCACTGCGATCGCCGCGCACAGAATCCGCGCCCGCATGTTGGTGTCTCCTTATCCTTGCCGTAACTACGCCTGAAAGGCGGCGCGTAAGGCTGCCGCGGCCTCCGCCTGAGCAGCGGATGCCTGCGGCAGCGGCCCGTCCATGATGAAGAAGCCGTGATGCACACCGTTGTACCGCACGCAGTCGGTCGCCACGCTAGCGTCCGACAGCCTCGCGGCGTACGCTTCGCCCTCGTCTCGCAGCACGTCGAACTCAGCCGTGATGACGAGGGCCGGCGGCGCCCCGGCGAGGCTGGGCGCGAGCAGCGGCGAGACGTAGGGGTCCGCGGCGGGGCCGGTTCCACCCGCGTACTGCTCGCCGAACCAGCGCATCAGGCTGGCGGTGAGGCCGTAGCCGGACGCGTACGCCGCATAGCTCGGTGTATCGAAGGTTGCCACGTTCGTCACTGGGTAGATAAGCAGTTGGTGGCAGATCTCCGGGCCGCCCTTGTCGCGCGCCATCAGCGACGTGACGGCAGCCAGATTCCCGCCAGCGCTGTCGCCGCCTACCGCGATACGCGAGGCGCCCAGTTCGCTGGCGACCCACTGAGTGGCGGCATAGCAGTCGTCCGCGGCGGCGGGGAACCGGTGCTCCGGGGCAAGTCGGTAGTCCACCGATACCACGCGGCATCCCGCCCGCGCGCAGAGAGACCGGCAGGCGTGGTCGTGCGAGTCGACCCCCAGCACGACCCATCCGCCGCCGTGGAAATACACGAGCGTCGGCGCGGACGGATTCTCCTCCGCTTCGTATACTCGCGCGGGCAGGGGCGCGTGCTCGGTGGGTATGTCCACGTCACACACGCGATGCACGCTCGCGGGCTCGCCCACGGACGAAAGCACGATCTCCAAGATGCCGGCTCGGAACACGTCCACGGGGAGCGTCTCGGACGCAGGCGCGTCCTCAGGCGGCAACAGCGGCAGTACGCGTGGGTCCAACGCGCCAGCAACCCCTACTTCGCGAACACGCGCCATCGGGTTCCTCCCACGGTATTGCGCTCAGCCTGTTACGAGACCGCGCGCTCGGTGTTCCAACGTGCAGCAAGCTCCCCACACTGGCGCCGCGCGGCGGGGCGGGTCGGCGCGGCCCCGCCGAACAGGGGCAGTTCGTACGTCGCAGCCTCGCAACGCGCCTTCGTCGTGGGCGACCCCAACACCTGATACCCCGTGTCGAGGAACAGATGACCGTCAAGCTGGTACGCGTCCGCGGCGCGGTACTGGTAGACGATGCCGCGGCGAGGCCTGCCGGACGCGTTCTCGGGCGATCCGTGGAGGCTCAGGCAGTGGTGAATACTGATGCCGCCCGCGCGAGGCTCTATCCGCGCGATGGTGGATGGGTCGGCCCACCGTTCCGGCTCCTGACACACGCCCTGGAACTTGCCGTCCACGGCGTGGCTTAACGCGCCCCACCTGTGGCTACCCAACACCGTAGACATGCAACCGTTCTCTGGCGTCGCGTCGTCCAGCATGACCATGACGGCAACGAGGTCGGTGTTGCTGTGCGGGAAATACGCGAAATCCTGATGCCACTCGAACGCCCCCTGCCCTTGGACGGGGGGTTTCGTCGTGAGCTTCGAGTGCTGCAACTGCACGTCGGGGCCAATGAGCCTCGATACCGCGCCCATCAGCCGAGGGTCGGCCGCGAGCTCCCGAATGCGCGGATGCCGCGTGGTGGCCTCAAGCAGGTGCACGATCCGCTCGTCGTGCCCCGCGAGGCGCAGGCCTTCCGCGACGCCGGGGGACGCGCACGCGGCGCGCAGCTCTTCTACCTCGGGCGGGCGCAGGACATCGTCCACGACGACGAAGCCGGTCTCCCAGAAGCGCTCCACCTGCGCGTCGGTCAGCAAGGCGGCCTCCTTACCCCACGGCGGCGACGTTCAGCCAGGCGTGCACGTGCGGTGATCCCCGGAAATAGCACGACAGCCCTGGACCTTCAGTGCGCCACCGGTCCCACACGCCGTCCTCGTCTGGCAGGTCGCCGTCCTCGTAGAACGCGATGTGCAGCGCTTCGAGCCCACCATGCGCTTCGATGGACTGCCAGACGCCGTCGGCGTTGGTGGCGCGGTATGGCCCGAGCATCTCCTCAAGGACCGCCTGGAAGAGCTCCCGTTGGTTCGGCGCCAGCTCGCCGACCGCCAGACCCTGGAATCGACCGCCGTCGCCCTGGAGTTCTACCGACGCCTGCTCGTCTCGCGGCGATCTCGTCTGCACGAGCGCGGCTTGACGGTGGTCGGGGTCGAGCGCGCCGAACACTTCACTTGCCGCCCGCGCCTGGCTCCACCAGACGTTGCCTGGGTGGTCGGGACGCTCGTAGAACTCGACTGCGTGTCCGTAGAACACTGGGCCGTCGAACAGTGAGGGCGTGTCCGCGTCGTTGGCTCGCATCGTCACGTGTCGACCGGTCAGGACAAACGTGAGCGCGTCGTCTTCACCCTCGAACAGCGCCACGGAGTAGGAGCCGAGACCTCCCGCGTCGTCACGCATGGAGCGCGTGAGCCGCTCGTGGCCGTCCTCACTCACATTCGCCCGTACGATGTCCGCAATGAGGCGCTGCTGGTCGGCGTCATAGGCGTCGCGGATAGTGGCCGGGACCACATGCCAGTTGTTGTGCGCGCGAACGCGCCGAGGGTCGTCCCAAGGCAGGAGCACGCGCGCCCTCTGGTTCGCGGTCAGACTGTCGCGGAGGGCGCCCACCAACGGGTCGGCATCAAGGGCCGCGCCGAGGGCCGCGGATCGTGGCAATGCCGCAGTAGCGGCCAGCATCCCTGTCGCCCTTAGGAACTCACGACGATCGTATCGACGCGCGGTGCTGGCAGACCCGCGAATCACGGCGCTGCCGCAGCGTCAGCCGATTCGTCCTCCGCGACGATGGGCTCCGAGGAGAACTGCTGGAGCTCCCGCGTAGTCGTGTCGGTCGATCCAGTAGGCGAGTCCGGCGCGTCGTCCGCGGCCGACTCGGAGACGATCCGCACGATGCCCACATCCGTGGCGAACTGATAGAACACGACGTCCGTGCCCTGCGTGAAGGCTCGCACTGTCACGACGTTCGAGTACGTCTCGACCGGCGTCACGACGACATCCGAGGTCGACAGGATCTCGTACAGCGCCGTTAGGTCGGCTTCCTCGGCGGCCGGGTCCGCGTCCGCGCCCGGGTCCGCGGGGTCGCCGTCGACGGCGTCCGCGGGATCGTCGGCGCCGGCCGGGTCGGCGTCCGTCGTGTCAGCCGGTGTGCCGCCGTCGGCCGCTGGATCGGCTGCCGGGTCGGCGGCTGGGTCGGCGCCAGGATCAGCGGTGTCCGCCGGATCCTCAGCGACCGGCTCGGGAAGGTCGTTAAGCCATTGCGTGCCAGGTATGACCGGGTCGCGGAGTAGCACCGTCTCGTCGCCGCCGCCCGGCGCCCGACGTATCAGCTGCCCGTCAGAGACCGCCACCTCGATCTCGGTAACGCCGCCAGCGGGATCCACTATGCCGATGCGGTACCAGTCCACGCCGTCGCGGCTGGAGAGCCCAGTCGTCGTGCGGACCTCCTCCTGGTCGGCCGCGCCCGAGCCGGTGTCAACGCCGTAGAGCCATGTCGTGCCGACGGCAAGGGGGAAGTAGTCCACGACAGGATGGACTTCGTTGTCGTCGCCATCCCCGCCGCAACCCACCTGGGAGGCGATGACGCACATCAAGAGAAACGCCAGGCGCTTCATTCGGGGGTCTCCTACTAGCCCTAGTTCCTTCCGCCGCCGAAATCACGGCTGCGTAGGCGCCAATTGTAGCCGTTTGCGGGGTTCGTTGCACCTGTCCAGAGCGTCCCGATTTGGCGGCGTTTTGCTTGACTCCCTATACCCCCTGAGTTACGGTTGTTGCGCCCTTGCACGGGTGTTCGCGCCATGGCGGGATAGCTCAGTTGGTAGAGCGAGGGACTGAAAATCCCTGCGTCGGCAGTTCGACTCTGCCTCCCGCCACCACAACCCTTCTGGGTCGAGGCGCGTGGCTCCGCAACGGGTAGTGGGCCGGCGTAGCTCAGAGGTAGAGCAGTTGATTCGTAATCAGCGGGTCGGTGGTTCGATTCCACTCGCCGGCCCCACTCTTCTCGACCGCCCTTGGGCGGACCCACGTTGACAACGTGGCGTGAGGAGTGGCGGCCTTCCCGGCGCACGCGTCCCGCCCTTCCCGGGCGACGCGCCTCCTACGGCATGAACTCAGCCGGCATAGGTTCCGCGAAGTAGCGGAAGTAGTTCTCCACCGCCTGCACGTGGATGTAACGCTGGCCGTCAGGCGCGACCGAGAGCGTCACGGCCTCCCGGATCAGCGTCGCCTCGTCGCTGTCCACCCTCCGCGCGTATATCTCGCTCTCGCCCGTGAGGTACATTACTGCCTCGCCACCCGCGATCCAGTCGAACAGGCCCACCTCGCCGTTGGACGTCACGCGGACAGGCGGCCCGGAGGCGTCCGCGCTCGCCCGCCACACGTCCCAACCGCCGCCGGCATTCGAGATGTAACCCAGCTCCTTGCCATCCGGGCTCCAGCGCGGCCGCGCGTGGCGGCCGTCCCCGCCGGAGACAACACGCCTCGCCCCAGTGTCCGGGTTCACGACCCAGACGCGCGGATTGCCATCGGCCGCCGACACGTACGCCAACTCGTCTCCCGAGGGCGACCACGCCAGGCTGCTCTCCTCGGATACGGCGGGCGCCAGGAAGCGAACCTCCTCGCCCGACGGGCGCATGACCCACACGTGGGACGCGGGGTCGCGGGTGGAGTGGAACGCAATCCAGTCTCCCCGGGGCGACCACGCCGGCATCCAGTCTCGTCTGGGCACGTCCGACAGCTCGCGCGGTGGCTCGAGGGTTTCATCCTCACCGGCGTCCTCCGGTCGCGCGGTGCGTATCCACAGGGTCGCCTGTCGGAACTTCTCCCGGGGATGGTCGTACACAAGCTGCTTCGCGTCCGGCGACCAGGACGGGTGACCGTACGTCGAGTGGCCGGTAATCGCGACCGCGTCCTTCATGTCGTCGCCCGTAGCCACGACAAGCTGGCCTCCCAGCTCGAAGGCCGCGTGTTGGCTGTCCGCGGACCACGCTATCCAACGCGGCGCCGGCCCGGTGAAGGCTATCGGCGTGGCGATGTCATCGCCGAGGTCGAAATCCAGCGGGATTTCCTCGCAGCCCGCAACCGTCGCGAGCGCTGCGAGGCAGCATAGGACCTGGGTAAGGCGGTTCAACGGTTGTCGCCTCCAGCGGTCTCGAGTTCGCTTCGCACGGTTCGCCACATCCCATCGTACTCGGAGCGGCGGCCATGGCGCCACAGGAACGCGGTGGGATACAGAGCTATATCGTAGCC
>CAYYPK010000014.1:0-99172 GCA_964473525.1 uncultured bacterium
CCCCATGCTATATCAGCCATGGTCGTTTACACCGATCTATGTACACCCTCGCGTAGGCGCCGTCCGGGCTCGCGCGCGGCTGTGCTACAATGCCCGTCCACCTCAGATGGGCGGCCATGCGACACTACATCGTACAGCGCGTCGGGTCGATGGCGCTCTCGCTGTGGGGACTGTCTCTGCTCGTCTTTCTCATGGTGCAAGTGATGCCGGGGAACCCGGCGCGCGCGATGTTGGGAGAGCGGGCGACCGAAGCTGCCGTCGCCCAGTTGGAGGAGCAACTCGGCCTCAACGAGCCGCTGCCGACGCAGTACGTGACGTTCCTCGCAAACGTGGCGCGGATGCGACTCGGGCGCTCGATCAAGACGAACCGCCCTATCACCGCCGAGGTGGCGGCTCACTTCCCAGCGACACTGGAGCTCACGCTCGCGGCGATGCTGTTCGCCGTCGTCTTCGGGCTCCTGTTCGGCGTCGTCGCGGCGACGTACCGAGGGCGTCTGCCGGACATGGCGGGCATGGTGCTGTCGCTGATAGGCGTGTCGCTCCCGATCTACTGCCTCGGCCTCATACTGCTCCTCGTGTTCTCGACTGCGTTCGACATCCTCCCCACCGGCGGACGGTATAGCGACCAATTCATGACGCCGTCCGTCACGGGCTTCATGCTCATAGACACACTCCTCGCGGGCAATCTCGCCGCGTTCCGAGACGCCGCGGCCCATCTAGTCCTTCCCGCTGTGACGCTCGGGACGGTGCCGTTGGCGACGATTTCACGTATGACGCGGTCGTCACTCCTGGAGGCTCTCGACCAGGACTACATCCGCACGGCGTACGCGAAGGGTCTGGCGACGCCAGTCGTGGTTCTCAAGCACGCACTAAAGAACGCGCTCATCCCAGTGATCACGATCATCGGACTGGACTTTGGGTACCTTCTAGGCGGCGCGGTGCTTACCGAATCGATCTTCAGTTGGCCGGGCCTGGGGCGCTGGCTGTGGCTGTCCGTCGGGGCCCGCGACCTGCCGGCCATACAGGCGGGCGTGCTGTTCGTCGCGGCGCTGTTCATGCTCGTCACGCTAGTGGTTGACCTGTTGTACGCGGTCATCGACCCGCGCATCCGCGCCGGGGCCGCCTGATGGGCCGCGGCATATGGCGTCGGCTGTGGCGCAACCGGATGTTTGTCGTCGGCGCGAGCACGATCGCGGCGTTCGTCGTCGTTGCTCTTCTGTCTATCGTGTACACGCCGCATGACCCGCGGGAGGTCAGCCTCGCCGCGCGCAATCTGCGGCCGGGCGGGCACGAGGCGGCGTACTACGCCTTCGGCACCGACGCCGTCGGACGCGACATCCTCAGCCGCACGATGGCCGGCGCGCGCATCTCGCTACGTGTCGGGCTCTTCGTCGTCCTCGGCGCCATCCTGGTGGGCGTGACAGTCGGGACGTTGGCGGGCTACTACGGCCGCGCCACGGACGCTGTCCTCATGCGCGTGATGGACATGATGCTGGCAGTGCCAGGGATTCTCCTGGCGATCGTCGTGGTGACGGTCCTCGGGCCGGGGCTTCGCAACGCGATGATCGCCGTGGGCATCGTGGCGGTGCCCCAATACGCGCGCGTCATGCGGGCCGAGGTGCTGCGCGTGAAGGCGCAGGAGTACGTCGCTGCGGCTCGCGCGTTGGGCGCCACCGACTGGCGCATCCTGACGCGCGCCGTGCTGCCCAACTGCCTCGCTCCGTTGCTGGTACAGGCGACGCTCGGCATGGGTACCGCCATCCTGGAAACCGCTGGCCTCTCGTACCTGGGCCTCGGAGACGATCCTAGCGTTCCCGAGTGGGGCAGTATGATCGGCCAGCAGTTCGGCCACCTTCGCCGCGCGTGGTGGACGGTCGTCCCGCCTCTGGCTAGCATCTCGCTCGTGGTGCTGGGCTTCAACCTGCTCGGCGACGGCCTCCGAGACGTTCTGGACCCGCGCCTAAGACCGACGGCTCGCGACTGACACCGCACGACCCTAGGAGAATCGCCACGATGGACCGGCGCCGAATCGTCCTGTTCGACTTCGACTACACGCTCGCCGACTCCTCGCCGGGAGTCATCGAGTCGGTGAATTGGGCGTTGGGGCGCCTCGGTCTGCCAACGCGGTCTGAGGCGGCGATCCGCCGGACGATCGGCCTGTCGCTGCACGCGACGTATGCGGCATTGGCGGGCGACGAGGCGAGAGAGGCCGACGTTGATCGGTTCGTGGGCCTCTTCGTTCACCGGGCGGACGAGGTGATGGCGGACGCAACGTCGCTGCTCCCCGGCGCCGCGGAAGCGGCCCTGGCGCTCGTCGGCGCCGGCGTCACCGTCGGCATCGTGTCCACGAAGTTCCGGCGACGCATTGAGGCCGTCCTCGCTCGCGAATCCCTTCGGGAGCCGTTCTCGGCTATCATCGGCGGCGAGGACGTGTCCGCGCACAAGCCCGACCCGGCATGCCTCAACGCCGCGTGCGCGGCGCTCGGTGCGTTCCCCGCCGCGTGCCTGTACGTGGGCGACAGCGCGGTCGATGGAGAGGCCGCGACGCGTGCGGGCATGTCGTTCGTGGGCGTACTGACCGGAGTCACCGACAAGGCGGCGCTCGAGGCGTGGGATCCACTGGCAGTTCTGCCAAGCGTCCGACAGCTTCCCAACTGGTTGGAAGGGCAAGCCGATGGCCGATGAACGCACGCGCGTCAAGCTCTGCGGCACGACCAGTGTCGAGGACGCCCGCATGGCCGAGGAAGCGGGCGCCGAGTACATAGGCGTGCTCGTGGACGTGGGCTTCTCGCCGCGTACAGTGGATTGCGACGAAGCGCGCGCCATCGCCGCGTCCGTCTTCGCCGATGTCGTCCTGCTTACGTACGAGCGTTCGCCGGAATGGACCGCCCGCGCCATCGACGAGACGGGGGCCGCCGCAGTACAGCTGCTCGGCGAGGAGTCGACCGCGGCGGTACGCGAGCTTAAGGCGCTGACCAACGCGGAAGTGTGGAAGACGGTCTTCCTACCCGCTGGCGAGTCGTCCGAAGGGCTTGAGGCGGAGCTCGTGCGGCGGATGCACGACTACGCGGACGCCGGCGCGGACAAGCTGCTCGTCGACTCGGTGGCCCTGCTCGACGGGAGGCCCAAGTTCGGCGGCACAGGGAAGACGCACGATTGGGACGTCGCCGCGCGTGTCATTGCCGCAGCGACTGTACCAACGTTCCTGTCCGGCGGCATCGCGGCGCACAACGCTGCGCAGGCGCGCGCTCGCGTGCGGCCGTTCGGCTTGGATCTGTGCAGTGGAGTCGAGTCCAGCGCTGGCCGGCGCGACCACGCGCGTACGGCGGCCCTGATGGCCGCGGCGAGAGACTGATCGCGCGGGGCAGCCGCCGGCCACCCCGCGCGATGCCAGTGTGACTCGTCTACAGCGAGCGGCGTACTTCGGCCCACGTCGTGGCCAGCTTACCCTTGGCCTCGACCGCGGCAACGAAGGACTGGACCTCGGCGTCCGTCGGCCCCGAATCATGCCCGAGGTCGCCGTAGTTCCGCAGGCAGACGATGTCGAACCGCGGCGACCCGTCGGTCGTCGCCGTGGTTTCGCGCGGCCCGATGCGGACGTAGTTCTCGCCGGCTTCAATGAGCGGGGAGGCGCCGCCGTCGTTCCCAGTGAGCTGGTCCTGCCAGTACCACACGTCTGTGTTGTTCTGGGCGTCGTCGTTGACGCGGACGGAGTTGTCGATCACGTCCGGCCACCACGACGAGCCGTCTTGGGACGTGCCGAAGTAGAACGAGTTCTGGTCCGTGATGACGCGCATGTGGACCCAGATCTGCCACTCCTTGCCGTCCGCCGTGCCTTCGCCGGCCATGACGGGCTCCGGCAGCATGTACACCAGCCACGGTCGATCCGGGCCTCCGCCAGTGTCGGCGTCGCCGGGCGCCGTGAACGCGGTTCCTGTCCAGCTCTCAGCGTCGGTGACGACCGTCCACGTGTTCCCAGCGTCTTCGACTGTGCTCATTCCTGCGTCGTAGTCGGCGTAGTGCACGCAGATGATCTGGTCTGCGGCAGCAGACACGGCGATGCCGAGCGCGGCTGCGATGACGGTCGCCAGGTATGCGGTCTGGCGCATTGGTAGGTCCTCCCTTGTGTGCGGCGCCTCGCGGCCGGGCACGGCGCGAACGCCGTGGGGCTGCGATGCAATCTAACCGACGCCAGTATGCCGCCGCAGACGGGATCGCGCAATGGGCATCGCGTGGGCAGGCGGAGCGTGGTCGGTGTGTCGCGTGCGTGCGGCAACGCGCGCATCGGCAGCGGCGCCCTCGGTAGCCCTGGTCACGCGCCTACGCGAGGCCCTCCCAGCGGCTCCAAAGATCCCCGTCGGCAAGGTCGAACTTCCAGTCCTGCTGGTCCTTGCGGCTCAGTCGGGTGATGAGCGCCATGCGGATCGTGTCGTTGATATTCGTGCTGGCGCCGTGGTACATCCAGCCGTGCCAGACGCACACGTCCCCGGGGCCGCCGGTGAATTCGTACCGATCGCCCAGCGGGAACGGGAACTGGCCGCCGCGAGGCCCGTCGATGGGGTGCGTGCGGAAGTACTCCGCGGAGAGTCGGTGGGTGCCCGGCCACAGCGTGAACCCGCCGCCGTTCGGCTTGATGTCTTCGAGGTAGATCGTCGCCGCCATCATGAACCGGCCTGTTGTGCCCTTCGTCACGCCGTTGGTGGGCGTGTAGTAGCCGTCAAGGTGGCCGCCCGGAGGCCGCCACGTCTTGTCGCTACGCGGGAATCCGAAGTGAGGGGTGGCGCCGCCGCCCTTGTTCAGCACCCCTTCGCCAGCCAGCTCCTCGGCTACCTGAAAGACGGGAGACTCGTTGACGATGCTACGCACGATGTCCGACCCACCAACGTTGGGAATGGTGCGGTAGCCTTTGTCGACCCAGGTGGAGGCGTCGTCTCGGTCCTCCTCCATCTCCTCCCAGACCAGGGCTTTGGCTTCCTCAATCCACTCGCGGTCAACGAGGTTCCTGAAGACGAGGTAGCCGTCGTCCTGGAACGTCTGCTTCTGGGCTGGTGACAGCAGCGGCATGTCCAATGTCCTCCTACCGTGTCGCGGGCGCGTGAAACAGCTTACAATCAGCATATCGCATGAGGGCGCCGACGTCTTGGCCATGTCCCTAGCTAGGAGCGACCGTAGTGAAGGAACGCCGCGCGCTGTTCCCGGCGAGCTTCGATCCGATGACCAATGGGCACATGGACATCATTGCGCGCGTGCTCCGTCTGGGGGTCTTTGAGGAGCTGGTGCTAGCGGTGGGGGAGAACCCAGAGAAGAAGTCGCTGTTCTCACTTCGCGAGCGCGTGGGTCTGCTGCGGGAGGTAGTAGCGGATCTGAAGAACGGCCACACGCTCCGCGTTACGACGCTGGACGGCCTGATGGTGGACTTCGCGCGCGAAATGGGCGCGACCGCGATCATCCGCGGTGTCCGGTCCCCTCGCGACTTCGAATACGAAGCGGAGATGGGATTCCTGAACCATCACCTCGCGCCCGACATCGAGATGGTCTTCCTCATCGCTGACCCGCGGTACGCGTTCCTGAGCTCCACGTTGGTGAAGCAGGTCGCGCAGATGGGTGGCAACCTCGAGGGTCTTGTTCCCGCCCCAGTGATCGACCGACTGCGCTCGCGCGTTGCTGGTGAGCTCCCGATCGAGGCTTGACCCCACCCAGACGTTGCGTGGAGCATGTGCGCGTAGTCGTATCCGTCCGCGAGGAACGCCTCCGTGCCGATATCATCCGCTCTAAACAGGCGACAGCGAGAAGTGGTCCAGCACGGCGATGGGCCTCTGCTGGTCCTCGCCGGCCCGGGCGCTGGCAAGACGCGGGTCATCATCGACCGCGTCGCGCACCTGATAGATTCGGGTCGATGCGAGCCTGGGCAGATCCTCGCGCTGACGTTCACCAACAAGGCAGCTCAGGAGCTCGTCGGCCGCGTCCATGAGCTGCTTGGCGCCAGCGTCGCGGGCGACGTGTGGGTGGGGACGTTCCACAACACGTGCGCGCGCATCCTGCGCGAGAGCGCGGACATGCTCGACATCCGCCAGGACTTCGCCATCTTCGACCAGGAGGCGCAGCAGGCGATGCTCGTAGAGTGTCTACGCCACGCCTCGCTCCCCGCGGATGTGTCGGACGTTGCTCGCCTGCGGAACGTCATCAGCGCCGCCAAAGGGATGATGGTCGACCCCCTAACGCACGAGATCACGCTGCCAGACGAAGAAGACCAGGCGCTCCTGACGCGGCCGGGTTTCGTCGATGCCCTTCGAGTCGCCATCGCCGAGTACGAACGGCGGCTTGGGGAGTACGGCGCATACGACTTCGACGATCTACTAGGCCTCGCCGTCGACCAGCTACAGACGCACGCAGCCGTCCTGGCGAAGTATCAGGCGAAGTTCCGCCACGTGTTCGTCGACGAGTATCAGGACATCAACAAGACGCAGTACGAGCTGCTGAAGCTTCTCGCCCCGGCGCCCCACCACATCACCGCCGTTGGTGACGAAGACCAGAGCATCTACTCGTGGCGCGGGTCGAGCCCCGAGTGGGTCCGACGACTGCGGGAGGAGATGCGCTCCACCGTCATCGAGTTGGACGAACACTACCGTTCGACGCGGACCATCCTGCGAGCCGCCGAGGAGCTCATCTCGCGCAACGAGCGCGTGCGCGAGACCCCGCTGAAGACGAACAACGCCGCTGGCGACACACCGTACGCGTACACCTTCCCTACGGAGGAGGACGCCGCGTCGGGGATCGCGCGGCTCGTCGAACGTCTGCACAAGGAGGCGCACTTCGCGTTCCGAGACATCGCGGTCTTTTACCGGAACCACCGTCAGGCGGACCTCGTCGAGCAGGCGCTCGCGCGCGCTAACCTGCCCGTGCAGCGCGTGCGACCTATGTCGGACCTGTTGGATGGAGACGAAGCGCGGCTCGTCGCATGGCTCCGGCACGTGTGTTTCGGCCTGCCAAAGCACCTCGCCGACGCGCTTATGTTCCCCGGCGCCATCCTGGACGAGTGGACGCGGGTGTGGTTCCAGTGGCAGGCGGAGACGTCCGGTGTTCCGCTTGGCGACGTGCTGCGCTCCCCAGGCGAAGACACACCACCGCTTACTCGCAGAGCTCTCGAGGCCGCCATGGCTACCGTCGACCGGCTGCGCGCGACGGCGTCCGACGCGCAGGCCGGCGCGGCCGTGCGGGCGCTGGTAGACGAAATCGACGCCCTTCGGAGCCCCTTCCACCGCGAGGACGCCGAGGCAGTTCCGCAATGCGAGGAGTTCCCGCGATTGGCGGAGGCGGGGGACATTGCCCTCGCGGCAATCCGGCGTGGCGCCGCGTTCCGCGTGGTGTCGGACGCGCAGGCGGACAGCGCGGCGGCGGCCGCCACGGTCGTTCACACGCTCGAGCGCTACTTCGAGGCGCGCGCCCAACACGATGTGTATCGCGGGGGTTCCCTCCCGGATGTGGAAGGCGATGATCAGCTGATCTTCGTGGGCGACGTGGCGGCGCCCGAGAACACGCCGGCACGCCTCATCTGGCTGGGCGCCCCTGAGCCGGTGTGGTCCGACTGCACGTGCCCACGCGCGCCGGACGGCGCGCCCGATGTGACAGCGTGGGTCGCCCATCGCCTGTGTCAGCACCTTCTCGCTCTCGCCGAGGAGCCCCTGGACGCCGACGTCGTCGTGTACGATCTGGAAACCACGGGCAAGAGCGTGCGCACGTGCGAGATCGTGGAATTCGCTGGCACCAGGCTGGGCGAGCCCGAGGAGCACCTGCACCTCTATGTGCGACCCCGGAAGGCGATCCCACGGTTCCTCACGAAGGTCCACGGCATCGATGACGGCACGGTTCGGGACAAGCCGCCCATCGAGGAGCAGATCGGCGTCATCCACGGCTTCCTCGGCGCCGCCATCCTCGTCGGTCACAACATCGTGGACTACGACAACCGCATCCTCGAGCGAGACGTAGGCGAGCACCTGCGCCAAGGCATGCCAAACCCGTCCTACGACACGTACACCGTAGCGCGGCGGCTCTTCCCCACGGAGAACCACAAACTGACGGCTCTCGCGCGCAAGTTCGATATCCCTTACCTGACAGCTCACCGAGCCGACCAGGACACCGAGGTGAGCAAGATGCTGTTCCACGCGCTACGGCGTGAGGAGTCGCGACGGCGAGCGGCCGCGAGTCTGGCGGAATGCCTCCCGTATGTAGCCATCGGAGCGGAATCGCGCGCTGCCTGGCGCGAGGACGCCTTCGAGGCTTACCGCAACGCGTTCGCGCGGTGGTCGAGCCGCCGAGATGTGGCCCGCGACGCGGTGGACGCGCTCCCTCAGGAGCTCCGCGTGGACGCGGTGAGTCTTCTCGCGGCGGCGCGTCCCAAGGCGGCGCCCGAGACGGAGGATGAACGACGATGGCAGCAGGTCAGCGGGCGGATGTTGCGCCGGGCGCAACGGTTCGAGACCACATCGCCCGCAACCACCGTTCGCGACTTTCTGAACTCGCAGTCGCTGGCTGAGCCCACGGACGAACTCGATGAGGCGGTCGACGCGGTGACGCTCATGACGCTGCACTCCGCTAAGGGCACCGAGTTCCGGGCCGTCATCATGTCAGCGATGGAGGAGGGCGCGTTGCCCTCGTTCCGTGCGAGAGGGGGCGACATGCTCGCCGAGGAGCGGCGGCTCTGCTACGTCGGCATGACGCGCGCGCGCGAACGCCTATACTTCGTCTCCGCCATGCGGCGGGACGGCCGCGACCGGTCTTCGTCGCGGTTTCTGGGCGAGATACCGTCGAACCTCATCAAGCGGTGGTCGCCGTCCCGCAGGTGAGGAAGCCCCGCTGTCGACGGCGCCGCGCCTGATTCCGTATAATAGACTCAGTGGGCGTGCACACGTAGCAAGTTGGAGGGCATGCCGTGTGGACCAGCCTCGCAGCGATGGACCGGAAACGTGACCCAGGCCGCTACGCTCGCAGCCTGGTGGTATCGCTGGCTCTCCACGGCATTGTCGCCGTCGCGGTTACGCTCTACATCCTTGCCCGCAACGCGCCCGCTATCGTCCAGTTCGTCGAACCCGTGTTCGTGACGTTCCTACCGCAGATCGAGCGCCCAATACTGCCGCCAGAGCGAACGCCAGCGCCGGAAGCCGAGACGCCTACGGCCGCCGCGCCCGAGAGTCCGCGCGCGGAGCCACCCAAGCCGGTGTCGGCGCCCACGACGTTCAACGTAGCCCCTGACTTGCGACCGACGCGCGCCGGGGTGGCGTTCGACGCCTCCGCTGGCGCTGACCGTAGGCTGGATGTCGGGGACACGCGCGTCGCCCATGGCGCGACGGCCGACAGTGGCCCGCCCGCGCGTCGGGAGGCGCGTCCTCGGTTCAGCGCGCTCGAGCGGCTCCACCTCGACGTGCCGGGCGAAGTCGTGCCGGTGTCGCTGCCCGAGGGATCGGCCTTGGACGGCGACCCGACGGATGTCCGCACACGTGGCGCGCGCATATCCAGCCGCCGAGGGATGGGCGGGGTTAACAGCGGAGGCGGAGGAGGAGGCGGAGGCGGAGGGAGCACGCGCGGCGTGTACAGTGGTCTCATGCGCCGCCTCGCGCGAGGCGTCTTGCAGGCGACCGCGGCGGAGGAAGTGGACGTCGTCTTCATCGTCGATACGACGCACAGCATGATGGACAACGTCCGGGGCATCACGGCGTACGCCGATGACTTCGTGAACATCCTGAGGTGGGACAGGCGGCGGCCGCAGTACGGGCTCGTCACGTTCTCCGACACGCACCGTGAAGCCGCCCGCGCCAGAGGAATGACGGAGGACTCCGGCGAGTTCCGCAACTGGCTGCACAACACGCCGTTCACCGGTGGCGGCGACCTGGCGGAGTCGGGTCTGGACGCGGTCATGACCGCCGTCGACAAGCTGAAGTTCCGCAAGCAGGCGCACCGCTACTTCGTCTTCGTGAGCGACGGCGTCTTCCACGACCGCGACTACGACGGCCGGTCGGAGTTCACACTCGACGAGGTCATCGCGGACCTTCAGGCGCAACGCATCGTCCTCGATGTGGTGGGCATAGACTACCTGTGCGCCAAGCAACTCGCGCACGGCACTGGCGGACGGTGGATCGCGATACCCGGGAAGGGGTACCTGGAGGCCGTCGCGCCGCCCCTGCCCGTGAGGGCGAACGCCGCGCTCGGGGTGCTGTCGACGAACGCAGTGGGCGCCACCGACGAGCTCTACGTGTTCCCGGACCCGAACGACCGCCCCGAGTCGTATGAGCTACGATGGCGACTACTGAATCCGCGCGGGCAGAAGGTCCAGGGCGAGTTCGTCATGCGCGAGGATCTCGAGCCAGACGCGCGACGCGTCACATTCAACCCCGCGTTCGACGAGGGGTGGTTCGAGGGCAACCCCGGCTACTACACCGCCATCTACCGCATCACGGACAGCGTGGGCAACTCCAGCGTCCTGAGGCGCGTCTTCACCTACCAGTAACGCGGCCGCCCGTCACATTCCGCGGTCGCTCGAGGGCGTGCCGCCACCGCGCCTGGCCTACCCGACGCGAACGGCGACAGCCCAGTGTACAGAGGCGATGTGCGCCACTCCTTCAACGCGTCCGGGTGGCTGGACCCCCGCGCCGCATGCCGCCTTCTGACGCTCCCGCAGCGATACTGCTACATGTGTAGTTGACACGGGGTGGGCTGGGCGTTATGCTCTCAGTAGCTCCTACTAGTGTAGGAGATAGGTCGAAGAGGAACCGGCGTCCGCCGGCCCTCGATACCCGTGGGAGAGTCAGGAATGATCATGATGCTAGCGCCTGTTGTCGCAGTAACCGTCACGGCCACCGTCGTTGGGAAGCTGGTCCTGTTGGCAAGGCGGAGACGGCAGGAGGCCGAGATCGCGCGGGCGGTGCAGGAGCAGGCGGCGCTGGAAGCGTCCCTGGAGCAAGCTCCCCAGGGGTGTCTGTGGGTCTAGCAGCGCGCAGCGGGGCTACTCGTCGCGACGCATGCGACGGCTGCCGGGAGATACGCTGTCCGGGAGTCTCGTGTTGTCGTCGTAGCGAGCGCCCTGCAATCGGGCGCTCGCCATGTCGGCGCGGGTGAGGTCGGCGCCCCGAAGGTCCGCGCCGCGCAGGTCGGCCCAGTGCAGGTTGGCGCGCACGAGCCTGGCGCCGCGGAGGTTGGCGGCGTAGAGCACTGCAGCCTGAAGGGTCACTCCGGTGAAGTCGGCGTCAATGGCCACCGCGCGCCGCAGGCTCACCCCGTACATGTTTGCTTCCGCGGCCTGCGCTCGTGAGAGGACGGCGCCCGCCATGTTCGCGCCCGGAAGGTACGATCCCGTCAGCAGGACATCCCGCATGTCCGCGCCGCTCAGGTCGGCGCTCTTCAGACTCACTTCGGTCATGTCCGCAAACGTGAGTACCGCCCCAGCCAGCTTCGCGGCATCCATGTCAAAGCCGCCCAGACGGGCCTTGTGTAGCTTCGACCCGGGCGCGATACGGTAGCCCTTCATGTTCATGCGCGGGCGCTCCCTGCGACATCACGCGGTCGTGTGTCATTCGCTCGCGCGGTATTCCTCGTACGCCTGATACATCATCACCGTCTGGATCGTTGTGACAACGCACAAGTAGGCGAGCAGGATTACGATAATAGCGCCTATCGCACCCTTCATGGGTATCCCCTAGATGGTGGCTGGCTCCGTACGCGACGATCCCTAGCAGCAACGTACTACACACGCTGATCCCAGGCAAACGGCCCACCATGCGTGGGCCTACTTGTCGATCACGAACTCGTCCCTCAGGTTACCGTCGATGTCGTAGGCGCGATACAGCATCTGGTTGCCGGAGATGCGGATGTCGAGGGTTTGGTACGTGGAGACGTTGGTCATGCCGAATGCCTCATAGTCAGGGTCGTCTTGGTCGTACATCTTCGTGCCGGAGACGGACACGATGTACACGGTGCCCTCGGCAGGCGTCGCGACGACCTCCCCATCGTTCATCGGATGGGTGCGCAAGTACGCGTGGTCGTGCCCTTGCAACGCGAGGTCCACGTGGTACTTGTCGAAGATGGCGCCCCATAGCGTGCGCAAGTCCTGGTTATCCCGATTGGGTTTCGATGAATACGCCGGGTGGTGGTAGACCACGAACTTCCAGGTGGCGTCGCTGGCCGCCAACTGCGTGTCCAGCCACTCGGTCTGGTCGGCAGGCTCGAGGTTGGAGTCGAGAATCACGAACAGCGCGTTGCTGTAGGTCAACGAGTACGCGCGTTCTGACTCGACTGCGTCCGGCCCGTTGTTCGGGAGCGTGAACTCCTCGAGGTAGAGCGTGGGATGCCCTCCCTGGTTCTCGTGGTTACCTATCGCCGGAACGAGCACGCGTCTGTCGTAGATTCCCTCGGCGTTGTGCCAGAAGCTGTCCCAGTCGTCGCGGTCGTTCCCGCGGTTCACCAGGTCGCCAGCCATCACGTAGAACGCGGCGTCAGGGCGTTCGTGGAATGCGTTGTGCACGAGCGTTCCCCAGCGGTCGAGGCCGTTCTGCGCGTCCCCCATGTACACGAACGAGAACGGCTCGACGCCGTCTGGCGCGGTCGTGAATTCAGCCAGTTCCGTCGTCGCGACGTCCGTGCCGTCTCCCACGCTGTATACGTACGCCGTGCCCGGCTCGAGCCCGCGCAGCACCGCAGTGTGACGGTTGCACAGAGGGTCGTTCACCGTTTCAGGTGTCTCGAGGAGTTCCGTCTTCGCGACGACGACGGCGGGGCTGCCCGGGTTGAACGAGTTGTAGCTGCGGCGAGTGGCGTATGTCACAACGCCTCGGGTCACGGCCGTCGATGTGCGCCACTGCACGGTCATCGTCGTCCTGGGGTCTTCGCTCCAGGTCAGCGCGACCTGGTCCGGCAACTGCGTTGCGGGGTAGTCGGTGAAGCGAAAGACGTTCACGAGTTGGCCGTCGCCCCGGTCGTCGCGCGACGTCTGGATGAGCGCGGCGCCCGCGAGGGCGTCGGGCAGCGACTCGATGGTGTCGTCCCGGTCGGTGAACGCCTGCACGCCCACCTGGGCGCTCGCCAGCGTGTTGTACCCCGGGTAGATGTTCGTAATGTCAGCGGCTGGCCCACCGTCTGGGCTCGTGATGGCCACCACGTAGTGCTCGTAGCCGCCCTGTAGCGAATTCACGCCGAGACCAACGAAACCCGGCGCGAAGTCCTTCGACCACACGTCGAAGGTGTCGCCGTCGATGGTGACCTCGAGGTCGGTCTTCGCGAAGCCGTTCTCCGCGATCCAGAACGGATCGTCGCCGAGCCCGACGTGGTGGATGACGTACACGGTCACCGGCGCCGCCACGCTGAACGACAGGTGCTCCGACGCGAGCACGGTTCGCTCGTCGGGCGTGAGGAATGCGAGGGCGTCCTCGCGCGTCAGACCGCGTAGCGCGTCCATGGACAGCTCGCGCTTCATCCGCGTGAGGACGCCGTTCACCGTATCATGTACGGACGGGTGTTCGTCTACGTGCGCCTGCGTCGCGGAGCATGTGGCCGCCAGGACGGTGACGAGGAGCGCGCGGGTCACGGGACGGTAGAGAGGGCTCGGCATGTGGCAGATATCCTACTGCGGGAGGCATGGGCGGCGACGCCAACTGAGGTATATGTTAGTCCAACGCGGCCGCGAGGCGTCCACCCAGGCCGTACGTCGGCGCCGTTGGAGCGCGGCCACGGTCGCTCTTTCCGTCGTCCTTGGGCTCCCGACGGCGGCAGATGCCGGCCTTCTCGGCGACGCCGCGCGTGAGGACGCCACGCGCGCCGCGCTCACGACCCCCGGGTCGGAGACGCGCATCGACACGCCCAGCAACGACGGGCACATGGTCGTCTATGTGCCGTCGGACTACGACGCCGCGCGCGATTGGCCGCTCATCGTGTGCTACCACGGCGCCCGCGGGCGCCCAACCACGTGGCCCTTCCGGCAGGCGACGGAGGGCGCGGGGTTCCTAGTCTCGGGCGTCGGCTACGGCACGGACGCATACGGGACGCGCCTGCGCGCCGAGGGCCTGGAACCCGAGGAGGCGCACTTCGATGCCGTGCTCCGCCAACTGACCGACCTCTACCGCGTCGACCCAGACCGCATCTTCATGGGCGGCTTCAGCCAGGGCGGATACTCCACGACAGTGCTAGGCGAGCAGCTGGGTCACCGCCTCGCCGGTCTAGTAGTCCTGGGCGCCGGTAGGGCATACGTCGACGGTCGGCGTCCGGTCAAGAAGGCCATCTGGCGCAAGCCAGTGTTCGTGGGGTGCGGCGAGGACGACGAGGTCCACTATCCGCGGGCGGTCCAGGCCGCTGCCGTGTACCGCGGGTGGGGAGCCGAGGTCACCTTCGAGGCGTGGCCCGGAGTAGGGCACTCGTTCCGGGCCGACCGGTCCACCGCGCTCGCGGAGTGGCTGCGCGCGCACGCGGCGGCCGACGCTGACTTGCCGACGCGGGCCTTCGGCGGCGTGCGCGTAATCGTGCGGTAGCGCGCATTCCTGGTCGGAATCTCAGTAGGATGGAGGGCGTCGCCGAGTGGCGACGCTTGCCTGAACCTCATGGCGCGGCGCGCCCACGGAAGTTCCGTGCGGCGCGTCGTCGCCTATCCTATAATGCCCCGCCGCTCGAGGACCGGCTAGCATCGGTGACGCGTGGGTCGCCCGGATTAGGCGAGCAAGGGGAGTTGAATGAGCTACCAGGCAGTGGCAGAGGCGCGCGACGATCGCTACGCAGTGACGGTGGATGCGTACCGTCAGTACCAGCGCGACGGATTCTACATCGCGCGTGGCCTAGTTAGCGACGAGGAGGTCGGCCGGATGTTGGCGCACGGCATGGACCTCCTCGAGGGTCGCGTGACGCCCGACGGCGTCGAGGCGCCGCCCGCCGACGCGACGCACGCCGAGCTGCACGCGCGGTTCGCTCGCATCCACATGCTGCACCGCTCGGACGCGATGCACGAGCAGTACCTGTTGCACCCACGGGCGCTCGACGTGCTGGAGGCGCTCATCGGCCCGGACGTGCTCGCGTTGCAGACGATGTACTTCTTCAATCGTCCGGGAGAGGGCGGCCAGGGCTGGCACCAGGACGCGTACTACATAACGACCTACCCAGACACGCTCATCGGGGCGTGGATGGCGCTGGACCGGGCAGGCACGGACAACGGATGCTTGTGGGTGGCTCCAGGCTCGCACAACGAGCCGATATATCCCGACGCCGGCCGCGGCGCGCTCGTGCACGCCGAGGGCGCTCTGTCGGACGTGACGACCGTCGAGGCGATCAGCTCTCTAGACGACGACGCCAACTCTCTCACCCGCGTTGCCAGCGACTATGGCGCCGCCGTTCCGGTCGAGCTGGACCCCGGAGACGTGGTCTTCTTCCACGGCCATCTGCTCCACCGGTCGCATCCCAACGGCGCGTCGGACAGATGGCGCCGGTCGTTCGTGTGCCACTACTCGAACGCGCGGTCGTGGGTGCCGTGGAACCACGGCGGGCCGTACGACGGCGACTCCGCCAACTACATGCACATTCTCGCGCGTGGCGAGACGCACCTGCCGCACGCGACGCCGCGGTACTCGTAGGCGTCGTCTTTAACCGTTGCGTCGGGACAGGTAGGCGAGCAGCGCGTCGTCGAACGGTGTCGACGTGCTCATCAGGAGATAATCCATGCCGTGCGCGGCGCACCCCGCGCGATACGCCTCCTGGAACTCGCCAATGGCGTCGAGGTAAGACGCGCGGAGCTGCGAAGGCTGAGTGGCGAGCGTCTCTCCCGTCTCGACATCGCGGAAGACAAGGGGCTCGCGGAACGGGAAGGTCAGCTCCGCCTCATCCATGATGTGGAACACGACGACGTCGTGCTTGCGGTGGCGCAGCAGGCGGAGCGCGCGCAGCACGTCGTCTGGTTCGTCCAGCAGGTCCGACAGCACGATGATGAGGCCTCGGCGGACGAGGCGAGTCGAGAGCTCGTGCAACGCCGCGCCTAGCTTCGTGTCCGGTTCGGGCGTCACCTGCTCCAGCACGTCCATCACGGCGCGCAGATGCGCCGGGGCGCCTCGCGGCGGCACGTACTGCGCGATGCCGCTCCCGATGGTCGCCACCCCAACGCTATCGCGCTGTCTCAGCATCAGATACGTCAGCGAAGCCGCGAGGTACCGCGCGTAGTCCAGCTTAGACACGCCGTCGCCCGCGTAGGTCATGGATCGGCTGATGTCGACGAGCAGATACGCCTTGAGGTTCGTCTCTTCCTCGAACTTCTTGACGTAGTGGCGGTCTGACTTGCCGTAGACGCGCCAGTCGATGTGCCGGATGTCGTCACCCGGCATGTACTGACGGTGCTCGGCGAATTCCACGTTGAACCCCTGGTAGGGGCTCTTGTGCAGCCCGGTCATGAATCCCTCGACGACCATGCGGGCGACGAGATCCATGCCGCCAAGCTTCGCCAGGGCGCCGGGCTGTAGGTACTCATGCTTCACGGGAGCTTGCCTGTCGTGCTGGTAGTGGCTCCGGCGGCATCGCCTGAAGTGACGAGGGCCTCCACGGGCAGTATACCCGTGGAGGCCCTCCGAAGCTGCTCCTACGCTCGTTGCGTGTGGCGTGATACGCGATCACACCGCGCGTAACGCCCGCCTCGGCGCTGTCATTCTGAGCGCAGCGCAGAATGACAGAAATGCGGACGGTCGTGGGCCACACCAGCCGCAACGTATGCGCCGTCGCTACTTCTTCGCCTTTGGGTTGATGCGCAGGAACGTCGGGATGTCGAGCGCGTCCTCGACGACCTGCGAGTTCACCGCGCGAGCGTCCACCGTGTCGGCCGCGTTCGGCGTGACCGGTTCCCGCTCGCCAGCGTCCTCGAAGTCGTTGCGCAGCAGGCGGTTGAGGTCGAGTACGTCTGCCCCGGCTTCCGCGCGCCCGGCCTGTCGGTGTTCCGCGGCGCGGCGGTCGAAGCCGGTCGCGATGACCGTGACGCTGACCTTGCCGGAGAGAGCCTCGTCCTGCACGTGACCGAAGAGGATCTGCGCGTCTGGAGACGCCTCGTCGTGGATGATCTGCATCGCCTCGTCGAGCTCGTGCAGACGGAAGTCCGAGCCCGCCGAGACGTTGACCAGGAGACCCGTAGCGCCGTGGATCGACTGCTCCTCGAGGTACGGGCAGGCGATAGCCTTGCGCGCCGCGTTCGTGGCGCGGTCCTCGCCCTCGGCGGTGCCGATGCCCATGAGCGCCGAGCCGGAGTTCGTCATGGTCGTCTGTACATCCGCGAAGTCCAGGTTGATCTCGCCACCCCGCGTGATGAGGTCCGAGATGGACTGCACGCCCTGCGACAGCACGTCGTCCGCGATGCGGTAGGACTCCATGAGACCCGTGGACCGCTCGAGGTTGTCGAGCAGCTTCTGGTTCGGAATGACGATGAGGGCGTCGGCGGCCTCCTTGAGCCGTTCGATGCCGTCCTCGGCGATCATCTTGCGCTTCGTGCCTTCGAAGTTGAAGGGCCGCGTCACGACGCCGATGGTGAGAGCGCGAGCCTTGCGCGCGATCTCCGCAATAACCGGGGCCGCGCCGGTGCCCGTGCCGCCACCCATGCCAGCAGTGACGAACACCATGTCGGCGCCGTCCACCACCTGCTCGAGGCGGTCGCGGTCTTCCTCCGCGGCCTTCTCGCCGATGTCAGGGTTCGCGCCCGCTCCCAGGCCACGCGTCAGGTTGGCGCCTATGGGGATCTTCTCGGCGTTGTCGCACATCTGCAAGTGCTGTAGGTCCGTGTTGACGACGTAGAAGGACACTCCCTCCAGCGCCGCCTCGATCATACGCTTGACGGCGTTGCTGCCGCCCCCGCCCACGCCGATGACCTTAATGGACGCGGCGTATTCGTCATCCCTCTCAAACTCGAGCATGGAGCACCCCTTCGTAACTCACACGACGACCCCTTGCCTGGGCCACGGCGATTCCTTGACCGCGCCCCGAGGCTGTCCAACCCACGTTCGCGAGCCGCGTCGCCGTCCCCGACGCTCCCGCGCTACACCATCCCAGATCCCGTGGTCGCCTGTCCACGGGTCGCGTCCCGCCAGGGCCGCTCGCGGCCGTCCGGGGCGGCCGCCGCTCGTCGCGGCGCGTCCCACCGCCGTCAGGCAGTGGGGTCCACTCGAAGGACGGCTAGAAGTAGTCGTCCTTAAGGTACGAGTACCAACCCCGCATCCGACTCCAGATGTTATCGAACAGGTTGCCCTTGATGAAGCGCTGCGTGCCCTTGCCGCTCCACCGTTCACGCGTGCCGAACAGCAGCAGCCCAACGCCTGTAGCATGGACAGGGCTGTGGACTCGATCCGACAGCCCGCGCAAGTCGCGAGGATACCCTACGCGCACGGGCATCTCCATCATCTGCTCAGCGATCTGCTCGACGCCGTCGAGCAACGCCGTGCCGCCTGTCAGGACGATCCCGCCCTGCAACATCTGCTGGCTCTTTTGCAGCTCCTGCTGCACGAGATCGAGCATCTCCACGACGCGCGGCTGGATGATCGCGACGGCTTCCCGCCGCAGTATCGTGCGTGGCCGCGCCGAGCCCTGCGCCTCAACGGTGATGGTCTCGTGCGGGTCGACGGCTTCGGGCAACGCGCTGCCGTGCTCGCGCTTGAGCTGCTCGGCCTCCTGCGTCGTCATCCGCAGGCCCATCGCCAGGTCGTTGGTGATGTGCCAGCCACCGACCCCCAGCGACGCGGTGTGCATGAGCGCGCCGTTCTTGAAGATGACGACATCCGACGTGCCGCTGCCCATGTCGACGAGAGCGGTGCCGTTGTTCGTCTCCTCCTCCGTGAGGACAGCTTCCGCGGACGCGAGCGGCTCGAGGACGACGTCCTCGACGGACAGGCCCGCCAGATGCGCGCACCTCACGAGGTTCGCCGCGGACGTCACCGCGCCCGTGACGATGTGCACCGACACCTCCAGGCGCACGCCCGTGATGCCGACCGGGTCGCGGATGCCCGTCATCTCGTCCACGGTGTAGGTCTGCGGCAACACGTGCAGCACCTCGCGCTCCATGGGGATCGCGACCGCCTTGGCAGCGTTCAGAACGCGGTTCACGTCCTCCTGCGTGACGACGTTGCCATCGCCCACCGCTATGAGACCGTGCGCGGTCTGTCCGGTCACATGCCCTCCGGCAATGCCAGCGTAGGCGGAGCCGATCTGCACGCCCGCCATGATCTCCGCGGACTCAACCGCGCGCCGGATGGACCCGACCGTCTTCTCGATATCGACGACAACGCCCTTGCGCAGGCCCTCGGACTCGGCGACGCCGACCCCAATCACCTCTATGCCGCCTTGCGCGCCGTTGCTTACATCGCCGATGACACAGGCAATCTTGCTCGTGCCTATGTCTAGGCCGACGACGATGTCTTCCCTAGCCATCTTGACCCCCGGGTAAGGTTTTCACATATACGGTGCTTTCAAAGCGCGCGTCTATGAGTTCGGTTGCCTCGTCGCCCTCAACGCCGGACGACGCCTGCGGCGCCGTGTCGTCCTGCTCCCCGCTGGACGATACGGCATCAGTGCTGGTGGGTATGCCTAGTTGCCTCTGGTCGGCCACCAGAAGGACGTTGCGCAGCCCGGCCGCCATGGTCCGTTCGGCCAAGATGGCGGCTCGTCGCGCGCCGGACGCGTCCACGAAGTCGACCACGATGCGATCCGCGTCGATGGCGTCGATGGCGTCGATGCGAGCGTCGGCGATTGTCCCTTGACGGCGCGCGGCGACATCCCCATATGCGCCCATGACCCGTAACGCGCGGAACACCTCAGCGCCGTCGTACACCCCAGCGTCGGACGCTGGCGCGCTGGTTGCGATCGCCGGTAGCACATCGATGGGAGAGACCGGCGCGACCTCCTCGGTCTTAGGGGAAGGCCGGACGAGGATCTTGCCGTACCCGTCGACCACATGGACGGCCTCGTCCGTCTTCACGCGGGCCATGGGAATCCGCTCGATGACGGCAATGTCAAGGACGCCAGCCGGGACGTCGCGCGTAACGGAGACCGCGCGGAAGTCAGGGAACGCGACCGCGATGTCGGCGCGCACCTGCGCGGCGTCCACGTCGGCCATGTCGGTCTCCCCCTGCGTCAGGTCGACCACGCTGAGTATCTCGTCGGTGCTGAAGCGCGCTGCGCCAGTGACGCGGATCTCCTCGAGAAGGAACAGCTCCGTCGCCCACACGCGCGCCTGCCGGTACTGCATCGCTTCGGAGATCGTGACGGCCGCGACCGCTAGATTCAGAGCCACGATGAACGCCCACCGGCACCGCGAACGCCTGCCGTGTCGCCGCTTGATCCTCGGGCTGGCGATCGACACCCGTGGCGCGCCGTGGCGGCGGCTCTGCCTGAACGTCGGTCGACGCGTGAGCGGCGTGCCCACGCCGAGAGTCGGTCGGCCTGGAGCCGCCCGCGTCGTTTCGGGTTTACCACGGAGCAACTTGTGGGGACTCCTCTCCGACGATCTTGATTTCCAGTTCCAGACGAACGCCCACGGCGTCGAACACTCTACGCCGTACGTCGCGAATCAGCGCGCCGATGTCCTCTGCGGTGGCGCCGTCGCCCGCGACGAGGAAGTTCGCGTGCTTCTCCGACACTCGCGCCGCGCCAGACGCCAGGCCCTTGAGCCCCAGGTCGTCCACGAGCTTCCCGGCCGAGCCGACATCGGGGTTGCGGAACACACACCCCGCGCTCGGCAGATTGAGCGGCTGCGAGGCTAGCCGTTGGTGGTAGTACTCCTTCGTCGTCGCCTCAACTCGTTCGGGATCGTCCGGCCGCAGCCGGAAGTGGCCGCTGAGACCGCAGAAGTGATCCCCGAGGCTCGACGTGCGGTAGTCGAACGCCAGGTCCGCGGCGGACACGTCGTAAGCGGCGCCGTCCCATCCCAGGGCTCGCGCCCCGACGGTGATGTCCGCTACGCATGCGCCGTGCGCTCCCGCGTTCATGCGGATGCCACCACCCATGCTGCCCGGGATGCCAAAGAGGAACTCAGCTCCGCTCAGTCCGAGCTTTGCGCACTCCTTGCTCATGACGCTCATCGGCACCGCGGCCCCCGCCTTCACGTCGGCGCCGGTGGCCTCGACCTTGTCGAATTCGCGTCCGAGCTTCAGCACAATGCCGCGTACCCCTCTGTCCGCCACGAGCATGTTCGAGCCGCGTCCTAGCGGCAGCACGGGAACTTCGTGCCCCTTGGCCACCCCGAGAATCGCCACGGCCTGGGCGTCGTCGTCGGCCCACACCAGCGCGTCGGCCGGCCCGCCGACCTTGTACGTCGTATACCGCGCGAGCGGCTGGTCCCACAGAACCCTCAGGCGCGGTATGGCCGCCAACTCGGCCGCCCATGCCTTCGCCATTTCAGCCCCTCACCCGTCGCCGAGGGAGTCCAGCAACTCGACTCCCACCTTCCAGATGTCGCCGGCGCCAACGGTGAGCACAAGGTCACCCGGACGCACGGATTCCGTCAGCCCAGCGGCGAGTTCGTCGTGCGAGGGCACGTACGTCACGCCTCGGTGGCCGTGCTGTCTGATCGCATCTGCGAGGCCTTCGCCGGTGACGCCCTCAATAGGCTGCTCACCTGCCCCGTATATCGGTGTCACGAAGAGTACGTCGGTCTGACAAAACGACCGGGAGAACTCGTCTGCGAGGGACTTGACGCGATGATATCGATGTGGCTGGAAAACGGCGACGAGCCGCCGGTTTGGGAAACCGGTTCGCGCCCCCGCGAACGCCGCCTTCAATTTTGCAGGATTGTGCGCGTAGTCGTCAACCACCAAAACGCCGCGCTTTTCGCCTAAGACCTCGAATCTTCGATGCACGCCCTGGAAGCCGGCGAGCGCATCTGCAATAGTGTCAAACTCAAGGTCTAGCTCCAGCCCGACGCACACGGCGGCGAGCGCGTTGAGCACGTTGTGCTCGCCGGGCAGCGGCACTGTCAGGTCTCCCAGCGTCTCTCCTCGGCTACGCACCGTGCACCGGGAAGTCGAGCCGTCGTACGTGAGACCTGTTGCCGAGATGTCCGCGTCGGTGTGAACGCCGTAGGTCACGTACCGCTTGTCGAGTTTCGGGATGAGAGCCTGCACGTTCGGCTGGTCGAGGCATAGGACGCTGACGCCGAAGAACGGCACGCGGTTCGCGAACTCGAGGAACACCTGGCCGATGTCATCCAGGTCGCGGTAGTAGTCGAGATGGTCCTCGTCGATGGAGGTCACCACGGCGACGGTGGGGTGGAACCGCTTGATGCTCCCGTAGGCCTCGTCCGCCTCGGCGACGAGGAACTCACTCGCCCCGGCGCGCGCGTTGCTGCCTAGGTGCACAAGTCGCCCCCCGTCGATGACGGTGGGGTCGAGGTCGGCGCATTCAAGCACGGTGGCGATGAGGGCCGTGGTGGTGGTCTTTCCATGCGTGCCGCCGATGGCGATGCTGTACTTGAGCTTCATGAGCTCGGCCAGCATCTCGGCGCGTGCTATGACGGGTACGTTACGTCGGCGCGCCTCGATGACCTCGGGATTGTCCTCTGGCACGGCCGACGAGACCACAACGACATCGGCGCCGTCTTGGTTCAGCGCATCGTGTCCTATGTAGACGGTTGCGCCGATGCCCTGGAGATGTAGCGTGTTCTCGCCCGCCGCGCGGTCGGAGCCGGAGACGTGGAAGCCATGGCTCAGCAGGATTTCGGCGATCCCGCACATCCCGGCGCCGCCGATGCCCACGAAGTGGATATGTCGTGTCTTCCCGAACATGCCAGCCCGCCGTGAGAGTTCGTTCGTGACGGTCGCGCCGCGTGCCCCGCCGCGTGTGCTGACGCGTCTAGAGATGCGCCACGATCGCGGCGACGAGATCCCTGGTAGCGTTTGGAGTCGCGATTGCCGCGCACGCGCGCTCCATCGCCGCCAGCTGTTCGCCGTCGTGCAACAGTGGGATTACGGTGTCTCGCACGGCCTGTTCCGTCAGATCGGTCTGCTCGATGACCACCGCGGCCCCAGCGTCAGCAACGGCCTGAGCGTTAAGCCGCTGCTCGTCTGTCCGGGCGAAGGGCAGCGGCGTCAGCACGGATGGCGTCCCGCAGTACGTCAGCTCCGACACCGTCATCGCGCCGGACCGGCAAAGAACCAAGTCGGCGCCCGCGTACACTGCCTCCATCTCGTTGACGAATGGTACGACGGTTGCGTTTCGGCCTTTCCCTCCCCACCCGGCGATATCTTCACCTGCCGCCTCGGGGCCGAGGCGCTCCCTGTACGTGGCGAGGACGCGCGCGTGGTCTTCGGCTCCGGTCTGGTGGAGGATACGCACGCCGGCAGCGGCGATGTCGGTCGCAGAAGACAGGACGGCGTCGTTGAGGCTTCGCGCTCCCTGACTCCCTCCGACGACCGCGAGCATCGGGGCGCCGGGCGTCGGCGCCCGGGTCGCGCGGGCATCGCGCGCCGACAGGATCGCGCGCCGTAGTGGGTTTCCGGTAAGGCGCACCTTCGACGGAGCAAACCACGCGCGCGCGGGCTCGAAGGCGATGTGCACCTCCGTGGCGACCTTACCGAGCCACCTGTTCGCCAGACCTGGCACCGCATTCGAGTCGTGGATGAGCGAAGGCACGCGCAGCGCCGCTGCGGCCGCGACCAGGGGAGCCGAAGCGAAGCCGCCGGTGCCGAGCACGACGGAGGGTCGCTCGCGAGCGACGAGCAGCGAGCACTGCGCGACGCCCCAGCCGATCCTTGCGAGCGCGGGGAAGAGTCGTAGCGAGGGTCGACGCGGTATACCAGCAGACTGCACGGGGACGAAACGGAAGCCCGCCTCCGGCACGAGTCGCGCTTCCAACCGGCTCGCCGTTCCCACGAACGCGATGTCGACGTTGGGCGCGGCGCGGCGCAACTCCTCGGCGACGGCGATTGCTGGAAAGACGTGGCCGCCAGATCCGCCCGCTGCGAACAGAACCCTACGCGCCCGTGCCATGGGCATCCCCTACGCGGCGCGGGTGTCCGGCGCGAGCCGCGACACGTTCAGGAGCGCGCCCGCCATCACGAGCGAAAGCATGAGCGACGAGCCCCCGTAACTCAGGAAGGGCAGCGTGAAGCCCTTCGTGGGCAGGAGGCCGAGCGCCATCGCGATGTTCACCACGGCCTGTAGCCCGAGCGCGGTGGACACCCCGAACGCGAGCATCTTCGCGAACCGGTCCTCGACCGCCATCGCCGTCTGCATCCCGCGTACGACGACCGCCACGAACAGGCCGATGACGGCGGCTCCACCGAAGAAGCCCAGCTCCTCGGCCAGCACCGTGAAGACGAAGTCCGTGTGTGGCGCGGGCAGGTAGAACAGCTTGTGGATGCTATCCCCGAGCCCCACGCCGACGAGGCCGCCCTTGCTCAGAGCGTTGTAGGACTGCCATATCTGGTAGCCCTTGTCGTCCGGCGCGGGCATGGTGCCGCCGATCCACTTGATGTACGTCAGGACGCGCTGAAGGCGGTACTCGCTACCCACGACAAGGTAGTACGCCGGGACGCCTCCCGTCACGACGAGCAGCAGCATGTGCGACAGCCGCGCGCCGCCCGCGAACAGCATGGCGAAGACGATGGTGCAGAGCAGCACGGCAGAGCCGAAATCGGGCTGCAGAATGAGCAGACCCACGAACGCGAACATGATGAGGAGATTGGGCAGAACGCCCTTGTAGAACGAGCGAATGCTGTGCCTGTCGCTCGCGAGGAACTTCGCCACATACAGGATGAGCGCCAGCTTGACGAACTCGACCGGCTGGAACGCGAACACACCCAGGTCGAGCCAACGGCGGAAGCCGCTCACGTTCATGCCAATGAACGGCAGGTACACCGCGAACATCATGACGAAGGCGACGGCGACCGCCTGCTTGGTATGGCGGGCGTACACCTCTAGCCGGACCGTTGCCGCGAGGGCGGCGCCGACCAACCCCAGCGCCATCGCCGTCGCCTGCACGATGAGGTAGTGGGCGCTCCCTCCCCATCCGTCGCGCGATAGGGCGGCGGTTGTGCTGTACACCATCACGATGCCCACGACGAGCAGGCCGAGCACGCCGAAGAGCAGAACGGGATCGGGGCGCCCCACGACCCGCCGCGTCGATGCCGCCCGCTGCTCCGCGTGCTTAGACCGCGGTGGCGCCATCGGCGGGCCCGAGACTGCGTACGGCGCGCTGGAACGCATGACCGCGCTCTTTCCAGTTCGTGTAGAGGTCAAAGCTCGCGTGACCTGGTGACATGAGCACGACGCCGTTCGTCGCGACCTCGGCCGCCTGAGCCACCGCTTCGTCCATATCCCCCGCCCGCGTGAACGGCACGACGCCAGTCAGGGCGGTGACAAGCCTGTCGACATCCGGCCCCAACAGGATGGCGTGAGTCACGTGGCTCCGCAGCGTGGGCAGCAGCTCCTCGTAACGATTCCCCTTGTCGACGCCGCCCAGGATCAGGACGACCCGACCAGTGGACGCGCAGGCGGCTTCGACGGCGGCCTTCACCGCCGCCAGGTTTGTCGCCTTGGAGTCGTCGACGTACGTCACGCCGTTCACGTCAGCGACGACTTCGTACGCGTGGTCCAGACCGTGGAACCCGGTGAGCGCGACTTCGATACGCTCCTCGGGAACGCCCAACGCCCGGGCGACCGTCGTGGCCGCCAGCGCGTTCGCCAGATTGTGTCGACCCGGTACCCGCACTGACTCCGCGCGACACACTGTCGCGGGCGATCCGTTCCGCGCCCAGACGATAGAGCGCCCCTCTAGGAACGCGCCAAAGGGGACAGGTCGTTGCAGTGAAAACCGCGCAACCCGAGCGGACGTTGCCCGCGCGAACGCCTCCGTCGCCGGGTCGTCCGCGTTGACGACAAGCAGGTCGTCCGCGGTCTGGTTCTCGACGACCCGCATCTTCGCCGCGGTGTACGCGTCCATCGTCCCATGGCGGTCCAGGTGGTCGGGCGATATGTTGAGGACGACGGCGACATCGGGGCGGAAGTCCACGACGCTCTCGAGCTGGAAGCTACTCACCTCGGCCACCAGCGAGTCCGCGCGTGTGAGGCGGGGCGTGATTTCGGTGAGGGGCAGTCCGATATTCCCGCCGACGGTCACGCTTCCGGCGTCAGGGAACCCGTCAAGCATGGCTCCGATGAGCGTTGTTGTCGTGGACTTGCCCTTTGTGCCGGTGACCGCGATCACGCGCGCCTCGCCCAGTCGCCACGCGAACTCAAGCTCGCCAACGGTTGGAACGCCTTCCTCCCGCGCGGCGCGCAGCATGGGCAGGTCGTACGGTACGCCCGGCGATAGCACCATCAGGTCGGCGCGGCGCGCGAGAGACGTGGGGTGGGACCCGAGCGCGAACTCGTAGGCGTCGGAGCTCTGGTCGGCCTTCAGCGTCGTGATCTGATCTGTCAGGGCGTCGGCGTCTCGGGCGTCGTTCACGATAACGCGCGCGCCTCGCGCGGCGAGCGCTTTGGCGGCGGCGACACCGCTCAGCGGGCCTAGCCCGACGACGACGGCGGTGCGTCCGGCGAATTCACCAGCGGGCGCCTCGCGCTGCATGTGTCTCTATCTCACCTTGAGCGTGCTGATGGCCACGAGCATGAGGACCGCGGCGACGATCCAGAAGCGCACCGTCACCTTCGGTTCGGGCATGCCGCCCTTCTCGAAGTGGTGGTGTAGAGGCGCCATTCGGAAGAGGCGCTTCCCGGAACGTCGGTAGTACCCGACCTGTAGCATGACCGACACCGCCTCCGCGACGAATATGCCGCCCAGGATGGGTAGCAGCAGCTCCTGCTTGATCGCGAGGGCCACCGCGCCAATTGCGCCGCCCAATGCCATGGACCCCGTGTCGCCCATGAACACGTCCGCTGGGTAGGCGTTCCACCACAGGAACCCCAGCCCGGCTCCCACCAGCGCGGTGCAGAACACGGTAAGTTCGCCACTCATGGGCATGTGGGGTATGCCGAGATAGCCGGCGGCCACTGCGTGACTCGTCACGTATGCCAGCACAGCGAGCGTCCCGCCGACGAACGACACGCACGTGATCGCGAGGCCGTCCTGCCCGTCGGTCAGGTTGACGGCGTTGGCGGAGCCGACTATGACCACGACGACGAACGCGACATATCCCCACGTCGGCAGCGCCGGATGAATCCCCTTGAGGAATGGGAAGACCAGCGCCGTGGCGGGCAGCGTCTCGCCGCCTCCGTACACGCTGAGGTAGTATCCGATGCCAGCGGCGCCCACGACCTGCAGCGCGATCTTCTGTCGGGCCGTCAGTCCGAGCGACCTCTGCTGCCTGATCTTCTGCCAGTCGTCGATGAACCCGATTATTCCGTACCAGAGCGCGGCGAATACAGCCGCCCAGATGAGCGGGTTGTCGAGGCGTGCCCACAGCAACGTATTGACGAGCCAGGCCGCTATGATGAGGAGGCCGCCCATGGTCGGCGTGCCCTGCTTGGCGAGGTGAGACTGCAAACCCTCGCGGCGCACCTGCTGGCCGAGCCTGAGCTCCTGTAAGCGACGGATCATCCACGGCCCGAGCAAGATGCTCGTCAGGAAGGCGAGCACCGTCGCGTATATCGCGCGGAATGTAATCGCCTGGAACATCCGCAGCGGCGAGAAGTATTCCTGCAGCCGTTCGGCGAGAAGGTGGTATAGCATGCCTGGCCGCCTAGTCTGCTGCGTCCATGGAGGAGGGCGCCGACGCTCGGTAGGCGTCGATGACGGTCTCCAGGCGGGCTCCCCGCGACCCCTTTACCAGGAGCGCGTCGCCGGGCCGGAGCTGTGACGCCAGCGCGTGCACCACGTCCGTTTCAGTCGCGCAGCGCAGGATAATCGGGACACGCGCGCCCTCCGCGCCCGACCCCGCCGACTGGGCCATGGCCTCGGCGTACGCGCCGAACGGGATGAACCCTTCGCACCAGTCTGGGGCGACCTGCTTGGCGGCCGCCCGGTGTGCCTCCTCGGCGATCGGCCCGAGTTCCAGCATGTCTCCCAGCAGCACCCAGCGAGTTCCGTCGACTGGCATGCTGCGGAAGGTGTCGAACGCGGCGGCGACGGACGCGGGGTTGGCGTTGTACGCGTCGTTCACGATCGTGACCCCGCTGACGCAGTCCACCTGCATCCGCATCTTCGCGCCCTCTGCGGCTGCGAGTCTGGTCACGATGTCGGCCGGCGCCACGCCGGTCAAGTGGCCCACCGCGGCGGCCGCCAGAGCGTTCGACACCTGATGGCGTCCGACCGTGCGCAGCGTGACATCGCCCGCCTCGCGCCCTGAGATGTGGAGCGTGAACGCCGCCGCCCCTGTGGCGCCGACCGCGACCTTCGTCGCGCGTACGTCGGCTTCGCGCGCGAGGCCGAAGGTGGTAACCCGCGCGCACGCGTCCGCGCACGCCATGACGCGGGGGTCGTCAAGGTTGAGGACGGCGTCGGCGGCGCGCGTAGGCAGCGCCCGCTTCTCACGCGCGACTCCGTCGGCGTCCTCGAGGAACTCCGTGTGGACGGCGGCCGCGTTGAGGAACACGCCTATGTCGGGCCGCGCGTGGTCCACGAGGTCGGCTATCTCTCCGAAGTGGTTCGTGCCCATCTCGAGGGCGACGGGCGCCGCCGCTTCCTGGACGCCGAGCAGCGTCAGTGCCACGCCTATCGCGTTGTTGAAGCTCTCGGGCGCCTTGTGAGCCGTCGGCCCCAAGACCGCTGCCATGAGCTCCTTCGTGGACGTCTTGCCGTTCGAGCCCGTGACGGCGGCGACGGGGCCAGTGATGCGCGCGCGCGTCCACGCGGCGAGGCCGCGTAGGCCGTCCAGCGTGTCGCGGACCTCGATGGCGGCAGGCACGGCGCCGAGCTCGCCGGCCGCGATTGGGTGCGCCGTCAGGATCGCGGCCGCGCCAGACGCGACCGCCGACGCGATATAGTCGTGACCATCGAAGCTCTCGCCGACGAGCGGAATGAACAGGTCGCCCGGGGCGATGGATCGCGAGTCGGTCGACACAGACGCGATGGTGGTGGCGGGGTCGCCCTTGATGAGGCGCCCGGACACGGCGGTCGCGATGTCGGCGAGCGTCATGTCCAGCACTGCGGCGCCCCTATCGGGTGGCTGCGCGGATGTGGTCCCGCAACACCTCGCGGTCGTCGAAGTCGATACGCCGATCCGCGAGTATCTGGTAGTCCTCGTGGCCCTTGCCAGCGATCAGGACGATGTCGCCAGCCCGTGCTTCCGCGACAGCGGCGGCGATGGCCTCTTCGCGGTCGACGATGGTCCGTGTGTTCGCATCCGCGGGAGCGCCCGCGACGACATCGCGCAGGATCGCGTGGGGATCCTCGCTGCGGGGATTGTCCGACGTGATGATCGCGAGATCGCTCATGGTCGCGCCGATGCGCCCCATGATGGGTCGCTTGCCACGGTCGCGGTCGCCGCCGCAGCCAAACACGCTGATGACACGGCCTGGGTCGAGGGCGCGCGCCGCGGCCAGGAGGTGCGCCAGCGCGTCGGGCGTGTGGGCGTAGTCCACGGCGGCGGTGAAATCCTGGCCCACGTCCACCGGCTCGAAACGGCCTGGCACCGTGTCGAGGGACTCAACACCCTCCCGCGCGGCCTCCGGCGCCATGCCGAGGGCAAGGCCAATCGCCAACGCCGCGAGCGCGTTGTGTACGTTGTATGCCCCCAGCAGGGAGAGCCTGATAGGGGTGCGTTCGTCGCCACGCGCCAGCGTGAAGGTAGCGCCCCGTGCGGTGGCGTGGACGTTCTCGGCGCGCAGGTCCGCGCGTTCTGTCGCGCCGTACGTCGTGGCCTCGACCCCCGCGCGCGCTCGCGCAGCCGCCACGAAGTCGTCACAGTACGGGTCGTCGGCGTTTAGGGCGACGCCACCGTCGCGGGCCAGATGGTCGAAGACCGCGAGCTTGGCGTCGCGGTACTCCTCCATCGTGTGGTGGAAGTCCAGGTGGTCCTGCGTTAGGTTCGTCCACGCGGCCATCTGGAGGCGTAGGCCGTCGAGGCGCCTTCCGACCAGCGCGTGCGAGGACGCCTCCGCCACCGCTGCGGTCTGACCGCCGTCGAGCGCGGCGCGCAGCAGACGGTTCATCTCGAGCGCGTCTGGCGTCGTCGTGGCCGCCGGGAGCTCTGTCCCGGCGATCTCGTGCGCGACAGTGCCAAGACGCGCGCAGGGATAGCCGCCGGCCTCCAGCACCCTCTGCGCCAGGTACGCCGTCGAGGTCTTGCCGTTGGTGCCGGTGATGCCTACCAGCGTCAGATGGTGTGAAGGGTCGCCGTAGAAGTTCCTCGCGAGCGTGGCGACCGCGGCGCGCGCGTCCTCCACGACGAGGTTGGCGCGCCCCTCAGGGAGTTCAACGGCCCGCTCGCTTACGACGGCCCGCGCGCCCGCGGCGACGGCGGCCGGGATGTAGTCGTGACCGTCCACGTTCGCGCCGGGCATTGCCACGAAGGCATCGCCGGGGCCGACCGCCCGGCTATCCACGTGCAGAGACAGTATTTCGGTGGCGGCGTCGCCGTGGATCGCGGCGTCGGTCAGCCCGCGAGCAAGTTCGAGGAGGGTCAATGTGCGGAGATCCCGTCGCCAGCGTAGGACAGCGACTGTCGCAGGTCTGTGATGGATTCGTTCTGGATGATGCGTTCGGCGACGCGCTTGAACACCGGCGCGGCTACCTGACTGCCGTAGTAGGCGCCTTGGGGCTCGTCGATGACGATGAGCATCGAGTATCTGGGCGTGTCCGCCGGGAAGAACCCAACGAAGCTGCTGATGTACGCCCCGGGCTTGTACCCCTTCCGGCCTTCCTCGACCTTCTGCGAGGTACCCGTCTTGCCCGCCACGCGCATGCCGTCCAACCGCGCGGACTTGCCCGACCCTTCCTCGACCACGGACACCATGACGTCCACCGTCATCCTCGCCGCGTCCTCGCTGATGATGCGTGGCATGGGATCCTCTTCCGCCTCGAGTCGGACGTGGGGTCGTGTGGGAACGCCGCCGTTGGCGATGGCGTTGACCGCCGAGAGCATCTGGATGGGCGTGACGGAGACGCCCTGACCCCAGGGAGCGAAGTACATTGCGTAGCCGCTGCGGGCGGACAACGCGGCAGTCATGCCCGTGCGCTCGAACGGCAGGTCGACCTCGGTGCGCCGCGCCAGCCCGAACGCCTCCACGTACCCTCGGAACTCGTCCTGAGTCATCCGAGAGGCGGCCTTGAGCACGCCGATGTTGCTGGAGTTCGTTATGACCTCGGCGAGGGTAAGATCCCCGTAAGGGTGCACGTCGCGGATCGCCTTGATCCGGGGATGCGGCTTGTACAGCCCCTCCTCACAATAGAACACATCTGTGGGCTTCGCGCGCCCGGCGTGCAGAAGCGAAGCCAACGTGATGACCTTGAACACAGAACCAGGCTCATAGGGCGTCCAGATGGCGCGGTTGCGCCGCTGCGCCGACGTCACGTCGACATCGTTGTAGCTGTTCAGGTCGAAGGTCGGGTAGTTGGCGAGGGCGTAGATTTCGCCGGTCGTGGGGTCCATCACAAGACCCACGCCGCCCGCCGCTTCGTGGTGCTTGCATTGCTCCGCGAGCTCGACCTCGAGAGCGTGCTGCACGGTCTCGTCGATGGTCAGAACCACATCGAGGCCGGCGTCTGGCGCTTCCTCGGCGACGACATCCGGGTCGATGACGCGGCCCTTGCCGTCCTTGAGCCCCACGCGCTTGACGTCACGCGACTCGAGCAGACCCTGATAGGTTCTCTCGACGCCGGTGACGCCCTCGCCGTCCACGTTCGTGTGCCCGACGACGTGCGCGGCCAACGCGCCACTGGGGTACGCTCGACGTTCTTCGACGCGCAAGTCGACAGCGCCGTGAGGCCACCACCCGAAGCCTCCGGCCATGAGCGCGTCGTCGAGAGCCTTCGCCGTGGCGTGGTCCATGCGGCGATGCACCCACTCGAAATCCCGCGGGCTGTCGAGCTTGCGCACGGCAGCTTCGCGGTCGAGGCCCAGCTCAGTGGCGATGATGCCGGCCAGCTCTCGCTTACGTTCATGGACACGCGCCGGGGATCCGCGTTCGGCGAGTTGTCGGTATACCGGCGGGTAGGCGACCAGGGAGTAGACATTCTCGCTGACCGCCAACTCCTGATGGTTGCGGTCGACGATGCTGCCGCGCTTCACCCTCGCGGCGATGGCCGTGTGCTGCTGACGGCTGCGGGCGTCGAAGTCGTCACTGCGCGCCCACTGCACCTGGAAGAGCCGCACCACGAGTCCAAGGAAGAGCGACGCCGCACACAGCATCACAAACCGCATGCGCTTGTTGGTGCGATGCTCGGTCACCGGGTCAGACTTCCATCTCCGCCGAACGGCCAGAAGGATGCGGAGGCCACGCGCGCGGTGGACCACTCAGGCGCGGTGTCGGCCGCCGCCGATGGCGCCGCCGCCAGCGCGTCCATCGCGCCGGCCACGACGACCGGCGGACTCGCCGCGCGCACGAGCCCCAGCTCGTCGGCAACAGCATCGGTGCGCGTGGGCGAACGGAGACCCTCCACCTCAATGTGGGCCTGGCTGATTTCGTCGCGCACTAGGGCCGCCTGATCGTCCAGCGTGGACAGCTCGTAGGCGATGCACCGACGCTCGTGTGCCATCCACGCCTGCGCGAGACCCACCGGCAGCGCGGCGGCTAGCAAGAGGAACGGCAGGAACGCGCGGCTCCGAGCGAAGCGACGGGACGACGTGTGGTCTGCCTGTGGGGCCTGCGTGTCCGTGCTGGGAGTCATCTGCATCTCATTCGTTGGCGCGCCGTATCGCACGCAGCTTCGCGCTGCGCGCCCTTGGGTTGTCGAGGACTTCGTCTTCCGCGGTCACGGGCCGCTTCGTGAGCAACTCGTACGCGCCGTCTCCGGCAGCAGCGGCCCGGAACGCGCGCTTCACGATCCTGTCTTCCAGCGAGTGGAAGGAGATGACACACAGCGTGCCGTCCGGGCGAAGCCGGTCGAGGGCGACACCCAGCCCCCGCGTCAGGGCGCCGAGCTCGTCGTTGACGCATATACGCAACGCCTGGAACGTCCTGGTCGCGGGATGCCTTCTCCCGCGCGCCGAGCCCGGGATCGCCTTCTCGACGAGGGACGCCAACTGTCGCGACGTGTTGAGCGGCCGTTCCTTGCGCTGCTCGACGATGGCGCGCGCGATCCGGCGGGCCCAGCGTTCCTCGCCGTATTCGCGGATGACGTTCTCTAGCTCTTCTTCCCGGTACCTATTAACAACGTGGGCAGCGGTGGGTTCTGTTTCGGGATTCATGCGCATATCGAGGGGCTCATCGCGGGTGAACGAAAACCCACGTCCAGAGTGCTCTATTTGGTATGACGACATCCCTATGTCCATCAGGATGCCGTCGGCGTCTCTCTCGCCCACGACATCGAAGACGGCGTCAAGGTCGGCGAAGTTCGCCTCGACGAGCGTGACCGCGTCGCCATACGGTTCGAGACGAGCCTTGGCGAGATCCAGGGCGCCCGGATCCCGATCAACGGCAATCAGCCGCGCATCGCCGCCAGCCGCCTCGATAATGGCGGACGAGTGGCCGCCGAGGCCGGCCGTCGCGTCGACGTACAGACCACCGGGCCGCGGGCGAAGGCGCCGCAGCACCTCGGCCAGCATCACGGGTGTATGGCATGGCTCCTGGGGAGGCACGCTTGATTCCTGATGATTGGGCTGCGGGCATTGTACCGACGCCGCGAGGCACGGCCAACGGTGTTCTGTTTCGCGGCCGTGCGCCGTGTGCTAGGGTACCGGCGCAACCTGGCGCATGGCTAAGTCTGGAGCGCGGATGCGTACCTGGGCGGAGATCGACCTGGCGGCGGTCAGACGCAACGCGGCTGCGATGAAGGGCCGCCTGGACGGAGCTGCCCTCATCGCCGTGGTGAAGGCGAACGCGTATGGGCACGGCGCCGCGCAGGTGGCCGCCGCGCTGCGGGGAATCGCCGATGCGTTCGCCGTCGCGGACCCGGCCGAGGCGGCGGACATCCTGCCGCACGTTGGCGCTTCGCCGGTGCTGTGCCTTTACCCGTTGGTCGGGTCTGACATGGCTCGCGCGGTAGGGCTCGGCGTCGGGGTGGCGCCGGGCAGCCTCGACGACGTCCGCGCCGCCGAGAACGCGGCGCGCGACGCCGGCGCCGTGGCGCGGATGCACGTGGAGCTCAACACGGGCATGAACCGGCATGGAATGGACGTCGACGACGCCGCGCGCGCGGTGCGATGGGGCCGCGACAGCGATCACATACGTCTGGAGGGGGTGTGGACGCACCTCGCCTGCGCGGACGACCCGCGGGACACGTTCACCCGGGAGCAGTCGGCCCGACTGGCGACGTTCGCCGCCGACGTGGGTGTCGACCCGGGCCTCACGCACACGTCGAACAGCGGCGCCGTACTGAACTACGGCTGGTTGGGCTTTGGCGCGGCGCGCGTGGGTATCGCACTGTACGGCGCGTACCCGTCGCACGCCACGAAGCGCACGGTGGAACTGGCGCCGGCTCTCACCTGGCGCGCCGCCATCAGCCGCGTCGCACGGCTGCGCAAGGGCGAGGGTGTGTCCTACGGGCGCACGTTCGTGGCGCCGCGGGAGATGACGATCGCGGCGCTGTCCGTAGGCTACGCGGACGGCTATCCGTACGCCGCGGCGGGCTCCGCGCATGTGCTGATCCATGGGCAGCGGGCGCGTGTGCTGGGGTCCATATGCATGGACAGCGTCGTGTGTGACGTGTCGGGTATCGACGGGGTCGCCGCTGGCGGCGCGGCGACACTCATCGGCGCGGACGGCGACGAGCGTGTCGAAGCAGCGGACATCGCCACCTGGGCAGGGACGATACCGTACGAGGTGTTCACGCGCGTCGGTGCGCGCGTGCGCCGGGAGTACATCAACGACGTCTGAGTCCACGACGGCAGACGAGCAGCGACGGAGGGATACGCGCGCATGATCCGACGGGCAATCGTCCTTGCAGCGGGCTCCGGGCGGAAGATCTGGCCGTACGGGGAGTTCCGGCAGAAATGCGCGATCCCAGTGGCGAACGAGCCCGCGATTCGGCGGACGTGCCTGTCGCTCCAGGCTCTGGGCGTCGCTGAACTCGCGGTCGTTACGGGTCACCATGCTCAGCAGGTGATGGGAGCGACGGCGGATCTTCCGGGCGTCACATACGTGAATCAGCGAGAGCTCGAAGGAGGGGCCGCCGGCGCCAGAATCGCGTACGCGGAGCGATTCGCGGGCGAGGACGCGCTCGTAGTGCATGGCGACATCGTGACGACCACGGACGTGCTGCGTGCGTTCCTCGAAGGCTTCGCCGACAGCGGCGCTGAAGCTGGCGCCCTCCTCGCCGCGCTGGGGAACGACGACCCCGGCAACTGGATCTGCGGATCCATGGCTGGCGGCCTGCTCACGGACGTCAAGGGGCACCCGCGCGGGGGATCGCACCGACTGGCGGGGGTGTACGCCCTCGCGGCCTCAGCAGCCGACTGCTTGACGCGGAACCCGGGCTTCGCCACGCGCGTCGATGTCGGCGGCATGCCGCCGCCGGAGGCGGACATGGCCGGCTCCATGCAGGTGCTCCTGGACGACGGACGGGACGTCTACGCCCAGGAGGCGGCCGACTTCCTCATCGACATGGACAAGCCCTGGCACGTCCTCCAAGCGAACGCTCGCATGGTGGAACACCTGTGCAGCCAGATCGAGGAGACCATCGTCGCCGACGGCGCGGAGATCTCCGACGGCGCGGACATCAGCGGGAACATCATGGTCGGCGCGAACACGCGGATCGGGAAACGCGTCGTGTTGAGCGGCGGCGCGGTCATCGGCGCCAACTGCGACATCACCAACGGCGCCAACCTGCACGGCCGCTTCGTCATCGGCGACCGCTGCCGGATTAGCGACTACTGCGACGTTGGCGGGTCGTCATCCATCGGCAACAGGTGCATCGTTGGGCACGGCGCGGAGTTCGGCGGGGTGCTGTTCGACAAGGTGTACCTGTATCACTACTGCGAGATGTCGGGCGTGTTCGGCGAAGCGACCGACATCGGCGCGGCTACCGTGTGCGGCACGCTGCGGTTTGACGACGGCGACGCGCCGCACAACATCGGTGGGCGGACGGAGCGACCCGTGTCCGGCGCCAATGCGACGTACATGGGAGACTTCACCCGCACCGGCGTCAACGCCATCCTCATGCCGGGAGTGAAGATCGGCTCGTATTCGTGCGTGGGGCCGGGAGTCATCCTGTACGACGACTTGCCCTCCAAGGAGCTTGTGCTTGCCAAGCAGGAACTCGTGCGACGCCCTTGGGGGCCAGAGAAGTACGGGTGGTAGCGATGCGCCACCCCGGAGTTAGCGGGCCACCACCGACTGCTTCACGCCGCCCCAGAGGTGTGGCTCCAGCCAGCGCCTCCTCCCGCCAAGCGTTGGGATGAACAGACGCGGCCTGCCGAAACGCCCCTCCCTCGTCTCCGCGATCGTGCGGACATTCGAGCCGTCGATGTCCACGCGGGAAATCCGTCGGACGCCCCCGACCGTGCTCGTGAAGAGCAGGGCGTTGCCAGTCGGATACCATGACAGGTCTCCCAACCGCGCCTCTGGGAACACGGCTACTGTTTCCCGCTCGTCTCCGTCAGGGCTCACGCGGCGAATATCGTGGTCGCCGCGTATGTAGGCGATCGTGGATCCGTCAGGCGACCACGCTGGGACGAACCGCACGCGACCAGGCCTTATCCGCCGCCGCTGGCCGCCATCGGCATCAATGACGTCCAAGTGGCCTCCTGAACCGAACACAATCCACTCGCCGTCGGGCGACCACGACGGGTGCGTGTCCGCCGCGCCGTCCGTGAGGCGTGTGACGACCCCCGTAGCGACGGTGATGGAGTAGAGGCTCAGCCGCCCGCCGCTGTCTTGGCCGGGCTCGTGCGCGATGAACACGAGCTTGCCGCCATCTGGCGACCAGTCGGCGTGGTACACGTTCTCAACATTGTCGAGCGGGATCGCCTGCGAATCGCGCCCGTCGCTGGCCATGATGACGATCGTGGTAGGGTCGCCGAGGGCGCCGGCGGCGACGTAAGCGATGCGCCGGCCGTCGCGGGACCACGACGGCGATCGGCGGAGCCCCTCTCCTGCCACCAGCTCACGGGTCGTACCCCCACCGAGGCCCATCGTTGTGATGCTCTGCTCGGATGGCGAGTGCCAGTCGTAGTAGGCGTACACCACCGTGGACGCCGCGGGCGCGGCGCCGGCCGCCATACACGCCGCCAACGCGCGCAGAGCCACGGCCACGCCCAGCGCGCGCACGGAGCTCCGCGCGGCGACACGGCGACCGTGCCCTCGCAGCGTGTGCGGCATGCGTCCTGTCTCCTTCGGCCTCGGAGCGGTCTCGGGGACAATTCGTAGTGTAGAATCCAGGCGAGGAGTCTGCAACGTTCGACCCGCCGCCTTGGGCGTAGCTCCCGACTGGGTGGTATACTGCGTGCCCGCCGAGGCGGGGCGGGGACGCCACGAACCAGGGCCGACCGGAGAGGAACTCTGATGCGCGGATGCCGGCCCACGATGACGCTCGCTGCTAGAGTGCTTGCCGCCGCGCTCTACCTGTGCGCGGCGGCCATACACGCGGCCCCGGATCCTGACCTGCAGATCTACGTCGACTTCGACTCGTACGAGCCGTTCTGGGACCACAGATCGTGGATGTTCCACGACCGGTCGCCGAACGGTTTCGACGTTGAGATTGGCAACTTGGGCTGGGATCTCAAGCTCGCGCGAGGCCGTATGGGGCGCGCGCTCGAGTGCTCGTGGGCCGGCATCGGCTCCGTCCTGACGGACGGGGAGCCCGTGTATGAACGCGGCGAAGGGCTGACGATAGCTGTCTGGGCGCGCTTAACGGGTGAAGGTTGGGTTCGGCCGATCACCGTTGGTAGTGCAAACAGCTCAGTGGTCGAGGCACGCATAACCCGTCACGAAGGCCCCGGCGCTCCGACCCAATCGGTGGGCTGGCTCGCCCTTCAGGACGACGGGGAGGCCCTGGCGTTCCTCAAGGGCGTCGAGATGGCGGTGACCAACGGCTGGTTCCACTACGCGGCCGTGTATAACCCGGCCTCCGACCTCGCGCTCGTCTATCTCGACGGCGAGGAGGCCGCGCGCGCGGACGTCGACGGCGACCCCGCGTCAGACTGGGGCCGGCGGCCACCGGCTTCCGAGATCACGATCGACGTTTACTCACGCGGCGACGGCCTGGTGTACGTGGACGAACTGCGGATGTACTCCCGCGCGCTGGCGCCTCATGAGATACGGGCGCTGATGCGGCCTGACGTGTTGCTGACGTCGTCGCCTGTCCCCGCGCTGGCGACGACGTGGGGAGCCCTGAGACACCCCTAAGGCGTCTCCGGCGGCGCCTTGATGAAGTCCTCACGCTTGCGGGTCGTGAAGTCCTCGGCGGTCCACTTCGACACCTCGACGTGGTACATGGACTCCGACGAGCGGACGACGAAGTCGTCCTCGTCTGAGGACCGGGCGCCGACCTTCAGGGTGTACGTGTTCTCGCCGTCTTCGCCGACCTTCGTTGTCACCGTGAGCGCCGCCGCCGGCTGTGCGAGACCGTACTCGGACTTCTCCTCGCGCCCAAGCGGCTTCGACATGCGCAGCGACGAGACGCGGTTGATGAGCGTGGTAAGCTTCGCCTCGTCGAACTCCTCGTCGTCAGCGATCCCTACGAGAGACCACCCAGCCTCTGCGTCCTTGTCGAACTCCATGGCCCCGCTGTCGTTGCGCAGCAGGACGTGGGTGATGTCGTCCTTCTCGATGGTCAGATACACGGTGTCGATCCACGAGTTCTCGGTGGGGCTCATCTGCCAACTGGACAGGTCGCTCGCCAGGTAGACCTCGTCGGCGCCGTCAAGACGCACGTGCGCTGATCGCGCTCCAACGGACGATCCCACGTAGAGCGCGGTGTCGCCATCGAGCTTCATATCCAACCGCCGCTCGAACTCGTCGGGATGCACTTTGAGTCGGCGGTGGCTACCGTCGGTTCTCGTCGCCAGCCGGGCGCGCGTCACGTCTGCGAGCTTGTCGATGAGCTCCGTCACCTTCTCGGCATCGGCAGGGTAGTTGTCGGCGTCAGGGAGCACCCACGTGCCTCCGTCCTTCGCCAGCGACAGGGATTCGTCGTCCGCGTTCGTGATCGTGAAGCCCGAGAGCCCGCTGGCGAGATTGGGTAGCAGCGGCTCTGCGGTGGCCGCGCCGGCGTTCGAGCGAGGCCACAGGACGATTGCGGCGACGACCGCCTGTAGAATCGCCGCTCCAGCGAGTATCTGGTTGCGTCGTGACTTCATCAGGTAGCGCTCCCCTCGTCGGGGGTGAGGATCATGGGCTTCTCATGCCGCCTGCGCAGGAACCAGACGGCGCCTATCGCCCCGAGCGCGGCCAGCGCGATGGCGTAGTTCAGAATCTCCCAGAATCTCTGCGACCCTTCGTCCATGGGGTCGAGGACGCGCGCGTGGGTACCGCGCGACCGTATGCTGAGGAGCTCCACATCCTCGACCGACCAGTCGATGGCGTTCTGGAGAAACTGTAGGTTGTTGAGGTACCGGTCGCGGGATCCCACGGAAGACAGACGGAGGATTGGGTCGTTCGCGAACTCCGCGCTGCTGATGACCACAAGTCGCGAGGAGTCAGGCGACGACTCCAAGACACCGACGGGCGTCGGCGCCTCCGGTTCGGCGCCGGGATCCGCGGGGTCTGGTGGCGTCGTGTCGTCCTCAAGAAACGGCGACGGCTTGTCCTTGAAGTAGCTCTCGAATGAGCCCTTCAGCGCGACCGCCAGAGCGTGCTCGGCTTTGTCCGTTCCTACGTGGAAGCCGACTTCCGGGTAGAGGTTGAAGTCTGGCTGGGCCGCAGTGTCGGTGGTCGTCCACGCCGCGGGCGACGAGTGGAGGAGCACGCCGGTCTCCCGTGCGGCGTTCTTTGCAGCGTCCAGTTCGATGGGCGAGGCCCAGTAGACCGTGCTTGTAGGCAGATTCGCCGTGACAGGATTGGCCTTGTCCATGCCGTCCTGCCGAACGTCGACGAAGTACGGGTAGTTGACGCGCTGAATGTCGCGCACCTGGAACCCGCCCATGTCCCGCGTTACGGTCAGCGGGAACGGCTCGTTCTGCGGGTCCATGACGAGTGACTCGGCGATGTCTATGCCGTAACTCGCCAGCATGTCCCGGATGCCGCCACTGACGGCGTTGATGCTCAGCGACCCCGTGAACGGCTCCGGCTCGACGGTGTAGTTGCCCGCCGCAGCGACCACCGAGCCGCCGCGCATCAGGAACTGGTCGATGGCGAAGCGCTTCTTGTCGTCCAGCTCCTGCGGAGCGAGCACGAGCAGAACGTCGACGTCAGCGTCGACCTGGCCGCTTGCGAGGTCCACCTCGCGGACAGTGTAATCGGAGCGCAGCTGCTGGGCGATCATGTCGAACGTCGCGAACGGTTGCTGTGGTTGCCCGAACGGCCCGGGCTTCGGCGTGTTCGGCGGCTTCCAGATGCCAACGACCTTTAGGAATCCCGTCGAAGTCCGCTTCAGCGACGACTCGACGGCCGTCCGCACGGACGCCTCCGTCAAGTCTCCCGGCGAGTAGAACGCCTGTCGCTGTGCGCCAACCTCCAGCGCCATACCGAGGTAGTAGCTCTCCGTTGAGAAGAGCGCCGTAGGTATCGCGCGCAGGCCGTATTGCGTGAAGACGGACTCTCGCGTCACGCCGCTCTGCGGGTCGTCGGGGTTGACCACTCGGAAGCGGAACTTGCCGCCGGACTTGCCGGCGATTTCCTCCGCCACGGTCGTGATTGTCTTCGGCGCTTCCTCCAGGGTTGGTGGCAGCGTCTCGGGTGTCACGAAGAGGGTGAACGTGGCGGGCGACTCCAGCGCGGCGAGCACCGCGTCTACGCTCTGGAAGCCGTAGACGACCTTCTTGATCGCTCGCGTCAGGTCGTATTCGAGGTTGCGTAGCCGGATGTCCATCGACCCATCTCGCCGCCGCTCGATCTCGATCATGTCCTGGAAACCGACGAGCGTGTGCTGGTCTCCGTAGCGGACCAGAATGTCGAAGTAGGAATTCAGCACCGAGGACTCGTACCGACCCTCGTTGAGGAACTGGGTGGCTCGGATGCCATACGTCTGCGTCGCCTCCTCCTCGATGTCGGGGTCGGTCGCTGGATCGACCACCTGCGTGGTGATGAGACCCTTTGAGTGGATCTCGTATTCCTTGAGCATGTCCGCGATCTGCGGCTTCAGCGGCTCGAGCAGGGGGTGTGTCTTGTCGCTCATGTAGGCGCGGATTTCGAGCGGCTCGGGCAGATTCCCAGTCAGCTCGCGCGTGGCGTCCGAAAGGCTGTATTCCCCCTGCTCGGTGAGGTCCGCGCGCAGCCCGTAGAGCGGATGGAGCCAGAGGTTGAGCAGAACGAGGTTCAGCGCCGCGAGGGCGACGCCGATCTTCGCCGCCGCGCGGTAGCGTCGGGTGCGGGGGCCGGCGCTCCAACGCTTCATGTCCAGCGACAGGGCGTTGAGGAGCAGGAAGAGCGCCGTCACCGACCCGTAATACACCAGGTCGCGCACGTCGACGACGCCGCGCTCAATGCTCTCGAAGCGGCTGCCCGTGCCGATGGCGCGGAACACCGAGCCGACCGCGGGGCCGACGAAGTCCGTCACACCCCGCGTGCCGACGAGGTAGAAGACACCCCCGACGAGCGCCGTCGAGATGAGCGCGACGATCTGGTTGCTCGTCCGCGACGACAGGAACAGGCCGATAGCCGCGTATGCCGCCGCCAGCAGCGCTGCCGCGAGGTACCCCCCGACGACGGGGCCCGTGTCGAGGTCGCCAAGGAACGCAACTGTAATCGGTAGCGGAAGCGTCAGGGCAAAGGCGACGCCGATGAGCGCCATCACCGCGAGGAACTTGCCCAGCACGAGTTGCGCGGAATTCACTGGCAGTGTCAGCAGCACCTCCAGCGTCCCGCTGTTCTGTTCCTCGCTCCACTGTCGCATGGTTAGCGCCGCGACGAGGAAGACGGTCAGGAGCGGCAGCCAGCGGAACAGAGGCCGCACGTCCGCGACGCCTCGGGCGAAGAACGTCTCGAACCAGAAGAAGAGGAACAGCGTGCTGGCGAGAAAGACGCCGAGGAAGATGAACGCCAGCGGCGAACCGAAGTAACTGCCAACTTCCTTGCGGGTGATCGCTAAGGTCTGCTTCACTGCCGGGCCTCCCCGGGCGCGGTGGCTAACTCGTTGAATACGGTCTCCAGCGTGCGCGTGTCTCGGCGCAACTCCCTAAGGGGCCAGTCGTTCTCCGCCGCTAGACGGTAGATGGCGGGACATAGGTCGGCGCCCTCGTCACCCTCAATGCGGTAGGTCGCTTGCCCATCCGCTGACGTGGCGTTTACCTCCGACGCGCCCTCGATACCACGCAACGCTCCCTCGGCCCCGTTCGCGGCTTCCTCCAGCACCAGGACCGCGTCGGACGTCCCGGCGAGCTCCGCGAGGCGCGCGTCGGCCCTGACTTCGCCGTTCATCAGGATGATCGCACGGTCGCACAGCGCCTCGACCTCCGGGAGGATGTGCGTGGAGAACAAGATCGTGCTGTGCTCGGACAGCCTGCGAATGAGATTCCGTATCTCGACGATCTGCGTGGGGTCGAGCCCAACGGTTGGCTCATCCAGGATAAGCAGCCTGGGCCGGTGGAGTATGGCTTGCGCCAGGCACACGCGTTGCCGGAACCCCTTACTCAGTTGGCCAATGGGTCTCGTCAGGTGTTCCTGCAGCCCCGCCGAACGTACGGCGTCGGAGATCCTCGCGCGTCGTTCGTCGGGCGGAACGCGTCGGAGCTCCGCGACCATGGCGAGGTAGTTCTGCACGGACAGCTCTGGGTAGAGCGGGGCGTTCTCAGGGAGGTAGCCGATCCGCTCCTGGACGGCGAGCGTGTCCGTTAGCACATCGAGGCCGTTCACGAGCGCCGTGCCATCGTCCGGCTGCAGATAGCCGGTGAGGATCTTGATGATCGTCGTCTTGCCTGCCCCGTTGGGGCCCAGCAGACCGACGATCTCACCCTCGCTGATACCGAAGCTGACCTCTCGCAGGGCCTGTACAGAACCGTACGCCTTGCTCAGACCTGTCACTCTGATCATCGCATGTGCCTAATGATGTAGGTGCAACCTCGTGACGCGCGAGCGGGGCCGCCGCTCGACGGATGCGTGTCAAGTTCTCCCACCTGACTCCCTAAGATCGGCCACGTTCATTCTGTGGTGTCGCGTGGGACACGACACGGTGATGTCGTAACGTGTGCATATAAGTCTACTGAAATCGGCGCGGCTGGCAAGGCCCCGGCGCCGGCCCCTCATCCGCCGTCGAGGCGTGTCGCCAACGTCGCCATGTCGGCGCGCAGGCCCACGAGGGCTGCAGCGTCCTGGATCGCCGGCGCGCCAGCGCACGCGGCCGCCACCCTCCCGTTGAGGTCGCTGAGCGCCGCTGCCGCGTCGGATGCGGCGCCCTCGAGGAGGTACGCCTCGCAACGGGTGAGAAGCGCCCAGCCGGCGGCTGCGATGTCCTGGATAGCCACGCCCGTCGTCGGGCCGTCTAGCACCCGCGTCGCTGCAGCGTGGGCCGCGGGGTAATCGCCGGCCCGCATCGCCGCGATGCCTTCGATTCGCAGTGCGCGCCGGGAGTCGTGCGTCGTGGCGTCGCCATCGGCGAGCAACTCAGCTACGCGCCTCCTTGCCATCCCGGGTCGGCGCCGCTTGATGAACAGCAGACTCGCCGCGACCGTTAACCGCATGTCGGTTGCGGCGTCCGCCGTCGCGCGAGGTCGAAGGGAGCGTGCGCGGTTGAGCCACACATCCGCGGTGTCCAGGTCGCCCTGCTCCGCGAACGCCTCGGCGCCTACGGCCTGCGTGGCGAGGAGCATGGCGGATCGCTCCGGGGTCGGTAGATCCAGGGATGTCGTGCGAAGGAGCGGAGCCGCCCGTTCCGCCACGTCGCGCGCTCTGACGTACTCGTGGGTGTCGCCCAGCGCGGTGGCCAGCGTGGCCAGAGACCGCGCCCTCCCCTCCGACGACAGTCCCGTGCGCCCAACGGCCTCTTCGAGCGCCACGGCGGCGCCGAGGATGTCGCCAGCCGAGGCCCGGATGGCGGCGATGGTGAACGCCGCGCACGCCGCGGCGTCGGGGTCGTCGGCGTCAGCCGCGTAGCCGACGGCGCGCGCCGCGTGCGCCTCCGCCTCGGCAGCCCGGCCTAGCTCATGCAGCGCGGATGCCTGCTGCATCGCCACGAAGCGGCGGATGGTTGGGCCATAGGGGCGCGACGTGTCCGCGTCCAAGTCTGACGCGAGCGCCTCCCACGCGGGTAGCGCCGCTTCGCGTCCCCTGGTCAGGCGCGTCAGATAGGCGGCGTGGAAAGCCGCCCACGCGCGGGCCTTCGGGGAGAACGAGGAGCCTTCCGCCGTGATGCGGGCGATGATAGCCCGCGCTGGGCTCTGGTCCCCGGGCGCCACGTCGTCAGAAGGGGCGCCGTAGTACGGTGCGTCGCGCTCTGGCGGGAGCCAACCCACCGGGAGCAGCAGTTGGCGCAGCAGCGCCTCCTCGCCATCCACCGACCAGACGCGCGCGCGCAGCTCGCGGGGGATGTAGTCCGGCGCCGTTGGGCTTTCCGCTAGGGCGCGCTTCTGCTCAATGGGCATGCGTTGCGCGAGGAACGCTACGTAATGTGGGTCGTCGGCGAAGAGCTCCGCTGCCCTTGCGACCAGCCCGCCGGAGGGGTGACGGCGCGCGTTCTCCAGCAGGCTGATGAACTGAGGACTGACGCCGAGACGCGCGGCGACAACCTCCATAGTAAGGTTTTGCGCAAGTCTTGAGTATCGTAGATATTCGGCGAAAGTCCACACTTATTCTGTACTCCCAAGCGTCGTGACGGTTACGACGGTTGAGAAGGACGATAGCCGAACTCACCCGAGAGGTCAAATACTTAACGTTCGCCGCACCCGCGCCGACAACGCCGCACGGTCTGGTCGAGTAGCGTTCGCGGCGTGTCAGGCGGCGCCAGGCCCATGTGACCGCACGCCCAGGCGCTCAATGCAGGATCGGCCCCTGGACCAGCGCCTCTACACCGAGATTGCCTTCCCGCGCCCGCGCGTGCTAGATTCCGTACCCCGCCCCAACCGCGAGGGAACGGATGCCTCCAAGCGCGCACGCGTCCGACGTTCGGCGCCTCGTCCTGGCAGCGCGCGACCTGCCGCCCGAGGAGGTGCGAGGGCTGCTGACGCCCTTCGGGTTCCGAGATCCGGCCGCGGCCGACAGCGTCATCGGCGCCTTAGCGGCCATGCAGGCCTCGCGCGAGGCGCTCGCGGATCTGCTGCCAGACCTCCTGGCTGCCGCGCGCCAGTCGCCCGACCCGGATCACGCACTGACGAGGTTCCACGCGTACTGCCGCGCGCGTGTCGATCCGCACACGTTCCTCGGCACGCTGCGCACGGTTCCCCATCTCCTCGACGACCTCCTCTTCATCCTGGGATCCAGCGAGTACCTGTCGTCGATCCTTACCCGCCATCCAGAGTACCTGTCTTGGCTGCTGGAGACGGGCGCCCTGGACGCGCCCAGGAGCCGGGACGACATGGTGGCGGAGTTGCGCGAGTGGGCGGCTACCGTCACCACGACCGACGCGAAGCTCGCGGCGCTGCGCAGGTTCAAGCGGCGTGAGACGCTGAGGATCGGCGTGCGCGACCTCGTCCGTGGCGCGCGCGTGGACGACGTCACGCGGGAAATGGCGTACGTAGCCGACGCCGCCTTCGAGGTCGCCCTCGACGCCATCCGTCCCGAGCTGACTGGGAGATACGGCGCGCCGCGGAATGAGGACGGCTCCGAGGCCACGACGTCGGTCATCGGCATGGGCAAGCTTGGGGGCGAGGAGCTGAACTTCTCCTCCGACGTCGATGTGCTGTGCGTGTACAGCGAAGACGGCACGACGGATGGCGGCATCGACAACCAGACCTACTTCCAACGCCTCGCCGAGAGCCTGACCGACGCCATCGCCAAGCAGACGCAGGACGGGTACGTCTTCCGCGTTGACTTCCGCCTTCGACCGCAGGGAGCCACGGGCGCGCTCGCGCGGTCTCTCGACAGTTACGAGGCGTACTACGAGACTTGGGGCGAGCTTTTGGAGCGTCAGGCGCTCATAAAGGCCCGCCACATCGCGGGGGACGAGGAGTTGGGCGCGGCCTTCCTGGCCATGGTGCGGCCGTTCGTCTACCCATCCGCGCTCGACAGAACGCAGGTAGAGGAGACGCTGGACGAGATTCGCTGGACCAAGGCCTCGATAGAACGCCGCATCGCAAGGGACGGGGATGCGACGCTCCACATTAAGCTCGGCCCGGGAGGCATCCGCGACTCGGAGTTCGTCGTTCAGGCGCTGCAGCTTCTGCACGGGTCGCGCCTACCCGCCGCCAGAGCGGCCGGCACGGTCGCGGCTCTGGACGCCCTGGCGGCCGCGGGCGTCCTCCCGGCCGACGAGGCCGACACGGTCAGGGACGCGTACCGGTACATGCGGCGTGTGGAGAACTGCGTGCAACTCGTGTCGGATCGCCAGGTCTACCACGCCCCCGACGAGCCTGACGAGTGGGAGCGGCTCGCGCGACGCTTGAGGTACGAAGGGGCCGCGGGCGAGGCGTTCCGCGACGAATTCCGCGCCAACCAGCGGGCGATCCGAGACGCGTTCAACAGGCTCTTCACTTCGGACGAGGCGGCGTTCTCGTGGAGGATGAACACACTACTCTCCGAGCCCAAGCCGTCCGATGAGTCGGCCTCCCTGCTTGGTGGCTATGGGCTCGACGACGCGGCCACCGCCCACCGCATGCTGCGCGAACTGGCAAGCGGGTCGGACCGCGTTCGCTACACGCCGCGCGTGCGCCGCATGTTCGTCAGGTTCGCGGAGCCGCTATTGCAGGACATCTCCGCCACGCCGGACCCCGGCCTCGCGCTCTCTCAGCTGGACCGCTTCCTGTCCGCTTCCGGGGCCCGGGCGCAGATATACCCGGTGCTGCGCGAGGAGCCACGCATCCGCGAGCTGGTCGTGCGCATCCTGGGCACAAGCAGGTTCCTCGGCGACATCCTCGCCCGAGATCCTCTGGCGTACGAGGCGCTCGTGTATGGGCCGGGCGTAACGGAGCGAGCCGAGTCGGTGGCCTCCTGCCTCGCGGCGATGGGCCACGCGTCGGAGCCGGGCCTGGACGCGCTCCTGCGCCACGTGCAGCGGTACCGGCACGAGGCGCTCCTCCGCATCGGCACGCGCGACATCCTCGGCGAGAGCGATGTCCTGACAACCACGCGGGAGCTGAGCATCCTCGCCGAGGCCATCTTGCAGCGGTGCTTTGGCGAGTTCTACGTGGACGCGTGCGAGCGGCATGGCGAGCCGATGCAGGCGGACGGGCGCCCGGCGGGTTACGCTGTCGTAGGCCTAGGCAAGCTGGCCGGACGCGAGCTCAACTACAGCTCCGACCTGGACGCGCAGGTCGTGTTCTCCGAAGACGGTGAGACCACGCAGGGCGTCTCCAACGCCGACTTCTACCGGCGCATGGTGCGGTCCGTGGTGAACCACTGGAAGAAGCCGGTCCTGGGCGGCGCCGTGTACGACCTCGACATGCGCCTACGACCCTACGGACGCGGCGGGCCGATGGCCCTCACGCTGGCCGGATACGAGGCGTACTACCGCGACCACGGCGAGCTGTGGGAGCGCCAGGCTGCCCTCAAGTCGCGCATCGTCGCGGGCTCGCCGGACGTGGGGGCCCAGTATATGCGTATCGCCGCGGCGTTCACGTACGACGAGGGACTGTCTCGGGAGGACGCCGCGGCCATCTACGACGTCCGCGCGCGCAAAGAGGACAAAGCCGCGCGCGAGAGCGACCGGCTGCACAACCTGAAGTCCGGCCACGGCGGCTTGGTTGACGTTGAGTTCCTCGCCCAGGCACTACAGATGCGCCACGCCGGTCCAGAAGACGACCTTCGGTCGCCGAACACGGTCAAGGCGATCGAGGCGCTGCGGACCGCCGGCCACGTCTCGGACGCGGAGGCGGAGACGCTGACCGAGACGTACGTCTTTCTCCGGTTCGTGGAGAACAGGCTACAGATCGTCGACAATCGCCCCATGAGCGCGCTGCCCACGGACCACGAAGGAATGGCGAGGCTCACGCGCAGGCTGGGGTACGCCGACATCGACACGTTTCTGGGGCGGTACGAAGAGAACACCGACCGGGTGCGGAACGTGTTCGAGGGTGTGTTCAGTCGCCTGCGCGACGGCGGGTGAGCGGCGCCCAACGACGACTGGCGTGCCGCTCGAAGGCGGACGCAACACACGTACGGTCGAGGGAGGACAAGCGCCATGGCAACGCTCAGAGTAGGTATCGTAGGCGCGGGCGGCAACACCAAGGGCAGGCACATCCCGGGTCTGCAGGGCATCGACGATGTGGAGATTGTCGCGGTGTGCAACCGCAGCCACGGGTCGGGCGCGAAGGTCGCCGAGGAGTTCGGCATCCGCGACGTCATGACCGACTGGCGAGCGCTCGTGGAGCGGGACGACCTCGACGCGGTGGTCATCGGCACATGGCCGTACATGCACGCGCCCATCTCCATCGCGACGCTTAACGCGGGCAAGCATGTCCTGTGCGAGGCGCGCATGGCGATGAACCTCGGCGAGGCGCGCGCCATGCTAGACGCCGCCAGCCGCACCGATCGCGTCGCCCAGATAGTGCCGTCACCGATGATGCTCCGGTGGGACGCCGTGATCCGCCAGCAGATCGACGCCGGCGTGCTGGGCGAGGTCCGCGAGATTCACGTCCGAGGCCTCGGCGGCGGTGGCGTGGACGCGGCCGCGCCAGCGCACTGGCGCCAGCGCCGCGATCTGTCCGGGATCAACATCATGAACCTGGGCATCGTGTACGAGAGCCTCGCCAGGTACTTCGGTCACGCGGCGGCCGTCACCGCCGTGACGCGCGTGTGGAACCCCGAGCGACTCGACCCAGACACAGGCGCGCCGCGCGCGACCGATGTCCCGGAAACCGCCCAAGTGCTTGCGGAGATGGCCTCGGGCGCGCTCGCGGTGTTCCAGTTCAGCGCGATAGCGGCTCACGCAGGGCCGTCGCGGGCGGAGGTGTACGGCAGCGACGGTACCATGGTCCTCGAGTTTGGCCCGGAGAACGTCAGGGCCGCCCGTGTCGGCGACGACGGACTTCGGGATGTTCCGCTCCCCGACGGCATGGCCGGCGGGTGGCGCGTCGAAGAGGACTTCGTCGACTCCATTCGCACTGGGATGCCCGTGACCCTCACGTCCTTCGAAGAGGGCGTCCGCTACATGGCGTTCACCGAAGCCGTCAACCAGTCCGCCCTCGCCGGACGCCGGATTCAGGTGTAGACTCATCCGCCGAACGCGGACTATCACCCACCTGGGGATCCAGATGAACGCACCGCCGAAGCAATACGAACGGGCGCCACACGCAGCCGTGCGGGATTTCGTCGCCCGTGTGGCCCTTGCAGCGGGCGCGCCGACCAACCGTGCTGATCTGCTCGCCGACCTTCTCACGACCAACGACCTGCGAGGTGTGTTCAGCCACGGGACGCAACAGATCGCCGCATATGCCCGCCTCATGCGCGACGGCAGTCTGAACCCCACGCCGGACGTGACCGTGGAGCGCGAGACCCCAACCAGTCTCCAGCTCAACGGCGACGGCGGGTTGGGCTACTTCCCCTCGCACGAGGGCACGCTCCGCCTGATCGACAAGGCGAGGGAGCACGGCATCGCGGTCCTGTCGACGTGGAACCACGGTCACTTCGGGGCCGCGGGCATCTACGCGCGTCTACCGCTGGAGCACGACCTGCTGACGTACGTCACGTCGGGTCATCAGATGGGAATGGCGCCTGGCAACCCGTACGTTACCGCTGCGGGAGGCTCTCCCATGGCGTTCAGCGCGCCTGCGGGCGACGGCAGAGCGGTGGTCGTGGACTTCGGCGCCATACACGACTGCTACGCGGGCGACCCACACCGCATCGAGATATCCCGCCTGGCCCCGGGCACGGTGTTCCGCGGTGTTGGTCTTGGGGCCATCTGCCAGTCGTGGGGAGGGTTCCTCGCGGGCGTCCCGTACGGCCGCGCGCCAGAGTCGCGCAAGTGGCCAGGAGCGAACCAGGGGTCGTTCGTCATCACGCTGAAGATCTCGCTGTTCGCCGACCCCGACGACTTCTACGCCGACATGCAGGCGTACATGGCGGACGTAGGCCAGCTCGAACCCCTCGAGGGCTTCGACGAGGCGATGCTCCCGGGCTCCATCGAGGCCCTGCGCGAAGCCGAGTACAGACGCGACGGCATCCCAATGGGCGCACGCCACCGGGAGCGCCTGGCGGAAGTGGGCGAGGAGTTCGGCGTCCCGGCTCCGTGGTAGCATCGCCCGCGCCTGCTGCGCGCCGTCCGCGGGTTGCCTCATGGGCGCCAGGCATCCGTATACTCAGGAGAGTGGCGCTCCTCGCGCGATGGAGCCGGAGCCCTCGTCGAGGACGGCCGAGATGACTCGTACGGCGCGAGCCAACAGACATACCGTGGAGACCCCTGAATGCTGAGACTGCGAGCGAGCGTGATCGACGGCGTCATCGGCAGCGATGCGGTGTCGCGGCGAGTCTTCCTCCGGGCCACGGGGTTTCTGGCGCTGAGCAGCGGCGCGGTGGCCATGGTCGGTTGCGGCGGCGACACGGATGTACTGGATGACGTGCTTATGGACGATCCCGTCGGTGACGTAGGTGGCGACGACCCCGCCGGCGACCCTGGGGGCGACCCGGTGGACGATGGCGACAACGGCGATGTCCTTCCGCCCGTCGACGAGACGCCAGATGGCATCGAGGTCCAAATGGACGCGGACCTGCTCGATATCGGCGGTACCCAGATCGTCCGCGACGACGCAACGCTCAGGGCGCTCGATTCCGACAACGGAAACGGCGGCGAGGATCCCGTCATACTCGTCCGCGTCGACGCAGACACCGTCGCGGCGAACACTCTCACCTGCACCCATCAGCAGTGCGACCTGGAGTACGACGGCGGGGCGACGCTGGCTTGCCCGTGCCATGGCTCGGAATTCAAGCTCGACGGCAGCGTCAAGATTGGGCCGGCAGGCAGGCCCCTGCTCAACTACGAGGCCACGATCCACGAAGACTCCGTGTTCCTCGTCAAGGCGTAACCAGCCGGTACCCCTCGATAGTTCGGTCGGACCCACGCGCGTGTCCGGCCGCTCGCGCAACGCGAACGCCCGCGCTCGATAGCCAGCGCATGAACGCTCCCGACGCGTCCAGCGTCTCCATGGACCGCATGTCGACGACAACGTAGACCGGCGCGGCGGCATCGCTTGCCATCGGCGTCGCGCGGGCGATGTGCTGCGCGGTTAGCCGGCGCACTTCCGGCGCGTCCGGCGCTTCGTCCTCCAGGTAATGCTGTCCGATGTCGGGCAGCGGCATGTACACGATGGCCCCCTCGCTGGCCGCGTCGCGGAGCTGTCGGAGAGCTTCCCGCCACGGCGGCCGGCCGCCCTGCTCGGCCATGTGGTACACGACGTTCTGACCCAGCAGAGCGGCGGAGAGCACGGCAAGCGCGAACACGCCAGCTTTGGGGTTCGCGGCCACCGCCCATGCGGCCGCCTTCGCCGCGAGCAGGATCGCGCACGCTGACGTGAAGAACAGGTAGTACCCCGGCACGTTCTGGACGAGTGACGCCGCGACGAAGAACGACGCGGGAACCGCGAGACCGCACAACGTGAGGACATGCCCAGTCGACAACGGTCGCACGCCCCACGCCCCGACGGCCGCCGCCGCCAACACCGGCAGCGTCACACCGTGCGCGTACGTCATGGCGATGTATGGAATCGACCGCGCCCACGCGTTACGGCCCCAGCCCGACACGAGGCCGCCGCGCAGCCCGGGAGTCGCTAGCACCACGATCCCCACGGCAAGGATGGGGGCGAAGTACACGCCTACTGCCGCCAGGCGCCGTGGCTGCATCAGCCACCCGCGTTCGCGCAGCGCCATCGCCGCGCAGTACGCGCCAGGCCCAAGCACGAACGCCGCGGCAGGGGTATGCGACAGCGCAACCGCCGCTGTCGCCGCGAGCGCCGCGAGGGACCACCGCGCGCTGCCATCCCTGGTGGCCTCGTAGAACGCCACGAGCGCGACGAGCCCAAATGCGAACGTGAACACGTAGTGCCGTGCGTTCTGAGACCAGAACACGTGCCATGGCGACAGAGCGACGAGAAGAGACGCCGCGCGACCGGTCCACCTCGAGAGCAGCCGCCGGCCGGCCCAGTGCGCTAACGGCGCGCACGCAACACCGACGAGAGCCGGCGCGAGGCGGGCGGACCACTCCGACACGCCGAACACCTTGATGCACGCCGCCACGCACGCATACGGCAGCGGGTTCATCGTCAGCGTTGAGGGGAAGGCACGGGCGTCTCGCAGCGTGAACACCTCGTCGGCCCAGAAGCTCCACGTTCCCAGGTTGAGGAACCGAAGGACGCTCGCGAGAGCTACCACACCGGCCAACCAGAACCAGTCCTCGTTGCGAGCGCGCTGGCTGGCGGCGTCGACGGGCATGGGAGTCGCCTACGGGGTGATGGACGCGTACAGGTCGCGAATCTGGCGGACAGCCGCTCCGAGGAGGTCGCGATGCTCAGCCTTGTTCAGCCACAGGCTGGCGCCGGAGCAGTGCGGAAGCGGCACTACGGACACTCTGGGTCCGAGGCGCATGGTCTTCACCGACGCCCCGGCGAACACGCGCCCCACGACATCCGCGAGAGGAGCTCTGCCGAGGACTTCCGTGATTGCCACCCCGCCGACGAGCAGCAGCAGCCGCGGGTCAAGGGCCAGGACTTCGCGCGCCAGGAACGGCCTGCAGGCCGCGATCTCCTGGCGGCTGGGAACGCGGTCTCCCTTCCCACCCGCGCTTCGCCCAGGATAGCACTTTGTGAGAGCGGAGAAACTGACGTCCTCCTCGGGTACGCCAGCGTCCGCCAGCCACTCGCGGAGGCGCTTGCCCCCGGGGCCGCTGAACGTCCGACCGGTCTCCGAGTCCGTGAGGCTCGGCGCCTGACCCACGATCATCACCCGCGACCCGGATGTGTGGCGGAAGACCGGACGGTTCCCTCCCTCCGGGAAGCAGGCCGAGCACGCCTCGATGTCGGCCGCGAGGTCGCACATCGTGGTGGCGTCAGTCACCGCTGAGCAGCTCCAGCAGCTCGTCCTCGTCCAGAACCGGTACCTCTAGCGCCTCGGCCTTCGCCAGCTTGGACCCAGCCGACGCGCCCGCGACAAGGTACGTGGTCTTGCCACTTACGGAGCCGGTGACGCGGCCCCCGGCGGCCTTGATCCGTTCGCCCGCTTCGGCGCGCGTCAGCGTGGGTAGCTCGCCCGTGAGCACGAACGTGGCGCCTGCCAGCGAGGAGCCAACGGTCGATGTGCCTCCCTCGCGCTCCGTGCGCACCCCGTGGTCGCGCATCGCGTCCAGCATGGCGGCGTTTGCGTCGGACGCGAAGTACCCGTGCACACTCTCCGCGACGCCGTCGCCTATACCGTGGATGGCGGCCAGCGCCTCGACCGACGCGGCCGCGATGGCCCCAAGCGAGCGGAACTCGTCCACCAGCAGCTCCGCGATGTTCGCCCCAACGAACGCCACGCCCAGTCCGTGTAGTAAGCGCGCCGGATCCTGCTCCTTGCTGCGATCGATGGCGTGGATCAGGCCGTTCGCTGACGGGAGCGCCATGCCGTCCAGCTCCGCCACCTTCACGGGATCCAGCGCGTATAGGTCCGCGAACCCCCGCACGAGACCCCCGTCCACGAGCCCTTCAGCGACGGCCGGCCCCATCCCGTCGATGTCCAGGGCCTTACGTGAGGCGAAGTGTTCGAGCTGACGGCGGAGCTGCGCCGGGCATGCGCTGTTCATGCACCTTGTGGCGACTTCGTCGTCGACGCGGCCCACGTCGCCACCGCACGCTGGGCACGTCACTGGCATCACGAACGGCTGCGAGTTGGCTGGGCGCCGGTCCATGACGACCGCGAGCACCGCCGGAATCACGCCGCCCGCGCGTTCTATGGCGACCATGTCCCCGACACGCACGTCCTTCCTGGCGACCTCGGAGGCGTTGTGAAGAGTGGCGTGAGAGATGGTGACGCCGTCCAGCTCCACTGGATCCAGCGTCGCGCGGGGTGTAAGCACGCCGGTGCGGCCCACCTGCACCTGTATGTCGAGCACGCGCGTCGCCACCTGCGCGGCGGGGAATTTGTAGGACATTGCCCAACGCGGGCTCTTCGCCGTGGAGCCCAGCTCGGTCTGCTGCGCCAGAGCGTTGACCTTCACCACGACGCCGTCTATCTCGTACGCGAGTTCGTCCCTGCGCGCCGTCCACTCGTGGCAGTAGGCGATGACGTCGTCCATGGACGAGACGACGCGCGCCGTCGGGTTCGTGCGGAAGCCCCACGCGCGCATACGATCGAGCGTCTCGTAGTGGCTGGCGCCGCCTCCAGACTCGTGGCGAGCCATACTGTATACGAAGACGTCCAGAGGGCGCGACGCAGTCTGCGCGACGTCCTGGAGGCGCACGGATCCGGCCGCCGCATTGCGTGGGTTCGCGAACGGCGGGTCGCCATTCTCGTCCCGCTGCGCGTTGACCGCGTCCAGCTGGTCACGGGGCATGTAGACTTCGCCTCGGACCTCGAGCGCGCCCGCCGCTTCTCCTCGTAGGCGTAGCGGGATGCTGGCAATCGTGCGCAGATTCGCGGTGATCTGCTCGCCGGTGGCGCCGTCACCCCGGGTCGCGCCGCGCACGTACACGCCGTCCTCGTAGAGCAGCGAGACAGCTACACCGTCGATCTTGAGCTCGCACACGTACTCCACGTCCTGCTCGCCCAACTGTTTGCGGACACGGGCGTCGAAGTCGTGGAGGTCGTCCTCGTTGTAGCTGTTGTCCAGCGACAGCATGGGGATGGCGTGCTGCACCGTCGCGGCTCCGTCGCTCACGCTGCCACCCACGCGCTGCGTTGGCGAGTCCGGCGCGACGAGTTCCGGGTGCGCCGCTTCGAGGGCCTCGAGCCGCTTCATCAACGCATCGAATTCGGCGTCAGGCAGCTCGGGCGCGGCTTCGACGTAATACAGCCACTCGTGGTGTCGTATCTGCCTCGCTAAGCTGGCGATCTCTTCGGCGTGTCGTCCACTCATCCCCTGGCGTACCCCGTTGCTAGATGGCTCTCGGGCGCAAATGCCCCTAGTGGACGGATACGCCCGCCTGCCGTCCGCTGTAACAGCCATGTGCGTGGTAGTGGCCGGCGCGCGGGCGACGTATCATGGGAGCGCCGCCACGCCTACCCGCACTGTACCCACCTCCAGAGGAGCACCGACGATGGGCGCCGCCACCACGCTGCTAGAGGACGGCTTCGCCGAGTTACCCCGTGGCATGTTTTCCGTCCCGGTCGGCGCCCACACAGAGTACCACTACCTACCAGAGGCCGCCCCGAAGGGGAATTGGGCCGTGGCGTGCTTCATCAACCCCACTTCCGAGGCGTGGCGCGTCGGCGAGCGCGACGGAACGCCCGTGATGGAGCAGACCTGCGAGAACCGCGCGTCGCACACGCGGCCTACGCTCGTGGGTGGCGACCCGATGTGGCGCGACTACACGGTCACCGCGCGGCTGGTTCCGGGATCCCGCAAGGGCTGTAGCGGCATCGCGTTCCGGTACCTCAACAGCCGCGTACACTACTTCGCCGGGTTCGACGCAACCGGTGTACGCCTCTCGCTGATACGTCACGAGACGGCGTTCCACGAGCGCGATGAGACCATCCTGGCGCGCGTCGACTGCGCCTGGGAGACGGGCGCCGAGTACGTGCTTACTGTCGACGCTGACGCATCGGCCCTCTGTGTCACGGTGGACGGCCTGGCGCGGATCGCCGCATCCGACACTCGCCTGACGCGTGGTCGCGTCGCCCTCGCCGCAGACGACCCCACAACGTACCTCTCGGTGACGGTGACCGCCTCGGAGAATCAAGCGCGGACATTCGGCGTACTGCGCGCCAAGGTAGACGAAGAGCTGGACGAACTGCGTGCCGCCAACCCCAAGCCGACCCTGTGGAAGAAGGTCAGCACGGAGGGATTTGGCGTCGGCCGCAACCTCCGCTTCGGCGACCTGACGGGCGACGGCACGCCGGACGTGCTCGTCGGCCAGATGGCGCACCACGGGCCGCGGGACGCCTACTCCGAACTGAGCTGCCTGACGGCGATGACGTTCGACGGCGACATCCTGTGGCGAGTTGGCGACCCGGACCCGGCCAACTACCAACTCACCAACGACGTCGGCTTCCAGATACACGACATCGACGGTGACGGCCGCAACGAGGTCGTCTACTGCAAGGACATGCACATCCATGTGGTGGACGGCGCGACGGGCGCCCTGAAGCTCCGCGCGCCTACCCCGGAGAGCCATCCACCGGCCGACAAGTTCCCGCGCATCCTCGGCGATTGCCTGTTCTTCTGCGACCTGCGAGGCCTCGGCCGCCCGGGCGACATGATTATCAAGGACCGGTATTGGCGGCTGTGGGCGATGGATGACCAGATGCGCCCGCTGTGGGACGCCGCCTGCCGCACCGGGCACTACCCTTACGCCCTGGACATCGACGGCGACGGGCGAGACGAAGTGGCGATGGGTTACGCGCTCTTCGACCACGACGGGACAGTGCTCTGGAACAACGAAGACCGCATAGAGGACCACGCGGACGGCCTCGCCATCGTCGACTTCCTACAGGACGGCTCCGAGCCGACGATCCTCTGCGCCGCCAGCGACGCGGGTCTGTTCTTCACGGACCTATCCGGGCGCGTCACGAAGACCCACCTCATCGGACACGCGCAGAATCCCGCCACCGCCCGCTTCCGGCCGGACCTGCCCGGGCTGCAGACGGTGTGCATCAACTTCTGGGGCAACCAGGGCATCCTGCACTTCTACGACGCGCACGGCGACATCTACCACGCTTGCGAGCCCAACAACTTCGGCAGCATGTGCCTGCCCATCAACTGGCGCGGCGATGGACAGGAGTTCTTCGTCCACTCCGCCAATGTGAAGCACGGCGGCATGTTCGACGGCTGGGGTCGCCCCGTCGTGATGTTCCCCGACGACGGCCATCCAGACATGTGCAACGCCGTCCTGGACATTACCGGCGACGCCCGCGACGAGGTCGTTGTATGGGACCAGCACGAGATATGGGTCTATACGCAGGATGCTCCGGCGCCCGCCGACCGCGTCTACAAGCCGACGAGGAATCCGCTCCACAACTACTCGAACTACCAGGCGACCGTCTCGCTGCCGGGATGGGACGACGCCGGACGGTAGACACGCCCTCCGGCCGAAGCGGCGGTGAATCTGCCCGTGGCGCGACCACCGCGCCCCGCCGACGCCGCCCTAGCCGCTCGGGCCGCGTCCGAATACCTGAAACACACCTCGCACGGCCGCCGTAATCGTCATTGGCATACTTGCCTTCTCAGCCGCCGCGGCATACGCTTCGCGCATGGGCGGCGCTCCGATCTACCGCCGGCATCAACAGGAATCATCAGGATGCTCACGAGGGACATGGTCTCCTCGGCGCCCGACGCGCCGGGGGTCTACTTCTTCCGCGACAAGTCCGGCCGTCTGCTGTACATAGGCAAAGCGAAGTCGCTGCGGAAGCGGGTGCGGCAGTACGCGGGCTCTCAGTCCACGCTGACTGCCAAGGTCCGTCGCATGGTCCGTCGGGTCGCCGACGTGGAGATGCAGGTGCTCGGCTCGGAGCTGGAGGCCCTCATCACGGAGTCTCGGCTCATCAAGGAGCGCCAGCCGCACTACAACGTCGCGCTGAAGCGCCTCCGCAAGTATCCGTTCCTCAAGATTCAGCGTGGCGAGCGATTCCCTCGCGTCACTCTCAGCGCCGACATCGAACACGACGGCAGCGACTACTTCGGCCCGTTCCCAGGCTGGGGCGCCGCGCAGGAGACGCGCGAACTGGTCCACCAGCTCTTCCCCGTGCGCACGTGCGAGATGACGATACGTCCGCGCGAGGACTACCGTCCCTGCTTCAAGTACCACGTGGAGCGGTGCGGAGCCCCGTGTGCCGCGATGATCGCCGACGTGGAATACGACATCATGCTGGAACGGCTGTGCGAGTTCCTCCTGGGCGACCACAGACCGGCCGAGCGCGACCTGATGGATATGCGAGAGGACGCGTGCGCCAAGCTGGAATTCGAACGCGCTCGGCTGGTGCAGAACCGGCTCGAGTCGCTTCAGCGGTACACCGCGCGGAAGAAATACCAGGTGAACTCCGTCAGGAACAACCACCTGGCGATCGTATGCCCGTCCGCACAGGCCGGCCGCGCGGAGATGTTCTTCGTGCGTAGCGGGGAGTTCCGCGGCCAGGTGACGGTGTCGATCGGGAAATCCACGGGAGCGTTAGAGGCGACCGTCCGGCAGGTCTTCCTGTCCGAGGAGGCCCCGTCGGAGCCCACGCCTCAGGACATCGACGCCATGAACGTCATGTCGCAGTGGCTGTACGCCAACCGCGCGCGCCAGGAGATCGTGCGTCTGGACGCTCTCACCGACGCCGCGTGCGCGGAAGCGGCGACGCGCGCGCGGCACGTCCTGCTGTCAGCGTCCCTCACGCCCCGTGTCGCACGCGCGGGCGCCCATGCGGGCTGAGTGGTACATCCCGGCGGCCCTCCTTGTGGCGCTGGCCGCGGCCGTCCCGGTCCTCGTGCGTGGTGACAGGGCGCGCCAGCGCGGCCTTGACGCTTTGTTCGTAAGCGCCGCGCGCCGCGTGGTTGTCTTGGGATTTGACGTCGGTCTCACGCGGCTGGTGGCGCTACTCGTCGCGGCCGTGGCTCTCGCCCTTGCCGCTTCTGGCCCGCCCGACTCCGCCTTCAGCGACGCGGCCCGCGCCGATCGGGACGTTCTGGTGGTAGTGGACACGTCTCTAAGCATGGCGGCCGAGGACGCCGAGCCCTCTCGCCTTGGTGCGGCGAAGCAGACGATCCGCTCGCTGCTACAGCAGGCAGTTGGCGAGCGCGTAGGCATCGTCGCCTTCGCCGGCAGCGCGATCGTGCAGTGCCCGCTGACGCGCGATTACGCAGCGGTCGCCATGCTTGCCGACAGCCTGGAGCCGGGGATCATCCCACAGCCTGGCTCAGCCCTGCGAGACGCGCTATTCGAGGCCGGGCGAGCGTTCTCGGCGGAGCCATCGCGCGCGCGGCTGGTTGTGCTTCTCACGGACGGCGAGGACCACGCTTCGGAGCCGGAGAGCGTGCTGACGCACCTGCGTAAGCACGACGCCGACCTGATCACGGTGTGTCTTGGGTCCGCGGAGGGAGCGCCCATCCCGTTGCGCGACGACGAGGGCCAACTCATCCGGTACAAGCGGGATCGCGCCGGTCGGCTGGTGTCAACGGCGGCCGACCCGGAGCTGCTGTCGAGGCTCGCAGAACGGGCAGGGGGTCGCTTCTACCGTGTCGAGGGCAGAGCGTCCGTCTCCGAGGCGCTGGACGCGATAGCGCACGTCGACGCGGACGCCTCCAGCTCTGCGGTTCGCGTAGGAACGGCGGCGCTGGCTTGCTGCGCGGTCGTAGCGTTGCTCGTGGAGGCGTGGGCGCACGCGGCGCCGGGCCGACGGACGGTCCCGCCCTATTCGCCGAAGAAGCGCTCGCGGTCGGCCTCGATGCGTCCTTCGTAATCCGGCTCGTACACCCGCGATGGGACGTACAGGTGTTCCATGGTCTGCCGTAGCTTGTGCGCTTCCTGGGACGCCTTGACGAGATCCGCCAGCTGCTCAGGGAAGAGCGCTTGGAAGCCATCCGACTTGGCGATCAAGGGGTTCGGGTGCGCCTCAAGCAGCAGCACGTTCGCGCCGGCGAACACGCTAGCCACCGTCAGAGGATGCACCAGGTCGCGCACGCCAACGCCGTGCGATGCATCCACTGCGATAGGCAGACCCGACAGCTGGTAGTGGAATGCCGCCACCGAGCCGAGGTCCAACGTGTTGCGGGTGTACTTGTTGGCGCTGCCGATCCCGCGTTCGCAGAGGACGATGTTCTCCTTGCCACAGGTCATCATGCGCTCGACCCACAGCAGGTAGTCCTCACAGTCGACGGCGTTGCCGCGCTTGTGGATGACGGGCAGCTCAGACTCGCGCAACGCGTTCAGCAGGATCGTGTTACGGCTGTTAGGTTCGCCGATCTGTAGGCAGTCAACGCCCGTGTCTTCGTAGAGTGGAATCGCTGTGTGGTCGAGGATTTCGACCGCGACCGGCATTTCGTGCTCGCGCGCGGCGCGTACAACCAGTTCGAGCCCCTCGCGCAACGCGTCGTCCGATCCGGCGCCGATACCTTCCCAGCCGCTGTACGGGCTGGAACGGTATTTGTGCACCCCGCCCCGCAGGATATGGCCGCCCGCTTCCTTCACCATCTTGGCGGACTCCATGATCTGCCGTTCTCCCTCGACGGAGCATGGCCCGGCGACGATCACGAGGTCTTTGCCGATGCGAACTGGGTGCTCGCGACCAATATCGAAGCTCACGTACACGCGGTTCGTCGGGTCGCCTTTCTGCGCGGCGCGCTTGTATTTGCGCGAGATGGCGATGAGGCCCTCGACGCCCGACATCTTCTGGACATCCGGCTGCGACAGCTGCGAGACGTCCCCGTAAACGCCGATGAGAGTACGGTCGGTGCCGACCAGCTTGCCCGTGGTGTAACCGCGATCCACCAGCATCGTCTCGACTGCGGCGATCTCGTTCTCCGTTGCCGTACGACGCATCTTAACAATCATCGCCGGGTCTCTCCGATGCCTGTCGTGTGTGCCACGCGCGTGCTGCGATTCCTGATGGTAATCTCAACGCCGCATGACCGCATATAGTAACGCATAGATGGAACCCCGGCAAAGCTAGTTCGGCCTCTCACAGCCCTGTTCTCCGGCGCGAACGCGGACGCAACCGGCCGAGGCGTCCGGCCTGCGCTCGCTTGACCCGCCGCCCAGCCTCAGGGAGCATGGGTCGGTACCCGCGTTCTCGGCGGGCAGCCGACCCCGCGCGGCCGCAAACCGATCTCGCATGAGGATCTGCCGTGACGGACTCCGTCAGACTTGTCGTATCGCGGTGGGCCCGCGAGCCCGGCGCGTGGGTGGTGGCCGCGGCGTCGGCGCTCTACGCCTGCGTAGTCGTGCCGCACTGGCAGCCCACGTGGGACAGCGCGACGTACATCACGCTTGCGAAGTCGCTCGTGTCGGGCGACGGCTACACGTACATGGGGTACGACCACACGAAGTACCCACCCGGGTTTCCTCTCATGCTCGCCCCGATCGTGGGGGTATTCGGCAACAGCTTCCTCGTCATGCGTTGCCTCGTCGCGTCGTGCGCCGTGGCGTCGATCGGCGTCAGTTACGTCCTCCTGCGCCGCGCGGCGGGGCCCTGGATCGCGGCGTCCGCGGCGGCGATGACGGCGGCTTCGTACGCGCTCCTCTTCGAGGCGACGCGCATCCTGTCCGACGTGCCGTACATGCTGGTGTCGCTCGTCGCCCTCCTCGCCATCGAGCGCTTGCGCGCCGAGGGCTCGCGGCGTCTGCTCGTTGTCGCCACGTGCCTGTGTGTCGCGGCCTACCTGGTCCGAATCGTCGGCTTCGCTCTCGCGCTGGCCGCCGCGCTATCGCTCCTGTGCGACGCCCCGAGGCGCCCACTGCGTAGGTCCGCGCGAGACGCGGGCATTCTGCTCGGATGCGCTGGCCTCGTGGTCGCCGCCTGGATGGGCAGGAACGCGCTAGCCCGACATCAGCTCCCGCCCACTCTCCGCGAGGCCCTCAGCTACGAACGTGAGCTGGTGACAAGCAACGCCAGCGATCCGCACTCCCCCGCGGTAGGCGTGCAGGCGCTGCGCGCGCGCCTCGCCACGAACGGTCGGTACTACGCGGACATGGCGGCGCGACTTCTCACATCGAAGCGGTCGGCCCGCAAGATCCTTGCGCTCGCGGTTGTCGCGGGGTGGGTCGTCATCTCGCTCCGGCGGCGTACGTGCGTCGAGTGGTACTTCGCTGGCTATGTGGCGATCTACCTGATATGGCCCGCACACCAGGGAGAGCGGTTCTTCGTTCCGGCGCTGCCGATGATCTACTATTACGCGCTCCGCGCGGTCTCGTACGCGGTGGGAGCCGCGACCCGACTGTACGAGCCATTCGCCCGCGCTGGTGGCGTACCTTCGACCGCGTGCGCCGTCGCGATGGCGCTGATCTTCGTCGTCTCAAGCCGTGGGGAGTTGGCCCAACGCGTGGGCATTGAGCGGCGCGAGCCGTATCACCAGGGCGTCATGGCGGAGTACATTGACGCCCTGAAGTGGCTGGGCGAGAACACCGACCCCGACGCGGTGCTCGTCACGAACCGAGCCCCCTACGGCGTGCTATGGGCGAACCGGCCCACCTACACCGTGCCGTGGGTGAGCGACCGGGAAGAGATACTGGCCTCGGTGTTCGCGAACGGCGTCACACACGCCGTGACGAACAGCTTCACGGCGACGTACCTCGGCCCTGTCGTCGACGCGCATCCAGAGGTATTCACGCCTATCAGGCAGTTCGGGTCGACGCAGGTCTATGAGGTGGCCCCACCGTCCCCGTAACCGTCAGCCGCATCGAACGACACCAAGGAGCACCGCGTATGAAGTTGGGCGTCGCCAGCTACTCTTACTGGCATTTCACGCCGGAGAAGACGCCCATCGAGCACGTCATCGAGGAGGCGGCGCGCCTCCAGCTCGATGGTGTCGAGATTCTGCACCGACAGATGGCGTCGGAGGAACGCGGGTACACGCAGCGCCTAAAGCGGCTGGCGTTCCTGAACGGTCTCGACCTCCACGCGCTCTCGATCCATCAGGGATTCGTGTCCCCTGACCGTGACGAACGCGCGAAGAACGTCGCGCACACCTTGCGTTGCATCGAGCTCGCCTACGAGATGGGCATCCCGTCCATTCGCCTGAACTCTGGCCGCTGGAACACCGTCTCCTCGTTCACCGAACTCATGGACCTGGACGGTCAGGAGCCGCGCCTCCCCGGGTACACGGACGACGACGCGTACGGATGGATCGTGGGCTGCATTGAGGAGTGCCTTCCCCACGCAGAGCGCAACGGCGTGGTCCTGGCGCTGGAGAACCACTGGGGTCTCACGGCGACGCCCGAGGGCGTCAACCGCATCATCGGCGCGATCGAGTCGGACTGGCTCATGGGAGCCATGGACTGCGGCAACTTCCTCGCCGACCCGTACACCAAGCTCCGGCAGATCGCCCCACACACGGCCCTCGTGCACGCGAAGACGTACCACGGCGGCGGCGAATGGTACACCCTCGACTTGGACTATACGAAGGTCCGCGAGATACTCGCCGAGGTCGGATTCGACGGGTACGTGTCGCTCGAATTCGAGGGCAAGGAGGATGCCCACACGGCTGTACCGAAGAGCATCGCCATGCTCCGCGAGGCCCTCGGCATCTCGTAGACGCCGGCCACACACACGCCAACACGACAGGGGGATGCAATGACTGACGAAGAGCGCTTCATGGCTGACCTGAACGGCTATCTCGTCATCAAGAACGTACTGGATGCCGACGAGTTGGCGGAGATGAACGACATCGCCGACCGCCTACACGCCGGAGACGACAGCGCGCGACGCGGTAGGGGCCGCGTCTGCCTATGGGGCGAGCCCTTCAAGGCGCTCGTGGACCATCCCAAGGTCACGCCGTACATTGAGGAGTTGCTCGGGCCGTGGTTTCGGCTGGACCACGACTACTCGATCTTCATGAAGGAAGGCGCGGCCGGCGGCGGCCTCCACGGCGGCGAGGACGGCGGACGCCCGGGCGGCGGCGAGGGCGATCACTGGTACCGCTACCGCGACGGCGTCATGAGGAATGGCCTCAGCGTGTTCACGTTCTTCCTCACCCACGCCTCGGCGGGCGACGGTGGATTCGCGTGCATTCCAGGCAGCCACAAGAGCAACTTCCTCGCCGCCATTCCCCGTGACGTAAGGTCGTTCGAGCGGCCGTCGCCGTACGTGGTGCAACCCGAGGTCGAGGCGGGAGACGTGCTCTTCTTCACCGAGGCGCTCGTACACGGGACGATGCCGTGGAAGGGGAAGCACGAGCGGCGGGCGCTGCTATACAAGTACTCGCCCGGACACTCCGCCTGGTCGGGGAACTTCTACGACTTGGACGAGTTCGACTCGCTCACCGAACAGCAGCGTCGCGTGCTATCGCCCCCGTCCATCGGCGGGCGGGAACGCACGCTACAGGGATGACGTGACGCCGCGTCCAGTCGGCGTCCACACGCCCCAGCCGGCGACTGGACGCGGCCAAAGCCCCTCGACCGACGCGCCCTCCCGACGAGCTGACGCCGCCAGTCTTGATGCCGGCCCAACCGTCGGCTATCAGTGAATCGTGCGTGTGATCGCTACGGGACGGACATAGAGTATATAGGATAGGGGCGAACATGCTTGGCGTCACCAGACTGCTTAACGGTACCGTCACACCAAGCGACGCGTTGCGATACGGCAGACACACCTCGCGCGGCCCGGCACACCTGTTGCACTACTCCCAAGACAAGAAGCCTGTCGTCGTCTGGAACTGTACGCAGACGTGCAATCTGAAGTGCATGCACTGCTATGCCAGCTCCCGCGACAAGCAGTATCCGGGCGAACTGACGACCGAAGAAGCGTACAAGCTCATGGACGACCTCGCCGCGTTCGAGGCGCCGACGGTTCTGTTCTCCGGCGGCGAGCCACTCATGCGACCGGACCTGTTCGACGTGGTCGCCTACGCCCGGTCCGTTGGGCTCCGCGCGGTGCTTTCGACCAACGGCACGCTTATCACCCAGGAAGTCGCCGAGAAGATCCGCGACGCCGGGTTCACCTACGTCGGCATCAGCCTGGACGGGATTGGCGAGGTCCACGACAGCATCCGCGGCGTCAAAGGCTCCTTCGAAGACGCGCTCGAGGGCATCCGCCGCGTGCGTGACGTTGGCATCCGGGTCGGGCTCCGCTTCACGATCCACGCGAAGAACGTGAACGAACTCGAAGGCATCTTCGACCTGATGCAGGACGAGGAGATCCCTCGCTGCTGCATCTACCACCTCGCGTACGCCGGTCGTGGCGAGAAGCTCCAACGCTACGACCTGGAGCCACACGAGACGCGCGAGGCGCTCGATTTCATCTTCGACCGCGCGCAAGAACTGCACGCTCAAGGCAAGGAACTCGACCTGCTGACCGTGGATAACCACGCGGACAACGTCTACCTCTACCAGCGCGTCCTGAAGGACGAGCCGGAACGCGCCGACGAGGTGTACGAGATGCTGAGCTGGAACGGCGGCAACCAGTCGGGCATCGCCATTGCCGCCATCGACCCGAAGGGCAACGTCCACCCGGACCAGTTCTCGTGGCACCAGACCTTCGGCAACGTGAAGGAGAAGCCGTTCGGCGAGATCTGGCAGGACAGATCCGACCCATTCCTCGGCATCCTCAAGGAGCGCAAGGAGCACCTCAAGGGCAGATGCTCCGTATGCAAATGGCTGCCGATCTGCAACGGCAACTTGCGTGTCCGCGCGGAGAGCTACTTCAGCGACGCGCTGGCTCCCGACCCGGGCTGCTACCTCACCGACGAGGAGTGCGGCATTGAGGAGGGCACGCCAGCGGCGACCGTCGCCGCGCAGTTCCCAGTACCGGCACAGGGAATGCTGGCGGGCGTGGAAGGGGGCGCATCGTGACTCATCCCAACCCGAATCACTCCGCCGCGACGCAGGCGAACCTCAGCAAACGAGCAGGCGCGGAACGTCACGCGCTGAACGCTCGCATGGGCGAGGTCGACTTCGACAAGGCGCCGTTCACGGTGGTGTGGGAAGTGACGCGCGCGTGCGCGCTGGCGTGCAAGCATTGCCGCGCCGAAGCGCAGCCGCGCAAGCATCCCGACCAGCTCGACCACGACGAGGGCATGGCGCTGCTCGACGACATCAAGGCGTTCGGCAACCCGATCATGGTCTTCACGGGCGGCGACCCGATGATGCGCCGCGACTTGTTCGACCTGCTGAAGAAGAGCGTCGACATAGGTCTACGCACGTCGCTGACCCCAACCGCGACGGCCCTCGTGACACGTGAACGCCTGGAACGCGTGCGCGACGTCGGCGTCAGTCGAATCGCCCTGAGCTTGGACGGCCCCGACGCCGAGACGCACGACCATATGCGCGGCTTCAAGGGCACCTTCGATCGCACGATGGACATACTGCACACCGCGCAGGACGTCGGCCTAAGCGTGCAGGTGAACACCAGCGTGACCCGGCACACGGCTCCGAAGCTGCGAGAACTCGTCCCGATGCTGACGGACATCGGCATCGTACAGTGGTCGGTGTTCTTCCTCGTGCCGACCGGCCGCGGTCAGCTCGATGACATGATCAGCGGCCAGCAGCACGAGGAGCTGTTCAACTGGCTGTGGGAGCTCTCGAAGGACGCGCCCTTCGACATCAAGTCCACCGCGGCGCAGCACTACCGGCGCGTGGCGATTCAGCGCGAGAAGGAGTTGGCGCAGGCCGAGGAGGGACACCGGTCGGTTACGTTCGCCGGAGCTGGATTCCGGTACCAGGACGGCCTGCACCGACCCATGAAGGGCGTCAACGACGGTCGAGGGATCGTCTTCATCTCCCACACGGGCGATGTCTGCCCTAGCGGGTTCCTGCCGTTGGTCGGCGGTAACGTGCGCGACACGCCGTTGGGCGACATCTACCGTGACTCGAAGCTCTTCCGCGAGCTGCGCGACACCGACCTGCTCAAGGGGAAGTGCGGCGCGTGCGAGTACCGCACCGTGTGCGGTGGGAACCGTGGACGAGCGTACGCGATGACTGGGGACTATCTCGAGTCCGAGGAGCTCTGCATCCACGAGCCGGCATCTGTCGCGGCGCACGCAACAGCGTAGCCTGCCGCGAAGCGAGCGGCGTTAGAGCGTTCGGCCGATGAGGCCGCCCTGCAACGTGGCTTCGTGAACCGTCTTCGGCGCGTTCGCGTCCCCGATGGTGTACACCTCGGGGACGCGTCCACGCAGCTCCTCGGCGAGGCCGCTGACGGCCTGCGCTCCGTCCGCGACGACTACCAGATCGAGGCCGTCAAGCTCCCGCTCCTCTGCGTAGACCGAGTGCCGGAGGATCGCCGTCTGGCCGTCCCACCACGCCAACGTCTGCTGGTTCTCCCAGCTCACGCCGCGCGCGGTGAGCTTCCGCAGCATGTCCTCCCGCGTCATGCCTTCGACCCGCGACGCCGTGCGATCCGACGGAGTCACGTACTGGACGTGCGCGCCCCGCTCCGTGAGAGCGTCGATGAGCACGAGGGCGTTGATGGACCCGTCACGGTCGACGATCAGGACGGATGCCCCTGGCGGCAGGTCGGCCGCCAGTGCGTCGCCAACAGTCGCGACCGGGCCGCCTCCCGCGACTGTGGCGCGTTTCTCGACGGACCCAGTTGCCACGACCACCGCGTCCGGCGCCCGGTCGACGACGTCGTCTGCCGTGGCGCGCCGGCCGTATTGGACGGCGAATTCGCCGCGATCGGCCTCGCGCTGATAGAACTCCGCCACGCGCGCGAACATCGTACGCAGAGGACTCGACGCGGCGGCGTGGATCTGTCCTCCAACCCGTTGCGACGCCTCGAGCACGGTTACGTCGTGTCCGCGAGCGTGGGCGGTGACGGCCGCCTCCATGCCAGCAGGCCCAGCGCCTACGACGACGACGCGCTTCGGCTCTTCCACGGGGACGAGCTCCGCCCACTCCCCTTCTCGGCTCGTTACGGGGTTGTACACGCAGCTCATGTGTTCCATCGCGCCGATGCAACTCTGAAGGCAGCGCGCGCAGTACCTGATGCGATCCGTCTCGCCGTCTCGCGCCTTTCGCGTGAAGTGCGGGTCGGCGGTGTGCGCCTTCGTCATGCAGACGACGTCCAGCGTGCCATCTGCGAGAGCTTGCTCCGCCATCTCCGGCGTCGTGACCCGGCCCGCGTGCATGATGGGGAGGGAGGTGGCCTGCTTGATCCGCGCCACGAACGGCAGCCACTCACCGTCCGGTCGGCTCATCGGGCCGTGATGCAACCCACCGTCGCCGGCGGTCAGGCTCAGGTAGTCGACGAGGCCAAGCGCGTCAACACGCGTGACGGCGTCGACGTAGTCGTCGACGGTAATGCCGCCGTCTTCCTGATCGTCCGCCTTCAGACGCACCCCCAGCGGGACGTCGGCGCCGATGGCGTCTCGCATCGCCTGCAACGTCTCGACGACGAAACGCATCCGGCCGTCGAGGGATCCTCCGTATTCGTCCGTCCGGCGGTTGACGCGCGGGTTCAGGAACTGCGCGTGAAGGAACCCCTCGTGGGCGTGAAGTTCGAGCCCGTCGATCCCCCCAGCCACCGCGCGCGCCGCCGCCGCGCCGAACGCGGCTGCGAGCTCCCTTAGCTCGGCCGGCGTACGCTGCCCCTTGGCGGGACGACGTCGGCTGTGCGGAATCACCTGCGCGCGCATGCCTTCGCGGATGCGCTCGGCTCCGGAGCCGGGCACATAGTCGCTCGTGTGGATGAGCTGCGCGAACACCTTCGTGCCGTGCCGGTGGCCAGCGTCAGCAAGCATCTGGTAGCGCGGGATGATGTCGTCGGACGTGTTCTGCATCCAGTCGGGCGCGGCGTCGTACGTCGGCCCAGTGGCGCCGATGACGAATAGCCCGACCCCGCCCTTGGCGCGCTCCTCGATGTATGCGGCGAACTGTTCGTTGGGGAGCCCGTCGGTGACCCACCACCCGGCGAAGTGCGCGCTGATGGCCAGGCGGTTCCTCAACGTCACGGCCCCGATGTCGACCGGCGTAAACAGGCGAGGGTACGTCGGGTGTGCGGTCACTCAGGCGTCTCCGTTCGAGGTGTGGGGCGCCGTGGCTAGTCGCGCAACCCGTCGATGACGGCTTGCGTGAACTGCATGGTCTTCACCGCCTCCGCCAGGTCCGCGGCGGGCGCGTCGATGGGGCGGCCGTTGCGGACACGGTCAACGAAGAACCGGTCCTGCTCGACCGTGCTGTCCGACGTTGCATCCAGCGGTGTCTGGGCGCCGTCGGCGAACACGACGCCGCTGGACACGCCCTCCATGTAGGTCGAGATGTCGCGCCCGTGGAGCTCGTACCGTTCCAACCGCGCGTCGCCCGTGTAGTTGGAGATGAGGTGTCCGACCGCGCCGTTCTCGAAGAGGACCAGCGCCGCGTACACGTCCTTGTATTCCGACACGGATCGACGCGAGATGCCGTGCACCTCGGCGATATCGGAGCCGGCGAGGAACCGGATCGTGTCGACGGCGTGGGTCGTAGTCTCGAGGATCATGTTGTCCAGGATGGCATGCGGGAAGCTGTGGGACGCCGCGATCCTCGTGAGGCTCTTGTGGAACTCGCCGACGATCTGCGTGACCGGGCCGCGCGCGAGGGTCCGCTCGAGCGCGCCCGTGATGATCGAGTTGAATCTACGGTTCCACCCGACCATCGCCAGGGCTCCCGACGCGTCGGCCGCCGCGCGGAGCTCCTCGGTCTCCGCGATCGAGAGCCCGGGAGGCTTCTCCAACAGCGTGTTGACGCCGGCCTGGAGGATCGGAAGGGCCGTTGGCGCGTTGAGGTGCGGCGGCGTGGCGACGACCACCCCGTCCAGCGCCTCGGCGTCAAGCATCTCCGAGACACTCGCGTAGGCGCCGGGCGCCGCGACGTCCGCGAGCGCAGCCTCGCGGGAGGCCTCGACCGGGTCGCACACCGCCACGACGTCTACATCGTCGAATCCGTCGAGTATCCGCAGGTGCCCGCGGCCTCGTCCGCCACACCCAACGACCGCGAATCTCAGACGTGCCATCTGCCGTCCTCCTGCCTGCGCCAGTCCAACGGGCGCCCTAGAAAGTCGTCTCACGCGTCGTCGTCGGGCACCACCGGGCGACTGTCAGCTCGTCCAGGAGGAGCTCCCGCGCTTCGTCGGTCCCGGCGCGCTGCAGCGCGAGCATCGTGTTCGCCCGCACGTAGCGGTTGTCGTCGCGCAACGCGGGCAGCAGCGATTCCAGCTCCCCGTTGATGCTAGGAGCCAGTTGCGCGATGGACACGCTGGCGTGTCGTCGCACCCACTCGTCGCCGTCTTCGAGCGCGCCAATGAGCGGCCGTAGAGCGTCTCCCGACCCCTGCGACACGATCCCCAGCGCGTTCGCGGCGTGCTGTCGGGTTTCGGTGTCGGGGTCTTTGAGCATGTCGATCAGAGTCGACGTCGACGCCGACGCAGGCGCGCCCATATCGCCCAACGTGGCGGCCGCGCGCGACCGTACGGACGCGTCGTCCGATGTTGTCTGCTCGACAAGCGCGTCGACGGCGGACGCGCCGATGGACGAAAGCGCGTATCCAGCGCCGCGCCACACGCGACCCGACTCATCCGCGAGCTTGCCGATGAGGGATGGAACGGCATCCGCGCCGGCGCCAGCGAGTTCGTAAGCGGCGTCCAACGCGGCGGTTTCGGAATCGGCCCCAAGCTGATCGAGCAGGTCTGGCACGTCGGCCGCGTCGGCGCCTCCAGCTGCGCCTGGCGAACCGGAATGCCAGTTCCACAGCGTCTCGCGCATCGCGGGGTGCATGCCGGTATCGTCCCGCCAACCCTCGCCAGAGTGTTCCCAGCTCGGCTCCGTCGGCTCGTCCAACCGAGCGAACAGGAACTTCATCATGTACCGCGGATCCTCAGTCTCGTTCGGCGTCGCGCGGTGCCAGATGTCGTAGTGCACCAGGACCACGGTGCCGGCGTCGCCCGTCAGCCGCGTCTCGTCCCAACGCGGGTCACCCTTGGGATGGTCGTTGTAGGGATGCGAAGCCTCGACAACGCCCGTCGGCCCGCGGTCGTAGGGAGTGTCCTGGGGGTAGTAGAACACCATCGTCATGCGCGTCGTGTGCCGACGCCGCGTCCAGCTGTCGATGTGCATGGTCTGACCGGCGCTGCCGGGCACGTTGTGGTGGCAATGCCGGTGCGGATGCATGTAGTAGCCGTCGCCGAGGACGCTGCGCAGTGCGCCGTCCACGACTGGGTGCGTGTACACCTCGCGAAGCGCGGGGATGCGCGGCAGCACGTTGTTCCCGGGGTTGCCTTCCTTCTCGAAGACCTCCTGCGTCTTCGCGTAGACGCCGTCGTGGAACGACCTGGGTAGGTCAAGGTCCAGGGCGATGTACCCGTCGGCGATGTACTGACGCATCTGCGCGTCCGTCAGACGTATCGGCGTTCCCATGTCGTTCGGCGCCTCCTCGCGCTTCGCGGTCGTGCCGCCGTCGGTGCGGCTGGCCTCCTACCAGCCTCCCGCCGTCGGCTTCAGGTCCGAGCTCGAGCCGGGCTCCATCGGCGTGGCGTAGAGCCCGTCAGTGACGTCCGCGGGATGCGTGAAATGCTCCCGCAGGTGCGGAATGTACTCGAGGAACAGTCGTTCGTGTCCCAAGGCGATGTGGTTGTATAGAACCAGGTGTTGATGGATCTGCCCCATGTCGCCCACGTGTGGGAATACGGGCGCGCCGTACTTGCGCGCCAGCAAGCTAACGACGATGAACTCGCTCACGCCCGCGACGCGGGTGCAGTCCACCTGGCATATCTGCATGGCTCCGGCGGCGAGGAAGTTCTTGAAGAGGATACGGTGTGGGACGTGCTCGCCGGCAGCCACGCGAACGGGAGCGATGGCGTCGGCGAGTACCCGATGCGCGGCAACGTCGTCGGGGTGCGTTGGCTCCTCGACCCAGTAGGGCTCAACGCCCGCGAGCCGTTCGCACATGTCCAGCGCCTGCGGCAGCGTCCACTGCTGGTTCACGTCGAGCATGAACAGCGCGTCTGGGCCGATGATCTCACGCACCATCTTCGCGCGCCTGACATCGCGTTCGCCGTCTGGTGAGCCCACCTTCAGCTTCACGGCGTCGAAGCCCCGCGCGACCGAAGCCGCCGTACGGCGCGAGACGTCCTCGTCGGAGAAGCTGAACCACCCGATCGACGTGTCGTACCCGGGGTAGCCGTCTGCGGCTGAGGGTAGCCGCGACGCGGCGTCGGCGTGGCCCTCCGTCAGCATCGCATGCGCCTCCTCGGCCGGGAGCGCGTCCTCCAGGTAGCTCAGGTCGAGGGTGGCCAGCACAGCCGAGGGAGTCAGGTCAACGAGCAGACGCCATAGAGGCACGCCCCTCGACTTCGCCCACAGATCGAAGCAGGCGTTCGTGACGGACGCTAGGGCGAGGTGAACGACGCCCTTGTGCGGCCCGAGCCACCGCATCTGGGGATGGTCCGCGATGCGGCGAGACACCGCGCCGTACTCGGACATGAGCCCCTCTATGTCCCGCCCTACCACGACTTCCGCGAGTGTGTCGATCGCCTGGCACACGAGTTCGTTGCCGACGCCCAGCGTGAACGCCAAGCCAACGCCGACGTACGCGGAGTCGGTGTGTAGTTCCGCGACGGCGTACGAGTAGACGGGGTCGGAGTGGACGGAGTCGGTGCCCTCGCCCGGCTGTAGCGGGAAACGCGCGTCGCGGGCGCGGACGGACGTAATCCGAGGCGAGTCCATGGAGCCTCCAGGGTCGGCAACGGCGGCCGAGTGTATATTGCGGGCGGTCGGCAGGCAACGTGGCGCCCAGCGCGCGGGCGTACGACGCCTCAGCCGGCCGGGGCTCCCTCGCGTGGAGAGCCCCACATATTGACGACGGCCACCCCCGCCACCGAGACAGCGCCGCCGCCAACCGTGAGCCACCCGGGCGTCTCGCCAAGCCAAGCCCAAGAGATCGCTATGGCGCAAACTGGGATGAGGTAGATGAACACCGCGACGCGGGACGCGGGCAGCCGAGACAGCCCGTAAGTGTAGAGCGCGTAGCCGGCGATGGACGGGCTCACGCCGAGGTAGACCACGCAGTATGTTGCCGTTCGGGGAGCGTCGCGAATCGCGTCTACCAACCCAGGAGCGAACACGAGCAGCATCGCCGCGCCCGTCCAAACAACGTACGACGTGTACTGCAGCGGCGTGTACCGCGCGAGCAGCGGCTTCTGCAAGACCGTGTAGACACTGCCGGCGGCGGCCGCGAAGATTACCAGTAGGGCCGCCGGCTCGATCCTCAACGAGGCGGACGCCGCGACCGATACCACGCACGCCCCGGCGAAACTCACGCCCACGCCAAGCCACCCGGCGAACGACAGGCGCTCGCGCAGGAACGCCGCGGCGAGCAGAACCGTGAAGATCGGCGACGTGTTGATGAGCAGGCTTGCCGCCCCCGCCGACACGACTCGCTGACCATACGACAGAGGCACTTGGTAACCCACGACGCCCGTGAGCGCCGCCAGGCCGATCATCACCCAGTCACCGCGCGCGGGGAGCGTCTGACGTATCAGGATCGCGCGCGCGCCCAGCACGAGGGACGCGACAAGGAAGCGCAGCAGCACCAGGTGTCCCGGCTGATAGTGGGCAACTGCCGCGCCGATCGCGGGGAACGCGGACCCCCACACGACGACCACCGTTCCCATCGCCAGCAGCGCGCGCATGTCGGGACGGGAGTAGCTCAGGGCAGCTCCTTCGGCCGCCAAAGACTCACCAGGTCCGACGCGCCGGACAGGTCGGCGTCCGACCATGCGTCGATGTCGAGCGCGATGCGGGCGACGTTCGCCGTCGTCATCGGGACGCCCTCGCCGGTTAGGCCTGCGACGAGCTGCTCGACACCGGGGTTGTGCCCGACCACCATGGCCGTCACCACATCGTCCGGCAGGCTCCGCAGCACCCCAATGTATGCGTGTGGCGCGGCTTCGTACAGGGTTTCGCGGCCTAGCATGTCGGCTGTGTAACCGGCGGCCTCGGCCATGAGCACGGCCGTGTCGCGCGCTCGCCTCGCTGTCGACGTGGCGATGATGTCCGGCACGATGCCCTCGTCGGCGATGAGGCGGCCCATGCGCGGACCGTCGCGACGGCCGCGCGCGTTCAGCGGCCGGTCGTAGTCGCGCAGTTGGGCGTCGCTCCAGCTCGACTTGGCGTGCCGTACCACCAGGAGAGTCTTCATGGCTCCCTTCCGTGCCGCCCTGCGGCTACGTGCGCGATTCGCGGTCTGCCCTGTCGCTATTCGGCCGCTGTGAGGTCACCGACGGCGAACGTCGCGGTGTAGTGCGACGCGCCCTCGAGGGACCGGAACTCGGCGCGGAGCGCGCTCCGGTCGGCGGTGACGCGCAGGTACGTCTGCGTGTCGCCAACGTCAAACAGCAGGTACGGGCTCGGCGCGTTGGCCGCCTCGATGATACTGTTCGCCAGCGGCGACGTGATGAGCTCCGTCAGGTCGTATCCCACGGTATCGCGGGTCGGATACTTGAGCGCGCGCGTGCGGTGGACGTCGCCGCCGATGAGCGCCACGCCACTGATACGCTCAGAGCCCAGGAAGCGGAACAGCGCCTCTCGCTCATGTGGGTAACTCATCCAGTGGTCCGGCTTGTTGGGGCGCACGGCTCCGTTCCACACCATGCCGCAGGCGATGAGCTTGAACGGCGCGGACGAGCTGGCCAGCCCGTCGCGCAGCCAGTCCCACTGCGCGCGGCCCAGCAACGTCGTCTTCTCCTCGTCGAAGGGAGACGGCTCCGTGGCGGCGAACCACCTCGTGTCCAGCAGGAACACCTCGACGGGGCCTCGCCGAAACTTGGTGTAGATGCCCTGGCGGCGCGAGCCGTAGTCCGGGTTCGCGTGGTACTCGATGAACGCCCGCCGAGCGAACTCCTTCCCCGCCAGATTGCCGTCCGTGTCGTTCTTACCGAAGTCGTGGTCATCCCATGTCGCGTAGAAGGGCACGCGCGCAAGGAGCGCAGCGAGCTCTGGGACGCTGTAGAACTCGCGGTATCGCCTTCGTTGCACGTCGAGCTCCGTCGAGTCGATGTACGGCGTGTCGCCGAGGAGCACGACAGCCTCGACGCCATCGTCGTCTATCCGTGTCCAGATGGGCTGCGACGGGTACTTGCTGTCCGAGGCACACGACCCGAAGCCTATGGCGACCGGGGCGGTCGAGTCGTCGGCTGGCGAGGTGCGGAGACCGAACGTGGGCCCGACGTCGACTTCACCGGCGCGAATGCCACACCGGTAGCGTCGATCCGGCCGCAGGCCGGTAGCGCGCCAGACCACACAGTAGTCGGCGGCCTGCCCAGCCAGGCCTGACAGGGGCTCGCCAACGGGCTCCCCGGTCGCCTCGTCGGTGAGTGTCAGTGTGTAGACGCCCGCCTCTGCGAAGCGCGCCCAGACCACGGCCTCCTCAGGTCCAGCGTGGCCCAGGAACGGGCCGTGGGTGATTGGCGCCTCGTCGGCCGCGAACACCGCCGTGGCGACAGCGAACAGCGCGCCGATGCACGCGCGGAGCCTATTCCGGCTTGCCATCAGAACGAGAGCTCCTCACGTCGGTGTATCTTCGCCTCGTCTAGCGCCAGCCCCAGCCCTGGCAGCGACGGGAGGGCGACGCGGCCGTCCTTCGGTCGATAGGCCGGGTCGTGGAAGTACTGCTTCGACTCCTGGCCCTGCACGAGGTACTCGACGTACGGAACGACCACCGGCGACTGCGACGCTGCGACGTGTAGCGCGGCGAGCAACGAGTGACCGTGTGCGACGACCGGTACCTCGAACGCCGAAGCCAGAGCGCAGATCTTCACCAACTCCGTGATGCCGCCTGTCCAGTCCGGGTCGTTCTGTAGGAAGTCGACGGCGCCCGCCACAAGTAGCTCCTTCGTCTGCCAGCGCGTGTAGACGTGCTCGCCAGTGGCGATCGGCACCCTCGCGGCGTCGCGAATGCGGCGGAGCTCTCCGACGCGCTCCGGCGGTATCGGCTCCTCCATCCATGTTGGTCGCACCGGTTCAAGCAGCCGCACCATCTCCGTTGCGTATTGCACGGTCCACCCGTTGAAGGCGTCGAACATGAGCGGATACCCGTCGCCCACGGCGTCACGAACCGCAGTCGCCATTGCGAGGTTGCGCTGCTGTCCCTCGTGACCGTCCGCCGGGCCGTGGCGGAAGAACCACTTCTGCGCGGAGAAGCCGAGGTCCCGGTATTCCGCAGCGCGTTCGGCGGCGGCGTCCGGGGCAGTCGAGAAGCCCAGCATGCTCGCGTAGGCCGGCGCCGAATCGCGTGTCGGTCCGCCCAGCAGTCTGTATATGGGCAGGTCCAGCGCCTTGCCCTTGAGATCCCACAGCGCGCAGTCGACGGGACTAAGTCCCGTCATGAAGAGCCCGCTACGCCCATGCCGGTCCATGCGCAGCATCTGGTCGTGCAGCGCCTCGGTCGCCAACGGATCCCGGCCGACCAGGAATCGGCGGAGCCGTTCGTGGATGACGAACGCCTGGGCGCGCTGGATCGGCCCGAACACGCCCGTAGTGCCGTCGTCCGCGACGATCTCGACGTAGATGGCGGAGATGCGTCGCAGATCGCCCGAAACGCGACCGGAGCCCCGGCCTCCCGCGCCGTTGAACTCGGGGTACACGTCGAGCGGTTGGGACTGCCGGCTGCCGTGGGGATAGCCGCTGCCCCGCCACTCGCCCTCGACGCGGAACAGGCTCACGCGTTCGATGTTCACCCGCTGACTCCCTGCCTCTACTCGGATGCTCCGTACGCGATTATCGCACAGTTCCCAAGCCCGGGCACTGTGATACGATCAACGCCACGCACACCAGCCCGACCGAGGAGCCCCAATGACCGACAGCGGCCGCAACCTACGAGCCATGACGTACAACCTCAAGCACTGGAACGAGTCGCCGCCGAACGCGTGGGCCGACAGAAGACCCGTCGCCAGGGAACTCATCGCTATGGCTCGCCCCGACGTCATTGGCACGCAGGAAGGCTTCTACCAGCAGTTGCGCGACATGGGCCACGATCTGCCTGACTATGAGTGGCTAGGGCTGGGCCGTGACGGGGGCAGCCATGGCGAGTTCATGGCAGTCTTCTACCGCACCGACCGTCTCGACCCTGTCGAATACGACCACTACTGGCTCTCCGACACGCCGGACGTGATCGGTTCCGCCACTTGGGGCCACGGCAACCGACGGATGGTTACGTGGGTGCGCTTCCGTGACCTTGCCACCTCAGACGAGTTCTACTTCGTGAACACGCACTTCGACCACGCCGTCGAGGACGCGCGCCGGAAGGCAGCGCATCTCGTCGTCGCACGGCTCGCGGCGCTGGATGACGATCTCCCAGTCGTGATGACGGGCGACTTCAACGCTAACGGCGGGGATTCCGAGGCGTACCGGGTACTCGTGACCGACGGCCCTCTTCGGGACACCTGGTACGACGGCGAGTCATCGCCGCAGGGGCTGTCCTCCTTCCACGGATACGACGGGCCACGCGAAGGCGGTCGCATCGACTGGATCCTGACCCGCGGCGACTTCCGGGGCACGCGGTCGGAGATCGTCACGCACTCGAAGGACGGACAGTACCCTAGCGACCACTTCCCTATAGTCGCAGACATCGCCGTCTAGGCGACACGCCACAGGCGCCCATGGGAGGCGGCGATGGTGGACGGGAACGATACAGACGTGGCCCGCGCCTACGATGTCATTCTGTTGGGCAGCGGGCACAACGCCCTCGTCCTACAGGCGTATCTGGGGCGAGCGGGACTGACGACTCTCTGCCTGGAGCGAAACGACATCGCTGGGGGCGGACTGACAACCGTCGAGCGGCCGGAAGGCTCCGGCTTCCGGCACAACATCCACTCGTTCTTCCATCGCGGCGTCACAGAGATGCCGTGGTATGCGGAGCTGGAGCTGGAGCGACACGGCGCCCGCTACGTCGAACCCGACCTCAACGTCGCGATGCTGCTGTCAGATGGCCGGGCGATCGAGTGGTGGACGGACTTCGAGCGCACGGAGGCGTCGTTCGCCGACATCGACGCGCGGGACGCCCGGGCGTTACGTAGGTGGCGCGACGACTTCATGGCCGTGGTGCAGGACATCCTCGTACCGGAGGCGCAGGCGCCACCGGTCGAGCCACGCTCGCGCCGTCGAGCCCTCGAAGCTACGCTCGACGGTCGCCTTCTGCTGGCCACGAGCGAGATGTCCCCGCTCGAATTCGTACAACGGGAGTTCCAGCACCCAGCTGTGCGGGCCGGCCTCCTGTTCTTCAACGGGCTGCGGGAGGTAGATCTGCGCCAGCGGGGATTCGGGCACCACATCCCCGCCCTGCTCGCGTCCAAGGGCAAGGCGCAGATGTGCATCGGTGGAGCGGCCGCGTTGGCGGAAGCCCTAGTGTCCGCCGTCGAGGAGAGTGGCGGACGCGTGATGACGGGCGCCGAGCCACGACGCATCCATGTCGAGAACCGCAGAGCAGTAGGCGTGACGACGACGGACGATCAGTACTACGAGGCGCGCCTCGGCGTGGCGTCCGGTCTCAACCCGCAGCAGACGCTACTCGACCTGCTCGATCCCGCCGCCCTCCCCAACGCCTGGCGCGCGAAAGCGTCGGAGTTCCGGTACAACCTGCTCGCGCCGCTCTTCGGTCTCTACCTCAACCTTTCGGAGCCGATCGCCTACGCGGCGGCGGACAACGCCCCTCACCTTGACGACGCTCTGATGACGCTCGTAGGGCTGGATGACGCCGTTCAGTTCGAGGACATCGTCGCGTCCCACGAAGCGGGCCGCATTCCGTCCACCGTAATGTGGGGCGCGTCCGCCACCCGGTTCGACCCGTCCCAGGCGCCGGACGACCAGCACACGGCGTTCATGTGGGAGAAACTCCCGTATGGCCTACGGGGCGACGCGACCAACTGGGATGCCGAGAAGGACGCGCACGGCGCGGACATGCTCGCCGCGTGGTCGACGTACGCGCCGTCGCTTCACGACACGGTCCTGGACTCGTTCACGCTGAGCCCGCTGGACACGGAGCGGTACCTGCCCAACATGCAGAACGGCGACTTGCTCGTGGGCGCGTTCGGGAACGGACAGGTGGGGTACAACCGCCCGTTCGAGGGGGCAGGCCACTACCGCACGTGCGTGGACGGCCTGTACCTGTGCGGCTCGTGCTGCCACCCGGGCGGCAACATCACTGGACTGCCGGGGTACAACGCCGCACAGGTGATCCTCGCCGACGTCTAGACGATTTCCAGCATCCTGTTGAGCGCAATGAGCGCCCACTCAGCGATGTCGTCCGGGACGTTGATCTCGTTGACGACCTTGCCGTCGACCAGGTTCTCCATGACCCACGCCAGATGGGGTAGGTCGATGCGGTTCATGGTCGTGCAGAGGCACATGTTCGGGTCAACGCTGACGATGAACTTGTCGGGGTGCTCTTTTGCCAGCCGGTTGACGAGGTGCAACTCCGTGCCGATCGCCCACTTGCTGCCGGGCTCCGCCTCCTCAATGACCTTCACGATGAACCCAGTCGACCCAGACAGATCCGCCTCCTTGACGACCTCGTGCTTGCACTCGGGATGCACGAGCACCTGGATGTCGGGGAATACCTCGCGCAGGCGCTGGACGTGCTTTGCGTTGAAGAGCTGGTGGACCGGGCAGTTGCCCTTCCACAGGACAATGCGTGACGCCTCGATCTCCTCGGGAGTGTTGCCGCCGCACGGCTTGTCTGGATCCCACAGGATCATCTGGTCGAGCGGCACGTCCATCTCCCACCCGACGTTCCGGCCAAGGTGTTCGTCGGGGAAGAACAGCACGCGCTGTTTCTGCTCGAACGACCACTCGAGGATCGCCCGGGCGTTCGACGACGTGCAGACGGCGCCCTGGTTGCGCCCCACGAACGCCTTCAGGTCAGCGGCGGAGTTCATGTACGTGATCGGCACCACCGTGTCGCCCACGGCGGCCTGCAGATCCTCCCAGCAGTCCTCGACGGCGTCTATGTCGGCCATGTCCGCCATGTGGCAGCCGGCCTTCAAGTCGGGGATGGACACCCGCTGATGCCCGCCGCTCAGGATGTCCGCGCTCTCCGCCATGAAGTGCACGCCGCAGAAGACGATGTACTCGGCTTCCTGCTTGTCGGCGGCCATCTGAGAGAGCTTGAACGAGTCGCCGCGGTAGTCGGCGAACTTGATAACGTCGTCGCGCTGGTAGTGGTGGCCCAGGATCACCAGGCGATCCCCGAGAGCGTTCTTCGCGTCCCATATGCGGGCGTCCAGTTCGTCTTCCCGCATCCGGTAGTATTTCTCGTCGATGGGGACGAAATACATCGGCGGCTCCTCACTCCGTACCGTGTGAATTGGAGCAACCGAGGCTCTGCCCGTCTGGCATCTGCCCCGTCGCGCGGCCGCGCGTCCACGTGTAGCGCCACGTCCTTCAAACGTCCGCGCCCCGCCACGTGTGGCAGTTGGGGTTGGACGCGCGGCTTGTTGTCAAGTCTGTCGCGTTATTCCGCGGCGCCCTCCGCGGCATCTTCGGTGTGCACGTATACGATCCCGTCCTCAACGCTCGTCTCGAATGTGTCCAGCGAAACTCCAGCAGGCCACACTCCCCCGCCGTCCTCGAGCCGGAACTCCCAGCCGTGCCATGGGCAGACGATCGTGCCGTCGTCCGTCATCCACCCCGTGCCGAGAGAGCCACCCATGTGCGGACACGCATCGTCTACCGCGTGGATCTTCCCGCCCCGATGAGCGACCGTGACGTACCGCTTCCCCAACTGTACGACACGGCACTGCCCCTCTGGCAGTTCGTCGAGGGAGCAGGCTTTCACGCGCTGCATATTCGTCTCCGTTGGTACCCCTGAGCGATGGGACGCGGCGTAGCATAGGGAACTTCGCAACGGCGCGCAAGAACCCTAGCTGTAGCGCTCCTCAGTCCACGGATCGCCGTTCATGTGGTAGCCGTTCTGCTCCCAGAACCCAGCGCGGTCATGCGACATGAATTCCAGACCGCGCACCCACTTCGCGCTCTTCCACGCGTACAGCTTCGGCACGATGGATCGCAGCGGCCACCCGTGCTCCGGGTCGAGGTCCACGCCGTCGTGTCGGTATGCGAACAGGACATCGTCGTCGGTCAGCGCCTCAATGGATAGGTTCGTCGTGTACCCGCCGTCGCAGTGGATCATCACGTACGCGGCCTCGGGCGTCGGCGAGACGTGTGTGAGGAGTTCGCGGAACGACACGCCCTCCCACTCGTTGTCCAGACGGCTCCACGTCGTCACGCAATGGAAGTCCGCCACGACCTTCGTACTGGGCAACGCCATGAACTCGTCGTACGACCACCGCGCCTCGTCCGCCACGAGGCCCCACATACGGAAGTCCCACGTCGCTGGATCGAAGTTCGGGGTGGCCCCATACGTGAGTATTGGGAACTTGTCGGTAAGAACCTGGCCTGGGGGAGTTCGACGCTTGAGCTCGGCCGGGCTCAGGACGGCTCTCGTTCGCGGCAATGGTCGCTCCTTCGGTACGGCAGCGCGGCCGGACACGATCGAGTCACATATCTAGTAGCACCGGCGGGGCGGCCTTTTCAAAGCGTTTGCGCGCATCGCGTTGACTTTGCTGCCGCGGGCCGGCACGCTGCCTTCCGGCAGTGCCTACAATCACCACCGACGGACAGAGGCGCACACGCAATGAAGCTGACGGATGACCAGGTAGCCCGCTACGCGGAGGAGGGTTGGCTCCTCGCCGAAGGAGTGCTCTCGGAGGCGGACACACAGCCCGTCATCGACGAACTGGTTGAGTGGATCGACCGACGCGCCGACGCGCTGCACGCCGAAGCTAAGATCGAGGATCTGCACGAGGACGAGCCGTTCGAGACGCGTTACGGGAAGCTGGTCGCCCAGAGCGCCGAGATTGGCGCGGGCATGGACATCATGCAGATGCGCGGCGAGGCGATGTTCAGCTTCCTGCACAACGAGGCGCTCCTGGACGCGGTGTCCAGCCTCGTGGGCGACGAAATCACGTGCAATCCCATCCAGCACGTCAGGGCCAAGCCGCCCGCGGACGCCGCCCAGAGCAGTTGGTCGCATGGAGTGCCATGGCATCAGGACGCGGCGGTCATGATGCCAGAAGCGGAGGATTCCAACGTCATCACGTGCTGGATTCCGCTCTCGCGCAGCCGACGGGAGAACGGCTGCGTGCAGGTGATCCCAGGCGTGACGGATCGGTACATCCGCCACCAGAAGGAAGGCGGCACGATGATCGTGCCAGAGCTGATGCCGGACACAGAGCCGGTGTTCGCCGAGTGCGACCGAGGGGACATCGTGTTTATCAGCAGGTACACGCCCCACGCTTCGGTCCCAAACGAGTCGGACCAGTGTCGATGGTCGCTCGATCTTCGGTACCAACCGACCGGCGAGCACACGGGGCGCACGGCGCACCCTGACTTCGTCGTGCGCAGCCCGTCGGGGGCTGAGGACGTGATGGATGATGTCCAGGAATGGCGGAGGCTTTGGGTTGACGCGTTCGAGAACCCGCGCGGGAAGGCGATGCATCGCGAGGAGTAGAACCCGCCGAAATGTCGGGCGTCGTCTTGACAACCCATGGTCTGTGGGATAGTCTCTTATACGCGACCGCTACTCGACTATGTGGCACTGGCGTTCGCGCCGGGCGCGTGGTGGAATTGGTAGACACGTCGGACTTAAAATCCGCCGTCCGTAATGGACGTGAGGGTTCAAGTCCCTCCGCGCCCACCACATTAGCGGATGCGTATCTTGACGCGGGGTGGAGCAGCCTGGTAGCTCGATGGGCTCATAACCCATAGGTCGGGGGTTCAAATCCCTCCCCCGCTACCACTCGGAGAATCCAGTAGCCATCATGGCTACTGGATTTTCTGCGTTCGGAGGCCGAGCCATGCCGCGCGATCGCCGGTACGTCGCCGCAACCGCCGAAATGCTTCGAGTGCACGCGCAGGATCCGAGGCGCGAGGCCGACGCCGACCCTGATCAGCCGCAGGATCAACCCACCGAGTGGCTCTACACGCAGAGACTCATCGGCTGGGTGGCGCGCCTCGATCCAGAGGCGTCCGAAGAACTCATGCTGGCGGCCCATGGCCTTCACCTGTCGCGGTGGACCGTCCCGCGCGACTCGTACCCGATGACGCGCAAGGGCTACCACGACTGGCGCGACCGCCTGCGGGCCCTGCACGCCGATGAATCCGAGGCCATCCTCCGGGAATGCCTCTACGACGAAGCCACCGTAGCCCGGGTGCGCGAGCTCGTCGACCGCACGACGTACCCCGACGACCCTGAGAGCCGGGTCATCGAGGACGCCGTCTCGTTGCTGCTAATCGAGCGTCAGTTGGGCGAGTTCGCGGCGAAGACCGAACGCGCGAAGCTGATGCGCGTGGTTCGGCGCGTGTGGGTGCGCATGACGCCAAGCGCGCAGGAACTGGCCCTCGCACTGCCGCTGGGCGAGGCAGAGGCCGAGATCATCCGTGAAGCGCTCGACGGCGTCAGGTAGCTGCTTCCGACTCGCGCGTCACGGCTGGCCCGACGGCATCTCCATCTCCAGCTCGCGTTCCATGTCCAGCAGGTCGGTGTCGTCCGATGCCTCGCCGGAGGACGGATGGTAGATCTCCTCGGCTTGCAGGAACCGCACTAGCGAGATGCCGTACCGCTGCAGCTGACGCACGAGCAGATTCGCCCGGTGCATCAGGTAGCGATAGGCGATGTACGTGGGGAGCGCCACGACGAGCCCGGCGAACGTCGTCAGAAGCGCCACCGATATGCCGTCGGCGACGATGCGCAGCTGATCGGCGCCGCCCCTTGCGAACAGGGCGTCGAACGACCGGATCATCCCCATCACGGTCCCAAGCAGGCCAAGCAGGGGCGCCACGGCAGCCACGAGACCCAACATGAACAGATTCCGATAGAGGATCGCGGACCGACGGCGCAGATGGCCGCGTATCTGGTTCGCCAGCGTCGTCGCCGCGGCGTCTCGGTTCGCGACGCCATACCCAAGCAGGTCCATCACGAGGAGAGGTCTGCCGTCGCAGAGGGCGATGGCCATGTCGTATTTGCGTCGCTCCAGTAGGCGGTAGACGCGCGTGATGATGTCCGCGGGAACGCGCTGCTCCCGTCTCAGGATGGCGAGACGGTCCAGCACGATCGCCGTCGCGGCGAGGGACAGGAACAGCAGCGGCACAAGCATGAGGCCGCCGCCTCGGAGCGTGGACATGCCCGTGGTGAATTGAGACAGAATCGCGCTCATACGGGGTGATTCCTGTTGACCACGGCGCGGCCGACCCGTAGCGGGTACGATGCGCCCAGGAATTCTAGGCCTGGGCGTCATTGCATGACAACGGATTGCGGGCGCGGAGCGTTACGCCGCGCCGAGTCGTCGCCTCGCGCGCACCGTGCTAGAATCGCGCCGCGTACGATAGGCGCGGCGCGCGTTGCCCGCGACACGGCCTGTACATGAACGAAAGGGACGCCCTTTGCGATTAGGTGGATTCTTCTCGGCGGGTACGCGCGAGGATCTCTCCCGCATAGCGGATCGCCTGGACTGCTACGGCCTCTCGGCGATTCCTGCCCCCGGCGGCTACCACGAGTGGACAGACGACGAGTGCGCCGCGTTCGGCGAGGAAGCGTCCCGGCTCGACATCGTGGTCGGCGAGTCCGGCTATTGGTTGAACCTGCTCGACCGCGACGAGGCAACACGCGCGACTCGTATTGAGGACGTGCGCGCCAGGCTCGCGAAGGCGGAAGCGATGGGTTGTGGATCCGTCGTAAGCCTCGTGGGGAGCGGGCACACGTCTGGGTCTGCGGTCGTCCCAGACGCGTACAACTACACCGAGGAGTGCAAGGCGGAGTTCCGCGAGGTCGTCTTACGCATCCTCGACGATCTTGCGCTGACTCGCACGAAGTACATCATCGAGCCGTGGCATAACACGTTCTTCTACAGGCCCGCCGACATAGCGGAGTTCATCGACAGTGTCGACCACCCAGCCTTCGGGCTGCATCTCGACCTGATGAACATGATCAGCCAGGACACGTTCTACGACACGACGGGCCTGGCGCGTGAGACGTTCAAGCTGCTGTCGCAGCACGTGGTAAGCGTGCACCTCAAGGACGCGCAGTTCGACCCGAGCCACAACTGGATCAAGTGGGATGAGGTCGACATTGGAGACGGCGTCATGGACTACAACGCCTACCTCACCGGCCTGGCAGCGCTTGACGAAGATATGCCGTGCTACTGCGAGCACATGTCCCACGAGCGTGAGTACGCGCTCAACTTCGCGCGTCTGCACCACCTGGCTCAGAAGGCTGGCGTGGCGTTCCACCGGCGTTCGTCTGCCGCGTAGGCGCCACGCGGGACGTCAGCGGGCCAGTCGTAGTCGCCGCTGGCAGGAGTTGGATGCGATGCGCAACCGAGTGCTCGTGGTCGACGACGAGCCCGACATTCTGGATCTCGTGGAGCTCACGCTCTCCTCCGAGGGGTTCGACGTGCTCACGGCGACGTGTGGCGAAGACGCGGTCGCGACGGCGATCTCCTCGCGCCCAGACCTCGTGCTGCTTGATGTGAGCATGCCCGACCTCGACGGGTTCGAGGTGATGGGCCGCCTCCGTCAGCACGACGGGACGCGCGACGTGCCGGTCATCATGCTGACCGCGCGCGCGCAGATAAGCGACAAGCTGAGGGGGCTCAGTTCCGGCGCGGACGACTACATCACCAAGCCGTTCGAGCCGTCCGACCTGGTGGCGCGTGTCACCGCGACGCTCGGGGCATCGCAGCAAGCCAACGACGCCGACCTCGTGTCGACGCCGCTCGAACAGTGGTCGGGCGAGATCGAGGAGCTCGCGCGGCACCTGGAGTCCGCAGCGCAGATACAGCTGGGCCTGATGCCTGCAGAGGCGCCAGACGTCCCTGGCTTCCGTGTGGTGGGTCTGCTCGAGAGTTCGCTGAACGTGTCCGGCGACTTCTACGACTTCATTCGTCTGGACGACACGCGGGTCGGCATCGCCATCGCCGACATCCGCGGCAAAGGCATCCCCGCCGCGCTCCTCATGGTCATGGTGCGCACTGTCCTGCGCATCGTGGCGCGGGAGGGTCACGGACCCGCGGAGACGGTGCGGCGCGTCAACGACTTCCTTGCGGTGGAAACCGCGCCCGACATGTTCGCCACGATCGTGTACGGCGTCCTCGACGCACAGGGCAGGACGTTCACGTACTGCACGGGAGGGCACTGCTACCCAGTCCACGTGCGAGCGGCCGATGACTCGATGTCGGCGCTCTCGGTTGGTGGGATGCTGGTCGGCGCCTTCGAGGGGCAAGCGTATGAGGAAGCGACCGTCTCGCTGGCGCCCGGCGACCTGGTCGTTCTCTACACTGACGGCATCACCGAGGCCGAGAACGAAGCCGGCTCCCACTTCGGCGAGCAGGGGCTTCGAACACTGGCCAGGGACATGTCGCGCTTGACCGGAGACGCGCTCTGTGATACGGTGCGGACGCGTCTGGCGCAGTTCCGAGGCGCGGCGCGAGCCGTCGATGACCTGACGCTAGTGGCGATCCAGTCCAACTTCGCAGCGGGAGGGACGACGAGTTGAGCGGCGACGCCGAACGTCCCGACACGCACGATGACCGCGAGTTCCTGATCGTGATGCCAAGCGACATCGACTACGTGCCAATCCTCGAGGCCGCTACGACAAAGCTCGCGCGTGATTTGGGTTTCGATGACAACGCTGTCGAACTCATGGGCGTCGCCCTGGTCGAAGGCGCCATGAACGCCATCAAGCACGGGAACAAATACGACCTATCCAAGCGCGTCCACGTCACGCTGACCGTTGACGCCGAGGATTTCACGATTAAGATCAGGGACGAGGGAGAGGGTTTCGACCCGGAGGCGGTGGCGAGTCCGTTCGAGGGAGATAACCTGTTCCGCGACAGTGGGCGCGGTATCCTTATGATGAACGCGTACATGGACGAGGTGTCGCACAGCCAAGACGGCACGGAACTGACCATACGGAAGAAGCGGCCCGAGGCGTAGGGCCGCGTTGGCTCTCAAATGGGAAACGCGCTGGCGGGTTCAGCCGCCTCGGCGCGCTCCCCTGGCGCGTAAGTCGTCCCTTCGCGGGTGGCGAGCGATGATTCCGATACGAACTGGCGTGACGTGACGATTCCGCCAGTGCGAGGGAGGTACGTGAGTGGAACTTACATTCCGCAAGAACGGGGTTGTCATCATCTTCAACCTGAAGGGCAACATCATCGGCCCGGACGGACTGAAGCTACGCGAAATGTTCCAGAAGGCGATTGAGCTCGGTGGCGACACCGTGCGCATCCTCGTCAACCTGGAAGGCACCGGCATGATGGACAGTTCGGCGCTCGGAGCGCTGGTGAACGCGTATACGCACATCCAGCAGAAGAAGGGCCGTATCGGCATCATGAACGCCAGCGCCAACATCGAGAAGCTTCTCTCGCTGGCGAAGCTGGCGCAGCTCTTCGAGCAGTTCGCCGACGAGGATTCCGCGGTCGACAGCCTGTCATCGTAGGATCGGCTACGTGCGAGGCCCAGGGAGGCGCGCGTGGAATACAGCGTGCGCGTAGAAGGCCCAACCCTCGTTGTCAAGGTGAGCGGACGTCTCGTAGCGGACCAGAGCGTCCAACTCGGGGCCGCCTTGGAGCGGGTAGTGGCGGACGCTCCTGACGCGGTGGATTCACTGCTCATCAACGTCGGTGAAGTGCCGTACATCGACAGCCAGGGCCTGGGCGCGGTCATCCGCGGTCAACAGGCGATCGCTGGCAGAGGCGGCCGAGCGGCCATCGCGGAACCCCAGCCGAACATCGTGCGGGTGTTCACGGTAACCAAGCTCAATGATGTCGTGCCGCTGTACGACGACGAGCGGTCGGCGCTCCTCGCGTTCGCCGCGTTGAACCGGTAGGTACGCGGCCGCCGTGGCCGCGCGGGGGCCGCTCTCATGTCGGACGACGATCGAGCCGCGCTGGACCCGCGCAGCGCCATCCCGGACGGCGTGGCGATCAAGTGCGTGGCGTGCAAGGAAGTCATCTTCGCACGGGAGCACGAACGCTCCGGGCGCATCTGTCCACACTGCCAGCACCCGTCTCCGCTGAGCGCCGAGGCGCGCGTGCGGTTCCTCGTGGACGCGACCTCGTTCCAACCCATTGACGCGCGAGACGCGGTCGCCGGCACGGCATCCATTGGCGAAGTGCGGTGCGCCGTAGGCGCGGTCGACGCGAGCGCCGTCGACGCCGGGGCCGACACGGCTGCGAACGCGTTGCGGTCGCTATTGCAGAAGCGCCTGCCCACCGTCCTGTTCTGCGCTGGAGGAGTAGGCGTGTCGGGCGCCGGCAAGCCGGGCGCCGCCCGGCTGCGCACGCACAAGGCCTTGCACAGACATGGCGCCGCTCGCCTACCTTACGTCTTGGTCGTCACCGACCCGCATCCTGAGCATGGCCTGTTGACGGGTGCGCCTCTGGGCGACATCGTCGTCGCGGAGACACCCGCGCGCGAGACGCCGGCAATCACGCAGCCACGCCAGGGAGACACCGCCTCTCACCCGTTCGTCGATGCCCACGTGCCGCGGGCTGAGATGAAGCAGGAGTTGGCGAAGCTACTCAACTTCCTCGCCCAGGTGGGAGACGCGGATGGCGAACGTCAGGATTGACAGTGTCAGCAAGGTGTACGCGGGCGACGTGGTCGCCGTCAGTGACGCGAGCCTCGAGGTAAACGACGAGGAGTTCGTCGTCTTTGTCGGCCCCTCTGGCTGTGGCAAGTCGACGATGCTCCGCATGGTCGCCGGGCTGGAGGAGATCACCGAGGGCGACATCTACATCGACGAACGGCGCGTCAACGACGTCCTGCCGAAGGACCGGGACATCGCGATGGTGTTCCAGAACTACGCGCTCTATCCGCACATGAGCGTCTACCGGAACATGGCGTTCGGGCTCAAATTGCGTCGCGTGTCCAAGTCGGACATAGACCGCCGTGTGCGTGAGGCCGCGGACATCCTCAGCATCACGCAACTGCTGGAGCGCAAGCCGCGAGCGCTGTCGGGTGGCGAACGACAGCGCGTCGCCGTGGGACGCGCGATCGTGCGCGACCCCAAGGTGTTCCTGTTCGACGAGCCGCTGAGCAACCTCGACGCCAAGCTGCGCGTGCAGATGCGCGCGGAGATCAACAAGCTACACACCCGCCTCCAAGCCACAATGGTCTACGTCACGCACGATCAGACAGAAGCGATGACGATGGGCGACCGCATCGTCGTCCTGAACGGCGGGGTGATCCAACAGATCGACACCCCGCTACGCCTCTACGACCACCCACGCAACCAGTTCGTCGCTGGCTTCATAGGCAGCCCGCCCATGAACTTCGTTGAGGGTACGCTGGCTACCACCGACGGCGGCCGAGTCTTCGAGTCGATCGGCGTGCGCGTGAAGCTGCCGGACATGCCAGCCGCAGCCCTCGCCGACCGTCCAGACGGCGTCATCACGCTTGGGATCCGACCCGAACACATCCGGCCCGAGGGCGCCTTCGTGGCGGCAAATCAGGACGCGGCGATTGAGGCGGGCGTCGAAGTCGTCGAGCCGCTGGGGAGCGAGATACTCGTCTACTTGAAGGTGGGTGACACCACCGTCATCGCCAAGATAGAACCCACCGTGATGCCGCGTGTCGGTGAGAGCATTGATGTGGCTTTGGACATCGACCACGTTCACTTCTTCGACGCCGAGACGGGCGAGTCGCTCACAGACTAGCACGCCGCCCGGCGGCCACCGACCGGGTGGAGACAGGGCGACGGCGATACTCTACCCGGCGCCGCCCAGGACAAGCACCACGTACACAGTCGCGAGCGCGAGTTGAACGACGGCGAATTTCGCGGCGAGGACGACGAATCTCGCGAACGGCATCGCGATGTCGTACTTGTGCATCATCGTGACGGCGACCACGGTCGAGGCGGAGCCGATAGGCGTGATGTTCCCGCCCAGGTTCGCCCCGAAGATGACGCCCCACCAGAAGCTCATGGATGCCTGATCGCCCATGCCGTGAAGGATCTTCCCGAGCATCGCCGCCAGGGGTATGTTGTCGGTCACGGAGCTAGCGACGCCGGAGGAGAGCAGGATCGCCGCCGCGCCGCCACGCGACCCAAGCCCCGTCAGCACGGCAATGCCCTCGCCAAGAACGTGCAGCACGCGCGCGTGCTCCATGACGTTGATGACAACGAAGAGGGATGCGAAGAACGCAATGAGATCCCAGTCCAGGCCCGCGTAGAACTTGTCGACGTCGTGCCTGTAGCGGACGAGTGCGATGACCGCGAACATCATCGCCACGAAGCCCATCCCCAGCTGGTCGAGGAGTGGCAGCACCGACTGCAGGGCGAAGCAGAGGATAAGCAGAAGGAACAGCACGACGCTGTACTTGAAGAAGACCGGGCTGGGAACGCCGTCGTTCTCGTCGAATCCTGCAACCAGTTCCGCCGACTCGCGGCGTTCGTCGTCGCTCGCAAGCCGCTTAATGCCGAATGCGCGCATCCCCATCCACAGCGTCACCGCCGTCGCCACGACCACGAACGGAGCCGCCACAAGGAAGAACCTGACGAAGCTGATTCCCGCGAGGGCGCCGACGATGATGTTCGGCACCGAGCTGATGAGGGTGAGAAGGCCGCCGATGTTCGTCAGCAAGCCTTCTACCATCAGGAAGCCCAGGAGCTTGTCCTCCCGGTTCAGACGCTTCAGCGACACGCCCGTCAGGGAGCCGACGATGATCATCGCGGTCACGTTGTTCAGCACGGCGGAGAACACGACCGTCATGATGCCGTAATACATCAGGAGCTTCACGGGGTCGCCGCCTGACCGCTTCGTCAGCTTGAGCGCGACCCACGAGAACAGGCCGGACTTGGACGTCACGTCCACGAAGAGGCTCGCGCCTACGATGATGGCGATGACGCCCCAGTCGACCGCTGGGATGTACACGGGTAGCCGGATCGACTCGCCGAACACGTTCGCCACGGGGCCGAACGGCAGCAGGCCGGCCGCTGTCGCGCACAGGAGCGTGACGACCGCGAAGACGCTCGTTATGATGGACTTCTTGGCGTGGATCTTCTCCTCGAACGCCAGGCAGAGGACCATCAGCACCAGCAGCGCGCCGAAGAATGCGGTGACAGTCGGGCTCACGTGGTGCGCCGACTCGTGGCCGGCATCCGCCGTCGCTCCCGCGATGAGCGTGGTCAGTGGGAGCATCTGCGACGGCGCCTCCTATCCTCGGTGTCGTGTGGCGGGAGCGTCAGATCAGCAGCATGGAGACGTCGGCGAATTCCACGGCCGCCGCCGCGGCGAGGCCACGCATGGCGATCTGGTCGTCGTCCTCGGCCTGCATCACGACGAGCGCGTGCTCGTGCTGAGACAGCAGCTCCCGCAGCTCGGCCAGCGGCTCGCCCAGCCGCACGAGATCCGTGGTTGTCAGCTTCGGTCGCACCTGCGCGAGATGACCTCGGCACGCCGCGATGTAGTCGCTGGCCTCCTTGAGGAGCTCGGCGCGGATACCCTCCTCGGCCGCGTCGGTCTCAATGCCAGGGATGCGCCCGATCGCGTGCATGTACCTGCGGTACACCTGCCGCGGCTCGACGTTCGCGAGCACGAGAGAGCCGGAGTTGCTGACGAAGTTCACCGCCCAGTCCACCAGACGGTGGTCGCCATCGATGTGGTCGCTGAATGCGAGAGCGTCTTCGAGGCGTTCGGTCGCCCTCTGGAACCCGGGAGCGTCGGGCGCGGGCGTCACGAGCACGGGCGCGCGACTGCTCTGGGTCAGCACGCTGACGTACACGCCCAGGCCGAAGTGCGCGTCGGTGATCGCGTCGTGCAGGTTGCGGTGCGTGACGACCAGGTCGGCTTCGTACGCCGCGAGCCGGTCGACAAACTCCTGGCGCGTATCGGGAACATCGCCGTGCCACGCTTGCCACTCGATGCCCGCTTCCGGCTCACCACTCTCTACGTACGCGCGCACGCGCGCCTCGAAGGCGTCCGCGTCGTCGCCCGATGAATCGCTCAGTACCAGCGCCCGACGTACAGCTGGTGGCGCGAACCGGTACGTGGCCTTGTCCGCGCTGCGGAAGACCGACTCGAAGTCGTCGATGCGGTCCGGCATTGTGGTCGGCGCTCCGCAGCACAGCGTGCCGCTAGTGGTACAGGAAGACCGGAATTCCCGCGTCGTGGACGACGGCCCTTGCCGTGCTGCCAACGAAGAAGCTCGTCAGTCGGCTCCGGCCGTGGGCCCCCATCACAAGCAGATCGGCGGCGCTCACCTGCACCTGGTTGAGTATGGCGTCGGTAGGGTTGCCCTTGGCCACGATAGTGTCCGCGTCTACGCCGTAGCTACCGAAGTACGCGCGCATGTCGTCCAGCATCTCGGCGCCCGCGTCGGCGTCGTCGTTCACGGTGATGAGCGTGGTCTCGCAGTCGTCCCACACGCCCAGCATCAGGAACATCTGGACCGCGCGAGCGGACTGGAGGCTGCCGTCGTAGGTGACGAGCACCTTCCCCACCTCGCGCGGCTGCTTGGGCAACGCGACAACCGGCGTCAAGCCTCGTTCCATGATTCGGTGCAGCGTGTCGCCCGTCTCGTCACCCGCGCCGTAGCGGAAGGAAGTGCGCTGGCCTATCACGATGACGTCGTGGTACTTGGACGCGTGGATGATCTCCTCGAACGGCTTGCCGGTTTCCGCGTGCACGGCGTGTTGCACGCCGCGGGCCGCGCACGTCTCCGCGAACCGCGCGAGGACATCCTCGGCCTTCGCCTGCGTCTCTGCGATAAGCTGGTCCTCAAGCGCCGCCGCGGATCGGCTGGCTCCAGCCGGCGTTGGCCCGACGAAGCGCTCGATGCCAGGCAGGTCCACCACGGCGATGCCCGTCACGAGGTCGGAGCCCGACGCCAGGTCGCAGGCGAAGTCCACCGCCGTGTCCGAGTGTTCCGACCCATCTATACCGACGAGGATGCGAGCGTATATCGACTCCGTGCGGCTAGTCGGCGCCATGGTGCTCTCCCTCGGAATCGCGGCAGCCGGGGCGATGGCCGTGTATGTCAATGTAGTCGTGCAGACCCGCACTGTCAACGGCCGCCGGCCGCCATGTCGCACATCGTTGGCTTGCCATGCTGCCGTGGCGAGCTGTCTGACAGGCGTCCGCGGCGGCGCACGACCGATGCGCACCCCTGCGACACGCGCCAGCAGATGTGAGAGCCATTGGGTGAGACGACGGCGGGGGACGGAGCGAATGGCCGGGAAGGCGTCCTCGGATCGTGCGCCGCCTAGCGCATTCGCACGACGAGGTTCGTGATGTCGTCGCCGTCGTGCTCGACGCCGTTGAGGATGGCGTGGCCGTCGAAGAACACGCACCACTCCCGAGCCTGCTTCTGCAGCTCGTCGATGACGTCCTGCGGCTTCATCTCGGACGTCTTGATGATAAGCGCTTCGATGCGCTCATCCCCGAACTCCTGCGTGCGGTCCACGTCCTCGGCGCCCGGCGGGCAGTACGGGGCCTCGATGATGCCGTCGGAGTAGCAGACCAGCAGATCGCCCGGCTCGTAGGACATGACCTCCGAGGTGTACGTCGCCCCCGCCTGGATGCCCAACTGGAACGTCTGCGACGCCAGCGGGTCGAATTCGCCGCTGGCCATGCGGTACAGATACGGGTGCGACTGCTGACCCGCGTTCGTGTATTCGATCGTCTTCGCGTTGCGGTCGAAGAGCATGCACACGTAGGTCATGAAGAGCGTCGCGCCGAACACCTCGCAGATAACGTCGTTGATGGCTCGCGTGATCGCCGACACGGAGGGGTCCACGCGCGACTGCGTGTGCGCCGCGCTGCGCGCGAGCAGCATGAGGAGGCCAGCGTTGAGGCCGTGCCCAGTGGAGTCCGCGAAGATGACGATAATGCGGTCGGGGTCGTCTTCGAATTCGATGAAGTCGTAGTAGTCGCCGGAGACCCCGCGCGCGCCGGTGTAGATCACCGCGCAGTCGTCCTCGCCGAAGTAGTCCGGCATCCCGTCGGGCAGCGCGAGCTTCTGCGTTTCCTCGGCCTGCTTGACCTCGGACTCAATGGCCGCCTTCGCCGCCGCCTCGGCTACCGCCTTCTCGGTAGTTCTTCGCATCTCGTCCTGCTGCATGCGTGCCAGGTTGCGGAGGAACGCCAAGCCAGCTTCCGGCGCGTCCCGGAACGTCGCCGTCCACGCGTCTAGACTGAACTGCAGCAGCTCGGTCTCGCCTTCGCAGACCAGCGTGGCGCTTCTCACGGCGCCGTCAAGCAGCGACATCTCCCCCACGATCTCGCCCGCGGGTTTGACGATGTCCAGGTCTTTGCCCTGTGGGAGAACACGTATGCCCCCGTGCCGCACGAGCCACATGACGTCGCCCTCGTCGCCGTCGCGGCAGAGCAGAGAGCCCGGGGCGTAGTGCAGCCCCACCATCTTCTTGCAGATCTCGAGTAGGTCGCCTTCGGCTATGCCGCCGTAGAGCGGCAGCGGCTTGAGAATGTCGCAGATCTCCTCGGCAGACATCTCGACCGTGACGGGTACGCCGTATTCAGCCGGCACGGGGAAGTCGGCGCCGTCGTCCTCCTCGACTTCCTCGGCGACCGTCTCCACCACGGCGGCCTCCGGCGAGTCCATCGACAGGAGGTCGTCGAGCGACATGTCGCCGCCAGAGTCGTCGCCCCCGAAAAGATCGTCGAGGGACATCGCATCGCCGTCGTCGCCGCCCGCGTCGTCGGTCGCGAACAGGTCATCGAGGGAGGCAGAACTGCCATCGTCGGGGGCCGGCTCCGCGAAGAGGTCGTCGAGCGACATCACCTCCTCGTCCGTGCCCGCGGTCTCCATCGCCATCAGATCGTCGAGCGACGAGACATCGCCCACGGCGGTCTCGTCCACGTCCGCGCCTTCATCTGGCGCGACTTCATCCCCTTCCTCGGGCTCGACATCCTCGGCCGAGGCGGGCGAATCCGTGCTCTCGGGCTCTGGCGCGAGGCTCTCGGCCGCGTCGCCAGCCCCGTCGTCGGGCGCCGTTGTTTCCTCGGGCTCTTCCGCGGCGGTACCTGTGTCCAAATCTGACTCCGGTTCGCCTGGCGCGTCGGCGTTGGACTGGTCGCGAGTACTACTGTTTTCCCGTCGTTCCTGATGCTCTGGGAGCCCCGCTGCCGCCGCGTGCTCTCGGTCGTGCACGTACCGGCGCACCTGCGCCCTGCGTAGCGCATCAAGCTGAGCGCACTCCGCCTCGAACAGATCGGGCGCCCGCGTCGCCATGTCGGCGAGCGCGGCGAGCTGCGCTTCACTGAGCCAAGAACGTCCCGACGGTCCCTCGTCGGACACCGCCATAAGCGAGTCTCCCGCCACAGCGCATCCTGGTCCAGAATGCCATATTGTGTACCTCTGAGCGCCCTCTGTCAATGGGTCAATACGGGTTGACGCGGTGGTCGGTTGCGCGAGAGGCATCTCCGCGCCTCCGGCGCCACGCCCGAGCGCGGGAGGAGGGGCGACCGTTGCCGGACAGCCGGTCGCCGCCTATACTCGCGACGCTGCCGGCGCCCGCCCACACAGTTGCGCATGGAGACGAGACGCACATGCCCGCCCTGCCAGACATGACCACGCCGTACGTCGTTACGAAGGACCAGACGACCGCGTACGCGCGCGATGGCCACATCCTGCTGCGTGGCGTCGCCTCGGTCGCCGAGACGGCAGCGTCCCGCGAGGCGATAACCGCTGCGGTGGGACGCCACAATACCGAGCACCGACCCCTGGCCGCCCGCGATACGTATGGCAAGGCATTCCTACAGACGATGAATCTGTGGCTGGTCGACGAGCGCGTTAAGCAGTACGTGCTGGCGAGTCGGTTCGCCGGCATCGCGGCGGACCTCATGGGCGTGGATCGCGTCCGCCTTTACCACGACCAGGCGCTCTACAAGGAAGCAGGTGGCGGCCTGACGCCCTGGCATCAGGACCAATACTACTGGCCACTGGACACCAACGACACGATCACTATGTGGATGCCACTCGTAGACGCGAGCGTGGACATGGGCGTCATGACGTTTGCGTCTGGGTCGCACGCTGACGGGTTCGTGGGCCAGTTGCCGATCTCCGACGAGTCAGAGGCCAAGCTGCGGGCGCATGTCGAGGCGAAGGGGTTCAGCCTGTCGACGCCTGTCGATATGGCGGCGGGCGACGCCACCTTTCACGCGGGATGGACGTTGCACTCGGCGCCAGGGAACGACAGCGACCGAGACCGGGAGGTGATGACGATCATCTTCTACGCCGACGGCGTCACGACGGCGGAGCCGACCAACGAGAACCAGTGGAACGACCTGCGCAGTTGGTTTCCGGGTCTAGAACCGGGCGAGGTCGCCGCCACGGAGATCAACCCGGTGGTGTTCGCGCGGTAGGCTAGTCCGTCGCGAAGAGCGGCGCGTCCGCGCGCGGGACCAACCCAACATCCTCGGCCGCGCCGATCAGGTGGCGGATGGCGGCCTCACCGGTGTCGCCGTAGTCGCGGCTGTATTCGTTGACGTACAGGTCGATGTGCTGGCGCATCACCTCGTCGTCCATCTCCTGGGCGTGCGCGCGCACCGTTCCCCAGATGTCGTCCGGCCGCGAGTAAGCGAACGCGAGGCTGGAGCGAATCGCGTCCTCGGCGTCGCGAATGCGATCCGAACCCAGACTGCGGCGAGCGACGATCCCACCGAGGGGTATGGGGTGACCGGTGTGTCCCTCCCACCACTCGCCAAGATCGACCACCTGATGGAGTCCGTAGTCGGCGAAGGTGAAGCGGCTCTCGTGGATGATGAGCCCCGCGTCGACGACGCCATCGCGCGTTGCCGCCATGATCTCGTCGAACGGCAGCACGGGCGTGTCGGGCACCTCCGGGGCAAACAGGCGCAGCAGTAGGGCGGCGGTCGTCCTTTCGCCTGGGATGGCGATGCGCTTGCCCCGCAGGGCCGCAGCGTCCCACGGCTCGCGCGCCACGACGAGCGGGCCGCATCCTCTCCCCAGCGCGCCGCCCGAGCGCAGCAGACAGTACTCCTCCCGCAGGTGCCCGAAGACGTGGAAGGACACCTTTATGACGTCGAGCGCGGCCTCCAGCGCGAGGCGATTGAGGACGGCGATGTCCTCGTATCGCACCTCTACTGCCGGGGCCTGCCTTAGGAGGCCGTTCACCCATGCCGTGAAGATGAACGTGTCGTTGGGGCAGGGCGAGTAGCCGAGCGTCAGTGGCTGGAGCTGTTTCACGACGGCCCCTCAATGCGGTCAAGGTGGCTCAGGATCGTGAGAGTAGCGGCAGTGACAGCGGCGATGGCGTCGCCGATGCGCCACCGCGACCGGTCGCGATCCTCGACCATATTGCTGGCGGCACGTACCTCAAGGCACGGCAGTTCGTATTGCGTGCACACGTGCGCGGCGGCAGCGCCCTCCATGCTTTCGCATATGCCCAGCGTGCGCTCGTACAGGACGTCGCCCAGGGAGCCGACGCCAGAGCACCGGTTCACCGTGACGAACGGTCCTACGCTGGCGCCTACAGCGTCCGCCGCGCGCGTTGCGAGGCCCTGGTCCATCGGCACGCGGTTGTGGATCGGTGGGTCGGTGTCCAGAAGTGGGAAGCCGACATCCTGCATACCGAGCCACTCGTCTGGGGTCTGCACCCCGACGTCGCCGTAGTGCTCCTCGGACGCCACGGCGAGGTCACCGACGCGCAGGCCGCCCCTGGGGTAGGCGCCGCCGATCCCGAACTGGAGCACCAGCCTGGGGCGGCTCCGTTCGATCTCACGCGTTAGCGTCTGCGCGGTGTTCGTCGCGGCGATGCCCGTCACCGCAAGTCGGCACGCGACATCCACGACGCGACCCACGTGCGTGACCTTTGACCCTTGCCGTTCGTCCGCGCGGCCGCGAAGTTGGTCCACGACGCCAGTTGCCTCGCCCGCGGTTGCGCACAGTAGTAGCACATCGTTCGTCACGCGCTGGCGTACTCCTCTAGCAGGGCTTCGAGCGTCGCGGCGTTGTGCGACGTCCGCGCGCTCTCGATGTCCGTAATCTCCAGGAGGGCTCGCAGCTTCGGGTAGAGCTCGGGCAGGCCGAGGAGATCCACCACCTGCTCGCGAATCCACTTGTCGTACGCGATGGGGTACACGCGCCGGGCGATGAAGAGCGCCTGGATGAACTCCCGGAACGCGTCGTACAGCCGGTGGAATGCCTGGAAGTAGATGCCGCGCTGGACGAATGTATGCACGTGTGACAGGTTGTTGAGGCAGTACTTCCGCGCCTCGGCCAGGCGAGCCAGCGCCATCGGCTCCGGGTAGTACGGCAGGTACTCGTCACGGAGACGGGCGTAGCGGTCGCCGCACTCGTAGAGCGGGACGCTGTACGCGATGTAGTTCCCGATTTCGAGCTCGTACGCCGACGGCCCCGACGTCCAACCGCGCTCGTCCGGCGCGAACGCGCCGTCGATGAAGTCCATGTCCACCCGCCCGAATTCGCCCAAGTCGCGCACCGCCTGCGTCGCCGGGTCTGACGCATCGAACGCGTCCCAGTCGGCCGCCAACGCGCGTCTACAGCCCTCCGAGGTGTCGACGGCGTGAAGGACCGCGAAGTCGATGTCCTGGAACCCACGCGCACGCGTGCAGGATCCAATAAGCAGCACGGCATCCACTTCGCGGCGTGCGCTGAGGAACGACACCACGGAGTCGGCCGCGCGTTCGTGCGCCGGCGTGGGATAGGTGGCGCACAGTTGCACGGTCGCGAATCCTCGGGTAACCAGGGCTCGATGAGGCATCTAGATTATCCCACGCGTGTGGCGGGCTCAACGCGGCATGTGCGGTTACAGGGCCGCGCAGCGGTCGCCGACAGGACGAGGAGGGCAGATGCGAGCCGACTACCCAATACTGGAGTTCGACGACGAGCGTCCCGCGGTGATAGAGCCGTCCGAGGTCGTGACGCCGATCGACATCTCCGAGAGATGCGTGCTGTGCTTCTTCGGGGATGTCGTCGCGGCGAGGGCCGCGGAGTCGGTCGCGCGACTTGTGCACGAGTGCGGGTCGGAGATGGGTAAGCACCCAGTCTACGAGCTGGCCGCAGGCGATGGCCGTGTAGCCTTCGTCCAGCCAGGTGTCGGGGCGCCCCTGTCAGCAGGGATCCTGGAGGAGCTCATTGCTCTGGGGTGCAGGAGATTCATCGCGTGCGGCGGGGCGGGCGCGCTCGACAGCGCGCTGGACGTCG
>CAYYPK010000014.1:99182-164384 GCA_964473525.1 uncultured bacterium
CCCCCCGCGACGAAGGGACATCCTACCACTACCTCGCCCCTGGCGTTGAGGCAGTTCCCTCCACTCGCGCGCGAGACGCCATCGCCGCGGCCCTCGAGCGGGACGCCTGGCCGTACGTCACGGGCAAGACGTGGACGACGGACGCGCTCTACCGCGAGACGCGCTCGCGCGTCGCCCGTCGCGCGGCCGAGGGCTGTGTGACCGTCGAGATGGAGGCTGCCGCCCTCTTCGCCGTCGCCGCGTTCCGGGGCGTTGAGTTGGCGCAGTTCGTGTACGCGGGAGATGACGTGAGCGGCGACAAATGGGCCCACCGCGAGTGGCACAAGCAGCATTCCGTGCGCGACCGCGTATTCCGAGTCGCTTTGGACGCCTGCCTGCACATGTAGTTGATGCCTCCGGGCGCGCGACGGCCTACGGCAAGGCCCGGAGCGGCCACCCAGAACCACGCCTGCACTCCTTGCTCGCGCGGGGCGCCCGTGGGATCATCGCCAGCTGTGCTCTCGTCTCGTCATTCGCTCTCTGCCCATGAACCAACGGAGCCCGACCGCATGGCTGCCACGGCGCCGATGATCGAACTGTACAGCGTTGGGACCGAGCTCGTGTACGGACGCATCCAGGACTCGAACTCGTTCTGGATGGCACAGCAAATCGTGAACCTGGGCGGCCGCATCCGTCGGATCACGCAACTGACGGACGACCGGGCGGACATGCTGGACGCCTTCCGGTCCACCGTGGACCGTGGCACCGACCTGGTGATCATGTCCGGCGGCCTCGGGCCCACTCCCGACGACATGACGTCCTCGGTCCTGGCGGAGCTAGGCGACACGACGCTCGTCGTTGACGAAGCCGTCATCGCGGACTTCATGGACCGGCGCGGGATCGACTCACGCGAGGAAATGAACCCGAACCTGGTAACGATGGCGACGATTCCCGCCACCGCGCGGGCCATGGTGAACCCCGTGGGATGGGCGCCGTGCATCGCCGTCCCGGTGGATGGTACCACGTTCCTCGCTCTCCCCGGGCCGCCGCGCGAGATGGAGGCGGTCTTCGTGCGCCACGTAGTGCCGTACATCTCCGAACACTACGAGGTGAAGGCGGCGACGCAGCGGGTGCTCATCAACACGCACGAATCCTCGGTGGCTCCGCACTTCCAGGAGATCATGGAGCAGTACCCTGGATCGTACATCAAGGGCTACATCGCGCTGACGGATCAGCCGGGGTGGTTGCCGGTGGACATCGTCACAACAGGCGCGAACGCCGAGGAGGCCCAGTTGGGGCTCCAGGACATCATCGACGTCCTGCGCAAGAAGCTTCAAGCCGACGGCAAGACGCTGACCGTCTATTCCGAGTCGGTGGACGCCGAGGACATCAGGTAACCGAGCGTCGCCCGCCTGGCGGCGAGAACACTCTCAGAGCGTCGGCGGAGATGACACTGTCGAACCCGCCGGCGCACCCACTACAGTCGGAACACCCGCCGCCTCCACGGGTGCGGGACTGCAACGCCGCCCGCGCGACAAGCAGGACCGTGGCCGCGACGATGGTCAGAGCAATCGCGTCCTGCCACATCCGGTAGGCCCTCCCGCCGCGGTTCTCAGACGATCCACTGCGTAACGGTGCGTGCGATCCAGGCTCCAGCGTACGCCAGCGCCGCCATGTACGCCCAGGCGAACGCCGGCCACCGCCACGTGTTCGTCTCCCGCCAGATCACCGCTACCGTCGACACGCACTGTAGAGCGAACACGTAGAAGACCAGCAGGCCGACCACCGTGGGTAGCGTGTATATCGCCTGTCCCGCGTGGGGTCCGTCGTCCCACGTCGCCTCGCGGAGCCGGCCGTGGAGGGACGCCGACTGTTCGTCAGCATCACCGACGCTGTACACCGTGCCCATCGCCCCGACGAACACCTCACGGGCCGCGAACGAACTCAGCAGCCCTATGCCTACCCGCCAGTCGTACCCCAGCGGCCGCACCACGGGCTCGATGACGCGTCCCAAGCGTCCCGCGAAACTCGCGCGCGTTCTCTCCGCCGCTTCGGCCGCGTCCAGTTCCGCGATGGACGCCGCGGACGCGGTCTGCCGCTGACTCTCGAACGCCGCGGCTTGGTCGGCTGGGAGCGACGGGTAGTACGACAGGAACCACAGCACGATGGAGACCGCCAGGATGACCGTGCCGGCGCGCTGTAGGAACATGCGCGCGCGGTCCCACATGTTGAGCGTCACCGAGCGCCAGTTCGGGCGCTTGTAGGGCGGGAGCTCGAGTATCAGCGCGGGCGTCTCGCTCTTCAACATGGTCTTCTTGAGCGCGAACGCGACGACGATAGCGGACACGACTCCGAGCAGATACAGCCCGGTCATCATGAGCGCCTTCGCCTGCGCGCCGCCGGGTAGAAACGCGGCGATTAGCAGCGTGTACACGGGCAGCCGTGCGCTACACGTCATGAGCGGGGCCACGAGCGTCGTAACTAGGCGGTCCCTTGGGCTCTCTATCGTGCGGGTCGCCATGATGCCCGGGATCGCACACGCGAAGGAGCTAAGCAAGGGGATGAACGCCTTGCCGTGTAAGCCGACGCGGCGCATTGTCTGGTCCATCATGAACGCGACGCGCGCCATGTACCCCGTGTCTTCCAGCATGCCGATAAAGAAGAAGAGCAGCAGGATCTGGGGCAGGAAGATGACAACGGAGCCAACGCCGCTGATCACGCCGTCGGTCAGTAGGCTTGTCAGCGCGCCCTCGGGCAGGGCGCCCGCGACCGCGTCGGACGCGGCGGACACACCGGCGTCGATCCACCCCATCGGGATGCCCGCCCAGGCGAATATCGCCTGGAACACCAGCAGCATGATTCCCAGGAACGTGAGCGGCCCGAGGACGCGGTGTGTGAGGATCGTGTCGATACTGTCGCTGCGTGACGTGGCGCTGTCTTGACCGACGCGCGTCGTCGCCGTGGTGGCGTCGCGGATCCACCGGTAGCGGGACTCGGCCTCGAGCGTCATAGGGTCTAGCGCCGCCTCGGTGAGGGTCGCGCGCGCGGCCACCACGACTGCGGCGAGGGTCGGCCCGCCGTATCTGTCAATGCGCTCCGCCGTGCCGTCGATACCGAGTAACCGGACGGCCTCACCTTCGCACGCCGCGTCGGCCACCTGGCCTGCGGCGCGTAGCTCCTGGGCCACCGCCTCCACTTGCTCTCGCGCGACGTCCGCCATGGACCACCGGCCGGGAGACCCCGGTTCGGCGTCGTACGTCGACAGAGCCGCTAGCAGCGCGTCGAGCCCGTCGCGCCTGCTGGCGACCATGGGCACGACCACGGCGCCAAGACGCGCCGCCAGGGCGTCAACGTCGATCACTGCTCCGGTCGCTTCGGCGACATCCATCATGTTGAGAGCGATGATCGCGGGCACGCCGGTATCGAGCACTTGAGTTGCGAGGTAGAGGTTGCGGTTGAGGTTGCTAGCGTCCACGACGACGACCACAAGGTCCGGCCGCGGCGCGTCCTCCATCTCGCCCAAGAGGACGTCACGCGCGATGGCCTCTTCAGGAGACCGCGCCGTGAGGCTGTACGTGCCGGGGAGGTCAAGCACGTCCCACTGCGCGCCGCCGACGGCAAGGGAGCCCACTTTGCGCTCCACCGTCACGCCTGGGTAGTTGCCGACCTTCTGACGGAGGCCCGTCAGACTGTTGAAGAGGGTGGTCTTGCCGCAGTTCGGGTTGCCCGCGAGGGCGACGACCCGTTTGCGTCCCGCGGCGTGCGTGGGCGCGGCCCGAGTTCTCATGATCGGCTACGACGCCAGCGCGCCTGTCGGCGCCACGAGGATACGCTGCGCATCGCCCTTGCGGATGGACAGATGGTATCCGGCGATGTCGAGCTCCACCGGGTCGCCAAGTGGCGCGTACTTCAGCACCTGCACCGTCTCGCCGCGGATAAGGCCCATCTCCATGAGCCGGACGCGCAGACTGTCGTCCCCATGCAGGTCCGAGATCACGCCGGCCTGTCCCGGCGTCAGCGTTGCCAGCGGGGTAACGTCCATGATGCGCCACCTTCGTGCGACGGCTGCTAAATGAAGTTGAGACTTAGTCTCATTTGCAGCCACTAATAAAGACGACATCGGGCGAGCCCAATGTCGATCCTAACGAGACGCGTTCCGTGTTCGGCCCAAGTATAGGGGCCGGCGCCGAAAAGTGTCAAGGTTGGATGCCGTTCGGCGGCGAGATTCTGGACGCCGCTCGTCGCGCGTGTCAGGTCTTGTGGGGGCGTTCCTTCGCGGCCGGGAAGAGGACGTTGTTGAGGATCAGCCGGTATCCCGGGGAGTTCTTGTGCAGTTCGAGCTGCGTCGCCCTCTCTCCGACCGTGTGTCGGTAGTCCTCCGGGTCGTGCCCGGCCAGGTAGGTGAACGTGCCCTTCTGTAGCTTGGCGTGCACGTACTTGACATAGGCGCTCCCGCGGATGTCGCCAAGCGGAACGACGGAGTTGCGCAGCAGTGACCGGCGGAATGAGGTGGTCTGCCCGAGGAAGCCTTGGACTTCAGCCACGTGGCACTGTGTAAGCATCGTCTGGATGGGGTCGTACTTGGCTGAGAAGCGGAAGAGCGTGAAATCCTCGGTGCCGGCCTCCGGCGACATGTCCGGCGTCGGGTTGTCGATGTTAGAGAACTCGTAGACGACGGGGTCGGGTTGGAGCGTGAAGCCCGTGAACGCGAGCGTGCGGTCGAAGTCCAGCTTGGACGCGAAGTCCCGGTCGATGGGAGTGCGGTCGAGCTCGCGTTCGACGATGTCCACTGCGCCGCCGCGCGCCGCCAGCGCGATGTCGAGAGTTTCCGGCGCCGAGCACATGGCGAACACGAAGCCGCCGCGCGCGATGTACGCCTGGATGGCTTGCGCCACGGCGCCCTTCACCATCGGCACGCTCGGGTACCCCAACCGCACGGCCTCCTCCTCGAACAGCCGCACGCGCTGTTGGTACCACGAGGCGTTGCGGTACGCTCCGTAGAACTTCCCGTGCTGGCCCGTGAAGTCCTCGTGGTGCAGGTGCAGCCAGTCGTACTCATCGCGGTCGAGAGTGCCGTCGAGGAGTTGCTCGTCCCAGACGGTGTCGTACGGTATCTCGGCGTACTCCAACGCCATCTTCACCGCGTCGTCCCACGGGTCGCGGAGGGGCGTGTCGTCCGGGGGCGCGTAGACGGCTATCTTCGGCGCCTTCTCGAGGAGAACCGTGTCCATGTTCTCATCGGCGATGATGTTCTTGATCGCCCGCACGTCGTCGTCGGACACCGGCCGCACAATGACGCCTAGCGTCAGAGCTCGACTGCGCACGTCGGGGTGATCCTCGAGTAGGAACGAGCCGGCCCGGTAGTTCAGCAGCCATTCCGCGCGGTATTCACGCGGCTCCTGTAGCACCCAGTACGTGAGACCGTACGCGCGCAGATGATCCGTCTGCGTCGCGTCCATGGGAACGAGGAGCCACTCCGCACGAGAGGCGCTCGCGACGCAGGCGAGAAGGCCGACGCACAGCGCCAGTCTCGAGGCGATCTTGGCGCGCGCCATCGCGGCACGGGCGGCCGAAGGGTGACGCAACCTACGCTCCTCTAGACTGAACGCGTCTTGATGTTCCTGAACCACACCTTGCCACCGTGGTCCTGTAGCCCGATGTGCCCGCGCCGTGGCAGATCCGCCCAGGCTTTGCTGAACTTGGTACGCGAGCCGTCGAGGTTCTTGTGCGGCTCCGTGTAGAGGGAGATGTCCATCTCGACGATGTTCTCCCCGTTCATGTCAAGGCTGACATCATCGCCCTTGAACGTGAGCACGACCTCGTTCCACTCGCCTGCCGGGCGCATGGTCTGCTTCTTGGGCGGCACGAGTTCGTAGACGGCGCCGCAGTCGTGGGTGTCCGTGCGGTCTGGCCCGTAGGTGTCGAGTATCTGGATCTCGAGACCCGTGTTGACCGGGTCGGACAGATCCGACCACATGAAGAAGATGCCCGAGTTGCAGCCAGGCTCGATCTTGAAGTCGATCTTGAGGCTGTAGTCCTCGAGCTGCTCCTCTGTGTACAGGTACCTTCCGCCGTTGACCGTGCAGACGATGGTCCCGTCCTCGACGGCCCATCCCTCCGGCTTGCCGGTCGCCGCCCAGCCGTCTAGCGTGCTTCCATCGAAAAGCAGCCGCCAACCTTCGCTACGCTCCGCGTCAGTCAGCGCGTTGTCGCCTGCGCTCACAGTGCGCTCCTTCGAGTTGCGTGGACAGTTACCGGCGCGCCGAGCGGCGCACGGGCATTCTCCGGCGCCGTCTGTAGAGGTGTCAAGCTGGGTGCAAAGGGGCGTCTCTCACGCGTCGCGTAGGGCCCATGGCCACTGGGCCCTGCGCTCGGACGGTGGCGTGTCGTAATCTGTCGAGTACGTCTGTGCGTGATCGTAGGCGGCCCGGATGTTCTCGACCGGCGCCTCGGGGTTGATGACGTTGGACGGAAACAGGAACAACCCTCGGCCGCCGTCCGTCACATCGATGGCGTACTCGACATCCGCGCGCGCGTCCTCGACGGATCCGAGCGGGGTCGTCTGCGAAACTACCATCCCGCAGAAGAACACCAAGGGCTCGCCGTCCCGTGTTCTCAGCTTCACTAGGTCGGACAGGTTTACGCCGAGCTCCTCCTGGAAGCCTTGGAGGCCCTGGAAGCCGACCTCGAGAATGCGGTCCATGATGGGCATCACGTTGCCGTCGCAATGACAGACTGGCTTGATGCCGGCCTCGCAGAGGGGTTCCAGCGCGTGTTCCGCCCACTTCCAGTAGTGGTTGTCGAGGAACTCGGGCGACACCATCGGGCCGCGACTGTCGCAGATGTCGTCGCCGCACATGATGAGTGGTGGGTGTCCCATGTCGTTGTATACACGCGCGAGACACTCGTTCCGCAGACGAGCGGACACCGCGCTGGCGCGGATCACGCGTTCCCAGGCGTCTGGGTGCTGGGCGACGGTCTCGAAGAACGCCTCGTAGCCGAACGTGCCGTACCACCCGAACGTCGGCATGCTGGTCCAACGCGCGGGCAGGTGGATAATGTCGTCGTACTTGGCCTGCGTGGCTTCCATGGCGGCGCGCTCGGCGCGGTAATACTCGTCGGGATCGAACGCGTCGATGATCTGGTCGTCGGTGTAGGTCTCCTCGACGAATCTGAGCACATCCTCGCTCGTGTGGTGGGCGTGGTCGCTATCGAGAATGCGTCCCTGACGTATGGATGTCTGCGTGCGGGGCACGATGTGACCCAGCATCCCATCGACATCCAGGGCGCGGTACGCCTTGAGCGTGCCTTCCCAGGCGTCCTCCCAGAAGGCGTCCTGCGATAGGCCCCCGAGCTCTTGGAGGTGCGCGGCGCTGTTCATCCAGCCGCCAAGCAACGGTATGCGGTCGACGTCGTCGAACCGAGCCTGGCGCATGATCCGGTCGCGCTTCGTCATTTCAGTCCGTTCGTATAGGCAGGCGCAATGCTCTAATCAAGCTGCGGGGTAATGTAGCTCCGTTGGCTGCATTCCTCAACCATGCGTTCGTCCAGCGGATACTGACCGTGCCGTCGCCCAGCGTCCACCATTGCCCGGTAGTTAGCGGGGTCGACGGCTGGGTGGATGCTGTTGCTCGACGCTAGGACGTGCCCGCCTCCCACCGACCCCTTCGCGATGGTCTCCTTCACGGCCTCTTCGACCTGGGCTGGCGTCCCTCGCGACAGGAGTTCGCCGCAGTCGACGTTGCCCAGCAGCGCGAGTTTGTCACCGTACCGACGCTTGGCCTCGCCGATGTCCATGTTCGCGATTGGCTCCAGGGGATCGATCGCGTCGCACCCGATCTCGACCAGGTCATCCATGATCGCCCAGATGTCACCGTCCGTGTGCTTGATGAACGGCACTTCGTGCTGCTTGGCGATGTCCACCATCTCCTTGAGGTACGGCTTGATGTACTCGCGGAACTGCGTGGGCGACATGATGAGCCCGTGCCGGTGGGCGTAGTCGTCGCCGGTCAGAGCGACGTCGGCGCCCATCTCCAGCGCGCGGTCCATGACGCGCTTCTTGTAGTCCACGCACATGCGGGCGAGCCGGTGCGCGAGCTCTGGGTCGTCTATGTAGTCAAGCAGCAGGTTGTCCATGCCGCGCAGGTAGTGGGGGAACTCAAAGCCGTCGTGGCTGAGGAAGACGATGGCTTTCTCGCCACCGAACCGACGGATTGCCTTCTCGAGAGTGACGAGGCGGTGGTCGGCGTCTGGGTCTGGCGGCGTGTACTGGTCCAGATCCCGTATGGTCTCTATCGGCCCGGCGAGAGGGTACGGCACGTCTACGTCCTCGACGCGCCATGTGATACCCCACTCGTCGCGGTACGTAGAGGAATCCAGCCGCTCGACGATCCGCTGATCCTCGAAGATCGTCAGACCGTCGAGGTCCTCGCGCTCGACAAAGTCGTGGTAGTCCAATCCGGCCCCGTACAGGCCCTCAATCACGGGCCTGTTGACGATGAGCTCCCAGATTGGCACGCGGTCGGGTTGCTCGCGTCGCAAAGCCGCCATGAAACGCTCGTAGCCGTTCATCCGCCCCTCCTTGCCTCTAGGCCCGCGCGCGGGCATGCCACACACAGCAATAGCCAGTGGCGAGCGCGGAGGCACGGGCGAATCGCAGTTGGGGCCGTGGCCGCCGGCGCGGCGCGGCGGACCCCGCCGCTCAGCTCGCGGAGACGACCGCAACGACCGGCGGCGGCTACGTCAGTTCGCGCGCTTGAGGCGCGCCCAGGCGATGCTAACCTTGGCCTCGGCGTCGACGCCGAGATCCACGGCGAACCTGTTGCTGATGAGCTCCGCGTATTCCACCGCCATCAGGTCCGTGGGTGGGACATTCGTGCCACAGCACGACGTGTGGAAGTTGACGAACCAGCCTTTCATGTCTTCGGTGCGATAGGCGATCGGATCGGCGTTAGAGCCGTCGTCCGCGTAGCTCTCGTATTCGAAGCCGTTGGCCTCGAGCACGCCGAGACCGGCCGGCCGGTTCGAGGTCCACTCTCCCAGCGAGGGGATGAGTTCCTCGCCGAGGGCGGTGGGCACGACCGTTGAGAGCGTGCCGTTCGTCACGGTGACGCCGAACACGGAGACCTGGCCGCCGGCTGCCGGCGCGTTCGCGACAGCATCCCAGTAGTAGAAGGGGTAGTCACCGACGAACCCGCCAATGCCGCCTTCCCGTAGCCACCCGTAGATGAGGTCGTCTTCACCTTCGGCCTGGAAGATCGTGCCGGGCATGATCCCCTGACAGACGAGCATGATGCCCTCGGGGTTGGCCTCCATGTAGTCGGCGAGCCCCTGGCTGTCCACCACTTCCCCGCTCACGCCCTGGTTGTCGAGCTCGTCCACCAGCATGGCGGCGAACCCCGCTGCGTCGGGGAGGCCCAAGGTGGGAAGGGCGGCGTCGTACATGACCGCCACCTGTTGGGCAGCCGCGTGTGTAGCTATGAGGGTGGCCAATATAACGCAGGCGAGGGATGCGCTTCGCATAGGTCAGCTCCTGATCCAGATTGGTGGTATTCGCGCGAGTGACGAGCCCGCGTACTCAGGCTAGCATCTGCACAGACAGGTGGCAAAGCGCCCCGGGAACGCGTCTAAGCGGGGGCAGCTGCGGGAGGGAAGCCTCGGTCGCCTTTCCACCACGGGTGCGACGCATGGACGCAACCGATCCGATAGCGTACGATGGGCCGGCCCCGGACGCGCGGTCTGGGGTAGAGACGGTGGCGCGCGCGGGGCCTCGGGACGCGAGTAGGGCGGCCGGCGGACGCATCGGGCGCCAACACCAAGGGGCGGCGGCCTTCGTCAGCACGGCGTTGACGCGGCTCCACGTCGTCTCAGCCACAGACGTAACCGGTGGCGTCTCGCAGCGCCACCTGCTAGCAAGGGACGTATGACATGCTGAAGAGGATCACCACGGCCGCATGCCTGGTGGCAATGCTTGTCGCGGTCGGCTGTTCAACGCACACGCACGTCGTCGGGTCTGGCGCGCAGGAGTGGCGAGGGGAGAGCGAACGGCAGTGGTACTTCCTCGCGGGGCTGGCCCCCATCAACGACGTGGACACCGCCGCGATGGCGGCGGGTATCGAGAACTACGAGATCACGACGGAGGCGACCTTCGTCGATAGTCTGATTGGCGTCGTGACGTTGGGTTGGGTGACCGCGCGGACGGTGACGGTTACCAAGTAGCGACGTCGTCAGGCCGCGGAACACAGACGGCCCCGAGGGTCGCAGAAGTAGCGTCCCTCGGGGCCGTCTTGCTGTTCAGTTCGCTGGCGCTAGGCAGTCAGTTCGCGAACCGTGCGCGCGATGGCGGCCGCAGAGATGTCCTCGAAGTCGAGCAGCTCCTCCGGCTTGCCGCTTCTCGGCATCTTGCGCACCGCCAGCGAGTGGACGTTGGCGCCCTGACCGTCCAGGCCACTGCGCACAGCGTCGGCGATGCCGCCCTGCGCGAAGTGGTCCTCGACCGTGATGATGACGCCGGTCTCGACGGCCGCGCGGGCCAACGCGGCTTCATCCACGGGCTTCACGCTGTACAGGTCTATGACGCGGATCGCAACGCCGTCCGCCCTGAGGTCGTCGTACGCGGCCAGCGCCTCGTGTAGCGTTACCCCGCAGCCGATGACGGTGGCGACGTCGCTGTCGCTGGATCGGAGCGTCTTGCTGCCGCCGATCGGGAACTCCTCCTCGGCGTCGTAGAGCACCTCCGTGTCCATCCGTGTCGTGCGGATGTAGACGTTACCCCGGTGCTTCGCCGCCGCTTCGATGAGCTTGTCGGTCTGCTGCGCGTCGCTAGGATAGAGGACGACGCTGCCCAAGAGCGTCCTGAACATCGCCAGATCCTCGAGGCCCATCTGAGAGGCCCCGTCCTCGCCGATCGACACGCCTGCATGCGACCCGACGTATTTCACGTTGGCGTCCGAGAACTGGCTCATCCGGATCTGGTCGAACGCGCGTGAGAAGAACGCGGCGAATGTCGAGACGAACGGCGTCTTGCCGCGGGTGGACAGGCCGATGGCGGCGCCCACCATGTTCTGCTCGGCGATGTACATCTCGAAGTATCGGTCGGGATAGACGCCCTCGAACACTTCCGCGAACGTGGAGTTGCCGGTCTCGGCGTCCAGCACCACGATCCCTGGGCAATCCTCGAAGACGCGGATGAGGGACGTGCCGTATGCCCGGCGTGTCGCGACGGTGTCCCCCTTCGCAAACGTCGGCGCCTCGCTGGGCTCCACCGCCCGCGTGGCGGGCGCAGCCTTCTCTGGCATGGCGACGACCCCGCGCGTGGACTTGTCGATGTCCCCGAGATCGGCGACCGCGGCCTCGAGCATCTCCGGGGTCAAAGCCTTGCCGTGCCAACCGTCAGCGTCCGCCACGGCGGACACGCCCGCGCCCTTGAGCGTGCGCGCGACGATGATCGACGGCTTGCCGGTGGTAGCCAACGCCTCGGAGTAGGCCGAGTCGATCACGTCCACGTCGTGCCCGTCCACGATGATGGCGTGCCACCCGAACGCCTCGGCGCGCCTCGCGTACACATCGACATCGTGGCCGTGCATCGTCTGACCTCGCTGCCCGATACGGTTGACGTCGAGAACGCCGACGAGGTTGTCCAGGTCGTAGTGCGACGCCAGGGCCATCGCCTCCCACACCGATCCCTCCGCGACTTCGCTGTCGCCGAGAAGCACGAACGTGTTGTACGGGAGTTTGTCGATGCGCTTCGCGTTCAACGCCAGCCCAAAGCCGATAGACAGGCCCTGACCCAGCGACCCCGTGGGCGCCTCGGTGTAGGGAAACGCCAGCGTTGGGTGGCCTTCGAGCGGGTGCCCGAACTCGCGAAGCTGTAGCAGATCGTCCTCGGTCACGCGTCCCGCCGCGCCGTAGAGAGAGTACAGGAGCGGGGCGGCGTGGCCCTTCGAGAAGATAAGACGGTCGTTGTTGGGATTGGCCGGATCGTCCAGGTCGGCGCGGAAGTGGCCGCCGAACATAAGGCCGACCATGAGGTCCGTGGCTGAAAGGGCGGTCGTGGGATGCCCAGACCCAGCAGCCGTTGTCGAGGCGATGGAGTAGTAACGGACGAGCCGCGAGATTGCCGCGATGTCGTTCATGGGGAGCTTCCCTCAGGCAGATGGTAGGAGGCGGGAGGCCCCCGACGGCTGGGCACACGAAAACGACCGTGCCTTGGCGACGTTCGGCATCACCCGCACGGCCGTTTAGCCGGAGACGGTCAGGCTGTGACGCCCCTTGCGCCGTCTGTTGGAGAGGATCTTGCGCCCGTCCGCAGTCGACATGCGTTTGCGGAAGCCGTGCGTGTTCCGCCGTTTACGGGTATGTGGCTGGTACGTTCGCTTCATGGTGCCGAGCTCTTCGTTGGTGTTCTGTGCGCGTGATGTCGGGACAATCCTAGGCCGTCACGCGCCGACAGTCAAGCTACGAGCGGCTTGGCAAGCTCGCGGGCGCCGCCGACAACAAGCGTAGCACTCCGTGTCTCTGATAGAGTATAGTGACGTATGAGACATGCGCGCTTGCGCGCCGCATGTCGATCCGTGGGGTGCCGCCGGCATCCTGGGTGCGGTATAATGCGGTCATGTGTCTCTCCATGCGCATGGTTGACAAGTCTTTGGGAACGGCTTGTCGTGACCCTAACCTGTTGGAAAGAGGCTTTCATGGTACTGAATTTCGCGGAGTTTCTCCGCGAGCAACGCCTGGCGCGAGGCGTCACGACCGTCCTCCTGGCGGAGCAGTTGGAGGTCAGCCCCCAATACATCAGCCACTTGGAGCGCGGCAGGCGCCGCCCCTCGCGGGCGTTCATGGCGCGCTGTGCCGCGCTTCTGCACGTGGATGTCGAATACATCCGCTTCCTCGCTCAGCCCATACCGGAATCAGAGAAGCGCGCGATCGCCGAGAGCCCGTCGGCGCCCGACTACCTGCCCGAGGACGTGCGGTCAGCGCCCGTGCTCGCGGATGACCCCGCGGCGCTGGTGCGCGCGATGCTTCGCCACCCCACGCTCCCTCTCCCGTCACACGACACGCCGTACCGCTTCGGCGAGCCGGTGGACATGTCATCAGTCGACATCTCGTTCCAGCGGCAGTTCGTGGAACGTGTCGGCGAGACGCCAGACGACTTTCCCATAGGAGTGCGCCTCTGGTCGGAATTCTATAATGCGTATTACCGACGCCTGAGCGACGGTCGCCTCGCAGTGCTGGCCGACCTGGCCCGACTGTCGTCGCGGATCGCCGGAGCTACCGGCGGCACCGCCGCGGCCTTGGGACACCTCGTCGCGCTGCACTACGGTCTCGCGCTGCTGGAGTCGGGCGACGACGACGGCGCCGCCAAGCAGTTCTCCGCGGCGCACAAGCACGCGATGGAGGCGGACAACGCCGAAGGCGCCGTGTGCGCCCGTTGGCACGAAGCGGCGGTCCTGCGCTCCAAGGGCCAGTTGCCCGCGGCCATCGGCCTGATGGAGGACGCCCTCGCGACCGATCGGATCGACGCGTTCGGCCTGGCGCGCGTGCGGACAGACCTCATCGAGGCGTACCTGGACGCGTGGGAGAACGACAAGGCAGTCGGCCTGGTGGAGGCGGCGCGCGTAACGTGGCGTTCCTCGGCGATAGGGGCTCAGACAGAGCCTCGGTCGCTGGCGCTGCTGCGCGTCGAGATCTCAGCTCTCGAGGCGTGCATCCGCCTGGACCGGTACAGCGACGCTGAGATCTGGCTGACCAGGGCGCGGTCGCTGCACTCCCGGCTGGACGTCTCCACGGTCGAAGACGCGCGGATGCTGATCTGCACGTCACAGCTCGTACACCACCGTGAGAGCAACAGGCAGTCCATCCCGCGCGCGCGTCTGGTCGAGGCGAGTCAGCTAGAGTTGCCTGACGACTATAGAGGCCGTCGGGTGCACGATCGCGCTCGCGAGTTGCTGGCAATCATCGCCATTGAGGAGGGGCAGCACTACGAGGCCCGCGGCATCGTCGCGGAACTCGAGGGAGAGGATGCCGCCAGAGGCGCGCTTCCCGAACTGGAGCGGAAGGCGCGCGTGGGTCTCCTGAAGGCGCGTCTGGACGGGACGTTGGGCGATGTCGACGCCGCCAACGCATCGCTCAAGGAGGTGTCCCAGCTGCTGTCGAAGGCCCCGAAGGGGTTACAGGGCGCACTCACCACCCATCTGGCGGAGACCGCCGAAGCTCTTGGGACGGCCGCCGCTTCGTGATTGAGCGCTAGGCACGACGCGGCCACCCTCGCAAGGGGGTGGCCGCGTCGGGGATCGCACCAGCCGACGACGACGATCGAACTCGCTTCGGCGGGCCGCGGTCGCATGTGGTATAATGCTGTATCGCGCGCGACGGGACGGGCGTAGTAGGCTGGGTGGCCGGCGAGCCGACGGCCCAGCACGACGAGAGGCGATGATTCAGTGGGTCTTAACCCGCACCTTATCAACCTGATGACGATCAGGGAACGACAGAGCGTGCACAAGCCGCCCACCCCCGCGCCGCAGGGCAGTGGGTCCGGTGAGTTCACGTCCGCGCTCAACGAGACGATCGCGGCCAAGGCGCCGCTGTCCGCCGACGAGGCGCGGACTGTCTCGGCAGCAACCGACGCTCGCGCCGAAGCTGTCAGGCAGATGGCGCAAGAGGGCGGCAACCCGGCCAATCAGTCGCTTGCGGCCGACAGGATTATCAGCGCGCAGAGCCTCGTGGGGCGCTTCCTCAGCGAGCAGGATCTCGTGCTCGCCGCGCAACGCGCGCCAACGAACCGCTACCGCAACACGCCCGATGACGACACATCCGGCGACCTGGAAACCCAGGCGAACCTCCGACCTGTCAGCTGACCTTCTGAGCCTTACACGGCGCCCGCCTAGCGCGCCGCGCCCTCCTGCGTGAGGTCGTCCGCGCGCCCATGGTACCCGTGCGCACGCAGCCAGGTGGCCTCGGCCAGCGCGGTCGCGTGGTCGCCAGCGCGCGCCGCCATCGCGCCGTGTGCTTCGTGCAGATCCACATTGGCAGGATCGAGGCTGACCGCACGCGCCAGCGACGCCGCCGCCTGAGCCGTTCGGCCAGCGGCTGCTTCGGCGCGCCAGCGTCGGTTCCAGGCGGCCAGGTCTCCTGGGCGGGCCTTCGTGGCCTCGATGAGCGCGCCCAGATCCGCGCCGCCGGCCGCGCGCGGCATCCGCAACACCACGACGGCGAGCAGCACGACGAGGACGCTGGCGCCAAGGACCGCTAACAGCGTGCGCCCGGCCCTTCGAGCCCGCAGCGTCTCGTCGACCCGCGCCTTTGTGTCCGGGTCGCGCAGGGCCTCGTAGGCGCGGTTCGCGGCGGCCATACGCCGTTCCGCGCGCCCGCGCGCATGGGCGCCCAGTCGCCCAGCCTTGTCCGGGTGCAGGCGCCGCGCCCGCTTGCGGTACGCGTGGCGGATCTCGGCGTCGGTGGCGCCCCACCGCGCGCGCAGGATGCGATAGGGATTCTGGTCTCTCGTGCGAAGCGTGTGCCGACTCCCCTCGAAGGCAAGTACAATGGACCAGCGTCGGTAACAACAATACAACGCGCTGGGAAGGGCCGCGACAATGAACATCATCGCGGACATCTGCATCGTGCCGATGGGGGTCGGCGCCTCCGTGTCGGAGTACGTCACGCGCGCGTACGGGATACTCCGCGACGCGGGTCTCAACGCGCGGCTTCACGCGTACGGAACGAACGTCGAGGGAGAGTTCGACGTCGTCATGGCGAAGCTCAGGGAGTGCCATGAGGCGCTGCACGAGGCAGGCGCGCCGAGGCTGACAACGACGATCCGTCTGGGATCCCGCGTCGACAAGAGCCAGACGATGTCGGACAAGGTGCGCGTCGTCGAGGACGCCCTCGCCACGGAGTAGAACCGCATGGCGACGAGCGATGCTCAAGGCGGACGTCTCGTCCTGGGGGTCGATGGTGGCGCTACGCGGACCGTGGGCGTGTTGGCGGCGGAGCGTGGGGCGGAGATGCGTCGAGCAGAGGCCGGGCCCACGAACCTGCACTCGGGCGGGGGAGTGGCCGTCCGCGACAGTCTAGCGTGTCTTCTCGACTCGCTGCTCGCAGGAGGGCGCCATGTCGAGGACGTAGCGGCTGCGGTCTTCGGCTTCGCCGGCGCCGGCCGCCCCGAGGACATCGCCGCAATGACCGCCGTCGTGCGAGACGCCGGACTCGCGGGACGCGTATGCGTGACTTCGGACGCTCGTGTGGCCCACCACGGCGCCCTCGACGGCGCGGACGGTCTCCTGGTGATTGGCGGCACGGGGTCCATGTGCTACGGCCGCGACACGGCGGGTAACGAATCGCGCGCCGGTGGGTGGGGTCACGTGCTGGACGACGTCGGCGGCGCCTACGATCTAGGGCTGTCCTCCCTGCGCGAGGCGGTTCAGCAAGCGGACGGACGGTCGCCACGCACGGACTGGGCGGGAGCGGTCCTGCGCGCCGCGTCGACGGACGTCGACGGCCTCATACGCTGGACGGGGGAGGCAACCAAGCAGGACGTCGCCGCGTTGGCTCCCGTGGCGCTAGAGGCAGCGGCGCAGGGCGATGAGGCAGCTTTGCGACTCGCGCGACGCGCCGCAGTCGATCTCGCCTCGCTTGCTGTCGCCGCGGCGTCCGGCCTCGAGCTGGGACGCCGCCCTGCGGTCGCCCTGACGGGCGGGCTGCTACTCAACGACGAGTTCTATCGAGAGCTGGTCGTAGACGCGCTGAGGCGCGCATACCCTATCGCGCGCGCCCAAGCTCCCATCCACGACGCCGCGTGGGGAGCAGCTCTGATGGCGCGAGACCTGTTGGCGGAGATCGAGCCCAATGAGTAGCGTTGCGGATGCGCCTCTTACAGAGCGCCATAACCCCCGCTCGGAGAACATCGACACGCTCTCGGCGCGGGAGGTGGTTGAGCTGTTCGCCGACGAGGATCGCCGCGCCGTCGAGGCGACCGTCGCGGTAGCCGCCGAGATCGCAACCGCGGCGGAATGGGTGGCCGCCGCCCTGAGCGTCGGCGGCCGTTTGCTCTACATCGGCGCGGGCACGAGCGGACGTCTGGGCGTGCTGGATGCCTCGGAGTGCCCCCCTACGTTCGGCGCCGACCCCACGAGCGTCGTGGGCATCATCGCGGGAGGCGACGCGGCGCTACGCAGGTCCGCGGAGGGCGCGGAGGACGACGAGGATGCGGGCGCGGCCGCCGTGTGCCACCAACGCGCGTCCGCCAACGACGTCGTCGTGGGCATCGCTGCCAGCGGCCGCACGCCGTACGTGCTCGGCGCGCTGGCCGAGGCGAAGCGGCTTGGCGCCAAGACCGCCTTGCTCTCGTGCAGCCCGCCCGCCGACGGTGCGCGGGCGTACGTGGACCTGTTCATCACACCTGTCGTGGGGCCGGAGATCGTCTCTGGGTCCACCCGCATGAAGGCGGGTACCGCAACCAAGCTCGCGCTGAACCAGATAACGACGACGGCCATGATCCTGCGCGGGAAGGTCTACGGCAACCGGATGGTGGACGTGAGGCCCGTGAACGCCAAGCTCCGCCAGCGCGCCATCGGGTTGGTCGCGGAGCTTGGTCGCGTGTCGGCGGAGGAGGCCGCCGCGGCGCTCGACGCGGCCGCAGGTGAGGTGAAGGTCGCCGTTGTCGCGATCCGCCGTGGCGTCTCGTTCGGCGAGGCCCGCGAAGCGGTCGACGGCGCGGACGGCTCGCTGCGAATCGCGCTGAGCGAGGACGCGTAGCCGACCCCTACCGGCGGCGCGCGATGTAGACCGCCACGGATTTCGGGTCGCGCAACACGCCGGCGGCATCCATCTCGGCCGCGACGGCGTCGGCGAGGTACGTGAGCAGTTCACCCCGCAGGGCGACGCTCCGCCGACAAGTGAACGCCGATGCGATGTACCGAGCCGCAGGCTCAGGATCGCGGAACACCAGCGCGTTCTCGAGACCGCGAACCTCGACACGTGGGAAGACCGCCGACAGCAACTGCGGCGCGTTCGTCGACGTGAAAGCCGACGCGGCAGTGATGGACGGCTCGTCCAGGCGGAAGGCGCCACGCGCCTGCTCGCGGACGCGCCTGAGGGCCGGCAGCGAGTCGGCTGCGTTCGTAGTGACGAGCATGGCGCCGTCTGGCGCGAGCGCCCGTCGCGCCTCGAGAAGGGCGGCGTGGATGTCCGCGACGTGGTAGAGCATGTGCCGCGCCACGACCCAGTCGAACGACGCCGACGCGATGGGCAGGCAAGCCGCGTCTCCGACCAGCCATCCGGCCGTCGGCGCAGCGTCGCGGGCCTCGACACACATCGCCGCCGAAGCGTCCACGCCAACGAGACGCCCGTGGTGTCCTTCCGCCCGCAGCCGCGCCTCGAACTCGCCTGGCCCAGGCCCTACGTCGAGGATGGACTCCCCTCCGCTCAGGCGCATCGACCCAGCGCACTCGCCGTGGAGATCGTCGTGACGTTCGGAGTAGAGACGGTGGGTGTCGAGCCTGACCCGCAGCGGATCAGGCGTGGCGTACTGGTCGCGGAGCGCATCCGCATCCCGGTCGGCCATGCCGCTACACGCCTCCACTGCCGCTAGAGGCCTGGGCGACCGGCGTCGCGCCGTGGGCCGCCAGCGCCGATGTGAGGAATCGCTTGAATTCCTCCGCGTCGCGGGTGAAGCCCTCGAACGTGTCGACGATCACATCGTCCGGCGTGACAACCGCGTAGTATGGCAGCGCGACCGTGCCGAAGCGCTGCTGCTGCATGACCTGGTTCGCGCGTGACTGCTCCGTCGGCTTGTCGGTCCAGAGCTGCACGAGGACGTATTCGTCGAAGATGGCGCGGACGTCTGGTCGGGCGAAGATGTTCTTCTCCATGAGCCGGCAATTGGTGCACGTCACGCCCGTGAAGTCCACGAAGATGGGCCGGCCTGTCCGCCGCGCTGCCGCGAGCGCCTCTGGGTAGGATTGCAGCCAGGCGTCGTGAGACGCCACCGAGCTCTCGGTCTCGGCGCCGCCTCGATCGGCCATGGCATAGGGCGGCAGAAACGCGTCCAACTCGCCCAGGGGTTGGCCCGACAGGCCGGTCGCGAGATAGATGGCCACCGAGAAGAACGCGATGCCGAACATGAGCCGTGGGACGCCCAGCGCCTCGGTGGGCGTGTCGTGCGGAAGGCGGAACTTCCCGAACAGGTAATACCCAGCGACGGCGGAGATGGCGATCCACCCGGCGAGGAACAACTCACGCGGCAGCGCGCCCCACTCCATGACCAGGTCGATGTTGCTAATGAACTTCATCGCCGCGGCAAGCTCGAGAAAGCCCATCACCACCTTGACGGAGTTCAGCCAGCCGCCCGACTTGGGCAACGACGAAAGCAGCTGCGGGAACAGTGCGAGCAGGAAGAATGGCGAAGCGAACGCCGCGGAGAAGCCCAGCATGCCGGTGATCGACCAGAACAGCTCGCCCTGAGTCGCGGCCACGAGTACGGTGCCCACGAACGGCACCGTGCAGGTGAACGACGTCAGCGAGAACGTCAACCCCATCAGGATCGTGCCGACGGTGCCAGCTCCCTGGCCTGACCTGTCACCTAGGAAGCCCAGCAGCTTGTACGGCACGCGTATCTCGAAGGCGCCGAACAGGTTCAGCGCGAAGACGACGAATACGCCCGCGATGGCGAGGTTCACCCAGACGTTGGCCGCGACGCCCTGGATGCTGGCCGCCCCAAAGAGCACCGCCAGCAGAATGCCCAGCGCAGTGAACGTCGCGATGATGCCGGCGCAATAGATCACCGCCTGCGTCAGGCCCTGCGCACGCGTCAGGCCCTCCTTCTTCGTGAAGAAGGACACTGTGATCGGGATCATCGGGAACACGCACGGCGTCAGCAGCGCCAGAAACCCCATGGAGACGGCGAACCCCAGGTACGCGAGGAATCCCTTGGCGCGCGCCGCCTCAATGCTTCGGGCGGGCGCGTCCGTAGGCGGTGTGGTCTCCGCCGCGCCAGCGACAACTTCATTCGCCCGCACGCGATCTGGCCGCGCCGGCCCTGCCTCGACCGTGACACTGCCCACGACGTCAACGGACGTTGGCGGCAAGCAGGTCTTGTCGTCACAGGCCATGAACCGCACGGTGGCCGCCAGCGCCACCACGCCGACGTCGACATCGTCCCCCACGGTGAACGCCTGCGTGAACGCCACCTCACCCTCGAACAGCTCGACGACCACGTCGAAGGCTTCGTCCATCTTGCGCTCTGGGTCAGGCTGACGAACCGGCCCGGCTGGAAGCAGACCAGGCGCCGCGATCGTGACGGTCGTCGGCTGCGGGCCAGCCTCGGCCCCGGACGGCGTGATGGAGTAGATATGCCAACCGGCCTCGATCCGCGCGGTGACGGTAACGTCGACCGTCTCACCAACGCGGGCGATTTCCGGCTCCCCGGCAACTGACAGTTGCACCTTGTCGGCGGCCCCGCCGAACAGCGGGCTCTGCGCAAGCGCGGGCGCCGCGAGCGCGAGGATGAACGGCAGCAGCAGGGAGGGCCGAAGGCGGACTCGAGGACGCGGCATACTCAGTTTCCTTACGCTGGACCACGGCGCGCCGGGAGACCGACGCGTACGGGGTAATAGACAGCGCAGCGATGGTAGGGTGTCGCTCCAGGCGCGCGAACGGCGAAGCGTCGCACGGCCCCTGCCGAGCGACGGGCGGGGCGTCTACCCGTCGCCCTGCATCCGATCGAGCATGGCGCGGAGCTCTTCGGTGAGGGCCGCGTGGCGCGCCAGAACCTGGTCGTTCTCAGTCTGAAGATGGCGGACGCGCTTGTTCTCCGCTTCTAGCTCCGCGATGCGGCCGTGCAGGCGCGATTGCTCGTCGCGGAGCCCGCCGCACTCCGCCTGGAGTTCCGCTATGCGGGACTGCATCGACGCAAGCGACCCGCCAGCGCGCGTCACGTGTTCCTGCAGGTCGTCGAGCCGGCTGCGGATGGCTTCTGGAAGCTCAGGCACGGGCGCTCTCCGCGTAGTCAGAGTGGTGTGGCGGACACCGTGGATGGTACCGCACGGGGGTAGATGGGTCAACGAACGGTGTGGCGGTCGCGCCGTTGTCGATGCGCTCTCTCGGTGGTAGCGTTCCACCCGTGACAACCGACCTGAGAAACACGCATGCGCGATGCACCAGAACACGATGACGATGAGCGAGAGGAGGGGGCCGTCGAGCCGTCCGGGGCGGGCATGCGCCCTGCCGACGTCGCGCGACTGCGCGATCTCGTCCGACGAGGTCGCGACCAGCTAGACCGCGCCTCTCGAGCCGACACGGCGCTCGCCGAGGGCATCAGCGCGCTCTACGACAAGGACTACGCCGTGGCCGCGGCGGCCCTCAGCACATCCATCGCCGCCACACCCGAGCGAGGCGACGCGCACTACTACCTCGGGTTGACGCGTTTCATGCAGGGACGGCACGAGGACGCCGCGGTCAGCTACGCGCAGGCGATCCAGAACGGCCACGCGGCGCCGGAAGCCATGGAGTGTCTGGGGGATGTGCTGACGGTCCTCGGGCGCGACGAAGACGCCATCGAGACGTACCGCGCCGCGCTCTCGAAACGGCCCTCGCCCCACGGGTGGGCGCGTCTCGCCGAGGCCCTCGCGCGCGTGGGCCAGCGTAGCGAGGCCGTCGCGGCGTATAAGGAGGCGCTCCAGCTCCGCCTCGCGGGCGTGGCGCCTCTCTACGACATCCCGGCGGATGAAGTCGAGCCCGACCCGAATGCCGAATAGCCTGTCCGCCCGCGCCACAAGCGGCTCAACGCCGGTCGCCTTGCCGCTTCACGCGCCGTTTGCTAACATCCCTTGTGGTCGCCAGAACGAGGCGCCACCACGGGCGGGTGGTGGAATTTGGTAGACACGGTAGACTTAGGATCTATTGGGTGGTGACACCTGTGAGGGTTCGAGTCCCTCCTCGCCCACCAGTTACCGGCGCGCCTGATCTGCCGTGTGTAGCGCAGATCAGGCCGCAGTTCGGGAGGAGTTCCGGTTGAAAGTCGACGTAGAGACGGTTAGCGAAACACGCCGCAAGCTAGCGATAGCCGTGCCGGCGGAAGACGTGCGGAAGCAGTTTGCCGACGCCGTCGCGGACGTTGCGAAGACGATCCAGATTCCCGGTTTTCGACCCGGACGAGTGCCGAAGTCCATCGTGCGCGCCCGGTACGGCACGGCCATCAGGTCGGATGTGTTGCAGGAAGTGGTGCCGGCCGCGTGCCAAGAGGCCGTCGAGGAGCACGACATCGTCGTCGTCGGTGAGGTAACGCTCGAGCCGGCGCTCGACGACATGGAACTGCCGGCAGACGGCGACGAGGAGCTCGCCTTCACGCTGGAAGTCGAGGTGAAGCCGGTTCTGGCGCTGCCCGACTACGGTTCGCTACAAGTGGACAAGATGTCCCCGGACGTGCCTCAGGAAGAGGTGGACGAGTACATCGACCGCGTCCGTCAGGCGCGCGGTACCGTCGAGGATCTAGACGAGGACAGGCCTGCCGTCACGGGCGACACGGTGTACATCGACTGGCACGTACAGCTCGTGGGCGCCGACGAGGAATACAGCCACCAGCACGACTACATGACCGAGGTGGGCGGCGGCTCGCTCTTCGACGAGGTCGACGAGGCCCTGGTTGGTATGTCGGTCGGCGACGAGAAGACAATTCGCGTGACCTACCCCGAGGACTTCGGCAACGACGAACTCGCCGGCAAGGACGCGGACATCTCAGTCGAGCTGAACAAGCTGTCAAAGCGGGTCGTTCCAGAACTGGACGACGAGTTCGCGAAGAGCATGGACTTCGACGACGTCGAACAGATGCGCGCGAACTACTGGAACCGCCTGATCGACATGCGGAAGTCCGAACAGCGCGCCCAGCAGGAACGCGACATCGTCGACCAGCTCATCGAGTCGATGGAGTTCGAAGTTCCAGAAGGGCTCGTCGAGGACCGTCAGCGGGATCTACTCACGCGTGAGTTCGGCATGCGCCAGCAGCGTGGGCAGTCCGCCGAAGACGTAGACATGGACAAGATCGTCGAGGACAGCAAGACTGCCGCCGAGCGATCCGTACGCGAGGAGTGGATCCTCGACGAGATCGGCAAGAACGAGGAGGTTGAGGTCGACGACGCCGAGGTCGACCAGCAGATCGCTCGCGACGCCGCCCAGGCGGGCATGGACGAGGACCAGTACGCCGCGCAGGTCGAGGAGAGCGGACGGCGCGACGGTTACGAGCGCTTTGTCCGTGACCGGCAGGTGTTCGAGATCCTCATCGAGCGCGCCGCCGAGAAGAACATCATCGTCACCCCGTAGAACGGGAAGGCTCGCACTTGTCCCTCATCCCGATGGTCATAGAGCAGACGAACCGCGGGGAACGCGCGTACGACATCTTCTCCCGCCTGCTGAAAGACCGCATCATCATCATCGGAACGCCGATAACCGACGAAATGGCGAACATCATCGTCGCGCAGATGCTCTTCCTGGAGATGGAGGATCCGAGCGCGGACATCACGCTCTACATCAACTCACCCGGTGGGTCGGTGACGGCCGGCCTGTCGATCTATGACACCATTCAGTTCGTGAAGCCGGACGTCCAGACGTGGTGCGTCGGGCAGGCGTGCAGCATGGGCGCCGTGCTGCTTGCGGCTGGGACGGCTGGCAAGCGGTTCTCGCTCCCGCACTCGACGATTCTGATCCATCAGCCAATCGGTGGCGCGCGCGGGCAGGCATCGGACATCAGCATCCACGCCGAGGAGATCCTGCGGGTGAAGGGCGAGCTTCACGGCATCATGGCCAAGCACACCGGGCAGGACGCTGAACAGATCGAGCTGGACTCCGACCGAGACCGGTTTATGACGGCCGAGCAAGCCAGGGACTATGGCATCATCGACGAGATCATACGTCAGCGATAGCGAGGGAGGATGCCGTGCGTGAAGGGGACCTGTCGCGCTGCTCGTTCTGCGGCAAGACCGAGCACGAGGTGCGCAAGCTCATCAAGGCGTACTACTCCCAAGAGGTGTACATCTGCGAGCTGTGCATAGACGTCTGCAACGAGATCATCGGCGAGGAGCTAGCGGGTGATATCGCGGAGGACACCGAGGACGAGGAGACCCTCGAGTTCAAGCTCCTCCGACCCGCTGAGATCAAGGACGTGCTGGACGAGTACGTTATCGGCCAGGACAAAGCGAAGAAGACGATCTCGGTCGCGGTCTACAACCACTATCGCCGGATACAAGCCGAGCAGGAAGAGCCAGAAGTCGAGCTCGACAAGAGCAACATCCTGCTGATCGGCCCAACGGGAGTCGGGAAGACCCTCCTCGCGCAGACGCTCGCACGCACGCTGCAGGTGCCGTTCACAATCGCGGACGCCACCACGCTCACGGAAGCCGGGTACGTTGGGGAGGATGTCGAGAACATCATCCTCAAGCTCCTGCAGGCATCCAACTACGACCCGCAGCGCGCTGAGATTGGGATCGTCTACATCGACGAGATCGACAAGATAACGCGGAAGTCGGAGAACCCGTCCATCACGCGGGATGTGTCTGGCGAAGGCGTGCAGCAGGCGCTCCTGAAGATCCTGGAAGGCACGGTCGCGAACGTACCGCCGCAGGGAGGCCGCAAGCACCCGCACCAGGAGTTCATCCAGGTAGACACGTCCCGGATTCTCTTTATCGCCGGCGGGACGTTCACGGGCATTGAGAAGGTGGTTGAGCAGCGCCTGGGCAAGAAGGCGCTCGGGTTCGGAGCGGAGGTGAGGGCGCAACGCGATGAGGGCATCGGCGAGATCCTGGCACGCGTGGAGCCTAAGGACCTCGCGAAGTTCGGATTCATACCCGAATTCATCGGGCGCCTGCCGGTCGTGGCGTCGCTGCACGAACTCGATGAGGATGCGCTCGTGACGATCCTCACCGAGCCGCGCAATGCGCTCGTCCGGCAGTACAAGAAGTTCTTCGAATACGAGGACGTCAAACTCACCATCACGGACGAGACGCTCGTTGTCATCGCGCGGGAGGCGATTCGGCGCGAGACCGGCGCACGCGGGCTCAGGTCGGTCCTCGAGAGCGCCATGCTGGAGGTGATGTACCACATTCCGTCGCTCGACGGCGTTCGCGAGTGCATCATCACACCCGGTGTCGTCACGGGCGTTGACAAACCCGTGTTGGTCTACGACCATCACACCGAAGCGCTGTCAGCGTAGCAGATCCAGTGTTCGCGCGCGGCGGTATGGGCGCCGCGCACGGAGTAGCCGTAGGTCGCCCACGTGCGCGACGGTCAAGATTCAGACGTAGCGTCGGACCTCACTCGGCGGATCCCGAACCCCACCGTGGAGCGCCTGTCGGTCTACGCGCGCGTGCTGGCCACGTTGCAGCGGGACGGCGGCGTGACGACCTCCTCAAGCATCGTGGCCGAGCGAACGGGCTTCAGCGCCGCGCAGATCCGTCGTGACCTCGCCCTGTTCGGTCAGTTCGGCACGCGCGGTCGAGGGTACGAGATCGCCTCGCTGCGCGCGCAGTTGGACGAGATACTGGGCGTGCACATCGCGCGGCGCGTGGCTCTCGTCGGCGCTGGGAACTTGGGCTCGGCGCTCCTGGGGTATTCCGGCTTCCGCGACCACAACTTCCGCATCGTCGCGGCGTTCGACGTCTCTCCGACCCGCGTTGGATCCAGCGCGCCTGGAGGCGTCCCGATCCACCACCTCGACGACCTGCCACACGTGGCGTCCGCCGAACGCGTGGAAATCGCCATACTCGCCGTCCCGACCGAAGCCGCACAAGCCACACTGGACGCCGTTGCCCGCGGTGGCATCCAGGCGGTCCTGAACTTCGCGCCCAAGAGGCTGGACGCGCCGCCAGGTGTCCGGCTGAGGAACGTCGACCTGTCGGTGGAGCTCGAGGCGCTCTCGTTCTACCTGACACACGGCGATGGCGAGCGGTAGCCGGCTCTCCGGGCCGCGACCAGGCGCTCGGGCGCCCGCGCTGGCTCAGAGCCCGCCGCCTGATGTGCCGACAGGCGCACGCCCACGGTCCCGCTCGTCCGCGCGCCCGCAGGGCTCTGCCCGTTTGCCCGGTCAGCAGGTTGCGGCGCCGCGCCGACCTGGCCTATGCTGGACTCCCCACGCGCATTCCAGGGAACGCCCCACAGGCAGGCCTGGTAGCCATGCGCCCTGTCCCGCGAGAGGGTTGCCATGAGCGAGTCACGCGAATACGGCGTCGGCATGATCGGCTTCGGCGGAATCGCACGCGTCCACGCCTACGCGCACGCCAGCCTGCCGTTTCTGTACCGCCCGCTTCCGTTCGCGACGAGGTTGGTGGGAGTATGCACGTCCCGCGGCGACACCGCTATGTCGGCGATGACCGAGGGTCACTTCCAGTTCGCGACGACGGATTCCATGGAGCTCATCGACCGGCCTGACATCCACGTCATACACGTGTGCACGCCGAACGACTCCCACCGCGACCTGGCCGTGGCCGCTCTCAACGCCGGCAAGCACGTGTACTGCGAGAAGCCGCTCGCCATGGACCTGGAGAGCGCGAGGGAGATGCTAGACGTCGCGCGCCACAGTGACCGCACGCACCAGGTGACGTTCCAGTACCGGTTCGTGCCGGCGATCATGCGGGCCAAGCAACTGGTCGACGAGGGCCTTGTGGGGGCGCCGCTGGCGTTTCGGTTCTGCTACCTGCACGCGGGCTACACCGACGGCCAGCGCCCGATGAGTTGGCGCCTCGACAGCGGCAAGAGCGGCGGCGGCGCGCTGTTCGACCTTGGGTCGCACGCCATCGACCTGGTGCAGCACCTCGTGGGCGACGTGGTCCGTGTGTCCGCGTCGCTGCCGACGTTCGTGCACGACCGTCCCGCAGCGGCGGGATCGGACAGCCGCGTCCCGGTGCACGTGGACGACCACGCGGTGATGCTGATGGAGACGGACACCGGCGCCGTCGGGACCGTCGAGGCGTCGCGCGTCGCCACCGGCACGACGGACGACCTGACGTTGGAGATACACGGTACCAGCGGCGCTCTGAAGTTCGACCTGATGGACCCCAACTGGCTCCACCTGTACGACGCCCGGCAGCCGGGCTCGCCCATCGGCGGCAGGCGTGGGTACACGAAGGTGCAGACGATCCAGGACTACCCGGAGCCGTCCTTCCTCCCCAGCCCCAAGGCGACCGTCGGCTGGATGCGGTTCCACATCGCCAGTCTGCACGACTTCATGACGAACGTGCACGAGGGCCGAGTCGGGGAGCCGTCGTTCGCCGACGGCGCCGCGACCCAAGCCGTCTTGTATGCGGCTCAGACGTCACACCAGACCGGCATGTGGGCGGAAGTTCCCGACATAGCGAGGCCCTTCACGGCATGAAGATACGCAGCGTCACGGCGAACTGGCTCCACGTCCCGATACCGCTTGAGCGTCAGCACACGAGCGACTTCGGGGTCATCGACGCGTTCGACACGGTGCTCGTGCGCGTCGAGACCGAGTGCGGGCTCGTCGGCCACGGGGAGTCCAAGTCGGCGGTGGGCAGTGTCGGCGTGTACCACGGTCTCGTCGCCACCATCGAGCAGGAGCTCGCGCCCATGCTCGTGGGCGAGGATCCCCGAGACACCGCGCGGCTCTGGTCTGTGATGTACAACGGGTCTCGGGCGCACTTCGCGTTCGACGAAGGTCGCGTGTTCCCGGTGCTGTCCCGACGTGGGGTGACCGTGGCGGCGATGAGCGGCATCGACAGCGCGCTTTGGGACATCGCCGCACGTTCGCTTGACGCCCCGGTGTGGCGACTCCTCGGAGGCAAGTGCCGGGACAGGTTGGAGGCCTACGCGTCGGGCGGATGGGCCGATGTCGACGGTATCGGCGACCAGTTGGCTAGCTACGTCGAGCGAGGCGACTTCCGCGCGGTCAAGATGCGCGTGGGGATAGCGGACGCGACGACGGCGAACTCCGTAGCTCGCGTCAAGGCGGCCCGCGAGGCCATCGGGCCGGACATCGACATCATGGTGGACGCGCACGGCACGTTCAGCGTCGCGGGCGCGAAGCGCTTCTGCCGTCAGGTCGAGGAGTGCGACCTCGCGTGGTTCGAGGAGCCGGTCACCGCGGACGACAAGCGCGGCTGCGCGGAGGTGCGCGCGTCGACTGACATACCCATCGCGGCGGGCGAGAGCGAATTCACGCGGTTCGACTTCCGCGACCTGGCGGACGCGCGCGCGGTGGACATCTTCCAGCCGGACATGGCGATCTGCGGCGGCATCACCGAGGCGATGCGCATCGCGGCGCTGGGCAGCGCGTATCAGATCCGAGTGGCGCCGCACATGTGGGGTGGCGCTCTGATGTTCACGGCGGGTGTCCAGGTGTCCGCCGCCTGCCCGAACGTCTTCATCCTCGAGTACTCACTCGGCGCCAACCCAATGCTGCACGATCTTGTCGAGGAGGACTTCCCGGTGGTGGACGGTGAGTTCGAGATCCCCGACAGACCTGGCCTCGGCGTGACGATCAACGAGGACTTCGTGCGCCGGTACACAGTCACGTGACCCGCCGCACGTTCAGCCCGATCGCCTACCCGTGAAGTGGCGTGTCCTGGCGCTGCTTTCCGTCGCCGAGCTCCTCGCCATGGGGCTGTGGTTCTCGGCTTCCGCCGTCCTGCCGGCGCTGTCGGACGAGTGGGCTCTCGGCCCTTCTGGACAGGCGTGGCTAACGATGTCCGTGCAGATAGGCTTCGTCGTCGGCGCGTTCGCGAGCGCGCTGTTCGCGCTGCCAGACGTCGTGAACGCGCGTCGCCTGTTCGCCATCTGCGCCGTCCTCGGCGCCGCGTGCAACGCGCTCATTGGGCTCTACGCGAACACGATCCAGACCGCGCTAGTCCTGCGGTTCCTGACCGGCGCCTGCCTCGCAGGCGTCTACCCTCCCGGCATGAAGATCATGGCGTCGTGGTTTCAGCGCGGACGCGGCATGGCGATAGGCGTGCTCGTGGGCGCCCTTACAGTGGGGTCGGCGTCTCCGCACCTGCTCCGCGCGTTGGGTTCGCTGCCCTGGCGTGGACTCATGCTGGTGTCGTCGGTCGCGGCGGCAGCGGGTGGCGTGATCTGCCTCGTCCTCGTGTCGGACGGGCCGCACCAGGCGAAGGCGGCGCGCTTCGACGTGCGCGCCGTGGGCGCGGCGATTGCCAACCGTGGCGTCCGCCTCGCGACGTTCGGCTACCTGGGCCACATGTGGGAGCTGTACGCCGTGTGGGCGTGGATACCAGTCTTCCTGGCCGCGAGCTTCGCGGCCAGCGGGGTCGCTGACGCGCCAAGGGCCGCGTCCGTTGTGGCGTTCGCCGCCATTGCCGTGGGTGGCGTAGGCAGCGCCGTGGCTGGAGTAGCCGCCGACCGATATGGGCGAACCACCATCACGATGGCGTCCATGGCGATAAGCGGGGCGTGCTGCCTTGCCGTCGGGCCGCTGTACGGGCGGTCGCCGGTGCTTCTCACCGCTCTGGCGTTGGTCTGGGGGTTGACCATTGTCGCCGACTCAGCGCAGTTCTCCGCCGCGCTCACTGAACTCGCCGAGCCGCGGTACGTGGGAACCGCCCTCACGATGCAGACCAGCCTGGGCTTCCTGCTCACGATGGGGTCGATCAGGCTGATCCCCGCGGCGCGAGAGGCGCTCGGTTGGGGCTGGGTGTTCGCGTTGCTGGCTCCAGGCCCCGCCCTGGGCATCGTGGCCATGCTCCGACTTCGGGCTTCGGCTGTGGCGTCGCGGATCGGCGGCGAGCGATGACGGTTCTATCGCGCGCTACGGAGCGGCGTCAGATGCGGCCACTATGGCGGCCGCTCCCCACACGTGCGGCGGCAGTTCCTCGAGTGCCTCGCGCACGCTGGTGATCGCGCGCCACGCCTCTTCTGGCGGCGCGTGCGAGAACGCGCGCAGGGCCGCCGGCGCCTCGACGGTCACGACAATCGCCTTCCGCCAAGGGTCGTCTACGCCAGCGAGAACCAGCGCGCCGCCCGTCGGGTCGTGCCGCCGCACGGAGCCGTCACGCGCGACCGACAGCGCCAGCAGCTCCGCACCTGGGTCCGAGACTAGCTCTTGGCCCTCGGCGCCACGTTGAGCGCGCACACGCAACGGCGAGCGTAGGTTCTGTATCGCCAGGAGGGCCTTCCGCGCCGCCATCGCTCGGACGATCGACCGCAGAGCCAGCGCGCACGCGTCCGCCTGCGTGTCGTCGGCGACGACCCACTCGCCGCGCAGCTCTCCGCTTAACGCGCTCGAGGCCCGCACCAGCCAGCCATCCTCCACGCCGCCGCGCCGTTCGTGCGTCAGCCGCATGTCTGGAGGCAGCTCGGAAGGCGCCTGGACGCCCTCGACCGAGCCGATCGCTTCCACGATGCGCGCGAGGCGCTCGTCGGCCGGCTCGTCCGCGCCCGGCGACGCGGCAGCCGCCGCCACACGGACGTAAGAGCTCGGCGCCTCCCAGACAGGGGCCGGCGCGGTCTTGCTCCGGCTGCCTGCGGAGACATCCGACGCGGGTGCGACACCCCGCATCGTCGGAGGTGGGCCGGCGACAAGAACGAACGACGGCGCCGCCTCGCCGTAGAGCTGTGGCTCCTGGGCGAACCCGTGCTCCTGGATGCGTCGCGCCGAGTAGCTCTGTAGTTCGCCAAGGGTGATGACGCCGTCGAGATCGGCGTCCGCGGCGCCGCTGAGACCCTCCGTGAGGAAATACGTCAGCGCGCCGTGCTTGTATTGAGCGGTCTCCACGACGAGTTGGTGCGGCAGGCAGGCGGCGAATTCGGCTGTCACCGACGGCTGTTCCGCCACTGTGAACATGGACGTGTCGAACGCGTCGTCACGCGCGTCCTGCGTGATCGCCTGCTCCGCCTCGAGCCGTGCCTCCAGCGACGTGATGCGCACGTCGGAGGCTGCGGCCGCCGCCGCGCGCACGCTCTGGTCCCCGAGGAAGCGACTGCCGGTCCCGGAGTGGCAGCAGTCCAAGATGACCACCTTCTCCCGCGCCGCTACCGACCCAAGCCACCGATTCAGGTCGTCGTCACGCACCCACGTCAGGTCGAGGACACCCGTGTCCCAGGCCCAGAGCGATTCGTCCAGGCCGTCCGCTTCGTCGCCGTTGTCGTCCTGAAGCTGCGTTCCGTGACCCGCGAAGTAGAAGAGGACGCGGTCCTCAGCCGTCGCACGGCCTGCGAGCCAGCCACGGATGGCTTGCCCGATGGCCCGTCGGGTGGCGTCGCGGCCCAGCAACACGCGTATGTTCTCGGCAGGCACGTCGCAGTGCGCTACGAGCGTGTCGCGCATGAGTTCCACGTCACTCTCGGAGTATTGCAGGTCGCGGACACCGAAGTACCGGTAGTCGTTGATGCCAACGAGCACGGCGAACGTGTCGCCCCGCGCGGCCCTGACTGTGCTCCCGAGCCATAGACAGACCGCGCACAGGGCGAAGATCCGAACGTGTCGCATGGGTGGACTCCCCTCGGTCTGGCGATGGGCAGGTCTCAGACGACGAGCGGTCCCCTCGGTCCCCTAGGCGTTGCGTGCTCGTCGCCGTCCGCAAAGTTATACCACTCCTTGCCATATGATAACAAGTCACTTTAACATTGTGCGGTCGATGTGCCAGCAAGCGTCGCCGCTTCAGCGCGCGACGGGCGTCGCCTCGTCGACGTGGCGCTCGAGATCGTCGATGTACTCCGCGGCGCGTTGACGCCTCTCCAGCCGCTCCCCTAGGAACATGGTCAGGAGGTGTTTGGCCTCGATCTTCTGGCGACGACTCATCGGTGTGTCCACGACGGCCTCGAAGGTCAGCTCAGTCAGGCCGACGACCGCCCTGATCCCGTCGTCCGACACCATGAGGGTCCGATCCTGGTACGCGTGGTCTGGGCACAGGGCGCCGCCAACGGTGATACCCACGGCAACCTCGCCACCGTCCACCTGTACGCCGCAGGCGACGCAGGTGTGTAGCCGCGGCCGGTAGCCGCTGAGCGTGAGCAGTTTGGCCTCGAAGCACCTGGCGATGGCCCGCAGGGCGCCAACGGTCGTCGCCTCCCTTATGGCGACCAGAGCGGCGCGCAGCAGATAGAACAGAGGCGGATTCTGGTCGTTCTCGAGACTCATGTCCGACGCAAGCTGGGCCAGGTAGGACGCGTACGCGACCGCGAGGTGGTCGCGCAGTTGGACGCCGATGGGCTCTATGACGTCGAACGAGTTGACGTTGTGCAGGTCGCGGTTGGGCTTCTGGAAGAAGACCAGCTCGCCTACGTTGAAGAGCTCCAGGGACGCCGAAAGCCGGCTGCGCGCCTTGCGGCTGCCACGAGCGACCACGGCCACCTTGCCGAAGCTTGGCGTGAGGAACGTAACGATGCGGTCCGCTTCCTTGAAGGCGAACGATCGGACCACGATCGCGGAATCCTTCTCAACCCCCATGCGCCCGCCTCGCGCGGTCGGCGAAGCTCGGTACCTTCGGCGTGTCCTCGCGCCGGCCTCGACAATACGCCAGGAGGCGGGCGTTTTCTTCAGCCAGTGGCTGGATGCTGAGCGCGGCGCGGAACGCCGTGCACCCGCGCGCGAAATCCCCGAGCCGGATGTAACACAGCCCGAGCCCGTGCCACGCTCCGAAGTGCCTGGGGTTGAGCTCCAGAGCCGCGCGACAGTCGGCGACGGCCTCGGCGTAGGCGCCCTGCAGGAAGTACGCCGTCGCGCGCTTGTTGTGCGCCTCGGAGAAGGTCGGGGCGCTCTCAATGAGCCGCGAGAAGCACTCGATCGCGGGGTCCCAATCGCCCTGCTCTAGAAGGCGCATACCCCGGGCGAGCTCGTGCTGCGCCAGCTGGCCCGCTTCGCCCATCCACAGCGCCCAGAGCATCTGCGTCGTGCGCGTGCGGACGATGGGGTCATCCGCCTTGAGTGCGTCCAGGAGCTCGTCAATAGGGCGCGTTGCGCGTATGGACTCCACGACCTCTTCGTCGGGCTCCTCCGTGACGTCCAGGAAGAGGTTGACCCAGAAGCGGCGGCGGGCCGCGGGATCGTCGAATGCCAGACTCACCATCGCGCTTGCGTGCTCCTGAGGGCCAACGCGCCGCATCCACAGACGCCGACATACCACTGGTATCTTAGGGCTCCCGGGCGCCAATGCAAGGGCGACTCGTGGGACGGAGCATGCGCGAGGGCAGCATCCGTGCGCGGAAGCTCATCCTGGTTACCGAGCCACACGAGCATCGGGCCTTGCCGCGGTCGACGTCACACGTCGCGGAGGAGCGCCCACGGCTACGCCCGCCGTGCGGGTCGGTATCAGCGCCCGTGGCGAGAAGCACGATTTGGCGCGAGGGCGGCGTCCACGGCGCGGGTATCCCGGTCGCGGCCCTGGGGTGGCCGGGCGACCGGGGAGCGTTGGCGGCGGCCGAGCGCGGTGTCACGCGGCGGGGGCGCTCGGTCGGCAGCCAAGCGGCGCCGACGTTCCGCGTCGCGAACCGTGACAGCGTAGACCCAATACCACATGGCCGCCTCCCGCCTGCGAGACGGACGCGCCGCCTCTACAGGATCAGTAGCCTGCACGGCGTATCCCACCCACACATCGAGTTGGCGGTCGATCCGCAGCCGGCTAGGATTCACATGAAAAGGGCCAGTGAGACGGGAAGGTCTCCAGCGCATGCCCGCTACATGCCGCGTCTCCATCGCGGCGACCGTTGGACTGCTCATCACCGCCGCCTCCTTCACCAGCGCCGACGAGGGCGCCGTGATCATGGAGGAAATCGACAGCCGAGCCGTCGCTACCAACCGCGTCGGCATCACCAGTATCCGACGCGTCGCGGTCTATCTGCCCGCCGGATACGACTCCTCCGAGCGCTCGTACCCCACCCTGTATTGGATTCCCGGGTGGCAGACGCCTGCCAGTCGCGAGTACATCCCACAGCTCGACGCCGCAATCGCCTCGAAGCGGATCCCACCCACGATCGTCGTGCACGTGGATGTCCGCGAGGGCATCATCATGATGAACTCCCGCGTCTTCGGGAGCTGGGCCGACTTCCTTACGCAGGAACTCGTGCCGTTCATCGACGGCAAGTACCGCACCGTCGCCGACCCGAGAGGTCGCGCGATCATGGGGCACTCGAGCGGGGGGTATGCCGCCCTACTGCTCCCGTTGCGCTATCCCGGGATATGGGGCGCGGTGGGCCTGAACGACGCCTCCGTCTGGGCGGGATGCACGGCTGCCCTGCCCGGCCGCATGCCGCAGCACTTCAGCGACTACCACTCCGTTCCAAGCTACGTGCAGGCGTGGACACAGATGGCAATCGCCATCAGCCCTAACGACCAGTCGCCACGTCTCTTCGACACGCCGATGACGGTCTACACGTACGCCGAGACGAAGGCGTTGTGGGATTCGTACTGCCTGTGGCGGCCGGAGACCGCGTCGGCAAACACTGAGCGCCTGGCGGAGCTGTCGAAGATCGCCGTCGTCATCCCCACCAAGGTCGTCGGGACGAACCGCATCTACAACCAGCTGCTGACGCGCGCGCTCGACAAGGTCGACGTCGACTACGTCGCTCTCGAGATGCCTGGCACGCATGGCGGCGACCGTCCCAATCGCTTCATGGCTCTCGCCGAAGAGATACTGCCTTCACTGCGCCAGGGCTACCCGACAGCCGTCGGCTCACGCCTTGAGACCTGGGCAGCCATCAAGCGCGCCCGCTGACACACCGACCGACGGGCCAACACCCAGCCCGCGCGGCTCCCCGGGCCGCACGTCGCCCTAGACGCCAGCTCTATGGGTGGCTATCCCTTATCTGTGGAAAGCAGTTAGAGGGGTACACAGGAGGCCACCATGGGGGGCGAGACCAGCAAACGCGTGCCGCGGCGAGCCTACAGGTTCCTGGAGCCGTGCTTGCTCATCCAGCTCTCCCGGCAGCCGGCCCACGGGTATGAGCTGCTGGCCGGATCCCAGGAGTGCGGGTTCGAGGGAGGCGTCACGGACTCAAGCCTGCTCTACCGAATGCTGCGGGACATGGACGACCTCGGGCTGGTGGATTCGACGTGGGACACAGACGGCCCGGGACGTCCGCGCCGGGTCTACGCGATTACTCAGCTCGGGAGCGAGCGCCTCGGCGCGTTGATGGAGGAACTGCGACAGACAGACCGGGTATTGCACGTGTTGTTCCACGCCTACGAAGGGCTCACGGCGCCTGCGGAGACGGCCGTCGGCGACTGATGCGAGAGCGTGGACACGGAGGTGGACTGGACAGGCGTCGAGCAACGAGGAGATCTGTCATGGACACTACCTACACCTCAGATACCGATACTGTCGACCACGCCGCCGTCGCTGGGGCGGCCACCAAGCAGGGCTCGCCGCGCCCCGAAAGGCGCGCCGCTGATCCGGTGGTCGCGGCCTACATACGCGACATATCCAGAGTCAGTCTGCTGTCCGCCGACGAGGAGGTGCTGCTGTTCTCCACGCTGGCGGAGTCGCGTTCCATAGCCGTGCAGACTCTGTACCCCGTAGAACGCTACCTGAGCGACGAGCACCGCAACGCCGTACACGCGAAGACGCTGCGGTACGAGGACGTCCACGCGGCGTGGCAGGCGTTGCTGCCCACCGGCCGCGAGGCCCTCGGGCGCGAGGGCGCCGCGGCGATGCGACGAGCGCTGGCGTCTTGGGAGGCGGCGCGGGATCGCATCGTACGCGCCAACCTGCGGCTAGTCGTCTACGTCGCTAAGCGGTACCACGATGCAGAGATGTTCATGGACCTGATCCAGGAGGGGAACCTCGGGCTCATCCGCGCCGTGGACAAGTACGATCCGTCCCGCTCCGCGCGGTTCGCCCCCTACGCGGCCATGTGGATTCTCCAGGCGGTCGGTCGCGGCCGCTCCAAGATGAAGCACGCGATCCACGTGCCAGCGTACCGACGCCAGCAACTGCGCCGCTTCGAGACCCAACGCAGAGCGGCAGAGGACGCCAGCGCCGAGGAGATCGCCGAGGAGATGGGCACCTCGGTCGATGAGCTCGAACGGTTGGAGGCGTTGGATGTCGGCCCTGTTTCACTCGACTTCCTCGGCGCCGACGAGGCCGACGCCCACATAGTGGATGGCATGACGTCGACGCCCGGCCTCCCGGACGAACTGGCGCTCGCGTCGGAGGGCCGCGCGGAGATGCGGGAGGCCCTCACGACGCTGTCCGAACGTGAAGCGAACATCCTGCGGTGGCGGTACGGGATCGGCACGGACACGCAGTCGGTGAAGGAAATCGCCGCGCGGCTTGAACTCAGCTGCGAGCGGGTGCGGCAACTCACGCAGAGGGCGATGGCGCGGCTGCGGGAGGGTGAGCTGGCCGGCGCGTAGCGACGGCCGGGGGGCGATTGCGGTCAGGCTCGCCCCCGCCACACCTCGTCCTCAAGCTGCTGTAACACCGGGGCCATGAGCCGCCACGCGCGGTCCAGGCTCGGCGACATGCCGACCGCGCGCCTTGGGTCGAAGGCGTTGCCGAACTGCCGCGCGAGCCACCACTTGTTGTACCGACCGCCCATCTCCCGCAACGTCGCCTTGGGATTCAGGCGTTCTACGTTGTCCGCGGCCCGGTAGTCCGAACCCACAAACACGGCGTTCACGGCTTCGGCATCGGCGAGATACCAACTCTCGGCTCCCTTTACCGCTACGCAGATGCTCGCGTCGTCGTCGTGGAGAGAAGCAAGACGGACACTTTCGGGGAATCTGTCGAGCACGCGGCGCACGCACTCGAAGGCGTCGAGATCAACAACGAAGAACGTCGCGCGGAATCCCGCGTCGCGGTTGGCGCGGAGGTGCAGGTCGGCTCGCCGGATTAGTGACCCCTGATCGCGCTCAGCCACGACATCGACCAGCTCGCAGCTGGCCGGGTAGAGCCGCGGCAGTAGGCGTTTCCAGAAGTCGAAGACGGTCGGGCCCTCGACGACGATGCCTACCTGATGCATCAGTGGGGCACGCCGCCAACTCGCCCCTGCTGCCAGAGTTCGCCTAGCGAGAAGCGCTTGAGGAAGATCTCGACATCCTCCCGATGCGAGGCGCGTCGCGCCGTCGTCATGCCATCGGCCTTCTCGACGATGACGACCTCCTCCGGCTTTGCTGCGTCAACGACTACGGGACTGTGTGTCGTCAGTATCACCTGGTTGGACGTGGCGAACTCGCGAAAGGTCTCCATGAGCTCCGCGATAACCCACGGGTGCAATCCCCGTTCAGGCTCCTCCACGCACACGCCCCTGGCGTTCCGCCGCTGACGGGGGCCAATCGACGCCATCAGCGCGTGGTAGCACAGTAGCCGCACAGTCCCATCCGATATCTGGTTGGGCCCCATTTCCCGGATCAGGCCGCGCTCGACAACCCGGAACGTCAGGGTGCCGACACTGACTTCGTCGGTGACTAGGTCGCTGAATCCGGGCACGACAGCGGCTAGGTGCTCGTGCATCGCCTGCGTGCCCGTCGGTGGATCGCTCGTGCTCATCTGATGGAGCGCCGATGCCAGATTCCCGCCCGCGCTGCCAAGCGCGCCGCGTGCTGTCGGCGATGGAGCGCGGGCAGCATTAGGAACGATGTCGTAGCTGTCGAGATCGTCCACGCACGCGTGCAGCACAAGCAGAAACACGGAGCCGGAGGCGAAGGGCGGTACGGCCGACCGGTCGGCATCCCCTGTTGGCATCTCGACAAGCCTCGGCTCCTCCTCCGGCCCTGCCACTGCGGCCAGCAGACCCACTCCGGTCCACAACACGCTCAGATGTTCCTCCGTTCTGCGGAGTACTTCGAGCGAGTCGGCCTCGCTGCGGCCCAGCACCGTCACCAGCTCTTCGACGATCGCTGGCACACCGGCGCCTCGTGGCGGAATCCTAGCGTGAAGCGTGTAGAGCAAGCGTCGGTCAGGTGCAAGTGCGCGGCCCGCGTGGGATGAGTGCGGCACGAATGTAAGGTCGAACGTGATGAGATCCTCGCCGCCCGCCCGGGTGGCTTGGCACCGCACGTAGTCGGATCCCTGGCGGGCGTCGACGGCGGACTGTAGCCCATCGCGGTACACATCCTTGACGAACTGCAGAGCGTCAAGGATGTTGGACTTGCCCGACGCGTTCGGCCCCACGAGCACCGTAAGGGGAGAGATCTCCACGTCGATCTCGCCGATGCTGCGGAAGTTCGATATTCGGATGCGCTCTAGAATCACGGCGCGAGCCCTTGCGGAGTGACGGCCACCGGCACGCCTGTATCGTCACACGCAGGCGCGCCGCACGCAATGAGCTGACGCCATGTCTCAGCCACGCGGAGGCCGTCAGTCGGACTTGGGCGCCTCGCCGCACCGCTCGAGCAGCCGGGCCCAGTCCTCGTCAACCGTGCGCTGGATGGCCTCCAGCGGCGTCGGGTCGTCTGTCTTGAACAGGTGGTCGAAGCGCCGCTGCCGCTTGAGCCAGTCGGCAACCGGTGGCTTCGCTCGCGGGTTGTAGCTCAGTCGCCACGACCCCTCGTCGACCTCGAAGAGCGGCCAGACGCAGGTGTCCACGGCCATCTTCGAGATGTTGATGCCCTCCTCCATCGGGTAGCGCCATCCGCGGTGGCACGGCGCCAGGACGTTAATGAACGCTGGCCCCTCCTTGTCCATCGCCTTCTTGACCTTTGTGCCCAGGTCGCGCCAGTTGTGCGGCGACGCCTGGGCAACGTAGGGGATGTCGTGGGCGACGACGATGTCCGTCAGGTTCTTGGGCCGCTGCTCCTTGCCAAGCGACGCCTTGCCCGCCGGGGAGGTCGTCGTGGAGGCGCCATAGGGCGTGGCGCTCGACCGTTGGATGCCCGTGTTCATGTAGGCTTCGTTGTTGTAGCAGACGTAGAGGAAGTCGTGACCCCTCTCGAGCGCGCCGGACAACGCCTGCAGACCAATATCGTACGTGCCGCCGTCGCCGCCGAACGCGATCGTCTTCACGCGCTTGGGGATGCTTCCCTCAGAGCTCAGCGCCTTCAGGGCGGCCTCTATCCCGCTAGCGGTGGCGGCGACGTTCTCGAACGCGCTGTGGATGAAGGGCGTCTCCCACGCGGTGTACGGGTAGATGGTCGTTGTCACCTCCAGGCAGCCGGTCGCGCAGGTCGTCACCACGGGTCGGTCCACCGCGTGCAGGATCTGGCGCACCGCGCCGACGCCCAGGCACCCGGCGCATGCGCGGTGGCCGCTGGCGATGAGTTCCGGCGTCTCGGTCAGCTCTCGTAGTTTCAGTGCCATGTGGCGGCTACTCCTCGTCCCCTCGTAGACCCACGTAACGAACGGCAGCCTTCGGAGCGCCGGAGACGGCGACCTCGGCGGCCTCCTCAATGACGCCCTCGAAGTCCTCTATCGTGATGTCCCGCCCGCCCAGCCCATAGACCGCGTTGTAGATGGGCGGCACGCGTCGTCCCGCAGCGAGGCTGGCGGCGACGTCGGAGGCCACCGGCCCCATCGGGGCTCCCATCGCCAGCGACCTGTCCATGGCGCATATCGCGCGCGTTCGGGACAGGGCCTCGGCCACCTCGACGTGCGGGAACGGGCGGAACATGCGCACCTTCAGCAGGCCCACGGCGACGCCCCTGTCCCGCATGGTGTCGATGGCGTCCTTTGCCGTTCCCGCTGCTGAACCCAGCACGACCAGCGCGACCTGGGCGTCGTCCATGCGGTACAGCTCAATGGGGTCGTACGCGCGCCCGGACAGCTCCGCGTACTCCTCGGCGACCTGCTCGACGTAGCGCGGGGCGTTGGACATCGCGTCCGCCTGCTGTCGCTTGATGTCCATGTAGTAGTCCGGCAGCGCGATCGACCCATAGGTCATGGGCTGCTCGAAGTTGCTGAGCGACCGTTCGGGCCGGTACACGCCCACGAAGTCCGTCACCTGGTCGTCCGTGAGGACGGAAAGCACCTGCGTCGTGTGGCTGGTGATGAACCCGTCCTGCACCGTCATCACGGGTGTGCGCACGCGCTCGTGCTCGGCGATGCGCGTCGCCATGACGCCGTTGTCGTACGCCTCCTGCGCTGTCTCGGCGAACAGCATGATCCACCCGGTGTCGCGCATCCCCATCGCGTCCGAGTGGTCGCAGTGGATGTTCAGCGGGCCGCCCAGGCTCCGGCTTACGAGCATCGTGGAGATCGGCAGGCGGTACCCTGCGGCGATGTAGAGCATCTCCCACATGAGCGCGAGGCCGTTGGCTGATGTCGCCGTCATCGCGCGCACGCCAGTGGCGGACGCTCCAATGACCGCGCTCATGGCGCTGTGTTCCGACTCGACCAGCACGAGCTCCGTGCCGACGTCGCCGTCCGCGACGTACTGCGCGAACTGCTGCATGAGCTCCGTCTGTGGCGTGATCGGGTAGCCCGCTACCACGTCCGGCCGCACCTGCTTCATCGCGAGCGCGCCTGCCTCGTTGCCCGTGAGCGCCACTCTTGAGGTGTCACGCTTCATCCGGCGGCCTCCTGAGCTTCCGGCTCCATCGTCATCGCCCCTTGCTTAGGGCATTCGTGCGCGCAGATACCGCAACCCTTGCAGTAGTCGTACGCCACGCCAGTCACCTTGACTCCGTCCAGTTCTATGGCGGCGTCCGGGCAGAACACCCAGCAGAGCAGGCAATGGCTGCACGCCTCCGCGTCAAACACGGGTCTGTCGGATCGCCATCCGCCGGTGAGGTAGTTTGCCGACGTGCCGCCCACTGGCACCGTCCCGCCAGCCGGGAGACGCCGCCATCGGTCTTCCCAGCGCCATCCCCCCGTCTCACCCGTGTCCTGGTCTGGCGCGACGTAGGGTTGCACGGCGTGCCGTCTGTCGACCGTCATAGCTGTGTGACCTCCTCGTACGCTCGTCGCATGGCAGTGACGTTGCCGGCCACGACCCTCGGGGGCAGCTTCTTGCCCAGCTTGTCGCTCATCGCCTCGATGACCGTGTCCAGTGGCAACACCCCTGTGACGCTCAACATGGCGCCGACCATCGGGGTGTTGGGGATCGGCCTGCCGATTTCGGCCATGGCGATGGCGTCGGCGTCCAGGACGTAGCACTCAGAGGCGCCGACCGCGCGCCGCAATCTCGCTGTGTGCGGGCCGTCGACCAGCGAGGCGTTGATCACGTACACCGTGTCAGGCCCCGCGCCCTCGGCGATGTCCACGCTGTCGAGTAGCGTGTCGTCCAGGACGATCACGATGTCGGGCTGCGTCACTGCGGTGTTGCGACGGATAGGTCGTGGCGACACGCGGTTGAAAGCTCGTATCGGCGCCCCCATACGCTCCGGCCCGTACTCGGGGAAGCCCTGCGCGTGGAAGCCGGCGTCGACCGCCGACTCGGCCAGGAACGTAGAGGCCGTCTTCGCTCCCTGTCCACCTCGCGCGTGCCACCGGATCTCCGTGGCCGAGTCGCTGGCGGGGTCAGGCTGATGCGTTGCTTGCTCCATGCCCGTTGCTCCGTGGTGTGGCGTGCAGGCGCCGACGCCCACGCGAGGCATGAGGGCTTCGACTCCGAGCCAATAGGTAGCCCAGAAGCCGCCGATTCAGAACGCGTGGGCTCGGTTTCTCGCGCGCGGCGTTCGGCCCCGTGGCAGCCCCTGCGATACGGGTCCGACGGGCGAGGAACTTTCGTTGACACCCCTTTGGGCGGGTGCTACACTAGCATCACTGTTCGCCCGGCATGTCCGGCCGAGCAGCCTGTGCGGGAGTAGCTCAGGGGTAGAGCGCGACCTTGCCAAGGTCGAAGTCGGGGGTTCAAATCCCCTCTCCCGCTCCATGCTTCATATCGGCGTTGGCGACGTAGCCAAGTGGTAAGGCAGAGGTCTGCAAAACCTCCATTCGTCGGTTCGATTCCGACCGTCGCCTCCAAACCTATGCAGTGTGCGAGAGCGTGGGTGGTTAGCTCAGTTGGCTAGAGCGCTTGCTTGACATGCAAGAGGTCAGTGGTTCAAATCCACTACCGCCCACCACACCTTCGCGCGGCATGTTGTCGCTCGATTGGTTCCGTTCGCAGCGAGGCTCCACCTGGGAAGACACCAACGCGACAGAGACTCTGTTTACCGTGTCGACCGTGGAGGAGCCCAGTAGGGGCTCTTTTTTGTTGCCTGGCCCCGGGCATTACGCGGTGAGGAATGATCATGGCATCCATTAGCGTCACTCTACCGGACGGATCGGTCCGCGAGCTCGCCATGGGTACCACCGCGCTTGAGCTGGCCGAAGACATCGGGTCTCGGCTGGCGCGAGAAGCGCTGGTAGCCGAAATCAACGGGACGTTGTCCGACCTGACGACCCCGATGACGACGGACGCCACGGTGACGTTCCACACGTTCGACTCTGAGCAGGGCAAGGAAGTCTACCGACACACCGCCGCGCACATCATGGCGCAGGCCGTGCAGCGACTGCGCCCGGACGCGAAGGTGACAATCGGGCCGGCGATCGACGACGGCTTCTACTACGACTTCGACACGGAGCCCTTCAAGCCAGAGGATCTCACGGCGGTCGAGAAGGAGATGCGCAAGATCGCCAAGGAGAACCACGCCACCCAGCGCGCCGAGATGTCGCGAGAGGACATATACGCCCTATTCGACGGCATGGAGGAGCCGTACAAGCGTGAGATCCTGGACGACATCCCCGACGAGGACGTCCTGTCGGTCTACACGCAGGGCGACTTCACCGACCTGTGTCGCGGGCCCCACGTGCCCAGCACCGGACGGATCAGGTACTTCAAGCTCACGAGCACCGGAGGCGCCTACTGGCGCGGGAGCGAAGAGAACAAGCAACTCCAGCGCATCTACGGCACCGCGTTCGAGAAGAAGTCGCAGCTCGAGGAGCATCTGAAGCTCCTGGAGGAGGCCGAGCGCCGCGACCACAGACGTCTCGGAACGCAGCTGGAGGTGTACAGCACCCACCAGGATCTCGGCGGCGGACTCGTGCTCTGGCATCCGAAGGGCGCGCTGGTGCGTCACCTGGCCGAGGAGTACTGGAAGGACGAGCACCTCGCTGGTGGGTACGACTTCGTGTACAGCCCACACATCGGCCGCTCCAAGCTGTGGGATACGAGTGGACACCTGGAGTTCTTCGCCGAGGACATGTACTCCCCGTTGGACATCGACGGTCAGGAGTATTACCTGAAGCCGATGAACTGCCCGTTCCACATCCTCATCTACAAGGGGCGGCAGCACTCGTACCGCGAACTGCCGATGCGTCTTGCGGAGTTAGGCACGGTATACCGCTACGAGCGTGGCGGCGCCCTGCACGGCATGATGCGTGTGCGAGGCTTCACCCAGGACGACGCGCACATCTTCTGCCGCCCCGAGCAAATGCCTGACGAGATCGACAGGACGCTCAACTTCTGCCTCGACATGCTGCGCGCGTTTGGCTTCACGGAGTTCGACCTGTTCCTCTCGACGCGGCCGGAGAAGGCCGTCGGCGACCCACAGCAGTGGCTGGCCGCGGAGGACGCCCTGCGCGAGGCATTGGAGCGCACGGGAATCCCGTACGGAGTCGATGAGGGTGGCGGCGCGTTCTACGGCCCCAAGATCGACCTACAGATCAAGGACTCCCTGAACCGTTCATGGCAGTGCTCGACGATCCAATTCGACTTCAACCTGCCGGAACGCTTCGACATCACGTACATCGGGGAGGACGGGCGCGAGCACCGGCCGTACATGGTGCATCGCGCGCTGTTCGGCTCCGTCGAGCGCTTCTTCGGCGTGCTGATCGAGCACTACGCGGGCGCGTTCCCAGTGTGGCTGGCGCCGGTGCAGGCGCTTGTGCTATCCATTACCGATGACCACCGCGACTATGCGGTGGCTGTCCGCCAGCAACTCGTCGACGCTGGCATCCGCGCCGAGGCGGATGTGCGTGGCGAGAAGTTGGGGTACAAGGTGCGCGAGGGCGAGATGGCGAAGACGCCGTACATGCTCGTCGTCGGCGCGCGTGAGATCGAGAACGACGTAGTTGCAGTTCGCACTCGGCAAGGCAATAATCTAGGAACAATGCCTGTGGCAGCATTCATTGAGCGGATTCAGGAGGACATCGACACGAAAGTATGAGGAGCCGTTCTTCACGCCGACCGGTGTCGACACGCAAGGAAGCCCGATCCCGAACCAACGAAGCGATCCGCGCGCCGGAGGTCCGTGTCATCGCGGACGACGGCGAGCAACTGGGGATCATGCGCCCCGAGGACGCCCTGAACGTGGCGCGGGACCGGGGTCTCGATCTCGTGGAGGTCGCGCCTGACGCCGATCCTCCGGTGTGCCGCATACTCAACTACGGCAAGTACCGGTACGAACAGGAGAAGCGCGACAAGGAGCGCCGCAAGGCGCAGAAGACCACCGAGGTCAAAGAGATTCGGCTCAAGCCGAACATGGCGGGACATGACATCGACTACCGCGTGCGTCACGCCGAGGAGTTCCTGGTCGAGGGGAACAAGGTGCGCGCGACCGTGCGGTTCTATGGCCGCCAGATAGTCCATACGTCCCTGGGTTCTGGCCTTCTGAACGACTTCGCATCCAAGCTCGATGAGATCGCCGTCGTTGAGACGCCACCACGCATGGACGGGCGACAGATGTCCATCCTGCTGGCGCCGAAGACGGCCGCTGCTCCGTCATAGGCTCCGCGCGACAGACAGACAGACCTACCGCAACGGCTCCCTGGCTTCGGCCTGGGAGCCGTTGTCGCGTTCTAGCGGATGACCGGCACTTTGCGCCAGCCCTGGCTCTCCGTGAACTCGCGCACGCTCAGGCACCAGATGACGACGCGCTTGCCCGCCAGATTGTCGCGACGCCGCAGGAGCGCCAGGCGGGACGGCGTCGCGCCGGAGCCCCTCACGCCGACCACGTCTGGCGGGAAGCCGAGCTCCTTGGCGAGGTGGTCGGCGAGTCCGGCGCCTCGAGCGTGCATGTCCCCACCGGCGTGAAACACGAGACAGTGGCTGTCACCCAGCAGCAGGACCGGACTCTCCCGCCACTCGTTGCTCGCCCAGGCGGCGGGGGCGCCGGGCTCGGCCGTGACCGTGTGGAGTCGCACGGTCTCTCTGAGCAACGTGTCGTCGCCCAGTTGCGCCCACAGGTCACCGGTGATAGCAGCGTCCACGCGCTCCACCCCGAAGCCGTACGTCGTTACATCCGCCACCCACGCCTGGGCCCGCACGATCTTCGCGATCTCCGCAGCGGCGACCCGCGCCCCTGCGCCTGACCAGTGCGTGTCCTGACGACAGTAGAGCAGGTCCTGCGACTCCGTCCGGTGCGCCAGAAACGCCGGGGCGAGGTCGATTACACGCACCCCCTGCTCGCGGAGCAAGTCGTAGAACCGCGCCTGGCGTCCATCGATGCGCTGGTACAGGCTGCCCACTTGGGCAGTGACGTTCACCCAATCTGGGGCGATGGCCTCCGCGTAGATGGCCGCCTTTGCGGGCACAGGGACGAATATGAGCTCGATCCCTGCGGCGTCTAGCTGGGTGTGGAAGTCCAGAATCGCGGGCGCGGGGTCGGCGTACTCCGGGTCCACAGCACGGCTTACGGCCGCAGCGTGTGGGCCCCAGAACTCACCCACGCTGAGGCCTCGCAACTCCGGGGCGAAGAAGAGCCAACCGTCGGCACCCCGGACGACCGTGCCTCCCACAGCGGCGGCTTCGCGCGCTCGGCGGGCCAAGCTGTCCAACGCGCTGCCGGGGCTCGCCAGGGCTACCGCGCACGACAACGCGGACAGTAGGGCCGCGATACACGCCGCATTCATCACGGCACGATTTCGCCCCAGTAGACGTCCAAGAGCCATGTATCCTCGTCCTCCAGTTCACGACGGCTGTAGCTACCATACTCGCCCTCGACATCCGCCCAAGGGGTCAGCCCCAGGCGCACGCGACTGCCAACGTCGATCCCCGCGGCCGGCGTCCACGCGTCGTCACGCATACCCCACATGAACACGACAGCTTCCGCCGGCAACGTCGGCGGGCCGACCGGCTGGATGTCGGTCGCATGCAGCGCGATTATGCAGTCTGGATACGGCACGGAGCGCGGCGCCGGAGGCGTCGACCGCGCCGCGACGACAGCGTCGACGACGAGCCTCGCCGCGACCGGCGCGACCGGAGGCGCCGAGACGCACGGCATGTCGAACACGCGCCAATCGCCGGAGAATAGCTCCCGCGCGGCAAACGTGTAGATCACCACGTCCTTGCCAGCCAGCCTGTCCTCGCCGCGGGCCAACGCCTGAGCCAACGCCTCGCGCGCGGCGCGGGCGCCGCCGGCGTTGAGCGCGATCCGGTCGACCGGCTCCTGCAACGCGTAGCTGAGTTGCTCAGCGAGGCCGGCGCCCTCACCCCAGCCCATTGCTCCCAAGGAGTAGATGTTCGTGAAGCTGTCGCCCAGCAGCAGGACGCGGGCCGTACGGGTGGGCCGCCACGGCGTGCCATCTCTCCGGACTACCTCGTGGATCTCTACGACCTCGGGCGCCGTGAGCGGATCGCCCGGCGAGAGCTTGAGCATCGCGGCCACATCACCCACGTTGGCGACACGCTTTGGGCGTCGCTTGTACAGTACGGGCGCCTGGGGCGGCCCCGAGCCCTCAGCCGACACATGGCGCGCGACACCGGCCGCCGCGGCCTCCATCGCGCGGGGCGTCCAGTGAGAGTCCGCGCGCAGATATGGCCGCTGGAGGGCGCCGACATCGCGCGTCGGGTCGTAGACATGGATGCCGTCTGCTCTGAGACCGTCGAGGAAGCGGGCGTACGATGGGTTGTGCACGGCGTAAGCATCGTGAGCCTGGCCGGCCAGCGCGCCGGCCTGCAACACCGGCTTGACGGGAATGGGCACGACAAGCAGCCTGATACCACGCGCATCAAGGGCGTCCCGCAGCGCCCGGATCGCGGGCCGTGGATCAGGCGCCGGCGGCGCTTCCCATGCCGCGCCGCCCGCGGCACGCAGCGCCAGTCTGTCAGTCGAGAGGAACGCGCGACCCGTGATGTAGTCGACATCGGGTCGGTAGTAGAGCTCGCCGCCTCTCCCTACGTACACCTGCTCGTTCCCCGCGCCGGCGAACTTCGTCAGGACGAGTTGGGCCCGAGGCAGGATGGCGGCGCTGAGCAGCGAGGTGTCCTCCAACGCGTCCTCGTATTCCGCGATCTCGCGCAGCTCCGGCACGAGAGCCCACGCGTCGCTTACGGTTCGCACGCGCGAGAGCTGCGCCCACGTAGGCACAAGGCGGATGGCGTCGTACGCCTGCGGCCAGCCGCCCGAGGCCTTGCCGCCGCGCGCGGCCAGATGCGAGGCGTGCTCTGCCGCAGCCGCGGCCAGCAGCGTCGCGCAGAACACAGCGGCCAACCAAGCCGCTGTCGTTCGACTCGCCGCGGTCGCGCCGAGCTCGCGTTCGGCTGCGTCACGTCTGGCGCGCGCCATCGACCGTGCCATGCCCCGCCCCTAGAAGATGAAGTAGATGAACGGATTGTAGCTCTGGGTGGCGAGAGCGGCGAGGGACAGCCACAGCGCGAGCAGGCAGACGAGCGCGCGCGCCGCGGTCAGATTGCGGGTCCAGTCCCACGTCTGCGGCGCCCGCCACACCACGACAGCGGCAGCTGACATGCTCAGGAGGTAGTACGGCTTGTAGATGATGCCGCCGATGAGCGCAGCTCCCGGCTGCACGGGCCCGACGCCCGCCATGTCGCCCAGAAACGACAGCGCGCGCGGAAGGTCGGCCGACCGGAAGAACACCCATGCCAGTGTCGTCAGGGCGAAGGTCGCCGCCACGCGGGCGGCGTGCGGCAGACGTCTATAGGCGCTCTCGCGCCCCATCGCGCGCTCGCCCGCCAGCATGACGCCGTGGATCGCACCCCAGATCACGAAGTTCCAGGCCGCCCCGTGCCACAGTCCACCAAGCAGCATGACCAGGGCGAGGTTCACGTACGTGCGCCGTGTGCCGCGACGGTTGCCGCCGAGTGGGATGTAGAGGTAGTCGCGCAGCCAACTCGACAGCGAGATGTGCCACCTCTGCCAGAACTCCGTGATGGACGCGGCGCGATAGGGGGAGTCGAAGTTCTTCGGGAAGGCGAAGCCCAGCATTAGCCCCAGGCCGATCGCCATGTCCGAGTAGCCACTGAAGTCGAAGTAGATCTGGAACGCGTAAGCGACCGCCCCGTACCAAGCGTCCATCGGGAGCGCGGAGCCAGCGTCGAACACCGTGTCCGCCACCTTGCCGCACGGATTCGCGAGGAGCACCTTCTTGGCCATACCGAGCGAGAAGAACGCCACGCCCCGAGCAAACTTCGCCAGTGTGTGCGTGCGGCCAGTAAGCTGCTCCGACACCTCCGAGAAGCGGACGATTGGCCCCGCTACGAGCTGCGGGAACATCGCCACATAGCACGCGAAGTCGGGAAAGTGGCGAATGGCGCGCGCATCGCCACGGTACACGTCGATCGAGTAGCTCATCGATTGGAACGTGTAGAAGCTGATGCCCAGCGGCAGGGCGATGCGGAATACGCCGTCCCACGCCATACTCGGGGCGCCGGCCGACGTTACAAGCGCGTTGTAGTTCTCCGCGGCGAAGTTGAAGTACTTGAAGAACCCCAGGAGAGACAGGTTCGAGCAGATCGAGAGGGCGACCGCGGCCTTCTGCCCGCGCGTGCGACGCCCATCCTTCGGCAGCGTGCGTATGCGCCCTCCGCGGCGACGCAAGCGGCCGACCATCGCCAACCCGCACCAGTAGTCGACCACCGTCGATCCGAACATCAGGAAGACGAAGTACGGGTTAGCCCACCCGTAGAAGACGTAACTGAGCAGCGTCAGCGCGACGTGCCGCGCGCGCCGCGGCAGCGCGTAGTAGATTGCGAGCGTAATGGGCAGGAAGTAGTAGACGAAGAGGTGCGAGCTGAAGACCATGTCGCGTCAGCGCCGCGGGCAGCCGACGACGACGAACGTGTGCATGGGCGTCCCGTTCCGTTCGCCGCGGATGGCCGCCGCCGGGTTGCTCAGCGTGACGCCTTGAAGCGCCGAACGGACGCCCGGCTTCGAGCGGACATTGGGGACGACCTCGCGATCGGACGCGTCCAGAGAGGCCGCGTAGTACGGGCCGTACCACGCCTCGACGAGCTGGCGTTCCCAGGCGCGGATGTCGCGTGGCCCGAGCGCCCGGCCTGCGTAGTCCCTGGTGAGACGGGTCGCGACCCTGGCGCCGAGGAACTGCGGCCGTAACTGCCCGTACACCTCCGCGAAGCCATCGCCATCGTCGTCCGTGACGCCTGTCACGATGTCCACGCCGTGCTGGAACTCGATCTCGACCCACGCCTCGTGTCCCGCGCGGCCCTCCCGTAGGAACAGCCGTCGGACCTGCTGGTAAGGACGTGTCGGCCGCTCGCCTCCCCACGTCTCACCCTCGACGAGCCAGCCCCCGGCCGCCAAGACCTGAGACGCCTGCGGGTCCGTCGTCGCCAGATACTGAATGGCGGGACGCCAACTCATGGGCCGCCTGCTCTCGCTGTCGAGCAACGGCGTGTCGCCTATGGCGTCGACGGCTGAACCAGCCACCAGCGCTCCCCCGAATGCCAGAGCCCCGAACGACACCCTCGCCCCGCTTGGCGGCGGGGTGTCGAGAGGCGCGTCGCACATGCCGTTGCCGTCCCACGCCGCGAAGTCGAGGCTCGCGCGCGTGGGGTTGTCGACGCACCGAACCAGCACCGCCGAGCTACCCCTATCGTAGCTCTCGGTCAGCTGATGCACGGCTGCGTGCTGCGTCTGTCCCTGCCACGCGCGCGCGGCGGGGCGGGACGCGAACGCGCCCAGCGAGTGCCTCACAGCGGGGACGCGTCCTGCGCACCAGGCGGAGGTCGGCGACAGCCATGCCGCGGCCGCCAGGGCCACGACAACGGTCGCGGAGCGGCGCTCGCCTGCGGCCGCCACCTGGGCAGCGCCCATCATGGTTGCACGGCGTAGTAGAACGGGACGTCGTAGTCGGGGGCGAGTGTGTCCGACATGTAGAACGTCTCCAGCTGCGGGTTGTCTTCGTACGGCTCGAGGCGTAGACGGTGGGCCTCCCCATCGTCCCAATCAGCTGCGGCGAGCGTTTCGCCATCCAGTATCGCCCAGTGGGCGACGCGGATCCTTCCGCTCACGTCCGTTCCCCGATTGACCGCTTCGACGTCGTACTCGTACACGACGAGCGCCTCTCGATACGGCTGAATGTCCGCCAGCCGCGGAACCTGCGACCGCGCGAGAAGCCGTACGCGGGCCTCCGTCTCCCGAGTCGGCTTCCGGCTCTCGAGGATGCGCCGGTACGCCTCGTAGTTGGCCTCGGCCTCCGCGGCGTCAAGCACACGGCTGTAGATGGCGACGCCCTCGAGCGCGCCGGCCCAGTCGCGGTCATCGCGCCACTCGTCACCGAAGACGACGTGCTGAGGCTCCCAGTTGCGGAAGTCGCCCCGCACCCGGTCGGTGTCAACGACCTTGACGCCGTCCCTGTAGCACACGAGTCGACCGGGAGAATAGGTTACAAGCACGTGCGTGTAGCTATCGGTGGACACGGCGCACAGTGGCGTCTCGGGGCTCGACCCGTTGGCTCCCGTGTCGGGCGTCCGCAGACGGAAGACCAGCTCGTCATCCTGCTGCGCGAGCGTGAAGTTCCGCGAACTGCCATCTGTCGAGAAGCTCACGATGCGCGCCGGCCCGTCTTGCAGTCTCTCGCCCGGCCTGACGACCGCCTCGACGGACAGCCGGTTGGTGGCGGTCAGATCGCGCAGCATCGTGTCGTCGACGTCAGGCGCGAGGAACGCTCCGCCGCCGACAGCCATCGCGAAGTTCCGATCCAGCCGCGCCCTGCCGCGTGGCAGTACGTTGTACGCGCGGTCTACATCGCCGGCGGTGACGAGGTTGTCGTGCTGGGCGGTGCCCCAGACAAACAGGGCCTGGTCGCGGTCGGAGGGCCAGACAAGCGGGATCTCGGCGCGTCGCGCGTCGCGCAGTTCCGCGAAGTCGTGGTGATTGCGGGCCGCCTCGTCCGCGTCCATGGCGCGGCTGTACACAGCGAACGCCTGTAGCTCGCCCGACCAGTCTCGCCCGCCGCCCCATTCGTCTCCGAGCACCAGGCGCTGCGGGTCCCAACTCGACAGGTCGCCGCTAACGGCGTCCGTATCCGTCACCTTCTCGCCGTCCGCATAGCAGACGAGCCTGCCAGGCCGGTAGGTGACCACGACATGCATGGGCTTGCGGTCGTCGGCGCGGCCGAGTCGCACCTCGGGTCTCGTGCCGTTGTCGTCCGTGCTGGGCGTTCGGAGCCGGAAGACGAGCGAGCCACCGTCCTGCCCTAGGGTAAAGTTCCGTGAGTTCGGACTCGATGAGAAGGACACGATTCTGGCAGGCCCGCTCTGGCGCGTGTTGCCCGGCAGGATCACCGCCTCAACGGTGAGCTCGTCGGATTCCTTGCACGCCGCGAGTAAGCTGTCCGAGGCGCCAGCGACAGCGGCCGAGCCCCCGCCAAGCCGTAGCGCGCCGTCCCAGGCGCGCCGCGCCGCGCCCGCCACCGACACGTCGTACGAACGCCACACGCCGTCTGCGGCTCCAGCGGCGTCTGCGTGGCCAGCCGACCACCCGACCACCAACCCGTCTCGGTTGCTCGGCCACGCTGGCGGCCGGATCGCAAGCCGCGCCTCCTCCATCTTGTTCGATTTCTGCGCGCGGTCGCGCACGTCCTCGAGCCGCAGCATGTCCTCGCCAGCGATAGCGCGATCCGTGACCAGCACGACGCGCAACCCGTCGTCTTCCCACCGCCACCCGACAATCCTGGCGCCCGAATCCAAGCGCGCCTTGCCGGGGCGTTCCTGGACCGGCTCGTCGAACGTGACGGCTATCTCGTTGTCGCCGCGCACGTAGGCGGATACCGGCGCGGGCCGCTTCCGGGGCGCCACTGTCACCTCGCCACGCACGGAGCGCTCGCCACGCCGCGCCGCCACACGATAGACCCCGGGATCGTCGTATGTGTGCTTCAGTGACCGGCCATCGTGCGCGCGACCGTCCCCAGATTCCCAGCGCCACTCCCCACCGTCCGCGGCCTCGGGCGCGCGCAACTCGACCCTGTGCGGGGCTTCGCCCGCGTGCCGGCCGAGCTCCAACGGACGCACGTACACGTCAGGGAAGCGGTCGGTGCCCCCGTCGAAGGTGTATCGCGCCGGGGTTCCAATGATCTCCAGGGTCGCGGGGTCCGTGCGAGCCACGAAGATGTCGTAGTCCGCCGTGTGATGGTCGTGCTGGTTGGGCGACGCGCCGAACGCGAAGAGCTCGCTCCGGTAGGAGGACATTGGGAAGTAGATGTAGCTACGCTCTAACGGGAGCATGGGGTCGTTCTTGCGCAGGATCGTGCTGATCTCGCGCGTTTGAAGGTTGATCCTGCGCACCGGGCCGCCGCCGCCCCCCATCCAGTATCCCCACACGCCGTCGTGCGTGAAGTAGGGCTGGCATCCGCCCTCCCGCTTTCGTGTCGCGATTTGCTGGCTCGCAGCGTCGTAGAGGGAGAACTCCGGCCATCCTGCCGTGGCGTGGGTCTTCGTGGCGTTGAGCAGCCATCCGTATTCGTCGTGCGCGGCGGCGGTGCGCGCTTCGCTGCGCCCGGCGGTAAGGTCGTGCTCAAACGTCTGGCCGTTGCCGCCGATGTAGTTGAAAGTGCTGGCGTCGATCCACACGGCTGCGCGGTGCTCGAAGTACGCGCGGGCGTCCTCGGCGACGATGCGATCCGCGCCAGTCGCCAGGTCCAATAGGTGCAGCGGCGCTGCGTCGGTCCTGCGGTGGTCCTTGTAGCCGTTGCGGTTGCGTGGGTAGCTCAGGTAGAGGAGTCGCGCGCCGTCGGGCGAGATGTGCGGACAGTAGTGATCGCGACCGTCCTCATCGGGTGTCACCTGACGCAGGCGCCCGCCGTCGAGGTCGCGCGCCCAGATCCGCCAGCGTCCCGTCCGGTCGGACTCCCAGACGACGACGCCGTCGCCGGCCTGCCCAACGTCCGCCCACCCCTCGGCGTCCTGCCCGGCTGTCTGGGCCAGGACGGCGAGGTGGAAACACGTCAGGGACAGTGCGGCCAGGACTGTCGCTCTCCTCGGCGCCATGCACATCCTCCGGGAACTCCCGAACGGCATCGACCCACGGTTCCGCATCAGAGTACTGCTGAGATGTTGCGCGCGCGTTACCTGCGGGGTAAATCGTGTTACCCCTGCATAAACTGCCCCGCGACGCGCCTGCAGACAAGCTAGCCACCGGCCGGCGGCGGCGGCCCCTGTCGTTGCCCGCGCCCAGCGCCGGCTGCATAATCCGCGCAGCCAGCCGTCGTCACGCTCGACAAGGGGATCGCATGTCAGACGCCAGCCACCGGCCTCGCGGCGCGACCGAGGCCGACCTACCGTCCCTCCGCGGGCTCGTCGGCGAGGTGTTCCGACCCAGCCTGGCGGACGAGTACCCTCAGCTGTTCCACGACGCGAATCTGACCAACTGCCGGGTAGTCGAGGTCGGCGGCAAGATCGTCTCTCACGTTGGGATGACCGTCCAGGACGCGGCGCTGTACGGCTGTCGCATTCGAGTGGCCTGCATTGGCGGCGTCGCCACACACCCGGCTCACAGAGGCTCTGGCCACGCGGGCGCGTGCCTGGCCGACGCCATGTCCGTCGCGACGGCCGACGGCGCTGACATCATGATTATCTCGGGCGACCGGTCGTTGTACCGACGCGCGGGCTGCCGCCGCGTGGGCCACGACTTCTCCGCGTCTCTGCCAGCGGCGGCGCCGTCGAGCGACACGGTCTCGCTACGAGACGCTACGGCGGCCGACATCCCTACTCTCCGCGCGCTTCACCACCGCGAGCCGGTCCACTGGAAGAGGGATCCAGACACCTGGCGACGGGCGCTGTCTTGCGGCTGGGTGATGAATCGCGAGAGCCGCTTCATTGTCGTGGAGGCGCACGGCGCGGCCGCAGGCTACTTCATCGCTCCGAAGGCGGTAGGCGAGGGCGACCTGCTACAGGTGTCCGAATACGCGGGCGACCGCGGATCGCTGCTGGCCGGCTTCGCGCGACATGTGAACGTCCGCGCCGCTGGCGTCCGCTGGCACATCCCCGGTGCCGACGAGTACGACAGGGCGTTGGCGGCCGCGCGAGGCGCGACGGTGAGTGAGTCCATGACCTCGGGGACGTACATCGTCCTGAACGCCGCGCAGCTCGTGGAACGCGTTCGACCCCTACTGGCGGAATACGTAGGCACCGTGGCCGACACGGTGTCGATCGAAGAGCGGGGCGGCGGGTACCGCGTGCGCGCGGCCTCCGGCACGCACGACCTCCCGGATCGTGGGTCGGTCGCGCACTTCCTCTTTGGCACGCGCGAGGACCGGCCCACACCCGCGCCGCCGTCGGGCCCGCTGGCGGACGCGTTCCCTCTGCCCACCCTCTGGTACGGCGTCAACTATGTCTGACACCCGGGTGGCCGTGGCGGTCGCGTCTTGCCTGATCCTCGGAGTTGGCTGCGCGCCATCGGCTAGCAGGTTCCGCTGGGACATGGAGCGTGATGCCGGCATGGAGTCGAGGTGGTCGCTGAAGTCGCAGCGACTTGTGGTGCGCGGCATCACGGAGCGTGACGTGCGGTCGATCTGGGGCCGCCCAGACGACACCGTGCAGATGCCGCCCGCGTATCGAAGCCTGCTCTACGAAACGCGGGACGAGTGGATCACCGTGGTCTTCTATTACGGGCGCGTGGAGCGTGTCGAGACGATCAGTCGGTCGGGAGAAACTCCCCGAAGCGCGCGAACACCGGTCTCGTCTGGATCGCTCTCACCAGGCACGGATTCCGACGAATCAGCTCCACCAGATCGCTGACGTGACCTCTGTCGAGGAATCCGTAGACGTGCTTGTACAGGGGCCGCTCGCCCAACTGCAGGACCTTGTCGAACTCCGCCAGCTCCCGCTCCGCGCCGAAGCCATCATCCAGGCACGCGCGCATCGCGTATTCTGGGTTGAGGTGGCCCGCGCATATCAGCATGTTCAGCGCCTCGGCGGAGCGGCCGGCGTACGCGTGAGACCGCGCGAGGTTGTAGTAGATCCTCGGCCGATGCGGAGACGCCTTCCCCACCCGTAGCGCACTGTAGTAGCACGCTTCGGCCTCGTCGTGGCGGCCGACCCGCGCGAGCGCGTTCCCGAGGTTGACGAGTCCCTCGACGTTCTGCGGGTGGTACTTCAGGACGTTGAGATGCACGTGTACGGCGTCGTCGTACCGCTCCTGCTCCGTGTGGAGCGATGCCAGACCGAAGAGGGCATCAATGTCCGTGTCGCTGCACTGTAGCGCCGCGTGGTAGGCCCAATACGCGCTGGGCACGTCGTCGAGATCCCGGAACTCCCGCGCCATCGCCGCGTACACCTTGGCGCTCGGTTCCTCGCGAGCGATGAGCGCGAGCGCTTCGGTCGCCGCCTCGTGATTGCCGTTCTGGCGCTGCATGAGCGCGCGGCGCCACAGCGCGTCGATACCTTCGGTCGCCACTTGTGCTCCTCGGCTGATGGGGCGTGGTGGCTATTATACGCGTTCGACGGCGCGGCGTCTGCGTTCCCGTCGTCTCACGGCCGTGCGGGAGTCCATTGTGCCCGCGTCACGCTCAGTACGGGGCTTTGATGGCTCCCCACCGCACCGCCACCTTGCCTCGCAGATCCACGCCCGCGGCGCCGATCGGGGCCCCTTCGGTCCACTGCGGGCCGCCCTCGAGTTCTCCGTCGTTGCCGTTGCCCGAGTCATCGGCGATCGCGACGCCTGCCCCCTCGTTGAAGTGCCACAGGACACGCGTGTTCGCATCTGTCTCGAACTCCCGCGTTTGCAGCGGGAAGTCCGCAGTGTAGCGGACCACATCGGACACGCGGACTTCGTCTATGACCCCGAGGAAGGGCGTGGTTCCGCAGCAGACGCGCCGTCCTACCTGGAACGGCTCGGCGGTGGACGCCAGGTCGACGGCGTTCGCCTTCGTTGGCGCCGGGGCCGCCACGCCGTCGATCCAGCCCTGCGTGTTCGTACCGTCGTAGGTAACGGCGACGTGATGCCACTCGTTCATCGTGGGCTTGCCACCGCCAAACCAATCCCATGCGCCGGCCTGTATCGCGAACATGAAAGTGTCGCCCGCGCGCAGCGCCATCTCGTAGCTGTTCTCCTTGTTGATGATGATGCCGTCGCCGTTCTGCGGCCCGGTGGCCTTGATCCACGCCTCCATGGTGAACGCCTTGCCCTCGACGTCGAGACTGTCGCTGTCGGGCGCGATGGCGCTGTCCGCGGGGTCGGCGAAGAACTCCAGGGCGCTGTTGGCGCTTGCCGCAGTGGCGAACAGCGCGGCGGCAGCCACGCATAGAGCGATGCAGACAGAACGTAGACGCATGCCGATCCCTCCCTTATCCGAATGAGCGACGGGAGCCGTACGCGGTCCCCCCGCGCTCGTATGGCGTGGTAGGCATCCTAGCGCACCGCGCCGACGCGCGACAACGGAGCCACCCTCACTTGGCGGGCTGGGTAACGCGCAGCACGCTGTTCGCCTCGGCGCCCTGCGTCCACTGGACTCGGCCGTTCGGCCAACGCACCGCTACCCGGTCGACGTGGGTCGCGTCCCCGAGGCCGAACAGCAGCCTGGGGTCGTTCGAGGACGCATAGCTCGCGCCTCCAACGACCTGGCGAGCCTGCAGTAGGCCGCCGGCCTCCACGACGACACGCGCGCCGACGCCCGCGGTGTTTGGCGCCTGGCCGTGGAGGACGACACGCAGCCACGTCCCAGCGCCCTCCCCGTCGTTGCGTAAGAGGCGACCAGGCCGCGCGGAGCTGGCGACGTAGACGTCAACGTCACCATCGTCGTCGTAATCCGCGAACGCCGCGCCGCGTCCCACGTACGATCCTGGAGCCGCGCCGGGCCTGAGCGCGTAGCTCCCACGCCCGTCGTTCAGGTAGAGCTGGGCCGCCTGCTCGTACGACGCGGCGCCACCGCTCATCTCGGCGACGTTCGGCTGTAGGCCGCCGTTCACGGTGAAGATGTCGAGGTCCATGTCGTTGTCGATGTCCACGAACGCCGTCCCAAACGCCAGCATCGCGACGCTGTCCGCCGCCAGACCAGAAGCCGCCGTCACATCCGTGAACGAGCCGTCGCGGTTGTTGCGGTAGAGCGTGTTGGTCTCCGCCGAGGAATTGGTGACGAACAGGTCGAGGGCTCCGTCGGCGTTGTAGTCGCCGAAGTCGACGCCCATGCCGCCCTCCGGCAAGCCGTCGCCGCTGTACCCCGCGCCCGTGGCGAGGGCGACATCGACGAACGTCCCGTCGCCGCGGTTGCGGTACAGGAGGTTGCGCGTCGTGTCGTTGGCCACGTAGATGTCGACCCAGCCATCGCTGTCGTAGTCTGCGGCAACGACGCCTAGACCCTTGCCCTCGACGCTGTTGGCGACCCCGGCAGCGTCGGTGACGTCGACGAACGTGCCATCACCCTCATTGCGATAGAGGATGTCCGACTCGCCCTGGTAGAAGCGTGGATGGCAATACTCTAGGAGGCCGCTGTCCGGGCCCACGCACGGCTGCATCGACAGGTCGTACACCACGTAGTTTACGACGTAGAGGTCCAGGTCGCCGTCGTTGTCCACGTCCGCGAAGGCGCTGCTGACACTCCACTCGTCTCCGTCCACACCAGCGCGCCCGGCCCTGCGGAACGTGCCGTCGCCGTTGTTGCGGTACAGGGCGTTGGGCCCGTAGTTCGTCACGTAAAGGTCGGTGAGCCCGTCACCGTCGTAGTCAGCGGCCGCGACGCCCATGCCATAACCGGTATCGCCAACGCCTGACGCGTCGGTGACGTCCGCGAATAGGCCGTCGCCGTCGTTGCGGTAGAGCGCGTTCGCCGCCCCGGCGGCTCCTGGGTCGTCGCCCAGAGCGCCGCTGTTGACGAGGTACAGGTCCATGTCACCATCGCCGTCGGCGTCGAAGAACGCCGCGCCCGGCCCCATGGTCTCCGGCAGATGCTTCCTGTCGCTCAGTCCAGCCTCGTGCGTGAAGTGGATTCCCGCCGCCTCTGTCACGTCCGTGAACAGCGCCGGGAGGGGCGTGACGGGCGTGGTCGGCGCCGTGGGCGCCCTGCTGGCGCCGGGAGGCCGCTGAGCGGCGCCCACGGGCTCGCGAGCCCGCGAACTGTCCAGGGCGAGCACACAGCGGAACCCCACGAACTCGTAGCGGCCTTCGGGCACGTCTCGGCCGCGGTAGGCGTTTCGCAGCGTGATCGCCGTGCCGCTCCACCCCCCGCCGCGGACAACTCTGAGCACCCGCGCCCCCGGCCGGCCGACGCTCGCCGGGTCAGAGGCCGCGCCGGTGGCGTAGTAGTCGACTGCGTAGGCGTCGAGGCACCACTCGGCGGCGTTGCCCACTAGGTCGTGGATGCCCAAGTCGTTGGCTGGGAAGCTAGCCACGGGCGCCGTGGTCGCGTATCCGTCGGCGACGCCGCCGCCGAAGTTGCCCACGCCCGCTGGCGGCGGCCACGTGTCGCCCCACGGGTACGTCCGGCCGACATGCCCGCCACGCGCCGCCCGCTCCCACTGTGCTTCGGTCGGCAAGGACTTGCCAGTCCAACTCGCGTAGGCCGCCGCGTCGTCCCACGAGACACCGACGACAGGATGGGTGGGCGCATTCAACCGCGCGTCGCCCCAGTACGCAGGCTCGGCGCGCCCGGTCGCCACGAGAAACTCGGCGTAAGCGGCGTTCGTGACCTCGTGCCTGTCCATGTAGAACGCGGACAACGCCACCTTGCGCCGAGGAGTCTCGTCCTCGAACCACTGCCGCACGATGGGTCTGCCGGGACTGTGCGGCCGTAGCGTCGCCGTGAGTTCGTCGAGCTCCTCGGCGTCCGTGCCCATCATGAAGGACGCTGCCGGCACGAGCGCCATCTCCACCCCTGTGGGGAGCTCGATGGTTCGAGGTCGGCCGTCGGCGAGATCCTGACCGCGGAGGGCCGAGGCGCAGAGGGCGAGGAAGACGCAGGCGAGCGCGCGGGAGGTACGGCGGCCCACGGGATCCTCCATTTGGTGCTGGCCGCGGCACGGCCCGTAACCATTGCGTGCGTCGGTGATGCGCCAGCATACGCACCTGGGCGCGCGCGCGTCAAAGTGCTGAGGCGCGGTTCACGCCGCGCGCGCTTGGCCCGCGTGCCCGCGCCTGCAACAATGCCGACAGCGTATCCGCACGACAGAACGCCTGGGAGAGCCATGACTCAGCACACGTACAAGCCGGCTCCCGCTGGATTCACGAGAGATCTCTGGGACGAATTCATGGACGAGGGGTTCCTTGTCTTCGAGGATGCCCTGTCCCAAGACGACGTCGCGACATACTTGGACGCCGTGAGCGCCCTGGCAACCCACGACGGCAGGTACCGCCCCGACCGTACGTACGCCGCCGGTAACGTCGTCGAGCGCGGCACAGTGTGGTCGGACCTGATAGACCACCCTCGACACGTCGGCTTCGCGTACGACATCTACGGAGAGCTGCTGAAGCTCCATCTGTCCCAGGTGTTCATTCGGCCGCAGGGCGGCAGCCACAACATCTGGCACCCCGACGGCGCCCGCGGCGTTCCCTACGGCGTCTTCGCCCCGGAGTTACCGTTGCAATTGAAGGTGGGCTACTGGCTCACCGACCTGCCCGCTCCGAGGATGGGCAACTTCGTGTACGTGCCTGGCAGCCACCGGACGCACTACCTCGAGGGGTACGACACGCACGACAGCGTCCCGGGCGAACGCGTCGTCACACTGCGCGCCGGCACGATGACGCTCATGCATGCAAGTCTCTGGCACCGCGTCGAGCCGAACGAGAGCGACGTCACGCGCAAGAACATCTTCTACGCGTACTGCCCGTCGTGGATCTGCGAGGGCGACCGTCACCGCTCGTCGCCCGATTGGCTGGACACGCTCACGCGCGAGCAACGGATCATCATGAGGAGCTACGACGGGGCGTACACGCGGACCAAGCCCCCGGCGGGCGACTCGCCCCTGTTCCTGGATCGGGACACGGGCCTGGCATCCGACCCAGAAGCCGACATGAGCGTCGCCCTGCACCGTCAGAAGCGACGCACTTGGGTAGAGAAGACGATGGGGATCCCCTACAACGGCCCGGAGTCGCCCACGTTCGAAGCGCGCAGAGCAGAGCTCGCAGCGTCGGGGGCCGGCTGACAGGATGGACAGCGCCGCCGTATCGGAACTGCTCGACGGGTTTGCCGACGCGCGTATAGCCGTCGTCGGCGACTTCTTCCTGGACAAGTACCTCGTGGTCGACCCGACCATCGAAGAGACGTCCATCGAGACGGGTCTCGCGGCGCACCAGGTGGTGGGGAAGCGTCTCGCCCCGGGAGCTGCCGGAACGGTGACATCCAACCTGGCGGCCCTGGGGGTGGGAGCCATCCACGCGGTGGGCATCATCGGTCGCGACGGCGAGGGATTCGAGCTGCAACAGGGCCTTCGCGCGCGCGGCGTGACGACCGACCATCTGGTCGAGGCGCCCGACCGATTCACACCTACCTACACGAAGCCGATGTCGCGGCAGGACGACGGCTCCGAAGTCGAACTCAACCGCCAGGACATCAAGAATCGGGACGCAACGCCGCCCGACCTCGAAGCAAGCCTCATCGAACAGCTGCGCGAGGTGGCGCCCACGGTAGACGCCGTTGTCGCGCTTGATCAGGTGCAGGAGCGGAACTTCGGCGTCGTCACTGACCGCGTGAGGGCGGAGCTGGCGTCTCTCGCCGACGCGCACCCCAACACGGTCTTCTTCGGAGACGCGCGCGCGCACATCGCAGACTTCCGCAACATCATCATAAAGCCGAACGCGTTCGAAGCGGTCGCCGCAGTGCGGCCCTCGCACGAAGGCGAGCCCTCGCCCGATCTCGCGCGCGACTGCGCGGAGGAACTCGCAGGCCGCACCGCGCGGCCTCTATACGTGACCGTCGGCGCCGATGGTATACTGGTCTTCGATGGCGCCGCGTGGAGCCACGCGCGGACGATCCCCGCGGACGGGCCTATCGACATCGTGGGAGCCGGAGACAGCACCACCGCCGGCATCGTCTCCTCCCTCTGCCGCGGCGCTTCACTGCACGACGCCGCGGTCATCGGCAACGTCGTCGCCTCCATCACGATCCAACGTATCGGCACGACCGGAACGGCATCGCCGGACGAGGTCCGCGCGCGGTTCGCGCGGTTCGCCGAGACGGGCGTTGCCTGACGGGCGCGGCCTTCGAGCGAGGGCGCCCGCTGCGCGAGCGCGCCCAGAAGCACAGCACCTGCACGACTACGCGGCCTGGCTGAGATGCGGAGAACGGCATGAATCACGGCGCAAGCGCGGGCGGGGCGGACCTCGCCGTGCCAGTGGATCCCTCGGCAGCGGGGCCCTACCTGCTGTCACTGGACGCGAACCTGGCTTCTGACCTTTTCGGCGAACTCCCGGACCTCCGTCAGTTGGAGATCATCGAAGCTACGCCCGACCCCTACGATCGCGAGGAGCTCTACTACCTGGTGCCCGACTGCACCGAGCTCGTGCAGCAGAGCTCCGTCGAACGCCTCCTGGAGGTGCTCAACACGGGCATGGGAACAGGCCTCGCATGCGGGATCCTGTCCTCGGTGAGCATCGACCAGTTCACGCAGATGTTCGAGCGGACGGTGTTGGTCGACGGCGCCGTCGACAGCGAGATGGTATTCCTGTGGGTCGCCGAATTGAGCGAATTGGAGCCAGACGAGCTGACCGGCCTGCTCACGCAGCTGAACACCGAACTCACGGCGGAGCTCTTTCGTGGGCGCGTGGACATGCCACACCGCTACAAGGGCATGGCGATCGACTCGGGAATGGTCGAGCTGGAGCAGCTCGAGTTTGGCGAGGACGAGCAGGCGCGGCGAATGGCGGAGCTGATGTGGGCCTCCGACCCCGAAGCGTTCATCGCCGTCCTGCGGGAACTCCTGACGCAGACCGAAGAGGAGGGCACGCACGTCGAGGAGGGCATGGACCCGGAGGAGGAGCAGCCGACCCCGCCGCCCAAGGAGGATCGGCTTGCCACCTTCGACTTGAGCAAGATCGGTGACTTGCTGCCGCCCGCCAACGCAACCGGAGAGGCGACGCCGCGCGCCGGAACCGAAGAGACGCCGAAGACGGACGCTGGGCCGAAGACTTGACTGCCGATGCCCCACTCGCGCGACGGGAGGCCGGCCCGCGGCGCGAGCTGTTCCTCTTCCGCGCGCTGCGGGCCGGCGTGGAAGCCGGATCGCTGGCCGCGAACGCGCACGACAAGGTCATGGTCGGGCTGTCGCGCATCGCATCGGGTGACATGGACGCGCTGGTGCTGCGCGAATCGCACGACGACGCCCGCGAGATCGCCCTGTCAGGAGCATTGCACCGCGCCAGCCTGGGACTGGAGTACGGCTCCGAGGGTGACGAGGGGCGTGCGATCGACCTCCTGTCGGACGGCGCCATGGCGGCGGCGGCGAACACCGGCGCCGCGATTCTGGCTCGCATCAAGGAGCAGGCCGAAGCAACTCGAGCGGGGCTACGCATGGCGAGCGGGCTCCCCACGGCCCTGTCGGTGCTCGACGAGCTCTACCTGGCCAACACGGTCGAGGACATCCTTCTCGAGGAACTGTCACGCGGTCGGTTGACGGCCGGCGGAGCCGCGCCGCGACTTACCGAAGCCTCGGCGCCAACATGGGTTACGTCGCTGGCCGACGTGCGCGTCGTGTCCAGGCTGCTGGGGTACCTGGACGCGCGCGCGGCCCTGTTCCAGTCCTTCGCGCGCGACCGGCTGTTCGCCCAGACGTATCCAACTGACGCGCTCGGCGGATGCGACACGGTCGTGATGACGCGCTTGTTCGTGTCTATCGTCATCTCGGGAGACCCCCAACCGCGTTTCCATGTGGACGCCGACGATGTTGGCGCGTTCCCGGCTGACGGTTTCACCTCGGAGGCCCTCCAGCGGTGGGCCGACGGGTACGTCGCGACGGAGCTCGACGCAGCCCAACAGAGGCCGGCCCGCGAGTACGTGCAAGCGTGTCTCGAAGTCGCGCCGGGCCTGCTGGACAGCCTGCTGTAGGGTCGTTCGTTGCCCGCCGCACGGCGCCCCGCTAGAATGACGCTAGCACGAACACCGCAGGAGACAAAACGGGATGAAGCTTGCCACGCTTGCCGTCGCCGTAACGTCGCTCACGGCGGGATGCGCGAGCGACCAGTCCGACTGGTATCGCATCCACGAAGCGAGGTCAGTTGTCACGACGCTGACTCAGAGCGAAACCGCGGCACGGGCGCCTGGGGATGTCGCGCGTGTGCAGGCGGAGTTGGACCGCGCCGAACGCGCGCTTGCGGATGGCCGCCGAGCCGATGTCGCTCAGATCGCGCAGCTGGTCCTGCTGCGCGCCAGCATCGTCCGCGTCGGCGCGTCGGAGACGCTACTGAGCCAGGACATACCCGAAGCCGAGGTTTCGCTTGCCACGGCGAAGGCCGATCTCGCCACGCGGAGGGCGGAGCTGCAGGCCGCGAAGTCTGACTTGGAAGCCTTGAATGCAGACTGATAGCACGAGGTCGCTCAGAGCAGCGGTGACGATGGCCATGGCTGGCGCTGCTGCGGCCGCCGTGGTGTCGCTCTTGCCCGGCTGCGGAGCGTCGGTCGCCGCGGTCGATGTCCAGTCCGCCATCGACGACGCGGGGATCGTCATCGCGACCGCTACGGCAGACGCCAACGGTACACCCGAATTCGCTCTGGCCCAGAAGCTCCTAGACGAGTCCGTCAGCCAGCAGGACGGTGGTGACGCCTGGGCCAGCTACTACCTTGCCCTGCGCGCCTCCTACACCGCCGACGCCGCTAGAGTGGCCGCGAGACACGACCACGCTAGCAAGCGGCTCGACCAGTTGCGGGGAGACACGCTGGACGAACGGCTCCAGGCCGCGCAGACGCGAGCCGACACGGCCGAAACGCGCCAGGCCATCGCCGAGACCATACAGGAGCGGGCGGAGGCAGACGCCGCTACGGCTCGGGCGGAGGCCGAGCGCGCGAATACCAACGCTGCACAGACCACGACGGACTCCCAAGCGAACGTCGAGAAGGCCCAGGCCCAGGCGGACCTGAGCAAGGCGGAGTTCCTGCTGGGCCTCGCGACGGAGGCCGACGCCGAGACACACGACCCGGGTGGTTACGCCGCCACACAGAGCCTGATTGCCGAGACAGAAGCGCTCATGGAGAAGGAGTCGTACCGATCCGCGCGCCTCAAGGCCATCGAAGCGTACGCCGCCGCGCGTGACGCGCGTCTGGCCGCCGTCAGCAAGGCAGGTACCGAGCGCAGCCGGTCCACCGAAGCGAGATTCCAGAGCGCGATCGCGGCGGCCCGCCTTCTCGGTACCGCGTCGGCGGCGGTCGAGCGCGCGCAAGCCGCCCACGCCTCCGACCCCGTGCCGCCGGCCGTCCAGGCGGCGATGGACACGCTCGCACAGGCAGACGCGGCGCACGCGGATGGCTCGTACGCGGAGGCCTCGCGGCTGGCCGGGGAGGCCGCGGAGGGCGCTCGCGCGGCAATCGTCAGCGGCGAGCAGGCCCAGGCGGAGGAGGAAGCCGCGCGTCGGCGCGAGGAACTCGAAGCCATGGTCAAGGACGCCGTGCTGCGCGTGCGCCGCGCGCCCGACACGCTCGACGCCCTTACGCGTCGCCTGTCCCCCACCGCTCTCGAGAACGCGAGCGCCTATGCGGACGCTGCGGAGAGTGCTCTTGCAGAGGGCAACATCGACGCAGCCGTCGCCAGCGCCGACGGTGTTCAAGCGGTGATGGACGCCGTCGAGCAGCGCGCGAGCGACGTGAAGGCCGCGGAAGCTGCCATCGTGGAGGCCGCAAAGGGGCTGCCGGATACGCAGGCGTTCAGGACGTCCAAGGGCGTGGTCCTCAGGCTGTCCAGTCCGTTCTTCGCCGTCGGGAAGACCGAGCTGAAGAGAGCGTCGCTGCCGTCCGTAGCGAAGTTCGCTGCCGCCGTGCGTGACGCCGCGCGCAACTACGACATCCTCGTCGAAGGGCATACGGACAAGTCGGGCGACGCCGACACGAACGCGCAGCTATCGAAGGACCGCGCCTCTGCGTTCGCCACCGCGCTCGAGCAGTACCTCGGCGTCCCGGACGCCAGCGTCGAGTCGAATGGGTACGGCGCGAAGCAGCTCATCTCAGGCATCCCTCCGACCGACGCGCGCAACCGGCGCATCGAGATTGTCGTCCGTACCCGCAAGTCGTCCTAACCGGAGCATCCATGCGAGTCGTAGGCATCAGCGCCGGCGTCCTCCTAGCGGTCGTCGCCGCGCTCGCG
>CAYYPK010000015.1:0-14726 GCA_964473525.1 uncultured bacterium
GGCGGCGGATCGTACGGGGGTTACGGAGGCGGGTCGTATGGCGGGTACGGTGGCGGATCGTACGGGGGTTACGGAGGCGGGTCGCGCGGGTACAGCAGCTACGGTGGTGGCGGGTCACGCGGTGGCTACGGCGGCTACACGGGCGGCAGCTATTCGCGCCGCACGAGCGGGCTCACGAGCAGCAGCTACTTCAACCCCGTGTTCGTGGACGGCTTCCGGGTGTCCACCGGGTACGTCTACAACACTGGTCAGCGGCCGGTGGGTATCCCGGACGTGAACGAGGCCCCAAGCCGGCTCCAAGCGATGGACGTCAACACGAGCGTGGGCCGAGCGTTCAACCTCGCCAGCCTCGTGAACATGCTGCCGTTCGTGGATTCCGAGGCGTTCCCATTAACGGTCGACTTCAGTGGCGAGACGGCGTTCAGCCACAACAACCCCAACTCCGTCGGCTTCGCGATGATCGACAGCATGGAGGGCGCGCGGGAAACTACGTCGCTGCCGACCTTCAAGCACCAGTGGCAGGTGGCGAGCGCGCCGCCCGACGACCTGTTCGCGACGAACGAGTCGCGCGTGCACTTCCCGATCATGATCCGCGACGAGGACGCTACGCCACGCAGCTACCTCCGCAACCAGCGCGTGCCGGCATCGCGCATCGACGCGCTGTCGCGGAGCGCGGAGGAGCGCCTGGTGGCGGAGGTCGGTTACGAGTTCCAGGATGTCATCGCGGAGTGGGGCGGCATCACATATCCCCTGTCCGCCGAAGGCGTGGACTTCCTCACCAGGCAGTCCCTCGATTTGTGGGTCCGCGTCGAGGGCGACGACGCGGTAACGCTTCACATCGATATCGGCCTCTTCAACGAGGACACCGACGGCGACGCGCGTCTCGATAGCGAGGATCTGCCACTGGATCTCGCCGACATCAACGGCGACGGGTTCGTCGACGCGCTCGACCTTGACCAGGACGCGCTCGACGACACCAACCGCTTCCGCGGCAACGGCAGTCTTGAAGAGAACGAGGACACGGGTTGGGAGTGGGACGGGCAGCTCACGAACATACGTGTCGGCGACGACAACAAGATCCTCGACAGCGAGGATCTGAACGGCGACGCCGTACTCGACGTGCTGGACTCCTATTTCACAATCAGCGTGCCGCTCGACGACATCCCCGCCGAGTGGCTGAAGAAGCAGAACGACACCAGCGGGTGGTCGTTCTTGAGCATCCCGCTGACGCAGGCGACCGCCGTCGGGATCCCGTCGTGGGGCTTCGTGAAGCAGGCTCGCATCCGGCTGCACAAGAACCGCGCTGGCACGGTGCAGGGACTGTTCCAGTTCGCGTCCATTGAGTTCGCCGGGAACCAGTGGGAGCAGGGGATCATCGCCGACGCGTCGGGTCTGGCGCGGACGGGCACGACGGAGTTCCTGCGCGTCGAGACGAAGGACAACTTCAACTTCGCGGACTACCTGCGGGCGTACCGCCAGATCGAGGACGACGAGGAGTTCCAGGATCTGCACCCGTTCGTGCCGACCGCGTTCGCGTTTGGCGTGCAGGAGCAGAAGGAGCAGACGCTGTCCCTCGACTTCGAGCTGGACCCAGGCTCCCTCGGCGTGACCTGGAAGCGCCTGGACGGCCAGCGTCGCGGCGACGGGCAGGACTTCTCCAAGCACCAGACCCTGAAGATGTGGGTATACGGACATTCGACGGGTGGCGCGCTTGTCCTCCGACTGAGCTCAAGCCTGCGCTCTGGCTTCACCAGCTACCGGTCGTTCAACTCCTTCGGTGGGCAGCAGGAGGAGCCCACGGTCGACGTGTTCAACGATCTGAAGGACTACTACGAGCACGTCGTGCCGCTCGACTTCGAGGGATGGCGTAAGGTCGAAGTGTCGCTCGACGACCTCGACGGGGACACACACCCGGACGCGCTGACGGTCATCGGCACACCGTCGATCTCCAACATCGGTGGCGTCGTGCTCGGCGTGCAGAACACGTCCGACATGCCCCTCGCCGGCGAGGTGTGGGTGAACGAGATATACCTTGCCGACCCGCTCATCAGGTCGGGCTGGGCGCGCCGCGGGAACGGCCGCGTCCGCCTTGCCAACGTGCTGCACGTCGACATGGGCTTTTCGAGCCAGGACAAGGACTTCGAGGACTCCGCGGGACGCAACAGCCGGACGACGAACCAGTTCCGCGGGTTCAGCACCACCACGAACGACTTCAACCTTAGCGCCCGGTTCACCGCATTCGCCTGGCTTCCCGTCGAATACAGTCTCCGTGGACAAGACTCTGAGACGGAGAACCGCGCGGGATCCATCCGGTCGTACCAGACCGGCAAGAACAAGGTGGACAGCCACACGATGCGGGCGGCTATTGAGGTTCCGTCATGGCCGTCGCTGAGCATGATGTTCGATTCGCAGGAGTACTGGAACGAGCAGCGTGGCACCGAGTTCAGCGACCTGTACGTGGCGTCCTTCCGGTACGATCGGCAGGTCGTTGGGATGACGACCGAGTACCGCCACGAAGACATCACCGTGGACCGCGCCACCGCGGCCGCTGACTCGACGACAGGCTCGACCGGCTACAGCAGCTACTACTCGAGCTTCAACGACCGCATCGTGGACAGCGGGTCGATCACGCTGCAGCTGCGCCCGATCAAGACACTGTCGCTGCAGCCTACGTACGACATCCGGCGCGAGCTGGAGCGAGCCGACGACCCCGCCGGCCCGGACGAGCCAGCGACGCCCGCCGACCAACTGCCATATGAGTTGTCCGCGCGGGACCATCGTCTGTCCGTGCGGCCCTCGATCAACAAGTCGTTCGTGGGGTTGCGCCCCACCGTCAGCGCGCAGGCGAGCGTGCGCGAGAACTGGTTCCAGGATCAGAAGGACATCAGCATCAACTCCACCATCCGCGGCGGGCTGACGCTAAGGTTGTCGGAGATCATCAAGATTGCGCCCCGTAGAGACGCGTCCGAAGGCGATGGCGAGGCGACCACCGCGCCAGAGTCGGCCTCGCCCAAGCGGGAGGGCGCCGCCGCCTCGCCGCTCTCGCGGCCCGGCGCGCCGGCCCTGCGGCTTGAGGACGAGCCAGGACCCGAGGACACGCCGCTTGCGCCTCCCGCGTTGCCGGGGAAGACGGCTCCGGCGAGGCCAACCGTCGAGCCAGGCGCGTTCGCGGCCCCGTCTGCGAGCGACGCCGCGTTCACCGTCGACGACGACGAATCGGCAAGCGACACGGCTGGCGCGGCCGAGCCACCTACCGTCGAGGGGACGTCCGCCGCGAGTGCAGCAGACGGCGACACCAGCATTGACGACGGAACTGACCTGGCGACCGACACTGATGCTGCCGCTCCTGGTGCGGCAGCGGCTGGTACCGCCGACACGGATGTGGCTGAAACCGACGCGCGCGCCGATGAGGCCTCGTCAGACCAGGTAGACGAGACCCCCAACGACGAGCCGGACTCGGCGACCGACGCAGACCCCGACCGCGTGGCGCCGACAGCGGCCCCGCCCACGGTCGCGGACGCGGCTGCCGACGAGGTCGCCGATGCGCCGCCCGCCCAGGCCGCCTCTGTCGAGGCCGTTTCCGACGAGGGAGACGCCACCACGGCGAGCGATGAGACACCGGCCGAGGACAAGACACCGTCGCCGACGACGGGCGCGAAGGATCCGACCGACGAGGACTGGGAGGACGACGAGTTCTTCAAGGAACAGGAGCGCATGGACCGGCTGTCGCGCTACGGGTACGACGACTTCGACTATCAGGACGCTCAGTTGCAGCGCGGCGACTGGCTCGGTAGGGGCAACTACGAACTGGACCGCAGCATCGAGGCGCGGATGGGCCGCGGCCGCGACGACGGCCTCAACGTGCTGCAGCGCGTCGTGACCAGCATGACGATGAGCGCCGACTACAGCATCGACGTGCGCGATCACCTGCGCCGTCTCGACCGGTCCACGACAATCGCTGACGCCCTCGCCTTCGAGGACGAGGCGCCAGAACGCAGCTCGTCCACGAAGTCTAACCGTCTGTCTCTGAGGACGTCGTTCGATCCACTGCAATGGATGTCGCTCAGCGGCGACGGCTCGCTGCGGGACAGCTTCACGAAGAACATCGGCACCGCTTCGCGGCAGGACTCGCGGAACATCGGAGCCAACGCGCGCTTCTTCACGGCGAGCAACTCCGCGACCATCGAGCTGCGCTACGACTACCGCACGTCCGACCGACGCAACACGGAGACCGTGTTCGGAGAGAGCCTGTCCCACGAAGGTTCGGTCACGTGGCGACAGGTTTGGGGCGGCACGCGCACGTCTCTCGGGACACGCGTGAGTCGCCGCAACCAGGAGCGCAGCGGCGTCTCCTCGGTCGGGTTCATCGTGACCCCAAGCCTCAGTGTGGACTACACGCTGCGCACGCAGAGCGGCTGGACGGTGCCGATTGTCGGGAAGGTCGTGAAGCTCGAGCAGAACCTGACCGTCACGAACTACCTGACGACTGTGATCCGACGAGAGAAGCTGGGCGACCAGCGCGACGCGAAGTCGGAGCGTTACCAGACCGCGCTGCAGCTTGGGTACCACGTCAGCCAGCGAGTGCGGGCCAACCTGAACCTCAGCCTCAGCTACTACGCAGATCGGGTCGAGGCGGGCAACGACTACCTGTCGGTGTCCAGCGCGTTGATGGTGCGGGGCGAATTCCAGTAACCCGGCCGGGCGGCTTGACGGGCGCCGACACGACAGCTACACTCAACCGACGTGTGAGCAGCGCGTACCGCCGCAGCGCGGGAGCGACAACCTCAGGTTAGGGAGCAAGCACATGGCACGGCCATGCGGGCGCGCGGCGCTCGCCCTCGCCGCAGCGACAGCTATCAGCATCGCGGGAGCCGTATCGGCTGCCGACCTACAGAGCGACGACTTCTCCGCCGGCAGCCTGGACGCGGTGTGGAACGTCTCGAACCCGAACGGCGCCGACTGGGCAGTCGAGGACGGGAAGTTGCGCATCACTGCGGCGCACAACAGCAACGTGTGGGCCGACGAAACGTCGACGCGCTTCTCGCAGACGACAAGTCAGGACTTCGACGTGACGTCGAACGCGCTGATCCACTACCTCGACGCCAGCACGGTGGCTGGGATCATCGCCTACTCGGCCACGTCCCAGGACATCGCCGGGCGCGACGGCGAGTGGGTGACCCTCAAGCTCTGGGGCCGCGGCGGCACCGACAACAACGCGGTACTGCAATACCAGCGTCGCGAGAACGACGCAGCCGAGGACGGATACGTCGGTACGCAACCGGACTACATGCCCGACCAGGGCGACATCCCAGTGGCGTTCCGCGTGCAACGCGTCGGCAACGAATACACGTCGTGGTTCAAGCCCGGGGGTACGGGGGATTGGGTCGCGGTGAGTACCGTCACCAGTGAGTTGCAGGATCCCTTGGAAGTCGGCATCTACGCGGGCATCGCGGACGCCGCCGGTGGGGAGATGACCGTGTGGTTCGACGACTTCGTTGAGGCCGACAGTCAGCTCGGCACCACGAGCGTGGATGCCAAGGACAGACTCGCCGTGACATGGAGCGCGCTCAAGCGTTAGCTATCGCGTAAACGGGGCAGCGCCCGGGCCATCGTAGGCCCGGGCGCTTCCTGTCTTGGGGAGTGGCGAATGTCACGACTGACCGCTATCGCGCTTGCGCTGGGACTGGCATCAGGGGTCGCGTCCGCGGCGGACTCTCTTGGCGACCCATTCGACGGCACGAAATTCGCCAATCCAAACTGGGCCTGGGAGCTGGAGCCGGGCTCGTGGGATCTCGGCGATACGACGCCGGGGTGGTTGACCATGGAGGGCGACACGAGCCGCAACCTGTGGGCGGACTACACCACCAGCCATCTCTACCAGGAGCACACGGGCGACTTCGACATAGAGACGCACATGATAACGCACTATGTGTCGTCTTCGGTCGTGGCTGGCATCGTGGCATACTCGCCCACCACTCAGGATCACAATGGCCGCGAAGGCGAGTGGGTAGCCATCAAGCTATGGGGCCGCGGTGGGGCTGACAACGACGCCGTCATACAGTACCAGGCCCGCGAGTTTGACGCAGGGGAGGGATTCGTCGGCACCGTTCCCGGGTTCCAGGAGCCGCACGAGACGGACATCGACCTATTCATCCGCATGAAGCGGGAAAACACGGTGTTCACGGCGTGGTACAAACGCAAGGCTGGCGACGCGTGGCTGGACATCGGCGAGACGGATCAGGCGCTCGAGGATCCCCTACGCGTGGGAATCTTCAACGGGGTTGCGGACGCCGCTGGCGAAATCACTACGCGTTACGAGTACGTGCAGGACAACCTGGCCCCGTTCGCCGTGTCGCCGGGTGGCAAACTGCCGCTCACATGGGCGGGCCTCAGGGGATCGCGAGAGTAGCTCTACGCGCCATGTTCTGGCCCGCTGCCATGTACATTCGCATCGCTCCCTCGAGGCAGCTCTGGTGGGTCTGCCTCGCTGCGCTCCTCGCGACGGCATGTATCGCGTCCGCAGCGAGCGACGGCGCCGGCCCACCCATCGAGTGGGTGCGCATCCCGGCCTGCGTGTACAACATGGGGTCAACGCCGGAGGAGATCGACGCGGCGTACCAGGAGGCACGGCTGCGAAGCTCGTTGCTGGAGAGGTACACGTTCGAACTCGAGGGCCCCAGCCACGCGGTCTCGCTCGACGCGTTCGAGATCTCCCGGTACGAGATCACCAACGAGCAGTACCGTGCTTTCACGGAGGCTACCGACCATCGGGATCCACGCGGCATGTCCGAGGAGCCGATATGGGACGATCCCAACTTCAACGGCGACGCCATGCCCGTTGTTGGGATCTCGTGGTATGAGGCCCGCGCGTTCGCGATCTGGGTGGGCGCCGACTTGCCGACCGAAGCCCAGTGGGAGAGGGCCGCACGCGGCGTGGACAGGCGGAAGTACCCGTGGGGCGACCGATCACCGACACCTCGACATGCCAACCACGGGCGGCGGTTAAACCACACGGCTGAGGTAGGATCCTACGAGCGTGGGGCCACGCCTGAGGGCATACACGACTTGGGCGGGAACGCCTGGGAGTGGTGCCTCGACGCGGACGACCCTGGGTTCTACGCCGTCAGCCCCAAGCAGAACCCCGTGCGGCACGCCGATGAGCCCCTTTCCGACCGGGTCATACGCGGCGGCTCGTGGGACCAGGGGGTCGTGTTCATGCGCGGCGCGCTGCGGTTCCGGTACCATCCGCACGGAACGCACAACACCATTGGGTTCCGCGTCGCACGCGCCGTGGTGGAGCCGTGACAGCACGCGGCCTTTGCGCCATTGCTCTGACGGTGCTGTCAGCAGCCGCTTCTGCGGCCTCGGGCCCTTGGTTCTCGGACGCAACCAACGACTACGGTCTTCGCTTCACGCATGTCAACGGATTCACGCCAAGCCGCCGCCTGGTTGAAACGATGGGCAGCGGCGGCGCGCTCTTTGACTACGATGGCGACGGCCGCCTGGACCTGTACCTCGTGCAGGGCAACCGCTTGCCCGACCGGGACTCAGCCACCACCGACAAGCTCTACCGGCAGCGCGACGGCCGCTTCGTCGACGTTACACGGGCCGCCGGACTCGGCTCGTCAGCGTACGGTCTGGGCGCCGCCATCGGCGACTTCGACGGCGACGGCGCCGACGACCTCTATGTCACTAACCTGGGGCCCAACATCCTCTACCGGAACAACGGGGACGGCACGTTCACCGATGTAACCGGGCCGGCCGGCGTCGGATGCGACCTGCTGAGCACGAGTGCCGCGTTTGCCGACTACGACCGCGATGGCGATCTCGACCTGTACGTCTGCAACTACGTCGACTACGTCCTCGCGGATGACGTGCCTTGCTACTTCGGGAACATGTCGATCTACTGCGGCCCGAACGAGTACGACGGCATCGCCGACGTGCTATACCGGAACGAGGGCGACGGCACGTTCACCGACGTCACGCGCGAGACCGGGGTCTACGAGTCTGCGACGCGGGGCCTGGGTGTGGTGTTCGCCGACATCAACGACGATCAGTGGCCGGACATCTACGTCGCCAACGACATGACCCCGAACACGCTGTTCGTCGGCGGAGGCGATGGCACGTTCACCGAACAAGGCGTGCTGATGGGCGTCGCGTTCAACGGGGACGGCATCGCGAACGGGTCCATGGGCGTTGACGCGGCGGATTACGACAACGACGGCGACATCGACCTATGGATGACCAACTTCTCGCTCGAGGCGAACTGCCTCCTTGCGAACGACGGCGACTACTTCTACGACGCCACATTCGACGTCGGCCTCGCGGAGCCGTCGTTCCTCCCGCTGGGGTTCGGCACGCGCTTCGTGGACGTGGACAACGACGGCTGGATGGATATACTCGTTGGCAACGGCCACATCTACGACAACGTGGACCGGATCGACAGCACGCTCTCGTACCGGCAGCCAGTGCAGCTGTTCCGCAACCTCGGCGGCGACTTCAAGGATGTGACCGAGGAGGCGGGCCTGGTGGGCGCGGCGTACGTCGTCCGGGGCATGGTGTCCGGCGACATCGACAACGACGGCGACACCGACGTGGTCCTGTGTCAGTCCGGCGCGCCAGCGGTTGTCCTTCGTAACGAAGTGGGCAGCCGGTCGAATTGGATCGGCCTCAACATCGTGGACCGCGCACGCGGCGGCCCGGTCGAAGGCGCGCGTGTGACCGTCACGGCAGGCGGAGTGACGCAGACGCGGGAGGTCACGACCGGCGGGAGCTACCTGGCGGGGAACGACAGGCGGCTGCTCTTCGGCCTAGGCCGCAGCACGGACGCCCAGGTGACGGTAAGATGGCGTCGCGGCCCGACGCGGGCGACGCGGCTGGCGCACGTCAACCGTTACAACGACATCGAGCGTCTGGTCGGTGGCAGCATCGCGCCAGGCACAGACCCGACCGGCCCGGAATCAGCTCCATAGCACGACCAGGGAGACCCGAAAGTGAGCGCAGGCGCCCCCAGAAGCGAACACCCACGGCCGCAACTCATGCGGCCGCAGTGGCTGAACCTGAACGGCGAGTGGACCTTCGAGATAGACCACGGCAACAGCGGACGCGAGCGCGGCATCCTCGACCGCGAACTCGCCGACGTCATCACCGTGCCGTTCTGCCCTGAGGCCGAGCTGTCCGGCATCGGCTACACCGACTTCATCGACGCCGTGTGGTACAGACGTGACGTAGCGATCCCGTCGGACTGGGCGGGCAAGCGCGTCCTGCTGCACTTCCAGGCGGTCGACTACGACGCCACCGTGTGGGTGAACGGCGCCGAGGTCGCGAGGCACCGCGGCGGATGGTCTGGTTTCAGTTGCGATCTGGACGGCATCGCGTCCGCGGGTGACACCGTCACGATCACCGTGCGCGCGCGCGACGTCAAGGACATGCCCGGGAACAAGCCGGGCGGAAAGCAGTCCAACCACCAGCACAACAACGCGGGTTGCCACTACACGCGGACGACCGGCATCTGGCAGACCGTCTGGATGGAGGCGGTTGGGCAAGCCGCCTACCTGCTGCGGCCCCGCCTGACGCCTGACTGTGCCAACAGCAGGCTCAATCTGGTGCAGCCAATCCGTGGCGCGTCGGCGGGACTGACCGTCCGCGCGGAGTTACACGACGAAGCCGGCGTGGTGGCCACTGCGGAAGCGCCCGCCGACAGGGACTTCAGCCCATCGCTGTCCCTGGACATACCTGCCGACAGGTTGCGCGCGTGGGAGCCGGGGGCCCCGCACCTGTACGACCTCACGATCCAGCTCCTGGACGCCGACCGCGCCGTGGTCGACGCCGCCGAGAGCTACGCCGGCATGCGCAGCGTCACGATCGACGGGCGCGCCGTGAAGATCAACGGCGTCAGCGTCTTCCAGCGCCTCGTGCTGGACCAGGGCTACTATCCCGGCGGCATACTGACGGCTCCGACGGACGCGGCGCTGATCGAGGACATTCAGCTCTCCATGGACGCCGGCTTCAACGGCGCGCGGCTGCACCAGAAGGTGTTCGAGGAGCGGTTCCTCTACCACGCCGACCGCATGGGGTACCTCGTGTGGGGCGAATTCGGCGACTGGGGCATCGACCGACGCGATCCCCGGGCCGGTTACATCACCGAGTGGCTGGAAGTCCTCGAGCGCGACTACTCACACCCGTCCATAGTCGGCTGGTGCCCGCTCAACGAGACGGCGCAGCCGCGCCCCGAGGGCATCGAGGGACTGGACGACCTCACGCGCGGCCTGTTCCTCGCCACGAAGGCGATGGACCAGACTCGCCCCGTGCTGGACACGTCGGGCTACTCGCACCGAGTGCCGGAGTCGGACATCTACGATAGTCACGACTACCAGCAGGATCCAGACGCGTTCGAGGAGAACCACGCAGGCACGGCGGAAGGCAAGCTGCACCGCAACGGCCCCGAGGACCGTCCCTGGTCCATCCCATACGCCGGGCAGCCGTATTTCGTGAGCGAATTCGGCGGCATCCGATGGAACCCCTCCGAGGCGTCTGGAAGCGAGTCGTGGGGATACGGCCGAGAGCCCGCCGACATCGAGGAGTTCTACACTCGGTTCGACCGCCTCTGCCAGATACTGCTCGAGGACGAGAGCATGTTCGCCTACTGCTACACTCAGCTGACGGACGTGTTCCAGGAGCAGAACGGCGTGTACTTCTTCGACCGTTCGGCGAAGTTCGACATGGCTCGCATCAGGGCGTCGCAGCAGCGCGAGGCCGCGATCGAGCGCAGCTAGGCCTCTGGTCCCGGCGCCACCTCACGGAGAACCGCCATGAAGATAACGAAGCTAGAGACGTTCCTCGTCAAGCCCCGTTGGCTCTTCCTCAAGATCCACACGGACGAGGGCCTCGTCGGCCTTGGCGAACCCATCCTGGAAGGACGCGCCCTTACTTGCGCTCAGGCCGTAGCCGAGTTAGAGCCGTACCTGCTGGGCAAGGATCCCACGCGCGTCGTCCATCACTGGCAAGCCATGTACCGCCACGCCTTCTACCGCGGCGGGCCGATCCTCACGAGCGCCCTGAGCGGCGTCGAGCAGGCGCTGTGGGACATCGCAGGCAAGGCCCTCGGCGTACCCGTGTACAAGCTGTTCGGTGGCCCGACCAGGGACCGCATTCGCCTGTACAAGGGAGGTGGCGACCCCGAGACCATCGGCGAATGGATCGAGAAGGGCTTCACCGCCTTCAAGACAGGCGTGGCGGGCGGTAGGCCCGCGCGGATCGTCGAGAACAAGGCGTTCGTCGACAGGGCGGCGGATCGGTTCGCCGCATTGCGGCAAGCTGCCGGGCCGGAAGTCGACCTCGCCATCGACTTCCACGGCGCGATCAGCCCGCAGACGGCGAAGCTGCTCATCAAGGCCATAGAGCCGTACCAGCCGATGTTCGTGGAGGAGCCGTGTCAGTGCCAGAACGTCGACGTGCTAGCTGACATCGCTCGGTCGACGTTCCTGCCCATCGCCACGGGCGAGCGGGTGTTCACGAAGTGGGGGTTCCGAGAGATTCTGGAAAAGGGCGCGGCGTCCATCCTGCAGCCGGACCTGTGCCACGCTGGTGGCATCAACGAAGTGCGGCTAATCGCTGGCATGGCGGAGGCGTCGTACGCCGCCATCGCACCGCACAATCCACTCGGGCCCATAAGCCTCGCCGCGTGCCTGCAGTTGGACGCGTCCATCCCAAACTTCCTGGCGCAGGAGCACACGACGCTTGGCGAGGGCTACCTGAAGAACCCGTTCGTGTTCAAGGACGGCTACGTCGAGCTGCCCACGGGTCCAGGGCTGGGTATCGAGCTCGACGAAGACGCGATGGAGGACAAGATCGACCACGACTGGCAGAACCCGCAGTCGTACCTCCAGGAGGATGGCTCCGTCGTCGACTGGTAGGCGGCGATGGCCTACGTGATGGTGAGCCCACCGTCGACGACGTACGTGCCGCCGGTGGCGTAGGAGGCGTCGTCGGAGGCCAGGAACGCGATAAGCGGGGCGATGTCGTCCGGCCGGCCGAGCCGGCCGAGCGGGATCGCCTCCTCGAGCCGCGCCTCGCGGCCGTCTGGGTCAGGGTGGACATCGTGGTTGGGCGTCCGCTCCAGGGCGCCGGGGCACACCGCGTTGCACCGAATCCCGTGTTCCGCGTAGTGGACCGCCACGTGTCGGCTTAGACCTAGCACGCCGTGCTTGCCGCTCATGTACGCGGGGTTCGCTGACGCCCCGTTCAGCGCGGTGATGGATGCTACGATGACGACCGCGCCGCCGGTCCCTTGCCGCACGAACTGCGCAAGCCCGTGCTTGACCGTCAAGTAGACGCCCCGGTAATTCACGTCGTGCGTCGCGTCCCACACACCCGAGGGCAATTCGTGCAGCCGCCGGTCGGTGGCGTGCATCTGGACCCCAGCGTTTGGGACGAGGATGTCCAATGCCCCGAACCGCTCGCGGGCGGCCCGGACGGCGTCGGCGACCTGTTGCTCGTCTGACACGTCAGCGGCGTGGCCGGCGACATCGTGCCCTTCGTCGCGCAGCGCGGCCGCGGCATCGGCGACGAGGCCCCGGGGGATGCCCGTCAGAAGAACCTTCGCGCCTTCCAACGCCATCCGCCGGGCTGTCGCCAGGCCGATGCCGCTCCCCGCCCCCGTGATGAGCGCCACGCGCCCGGCCAGCTTCCCATCACTCACAGTCGGCGCCGCCTGGTAAGCGAACGTGCGTCATGTCTGCCATCTGCCCCGCTCCTTAGTCCTGGAATGGCAACGGCGCCATGTGGAACGACTCGGTGTCGTGCGTCCACGCCCCCATCAACGCGCGGCGCATAGGCGTCGTGCGCTCGAGGAACTCCGGCGATGTCGTCATGCGATCGGTGTGATTCAGCCACGGCGGCGCGTAGATCGTGTGGAACATGTGCCGGTGATGGTCGCGCGTGTTGGGACTGCCGCAGTGGTAGACGCCCTGGTGGAACATCAACGCCGTGCCGGGCTCCCCGGTGACCACGTGAGCGTTGGGGAAGTCAGCGTATCGCGCCCCAGACGGGAGCGGGTGACCGACGTTGTGGCTACCCGGCAACAGCACCATGTTGCCCGCGCCAGGCTCCGACTGGTCCGTCAGAATGAAACCCGTGCGCAACTGCACGAGGGGCGTCGGCACGGCCAGCTTCCTGAACTCGAACGCCGATGACCCGTCCTGATGGATGCCGCCGCCGGTGAAACCCGGCGGCACGACAGTGGCCCACGAGCTCTGTAGGATGAATCGGTCGCCGTAGAGCGCGCGCGCCTTATGCAGTATCGAAGGGTGGTCGACGATGTTCTCTAGCGCCGGCTCGTCCTCGAACGTCGCGCCAAGTTGCCGCCACTGGTCGGCTGGGTGACCTGCGTGGGCCCGCTCACACGCTTCAAGGGCAGCGGCCGTCTCGTCGGCCGACAGTGCGTTCGGTATAACCAGGTAACCCAGCGAGTCGAAGACGAACCGCTCCATGTCCGTGAGCGGCCCGGGCTCACCGTAAGGGATCATTCGATGCGCTCCACCGGCTTCGTGAGTCCGTGTGTGGTCGTCGGCGCGGCATCGTCCCACAGGCGACGGTGACGGCCAAGGGGGAGGATAACGTGGCGACCTCGGGTCCACGCGCGCGCGGCCCACAGGCGATGCACGCGGCTTGCGCGGCAGGCCGCGCGCATCGGATAATGCAATGGAGGATTTGGACTTAATCTCGCTTGCACACGCAGGGAGGAAAGCTGTGCACCACGCCTCTTCCGAGGGCCGGGCCCTCACCAAGGATCTGTCGCACATCGTCGTCGTCGGAGCGATGGTCAGCGTCTACGCGGCGTTCTTCACGTTCGCGGCCAACGTCGTCGGCGCCTCTATCGTGGGTCTGGAGCCGTTCAAGCTGCTCCGGGTCTACGCCACGTTCTTCATGGGCGGATCTCCCATCGGCGGATCGTCCGACATCGGCGTCGTGCTGGGCATGGCCATGGGCCTGCACCTGGCGACCGGAGCGGTCGTTGGCCTGCCGTTGTACGTGGTCTACGAGACGATGTTCCGCCACCACGGCCTGCGGCGTCGGGCGCTGATCGGGCTTGGCCTGGGCGTTGTCATGTGGCTCGTGAACTTCTACGCGATCCTGTCGTGGCTGCAGCCAGCGGCGCTGCGCGTGATGGGCGCCCCCGGCGAGGCGAGCGCGTACATCCTACAGGCGATGCCCCCGTGGGTCGCGGCGCTGACGCACATCTGCTTCGTGCAGATTGTCCTCCTGGTACCTCTCCTCCTGCGCGCGGCCGCCAGCGCCATCCCCGATCTCGGCGAGCGCCAAGAAGCCTGACCGCCGAGCCGGACCCCGAGCTATAGGGCGCCACTGTCGGCGCTCCGATAGGAGCCGCCACCGGCGTCGCGCGGTTCCTGAGCGTGCCCGGGTCGGAGCGCGCCAACACAGAAGGTGCTGTCTACACGCGATGGCTCTGCGTAGGACGTTGTCCCGCGCTGTCGTTCTGAGGAGCGAATCGGCGGGGCTTCTCCCGGCGCCACTGGGCCACGAGGCCCTTCGCTATGCTAAGAGCGCCAGACAGTCGGAACCGACCCCGCCCACTGCCACCGCGTGTCGGGAACGCCACGCCGGCCGCGTTCTTGATGGGCCTACGGGCGGGCAGTATACTGCCGACTCTCGCCGTTGGAGTGTCCAGGCGCGAGACGGTATTCGAGTAGGAGTGACGCATCGTG
>CAYYPK010000015.1:14736-54992 GCA_964473525.1 uncultured bacterium
GTGTATAAGCTAGTAGCCTTAGTCGCCCTCGTGGGGCTATCCGTCTGGGTTGGCTGTGGACAGCAGACGGCATCGCTGGGCGGCGTGACCGAAGACGCCGCCGCTGTCGCCGTGGACGAGGCGGCCGAAGCCGTGACGGAAGAAGCCGAAGCCGTCGTCGAGGAGGCCGTTGAGGCCGAAGAGGTAGTAGCCGCCGCGCCGAAGACCCGTGAGATACCCACCACCGCCGCGCCATCGCTACTTGTGCCAGGCGGAGTTGCTAAGGAGAAGCCCGTGGCAGACGCCTCAGCGCCCGATGCCGAGGTCGCCGTTCTCGAGACGTCCAAGGGCCGCATCGTGATCGAGTTCTATCCCAGCGACGCGCCGGAACACGTCGCCAACTTCAAGAAGCTGGTCGCGGATCGGTTCTACTCCGGCGTCGGCAGGACGTTCCATCGGTACGAACCGGGGTTTGTCATTCAGGGCGGCGATCCCGAAGGCCGCACCAGCCGCGCCGGAACGGGCGGCCCGGGGTATACGATCCCAGCGGAAATCGGACGCAAACACGTCGCCGGCGCCGTCGCGGCCGCCCGCCAGGGCGACAACGTGAACCCCGACCGTGTGTCGAACGGCAGCCAGTTCTATATCTGCATTGAGGACGCGAAGTTCCTCGACGGCGCCTATTCGGCGTTCGGGCAGGTCATCCAGGGCATGGACACCGTGCGCAAGCTTCGCGTGGGCGACGAGATCACCAAGTGCGAGCTGCGCGAGCGCGCGTCCGTCGTCCAGGAGTAGACGCGCGACGCTTCGGAGCGAAACCGGGCGGCCCGCGCGTGCGCGTGGGCCGCGCCTTACGTACGTGGGACAGTCGCCAGTGCTTCTCGTCGTGGACATAGGCAACACGAACGTCACGTTCGGCGTGTTTCGGGGCGCGGAGTTGGCGCGCGCCTGGCGCATCCACACGGACGCGACGCGGAGCGCCGACGAGTACGGCGTCCTCCTGGCAGGCATGCTGGCCCACGATGGCATCACACCTGAGGAAGTCACCGCGGCGGCTCTGAGTTCGGTTGTCCCCGCTCTAACGCCAGTCTTCGCGGATGTCGCTAAGCGGTACTTCGGCCGCGATGGCGCGTTCGTCGGCGCCAGCTCCGACACGGGCGTCGCGCTGAACGTCGACTATCCCGCCGAAGTCGGCCCCGACCGCATCGCCAACGTCGCCGCCGCCCGCGAGCTGTACGGCGCGCCAGCGGTGATCGTGGACTTCGGCACGACGACGAACTTCGACGTGATCGACTCCGACGGGGCGTTCGTGGGGGGCGCCTTCACCCCGGGCATCCGCGTGTCCATGGACGCCCTGTTCAGTCGCGCGACACTCCTGCGCCCGGTCGATCTCGTCGAGCCGCCACGTGTTATTGGGCGGAACACCGTTGAGTGTCTCCAGTCGGGGCTCTACTATGGGTTCCTCGGGCAGATGGAGAGCATGCTGCGACGCATCCTCGACGAGCTCGGCACGCCTGCCGCGGTGGTGGCCACCGGCGGACTGGCCGACGAGATCGGCGCGCGGTCGTCCCTCGTGGACCACGTCGACGCTTACCTCACGCTCAAGGGCTTGGAGCTGATTCACCGGCGCGGCGCCGCGTAGCGGCCCGACGGGTGCCACGACATGCAGAACATCAGACTCGACATCGTCGAACGGTCCACGTGCCTCACCATGCGGCCCGTCGGTATCGGACTCTACCTGGTCGACGAGGCCATCCGCGGGGTCGTGCCGCCGACGGAGTGGATGCGGGAGCCGTTCAAGGAGTGGTTCCACACGTTCATCAAGAGGCTGCACGTGCGCTTCGTCCACGCGCTCCCGGCGGAGCAGCGTGACGCCATCGTGGAGTACGCCGAGCGCCCTCTGCGGGATCTGTACTCCTTCCACCTCGACCCGCAGTTCGAGTTCCAGCCCGAGCGGTACCGACCCGACCCCGACCTGAACGCCGTCACGTACTTGCGGAGAGCCTACGGCGCCGGCGCGGTGCGAGACCTGTGCACGGCGATCCGTGAGGACGTGCTCATGGATCCGGAAGAGAGCATCTGCTACACGGTTGGCGGAGCGATTCGCTACTTGGAAGCGATATGGTAGGCGGCGCACGGCGCTAGAACGGCGTGTCGCCAGTCACGGTGTCCGCGGCGGCGTCCGTTAGCTCCAACCACGCGTCGTACATGTCGCGGCCCTGCTCGCGGTACTTCGCGGCGAAATTCGTGACAATGTCCCCATTGGCGTCGTAGCTGCCCTCGCTCACGAGGCGGAACACGCCGGCGCTCTCGGCGATCACCAGCAACTCGTCGAAGTAGTCGGCGATGTCCGTGGCGATATGCAACCTGCCGTCGGCGCGCAGGACGCGCGCCACATTGACCACGAATTCCGTCGTCACGACGCGCCGTTTGTGGTGACGCTTCTTGGGCCATGGGTCAGGAAACTGCACGTGCACGACAGACACGGACGCCGCTGGCGCCCGCTCGGCAAAGAACTCGCGCGCGTCACCCCGGACCAGTCGGACGTTGCGGAGGTCGCGTTTCCCCACCCGCTCGCAAGCGATGTAGAACGGCTTGGGGACGACCTCAATGCCCAGGTAATTCACATCCGGTCGCGCGGTCGCCGCGTCGATCACGTACATACCGCGGCCGCATCCGACATCAATCTCGACAGGACTGTCGTGGCGGAACACCTCCCGCCAGCACAGCACGTCGGGCGCCGTGTCGAGGCGGAGCTCCACTGCCGGCGGCGTGTCATTCACCCTCGGGCCTCGCCTGTCGGACAATGGGTTTGGCGTCGTGGTGGGTCGCTAGGGCGCGGGCGGCGGTCGTGGCGAGTTCCTCGCTACGGTACGCTCCGACGACCACGCGGTACCGCACGCCGCTTGGGAGGGACACTCTGTTGACGCTCGCGCCCGCGCCTACCTCGCCGGCGAGCGCGGATGCCGGCGCCTCGCGTAGGAAAGAGCCGATCTGTAGATAGAACGGCCCGGCGGCCCGGTCGGTGCTGTCCGCCGCCCAAGACTCTCTGGTGATCCGGCCATCTCGGAAGACGAGCGTCTTGGCGCCAACGTCGGAATACGACGGCGCACGCGCGCCCGCATCGGAGTAGCCGCGGAACGACTGGTCGAACGTGACGACGCCAGAACCCTCGCCCGTCGGCGTCACCGCGACGTTGGCCACGTCGACCGCGACGCGTGCGTACAGGCGGTCGATGTGGTCGAGGTGTGCGGCGAACTCGTCCAGTCCAACCATGGCGTCGCCACCGGCGCTCTCGCGCCCACGATGCACGACGGCTGCAGAGTCGTACAACGCGAGGAGCGACCGGCGGTCGCCACCGGCCCACGCGGCCCGCCATTGCCCAACGAGTTCGCCAACTGAGACTGACGGCGGCTCGTCGGGTGGGGCGGCGGCGCGGCGCAAGAGCACGGCGGCGTCTTCCTCACGCGCGAGCGCCTCGAATATGGAGCGAGCCGCGTCGTACCGCTCCGGCGGCACCGTGTGCTGACGCACAACTAGCTCCAGCCGGTAGATGACGTGAGCGTCCTCGACAGCCGTCGTGCGCTTGAGGGAGGCGAACTCCGTCTGCAGCAGCAGCGGCTCTGGCAGGTCCGGCGCCTCATACCCTGAGGGCACCTCGACGCTGACCGTGCGTGTCAGCGTGTTAGGCACGCCCAGCACCATCGCTCGCGTGCGGCCGGGCTCGGCAACCAGCGCCGCGTACGAGCCCAGATCCGCGCTTGGGATAGGGATCGCCCACGCGTCGTCGGTCCGCGACCCATACTCGCTCACGGTGAAGTCTGCCGTCACGGAGAACGCCTCGTAGGCGTCCTCAATGCCCGCGAGCTCTGCGGCATCCACCGCCACGCCAGGATATTCGGGGCTCATGAGCGAGCGCATGTACTCAGCCAGATCAGCGGGAGGTACCGCCTGGTACGCGCGTCGGACGTCGCTGGCGTGCGTGCCGGTGGCGGTCAGGTTCTCAGCCCCGTACACCGCTCCTCCTGGGTCCAACCCGAGAGTAAGCGTCCAGTCGTAGCGGTTCATGTCCGGCGTGTCGATGGGCGTCCGCACCCACACGGGCGCGTCGTCGGTAACAAGCATCACGGTGCGCCCTTGGTCACTGGCGGGCAGCCTGCCGTATGGGACGGTGTCGTCCGTGGGGTCCACCCACGCGTACCCACCGGGCATCGAGGCGTCGGGTACCGCGAGGATCATGTGGGAGAACTGCCCCAGCGACGGCAACTCCAGGTCTATGTCCGAGCCGCCGTACGTCGGGTTGATGAGCGCCGGGTACGCCTCGACCCCGATCGCCTGGAACATGGTCATGAGGAGCGTGCACTTGTCCTTGCAGTCGCCGTAGCGGTGGCGCAGCACCTCGCTTGCCGCGTGCGGCTGGAACTCGCCCTGCCCCAACTGAATGCCCACGTACCGGGTCTCCGACGCCACGAAGTCCGCCAGGGCGCGCACTCGACCGTCGTGGTCGCGCGCGAGCTGCACGACATCCGCCACGGCAGCGGACACCTCGGCGTCCAGCGTCGTGCGGCCGGTCAGCAGGGAGCGGTACCAGTCGTGGAGCGTGTCCCACTCCTCGACGGACGAGAACGCGAATCTGGGCAGCACATCGGTCGGAGGCGGGCCGTTAGTCTCCGCCGCGTAGGCCGCCGTCTCGCCGTACTGCCACAGGTAAGTAACCTCGGGCCCTTGCACCATGCCGCTCGCGTCGGGTTCCGGCGAGATTGCGGCTTGCACATCACACTGGTACGCCTTCCACAGGAACGGCACGCCATTAGGGGTCCGCAACGCGTATTGGCTCGCCAACGTCGGGTACGCCGCCTGGAAGGTCATGGAGCCCCAGAACCACATGTTGTCTGTCGTGCCGCGGCCGACCTTGTCCTCCACGGTCACCTGGTACTCGAGGACCACCCCCTCGGCGAGCGCAGGGAAGGAGATCACCTTCCACAGCGAGTCCGAGTATAGGTTGAAGGTCAGAGCTTCCGGTGGCGTCACATCGCGGATGCCGTCGGCGCCGACATCCAGCACGGTCCCGTCTGGCAGGAGCGCCCGCGCCACGTTCACGCCGATGTTCTGCGAGGCGGCGTTGTACGGTATCGCCACTTCGCCGTACTCCCCGAACGACCTGCGATGCTGCAACTGCACCACCTGCTGCGTGGAGAAGCGCGTGCGCCCGGTCGGCGTGATCTCGTGCTCTGACCTGCTCAGAAGGATGACGGCGTCGGCGTCCGCGTGGTTCGCCGCCGCCCGCGCCGCCGCGACGCGCTCGTCGATGTCGTCTGGCAGGATTCGCACGGGCGGGACGACCTCGACGGTGGCGTCGGACGCCGCTGCTATCAGAGCTGCGACCCGCTCGATGCTCGCCCGCGCCTCGTCGTCCGTAGCATCCAGCGCGTACGCCTGTCCGTAGTCGCGCTTGGCCGCTTCGAGTTCTCCCAGTTCCTCGTGGATCGCACCTCGCCGCATCCATGGTCGTCGGTCGGCGGGGTTGGCCGCGCTACGCCGGGCGTACGCCTCAAGCGCGTCCGGGTAGCGCGCGCCGGCCTCGTACGCCAATCCGAGGTAGAAGTCGAGATCGTCGGAAGCGGCGTCAGCGCGCGTCGGGTCGAGCGCGTCTGCCTGCTCGAGCGCCGTGATCGCCTCCGCCACGCGCCCGGCCTGCTGATAGGCGAGGCCGATGTGGACGAGAGCGTATTGGTCGTCGGGATGCTCGGCGAGCACGGCTTCGAACTGCGCCGCCGCCGCCGCGTGCGCGCCGGCCGACTCCTCAACGAAGCCAAGGTAGTTCCGCGCCTCGTGGCCCTCGCCGAGGGCCAGAGCGGCGTCTAGGTGGAATCGGGCGCCGCCGATGTCTCCGACGGCTGACAGCAACTGACCAAGCGTGAGGTGGATGGCCGGCTCATCGGGTCTCAGGTCGAGCGAACGGTCTAGCAGCTCGATGGCGGTCTCGTACTCGCGCACGCGGATGTGCGTGTTGGCGTCGTTGACTAAGTCCGACCAGGGCCGAGGTGGAAGGGGTCTTGCCGCGATACTCAGCTCCCGCGCGCACCCAGCGAGGGTGAGGGCGAGGACGCCGACGAGGACACCTGCGATCATCGCTGACGCGGTTGCGCGCGGTCGCGACACAGCTAGGATCCCCCAAAGTTCGTAAGCGACGCGGCGCTCGGTAGCAGGAATTGTACGCCCGCGCGGCTGCGCCCGACAAGCCGCGCGGCGTGCAATGCGCTGGTCCACCGGCCCGACCGAGAACAGGCGGCGCCGACTCCGCGCGACGGTCGTCGGGAGCCTAGTGCAGGTGCGTCCAGGGATTCTCTCGCGCGCCGGGAAGACCGCGCCTATCGTCTGACGGGCGCTCGCAGAACACGCGTGTCGTGTCCGCTGCCGTCCGGGCGAGGTCGGGACACGGTCGCCGTGAGTTCCCCTGTCTTGGCGAAGCTGATGGCCCACTCTCCGCTGCCGTCACTAACGAGCGCTGTGAGCGTGTCCGTGTCCTCCCTCACGGTCGCTTGAGACTCCGCGGCGTCGACCGTCAGCACATGGAGGAAATAGTCGCGGGAGGCTGGCGCGTCGGGCGAGACCTCGACTCGCCACCTCCCGGCCTCGTCTGGGTCGTACTCCTTCGTCGGCGCGTAGTTCTGGCCCTGCACCTCGAATTCGCGTCCCTCGCCGCCGACAACGTGTGTGTGGCGGCCCGCCGGCGCGAGCGTCCGCACCACGAGCTCGGATGCGTCGTTCGCGATGGCGATGGACCCGTCGTCGTTCAGGCGTGGTTCCGCCGCGGAATGCAGCAGCCAGCGCTTGACGTGGGACGAGTCGGCGCTCTCAACCCGGTCGAACACCACGAACGTCGACGGCCGTACGAAGAGAAACGCGCGCGTGAACTCGACGACCTTGCCCGGCGCGTACGACGCGGTCGCGTCGCCAACGACGTACGTGAACTCGTCACCGCTCTCGTACGCGAGGATCTCGCCGCGGACGTACTCGCCGTCGGCGGTGACGTCGGCGACCAGATTGGCGCCCCCGACGTAGATCTGCCCTCCGTCGTTGGAGCCGCTGCCTGCGCGGCCGCCGCCCCACGTCGCGCCGCCGAACTCCTCGTTCGGATCCGTCACCGTCATGGTGTTGTGCGCGATCGAACGGGCGTAGTAGGCGCCGCGATGGCGGGTCGCGTCGTACACGCCACTGTCGACGGCGAGCAGGCCGTTGCGATGGATGACGAACGAGTTATTGTCCGCGTGCTGATGCCCGCCGTACCACGTCGGCTGACAGTAAAACATGGCGAACGTCGCCTCGCGGGACCAGTCGCTGCGCATGGCGACGTAGCCGAGCCCTCCGAAGAGCCGCGCCGTGGGCAGATATGCGGTATCGACGTGAGCGCCGCCCGAACGGGGTCCGTCGTGCCAGAGCACGTAGGGCCACCACGCGCTGCCGTCGCGGACGTGTCGGCGGCCGGCTGCTCTCCGCGCCTGCGCTTCGGCGCGTAGCTGTTCTACCCAACGCCCCGCGAGCGGCTCGCCGCGGCGCCGGTGCGCGAGTGACAGATAGGACGCGTTCGCCTCGGAGAACGAGTCGCGGCCGCCGATGTCCGCGACGCTGATCCACGACCCGTCATAGGGGCGGGTGCAGTAGACCTGGAAGGCTCCCTCACCGTCCAAACCCCTGAACGCCGACCACAGATCTTCGCCGGTCGCGGTCTGCCACGCTTCGATCTGGTGCGCGAACTCGTAGGTGAAGAAGGCGTGGTACGACATGCTCTCGTGCCAGCCACCGTCCCCTTGGGTGACGATCTCGTGCGCGGGCATCATGTGATGCTTGAGGAGGTACACGCCGTCGAGCGCGAGTTGCTCCGCCGCGTCGTCGTCGACCCCCTCGCCGTACAGGGCGAGGCCGACGTAGAGGACGGGGCCGTACTCGAGGTACAGATGGTTGTTGAAGTCCGAGTGGCGCCACGTGTCGTAGCACGCCTTCGCGTTGCGAATCGCCGCCTCGCCGTAGCGCGTGCGCTGCTCGTCAGTCAAGTCGTCACGCAGCCAGTCGTAGCCGAATGCGAGCCCCTTGGCGATGCGCGGGTACGTCCAGCTGTCACCCTCGGCGGCTACCAGGTAGTCGGCGATCCCGAGGGCCAAGGCGAGGTGGTCCTTGTCGCCCGACAGCCGGTAGGCGATCGACGCGGCCACCAACTGATTCCCGGTCGCCCACAGGTTCGCATAGAAGTGCCCCGCGTCGGCCCACTCGACCAGCCACGCGTACGTCTCGGCCACGCTCCCCGCCGTCGTCGTGCGGCCCTTCACTTCCACGATGCCGTCCGCGTCCATGAAGATTCGCGGGTGGTCGCGCCGGATGTTGGCCAGGTCAGGGCGCAGGGCCTCCCACGCCGCCTCGTCGCGGGCTCGCAGATCGGGATACGCGGCGTTGGCCGCAGGCGCGCCGGCCAAGAACGCCAAGATGAGGCACGCGGCAAGCACGAGGGCCGGCATTAGCGTAGGCCCTCGGCGCGCAGGTGGTCGACGAGAATGTCTGGCCGATTGGAGCTCACGCCGCTGACGCCGAGGCCGATCATCGCCTTCATCTCGTCGAGCAGGTCTGGGTTCCAGGCGCGGATATGCATACCCAGGTCGAGCGCCTGCTGCACGCGGCGCATGCTCATGTTGCGGTACTGGACCCCTATCGCGGTGGCGCCCAGGTCGTGCGCCATGGGTATGTCGTCATCGGACGGGTTGGGGAGGATGGCGCCGATCTCCAGACGGTCGTCGATCTCTTTCACGCGCGCCAGGCGGTCCATGTTGAACGACGTGAAGACGACCTGCTCCTCGAGTCCCAACTGCGTCACCGCGCCGACAGCGGCCTCGACAACTCCCTCACCCTTAAGCTCGCACAGCAGGCGAATGTGTGTGGACGTGGCGTGGAGCACCTCGACGAAGGTTGGCACTTGCAGTCCGTCGCCAGCGTCGAGCGCGCGTATGTCCGCGAACGACATGTCCGCGATGGCTCCTGAGCCGTCTGTGGTGCGGTCCACCGTGGTGTCGTGCATCACGATGAGCCGGTTGTCGCGCGTGAGATGGACATCGCACTCGGTGTAGTCACACCCCAGCTCGATGGCGTACTCGAACCCCCGCACAGTGTTTTCGGGTAGTACGGCGGCGGCGCCTCGGTGTCCAACGGCGTAGGGCGCGTGCATGGCGAGCGTCTCCGGGTTCGTGGGCTAGAGGACGAAGTCAGCGTGGTAGGCTTCTATGTCGACATCCTCGCCCCACCCGTCGTGGACGACGAGGCGGAAGCGTTGTGTCAGCGTGTCGCCGTCGCTCAGCGTGTAGGGCGCTTCGAGCGTGAAGTTGGCGAGCATGGTGCCGTAGTCGCGCACGAAGAACGGAGATGGCGGGTCGTCCGGGTGTGTGATGAGCGTGATCCCTACCGGATCGCCGGCGACGAGGCCGCTGTAGTCCACCCAGTCGGCGTGCTGACCCATGGTCTCGGCTTCATCCCGTTGACCATTCGAGTTGACGACGCGGCCGCCATCCTCGACGTCCATCGAGTCGGCTACTCGCACCCCGAAGTACGAGTGACTGTCCCTCGCGAACGTGACGTCGCCCACGAGCGATGTGAGAGCGCTGGATACGTCCAGCACGTGCGCAACACTGTCGGGCCGCCAGGCGATGTCACGCCGCTCGGTAAGCATCTCCACGCCAGCCGCCGTCACCCACGTGTTGCTGGAGGCGATGGACGCCGCGTCGTCTGCGGTAGCGACCTCCGCTCCGTCCAGGCGGATGTCTCCCAGGTTGTCACGCGTGGGGTTGTTGTCGTGGAAGAAGTTGACGCCGTTCACGTTGGCGTGGCCGAGGAATACCGACTTGTGGTGGCTGTACCGGTACGCGCTGCTGGTAGTCACCTGGTGACAGGCAGGCGTCAGCACTGGGTAGAAGTTGGGACGCGACATGCGAAAGTCGCCCCAGCCCAGGTGGCCCTTGTTGTACGCGAGGGCGAAGTTGTCTCCGTGGTAGAACTTGTAGCGCAGGTCTTCCTCAACGATGCGGATAGCGCTCATCGGGGCTCCAGACGGGTCGCGAGTGGCGGGCGCGAGTCTAACGTAAGGCCGCGCTACGTGTCTCCTACTGTTCGTCGGCGCCGGCCGGACGCAGGACCGTGTAGAGCGCGCGGGCGTGAAGTCGCAACGTCACTGCGCCGTTCTCGCCGACATCAGCCGACAGCCTGGCGCCCGTTGGGTACCCGTTCTCGTCGAGCGGCACGGCCTCGAAGTCGGCATAGCGGGCCGGCAGCTTCACCGAGGCGTCGGTCTCGCGCACGCCGAAGGGCGCGCTGCCCAGTGCCGTGATTCTGCCGTCCTCGGCTCTGAATCCGTACGGCTGATCCTCTGTCATGACCTGTATCAGCAGCAAGTCCGACGTCTCGACCGCCCTGTCGTCCAACGACGTGACGGTGACGGAGCCGTATTCGTTCCGCATGTGGATCGTCACGTCGGCGAGCTCGACCGGCCCGGCGGCGGCGAGGAAGCCGGCGGCGCCCTGCGTCGGCCTCGTGTCGACCGTGACGACGCCATCGCCGTAGTCCCAATGCAGCTGGCCGCCGAGGCTGTCTATGGTCTTCGCCGCACGGTCGATGGCGGCGCTCGTGTCTGCCCGCCTGGAGTTCTCGCGCGACTCGCCAAACGTCCGCGTAAACGGCCCGGCGTAGAACGTCAGCGGGTCGTACGCTGTCACCGCGCCGGGAACAGATGCGCCTGCCGGGATGTCTGCCTCGCGCAACACGTCCAGCGCGGCGGGGTTGCCGACGCCCGATCCCCGCATGGCGTACAGGTCGTCTAGCTCCAGAACCTGCGCGACGGCTGGTTCCGGCTGGCGGACGTCCCCGCGTCGGTAGGCGAGCGCGGCAGCCGGGAAGGTGCCGATCACGGCAGGGGAGCATATCTGGAACTTCCCCATCGTGGCGTCGGCGAGGAAGGGGCTGCCGACGGCGAAGAAGAAGAACGCATCGACGCCCTGCAGCGAGCCGTACGCGGACGACAGGAAGGTCATGTCCGCGCGAAACCGGTTGGGTTGGGGCCAGCCGATCTCCGAGATGGTGTGCGGATGTCCTTCGATCTGCGCGACGGCGAGAGGGAGCGACTCGGGGGCGTGCACACCCGCCCTGTCGCTGTACTCGTGCCCCACGCGTACGGAGTAGCCAGCGCCGTCGCCCGTGTGTTCCCCGCCGAAGTAGCCGTGGCGGTCGATGACGTCGCCCGCAGTGTACGTGTATCGCTCAAGCGCGTCCAAGGTCGGCCCGTCGGTGACGTGCCAGTTGCTAGCCGTGACAAGGCCGCCGTAGCCCAGAACGCCCTTGATGTAGGAGGTGGTGTCGGCATAGAACGCGCGCTGTAGCTCCGTCAGGAACCGCACCTGATCTCCGACACGCCTGGTCTTCGCGGCCCCGCCAGCGCGGGAGCCGTCCGCGGTCATGTGCCACGCTTCGAGTATCGCCACGTGACCCGCCGCCACGTCGTCCTCGTCGAGGACCGCGCCCCACGCGTCGGTGGCTGCCTGGACCGACCCGTACCGTTCCGTCAGCCAACCCGCGTACAGCGACTCAAGATGCGCCCAATGAACGGCGGGCACGTTGCGCTTGGTGAACGTCCAGAAGAAGAAGCTGTCCTCGTTGACGATCTCCACGATTGCGACGGCGGGCTCGTCGCTGAGCCGCGCGCCCGTGTACGGGTTCGGCGTGGTGAGAAGTTGGCGCAGCCACTCGCGGTGTATATGCTGCATGCGCTCGTGGAAGTACAGGAGCGCGAACGGCCTCTTGTTGTCGAGCGTGTCGTAGCCGTCGATGCCGTAGCCGGGCTTGATGTCGAACCAGAGCGGGAAGTAGAAGCTGAGCTCAGTGTAGATGCCGGCGTTCTTCATCGCGGTGATGAGGTAGAACAGGTTGTCCAGCGCCTCCCCGTCGACGCGCGCGGGATCCCCCGTTCGGTCGAACAGGGGGCTGTGGTACCGGACTATGTTGACGCCGGCCTTCGCTAGCCGACGCGCCATGTAGTCGATGGATGCGCGGCTCTGCCCAGCGTGGTTGGCGTTGACGTTGACCCCCCAAAAGCGCGTCTCGTCTCCCGAGCCCAGATGGAACGCCCCTCCCTCCGACGTGACGAATCCGTCCTGGCCAGCGGTGGGCTCGTTGAGGCGGCGCAGGTCGAGGAGGGCGTCCTCGCCGAAGTGATCCACCGGGGGCTCGTACGGGAAGTAGCCCTCGTCCGCCATGTCCCATCGCTCGCCGGGCTTGAGGCGACCGTTGGGGCGGAAGGCGCCGGCTACGAGGACGAAGGCGTCGAACGCTGCCGTAAGCTGCTCGCCTTCCTCGGCCAGCAGGCGCAGCGTGAAATCGTGGTCACCCGCGGCGAGTTCGACGGAGCCCAGGTGCACCCAGTTGGCGCCCAGGTGCGTCCTCAGGTACGTGTTGTCGGCGAGCGCGATGTCGCGCCCGCACTCCTCCCACGCCCCTTCGTCGAACCGCCACCGAAACGGGCCGTGCTTCCAGAACTTGCGGGCCCACAGTTCGTACACCCCGTTGGTGGGCACGCCGACGACGTACGACGCGTACGCCTCGGCGCCTGCCCTCGGGCCAGAGTTGGAGAGCCAGTCGCCGCCCGACAGCAGGTCGGAGGTGTCGGCGAACGTGTTCGTCGAGAACGCGGATGTCGCCGGGAAATTCGTCGCGGCCGGCCGCTCGCCCTCCCACCACACGTAGTCGACCCCGGCCGCGCCCGCGCGCGGCGTCACGCCCACTAGGAACAGACACGCGGCACACACCGCCGTGGCGCGCGCGAGGGATGCCGAGGCCATGTGGCGCTCCGTTCGTCCTGAGTCGTCCTGAGTCGGCGCCGGGATGGCCGCCGCCACAGCGTAGTCAATGGGTTCACCGCGCCCACCGAGCCGGTGGGCCGTCGCGAGCCCACGATAGCCCATCTAGGCGCCTGCTGCCCACCCTCGCCGTCGCGGTCGGCGCTAGTCGACTTGCGAGCCGGTGGCGCGTTGACTAGCGGCCACGGTGGCTGCTACTCTTGACGGCATCGCCTCCGACGCGCCGCCATCCTCACGCCGAGGGGAAACGCTATGGGACTCGACTGGAAGCCACGCGGCCGTGACTTGGTCTTGGGCGACATCGCCTGGCTGCCTCGTATTACGGACAAGGCTCGCGCGAACGCCGCCGGCACGATAGGCGACTACTTCTACCCGTGCCCGGCCGACAAGGCGTTCCTCGAGCGTCACGACATCTCGACCGAGCAGTTCAACCAACTGGTCAAGGACAACGAGACCGACGATGAGATGGCCGAAGCCGTCTCGAAGATCATCGCCGCTAAGTCCTAGCTCGCTCCGGGGCGACCATAGATGTCTGCGCAGACAGGTGATTGCAGCGAGGCCCCGCGCGGCGACCTCACGAGCCATCGCGACAACATCGACCGCATCGACGCGGAGATCCTGGCCCTGCTCAACGAGCGCGGCGAGTCCGCCCTGGCGATCGGCCGCCTGAAGCACGGCACGGCTCAGGCTGTGTACGCGCCAGACCGTGAGCAGGCCGTCTTCGCGCGGTTGCGCGAGCTCAACGCCGATGGCGTCTACCCCGACGACGCAGTCGTTGCCATCTACCGCGAGGTGATCTCCGCGAGCCGCGCGCTCGAAACGCCCCTGCGCATATCGTACTTCGGACCGGCTGCGAGTTTCACGCACATTGCCGCGCGCGGGCAGTTCGGCGTCAGCGTCGAATACCGAGCCGAAGTGGCGCAGGCCGACGTGTTCCGCGAGATCGAACACCGACGGTCGGACTATGGCGTCGTGCCGGTCGCCAACTCGACGATGGGCGTCGTCATCGACACCTTGGATCTGTTCGCGACCTCGCCGCTCCAGATATGCGGGGAGATCCACCTGCCCATCGCCCACAACCTGCTCTCGCAGAGCGCCATCGAGGACGTGCGGTGCATCTACTCGCACCAGCAGGCGTTCGCTCAGTGCCGTGAGTGGCTGCGGTCGCACCTCCCCGGCGTCGAGCAGATCACCGTGTCCAATACTGCGGAGGCCGCGCGTCGAGCCTCCCAGGAAGAGGGCGTCGCCGCTGTTTCCAGTCGTCTCGCGGCGGACGAGTACGGGCTGAACGTCCTCGTCGAGCACATTGAAGACAAGGCCGACAACGTCACCCGCTTCCTCGTCGTAGGTCGACACAAGGTGAGGCCCACCGGGAACGACAAGACGTCGTTGCGCTTTACCACGCACAACCGTCCTGGCGCGCTCGTGCGCGTGCTGGAGCAATTCGGCAAGTACGGCATCGACCTCACCAAGGTCGAGTCACGCCCCTCGCCCGACCGCTCCTGGGACTACGTGTTCTACGCTGACGTCACAGGTCACGTAGACGCCGAGCCCCTTTCGGAGGCGCTGCCTGACGTCGAGCAGGCGTGCCAAACGCTCAAGGTGCTGGGATCGTACCCACGCGCGTGATGTAGACGGGAGACGACTCGGTGCTGGCAAAGCCGGGCATACGGACTATCTCGCCGTACCAGGGCGGGAGACCGGTCGAAGAGGTCCAACGCGAGCTCGGCTTGACCGACGTCATCAAGCTGGCGTCGAACGAGAACCCACTGGGGCCCTCCAAGCGCGCGCTGGACGCGGTGGCGCACGCTGCCGCGGACGTCCACTTCTACCCCGACGGCAACGCCTTCTACTTACGCAACGCGGTAGCGGACCTGCACGGCGTCGCTCCCGAGCAGCTCATATTCGGCAACGGCTCGTCAGACGTCCTACAGATCCTGGGCGAGACGTTCCTGTCCGCAGGCGATCACATCGTCTTCCCGGAGCAGTCGTTCGTCGTCTACTCGCTCATTCGTGACATCTTCGACGCACGGGCGACGACGCCACCCCTGACGCACGACACGTACGACCTGGCTGCGCTCGCGGATGCCGTGACGGAGGACACCAAGCTCGTCTTTGTGGCGAACCCTAACAACCCTACTGGCACGTACGTGACGAAGCGGGACGTGGACACGTTCCTCGACGCCATCCCGCCGTCTACCATGGTTGTATTGGATGAGGCGTACTTCGAATACGTCGACCACGACGACTACCCGGACGGGATGGACTACCTGCGCGCCGGCCGCAACGTCATCGTCACCCGGACCTTCTCGAAGGCGTACGGTCTGGCTGGTCTGCGCGTGGGCTATGGCGTGGCGTCCGCGGAGGTAGTCGAGATGATGAACAGGGCGCGACCGCCCTTCAACGTCAACTCCCTCGCCCAAGCGGGCGCTCTGGCGGCGCTCGCGGACACCGACCATGTAACGCGTAGCCGCGCGATGAACGGTGAGGGATTGGCGTTCCTCACTGCCGCGCTCTGTCGCCTCGGCCTGGCGTACGTTCCGTCGGTGGCGAACTTCCTTCTCGTCCATCTGTCGCGGGACGGGTCGGAGGTGACGCAGGCCCTGACGCGGCGCGGCGTCATCGTCCGCCCGATGCAGGCGTACGCATACCCCAGGTCGGTGCGTGTGACGGTCGGGTCGCCCGAGCAGAACAGGCGGTTCATCCTGGCCCTCGAGGACGTGCTGCGCGAGATACCGGAAGCCGACTGACGATGGACGATCCCCAAGCGCGCTTGCCGCGCGCGTCCCACCCGCCCGCTGACCCCAGGACCGTTGTGCTCTATGGCGTCGGCCTCATCAATGGATCTCTCGGCCTGGCGTTGCGCGCCAGCGGATTCCAGGGCGCCATCGTGGGCGCTGGCCGTCGCGAGCGGCCGCTGCGCGCAGCGCTGGAAGCTGGAGCCGTGGATCGCTACGCCGACGCTCACGTGGCTGTGGCCGAGGCGGACATCGTCGTCGTCGGAACACCCGTGGACATTACCTCGCGAGTCGTGGCCAACCTGGCTAGCCACGCCCGCGCCAGCACGATCTTCACCGACGTTGGGAGCGTCAAGGCGTCGGTGGTGACAGCTTGTGCGGACGACGCGGCAGGTGTCCGCTTCGTGGGAGCGCATCCCATCGCGGGATCCGAGCAGTCTGGCGTTGGGAACGCGCGGGCGGACCTGTTCGAGGGAGCCACGTGCGTCCTCACGAGCGGCCCGCAAGCCGACTCGGGGGCGGTCGAGGTCGTCCGATGGTTGTGGGAGCGCGTGGGGGCGAAGGTCGTGCTCGTGACGCCTGAGACACACGACGCGCTGCTGGCCGCATCGAGCCATCTGCCGCACGTCGTGGCGACCGCACTGGCTCACCTCGTGTCCGAATCTGGCGCGGACGGGCTCAACGCCGCGTCCTACGGAGGCGGCGGACTGCGTGACGCCACCCGCGTTGCCCTCGGCTCGGAGGACGTGTGGACACCCATCCTCACGCACAACGCGTCAGAGTTGGCGGCCGCGGTCGACCGGCTGTCCGCGAACCTGGCACGCCTTGCGGACCTCCTGAGAGCGGCTGACGCGGACGCGCTGTCCGCATGGCTGCGGCGCGGCCGCGAATTGAGAGCGAGTATGGCCAATGGCGAGTAGAACCGTGCGCCCCGTCAAGGGGTCGCGCGCGACCATACGCGTCCCCGGCGACAAGTCCATATCCCACCGCGCGGCGATCCTGGGCGCCGTCGCGACAGGTGTCACGACCGTGCGCGGCTTCCTGGAAAGCGAGGACTGCCTCAACACGTTGCGCGCGGTACAGGCGATGGGCGCCAGCGTGGGCCAGGACGGCGGCCTGGTGGTCGTCCGTGGCGTGGGTCTCGACGGGCTCCGAGAGCCGCCAACCGTCGTGGACGTCGGGAACTCCGGCACCGGCATACGGCTGCTCTCAGGCCTGGCCGCCGGGCAGGACTTCACGACCACCATCACTGGCGACGCGTCCATCCGACGTCGACCGATGGACCGGATCGTGAAGCCGTTGACAGAGATGGGCGCCACCATCGCGGGAGCGTCCGGCGGGATGTACGCGCCGCTCACGATCCGTGGCGGCGGGCTGCGCGGCATCGAATACGACAGTCCCGTCGCCAGCGCGCAGGTCAAATCCGCCACGCTGCTGGCGGGCCTGTACGCGGGCCGTGGCGCGACCGTCCGCGAGCCTTCCCTGTCCCGGGATCACACTGAACGGATGCTCACTGCCTTTGGCGCCGAGGTGCGGCGGGACGGTCTCGCCGTCACTGTGTCTCCCCGCCCTGAGCTGACCGGGCAAGACGTGCAGATCCCGTCGGACATCTCGTCAGCAGCGTTCTTCATCGTGGCGGGACTGCTGGTAGCCGACGCTGCGGTGACCTGCGCCGCCGTGGGCGTGAACCCCACGCGCACGGGTATTGTGGACGCCCTGCGCGCCATGGGTGGACAGGTGCGGTCCCAACGTGAAGCCATGGCCGGAGCTGAACCGGTCGCTGACCTCGAGGTGACCACGAGTTCGCTACGCGGCGCGGAGTTCGGCGGCGACGCAATCGTGACGATGATCGACGAATTGCCACTGCTCGCCCTCGCCGCCTCGCAGGCGCGCGGGCGGACGGCTGTCAGGGACGCCGCGGAGTTGCGCGTCAAGGAGACCGACCGCATCGCCACGATCGTGAGCGAACTGGGCAACCTCGGCGTCGCGGTCGAGGCGCGCCCGGACGGGTTCGTCGTGGACGGCCCGCAACGCGTGCGCGGGGGCGAATGCGAAAGCCACGGCGACCACCGCATTGCCATGATGTGCGCCGTCGCCGGCTTGATCGCCGACGGGCCGACGACCATCCACGACGTCGCGTGCGTGAATACGTCGTTTCCGACATTCTGGGAGTTGCTCGAACAGCTATGAAGCCGACCGTAGTAGCCATTGACGGACCCGCTGGTTCCGGTAAGAGCACCGTGTCGAAGCTGCTGGCGGAGTCACTGGGCTATGTGCACCTCAATAGCGGCGCCCTCTATCGAGGGATAGCGTTGCTGGCGTTGCGCGGGAGCATGGACCTCGGTAGCGAATCGCGGCTGGCCGACGTGGCTGGGTCGGCGTCCATGGACTTCGGCTCGGGCGGGGCGTTCCTATTGGACGGCGAGGACGTCTCGGAGCAGATCCGGTCGTCCGAAGTGGATAGGGCCGTGTCGACTGTTGCCGCGCTGCCCCGCGTTCGCGCCGCGGTAACGGCGCACCAAAGGCGCATCGCGGCCGGCAAGTCTGTCGTCATCGAGGGACGGGACGTGACGACGGTCGTGTTCCCGCAGGCGCAGGTGAAGATCTACCTCGACGCGTCGGTCGAGGAACGCGCCGCGCGGCGACACGCCGACCTACTGGCGCAGGGCGAGGCCTCCGACCTCGAGCAGGTCAAGAGCGAGATACGTACTCGCGACGAGCGCGACAAGACGCGGGAGGACAGCCCGCTGATGGTCGCCGAGGATGCGGTCGTCATCGACACGACGGGGATGACGATACTGGGTGTCGTCGCGGCCATCGAAGCGGTCGCCCGGGAGCGAGGGACATGAACATCAGCGCGCTGCCACGCCGCACGTATCCAACGGACAGGTTCGTCTACAACCTGTGCTGGCGATGGTCTCGCGCCCTCGCCACGGTGCTCGCGCGCGCGCGGGTGCACAACCTGGACCGCATCCCGACCGACGGCCCACTACTGGTGGCCGCGAACCACTCCAGCTACCTGGATCCCGTGTTCGTCGGATGCGTGCTCACACGCCCGACTCGCTACATGGCGAAGGACACGCTGTTCGCGGGCCCGTTCGGGGCGTTCCTTCGCGTGCTGGGAGCGTTCCCAGTGAAGCGAGGCGAGTCCGACCCCGGCGCCATCCGCACTGCCATGCGAGTGCTGAAGGACGGACACGCGCTCGTGCTGTTTCCCGAGGGCACCCGTGGCGAGGGCGACGACCTGCTGGACGCGCAGAAGGGCGTTGGTTTCCTAGCGACCCGCATGGGCGCCACGGTGGTGCCCTGCTACCTGGACGGCCTGTCGGGTGTGCTGGGTCGTCGGCAGTTATGGTTCCGCCGTCGCCAGGTGGAGATCGTGTTCGGCGAGCCGCGGGTCTACGGGAGGAAGGATGATCCCTCCGAGGCTGCCGCCGAGGTCGTCGCGGAGCTAGGCAGCCTACGCGCCTCGATGGCGTCGTTGCGGCTTGACCGGGGGATTCGCGTGAGGTAGCATCTCTTCTTGCGTGGGGGATTAGCTCAGTTGGTAGAGCGCTTGAATGGCATTCAAGAGGTCATCGGTTCAACTCCGATATCCTCCACCATCTAACGCATCGCGCCGCCGGTAGGCGGCTTTTTCGTGCCCGCCGACTCCCGTCGGTCACGGCGTCATCTGTATGGATACAATGAGCAAGGGCGAGGGCCTGTGGGGGTCGCCGCGTACGTGAGAGCCCTGCGGCCAGCCGGCCTGACATCCTGGGGCGGGGTGCGTCGTCGCTCGCTTATCGGTCGGGTGTCAGCGGCATCGCGTAGTGGATCTGCCGCGCGACCTCCTCGAAGCCAACGCTGGGATAGAAGGTCGAGCCGACGTCGTTCTGCATGAGCGTCTCGATCTTGGCGAGTCGCATGCCAGAGTCGCGCAGGTACGTAAGGCATCGCTCCATCAGCGCGCGCCCGACCCCCTGCCCCTGCATGGCTGGTAGCACCGACAGGTTGGGGATCCAGCCGACCTTCGACTCGTCGTCGACGCGCGATGTGATGTACCCCACGACTTTGTCTCCCGACTCGGCGACGAATACCCCCGCTGGGTGGGCGGCCACGTCATCGTCTATGTGACGGGCCTTGCGCCACTTCCAGTCATGCTCGCCGACACGGCCGAACCGACGCTCAATGTTGGCGTCGATGGAGACGTGCTTGAAGCAGACGACCGTAATCGCCTTCAGCGTGTCGAGGTCCGCCTCGCGGTACGCCCTAATCGTGTAGGCCGCGTCGGTCATGCGACCATGCCCGCAAACGTCTCGAGGATACCCAGGCCCACGCGCTGGCTCTTCTCGGGGTGGAACTGCATCGCGCACATGTTGTCCGCGTGTATCGCGGAAGTGAAACGGACCCCGTAGTCGGTCTCAGCCGCGATTACATCGGGGTCTGTTGGGGCGACGTAGTAGGAATGCACGAAGTAGACGTAGTCCTCGGGCGCGAGGCTGCGGAAGTGCGGCGTCGGCCTGCGGTGCAGAAGCTGATTCCACCCCATGTGTGGCACCTTGAGATCGGTCCCGAACATGTCGACCGAGCCGCCGATGAGCCCGAATCCTCTGGCGTCCGGGGCTTCCTCGCTCGTCTCGAAGAGCAACTGAAGCCCAAGGCATATGCCAAGGTACGGCTTGCCCCGCGTGATGGCGTCCTTGACGGCCTGGGTCATGCCCGCGCTGTCGAGACGCTCCATCGCGGCGCCGAAGGCTCCCTGGCCGGGCAGCACGACCGCGTCCGCTGACGCGACCGCGTCTGGGTCGGCTGTCACGGTCGGTTCTGCCCCGACGTACTCGAGCCCCTTCGCGACGCTGCGCAGGTTGCCCATCCCGTAGTCCACGATGGCGATCACTACAGGCTCCCCTTCGTGGATAGCACGCCGACTACGCGCTCGTCGATGCGCGTGGCCTGGTTGAGCGCCCGCCCGAACGCCTTGTAGACAGCCTCGACGATGTGGTGCCGGTTCGTGCCGTAGGGCACGTTCACGTGTAGAGTGGCGCCCGCGTTGTTGACGAACCCGTGGAAGAACTCCTCGGCCAGCTCCGCGTCGAAGTCGCCGATCTTGCCGCCGTCGAGCGGCGTGTTCCACGCGATGTACGGGCGTCCACACAGGTCGAGGTTCACCGTGGCGATGGCTTCGTACATCGGGACGGTCTCGCCCCCGAAGCGCCTAATGCCCGCCTTGTCGCCAAGCGCCTGGTCGATCGCCAGGCCCAGGCATATTCCGACGTCCTCGACCGTGTGGTGGAAGTCCACGTGCGTATCGCCGGAGCCAGCGATACTCAGGTCGAAGAAGCCGTGCTTCGTGAACAGATCGAGCATGTGGTCCAGAAAGCCGACGCCGGTTGAGACGTCGCTCTTGCCCGACCCATCCAGGTTCATGCTCAGTCGAATGTCCGTCTCGCCTGTCTTGCGGGCGATCTCTCCGATGCGGTCCACTACTCACCACTTTCCTGTCGTGTCGCCGTCATCGCGGCAGTCCGATGGCCCACAGGAAGAAGGAGAACGCCATCCCAACGACTGCTCCGCTATAGAACGGGACGAACATGAGGAGTTCGCTGGCGACGAACGCGCTGACGATCTGGGGCACGGCAAGCACCGCGAGCGCCCCGCCCATCGTCGCCTTCCCGAGCCGAGAGTCGAAGATATGCTCCTTGCCCTGCCGTATCCGCAGCAATGATACCCCGAGGAACCGGCTGCCGAGGCGAGCGTAGAGGTACCCAACGCTCGCCGCAATGACGAACACCGCCACGCTGATCTCCAGATACGCGCGGTAGTGCCGCTGGTTGTGGATCGTGAATAGCGCCCACATGATGTTGGCCGCAATCGCCAGCCCGAACTGCGCTAGCAGCCAGCGGCCCCTGAGGAAGAACGGCAGATGGCGCCGCTGAAGGTCGGGGTCGAGATCGCGAAGGCGTGGCAACCGGAGCATGTCTCGCCCTCCGCGTGGTGTCGCGCGCCCATTACTCTCCGCTCGTCCGCTCCAGCAACGCCCTGAGGAACGCCGTGTTCTCCTCGGGTGTCCCGATCGTCACACGTAGGCAGTCGCGTAGCAGTCCCGGCCTGTCGAGGTTCCTGATGAGAACGCCAGCGTGTAACAGCCTTTCGAACACGACCGTCGCTCCCTCTGCCGCGCGGAACAGGACGAAATTCGCGTCCGTGTGGAAGAGCTCGATGCCGTCCGCCTCTGCCATCGCCGACAGTACCCGTTCGCGCTCGTCCATCACCCACCGCAGGTGCTCCGCCACTCGGTCGTCGTGGTCAAGCATCGTCAGGGCGGCGACCTGTGACATCGCGTTCACATTGTAAGGCAGCCGCACCTTGTCGACACAGGCGACCCACTCGGGGTCGGCGATCATGAGGCCCACCCGCAGCGACGCGAGGCCGAACGCTTTGGAGAACGTGCGCAGCACAATGAGATTGGCGCGCTCGTCTAGTTCGCCCAGGAACGTCTTCCCCGAGTACTCGTAGTACGCCTCGTCTACGACCACTAGAACGTCCGGCAAGTCGAGTAGGTTGGCAATGGCGCCGCGATCCCAGCACGCGCCGGTCGGGTTGTTCGGGTAGCTGAGGAAGACGATGTTGAGCCCGTCGGGAGCCAACGCATCCCGCACGGCGTCTGCGTCCAGTTGGAAGTCGGCGGTCAGCGGCGCGCCTCGGTACTCGACGCCGGCGCCCTGCGAGAGGATTCGGTACATGGAGAAGGACGGTTCTGGCGAGACCACTCGTGTGTTCGGCCGGCCGAGCGCCTGAATGAGGGCGCCGATGATCTCGTCGGAGCCGTTGCCAATCGCCAGTTGCTCCGGCCCGACGCCCAGCCGGCCAGCGAGGCCTTCGCGCAGCCGGGTCGCCTGCGGATCTGGGTACCGGTTCCAACTGACGTCGGCGAACCCCGACGACGTCTCCGCCTTGATGTCTGGCGGCGCATCGTAAGGGCTCTCGTTGGCGTCGAGCTTCACAGTGTGCGGGTGGGGCTGGACGTGGTACGGATGCACATCGGCCAGGTCATCCCGTAGGAAGCGGTCGGCCAGATGCGTTCTCGTCTTGTCGGACGCGTCGGCTGGCAAGGGGTCGAGTGTCCTTCGCGGAGGCTAGGTGCGCCGGACTTGCATCGCCGCTGCGTGTCCGTCCAGGCCCTCGGCGCGCGCCAATGTTACGACCGCGTCCGTGAGACCGTCAAGCGCGCGTCGCGAGTAGCTGAGCAGGTTCGAGCGCTTCACGAAGTCGCCCACGCCCATCGCTGATGAGAACCTGGCAGCGCCCCCAGTCGGCAGGATGTGGTTCGGCCCGGCGGCATAGTCGCCGAGCGCCTCCGGCGCGTGCTCACCGATGAAGATGCCACCGACGTTCCTGAGTTGGGTCGCGACCGAGTACGCTTCGCGGGTGTGCACCTCGGCGTGCTCTGGGGCCACCTCGTCGCACAGCCGCACGGCCGTGGCGAGGTCGTCCACAAGGATCGCGCCGCCGTAGGCGTCCAGAGAGGCCTGGATAACGTCTGCCCGGGGCAGCTCCGCCGCCTGACGGGATAGCGACGTCTGGACCGACATCGCCAGCGCCTCGGACGTAGTCAACAACACCGCGGAGCAGTCGTCACTGTGCTCAGCCTGTGAGATCAGGTCAGCGGCGATGTACTCCGGGTTCGCCTGGTCGTCGGCGATGACGAGTATCTCGCTCGGGCCGGCGATCTTGTCCACGCCCACGACGCCGAACACCTCGCGCTTGGCGAATTGCGAATACAGGTTGCCCGGCCCAACGATCTTGTCGACCCGCGCGACCGTCTCCGTCCCGTACGCCATGGCGGCGACCGCCTGGGCGCCCCCGCAGGCGTACACCTCGTCCACCTGACACTCTCGCGCGCCTACGAGCGTGATCGGACTGACGTGGCCGGTAGGGCCGGCGGCGGTGGTCACCACGAGTTCCTCGACGCCCGCCACGCGCGCGGGAACGGCCGCCATCATGAGCGTGGAGACGAGCGGGGCCTCCGCCGCCGGTATCACCAAGCCAACGCGGCGCAGTGGGGTCACCATCTGCCCAAGCATCACGCCGTCGTCGCCGGTCGCGAACCAGGAAGCCTGCCGCTCGTGTTCGTGGAACGCCCGCACGTTGCTGATCGCCACCCGCAGGGCGTCCAGGAGCTCGTCGGAGACATGAGCATACGCGCGCTCGATGTCCGTCTCGGACACCCGCAGGGCGTACCCGTCGGCGCCCGGGCAATCGAACTGGCGCGATAGCGCCTCGACGGCGGCGTCGCCCTCCTCGCGCACGCGTCGGATGATGTCCCGCACTGTGGTCAGGATCGCTTCATCCTCGACATGACCCCTTCCCGCCAGCTTGGCGAGGAACGCGTCGACATCGGGACTGGGGTGGCGCATCAGCGGAATCATGTCGAGTCCGTTCTACGCGCGGCGCTAGTCGCTCACGCGTTGGATGTCCGCGCCCACGTCGCGCAGCTTCTCTTCTATGCGTTCGTAGCCTCGGTCGATATGGTACACGCGGGAGACGACAGTTTCACCCTCGGCGGCGAGGGCGGCGAGGACGAGCACCATGCCCGCGCGCAGGTCCGACGCCATGACTGGGGCGCCGGTCAGTCGGTCCACGCCGTTGACAGTGGCGACGGCTCCGTCGATGTGGATGTCCGCTCCCATGCGCTGCAGTTCCAGCGCGTGCATGAAGCGGTCGGTGAAGATATTCTCGGTGATCCTCGCCGCGCCCTGCGCCATACACATGAGGCCCATGTATTGCGCCTGGACATCCGTCGGGAAGCCGGGGTACACGTCCGTCTCGACATCGACTGAGCGGATGCCGTTGGGTACGGTGACCCGGACGTCCTTGCCCTCCCAATCGAGCCAGATGTCCGCCTCGGTCAGCTTCCCTAGCACCGCGCCCAGATGCCGCCGCTCCGCGCCTCGCACCCGGATGTCGCCACGCGTGATGGCTCCCGCGAGTATGTAGGACGCCGACTCAATGCGGTCGGGAGGAAGGGCGTATTCTGCTCCGCGCAGCTCTGTCACCCCGTGCACGGTGATCGTCCCCGTGTCGGCGCCCTCAACGCGGGCTCCCATGGCGTTGAGACATCCGGCGAGGTCGCCGATCTCAGGCTCTGCGGCGGCGTCACGGATGACCGTCACGCCTTCGGCGAGCGTTGCGGCCATCATGACGTTCGCTGTGGCGCCCACCGACGTGCCGTGCGGGCCGCGCAGCGACATCTCCGCCCCTCGCAACGTCGGAGCCTTGGCGATGATGAAGCCGTGCTCGACCTGTATCTCCGCCCCAAGGGCCTCCATGCCTCGGAGGTGGATGTCGACGGGTCTCGCGCCAATGGCGCATCCGCCCGGGAATGACACCCTCGCCTCGCCGAACCTCGCGAGGAGTGGCCCCAGGACGTATATGGACGCGCGCATTCGCCGGACGAGGTCGTACTCCGCTTGCACGCTCAGCGTGCCCGATGCGCCAAGATGGAGCTCGCCGTTCCCCAGCTCGACCTCGGTCCCGAGGTGGCGGAGCAGGCGCGACAGAGTGCGCATGTCCTGCAAGTCAGGCACGTTCGTGATGCGACTGTCCGTCGTGCCCAGGATCGCGGCGGCTATGGGAATGGGCAGTCCCGCGTTCTTGCTGCCGCTGACCTGTATGACGCCCTCCAGGGGAGCGCCTCCGCGTATCACGAACCTGTCCATGACGTCTCCTCGGCGTATCGGCGGGGTTGAGTGCTATGAGTAACGAGCGCGGGGGGTCGCGCGGTGTCATGTCGGGGCAGAAATCTTGCGTACGTTCGCCGCCTGCCGGGCCGTTGCCGACACCCCCTCGCCGCGGTAAGTTGCGGACGCGCGGTTCTGCGACCGCGCGACAGTATGCGGCCCGACCGTGGGGGCCGCCATAGTTGCGGGAGCGCCTATGTCCAGCCCGACGAATCCGCCGCCGGCCCTGCTCGAAATGCGCGCCCCCATGCGCGACGGGGTCCAGCTCGCCACTGACGTCCGACTGCCGCTTGGGAACGGGCCGTTCCCAGTCGTACTGGCGCGAACGCCGTACGGCAAACGCGACGACAACTCTGACGCCGAGGATCCCTACACGCCGCACGGCTACGCGTGGGTGATACAGGACTGCCGCGGCACGGGGGAGTCGGACGGGGCGTGGGAGCCGGCCGTGAACGAGCGAGCCGACGGTCTCGACACGCAGGCGTGGCTGCTCGACCAGCCTTGGTGCGACGGCACGATATGCACCACTGGAGGGTCGTACCTCGGGTACACGCAGTGGATCGTCGCGCCGGGGGCGGAGCGGCGTCACAGGGCGATGTTCACGACGGTGCCACTCACCGACTGGTACGACGATTGCGCCTACGCGGGTGGAGCGTTCGGGCTGGGCCTCATGGCGGCGTGGGGAGCGATGATGGCGGCGCCCTCGACGTCTGCGCCTGACCCTATCGACTGGGAGAGTTGGGACTGGAACGTCGCGTATCGCCACCTCCCGCTGTCGACCTGGGACGATGTGGCAGGCGTCGAACTACCGCACGTACGCGAGTGGGTCCGGCGACCCGTCTCTGACGACTTCTGGGGGCAGATTGGGATCGCACGTCGACTCGAGCAGATCGACACCCCCGCCGTGACCGTCGCCGGGTGGTACGACGTGTTCGTGAACCACGCGGTTCGCACGGTGGCGGGGCTTCGCGAGCTAGGCCGAGAGGATCAGCACCTCATCATCGGCCCGTGGGGCCACGATGTAACCGCACATGCCGAAGGCCGCGACTTCGGGCCCAACGCTGGGCCGGACCTATACGCGGGGGTCGAGCTCGCCTGGTTCGATCACTTCGCGAAGGGGAAGCCGAAGCCCGACCTGCCGCCGTATCGGGTCTTCGTGATGGGCGCCAACGAATGGCGCGACGAGTCGGAGTGGCCGCTGGCGAGGACGCAATACACGCCGCTCTACCTGACGGCGAACGGAGCCGAGGGACACGGATCCCTGGATTGGAGTCCGCCCGGCGTGCAGTCGCCGGACAGGTACTCGTACGACCCGGACGACCCAGTACCTACGCGCGGCGGTTCTGTCCTGTTCGACGCGCCCATCGGCTCGTACGATCAGGCCGACCTCGAGGCGCGCGCCGATGTGCTGGTCTACACGACTCCGCCGTTGACGCGGGAGGTCGAGGTAACGGGACCAGTGACCGTGACGCTGTACGCCGCGAGCGACGCGCTGGACACGGATTGGACCGCGAAGCTCATGGACGTATGCCCAGACGGCCGAGCGTACAACCTGTGCGACGGGATTCTGCGCGCGCGGTACCGAGATCGTGACGCCTCCGCCAGCTTGCTGGAGCCGGGACGCGTGTACCGGTACGAGATCGACTGCTGGGTGACGAGCAACGTGTTCCTGCCAGGGCACTCGATCCGACTGCACATCTCCAGCAGCAACTTCCCTCGTTTCGACAGGAACCCCAATACCGGACACGACTTCGGGGCGGACGCCGAACTCGTGGTCGCGCGGCAGACCGTGTACCACGACGCCGAACGGCCCTCGCACGTCGTCCTCCCGGTCATTCCGGCCCGTGAGTAGTCGCTACCCAGCGCGGCTCATCGCGCTGCTAGTAGCACTCACCCCTTGGAGACACGCCATGGCAGACATGCCACGCGGCTACGACATACCAGTGATCGACCTCGCCTACGACACGGGCCGGCAAACCGTGGTCGATCGCGAGGCCGGCCAGTACATCGGTCACCCGACTACGACGCTGCTGGGCGACGGGCGGACGATGATCTGCGTCTATCCGCTCGGGCACGGACGTGGCGCCATCGTGATGAAGCGCAGCGACGACGCGGGCCTGACGTGGGGCCCCCGCCTGCCCGTGCCGGACAACTGGGCAGCGTCGCAGGAAGTACCCACGATCTATCCCGTAGAGGACGCGCGAGGCGTCAAGCGTCTCATCATGTTCTCCGGTCTGTACCCCATCCAGATGGCGTCCTCGGTCGACGAGGGGGCGACGTGGACGCCGTTGGCGCCCCTCGGCGACTTCGGCGGCATCGTCGCCATGGCCGATCTCGTGGCGCTCAGGGACGGGCGGTACATCGCGCTGTTCCACGACGACGGCCGATACCTGACCGGTGAGGGAGAACGCGGCGCGTTCCATGTCTACAAGACCGTCTCCGAGGACGGAGGGATGACCTGGGGCCCTCCCGTCGCGATCGCGACCCACCCGACGGCGCACCTGTGCGAGCCCGGAGCGGTCAGGTCACCCGACGGGGGTGAGATCGCGGTGCTCCTGCGGGAGAACTCCCGCCAGCACAACTCGTTCGTGGTCTTCTCACGCGACGAGGGGGAGACGTGGACGGCTCCCCGCGAGCTTCCCGGGGCGCTGACTGGCGACCGGCACGTCTGCCGCTACGACCACGACGGCCGCCTCCTCATTGAGTTCCGCGACACCACCCACGAAAGCGAGACGAAGGGCGACTGGGTAGGATGGGTCGGAACGTACGAGGACATAGTGGAAGGCCGCGAAGGGGAATACCGCGTCCGCCTCATGGACAACACCAAGGCAGCCGACTGCGCGTACCCAGCCATCGAACTGCTGCCCGACGGGACGTTCGTCTCCACCACCTACGGGCACTGGACGGAGGGCGAGAGCCCCTACGTCGTCAGTGTCCGCTTTACCCTGGCGGAACTGGACGCGCTTCGATGAGCGCGCGGGACGCACGGCGCCTGTACGGCGACCTGGCGTGGCTGTGGCCGATCATCAGCCCTCCCGAGGACTACGTCGCGGAGGGTGAACACATCGCGCGCCTGATCGCTGACGACGCCGACGGACAGGCTCGCATGCTGCTCGACCTGGGATGCGGCGGGGGACACTTCATGGCGACGCTGAAGCGACACTTCGACGTCACGGGCGTGGACGTCAGCCCGTGTATGCTCGAACTGTCACGCGGCCTTAACCCGGACTGCGCCCACGTTGAGGGAGACATGCGCGAAGTCAGGCTTGGTCGGACGTTCGACGCGGTATTCATCGGTGACTCGGTCGAGTACATGCTCACAGAGGCGGATCTGCGCGCCGCGTTCCAGACGGCGTGGGACCATCTGCGGCCGGGCGGCGCGCTCGCCGTGGGACTAGGCACGACAGCGGAGTCGTTCACGCAGAACCGCACGACCGTGTCCACGCACCGAGCCGACGGTGTCGACATCTCGTTCGTGGAGAACGACTACGACCCGGACGCGTCCGACACCCAGTACGAAAGCACGTTCGTGTACCTGGTCCGGCGAGCGGGCGAACAGGAGATCCACACCGACCACCATCTGTCGGGGCTCTTCCCACGCGGCACGTGGTACCGACTGCTGAACGACGTGGGCTTCAGTGTCTCCGAGCGGCCGTGTGTCGACGGGGAGGACTACACGATGCTGCTGTGCCGCCGCTAGCGTTCGCCGACAGACGCGTGGATCTGCGCGAGGCGCCATCTGTCCGTGCGCTCCAGAACACCCGTGACGCGGACCAGGATCTGTTCGAGCTCTCCCCGCCAAACAAGCCGCCACTCCTGCTCGGTATGGAACCAGGCGACATCGCCGCGCTCCTCGACGCCCGCGCGCCTCGTGTCGATGCGCAGATCGCGCGAGGCGGCAGCCACGCCGCGGAAGTACTCGTCGATGCCGGCGGCGCCGACGACCCACTCGTCCTCGTCGGTGCCGATCTTCACGTAGTGCGGCTCATGTGCCATCAGGGCGATGACGGCATCGGCGTCGCTGGCCGCCAGCGCGTCGAAGTACGCATCCACTGTTTCACGGGCGGTCACTGGCCGTCCTCCTCACGGTGGCGATGGCTTGCCCCACGCATGCCGTTCTGCCAATATCGCCGAACCGGTTCGCGCGCTCAACCAGATCAATGTCGGAGAGACCTGCCGCATGCAAGTCATAGACGCACACCTGCACGTGTGGGGCACGGGCGACGACGGCGTGCCGTTCGCCGAGGGTAGGCAGCCGACGGCGCGCGCGGACACGGACTTCCTCCTGAAGTGCATGGACGCCGCGGACGTCGCTGGGTCGCTCATCATCCAGCCGATCGTCTATGGCTTCGACCACCGGTATGTCACGGCTGCCCTGCGCGCGCATCCGGACCGGTTCCGGGGTATGTGTCTCGTCGACCCTCGGCACGACGACCCCGTGGGGGAGCTGCGGCGGTGGCGCGACGAGGGATATGGCAGTGTGCGCTTCAACCCCGGCTTGTTCCCGGCCGACCGTGGCCTCGACTCGGACCTAGGGCATGAGCTGTTCCGAGCGGCAGGAGAGCTGGGTATGCCCGTCGGTTTCCTCATTTCACCTGAGCATTTCGCGGCCGTCGACGCCTTGTGTACCGCCGCGCCGGAGACGGTCGCCGTGGTCGACCACTTCGGGCACTGCCGACCGACCGACGGGCCGAACCCCGACTTCGACGAGCTGCTCGCGCTCGCGCGGCATGCCCGCCTTCACGTGAAGCTGTCGGAGTTCCCTCGGGCGTCGCTCGCGGAGTGGCCGTACTTCGATCTACACCGGTGGACGCCGGAGCGGCTCATGTGGGCGACGGACTTCCCGTTCATCGTCGAGCAGTGCGGATACACCGAAGGCCTGACGCTGCTCACGCAGGAGACGCCGGGCATCGACGAGCCGACGATGCAGCAGCTGGTTGCCGGCACGGCTGAGACCGTGTTCGGGCGCTGGGGCTCGTAGCCGCCCTAGGCCGACTTGAGTGACGGAAGCAGAGGCGCGCGCAGACCGTAGACAGCAGCGATGCCGCTGGCGCCGACGGCGCATAGCCACACCGCCGCAAGCGTTGCCACCACCGAGAGCCAGGGCGTGTTGGCGTGGGGCGCGAGCAGTGCGGGAAGGACGGCGACGATCGCCGCGGCGGCTCCGACGGCGAGGCCCGCCGAAGCCAGGAGCATGTTCTCCGCAGTCAGCATCGTGACGAGCACGCCACGGCTGAATCCGACGGCCCGAAGAGTCGCCAATTCTCCCCGTCTCTCGAGGACGTTGCGCAGCAGGACGACGGCCATCCCCACCGTTCCGAGCAACAGTCCCAGTCCACCAAGCGCCTGGAACGTCAGTAGGTAGGTGTTCTCGACGGCCTGAAAGCTCGCGAGCTTCGTGGTCGTCACGGCGGCGTCGAACCCGTACGGCGCCAGACCCGACTCGAGGGCCAAGGCGAGCGCATCCGCCTGTCCAGCTCCTGGGTCGAGGAGGAAGAACGACGCGCCGACGCGCGACGGGAAATGGGCGCGCAGGTAGTCGTCGGAGATCAGCGCCACGCTCTGGAAGACGCTCGTCGAGAGTGTCCCAACCAGACGCAAACGCACCTCGTCGCCGCGCTCGTCCTGGGTGAGTAGGTCGTCGCCAAGCTGGACGTGCAGAATCCAGCGCGCGGAGTTGGCGTCGGCGACCATCGGGATGACGCCCGAGCCTAGATCGCTACGTAGGAGCTCCCAAGGGGACTCGGTCGGCTCTAGCACGCTGTCGAATGTGAACGCGCGCCGATCCGTGAAGGCCTTGGTCACCCCGACCAAGGTGGGTACCGACGGTCGATACAGGTTCAGGCAGCTCGCGTCCTCACCCGGCACCGCGCCGAAGGCCATCACGTCGGACGCGGCCAGCAGGCTCTCGGCCGACGCGGCCAGCCCAAGTTCGAAACGCCCCTCTGGCGTGTCCAGGGCGTGGCGAAGTGGCAACGATGACTCCGCCACCAGCGCGAACCCGCCGGCGCCGGACGAGATGTCCTGCGCCTCCTCCGGGGACAGGGGCGCGTGCGTGTTGAGCCCAACAGACACGATCACGAAGCACGCGCACGCGATGAGCGAGGCGGACAGCAGGCTGCGCGTGGGTCGGCGGGCCGCTCCCGCTAGTCCCATACGTAACGGGCCGCGGGCGCGACGCGACGGCCGGCCGCCGCGCGTCAGCGAGAACGCTAGCCATGCAAGCCCTGCGACAAGGCCCGAAGCCCCGCTCGCATAGAAGAGAGCGGGCGACGCGTCCGTCGCTGCCCACAGGGCATACGCCAGCGAGGCGCCGCAACCGATAGACGCCGCCCAGGCCGTCACGCGCGCGGCTGCCCCAGGCTTGGTCACTGCCGGCGCGGTCGCGCCCGTCAGCAACTCTCTTGCCGACACGCGGCCCAGGCGCCTCACGGCCAGCGAGACGGCCGCGAGCACGATCGCCACGGAGATCGCCCAACCCAGGGCGAGGGACGACGCTCGCACATGCAACGACAGGTCGCTCGTCCCGACCGCTGCCACCCACAGCGTTGTGAGCCCCGTGACCATCAGCCACGCGTAGCCGACGCCGACGAGGGCTCCGACCGTGGCGCCGGTCGTGGCGAGGACGGCGCCCTCGCCCAGGAATCTGCGTCGTACCGCGGCCACCGGGAAGCCGACGGCGAGTAGCGTGCCGACCTCCCGCGCGCGCTGTTCCACGCCCAGCCGGAACAGCAGCTGCGTCAGCATCGCCGCTGCCGCGATCAGGAACATGCTGAACCCTACGAACAGCCCGCTGAAGTCCGTCGCGCCCTGGGAGGCCGCCAACCCGTCCTCGCGCAACGCCAACGCGGCGAATCCCGCCTCCTCGGGCCGGATAGTCGCCAGAATCGCGTCGCGGAGCGCCAACTCCTCGGCGGCGAGCGCACGCCCTGTCGGGGGAGACGCGACGATGGACGTAAGCGAGCCATACCGGTTGCTCCACATCGCCTGGCCTTCGCTCAGGTCGATGAACGCCTTGGGAGTCGGGCCGTGTTCGTCCCAATACTCCTCGTCGCGCTGCGTGACTCGTCCCATGTCCACGGGAAATGGGGCGTCCCAGTCGCCTACGTTGCTGACATCGGAGAGGCCGGGAATGGGTGGGGTCATCCTTCTGTGCGCAGGTGGGGTCGGGCCGCCGACGCGCGCCACGGTGAACAGCGCCTCGCGAGGGATGAGCGTCTCGTCGGGCGCCACCGTCAGGTACGCCATCGTGAGCGTGTCGCCCGGCTGCGCTGCGAGATCCATGGCGAGCCACGGACTCAGCGTAATCGACGGGCGGCCTGCGGGGCCGGGCGTGGTCGCCTCCTGGTCTGACGACCAGTTGCCGAGCGCCGCCACGATCGCGTACGAGGCGCTACGGTCGCCCACCCTCATGTCCGTGGCCACATTCGTGTATATGCCGCGCGTGACTAGGTCGCGCGAGGCCGCGGCGCGTACCACCGCGTCCGCCACGCCGTCGCTGATCAGGAGCTGACCGCTTTCCACGATGAGAGACGCGTCGTGTTGCGCGATCCGCAATCCGATGTCGTCCAGCGCCAAGGAAACGGCTGCGGCGGCCAGAAGATCATCTGCTTGGGTCGTGCTTTCGGCTCGTGTGGCGAGCAGCAGGTTCACCTGGCCCGGTTGTCCAAGCACCCGCTGAAGCTCTGCCAGCGGGACATAGGCGTTCAGCGGCGCACGCTGATGTGGCCGCAACGCGAAACGACCCGGCCCACTGTTCGTGGCTATCCCCGCCACGACGACACGCATGCGAAGACGGGCGTCAGATGCCTCGCGTGAGGCAAACAGGGATGTGGGGTGGACGGTCGGATCCTGGCCGAAGGTCAGCAACACTTCGTCGCCGAGAGCAACTCGCAGCTCCCGCCTGAGGGCGTCGTTGATGATCGCAGGCGGGAGCGAACCGAACGGGCCACTATAGTGACCGGACGTGAGCTGATAGCTATCGCCGTACTGCGTTCCAAGGCGCCCGTCGGAGCCGATCACCTGCACCCCACTGGCAAGACGGCCGTCGGAGCCGGCGCGGGCCGATCCGCGCAACAGGATCACCGGCGCGACAGAGGCGTATGACGCCTGGAACGCAGGCGCGTCACACATGTCCTCGCGGAACATCCGGGTTGCGACAAGCGCGTCGTCGGTGACCCCGAGCCCGTCGAGAGTGAGGTCGCGCAGGCTCCCTCGAACCGAGTCGCCGACGATGAGGGAGCCGATGAGTGTCGCCGCAGCCACCGCGGCCCCCACTGTCACGGCGACGTTGATCCGCAGATAGTACGTCAGGCTTCGACGCATACGCCGGCTTCCATCCGCGCGTGGCGGCCGAAACGCGTGGCCAACTCGAGGCTGTGTGTCACGACGATGAGAATGACGTCGTCGTCCTGTTGGAGACTCATGAGCAAGTCTGCCACATCGGCCGCCGTGTTGGGATCCAGGTTCCCCGTCGGCTCGTCGCATAGGAGCAGGCTCGGCCCATTGATGAGGGCTCGCGCGACCGCGGCGCGTTGACGTTCGCCGCCTGACAGTTCGCCGGGGCGGTGGTCCATGCGGTGCGAGAGATCCACGCGGTCAAGCAGTTCTCGCGCGCGGGCGTCGGCCGCAGGCCCGCCGCGCCCGAAAGGCAAGGTTGGGATGAGGGCGTTCTCAAGGGCCGAATACTGCGGCAGCAGGTGATGATCCTGGAACACGAAGCCGACGCGTTCGTTGCGGAAGCGCGCCAGCTCGCGCTCGCGGAGAGAGAACGGGTCGACGCCGTCGACGGCAACGGCCCCAGACGTCGGGGCGTCCAGGGCGCCGATGAGGTGCAGCAGCGTGCTCTTCCCCGACCCAGACTGCCCGGTGATGACAAGGTCTTCGCCCGGATCCAGCGACAGGTTGACCCCGCGCAACACGTCGACCGCGCCAGCGGCGCCGTCGAACCGTTTCGTGACGTCCAACACCTGAAGTCCGCTGGCCATGCGGTGGCTACTCCGCTGCCGCGATGGCGTCCAGGCGCGCGGCGATTTCGTCCGGGATGGCGATGGACCGCAGCGGCTCGCCGTGGTTGCAGACGCAGCACACCGCCGTGATGGACCCCTTGGCAACGTCCTCGCCGTCCCGGCGGAACGTGAAGCCGTACGTCACCGACTTCGCCCCTCGGCGCGTGACCGCGACGGCGATCTGTAGCACCTCGCCGTAGTACGACGGACGCAGGTAGTCGCAAGAGACCGACACACGGGGCCAACTCACCGTGTCGCCGTCCATGTCGAAGTGGATGTCGGTGCCGATCGACCGGAGGAACTCGTGCTCGGCGGTCTCCATGAACACCGTGTAGCGCGAGAAGTGGACAATCCCCGCCATGTCGGTGTCGGCGAATTCCATGCGTCGTGTGGTCGTGAATTCGGTGGGCATGCCGTTCCCTGTGTGTCTCGCGAACGCGCGACCGTCTGGCGAGTTGGCTACGCTCCGGGTCGGAACAGAGTCACCAAGCAGCCGCCAACGGCAGCGCACGCAATGCCGGCGAGGAACTGCCAGCGCACCGCGCCGAGCCCTCCCGCGGGCGGATGCACGATGAAGGCGGTGACGGCGTTCACGATTGGGGCTCCCGCGAACACGATGGACATGACGACCGCGGGAGATCCCTTGGCGCCGAACGCAAGCAGCACGCCCAGGGCTCCAACGGCGCCCACGACCCCGGCGAGCGTGGCCCAGGTGACGCCCTTCGCGGGGAACGTCCAGGACGCGCCGTTAGCCACTAGCATCACGATCGAGCCTAGCACCGCCACGATCAGATACGCGACGCCCACGAACAGGAACGCCTTGTACCGCCCGTGCACTGGGTCGGCCATCCCCACCGCGCCTGTGTGCAGCAGCACGCCATAGAGACCCCACGACACCACCGTCATAACGACGAATATCAGCCATGCCATGCGTTGTCTACTCCCTTGCTGACGCGGATGGCGCGCCGTGCGGCGCCGTCAAGCCGCCGCGTCGATGCATCGTTGGTACAGAGCGAGGGTACTGTCCGCCATGGCCACTTCGCCCCGCCTCGCGTGTACGGCCTGCTGTCCCTGGCGGCCAAGTTCCCCGCACAGATCGTGGTCGTCCATCAGGCTCGCGATGCCCGCCGCGACGGCAGTGGGCGAGTGAGGATCGACGAGAACGCCGCCGCCTGTGTCCTCGATCATCTCTGGGAATCCCCCGTGCGCAGGCGCCACGATGGGCGTCCCGTTCGCCATCGCCTCGAGAGCGTACAGGCCCTTGGGCTCCTGGTACACCGTCGGCACACACAGGACGTGCGCGCTCGCCAACATGTCGATCTTCGTGGCGCGGTCGACTTCGCCGAGATGCTCCAGCTGCCCTTGGAAGCCGGCCTCCGCCACGCGGGCCAGGCACTCGGCGAAGTACGGCCTATCGGCCTTCCCAAGATACCCGCCGACGCGTAGTCTCAGCGCGTTCGGCCCTCGCTCGCGCCAGAGCTGTATGACCGCATCGACCAGAAGGTGCAGTCCCTTCTCCGGGCAGATGCGCGCCAGGTACGCGACCACGTACGTGTCATCCGGCTTCGCGACGCGACCGGCGCCGTGGCCCGTCAGGTCCAGACCCAATGGAATCACGTGGACACGCTCCGCCGGTACCTGCATCGTTTTGACCATGGCTGCGGCGTAGTAGTCGCATGGGGCGACGAAGGCGTCAACATCCTGTGCGCGGCTGCGCAACTCCTCCCGGGCCTGCGTCGCGTACGGCTCGATGAGGCCGTCGAGGAAGATGTCCTCGCCCTGCAATGCGCAGAGCACTGGCACGCCCAGCGCGGCCTTCATCGGGGCCGCCATGCCCACGAACATCGAATTCGTGAGCTGCACGATGTCGGGGCGGTAGTCGTCCCGGAGCCATGCGATGAGCTTGTCGAGCTCCTTCCGCTGCCGACCGTCCTCGCCTCGCAGCACGGAGACAGTCAGCCCGCCAAGATCCCGCGCGCTCGTCGACGAACTGAAACGCGAGAGGGCGTTCAGCAACGGCTTGCCGTCCAGCATCCTGTCGAACGCCCACGGTGTGTGCTGGAAGAGCGCGGCCTTCTGCTGCAGGTAGACGTTCACGCCGCCGTAGAACACGCGACCCATGCTGACATCCGCTTCGTCGGTGCGGATGGGCGTGTACGTTGGGATGAGCGCGACATCGTGCCCCTGCCGCTGCATCGCGGCGGCAAGCGTGTTGTCGTGGATGCACGCTCCGCAGAGCATGCCCGCCGCGCCCGCCGCGATGTAGGCGATCCTCACCCGCTAGTCCCGGAAGAACTTGCTGACGGTCGCGGCTTCCGGCGGGCGTGTCGCCAGCGAGCCGACCACCATCGCCGCCGCCGAGGCTGCCAGGATGACAACCACCGGCATGACACCTGTCATACCGACCGTGTACGCCGGGTTGGTCCAGCCCTTACTGAAGAAGAAGACCCAGAGGACGATGACCGTAGCGACGGAGGCGATCGCCCCGACCTTTGTGCTCCTGCGCCAGAAGAGGGCCGCGAGCACGACGGGGAACATCGACGCGAACCCGGTGAAGCACCACACTCCGAGGCGGAAGATGCTCCGCTCCGTCACCTGCGCCAATACGAACGTGACGGCGAGGACGGCGAACACGAAGATGCGGCCGAAGAGGATCTGCTGCTTCTCGCTCATACGGTCATGGAACCCGTAGTGCCGGACGATGTCGTGCGTGAACATGCTGCCAAGGGACAGCGCCTGGGAGTCCAGCGACGACATGATCGCGGCGAACACGCCCGCGCAGAGCAGTCCAGCCAACGCCGTCGGCGCGTGCTTCGCGATCATCCGGATGAGGACGTAGTTGGCCTGCGGGCCCCGGAGACCCTCGAACTCCGCGGCGCCAAAGATGCCCAACAGCACGCTGGGTATCCACACGGCTGCGATGCACAGGGGGTAGAACATGAGCGGCTTCTTGAACGCCGCCGCCTTCTCCGCGGTGAGCCAGTGCATGAACATGTGCGGGAACATGCCCACCGACAGCGGGATGCAGGTGTAGGTCAGCATTCTCACCGGGCTGATGAGATCCTTGCCGCCCGCCTCAGCCGGCCCCCTCTGGAGCAGCTCGGGGTGCGTCGCCTGCACCTTCGCGATGGCGCCGGACAGGCCGCCCATCTTGTGGACAATGATGAACAGCGTGATGCCGCCCAGGATCATGAACACCATCGTCTGGAAGGCGTTCGCCCACGCGGTGCCTCGCATCCCGCCGAAGCAGACGTACGCGAACACGACGCCCGTCACCAGGGCAGCTCCCACCCACTCCGGGACTGCCTGTGACGTGATGTTGTGCAGCGTGATGCCGCCGCCCATCACGCCGATGAGCAGGTAGGGGATCAACAGCGCGATGGACACGACGAAGAGGAGGAGGCCGAGCGCGTTGGAGTCCCAGCGGTCACGGAAGAACTGGATCTGCGTGTAGTACCCGTGCTGCTTGCCGAGCGCCCATACCCGAGTGCCGATGAAGAAGAACACGACCGGGATGACGAGCGCGGAGATGGACGGCATGAGGGCGAAGACGCCGATGCCCTTGTGGTACCCCTCGCCTGAGCCGCCAAGGATGGCGAACGCGGTCATGTTGGTGCCGAAGAGCGACATCAGCAGGAAGAAGGGACCGATGCTCCGGCTGGCGACGAAGTAGTCCTCGCCAGTTCCGCGCGAGAGCCGATGGCTCAAGCTGCCCACAAGCAACACGAGGACGAGATAGACAATGATGATCGCGAGGGTTGTCATTGGCTGGGTTCCTCGTCGTCATCGTCGATGTGCGCAGGCCACGCGTGCTTCACGAGCAGCACCAGCATCCCCGTCGCCGCGAAGCAGTAGGCGATGTGGTACACCATGCCGACGGGCAGGCCGACGCCCGGGACAATCCGCGCGTCGGTCCAAAACCAGATGTCGTTGTGCAGCAGCAGCAGAACCGCCAGCAGCGCCACGAGTACCCACGGAGGTAGACGGCCGTTCATGTTCTGGGCTCCCTATCCCTGCGGCGTAGCCGCTGGCGGCATGATGGGGCTCGGCGGCTCATCCTAGCGGAGCGACCAGAGCGTGAGCGAGTCTACGTCCTTGACCAGTATACGTCCGTCGAGCACGACCGGGTGCGCCCAGGTAGGCTGCTCGGCGACGGTGTAGTGGGCGATCCGCTCGTAAGCTTCCGCGCTATCCCGCAGGACGTGCAGCTCTGCGTCCGGGGTGAGACAGACGAACTCGTCTCCGAGACGGACGATGCCGGCGTAGTCGCCCTCGCGCCCGTCGGTTTCCCAGAGCGTCTCACCCGTGTTCGCGTCCAGGCAGAAGAACTGCCCTTTGCGCTTGCCGGCGAGGCCCACGAGTCGAGAACCCGACAGCACAGGAGAGCTCATGTACATGGAGAACTGGCTGCGCCAGAGCTCCTCGGTCGACCATTCCCCATCGACGAGACGCGGGCGGATGGCGATTGTGCCCGCCTCAAGCCCGGAGAGGATCAGCGACCCTTCGTGGACTACAGGCGTCACGGAATTCTGCTCGAATGGCGTCTTGTACGGCATGCTCCACAGCAGCGCGCCCGACTCGGCAGCCACGGAGACGACCTGATTCTGCGTCTGCGTGACATACTGCCGAACGCCGTCCGCCTCGACAACGACGGGTGAGGCGTAGCCGGGGCCGTCGCCGTCCCAGGCCCAACGCTCGTCGCCCGTAGCGAGGTCGAGCGCCACGAGGGCGCCGTCGCCCGCGCCGCCGACGTGCGCGACGACCACGTCGCCGTCAACCAGCGGCGACATCGCCGTGCCAAAGGTGGGCGATGTCGAGCTGAATCGCGCGTCGTATTGGTTCTGCCACAGCAGAGCGCCGTCTGCCGCGTCCCAGGCGCTGAGGATGCCGCTGATGCCCAGCGTGACAAGCGTCTGGCCCGCGAGGATGGGTGAGGACTTGGGACCAGGCCCATGGCCCGCCGCGGCTGGATTCATCGTGTAAGGAGCCGGGTAAGGCTTCTCCCACACGACCTCATGCGCGTCGAGTGTCAGGCACGACACGACCTCGTTGTTGCCCTGCCGCGAGTGGGTGTAGATGAGGTCACCCGAGACGACCGGCGTGGCGTGGCCCGTCCCGATTTCGTGGCGCCAGTCGAGGGTGAGCGCCTCCGGCCAGTTGGTCGCTTCGGCGCTTGCGGCCGCCACGCCGTCTCGGCCTGGCCCTCGCCATTGTGTCCAGTCCGCGGACGCGGTAGCCGCGCAAAGGCCTGCAACCAGAGCCAACGCGCCGACAGTGCGGGTCGTCGTGGCGGTCATAGCGGCATCTCCTCCGGCAGTTCGCACATCTCCGCCATCGGGCCGAAGATCTTGCCTACGCTCTCGGCGTAGACGTTCCCGCTGAGTATATCAATGATTCCCTGCTGACACTCGGGGAATCTGCGCAGGAACCGTCCGAAGCTGAAGTCCTTCGTGTAGTAGGCGTATACCAACTTGCGCAACGCCTCAAGGCCCTCGTGCAGCTTCGGGCCGAAGGCGCCGAGAGCCGCGGCGGACGTGTCCCCGGCGCTGAGACCGTCGTGGACCGCGTCCGCAGCCCATTCGCCGGACTTCAGCGCGAGGTATATGCCTGACGAGTAGATGGGATCGAGGAAGCCAAAGGCATCACCGACGAGCACCCATCCCGGGCCAGCCACGTGCTTCGACCGGTAGGAGAAGTCCTTGGTCACCTTCATCGCGAACGCCTCTTCGGCGTCGTCAAGGCGCGCCTTGAGCGGCGCGCATTTGTCGAGTTCCTCGTAGAAGATCGCCGTCGCGTCCGCGTCGCGGTTCTGGATGAGATGGTCGATGTCGCCGACGACGCCGATGCTGACGCGGTCGTCCGGCAGAGGGATGAACCAGAACCAGGAGTCTTTGCCCTCCGTCTGGTAGATGACGGTGGCGCCCT
>CAYYPK010000015.1:55026-157294 GCA_964473525.1 uncultured bacterium
GTGTCGCGGCGCGCCCCGACGAAGTGGGTGTAGATGGAGGCCTTGCGGAGCGTTGGCTCCGTGGACACGATCTTCAGGCGGCGTGAGATGAGCGCGCTCTGCCCCGAGGCGTCCACGACGACCGCCGCTGACAGCTCGCGGATGCTCCCGTCGGCGAACTTCGCGCGTACGCCCACCGCGCGGTCGTCCTCGAACAGCACATCGTGCGCGCTCGCCTCGTGTACCACCTCGGCGCCCTTGTCGGCAGCTGCGGCAATCATGAGCTCGTCGAAGTCGCTGCGCAGCACCTGCCAGGTGACTGCGCTCTCGTGGTCGTTGTTGTCCGAGAAGTAGAAGGGCTTCGATGCGCGGCCCGACCCAGAGTAGAATTGGACGCTGTGCTTCCGGGGGAACGCCGTCTCGTTCAGCCTGTCCAGCACGCCCAGTCGCTCGAAGGTGTCGTAGGTTCCAGGCATGAGCGACTCGCCGATCTTGAAGCGCGGGAAGGCGTCACGCTCTAGAAGCAGCACGCTGTGGCCGCGCTCGGCTAGCAGCGCGCCCGCCGTGCAGCCCGCTGGCCCGCCCCCAATCACGATCACGTCGTAACGATCCGTTCTCGGCGTCATACGGTGGAGTTCCCGTTCGTGGTTCGGTCGAGGTCGGCGCGGCGCTACCGGTGATCGGTGACGCGGCGCGCTTTGAGGTCGAATCGTGGCAGGGATCCAGCCGGAACAGGTTCGACAGGGACGCGCAGACCCAACGCCTCTCGGAGCGCGAGCGACACCAACACGGCGGTGTCATCGTCCGTCTCGAGCTCGACGGATAGCTGGTCCAACTCGCCCTCCCGCCGCGCGTGGATCGCGAACTCGCCCGCGGCGGGGAAGCGCCGGACGATGCCCTCGACCGCGCTGGGGAAGACCACGACGCCTCGCACTAGAAGGGCGTCGTCGATGCGCCCGATAACGCCGCCGTCAAGGCGGCGAAACGTCCTGCCGCAGGCGCATGCTCCGTGTGCCAACCGCACGTGATCGCCCGTGCGGTACCTTATCACGGGCATGCCGACCCGGCCGAGACCCGTGATGACGAGTTCTCCTTCGTCCGCGGCTAGCCCCGTGTCAGGGTCGACCACCTCGCAGATGAACTCGCGTTCGTTGAGATGTAGTCCAGACTGCTCGACGCATTCGAAACCCCAGGCGCCCACCTCGGTTGCGCCGGCGTGGTCGTAGCAGCGCGCGCCCCACGCTTTCTGGATGCGTTCGCGCGTGCCCGGTATGCCCGCTCCGGGCTCGCCCGCATGGACCGTAGCGCGCACGTCCGAAGCCGACAGGTCGCAGCCGATCTCGGCGGCGACTTCCGCCAGGCGGAGCGCGTAGGTTGGGGTGCTGACGACGACGGTCGCGCGGTGCTCCAAGATCGCGCGGACCCGCTGCTCGGAGGACATCGCGCCGCCGGGAAGCGCCATGGCGCCGACGCGGCGAGCTCCCTCGTACGCCGTCCAGAATCCGATGAAGGGGCCGAACGAGAACGGAAAGAAGATGCGGTCCGCGGCCGTCACTCCCGCGCCGCGGAAGACGTCCACCCAGCACTCACCGAACCACGCCCAGCTCTTCTCGGTGTCCAGCCACCGCAGAGGACGCCCTGTCGTGCCCGACGTCTGGTGCATGCGGACGTATCGCTCCGGCGGGTACGTCAGGTTCGTTCCGTAGGGTGGGGCGGCCTGCTGATCCTCGGACAGCTCAGCCTTTGTCGTGAACGGCAAGCGGGCGTAGTCGGCGATCGACGCGACATCGGCCCCGGACCCTACTCCGGCCACTGCCATCTTGTGTCGGTAGAACGCGTTCGTCGGGAGCGTGGCGTCGAGCAACCGGTGGAGCCGCCTGAGCTGCGCGGCTTCGCGCTCATCGGGGTCTCGGGTGTCGTCCGCTTCAGGCGTCTTCATCGGCGTCCGGTAGGGGGAATTTCTCGGTGATGACCATGAACGGGCGGCCTCCCGCAATGACCTGATACGCTCGTGTCAGGAAGCGCGTCCCGATGTGCTCGCTCAGGGCGGCGGGCAACTCGCACGGAGACTCCACGCCGTGCCACAGAAGCTCGCGGTAGGTCTCCGCGCGGCAGGCTCGCATGATGCGCCCGAGGAGCTCTCCGCTGCCTTCGATCGCGCCTCGTAGGCACGGCGGCATGCGGTCGGTGGCGATACGAGACTCCGCGTAGGCGTAGAGCGCCCCGGTACGGGCGCCCGTCAGGATCGCCTGCCGCTGCAGCACTTCGAGGCCAGGGGGCGCGTCCAGCCATCGGTCGTACGCGGTGAGAGGCGCCACGTCCTGCGATAGCCCGGTCGTGGTCAACGCCTCGCCGTGGAACGCCTCGACGAAGTGTGTCAGCGTGCCGTCCATGACGAGCAGAGCTCGGTGGAACGGCCGCAACGACTCCGCGTCGACTGGCTTCAGTCGGTGCGGTCTATCGCTCTGGGCGACATAGATTGATGTGTGCGCTGGGGCGGCATCGCCGCAACGCCCAGCCGCGAAGCTGTTGGTCATAGGCTCCAGTTGAGCGAGCTGTACACGGCTACAGGATCGGCCGGAATCACGGAGACGGCGCCGAACCCACGTGTGGCGTACTCGCGATCCGTAAGGTTGCGAACGTTGAGTCGCCAGGTGATGTCGTCGTACGCATAGGACACGCCGGCGTCCAGCGTCAAGACACCGTCGATGACGAACTGGTTGTCCTCGGAGATGAACTGCTCGCCCACGTACCGCGCGCCGAGGGACAGCCCAAGCCCGTTGCTCAGCCGCTTCGCCGCCCACACGTTCACCATGTGTTGCGGCGCGAAGGCCGGCGTCGCCCCCGTGAAGGAGACGTCGACAGTGTCGCCCGGTTGCGTGTAACGCGGATCCCTTGGGTCCAAGTAGACTGTCCTCACGAATTCCGTGTATTCCGCGTCGTTGTACGCGTAGGCGACCGCGACGCTCGAAGTGTCGTCGGGTCGGACCTCGGCCTGGGCCTCGACGCCGCGCGATCGCTGCACGCCTAGCTGCCGCGCGATCCCGATGTTGTCGGGGATCGTGATGTCACGCTCCAAAGAGTATACGGCAAGCGAGCCACGCGCCTTGCCGTCCATCCCGATATGCTTGACCCCAAGCTCGAACTGCTCGCTCTCCTCCGCGTCGACATCGCCAACCACGCGCGTCGACGGTGGCGCGAACGCTCTGCCGAAGTTCCCGTAGATGGACAGATCCGCGGAGTGCGCGTACACCGCTCCCACCATCGGACTGAACTCCGCGTAATCGCGCTGCTGCCCGCTCACGTCGTCCTCGTAGTCGACCCAGTCGTGCCGGCCGCCGAGGAACACCTGGACTTGGTCGGAGAGGGCGACTCGGTCCACGAGGTACGGGGCGGCTACGAGCGTCGTGGCGTCGACCGCCTGGTCCTGTCCGGGCGCCGGGTGGAGGGGCATTGAGGCCGTCTCGACAGGAGCGAAGACGTCGATGTTGGGGAGCGCAGAAACTCCGAGGGTGAAGGCATCCGTCGCCTGTGTCACCTCAACGCCGGCAAGAACTGTGTGCTCCAGTGAGCCCGTGTCGAATTGCGCGGCTAGCTCGAGCTGGCTGCCATGCGCGCGCTGCTCGTCGTCCAGCGACGTGAGCAGCCGGAATGCCTCCCAGGAGCCCGCCTCGTTCGGCGCTACTTGCGCGAACAGCGTGCCGTCAGTGAGCCAATCGAGGTGCGTCAGGTACGTCTTGTTGCGCAGCGTCACGGAGTCGGTCAGCTCCGCTAACAGGTCGAACCGCGCGCGCAAGGTCGTCTGCTCGGAGCGGTCGAAGGGTGACTGGTACGATACCGTGCGGCGGACCGCAGGCGGAAGCGCCCCACTCACGAGCGGCAGGCCCGCGTCGGGCATGTAGTCTAGCTCCGCGTACTCGAAGCTCAGGTCCAGCGTGACGTTCTCATCCGCCCGCCACCGGAGGGATGGGTGGACCGCAAGCGTGGTGTTTTCCTTGTCGTCACGGTAATTGTCGGAGTCCCGCCAAAGGCCGTTGAGGCGGAGCGCCAAGGCGTCGCCGTCGGACCAGCCCACGTCCACCGTGCCGCGGCTTGTCTGGTACGCGCCGTACGACACGCCGAAGCTCGCGTGTTCCCGGAACAGGGGCGCCTTGCGGACCAGATTCACAGCGCCCGAAAGGGGTGCGCCACCGTAGAGGAAGGCCGCAGGCCCTTTGAGCGTCTCAACGCGCTCCACATTGTAGAGGTTGTAGAAGCTGACCTCCGGCTCCAGTGCGCCATCCGTCAGCACCAGACCGTTCGTCAGTGACTCGAAACCGCGGATGTAGAACAGGTCGTGCACGCCGGAGCCCGACTGCACGTTCAGGCCGGCGGTGTTGCGGAGCGCGTCGCCAAGCACCTCCGCGCCCTGCGCGCGTATGGTGTCGGCAGAGACCACGCCGACGGCGGCTGGGGTCTCCATCTCCGTCAACGGCAGTTTGAGTGGTCGGGAAGCGTCCACGTCCGTGGCGGCGGCCTCGGTTACGACCACTTCGTCGATAACGCGATCGGGAGCCGCCTGCGCGAGGAGCCCGCGAGGGGCCCACATGGCGGCGACGGCGAGACACACGGCGAGTAGGCGTCGAACCATATCTGGCACATCCATAGCTTTGGTAGTCGCATCGCCCGTAGCGCCGCTTGCCCTCTGCACGCCCCAAGGCGCCTCGTATCGGCATGTCGCGTGTTCAGGCCGGGCGAACCCCCAGATTTAGACGGTCGGGCGCGCGACGAGGATTATACGCGCCTCCCCACGACGTTGAGCATACTGCGCGCGCGGCGGAATGGGGCAGCGGCCGCGCCTTCGAAGGTACATACGGCAGGGCGCGTGGCCAAGTAACCACCGTCTCGGCGCGAAGACGGCGGCCCGTGCAGCACACCAGCGCCCGCGTGGGCCTCGTGGCACGCAGTCGGGCCAGGCCCGCCCGCCGCGTTGCCCGCGCTCGCTGTTGAGTGTACACCGTGTGTCGCCACTCGGCGCCGCGGCGTCCGACACACGGAGACCACCAGATGCAGGCCGAGATCGTTCGCCACGCCCTGGACAAGGTACCCCTGTCCATCATCTTCGATGACTCGACGGTGCTTGTAAACCTGAACTACTTCTGGATGAGGGACCGCAACCCCATCGACGGACTGGCGCGCAAGTGGGAACACGTGCCGGTGGTGCACCCCGAGTCGTTCACCCGCGAGTTCGCGGAGTTCTGCCTCGAGAACGGGGTGCGTGGCAAGTACAGCATCGTGCCGAACCCGGCAGGCTTGGGCCGCGTCGATCACGGGCTGCCGATGTTCAGCAAGGCGCAGCAGGAAAGCTGGCTGAACATGTGCCGCGAGCTCATCGTGCCAGCGTACGACATCACGCCGGAGATGATCACGCACACGGCCGTGGTGGATCCACAGACGATGGAGCCGCTGGAAACCGGCGAGTGGGAGCAGTACGAGTGGGCCACGCTGCCCGTGGACCGCGAGGAGTTCGTCACGGAGTACCTGCGCGTCGCCTGTGAGATCGTGGACAACCTGGGTATGCCGCCCGAGGGCGTGACGTCGCCAGGCGGCTTCGGAGGCCGCACGCTCGAGTTCTACGCGCGGATCGCCGGCGTCGCGAACCGCGAGGTGACTGGGAACCCCACGCCGTATTTCTTCAAACGCGTCTCCGACACTGGATGCGTGGAGACCCCGGTGTGGTACGCGGATCGCGAGGCGGGAACCGCGGTCGGCGAGATCATCGCGTCGACGGGCGATTGGACCGGGTCGTGGGAGGGGTACCGCGAGGCGAACGCGGACAAGTACATCACCGAGGATCTGCAAGGCGGGCGGCTGCCAGAAGTCATCGACCAGGGCGACCCGGCCGTGCTCATCAGTCACTGGCAGGGCTTCTACGGCATGCATGACGAAGACCGCCGTGGCTTCAACGCCTTCAAGACCGTCGTCCGTCGCCTCAAGGAGCGCGACCCCAACGGCGAGCGGACGCAGTGGCGCAAGTGCAGCGAGATCACGAACTACGCGTGCCAAAGGGAGATGGCCGAGATGACGCAAGCGGGCGGCGACTTCACCTTCGACCTGCCAGTGCAAGCGCCCGAACTCACGGTGCGTGTCACCGGCGCGGACGTTCGGGGCGTCACCGTGGACGGCGAGGAGCTGTCGCGCGCGGCGGGCCGTTCGACCTTCCGCTCAGGCACGTTCATTGAGGAGGACGGCACGACCCTAGTCGCGTTCGACCCAGCCGCGCGGGCCGTGTCCATGACCGCGCACGCATAGGCCCGCTCGGTCGCGGGCCTGGATGCGGGGTCGTTCGCCGTGCGGAACGGCGTCAGCCGACTTCGGTCTCGGGCTTGCCCTCCACCTGCCAGTGCGTGTGGAAGCTACCAGCGCGGTCCGTGCGCTCGTATGTGTGCGCGCCGAAGTTGTCCCGTTGCGCCTGCGTCAGGTTCGTTGGCAGCGAGTCGCTGACCAACTGGAGGACGAAGTTCCTGGAAGCGTCGAACGCCATCGCTGGCACGCGGGCCGCTGTCGCCGCGAGGCACACACGCTCGAGGCTGTCCATTCCGCTGGCGACGGCATCGCGGAACAACGGGGCCGCCATCAGGTTCGGCAGGTCGGGCTCCGAGCGGTACGCCTCGGTGATGTCATCCAGGAACTGCGCGCGGATGATGCAGCCGGCGCGCCAGATGCGGGCGATTTCGGCGATGTCGAGTCCGCCGAAGTCGTACTCCTTCGCCGCTTCCTGGATCAGCCCGATGCCCTGCGTGTACGACGATATCTTCGCGACGAACAACGCCGTCTCCAGGTCGGCGATGAAGGCGTCGCGGTCGCCGTCGATGGCCCGGTGGGGCGAAGGGATGGTTGCGGACATGGCAACGCGCTGATCCCGCATGGACGAGATCGCGCGCGTCTCGACGGCGGCGTAGATGGTCGGCACCGGGTATACGCCGGAGTCGAAGTCCAACGAGTTCTGGATCGTCCACGTGCCGGTGCCCTTCATGCGCGCGCGGTCGAGGATGTAGTCGACCAGGCTGCCGTCAGCCTGCGCGTCGGGCTGGTGGAGCACCTCGGCGGATATCTCGATGAGGTACGACTTCAGGGCGCCCTCGTTCCAGCGGGCGAAGACGTCGCCGATCTCCCGCGCGGACATGCCCAGGCCCTTGCGCATGAGGTCGTACGACTCGGCGATGAGTTCCATGTCCCCGTACTCGATGCCGTTGTGGACCATCTTTACGAAGTGCCCGGCGCCGCGCTTGCCAATGTACGTTACGCACGGCTCGCCGTCCCCAGCCTTGGCGGCCACCGCGTCCAGCGCCTCGCTCAGTCGAGCGTCGTATACCTCCTGCGAAGGGCCCCCGGGCATCATCGAAGGGCCGCGCCGCGCTCCCTCCTCGCCGCCGGAGACGCCCATGCCGAAGAAGTCCACCTTGCCGTCCAGGTCCGCCGCCATCGTCTCGGTGATGCGCCAGTTCTCGTTCGCGCAGTTGACGACTACGGCGTCGGTCGTGAGCATCGGCACGAGCTCATCCAGCACGCTTTGCGTGGCCCCAGCCTGCACCATGACAAAGTACGTGCCGTCGGCGCCGACCAGGTCCACGAGCTGGCGCAGGTCGCCGATGACGGGATGGAGGCGTTCCTTGTGAGGCGCGGTGTCAGGGATGGCGTCGTAAGCTTCCTGCGTGCGCGCGTCGGTGCGGTTGTACATCGCGATGTCAAAGCCGCTGTCGGCGAAGTTCTGGGCAAAGTTGCTGCCCATCACCGCCATGCCGATCATCGCCATCCTCGGACTGCTCATGTGCCGTATCCTGTCTCTGCGTGGCGGCGCGTCCTCGGCGGCAAGCCTGGGCGCGTCGGGCTCTCCGGTAGCGCGGTTAGCATAGGCAATCCCAGCGAGACGGGCAACGCTTCGCCGCGAGCGGCGTGTTTACGCGTCGGTCGCGCCGTAGTTATACTCACACCCGGCGCGCCCGCGGGCGCCACCACCAGCACTAGCAGAAGGGCGATGCCAATGGCAGTTCTGATGCACACGCGCATCCGCGTGAGCAACCTTGACGACAGTATCGAGTTCTACACGAAGCATCTCGGCTTCGAGCTGAGCCACCGCAACCCAAACTCGCCTGCGGGCAACGAGATAGCGTTCCTAACGCTGCCGGGGAACGAGCACGCGGTCGAACTCACCTACTCGCCCGACTATGAGCTCGCGGTGCCCGAGGATCTGATGCACTTCGCCATCGGCGTGCCCGACCTGATCGCCTTCTGCGACAAGCTCGAGAAGGACGGCCTCGAAATCTGGCCGGACGGATGGCGGGAGAAGTTCGCCGCCGGGAACAAGATGGGCTTCGTAGACGACCCGGACGGATACGAGATCGAGCTCCTTGAGCGCAAGGACGCGTAGCGCCGCGCGCGCTGCGAGCACGACAACGGCGAGCCCAGGGCTCGCCGGTGTCGGGTACGGGTCCGTGCAGACGGTCTCGCCTAGTTGTCGAAGTAGGGCGACAGACCGTCGTAGGTGCGCTGTGCGACGTCGTCGACCTCCGCCAGGGGCAGCTCCTTGGTCCCCACGATCTCGACGACGGCGCAGTCGGTCTGTGGAACATCGCGCATCGCGGCGGCGATGTCCGCCAACGGAAGCGCGCCGCCACCGGGGATCTGGTTGGCCACCGGGCCGATGGGCTTCTCGCGGCCGAGCGTGTCGCGAATGCGCAGCGTTGCGATGTGCGGCGCGAGCTCCTGGACCGACGCGACGGGATCCTCCTCGGCGTCGGTGCGCCAGATGTGCGAGGCGTCCCAGTTCAGGCCGATGGCGTCGCCGTCGACCATGCTCATGAACCTGCTCGCCGTTGGCGTGCTGTAGACGCTGCCGCCAACGTGTGGCTTGATGCTGATCTTCACGCCAACGCTCTTGGCGTACTCGCCGAGCTCGCTGACGTAGTCCACGGCCGCCTTGAAGTCGTCCTCGTCGTCGGCTTTCCCAGGAGGACCGGTGGAGATAGCTCCCGCCCCGAGCGCGGCGGCGCTGTCGAGGAGCCGCTTGAACACATCGGGGTCGCTGATGCGGCCGCTGGCTCCGATGGATTCAGCGGCGAGACCATGCTGCGCCAACATCGCGCGCATCGCCACGACCTCGGCGCGGAGCGCGTCCGGCTCGATGTGCGGCGCCATACCGCCGATCGCGCATAGCTCGACGGACGTGTAGCCGATACCGGCAATTCGCTGTAGTGCCGTATTGAGCGAATGTCCACCATAGAGGATAGTGCTGCAGCCAAGCTCGAGGCCCATGGGCGTCCTTTCAGTCGGAAGTGCTTCTCCGGCATGCCGTCGCGAAGTGTATGTCGCGGTGGACGGAGTGTCAATCAGCCGTCACGACACCGCGTCGCACAGGATAATCAGTAGCTCGTTTTGCAGCGCGGTGCGGTCGTCCTCGTGCTTGAGGTGGTTCCACACGCCTGGGTTGGCGCTGGCGACGAGGCCGAGGCTGGGGCAGACCCAGATCATCTTCGCGCCGGCGCCGAGGGCCGCGAACGAGTCGCGGGGAACGTCTGGCCACTGCTTGCCATGGTCGTTGACCCAGAACCCGAGGCCGTACTTCCAGTCGGTGTCGGGCGCGTTGGCCAGGACCTCCGCGTTCGTGGCGGTGGCGGCTCGCATGTACTCGGCCGGCACGACCTGCTTGCCCGCCCACGACCCGCCGTTAAGCCAGAGATGGCCTGCTCGCGCCGTGTCCCGCGCGGTCGAGGACACGCGGAGCGAGTGCCCGAAGATGTGCTTCTTGGCCTGCGGTGGATGGTCGAAGTCGGTGTAGAAGTGCTGCCATCGGCCGTCGATGGGGTCGCGCATGCGGTCCTCGATGAGCCGCGCGAACCCCGGCAGTCGGTCTGGCTCCTGACTGTCATACAGGCCATACGCCGTCGCGATGCCGTTCGTCAGGATGTTCATGCCGTACGTCTGGTAGTGGAACACGCGGCCCGGGGCTTCGCCGGGCTTCATGTAGCCGGACGTGTTGCCGATGAGCTGCCGGAACGTGATGTCGCGGTTGTCAGGGAACGCGTGTCGCCCGGGCTTCGGTCCTTCGCCCTCCCCTACGTCCATGAACTCCGGGTAGTAGTCGTGGATAGGCGCGTCCAGCCCTTCGATGACTCCCTCGTCCACCGCGATCCCTAGGACGCTGGAATAGTAAGACTTCCCCGACGAGGACTGGTTGATCGGCCGGTCGGCGGGCATGCCCTGTCCCCACTCCGCGACGAGGTAACCGTGTCGCGTGACGACCCACCGGTAGGGAGCGTCCGCCGCAGCGCGGGCCACGCCGCGGCGGAGCTCCTCGATCCTGTCGGCCCGCAGGCCCACGTCGGCCGGCTCCAGTCGAGTCCATTCGCGAGCGGGGAACGTCATGTCCACGATCTGCTCCTATCTGGAATAGCGACACGCGCGACTTGCGGCGCCGTCGCCATACCGCGGCGGCCTGCGGAGCGGCCCCATGCTGGCCGGGCATCGCTCGCGCCCGGCCGAGATTGCACGCGACACCATCGCTGCGCTACGCTTTCGGGGATGCCACTTGGAGACTCTTCACCCATGTCCAAGAACTCCCGCTCTCGCCCAGACCTGGCGATCGAGGCGCTGGATGGCGCTCTCGCCGTGCTGGAATACGACGAAGATACCCAGATCCGCGTCCTGCGCCGAGACGACGGCCGCGAGGTCGTCGTCGTGCAAGCGAACGCCTTCAACGTCTCGCGCCTGTATGTCACCGGCAGGCCCGACGGCCGGCGCATTGAGGGTTACGACTCCTACTTCAACCTGGTGCGCGACAAGCTGCGAGCGCACAAGGCAGACAGTGGCGCCGACGCCGGCTTCGTCATGGACGAGGAGGACTGGGCGCTCCTCTTCGCCGAGTCCTACGACCGTTACCTGCGCTACCTGTTCTTCTCGGGGCTGGACCGCTGGTCGGACGTCAAGAGGGACACCGACGAGAACCTCACCGTGTGCGCGTGGGCCATCCGTTACGCCGAGGACGAGATGGCGTGGAAGGTCTACCAGCACAAGGGCTACATCCTCATGATGAACGCCATCGCGAGAGCGGAAATCGCCCTCGAGGACGAGGACGAACGACTCGCCGACCGTGAGATCGCGCGCGGCATCGAGAAGATAGGCGCGTTCTGCCGCGAGTGCGTCCTCACCGACCACGAGGACGCGGAGCAACTTACCCGCGAGCACTACCTCGCCAACATGCTCAAGTACCGTGACGAGCTGGTGACCGACGGCCGCCTGGAAGAGGCGTCGCGGGAGGATCCCCGCAACGTGGTCTGAGGCGGACGCCAGCGTCACGCCGTCGGCGCCTGCCACCCCTTCCACACGTCGCCGTCCGCAGTGCCGCTGCGCACCGGGTCCATGTCCTGCAAGCTGTATCGCGTGATGAGGGCGAGGCGGATGTCGTCCCCTGCGTTCATGCCCGCGGTGTGCCACAGCCAGTGGTGCCAGAAGCACACGTCGCCCGGCTCGCCGACGAACTCAACGCCTGCGCCGTGGTCGACGTGGAGGCCGTCCGCGCCATTCACGTCCAGCGGGTACGTGCGGAAGTACTCAGCGTGACGATGATGGCTGCCTGGCCACACGGTGAATCCGCCGCCCCGTGGCTTGACGCTGCTTACGTACATCGTTGCGGCGACCGTGAACAGACCCACCGTGCCCAGCGTGACGCCGTTGCTGCCTGCGGGATAGCCGTCCAGGTGCCCGCGCGCCGGCTTCCACTCCTTGTTCGACCGCGGGAAGTTCGGCTTGGCGAGGAACCCGCCGCCCTTGCGCAGCGCGCCTTCCCCGACGAGCTCCTCCGCCACGTCGAACACGGCGGTCTCGTTGACGATCCGCTTGGCGTATGGTGTCTGACCGACGTCTGGGATGTTGCCGCCCGGCTTGTCGACCCAGGTGGCTGGGTCGGCGCGGTCCACGCCCTCGGCGTGTTTGGGCATGTGCTCCCACACGAGGTCCAGCCCCTCGCGCGCGTCCTCCGGGGCCAGCAGGCCGCGAACGATGATGTAGCCGTCTTCCGCGAACCGCTTCCTGTCCGCCGCTGTGAGCCGCGCCATTCGTACCTCCCCATGAGTCGTTGGCTGCGGTGTGCTATATACCAGGCTCGGACGCGTGGCGGAAGCGACAGCGTACTCGCGGGAGAGCCGAATGAGCGACGAGCGACCGAATATCCTCTGGTATTGCACCGACCAGCAGCGCTTCGACACCATCGCTGCGCTCGGGCATCCGCATGTCCGCACGCCAGTCGTCGACGGGCTCGCGCGGGAGGGCGTCGCCTTCACGCACGCCTACTGCCAGAGCCCCATCTGCACGCCCAGCCGCGCCAGCTTCATGACCGGCATGTACCCCACCCGCGTGCACAACACGCGGAACGGCAACGACACGTTCCCGTCGTCACCCCCGCTTGTGAGCAAGCTGATCGCGGACAGCGGGTACGACTGCGGCATGGTCGGCAAGTTCCACCTGACGAGCTCTGGACACAGGACGGAGCCCCGCCTCGACGACGGGTTCAGCTACTGGGAGTTCAGCCACGCGCCGCGCGACGACTGGGCGGAAGGCCACGACTACGGGGACTGGGTGCGCGAGCAGGGCGGCGACCTTGACGCCATGCGGCAGAGCGACGAGGGAGTGCGCCCGCACCTTCACCAGACGAAATGGGCGTCAGACCGCTCCATTGAGTTCATCGAGCAGGAGCGCGAAGGCCCGTGGCTGCTGTGCGTGAACATCTACGACCCACACCCGCCGTTCATCCCGCCGAAGGAGTACGCCGACCGCTACGACGCGGCAGACATGCCTGGACCGTACTACCGCGAGAGCGACGTCGAGCAACAGGCGAAGCTCTCCGACGTCGAGTTCCAGGACCAGGTTCGGACCCCGGATGAGCACGACGCCCGGGCCAAGCAGGCCCGCTACTACGCGATGATCGAGCAGCTCGACGAGCAATTCGGGCGCGTTCTTGCCCACCTTGACGCCACCGGGGCGCGCGACAACACGCTCATCATTTTCACGAGCGACCACGGCGAGACGCTGGGTGACCATGGGCTGATGTACAAGGGCTGTCGGTTCTACGAGGGACTGGTGCGCGTGCCGCTCATCATGGCATGGCCGGGTCGGTTCCAGCCGGGAGTCGTCAGCGACGCGCTCGTAGAGCTGCTGGATCTCCCGGCGACGGTCATGGAGGCCGCCGGCTTGTCGCAGCCGGAATACATGCAAGGACGCAGCCTGATTCCGATCCTGGAGGGCGACGCCGACCCAGGCGAGCACCGTGACTTCGTGCGATGCGAGTACTTCGACGCGCTCGACACGCAATTCACCGGGGGTGGCGGCACGTTCGCCACAATGTACCGCAATCGCCGCTACAAGCTGTGCAACTATCACACTCAGGGCATCGGCGAGCTGTACGATCTGCAAGAGGATCCTTGGGAATTCGACGACCTGTGGGACAGCCCGGACCACGCCCACATACGGCACGAGCTGGTGCAGGCGAGCTTCGACGCGCAGGTGCTGTCGTCCACCGACGTCGGCTCGCGCCGCATCGCGCCCATGTGAGCTACGCGCCGTGCTCCTCGAGTATGGCGTCGTCGACCACGATGCCAAGGCCAGGGCCTTCCGGCACGGCGATGTGGCCGTCAACCACGCGGAACGGCTCACGCAGCACGGCGTCGCGGATCGGGTTCTGCGGAGTGTCAGGCAGGATCGTGCACTCGTGCGAGTAGCGGGCGTTGGGTGTCGAGGCGAGGAAGTGCAGCGTCGCCGCCATGCCGATCGTGCGGTTGGTGTTGTGCGGCGTCACGGGACGTCCAAAGGCGTCCGCCATCGCGGCTATCTTCTTGCACTCGGAGAGGCCGCCGGCCTTGATGACGTCCGGCTGGAGGATGTCGGCGGCGCCCTGCTCGAGGATCTCGCGGAAGCGATAGCGCGTGTGGTCCTGCTCGCCGCCAGCGACGGGAATGTCGAGCGCGTCGGCGATCTGCGCCATGGCGCCGATGTCGTGGAACGGCGTAGGCTCCTCGAAGTGGAACACGTCGAGGGCCTCGAGCTTCCGGCCGATGCGGATTGCCGTGTGAGCCGAATAGGCGGAGTTCGCGTCCACCATCAGCTCGACGTCCGGGCCGATGGCATCGCGGATGGCTGTCGCCGTCGCGACGGCCGTGTCCGGCAGGTCGTCGAACCCCCACCGGGTTCCTACCTTCACCTTCACCGCCGTGAAGCCCGAGTCGATGTACGCGCGGGCCTTCGCCGCCGACTGCGGCACATCGAGACCGCGCGCGACGGAGCTCGCGTACATGCGGATGCGGGCTCGGTACTTGCCGCCCAGGAGCTGGTATACGGGCGTGTCTAGCGTCTTGCCGAGGATGTCCCAGAGCGCGATGTCCACGCCGCTGATGCCCATGGATTGAGCCTGGCCCCGGAGCTTGTACGTCGAGACGTACATCTTCTCCCAGAGCCCCTCGATCTCCAGTGGGTTCTCGCCCATGAGCAGTGGCGCCAGCGAGTCCGCTACCACGGACCTGATGACCTTGGGATTCATGGCGCTGCACTCGCCGTAGCCGGTCACGCCCGCGTCGGTCTCAACGCGCACGATCACGAGCCGCTTCACGAGGAAGACGCGAACGGCGGAAATCTTCATTGAGCATCCTACGCACGGTGCTACGCGTCGGGTCGGGCGAGCGAGTCCAGCTTCGCTAGCGCCTCGGCCTCGGCTTCAATCCACGGACGCGCAATGGGTACCTCGCGCCGTCGAGGCGGGGCGCTGAACACGGTGATGTACGCCCTTCGCTCGCGGCCCGTGGTGTTCGGCGCGGCGTAGTGCAGTGTGCGGCAGTGGTGGAAGGTCGCGCCGCCGGGGTCAAGAGGACACGCGACCGCCTTGCTGGCGTCGACGTGGTCGGTGACGAGCCCGTGCACGAGCGGGTCATCGTTGATGTGCCGGTGCTCGACGACGTCCTCCGACACATGCGACTCCGGGATGAACTGCATGCAGCCGCTGTCCACGGTCGCCGGATCCAGTGGCAGCCATACGCTGAGGCCTTCGTGTATAACGTTCGGGCCCCAGTACGCCTCGTCCTGATGCCAGGGCGTGGCGCTGCCGTAGTCTGCCGGCTTGAGGATCATGTGTCCTCCGCCGTTCACCTCGTCCAGCGGCAGACCCAGCAACTGCGCCGACAGCCGACGCGCGTTCGTGAAGTGCGCTGTTTCGCGGAGCTCGGGGAACACACGTTCCGGCCCAAGTACCTGTGGCAGCACTTCCCGGCCGGAGTGAGCCCGTGGCCCACCTAGATCGAAATACGCCCCGTCCTCCTCGCCGATCCTGTTCCCGAACAGATGGTCGTATACCTCACGCAGCCACTCCACCTCCTCGTCGGTGGTGATGCGGTCGATGCTGAGATACCCCTGCTCGCGATAGAACGCGACCTGGTCGTCCGTGAGCGTGACTTCGAAGTCGACGGTGGGCCTGGGTCTCATCGTTGCCATATCACTCCGGTTCGCGTGCGCGCTTGGCGACGCGTCGTTGACGACTACAGCGGAAGGCTGACTTCGCGCTTCTCACGGCCCGACTGGTAGATGGCGTTGAACAGCTCCACCGTCTTGCGCCCTTCGTCTCCGCCGCAGGCCGGCTCCGTGCCGTCGTTCAGCACGCTGAGGCAGTCTTCGGTGGTGTTGCGCGGCCCGTCGTCGATCTCAACGTCTACGCCGTCGTCCACGAACTCCCACACGTCCGGCCCGGTGCCGACCACGCCCTTCACGCCGTGTACCTGCACCTGCGTCTGTTGATGCTTCGGGCATGTCGTCGTCGTCAGAATCGCGCCGACTGAGCCGTTCTTGAACTGCACGTGCGCGTGAAGCAGGTCTTCGGTCTCGACCTCGCGATGCTCGTGGCCGCCGTACACGCCGAAGTGACCAGACACGCAGTCTACATCGCCCAGGAACCACTGCAGCAGGTCCAACTGATGCACGCCCTGGTTTGCGAGCGAGCCGCCGCCGTCCTGCTTCCAGGTGCCGTGCCAGCCGTGGAAGTAGCCTTCACCACGCCACCACTTCAGGCGGATCTCGCCGAGGATGACGTCGCCCAAAAGGCCCTCCTCAATCGCCTTCTTGATCTTGCGGTTCGCCGGACGGAAGCGTTCCTCGAAGTCGATAAGCAGCCTGACGTCCGCCTTGTCGCACGCGGCGGTCAGCGCGTCGCAGGCTTCGACGGTTACGTCCATCGGCTTCGTCGTGATGACGTGCTTGCCGGCCTCCGCGGCGAGGATGCCGAACTGTGCGTGCATCCCGCTGGGAAGCATTACCCAGATAACGTCAATGTCGTCGCGCGCGAGCATCTCCGCATAGTCCGTGTGCCCGTCGCAGCCGAACTGCTCCTTCGCCCTGTCCAGCCGCGCCTGGTCCAGATCGCACGCCGCGACGAGCTCGGCGCCGTCGGTGCTGACTATCTGGTTCGACCGGTTCATGCCCATCCCGAGGCCGACTACGCCGAATCTAACGCTCATGTTGTCGGTTCTCCCTGCGTCGTTGTCGTCGCCACTGTCTGTCGAATCATGGCACGCGCGTCGTCGGCGTTCAATCCCAGAGATCAAGGCCGAGCAGCTTCCGGCCCAAAGGCGTGAGCTCCGCCGTCGTGCCGTGGTCTTCCTCGATCCGACGTGGGTCGCCCGGGAACCCTCCTGGCGTGCGTTCCCGCCAGTGCTTGACCCGGTTGTCGCGCGCAGCCTGGTTGTCCTGCCCCGCGCGTCCCATAGTGATATATTGCGCCAACCGAGGCCTGTCGGAAGTGTTGTGACCGTTCCCGTGCGGCAACGCGACCATCCAAATGAGCAGGTCTCCCGCGGAACCAGGGATCTGCTGGTAGTCCTCTTCGTTCAGCTCGGGGACGAACGGGTCCTCCTCGTCCAGCAGCGACTTGTGCGCTCCTGGGATGCACTGGAAGGACCCCTGATCGGCGGCGGTGTCCGTGAGATACACGACCCCCTGCACGCCACGCCCCACGGGCAGGTTGTCGGTGTTCGTGTCCCAGTGCATGAACCCAGGGTGGTCCCATTCAGGATGGTCCGCGTGGCGCGGCGGCTTCATGTTCGCCCGATCCATGGACACCCACAGCCTCTCCGTGCCAAGTACCTCGGAGAACGCCTGGTGCACGTTGGGATCCTGGCGCGCGTCCCACAGCGCCTGATGCTGGTGCATGTGCACCATGCCGGCGCCCGGGCTGTGCGGCTCGCGATACCAGTCCTCAGGGTCGTCGCGGTCCATTTCGAGGAACTCCCACACGGCGTCCACGACGGCGTCACACACCTGCTTGGGCACGCACTCGCGCGCGATGACGTACCCGTTCTCCTCGAAGAACGCGTGGTCGGCTTCTGTAAACGTAGGCATTTGTCAGGCTATTCCCATGGGTCCAGGCCAAGAAGCTTGCGGCCGAGCGGCGTCAGTTCAGCGGTTTCATTGTGTTCGTGTTCCCAGCCGCGCGGATCGCCTGGGAACGCGCGGCCACCGGGGCAGAGCCGCTCGCGCCAGCACTTGATTCTGTGTTGCCGGCGTTCCTCGTTCCCTGCGCGGCCCGGACTCATCGAGATATACTGCGCGAGCCGCGGTTTGTCCGATGTGTTGTGGCCGTTTCCGTGCGCCAACGCGCGGTTCCAAATGAGAAGATCGCCGGCCTTGCCCTCAATCTGCACGAACTTGTCCGGGTCGAGCTCTGGCAGGTAAGGGTTCTCCTCGTCCAGCAACGGCTTGTGCTCGCCGGGCATGCACTGGAATGAGCCCTGGTCCGCAGCGGTGTCGGTCAGGTACAGCACCCCCTGCACGCCAAAGCGCAGGGGCAGTTTGGACGTGTCGGCGTCCCAGTGCCGGAAGCCCTTGTGGTCCCATTCAGGGTGCTCCGGGTGCGGAGGAGGCTTGAAGTTCACGCGGTCGATGCTGCACTGCAGCTTCTCGTCGCCCCAGATGTCGGCGAACGCCTGGTGCACCCGTGGATGTTGACGGTTGTCCCACATCGACTGGTGCTGGTACATCTCGACCATGCCGCCGCCAGGCTTGTGTGGCGCCCGGTACCAGTCGTCGGGGTCCTCGCGGTCCATGCCAAGGAATTCCCAGATCGCGTCCACGACGGCGTCGCAGTTCTCCTTCGGTACCGCTTGACGGACGATGACGTACCCCTGGTCTGCGAAATGCTCTCTGTCGCTCTGCGTCAATACGGACACTGCTGTCTCCCCATGGCCGCCCGTCGGTGACCGCGATTTCTCTGCCGCGGCCCGCCGGCCTGGGCGTTGTGCGGCGTGTAATGTAACCCGGCCGCGCGCGACCGCACAAACGGCGCGTCAGACCGCCCCGCGAGGCGCGACGGTCGCGTGTTGACTTCGTTTTCTGCGGCGGCTTATAGTACGGTATTGCGTTGCCGTAGCTCTGAGCCTGCACTAGAGCGTGAAAGAGGTCCACTACATGGCTCAAGACATTGCGAATCGTGCTCTGTCGGAGCGTTTCAAGAACATCCCGCCTGAGATCCAGCGCGACCTGGACGTATTCGCGATAGAACTCGGCCGCTTCCGCAGCGGGGATATCGCGGAGCACGTGTTCACGGAGTTCCGCTTGCGCCACGGCGTGTACGGCCAGCGCCAAGAGGGCGTTCAGATGATCCGCATCAAGATCCCATACGGGGCGGTCACTGCGGAGCAGATGGAGGAGCTAGCGGACTGCGCCGAGGAATTCGCTGACGGAATCTCCCACGTAACGACGCGCCAGGATATCCAATACCACTACGTCAAGATCGAGGACACGCCCGCCCTGATGCAGCGTCTCGCCGGCGTGGGAATCACCACGGCAGAGGCGTGCGGCAACGTCGTGCGCAACGTCACGGGGTGCCCAAAGGCTGGGGTCTGCACCGACCAGGCGTTCGACGTAACGCCGTACGCCAAGGCGCTCACGTACTTTCTGCTGAGGCATCCTGACCTCCAGGACTTCGGCCGGAAGTTCAAGATAGCCTTCTCTGGCTGCGAGGACGAGCCGTGCGGCCTCGGTATCATGCACGACATCGGCGCCGTCGCGCGCGTGCGCGAAGTCGACGGCGAGCTACAGCGTGGCTTCAAGATGTTCGTAGGCGGCGGGCTCGGCGCGGTACCGCACCAGGCGAAGGTGCTGGACGAGTTCCTGCCCGTTGAGGAGCTGCTGCCAATCTCGCAGGCGATGGGTCGCGTCTTCTCAGACCACGGCGAGCGGAAGCGCCGCATGAAGGCGCGCATGAAGTTCCTCATCGCCAAACTCGGCATCGACGAGTTCCGTCGTCTGGTGTATGAAGAACGCGAGAAGCTGGACTTCGACCCACGTTGGACCGAGTACCTGAATCACCTCCAGGACACCGAGGAGTCGCCGCTCAAGCCGCCATCGGCGCTCAACGGCGACGCCCGTCCAGAGGGCTTCAACCGTTGGTACGCCGCCAACGTCACGCCTCAGCGTGACAAGGGCTATTCCATCGTGCAGGTGACGCTGCCGCTGGGCGACATCACCGCCGACCAGTTCCGCGCCCTGGCACGGGTCAGCCGGAAGTACATCAAGGACACTGTCCGCCTGACAGTGCCACAGAACCTCGTTCTGCGCTGGGTCAGCAACGGCGATCTGATCGACCTCTACAACGACTTGGTCGAGCTGGAGCTCGGCAGCCCTGGCGCCGAGGGGCTCTCCGACGTCCTGGCTTGCCCCGGCACGGACTCCTGCAAGCTGGGCATTGCCTCGTCTCGCGGCCTGGCCGCGCAGCTGCGCACGAACCTCGACGGCGAGGAGTTCGATGATGTTCGCCACCTGAGCATCAAGATCAGCGGGTGCCCGAACTCGTGCGGTCAGCACCACATCGCTGACATCGGGTTCTTCGGCTCCGCGCGGCGGCACGGCGGGCACGTCGCTCCTCACTTCCAGGTCGTCCTGGGCGGCGAGCAGGCCGCCAACGCCCGGTCGTATGGCCTGGCCATCGGCAAGGTGCCGTCCAAGAAGGCTCCCGAGCTCGTGGAGCGGCTGCTGGACGTCTACCGCGCGCAGGCCGAGGAGAAGGAGTCGTTCGCGGTGTTCGTGCGGCGTCTTGGTAAGGAGCGGATCAAGGAGATCCTCACCGAGTACGACGTGCTGCCCGAGTTCGACGACGACGCCAGCTTCTACGTCGACTGGCTGCAGACCCGTGAGTTCTCGCTGCAATCAGGACAGGGCGAGTGCGCCGGCGAGCTCGTGGACCTCGTTGAGTTTATGTTGACCGACGCGGATCGTTTCCTCTACGAGGCCGCGCTGCGCTTCGAGAAGGAGCAGTATCCCGAGACGGCGGAACTCACGACGAAGGCCATGGTGCGCGCGACCGAGGCGCTCCTGACGACCCGAGGACTGCGACCCGGAGCTACCGAGGAGAGCGTCAAGAGCTTCACCGAGCTGTTCGTCGAGACGGGCCAGTTCTGGAACCCCTTCGCGGAGTTCCTCGACAAATGGCTCGCCGAGGACACGTCCGCCGCCGACGAGGAAGCCGCGCACTTCGCCATCGAAGAAGCGACGCTCTTCGTCGAGCAGGCGCAGACGGTCTACGGGCGCATGCAGGTGCAGGAGGAAGAGGCGAAGGCTGCGAAGCCTGCCGCCGCGACCACGCCCGCCGCGCCGGCTGCTCCTGCGGAGGCGGTCGAGGAGATCGTCGACAGCATGGACCTCAAGGGCGTCGAGTGCCCTTACAACTACGTGCGCACGAAGCTGCGCCTGGAGCAGATGGAGTCCGGCCAGCTGCTCGAGATCACCATCGACGACGGCGAGCCGATCCGCAACGTTCCCGCGAGCCTGGGCAACGACGGGCACGAGATCGTGGACACCAAGAAGATCGGCGAGCACTACCGTCTCGTGATCCGCAAGGCGTAGCGCGTTCCAAGCACAGACGCAGACGACCGGGGCGGGAGACTCTCGCCCCGGTCTTTCCGTGAGGCAGGGCAATGAGCCTGAACAGAGTCGACATCAAGCTCCCAATCACGAACCCAGAAGACTCCGACCACGCCGCGTACACAGCCATATTCACCCGTTGGCTGAAGGACGAGGAGCGGTGGATGGACATCGCGGACTACGCGCACATTCCGTCCGGTCCCATCGTGATGATCGTAGGAGACGACGCCCAATTCAGCGTGGACGCCGGCAAGGGCGAGCTCGGCGTGCTTTACAGCCACCGTGGCGAGCTGGAGGGAAGCGCGTCCGAGCGCATCGCATCGGCGCTTCGGACGACCCTACAGCTCGTCGACGACCTCGAGGGTGAGGACGACTGCCCCATCCGCGTGCGCACCGACCGCGCGGACGTCATCGTCAACGACCGCGCGGCGTACCCGAACCAGGACGACACCGCCGCCGCTCTGGCGGCAGACGTCACGGCTGCTGCTGCGGACGTGTTCGGTGGGGCCCCAACGTCGGTAGAACACAGCGGCGGCCCAGACCAACGGCTTGGTGTGCGCGTCACGTTGGGGTCGAACGTGCCGGCGGGGCAGATACTCGCCGATGCGGGCGTGAGCGTTTGAGCAAGGCATGATACGAGATGCGGCGTGGGGCGCTCACGCGGGCGCCCTTCACTGCTTCAGGGCGTCATGCGCCACCGCCGGAACGGCCACTCGGCGACAGGAGCGGAGCCGACGACGTCGTGGTACCACGTGTACGCGCGGCTGTCGGGATCCGTGGTCTTGACGCTGTCGCGCCAGTGACCCTCGGCGGCGCGTAACGCGTCTAGTCGGGCCTCTGAGGGCTCGTGCACCAGCGCGAAGCGCGCGATCTCAGCCAGGGCCAGACGTGCCGGCCCCGGCGCGTCGCGACCGGTGCTCACGGCGAACTCACCACGCAAGGCCGACAGCACTCCATCGTAAAGCGGCGCGTAATCGAGCATCTCGTACCGCGCTCTGAAGACCTTCTCGTGCAGAAGAATCCGCCTGCCGTCCTCGTTGACTGCCAGCTCGGCCTCCACGTAAGGAGGGTCGGCGGCGCCCGTGATGTCCCGCAGGTAGTAGGCGCCGTATCCGTAGAGCCCCGGGAGCTCGCCGCGCACGCCCTTGGACACGGACATGCGCCGCCCCGTGCTCGGCTCCAACCACACGAACTCCTCGTCGAAGAGGTAAGGAAGGAGCACCTCCTGGCCGTTCGGACGCGTGCGGATGACGTAGAGGCCGTCGGCCGTCACATCGCTGAGCGTGATGGCACGCGAGATGGCCGCCACGTACTCGACGACGGCGCCGTCTTTCGTAGTGATGTCGACCAGCGCGAGGAGCACGTTCGACGTCTGATCGATGTCGGCGGCCCCGCCGGTCGCCAGAAGCGCGAGCGCCAAGGCCGCGGCGCTACGACGCATTGTCACCCCCTAAGCAGTGATGAGCGGCAACGGTTCGCGCGCCGGCACGTCGGGATCCAAGCCGTAGACCCGCGCCGCGTTGCCTCCGAGGAAGCCCGCCTTCTCGGCCGCCGTGAAGAAGTCGCAACCGTAACGCGCGAAGTCCAGGAGTTGCCGGTAGGTGAAGTCCACCATCGTGCGAGGTAGGTCGCTGCCCCACATCAGCTTGTCCGCGCCGACCTCCTCCCGCGCCTGACGGATCGCCTCCTGAGCCCCGGCGAACTCAACGCCCTCGTCGCGGAACAGCCAGCAGATGCCGCCCGACTCAACGTAGACGTTCGGCAGCTTACACAGCGCCAACTGGTCCAGCCACTCCGGGCGGTTCGCCATCGCGAAGTGTCCTAGGACGATGGAGAGGCCAGGATGCGCGTGTGCGATGCTGGACAACTCCGCCACCTGCGCGGCGCCCTCGGCGAGGTCCACAGACAGGACCATGCCGTCCGCCTCCATCGCCCCGTACACCCTCATGATCTCTGGGTCGTCGATGCGGACGCGTGGATCTGCGGCGCATAGATGGCCAGCGGGAACCTTCACGCCCCGGTAGCCCATGCTCTTGATCCGCGCATAGTCGTCCATACAGCCGGTGGGGTTGTAGAAGTCAAGCAGCGCGTGGCAGAAGAACCGATCCGGGTAGCGGCGCATCACGTCCACGAGGTACTCGTTCTGGCTGCCGTCCATGTACTCCTGCACGACGACGCCGACGTGCACCCCAGCGTCGTCGAAGTACGCGATGGCGGTCTCGGCAGGCACGCGCGAGTCCAGGAACCCCGGCGGCATCATGAGTACCTCCGTGTCGCCGATGCGCGTCTTCCCGGCGCCCGTGGGCACGACGCTGTCCGCGCCGATGCGGCCGTCGATCCTGTCCCAGATGTGCATGTGCGCGTCTACGAGGATCATGCGCGTCCCTGCCTCCCTAAGAGCTCCGTGAGCGGTGTAGGCGACGAGCGTAGCATCGACCGTTGGCGGCCGCACACGCATTGGATGCTGTCGGGCGCCCGCGTATCTGGCTCCATCGGTCGGCTGGCTAGCCCAACGAAGTCGACCGGTCGGTTGCCAGCCGGGGCCGTCCTTGCCTTCACTTTAGGGGGTCAAGTAACATTCGCCAGACGCCCACGGACCCCCTACATCCACCAGAATCCGGTGAAACCCCGGCTCGAAGGCGAGGACCGACGGTGAGCGAAGAACCCGGAGATCTGGTCGCGCAACGGCGGCAGAAGGTCGCTGACTTGCGCGCCGACGGCGTCGACCCCTACCGCTACATGTTCGACCCCACGCACAGCGCGGCGGCCATCCACGCCGAACACGGCGACACCGAGGTGATCGAAGACAGCGGCGACGTCTGTGTCGCTGGGCGCATGATGACACGCCGCCTGCACGGCAAGACGTCGTTCGCGCACCTTCGAGACGCCACCGGTGACGTCCAGATATACGTGCGGCGGGACAACGTCGGCGCGGATGCCTACGACGACTTCAAGCGCCTCTTCGACATAGGCGACATCGTCGGCGTCTCAGGTACCGTGTTCCGCACGCGCACGGGCGAGATAACCGTCGAAGTCCAGTCCATCACGATGGTCACCAAGGCGCTGCAGACGCTTCCAGAGAAGTGGCACGGTCTGACGGATGTCGAAACGCGCTACCGCCAGCGGTACATCGATCTCATCGCCAACCCCGATGTCCGCGAGACGTTCCGCAAGCGTACGCGCATCATGCAGGCCATGCGGGACTACCTCAACGGACGCAACTTCCTTGAGGTCGAGACGCCCATCTTGCAGCCGCTCTACGGTGGGGCGAGCGCGCGGCCGTTCACGACGCACCACAACACGCTGGACCGCACTCTCTACCTGCGAATCTCCGACGAGCTCTACCTGAAGCGGCTCGTGGTCGGCGGCCTGGAGCGCGTCTACGAGTTCTGCAAGGACTTCCGCAACGAGGGCATGGACCGCTCGCACAACCCCGAATTCACGCTCATGGAGGTGTACCAAGCGTACGCCGACTACGAGACGATGATGGATCTCATCGAGGGGCTCGTTGCGGACGCGGCGATTGCCGTAAACGGCACGACGCAGGCGCCGTTCCAAGACGAGACGCTGGACTTCGCGCCCCCGTGGCGGCGTGTGTCGATGGCAGCCAGCATCGAGGAGGCGACGGGCGTCGACGTGATGGCGCTGGACGCCGATGGGCTGCGCGCTGTTCTGGCAGGTCGCGACGTCGAGGTGCAAGACCACTCCACGTCTTGGGGTCTCCTGGTGGCCGAGTTGTTCGACGCCGCCGTCGAGCCGACGCTGATCCAGCCCACGATCATCTTCGACTACCCCATCGAGACGTCGCCGCTCGCGAAGAAGAAGCGCGACGACGAACGGTTCGTCGAGCGTTTCGAGCCGTTCGCGATGGGGATGGAGCTTGGGAACGCGTACACGGAACTCAACGACCCTGACGACCAACGCGCGCGCTTCGAGGAGCAGGCTGCGCTGCTAGAAGCCGGCGACGAGGAGGCGCAAGTGCTCGACGAAGACTTCGTGTGCGCCCTCGAATACGGCATGCCGCCCACTGGCGGACTGGGCGTTGGGATTGACCGCATCGTCATGCTGCTGACCGACTCGCCGAGCATTCGCGACGTGATCCTGTTCCCACAGATGCGCACGTAGGCGCCAACCCGAACTACCGGCAACTCCGGCGAGGGCGCCAGTGACCCACTACGAACTCTTCATCGGCTGGCGCTACCTACGAGCGAAGCCGTTCCAGACCGTCATGTCCATCGTCGGCGTCGTCCTCGGCATCGTTGTGCTCGTAGTCGCCTACTCGATCTGGAGCGGGCTCGAGGAAGCGTTGCGCGGCAGACTCCTGGGCTCCGAGGCGCATGTCGTTGTGTGGAAGGCGGGAGCGACGTTCACCGACTACGAGGAGTTCATCGACTCCGTGTCGGACATCCCGGGCGTCGTCGCCGCGACCCCAACCGTCGTCACCGAAGTGCTGCTACAGAACCGGTCGTCGAAACGCCGACGGGCGGGCGCTCAGGTGCGTGGCGTGGATCCCTCGCGCGCGGGAACGGTCGCGCGCGTGGAGGAGTACCTCAGCAGCGGGGAGCTGAAGTTTGACCGCGAAGAACTGCTGCGGGACGGGCTGAATCGGTTGGCCGCGATCGGGGCCGAGGGTGACACCGTCAAGGGCGGCATCATCGTCGGTTCCGGCCTGGCGCGCCGACTGGCCGTTACTGTTGGCGACCCGATCATAATGTACGCGACCTTCCGCGAGAAGGACGGGCAGTTCTTCCCAGTGGTGCGCAACTTCGTCGTGGTCGACATCTACCAGTCTGGGCTGTACGAGATCGACTCGAGCGTGGCCTATGTCGAGTTCTCAGCCGCGCAGGACGTGTTCGACATGACCGGGAACGCCAGTCAGGTGGAGATCCGTGCGGAGCACGCTGACCTGGCCGGCGACGTTAAGGACGAGATACTCGCCCGACACGGGCTGCTGTACCGTCCCAGCACCTGGCAGGAGATGCGTGGCACGTTCTTCTACTGGCTGCGTCTCGAGAAGATCGGCGCCATGGTTATCTTCGGGGCGATCGTCCTTGTCGCGGGATTCAGCATCGCCATCGCCCTCGTCATGCTCGTGCGGGAGAAGACGCGCGAGATTGGCATCCTCCGTGCGATGGGCGCGGGAAGCGCCGGTGTGCGCGGAATCTTCATGCTGCACGGGGCCGTCATCGGCGTGGTGGGGGTCGTGGTCGGCACGACGCTCGGCCTCGTGATCTGCATGTTGGTGCGGCTCCTCGAGCTCGAGCTGCCAGGAGACGTGTACCAGATCGAACATGTGCCAGTGCTGTTGAGTTGGCGGTTCATACTGCTGGTCGACGCGCTGACTCTCGTGATGTGTTGGGCCATGTCGTTCATCCCCGCGAGTCGCGCGGCGGCGCTGCACCCGGTGGAGGCGCTGCGATATGAGTGACCGCGCGGCTTTCATCCACGTCGAGAATCTGGTAAAAACCTTCGTGGACGGTGCCGACGAGGTGGCGGTCCTCCGTGGCCTCACGCTCTCGGTCGACGAGGGCGAGGTGCTGGCGGTTGTCGGAGAGTCGGGCGCTGGCAAGAGCACGCTGCTGCATCTCCTCGGCGGGCTGGACAGCCCAACGTCCGGCAGCGTGCTGTTCGAGGGCCGCGACGTGACCTCGTTGCCACCCAGCGAGCTCGACAAGTTTCGTAGCCAGGAGATCGGCTTCGTCTTCCAGTTCCACCATCTGATGGCGGAATTCAGCGCGCAGGAGAACGTCGCGATCGGCGGGATGGTGGCGGGCATGACCGCGTCGGACGCACAGGACCGGGCGAGAGAGCTACTCGTGCGCGTGGGTCTCGAAGACCGACTGACGCACCGGCCGCCGAAGCTGTCGGGGGGCGAAAGGCAGAGGGTGGCCCTGGCGCGCGCCCTGGTGAACGAACCGCGCGTGGTTCTCGCGGACGAGCCAACCGGCAACCTGGACCGTAGGACGAGTGAGGCCGTGCATGACCTCATCTGGGACTTGCGGGACAGGTTCGGTCAGACGTTTGTCGTCGTGACGCACAACGTCGCCTTGGCCGAACGCTCGGACCGCACGGTGACGCTGGTCGACGGTCGGATAGACGACAGCGCCGGCCACTAACTCGGGCGGCTGCGGAGTGAAGGACGGGAGAACGGGGAAGAAGTGCTGATTTACTTGGACGGGGAGTTCGTCCCCAAGGAGCGTGCCTCGATATCGGTGTTCGACCACGGGTTGCTGTACGGCGACGGCGTGTTCGAGGGCATTCGAGCGTACAACGGCCGCGTGTTCCGCCTGGACGAGCATCTTCGCAGGCTGTACGACTCCGCCCATGCCATTCGGCTGACCATCCCCCTGTCAGTGGCGGAGATGGAGGAGGCCGTCCTCGCGTCGTTCCGCAACAACGACATCAGGGACGGGTACGCGCGCCTCGTCGTGACGCGCGGCGTCGGCGACCTGGGCCTCAACCCCGACAAGTGTCCCACGCCGACCGTGTTCTGTATCGCCGACACGATCGCCCTGTACCCCGCGAAGTACTACGAAGAGGGCCTCAGCGTCGTCACTGCGGCGACCCGGCGCAACCTGCCCGAGGCGCTGAATCCGCGTATCAAGTCGCTCAACTACCTCAACAACATCCTGGCCATTATCGAAGGGCAGGCTGCGGGCGCTCAGGAAGTCATCATGCTCAACCAGGAGGGGTACGTCGTCGAGTGCAGTGGCGACAACATCTTCCTCGTGAAGGGCGGGGAGCTCATCACGCCGCCGACGCACGTCGGGGCGCTGGAAGGCATCACGCGGAATGCGGTCATCGATCTCGCCGCGGACATGGGCGTGACCACGACCGAGAGCATCTTCACGCGGTACGACGTCTACACCGCCGATGAGTGCTTCCTGACCGGCACCGCCGCCGAGGTGGTCTCCGTGGTGTCCGCTGACAGCCGCCCAATCGGTGACGGCAAGCCGGGAGCCACGACCGGCAAGCTCATGGAAGCGTTCCGCGAGCTGGCGCGGTCAACGGGCACGCCCGTGTTCCCGACCCCTTAGGAGGGCCGACGTGGAGCGCGAACCGTACGTCTATGTCAACGGCGCGTTCGTTCCCAAGCGCGACGCCTGCGTGTCCGTGTTCGACCGCGGGCTCCTGTACGGCGATGGCGTGTTCGAGGGGATCAGAGCCTACAACGGCCGCGTGTTCCGCCTGGAGGATCACATCGATCGCCTCTTCGCGTCGGCCCTCGCGGTGGACATCGACATCCCCATGTCGAGATCCGCCGCCGCCGACGTCGTAACCGACTCGCTCCGGCTGAACGACATGCGCGACGGCTACGTGCGCTTCGTCGTGACGCGTGGGGCCGCCGGCCTCGAGCTGGGGGCCGCTGCGAAGGCGGCGTCCACAGTGGTGTGTATCGCCTCGCACATCGCCGTACACGCCCCCTCGCTGTACGCACGAGGCCTCAAGCTCATCACGGCCGAAACGCGGCGCAACCCGGTGGACACCATCGATCCGCGCGTGAAGTCGCTCCAACTACATGAACAACATCATGGCGCGCATGGAGAGCAACGCGGCGGGCGCCGACGAGGCGCTCATGCTGAGCCACGATGGTTACGTCGTCGAGGCCACGGCGCAGAACGTATTCCTGGTCGCCGGCCAGAGTCTGGTCACCCCGCCGGCCTACATCGGCGCCCTCGCGGGCATAACCCGCGCGGCCGTGATGACCCTCGCCGACCAGCTCGGATGGAGGACCGAGGAGACGCTCTTCCAACCGGAGGACGTGGTTGCAGCGGACGAGTGCTTCCTCACCGGCACCGCGGCCGAAGTCACTCCTGTTGTGACGCTAGACGGTCGCGGCATTGGGACCGGCGCGCCCGGCGCGGCGACCGCTCAGATTGCCGCCGCGTACCGGGCCCACACACGCGCGAGTGGCACGCCGATCTTCCGCGCGGCATAATGCCTGTGACGGGGCGACGTTGGAACACGTTTATTGGAGACCAGGGCTTACGGCGGCTACAAATACGGTATGCGGAGGGCCAAGGCCGTCCGGAGCGGCCACGGCGCCCACACGCTCCCAGGAACTCGACGGACCCACACCCGCTGTCGAGTTGAGAGGACCACATGGCTGACAGATACACCGAGAGCGCTCGCAGGGCTCTCGGCGCGGCGTACAAAGAGGCCTCGCTCCTTCACCATACCCAGGTCGACACCGAGCACCTGCTGCTGTCGCTCCTGCGTGAGGCTGAGGGCAAAGTCGCCAAGTGCCTGCAGGAGCTGGACATCGACGTCAACGATGTCCGCGGTCAGCTCGAGATGCTCATGGCGGAGCGTCCCAAGAACCCGTACTACACAGGGAAGCTCGACTACACCTACCGTATCCAGGAGGTGATGCGTCTGTCCGCCGAGGAGGCGCGCTCCTTCAAGAGCCCGTGGGTCGATACGGAGCATCTGCTGCTCGGCCTGCTGCGGGAGTCGCGCGGACTCGCCGCGATGGTTCTTACCAACCTGGGCCTGGACGGCGACAACCTGCGAGGGGTCATCGCCAAGCGGCGACACGCCGCGGAGCCCGCAGGTCAGGCTGGCGCCGCCGACAAGGAGCAGCAGGGCTCCCTGCTGGACCAGTTCAGTCGCGATCTGACGGAACTGGCTCGCGCGCGCGGACTAGATCCGCTCATTGGCCGCGCCAAAGAACTGGAGCGGATCGTCCAGATCCTCATGCGTCGCTCGAAGAACAACCCGGTGCTCATCGGCGAACCCGGGGTCGGGAAGACGGCCATCGTCGAAGGCCTGGCGCAGGAGATGGCCGCGAGCCGCGTACCCAAGGGGCTCATCGACAAGCGTCTGCTGGCGCTGGACCTCGGCGCGCTGATCGCGGGGACCAAGTACCGCGGACAGTTCGAGGAGCGTCTCAAGGCGATCATGAAGGAGATTCGCCAACTCGACGATGTCGTTCTCTTCATCGACGAACTGCACACGCTGATTGGGACAGGGGCCGCCGAGGGGGCCATCGACGCGGCGAACATGCTGAAGCCGGCGCTCGCGCGAGGCGAGATCCAGTGCATCGGAGCGACGACGCTCGGGGAGTACCGGAAGCACATTGAGCGGGACGGAGCGCTTGAGCGGCGGTTCCAACCTATCATGGTCGAGGCGCCGACCCAGGAGGAGACCATCGAAATCCTCCTCGGCCTCAAGCCGCGCTACGAAGAGCACCACCACGTCGACTACGACACGGACGCGATGGAGGCCGCCGTCGTCCTCGCCAGCCGATACATCCAGGACCGCTTCCTCCCGGACAAGGCGATAGATGTCGTGGACGAAGCGGGATCCCTCGTGCGGCTGCGCGAGTACAACCGGGTGGACCCAGCCGCCGACACCGACGCCGACGCGACGCCGCCGGACGCGGACGCGGCCGAGTCTCTCGACCTCGCCGAGTTGCAGGCGCACGCGGAGGACGGTGAACAGGTCGAGGAGCGACTCGTCGTGAACCGCGACGACATCGCCGACGTAGTCTCCCGGTGGACCGGCGTGCCGGTCGCGCGGCTGGCGGAGGAGGAGTCCGAGAAGGTGCTGCACCTGGCGGACCACCTGCGCGAGCGCATCATAGGTCAAGACGAGGCGGTCCACGCCGTCGCGCGGGCGATTCGGCGGTCGCGCGCGGGCATGAAGAACCCTCGGCGGCCCATCGGATCCTTCCTGCTCGTCGGCCCGACAGGCGTGGGCAAGACGTACCTCGCGCAGCAGATCGCGGACCTTCTGTTCGACAGTCCGCAGTCGCTCATCCGTCTCGACATGTCGGAGTTCATGGAACGGTTCAGCGTGTCGCGGCTTACCGGCGCGCCTCCCGGGTACGTCGGCTACGGCGAGGGTGGCGACCTGACAGAACGCGTGCGTCGCCGGCCCTACTCGGTCATCCTGCTGGACGAGATCGAGAAGGCGCACCCTGACGTCTATAACCTGCTGCTGCAGGTGCTCGAGGACGGCCAGCTTACGGACAGCGTCGGCAACACGGTCGACTTCCGCAACACCCTCCTCATCCTGACCTCCAACGTTGGCACGCGAGACATCGTCCGTGGCCGCTCCATGGGCTTCGGTGAGCAGGGAGGGCAGATGGCGTACGACGCCATGCGCGAGAAGATCAACGAGGAAGTTGGCAAGGTCTTCAACCCGGAATTCGTCAACCGGGTCGACGAGGTGGTCGTGTTCCGGCCCCTCGAACTCGACGCGATGATGCGTATCGCTCGACTAATGGTGGACGAGGTCAAGGACCGGATGTTCGAGCAGGGCTACCAGCTCGTCGTTGACGACGCCGTCTACGATTTCCTCGTGGAGAAGGGCGCCGACGCGACATCCGGCGCGAGGCGACTGCGGCGTGAGGTGCAGCGCCACATCGAGGACGGGCTCGCGGAGCAGGTACTACAGCACCGACCTGATCCGGGCGCGACCATACAGGTCGCACGCGAGGACGACGGGCTCAGCATCGTCACGGAGCCAGCGGAGGTCCCCGTTGGCTGATAGGCGGCGCCGCGCCAGCGGAGGCGTGGCCGCGTTCGCCGCCGCGTTGGGCTATCATAGACGCGCCTGCGTCAACCACCCGTGCACACCTGCGTTTCACGGGCGTCCACACGCCGCGGTAGTCGCGGCGCCGCGTCCGAGACCTCGCGCTTCGGAACCCCATGCAATGGACTCGATGAAACGCCTACGGATACTTGCCTGCGCGCTCGCCCTGTGCGTGGCGGGCACAGCGACGCTAGCCACCGCGCAACAGGACGCGCCCGAGGCCTCGACCGCAGCGGAGGAGGCAGACGCGTCGACGGGCGACGCAGATCTCGCCGACCCCGGGGCCACGCGCGCGCCAATGGTTGACCCCGACCTCGCGGTCGCCGAGATCGTCGTGCGGGGCAGCGAGAACGTAGACAGTCTCATACAGGGGCTCTTCGAACAGAACGCCTACTTCCGCACCCGCATCGGCGAAGAAGTGTCGATCCAGGCTCTCTCGTCGGACGTGCGCCGGGTCTACCTCGACTACGGCCCCTTCGCTGACGTTCAGGTGGATGTGGCTCCCGCGGACGATGGCGGCCTCGTCGTGACCTTCCGCGTGGCCGAATACCCGCGTGTGCAGGGCGACATCGAAGTCATCGGCAACGAGCGACTCAGCTACGGCAAGCTCAAGAAGCTGTTCACGCTGCAGGACGGGCAGCGGTTCAGCGAATACGACCTCTGGCGAACCGCACAGGCCGTGCGGCAGAAGTACCGTGACGAAGGCTTCTACTTCGCCGATGTCACGACACACACGGAAGACACGACGAACGACCAGGGCGACCCCGCCGTGCTCGCACGCCTGGAAGTGACCGAAGGCGAACGCATGAAGGTCACCGAGGTACGCTTCGAAGGCAACAGCCTCGTGCTCGCCGACGACCTCGAGGACGCGTGTCAGATCCGCAAGGGCAAACGGTTCCGCGACGACATGTTCGCGGAGGATCCGCTCCGCATCCGGTCGCTCTACAACGACGAAGGCTGCCTGAACGCCAAGGTTCTCGACGCGCGTCGCGAGGTAAGCGAGGACGGCGAGGGCCTCGTGGTTACCTACGTTGTCGAGGAGGGGCCGCAGTTTGTCTTCGACGGCTATACCATCGAATTCGCCGACGCCGAGTCGCAGGTGTCGGAGGACAAAATCCGCGACGAGCTGGACCTGCAGGCGGGCGATGTGTTCAACGCCACCCAATACCGAGACGACGTGCTGGCGGTGGACGGCCTCTATCGGGACCGCGGCAACATTCTCGTCGTCGTGCAGGACACCCTCGACACGAACACGCCGGCCGAGACGGTCGCGGCCACCCTCAGCATCCGCGAGGGCAACACGATCACGATCGGCGAGATCGACCTGCAAGGACTCACGAAGACGAAGCAGCACATCGTCATGCGTGAGCTGGGACGCATGGGGATCGAGCCCGGGGAGCCGATGCAGGCGGGCAGCCTGGACAAGGCCCGGCAGAATATCATCCAGCTCGGGTCGTTCATCCAGGATGTGCGGTTCGTGCCGCGCGGCACCGACGACGACAAGCGCAAGGATCTCGTCGTCGAGATGCGCGAGAACGTGAGGACGGGGCTCTTCACGATCGGCGGCGGCTACGGCTCGGAGAGCGGCGTCTTCGGAGTCGCTGAGATAGGCGATGGGAATCTCCTGGGTCGCGCGTTCCGCGTGAACGTGCGCGGCGAACTGGGTCAGCGCGCGCGACGGATCGGTCAGATCAGCTTCGCAACGCCGTGGATACTCGGCACGCCGACGTCTCTCCGGGCTCAGATATACAGCGTCAACCAGCGTAGATTCCTGTACAGCTACACTGGCGCGGTGACGGCGGACGACTCTTACGAGGATTTCCGGCAGGGGGTCTCGCTCTCGTTGGGCACTCCCATCAGCCGCGACATGCGCACGTTTGTCACCTTCCGGGATGAGCGCGTCGAGGCAAACTTCATCCCGCTGGTCGACGGCACGGATGACGACCTCAACTCGTTCCTGGTTGGAGCGCGCGAAACGCGCAGCGTGACCGCTGGCATCAGTCGCGACACGCGACGCTACCGCACCAGCCTGTTCGACCCGATGGGTGGCGGCGAGGTAACGGCGTCGTTCGAGCATTCTGGCGGCTTCCTCGGGGGCAGGAACGCGTTTCGCAAGTACACCTTGGAGAGCAGTCGATTCGTCTCGTCGTGGTGGAAGTTCGTCCTGGCGCTGCACGGGCAAGCGGGGTACCTGCAGGACCGCAGCGGCATCAACCCGACGTACCTCTTCTACGAGCGCTATTGGCTGGGAGGTATCGACACGATCCGGGGTTTCCCGGACTTCGGCCTAGTCCCCGCCAAGGCGGGCAAGATCGCGGTTGGCGACGCCACGGTCAACATCACGCCACGCATCGGCGGCGACAAGATGTTCTACCTCAACGCGGAATACCGTGTACCCATCAGCCCGATGATCCGTGGGCTGCTGTTCGCCGACATGGGTCAGGTGTGGAACGAGACGACAACGAACGTCGTGAGGGATTTCGATCCACTTGTCAGCGTAGGCGTCGGGCTGCGCCTCGAAATCGTGTCGGGCTTCCTGATCCGCATGGAATACGGTATACCGCTGACAACGGTACCGCTCTACGACTCAGCCACTGGCGCGGTGCAGCGTCGGTCGTTCAACCCCCGCCTGCACTTCTCAATGGGTCCGTCGTTCTAGGATCCCCGTCGCCCCAATGACATAGGAACCAGATATGCGTAAGGTTATCGCGAGCGGCGTACTCGGGTGCGTGGTTGCATGTGGCCTCATCGTCTCGACAAACGTGCGTAGCCAGGGCGGCCCGACGATCTACAAAGCCGTCGCCGTCGTAGACACACAGCGCGTCTTCGAGGAGTACACCGAGACGCAGAAGGCGCAGGAAGAGCTCGACGGGGCCGTCAGGCGGCTCGAGGATGAAGGGCAGGCGCTCGACGAAGAGATCCGTTCCCTCGAGGAGCGTCTCACCAAGCAGCGGCTGTTCATCGAGGACGAGAGCAAGGTTCGCGAAATGGAGCTCACGATCCGCGAGAAGCGCGACAAGCTCCAGCAGTTGGTGCAGCTCGGGCAGGAGGCGCTGGCGGGCAGGGAGCAGGAGCTGACCGAGCCAATCCTCATTGAGATCCGCGACACCATCCGGGCGTACGGCGAGGCGGAAGGCTACGACATGCTCATGGAGAAGCGGCTCGTCGTGTTGTATCATCGCGAGGGGATGGACATCACCGATGACATCGTCACGATACTGAACGAACGCGCGGCCGAAGCGGAAGCCACGGAGGATGGCGACGCCGAGTCCACGCCCGACGAGTAGTTACCAAGCCTCGACAGGGATGGCGCATGCGACCCCACGCCGCTCTCGGTATCCCAAGCAAGACGCTCGCGGAGTTGGCCGACCTGGTCGGAGGCTCCGTCGTGGGCGATGGTCTGACCCCGATCAGCGGGGTATCGGGGATACGCGAGGCGAAGGCGGGCGAGATCACCTTCGTAGCCAACCCCAAGTACGCGGCCGAGATCGCCGACACGCAGGCGTCTGCCGTCATCGTCGGGCGCGAGGTCGACGAAGGTCGCATCCCGCCCGGGCTAGCCACCCTCCGCGTCGACGATCCGTACCTGACGTTCGTCGATGTCCTGGAGGTGTTCGCGGTTCGCAAGCGCCGCAGCCAGATCGGCGTCCACCCGACAGCCGTAGTGGGCGAGCAGGTGCAGATCGGCGATGGCGTCTCCATCCAAGCGCACGCTGTCATCGGCGACCGAGTCACCATAGGCGATGGCGCGGTTGTGGGTCCGCTTGTGTACATCGGTGACGACACGCACGTCGGCGCCGACTGCCTGCTCTACCCCAACGTGACGATCCGCGAGGAAGTCACGATCGGTGACCGCGTCATCGTGCACAGCGGGGCTGTCATCGGCAGCGACGGGTTCGGGTTCGCCAAGGTGCGCGACGGACACCGCAAGATCCCACAGATCGGTACCGTGATCGTCGAGGACGACGTCGAGATAGGCGCCAACGCGACCGTCGACCGGGCGACGATGACCGATGGCGCGACGGTTATCGGGCGCGGCACGAAGATCGACAACCTCGTGCAGGTTGCTCACAACGTGCGCATCGGTGAGAGCTGCCTGATCGTCTCTCTCGTGGGCCTGGGTGGCAGCACGGAGTTGGGGAGTAACGTGACGCTGGCCGGCCAAGCCGGCACCGCGGGTCATCTACGAATAGGGGAGAACACGACCGTGGCCGCGAAGGCGGGCGTGACGAAGGACGTGCCGCCCAACGTGTTCTACTCAGGCTACCCAGCGATTGACCACCAGACGGACCTGAAGCAACAGGCCGCGGCACGGCGCACACCCGACCTCGTGCGGGAGATGCGAGATCTCCGCGCGCGGGTAGCAGACCTGGAGCGCCAGCGCGAGCAGACCCCCGACACGGATGCCTAACCCGCCCAGCGTGGCGTCAGCGAGGGGAGACCGCGCAACCCCGACATGCACGTTCTCACCTACCACAAGATTGACACGCGGCGGGAGCTTGGCGTCAACACCGTGTCGCCCCGGCGCTTCGAGGCGCATCTGCGCCGCATCCTCGCGCTAGGTCTACGGCCGGTCGACATGTCTGCTACGGTGGACGCTATCGCCGACGACGCCCCCGACGGATCCACCGCGAGAGACGTCCATCTCACGTTTGACGACGGGTACCAGAACTTCCTCGAGCACGCGTGGCCACTGTGCGTGCAGTACGGCTTCCCAGCGACGGTGTTCCCTGTCGCCGGCTACGTAGGGCGCTCGAACACGTGGGATCTCAGCTTCCCCCGGACGCGCCATCTGGCGTGGCGTGACCTGCGGGCGCTCGCCGACGCGGGCGTCACGATCGGCGCGCACACCGTGACGCACCCGTTCCTGTCACGCATTTCGCCGAAGGCCGCCAAGGCCGAGATCCAGGGCAGCCGCGAGCGCCTCGAAGACGGCATCGGCCGGCCGGTCACCGTGTTCGCGTACCCGCATGGGGACTCATCGCCCGGGGTCCGGCGTCTGGTGGCCGCGGCCGGATACGAGGCCGCGTTTGGTCTGGACCAGCCCGCTGCCGCCGCCGGCGACCCCTGGCGGGCGCCACGCACCGCCGTCTACGCGGTCGACAGTCCCGGGACGGTCGCCGCCAAGGTTGGCGCCCGGGGGCCGGGGTCCATGCGGCGGGCTCGCGGAGTAAGCCGCGCCTTCCGGCTTTGCGGGTACGCCGGCCTGCTCGTGCCAGGCCGACGACGCGACCCGTCGTCGCGGCCGGGAGATTGACCGCGCCAGCGCGTCTCCGCGAAGGTCGCTGGTGGTGGGACGCCGTCGCGTTGGCGCGGCCCACGCTTCTCATCCCCCTCTGGACCATGCACGTTCTCGGCGCCGCACACGCCGGCCATGGCGCCGTTGGCTGGGCGCCCTCGCGTCGCCTGCTCCTGCTGTCGCTGGCGCACACGCTCCTTGTCGCGTCCGCGTACGTCCTCAACCAGTTGACCGATGTCGACACGGACGCGGCCAACGACAAGCTGTTCCTACTCGCGGGCGGGTTGGTCTCGCGTCGTCTCGTGGTCTGTGAGATCGTGGCGCTCGCGGTCGTCGCGCCCGTGCTTCTGGCCGTCGGCGGCACCCTCGACAGGCAGACGGTGGCGGTCTTCGCCGCTTCCGCGGCCCTTGGCGGGGTGTACTCGGCGCCCCCTCTCCGCCTGAAGGCGAGGCCAGGGGCAGATTTGCTGGCGAACGCCATCGGCTATGGCGGGCTCGCGTTCGCTGTCGGTTGGCTGTCGGTGGCTCCGCTGTCAGCGTCCGTGCTGTGGCCTTCCGCCACGTACGCTCTCTGCGTCGGGGCCACATTCATGTTCACGACGATTCCCGACATCGCGGGCGACAGAGACGCGGGGGCGCGTACCTCCGGCGTGGCGTTGGGGGCGCCCGCCGCGGCGTGGTGCGGCGTCGCGCTACTCGCGCTCGCGGCCGCATCGGCGATCGCGCAGCGGCAGTGGCACGCCATACCGGCCGCCACGGTGGCGCTGCCGCTCTACGTACGGTCCGCTGCCAGGATAACGCGGGAGGGATCGGACCCATCACTGCCGCGCGCCACCCAGCTGGTGATCTTGGCACTGACGGCCGCGGCGGCGTTCGCGGCTCCGCCGTACATCGGCGTCGTAGCGGTCGTAATCGCCTGGGCGCGGTGGTATTATCGCGTGTCGTTCGGCATCCGGTACCCGTAATCCACGACCCACCTCAGAGCGCGGAGTCCACTGTATGCAGGGGAAGCGGCCACTTGTCGTCTACATGTCGAGCAGCGCCCACAGCGACTGGCGCGGCCCCGTCCGGGCAGCCTATGCGAACGATCCACGCGTCCGATTCATCGGCCCGTGTGAGAGTCACCGCATCAGCGACGAAATGGGCGCGCCTGGCGACGAGCGGCCCGGGCACAAGCTGCGCATGACGCAGATGCTCAGCAAGGCCGACGTGCTGCTGGCGTACATTCCGAGTGACCAGTACCGCTCGTTCAACGTCATGATCGAGATCGGCATGGCGCACGCTTGGGGACGTCACGTTCTGTTCGTGAACGAGGCGCGGTCGCTTGATGTCGTTGTTGAGTCCGCGAAGGCGTACATCACGGAGTCGTTCGACGCGTTGGATGCCGGTCTCTCCCGGCTGGCGCAACTCGTCGCCGCTCCACCGACGCCTTCCACCCCGGCGTCCGTCAGCGTGCGGCCGCCAGCGACATATGGCCACAACGTCTACCTCACTGGCAGCCCCGACTCGCGATGGCTGGACGCGATCCGCACCCGGTACGAAGGCAACGAGGACGTGTCCGTCGCCATCGAAGCAGGCGCTCCGGCGCTATCCAATAGCGACATCGTCGTTGCCTGCCGGACGAGCCAGGAGGGCCGTCTGTTCAACCTGTGCCTCTCCGTTGGGTACGCGCGCGCTCTCGGCAAAAACGTCCTGTTCGTCAACGAGGGCGACCACTATTCGCACGGCTACGACTACCTCAAGCCGTTCGCCGACGGGTACTACACCGACCTGGACGAGGCGCTTCGGTACCTTGACTACGCTATGGGCATTGAGGAGCGCCTCTAGGCGCGAGGGGGAGCGAGCGCATGACGCGAGTGGCAGCCGTGCAGATGGACGTCCACATCGGTGAAAACCGCAAGAACGCGGCGAGAATCCTGGAGAAGCTGAGCGTCGCCGCGAGCGAGGGGGCGGAACTCGTCGTCTTCCCGGAATGCGCGACATCGGGCTACTGCTACGACAGCGTGGACGCCGCCATGCCGTTCGCCGAGGAGGACGACGGCGCGTTTGTCCGGGAGTTCGCAGCTGCATGCCAGGGCGAGGGTGTCACCGCCATCGCGGGGTTCCTGGAGCGACACGGCAGCGCGATCAGCAACAGCGCCGTGCTGGCGACGCCCGACGGCGGGGCGCGGGTGTACCGCAAGACGCACCTGCCGACCCTGGGCATCGACCGCTACGTCGAACCGGGCGCCGCGTTGCCGGTGTTCGACACGCCCGTTGGCAAGGTGGGGATCCTCATTTGCTACGATGTGCGGTTCCCAGAGACCGCCAGGTCGCTTGGGCTAAGCGGCGCGGACATCATCGCCGTCCCGACGAACTGGCCAACTGGCGCCGAGAGTAGCCCGGACTTCATCACGCGCGCGAGGGCGTGGGAGAGCCGCGTGTTCGTCGTCGCCGCGAACCGGGTCGGCGTGGAACGGGGCCGCAAGTTCATCGGGCGTAGCCAGGTCGTCGCTCCGAGCGGCGGGATACTACTCGAAGCCGGGCCGGACGACGAGGCGATCCTGTACTGCGACATCGACGTGTCCGAGGCGCGGCAGAAGGCGATAGTGCACGAGCCGGGCGAGTGGGAGATGGACATCACCACGGATCGGCGACCTGAGCTCTACTCCGTGCTGACGGACACGGGCTGAGCTCGGTCGGTCGGGGCGTCGCGCGCGATCTTGCCGTCGCGCATCTCGACGACGCGATCGGCGTCGCCCTCGAGGCCGAGGTGGTGTGTCACGACGACGATGGTTGTGTCGTGCTCGTCCCGCAGCGCGCGGATGAGGCCGAGCAGGTTCTCTGATTGCGTGCTGTCGAGGTTCGCGGTCGGCTCGTCCGCGAAGATCACGCTGGGTCGGTTCGCCAGCGCGCGCGCGAACGACACGCGCTGCTTTTCCCCGCCCGAGAGCTGCGCCGGCCTGTGATCCAGCCTGTGCCCCAGCCCAACGGATTCAAGCAGTTCCTTCGCGCGGTGCTCGGCCTCGCTTCCAGCCACGCCAGCTATGTCGAGCGCCAAGAGGACGTTCTCTGCGGCCGTAAGGTACGGCGCCAGGTTGAACATCTGGAAGACGAAACCGATCTTCTCCCGCCTCAGCCGCGGTGTGATCGTAGGGTCGCCGAACGCGACCCGGCCGCCCTCCAGCCATACCTCACCGGAAGTCGGGGTCAGGATGCAGCCCAGCATGCTGATGAGGGTGGTCTTGCCGCACCCGCTATCGCCCTTGACCATCACCAGCTCGCCGCGACCGAACGAGATGTCCACGCCGTCTACGGCGGTGACTTCGCCGCCGCCGTCGCCGTAGCTCTTGGTGAGGCCGATCCCCTCCAGTACGACTGACATGCCTCGCCCCCTACAACTCGCCGCGGAAGGCGACCATGGGGTCCACCCGCAGCGCGCGTCTGGCGGCGAATATCCCGCCGATGACGCAGACGACGACGCTCAGAGCGCACACAACGGCGGCCTCCACCGGATTCAGCATCACGTTGATGGGGAAGGCGGGTACGGCGACGACGGCGAGACCCAGACCAAGCGCGACCCCAACGACCGACGTCAATAGCACCTGCCACAGTATCAGCCGAAGCACGTAGCCGTGCGTCGCGCCGATCGCCTTCATGACGCCGATTTCCTGCGTCTTCTCCATGGTCGTGACGTACGTAATCATCCCAACCACGAGCGCGGTCGCGAGCCACAGCATCACCCGCAAGAACTGCACGCCGCGCATGGGTTCGTCCACGAAGTTCTTGCGTATGTTGCCGATGGTCTCGGCGGACGTGTGCGTGTCGACGGCGAACCGTCGGATGCCCCGCTGAGGGTCGTTGTACATGTCCGCGACGTCGGACGGCTCCTGTCCCTCGGCCGCCTTCACGAGGAACGTGTTGACGTAGATGACGTCCTCCAGCACGGCCTTCTGCGCCGTGCGGACGTCCATGAAGATCATGGGAGTGTCGAAGACGAACTCCATGTCTTCTATGATGCCGACGACCTTCAACTCATGGCCGCCGACCTCGACGGTCTCGCCAACTTCAAGCCCCATGGAGTCGTCCACGACGCACTCCATCTCGACCTGCTGCTCGGGCGAGTAGACGTCTGCGCTTGGCACAAACAGGCGACCCCGGACTAGGTCCGACCGCCTCGGGCCTCCCAGCTTGCCCATGCGGTAGCCCACGACAACCGCCTTCACCTCCGTCGACACGCCGCTCCGACGGATGATGGGTCGCGCGGGCGCGAACACCAACGGGGCGACCCCGACCTCGCGGTCGATGAGTGGGCCACCAATGAACTGAGCGGACGTCTGCACGAGTTCTGGGTTGACGAGCGAGAACCCGACGAACACGCCGCCAGATCGCTCGCGCGAGATCCACAGGTCCGCTCCGGTCCACGACACATACCGCTGCGCTTGCCATCGCAGACCGTGCATGATGCCGCCGAAGAGCAGGATCAGCATGGACAGCACGGCGATCCCGAGGGCCGTTAGGGCCACTCGGGTCCGCCGGTAGGACATGTCTTTCAGGACGAAGCGTCGCATCAGGCATCTACCCTATGAGCGACAGGAGGACGGCCTTCTGAGCGTGCAGACGGTTCTCCGCCTCGTCGAAGATTACCGACCGCGCGGAGTCGGCTACGCCGTCCGTGGCCTCCTCGCCGCGATGCACGGGCATGCAGTGCATGAATAGCGCCGACGCGGGCGCTCGCGCCATGAGTTCCTCGTTCACCTGGTAGGGCGCGTACGCGGCGAGACCTTCGGGAGAGGGTGTCTCGTGCATCGAGAACCAGACGTCGGTGTAGATGACGTCGGCTCCGGCCGCGGCCTCGGCGGGATCGTGGGTCAGGGCCGGCTCCCACGAGTCCATTGCGCCGGCCTCGCTCCCCGCCGCCACAGCCGTGGCGTCCAGCGCCTGGCCCGGCGGGGCGCACACCGTCAGCTGCACCCCGAACAGAGGACACGCGTGCAGGAACGAGTTGACGATGTTGTTGTCGGCCGCGCCATAGAATGCAAGCTTCCGCCCACGCAGCGAGCCCAGATGCTCCTCGATCGTCATGAGATCGGCGAGAATCTGGCATGGGTGGTTGAAGTCCGTCAGGCCGTTGATGATAGGCACGCCGGAGTATTGCGCCATCTCCTCAATCTGCTCGTGTCCGTACACGCGCGCGGCGATTCCATCCACGTACCGCGACAGCGTGCGCACCGTGTCCGCGACGGTCTCTCCCCGGCCCATCTGCGAGGTGTCGGAGCTCAGGTAGATGGCGGACCCACCCAGTTGGTGCATCGCGGCCTCGAAGGACACGCGCGTGCGCGTCGACGGCTTCAGGAACAGCAGTGCAAGCGTCTTCCCACGCATGGCATCCGCCGCGGCGTCGGGGCGCCTCTTCAGCTCGCCAGCGTGGTCCAGAAGATCCCGCAGTTCCTTGTACGAGTAGTCGTTGAGACTCAGGAAGTGCATCACGCGTCCTCCTCACGTTTACGGCGCCAGAGGTCTGGGAGGCAACCCCTGGTTTGGGAAAGAAGTGATGTTAGCGCCTCGCCTGTGGGACGTCAAGAAGAAAGGCACAGCAGCCGGGAGCAGACGCCGAGGGCGGGCGAACTGGGCTTGACCCGGCGGAGGCGGGTATGCAACGCTGTACCCTACACCGCACACACATCACGGCAAGTCTGTCGGGTCTGGTACGCCGCGCAAGAGAGGACACGCACGCCGCCAATGTCACGCACACACAAGATCGCAGTGCTGCCTGGAGACGGTATCGGGCCGGAGGTGTCCGACGAGGCGCTGAAGGTAGTAGAAGCCGCGGCAGAGACGTTCGGATTCGACTACGAGACGGAGACATACGACTTCGGTGGCGACAGATACCTCTCGACGGGTGAGGTGTTGCCCGACTCCGCGGTGGAGGAGTTCCGCGGGTTCCACGCGATTTACCTAGGCGCGATCGGACACCCCGACGTGGCGCCCGGTGTGCTGGAGAAGGGCATCCTGCTCAAGGTGCGCTTCGACCTCGACCAGTACATCAACCTGCGGCCCATCAAGCTGTATCCCGGCGTGCCGTGCCCGCTGGTTGGCAAGGGCCCAGAGCACATCGACTTCGTCGTGGTGCGCGAGAACACCGAGGGAATCTACACGGGCGCGGGCGGCATCCAATACAAGGGAACGCCGCAGGAGGTGTCCACGCAGATCCACGTGACGACCCGTTTCGGCTCGGAGCGCGCGATACGCTACGCGTTCGAGCTGACGAAGCGGCGCAACAGGATGAAGCAGCTGCACCTCGTCGCGAAGACGAACGTGCTGACGTTTGTCCACGACACGTGGTGGCGGGCGTTCAACGAGGTCGGCGAGGCCGACTACCCGGACATCAAGCGCGAATACGCGCACGTCGACGCCGCGTGCATGTGGTTCGTGAAGAACCCCGAGTGGTTCGATGTCGTCGTCACCGACAACCAGTTGGGCGACATCATCACGGACCTGGGGGCGGTCATCCAGGGCGGCATGGGGTTGGCGGCATCCGGCAACCTGAACCCCGAGGGTGTCTCGATGTTCGAGCCGATCCACGGGTCGGCGCCACGCTACACCGGTCAGGGCAAGATCAACCCACTCGCCGCCATCGCGGCGGCGGGCATGATGCTGGACCAACTCGGCGAGGAGGCCGCTGGTCAAGCCGTCGAGGCAGCGATCACGAACGTGCTCGGCTCGGGCAAGATCAAGGATCTGGGCGCCGGCCGCATGGGGTACACGACCTCCGAGGTCGGCGACATGATCGCCGCCGAGGTAAAGAGCATCGGGAAGTAGGCGACCTGTGCCGGACGCCGTCGATTGGGAAGCATACGGGCGCGACACGCCCATGTCCGAGCTGCACCTTCGCGACGAGATGCACCCGCATCTCCTGCGCGACTTCGTTGACTTCTTCGCCGACTGGGATCGAGACGCGTACATTCTCGACGTTGGGTGTGGCGACGGGTATTGGATGGAGACGCTGCGGAACCTCGGATTCCGCCGAGTCGTCGGCTTCGACTGCGCAGAGAGCGCGCTAAAGCGCGCCGCCGAGAAGGGCCTCGATGTCCGTCAGGGCGACCTGTACGACTTCGACGTGGTCAACGCCTTCGACGTCATCCTCCTCTGCGATACGCTCGAGCACCTCCCGGACGTGGGTGATGCTCTGCGCCGTGTCCATCGCGCGCTACGCACGCACGGCTGCCTGTACCTGACGGCGCCCGTCTACGAGTCCCTGAGCAGCCGATGGCAGCGCGTCACGCGGAGCGCGTCGCGCGAGGACCAGGCGAGGGACCAGGACCACACGCACCTGCACGCCTTCACCTCCACAGACCTGCTAGACGCCTTAGAGACGCTGAATTTCGCCATTGAGGGCTCGGCCCACATCGGGGCGCGAGTACCTTGGCGGCGCGGCGTGCAGGCAGCGCGGCCGGGTCGTCGTCTCGGAGACTGGGTCCGGGTGTCCGCGAGCAGTCTGTTCAAAGTGCACGGCCCCGCTCCCGAGCAGCCTTTGCCCGCGGTCGACACGCCTTCCGCGACACGCGCGGAGGAATCCACCGTGCCGACCGCTGGCGCGCCGCCCACGGCGCCCGCCGACGACGAGACCGACATCGACGACGAGCCAGGCACCGTCCTCGCCGTCGACTGACGCGACAGCACATCCCGACCTACCTACGGAAGCACGATGCGGCAATCACAGCTCTTCGGACGCACCGTTCGCGAGACGCCGGCTGACGCCCAGATACCGAGCCACCAGTTGCTCATCCGCGCGGGCCTCGTGCGGCAGCTTTCAGCCGGACTGTACACCCTCCTACCCCTGGCGCAGCGCAGCGCGCGCAAGATCGAGGCAATCATCCGCGAGGAGATGGACCGGGTCGGCGGCCAGGAGGTCGACATGCCTCTGGTACAGCCGGCGGACCTCTGGCGCGAGTCAGGGCGCTACCAGCAGATGGCGGGCAAGGAGCTGCTCGCGTTTTCCGACCACAGCGGCCGCGAGCATGTCCTCGCGATGACGCACGAGGAGGCGGTGACGTCCCACGCGCGAGGCGAGATCAACTCGTACCGTCAGCTCCCGCTCATGGTGTACCAGATCAAGCTGAAGTTCCGCGATGAACTCCGACCGCGCGCGGGGCTGATCCGCGTGCGCGAATTCACCATGAAGGACGCGTACTCCTTCCACACGTCGACCGACGACCTGGACGACTACTACCTGCGCGTCTACGACGCGTACGCCCGCATCTTCGCGCGCGCGGGCGTTCCAGCGACAGTTGTCGAGTCAGACCCCGGGATGATCGGCGGCACTGCGGCTCACGAATTCATGCACGTCACCCCTTCGGGTGAAGACCGCCTCATCCTGTGTCCTACCGGCGACTACACCGCCAACGCAGAGGTCGCGACGTTCGAGCAGGGAGCCCCCGACTTCGGGCCACCGGCGGAACGCGAAGAGGTGGCGACGCCTGACTGCGAGACCATCGAGGAGGTCGCGACGTACCTCGGTGTGCCGACCGAACAGACGGTTAAGGCGGTGTTCTACGTCGCCGATGACGAGTTCGTGTTCGTTGTCATCCGCGGCGACCTCGACGTGAACGAGGTGAAGCTCGGTAACGCGTTGGGGGCGGCCGACCTGCGACCGGCCACAGACGACGAGATCCGCGCCGTCGGCGCTGAGCCCGGCTACGCCTCGCCGATCGGTCTGGGAGAGGACGTCCGCGTCGTCGCCGACGACTCTGTCGAGGCCCTCGCGAACGGGGTCGCTGGGTCCAACCGCTCCGGGTACCACGTGCGCAACGTGAACTACGGGCGTGACTACACGGCCGGCCTCGTGGCGGACATCGCGCTGGCCAAAGACGGCCACGCGTGCTCCGTGTGCGGGGCCGAGGTGTCGTCCGCTAACGGCATCGAGGTGGGGAACATCTTCAAGCTTGGCGCCAAGTATAGCGAGTCCATGGGAGCCACGTATCTGGACGACACTGGTCGTCAGCAGCCGCTCATCATGGGCTGCTACGGCATCGGCGTCGGGCGTCTGCTGGCGTCCGCCGTGGAGGCCAGCAACGACGAGAACGGCATCTCGTTCCCGATCGCCATCGCCCCGTACGAGGTGCACCTCGTCCCGGTAGGGAAGGGCGCGGAGGTGGTTGAGGCGGCGGACGCGCTGTACGAGAAGTGGGTCGCGGAGGGCTACGAGGTGCTGTACGACGACCGGAAGGAGTCGCCCGGGGTGAAGTTCAAGGACTCTGACCTCATCGGCATTCCCCTGCGCGTCACGATCAGTCAGCGCACGCTCGCCGAGGACGCGTACGAGGTCAAGTGCCGCTGGAAGGCGGAGCGCGAGAACGTCCCGAGCGACGGTTTCTCGCCACGGCCCTACCTCGACGAGGCGTGGAAGCAGATGCCCAGCGCGCCGCCACCCGTGGCCGGCGGGTGACACGCAGGGGAGACACGATCCGCCTGCACCGGCGCGTAGACTTCGAAGCCTCGCACCGGTTGGCGGCGCGGGGCGCCAGCGAAGCCGTCAACCGCGCGCGATACGGCCGCGAGGCGGACCTCCACGGTCACAACTGGTCGGTGGTGGTAGGCGTCGAGGGACGCGTTGACCCCGCGACCGGCATGGTCGTCAACATCGCCGACGTGGACGAGCAGTTGCGCGTCCAGATCGTCGACGAGCTGGACCACCGGCGTCTGGACATCGACCATCCACACTTCCAGCGCACGCCCGCGACCGCCGAGAACGTCGCCGTAAGGTGCTACCGGCGCCTCAGCCTTCCGTTCGATGGTGTGGCAGTACGTCGAGTGGAGGTGCGGGAGGGCACGCTCCTGACTGCCGTCCACACGGGACAGACGTTAGAAGGACAGGACACTCACATGGTTGACGTGACCCGTGCCTACGAATTCAGCGCCTCGCACCGTCTGCACTCTGATGCCCTCTCCCAAGAAGAGAACCGCGAGCTGTACGGCAAGTGCAACAACGAGAGCGGGCACGGTCACGACTACCGCGTCGAGGTGACGGTCCGAGGCCCGGTGCAGCACGACACCGGGACCGTCGTCGACATCCCCTGGTTGGACGAGTTGGCGAGGCGGCAGGTCGTCGACCGCATGGACTACCGCCACCTGAACACCGATGTGCCGGAGCTGGACGGAGCGCCACCCACGACGGAGAACCTCGCGCGCGTCGTGTTCGACCTGCTCGCGGCGGGATTCTCTGACGTCAGCGCGCGCCTTCTCCGCGTTAGGATCTACGAGACGCCCAAGAGCTGGTTCGACTGCGAGGCCTCCGACCAATGAGCGACACGCGTGAACGCAAGGTAGCGGTCATCACAGGTGGCAGTAGCGGCATAGGGGCCGCCACTGCCCGTCACCTGGCGTCGGACGGGTGGGCGGTCGTCCTTGCCGCCCGCACCGAGAGTCGCCTCGCGGAGACGCGGCAGAGCATCGCGGACGCAGGTGGGCGCGCGCTCGCCGTGGCAACCGACGTCACTGACGAGGAGCAAGTGTGCGGTCTCTTCGCGGCGACGCACGACGCCTACGGACGTGTTGACGCCCTCGTAAACAACGCGGGCATGTCGACAGGCGGCGAGACGGCTGACAGTGACGCCGACGCGTGGTGGAACACCATCGACGTGAACCTGCGCGGGACGTACCTGTGCTCGCGGGCGGCGCTGAAGCGCATGCTTCCCGCAGGCTCCGGCCACATCGTGAACGTACTGTCGTTGGCGTCGGAGACCGCGTTCGCTGGAGCGGGCGCCTACTGCGCAAGCAAGGCGGCGGCGCTAATGCTCACCAAGGTCATGTCGGCAGAGGTGCGCGCGCGAGGTGTGCGCGTGACCGCGGTGCTCCCCGGAGCAACGGACACGCCTCTGTGGGACGACATGGGGTTCCGTCCCGCGGTCGAGGATATGATGCCGCCGGAACGCGTCGCGGAGACGGTGGCGTTCGTACTTACTCAGCCTCGGACGGCGGTAGTTGATCAGGTTCAGGTGATGCCGCCGCGAGGGATTCTGTAGCGTCGTAGCGCGCCGTCAGCTCGGGCGTGACGTTGTGCTCGAGCGACTTCCTCTTCAGCTTCGCGCCGTCAAGCGTGGCCTCGCGCAGGTCTGCGCCCACGACGCGGGCCTCGTACAGGTACGCGTTGGTGAGGTTCGCCCTGTGGAAGACGACGCCGTTCAGGTCGACCGCCCGGAACACCGCGCCCTCGAGGTCCGCGTCCTGGAAGGTTGTGGGCGGGTCGAACGGCTTCTCCAGCGACGGGTCGGCGTCGCCCACCATCGCCTCGCGAAGCGACGCGCCCCTGAACGTCGCGCTGCCAATCTTCGCGCCACTGAGGTACGCGCCGTCGAGATTCGCCTCGTCCAGGTTCGCCCCGCGGAGGTCCGCGCCGACGAGATACGCCAGGCTGAGGTCGGCTCCCGCGAGGTTCGCGCGCCGCAGGTCGGCGCCGTTGAGGTTCGCCTTGCGCAGGTCCGCGCCAGCGAACTCGGCGTCGATGAGTGTCGCGTTCGGATGGTTGGCGGGCCCGCCCGTCTGCGCTCCGGGTTGGACGCTCGCCGTGCGTGCTACTCGCCCGTGACGTGCCATCGTGTTCCTTTGCTCGCCGCGTGTGTTCGATTCGCGCCGCAGTTTACGCGCCTGTGCCACTTGTCACAAGCGCCCGATCAGTCCGCGCGTTCCTCGTCCTTCGCCTGGTCCCACAGCCGGTCGAGGAACTCCAGACTCTTGCCGTCCATGTCGTCGTCCGCGTCAGCGAGGAGCTCCTCCATGCGCTTGAATCGCCGCACGAACTTGCGGTTGGTTGCCCTCAGCGCCGCGTCTGGGTCGACGCGCAGGAAGCGCGCGAGATTCACGGCCGCGAAGAGCAGGTCGCCCATCTCGTCCGCTATCTGGTCGGTGGCGTCCGCGTCCGCCTCGTCGCTGATGTGCACCTCCAGCTCGGCGAGCTCCTCGCGCACCTTGGCGACGACCTGCTCCACGCGCTCCCAGTCGAATCCAACGCGTTGCGCTTTCTTCTGCAGCTTCCACGCCGCCAGCAGCGACGGCATCCCCTTCGGCACGCCGTCGAGGGCCGACGTCCGACCCTCGTAGCCGGGCTCGGCACGCTTGATCGCTTCCCAAGCCGTGAGGACGCTGTCGGTATCCGCGGCGTCACCGTCGCCGAAGACGTGCGGGTGACGGCGGACCAGTTTCTCGTTCGTGTCGTTGAGGATGTCCACCATCCGAAACGCCCCGGCGTCGGCGCCTATCTGCGCGTGCAACGCCGTCACGACCATTATGTCGCCGAGCTCCTCCGCGATCTTGCGCGGGTCGGCGTCCTCGATGGCCTCGACGACCTCGTAGGCTTCCTCTATGGTGTCCGCGCGGAGCGACTCGTGGGTTTGCTCGCGGTCCCACGGGCACCCGTTCTCGCCTCGCAACGTCTCCATGATGTCCAGTAGGCGTTGGAACGCGTCACGCGCGGTCTCGGCAGGCTGCTCGTGCATCTGGCATGGCCCGTTGTTGGATCTTAGGCGCACCGGAATCTTAGCCACGCGGCGGGCGTGGCGGCAACGACGCCCGTGCACGAAGACGCCCCGGCGTGTCCGCCGAGGCGTCTGCTGTCGTCGAGATGCGGCCGCTACTCGTCGCGTTGACGACGCTGGCGGCCCTCGCCGCCGCCCGCGCGCCCACGGCCGCCACGACGCTGCGCGGCGTTGGCTTGTTCCTGGTACCACTCGTCTAGCGTCGCGACCTGCTCCTCGTTGAGGTGCGCTTTCGCGGCCTCGCGCAGCTCGCGTTGGCCGGCCATGAGCCCCTGCATGGCTTCCCGACGGTTGTTCGGGTCTAGCTCGCCCATCGCTTCGGCCTTCACCCTGGTTTCCTCGATCGACTTCTGGTAGACCTTGCGGAGCGCGGCCAGTTGCTCGTCGGTGGTGTCCAACTCGAACGATATCTTGACCCACGAGCCATGCACCACGCGCTCGACGATGGACATGGGGTTGAAGCCACCGAAGCCGCCGCCTCCCCGGCCGCCGCCGGGCGGGCCACCAGGACGCTGGGCGTACACCGTGACGCCGGCCAACGACACTCCCACGAAGACACCGGCCGCGACGAGAAACACGCTACGAACTGTACGCTTCATCTTCTCCCCCTCCAACACACCGTAGGATGGCGATACCTATCTCGTTCGTTAGACGCCGCCAGTGAGGCGAGGATTAGGTTCCACGCTACACAGGCAAAGCGAGGTAGTCGTCCGTGCGGAACACGCAGTTTCGTTCGTCTATCTGTTCGGCGCCGCTCCCGACGTACCCCTTAACGCTCTGACCCTCCAGCACGCGGACCTCTAGCTCGTACGGTGGCTCCAGGACGGCGGGCGCGACACGCTTGACGGCTTTGCAGCCCTTGCGGGCGCCCTTGCGGATCGCCGCGCGAGAGGCCTTGGGCGACAGGTGGTTCGCCAGCTCAATCCCCATACCCAGCTTAGTGGACACGGTCACGATGCCAGGCACGAGCGCGGCGGCCTCGATGCACGCCTTGTCGTCGCCGGCGAGGAACGTCGTGGGCACGCCGAAATGGCCCGCCATGTATGCGCGACCGCCGAATTCGCCTATGTACTCGCCGTTGAGCCTGTAGTACTCCACCGTCCGCGATGAGTACGTGTGGCAGAGCGGGGCGTCCTCGGTTCCGGCCATGGCGTGCTGCCCGACGAAGAAGAGCGCGTCGTACGTCTCGTCGAGACCCGTCGGCGCCTTCTTGCCGCGTCCGAAGATGAGCTCCGCCTTAGGATGGATGAGCTCGACGTCGATGCCGCCGGAGCCGTGACCGTCCATCACGACCACCTGCGCGCCCTTGTCATAGTCAAGAATGCCGTCGACGGCGGCGTTCACTTCCTTCGTCAGAAGGCGCATGGCCACGCTCTTGCGTGGCGACTCGTCTACGCGGGTCTGGTCCCACTGCGCTACGCACGCGGGCCCTTCGAGGTCGGTGAGTATGTATACCTTCAAGCGCTGTCTCCACTTACTACGACCCGGCGCGCAGCCGGGCGTTCAGTTGGCGGCGTAGCGTGTCGGGGTTCGGCGGCTGCGCCAGGTCCATCAGGTAGAGCTCGAGGTAGTCGCTCCTGTCGCTCGCGAACACCACCTTCGTGCCGTCGGGCGAGAAGGCGGGCTGGATGCACCGTCCCTGGACGCGGCTCAGTGGACGCACCCGGCGCGTCTCCCACTCCATCAGCGCGAGCTCCGTGGTCGCGAAGCCCCGCTCGACGGCGTACACAAACCACTTTCCGTCGGGGGAGAACGAGCCGCCGAATTCCGAGTATGGCGTGGTGGTTACCTGTCGGGCGTCCGATCCGTCGACTGCCATGTCCATGAGTTCGAAGTTCCGGTCGAACGTCCGCACGAAGATGATCCGGTCGCCCGCCGGGTGGTAAGTGGCCTGGCCGTCGTCCTCGGTAGTGGTGGTCAGCCGCTGCCGGTCCTTCCCATCCGCGGCCATCGTCCAGATGTCGAGGTTGGCGTCCACGATCGCCTCGAAGACGACGCGCGTGCCATCAGGACTGTACAGCGGGCTCCCAACAGGCCCAGGACTCGACGACAGGCGCCGATCCTCCTGCGTCGCCATGTCGCGCGCCATGAACGCCTCGTTGCGCGTCGACGAGCCGCTCGCCTGGAGCGTGATGAGCCCCGCGTTCGTGCGGTGCTGGACAGACGAGTAGAGGAGGCTGCTTCCGTCGGGACTGTAATTCGCGCCGTACTCGTTGGTGCGGGGCATGTCCGTCAGCCGGCGAAGCTCGCGAGCCCCTAGCGTGAGGAGCATCAGTTCTGCGTTGCCGTCAACGTGCGACGTGTAAACCACGTGCGCGCCGTCAACGCCGAAGCGGGGCGCGTAGTTGTCGGTCGACGTGCGCGTCAGGCGGGACACCTTGTGCGCGTCGCCTACCAGGCCGGCGACGCGCGCGACGTGTGGTCCGTCGGCGTCGAGGTCGAGCGCCTCCAGGAACGCCTCGTATGCTTCCTCCTCGCGGCCTTGACGCAGAAGCGCCTCAGCGTATCCCACCGCGTAGTCCGCGCGGTGCGGCGACGCGGCCCACGCAGCGCGGTACATCGACTCGGCCTCGACATCGACCCCGATGAGCAGGTGCATCTCGCCAAGGGCGGCGGCGCCCTCAGCCATCGACGATGGATCTCGGAACACGCGCGCGAACGTCGCTCGCGCGCCCGCGACATCTCCGCGGCCGAACAGATCCCATCCCTCGCCCACAGCGTCTGCCCCGCACCCGGCGCAGCCGAGGAGCGCGACCAAGACTAGAAGTGGGGAGGAATATCTGCGCATGGGCGTCTCCGTTGGGGGTCGGCGTCGGGGCATGATCATACCCCGCAGCGGGCAGACCGCGCTAGACGATTCCGATCGAGATGCTGTCTACAGGTGATGCACTACGGCAGGCGCTCTCTTCGCAGTCTGTCACTCTGAGTATGGCGGGGAATCTCCTGGGCGAGTGATCACGCCGAGATCCTCCGTCGCTGCGCTCCTCGGGATGACGGTGAATGGACGACGCGGCGCTCCATTGCCATAGCGTGCAGAGGCCGCCCCGATGGACGTTGCGCGCGGGCCAGGGACGCTCCACCATGCTCACGGGGCGCCTTCCTCGGCTCCACACACACGGAGGCAACGCATGAAGCTGGACGGCAAGGTCGCGCTCGTGACGGGAGCGGGCAGGGGGATCGGCCGCGCGTGCGCCGCTGCGCTGGCCGAGCAAGGGGCGGACGTCGTCGTCGCCGCCCGGTCGGCGGACCAGCTCGACGCCGCGCGAGGGGACGTCGAGACGCTCGGCCGTCGGTGCCTGGCCGTGCCGACCGACCTGACGGAGGAGGCGCAAGTAGCGCGCCTGGCGGAGCAGGCCGTCGCTGGGTTCGGCGGCGTGGATGTGCTCGTCAACAACGCTGGCGTGGCGATGCACGACCCTCTGCCGGACATACCGACGGCCACCTGGGATCTGACGATGTCGGTGAACGTCCGGGCGCCGTTCCTGCTTGCGCGCGCCCTCTGGCCACAGATGGTGGCGCGTGGCGGGGGATGCATCCTGAACGTAGCGTCCGTGTCCGGCAAGCGCGCTGGCGCCGGGAACGCCACCTACTCAGCGTCCAAGTACGCGATCATCGGGTTCTCGGAGTCATTGTCCAAGGCGGGCAGGGACGTCAACATCCGGGCGTGCGCCGTCTGTCCCGGGCCGGTCGCCACGGTGATGCGCGCGGGCAACAACCCCAGCGAGGATCCGAACGACATCCTCACGCCGGAGGACATCGCGGAGGTGGTCGTCTTCGTCGCGACGCGACCACCTCGGGTTGTCATGCAAGAGACCGTGATAGAGCTGAACCCGTCCGGGCTAGGGAGCTAGGCTGACGCTCGGTGCGAGCATGTCCAGCGCCTGACGCGCCGCGCGGCGCACGTTCGGGGCTGGGTCCGTTGCGGCCAGCTGCTCAAGGGTGAGCTGTGCCTGCGTGGCGCCGAGTTGGCCCAGTCCGCGCGCGGCGTTCGCCCGCACGCTTGACGGCGCTGTCGCGTCGCCGATTGCGGCTGTCAGCGGGGCGATGGCGTTGGGGTTGTTGCTTCCGCCCAGCGCGCTGGCGGCCAAGGTCGCCTCCACGACCGCTCCGTTGGCCACGGCGTCCGCGAGGGTCGTCACCGCCGCGTCGTCGCCTATCTCGCCAAGGGCGACCAAGGCGTCGTGCGCGCGACGTCGATGCTCGGTGATGCCGTCCTTGAGCCCCTGGATGGAGGACAGCGCCGCCGCCGCCGCCTGCGCCTTAGGGCTTATCACGGCCTCGACCGGAGCCGCCGTCAGAAGAGCTGTTCCCGTTACCTCCTCAGTCTGCACGACGGCTCCGCTGATCGCGGGGTCGTTCAACTGCCGCCGGCTGTTCTCGATCCAGTCGTTGAACGTGTTGGCAGCGCGTCTGTAGACCACGAGCTCCTCGACGTCTTTGCGTTCCTCGTTGAGGATCTTGAGCTGTTTCCTGCGGTCCTTCGACTCGCGCTGTATCTCGGACACCGTCATCGTGGACGGATCGGGCGGGGGCGCGTCGTCCTGCGCGACGGCGACCAACGCTTCTATCTCCGCCTGCGCCTCGGCGTCCTCGAGCACCTGCAGATTCGCTTCCATCTGCGTGACCGTCGTCATCGACGTCGTGTACAGATCAACCATCGTGGGCACGGCGGGCGAACCCATATCGGTGATGGCTGCCAACGCGTGACCTCGTGTCGTCGGGTTCTCGAGGTCGAGGGCGGCGAGCAAGTCGGGCATGGCCGGCTCGCCCAGGTTCGATAGCGCGCTCTGCGCCGCCGCGCCAACGGCGGCGTCGATGGAGTCCAGGACGCCTATGAGCGGCGCCGTGGCGCGCGGATCGCCCAACTCGCCCAGCGCCCGCGCGGAAAGTAGCTGCTTCGCCCTGTCGTGGCTACCGAGACCGAACACGAACGTGTCGACGGCGAAGCCACCCATCTGTAGCAGCGAGCGCGTTGCCACGCCCCGCAGCGGCGCGTCCCTCGCAACGTCGTGCGAGAGGAAGATGTCGGCCAGGGCGCCGACGGCGACCGGCTCACCCGTCTCGCCGAGGGCGTGCAACACCTGCGCGCGTACGCCTACGTCGCCGTCGTCCACGTGGCCAAGCAGCGCCTGCGCCCCGCGTTCGGTGCCGATAATGCCCAGCGAGCGCGCTGACGCGCGACGTACGATCGGCTGCGTGTCGCTTAATCCTGCCGACAGAGCCGCTATCCCGGCAGCGTCGCCGATGCGTCCCAGCGCAGTAGCGGCGTTCACCCGCAGGCCGACGTGGCGCCCAACGACGCCCTGCGTGAGAGCGTCCAGCGCGGTCTGGCGCTCGGCCGGGCTGGCGAAAGTGGCGGCGCCGAGTTCAAGCGCGGCCGCGCGGCGATCCGTGGCGCCGGCCGTGTCGTCGGTGACCGTCGCGACCAGATCCACGACCGGAGTCTGCGCATGGAGAAGAATGGGTATGAAGAGAGAGACGCAGCCAAGCAAGAACGTCCGCATACGGGCTCCTAGCGACGGCTTAGGGGGATACATGGCCACTCGTCGCAATCCACTGCTCACCTATCGGCAGAATGCGGCGCGTAGTTGATGGCCGCACTCCGCCGTCGGGTCTACCGTGCCGTCGGATGGTCGTAGGGCTCGTCGCCTACGCCTGTCTGTAGACGCGCGAGTTCGGCTTTGAGATCCGCCAGCACGTCCGCGTACTCCGGGTCGTCGTACACGCTGTTCAGCTCTAGCGGGTCGTTCCGCAGGTCGAACAGTTCCCACTCCGGCGGCTTCGGATCGTCCGCCGACCCGGGCGTGCCCATGCCGTCCGCGTAGTAGTAGATGAGCTTGTGCGTGAGCGTCCGCACGCCGTAGTGCGCGTAGACGTGGTGGTGCGCCAGGTGCATCCAGTAGCGGTAGTACATGGACGTCTGCCAGTCGTCCGGCGTGTCGCCCTGAGCCAACGCCCGGAAGCTTGACCCCTGCATCTTCTCGTCCGCTTCGACGCCCGCGTAGTCCAGGAACGTCTGCGCGAAGTCCACGTTGAGCGCCATGCCATCGCACACCGAGCCTGCCTCGATCTCGCGGGGATAGCGCATGACGAACGGCATCCGCAGCGACTCCTCGTACATGAACCGCTTGTCGTACCAGCCGTGGTCGCCGAGGAAGAACCCCTGGTCCGACGTGTAGACGACGATGGTGTCCTCGGTCAGGCCCTCCTCGTCCAGGTAGTCGAGCATGCGGCCTACGTTGTCATCTATCGAGGCGACGCATCGCAGGTAGTCCTTGATGTACCGCTGGTACTTCCACCGCGTCTCGTCGTCGGGAGACAGCCCCTCGGGCACGGGCTGCTTGAGATCGCGGTCGGTCATGTCCCGGCTGACGCGCATCTTCGCCGCTTCCGCCGCCGACGCCCTGTTCGCGTAGTCGTCCCAGAGCGTCTCTGGCTCGGGAACGTCCTCGTCCTCGTACATGTCCGCGTGGGCGTCGTCTGGATCCCACGGGCGATGCGGAGCCTTGTGGTGGCACATCAGCATGAAGGGCCGGTCTTCGTCGCGCTGACGGAGCCAGTCCAACGACAGGTCGGTGATGATGTCCGTGGCGTAGCCGTCGATGACGCCACGCTCGCCCATGTCGATCATCTCGGGGTCGTGGTAGAGGCCCTGACCGGGTAGGACGTTCCAGTAGTCGAAGCCCGTCGGGTCGGCGTGCCCGCCGTGGCCCAGATGCCACTTCCCCACCATCGCCGTCTGATACCCGACGCCTTGGAGCAGCTTCGGGAACGTCACCTGGCGCCCGTCGATCTTGCTCGCCAGCGTTGTGACGCCGTTCACGTGGTTGTACGTGCCCGTCAGAATCGCGGCGCGGCTAGGCGTGCATATGGAGTTCGTGCAGAAGCAGTTGTTGAAGCGCATCCCGCCGTCGGCGATACGGTCGAGATTCGGCGTCTCGTTGATCTTGCTTCCGTAGCAACTCATCGCGTGCGACGCGTGGTCGTCGGACATGATGAATAGGATGTTCGGGCGTTGGTTCGCCATGTCGTGCTTCCTTCGCGCGTGTGCGCTGCAAATACTACATGCGTCGAGGCGAGATGCCAGCCGCTCTGGCCATCCCTTCGTTCGCTTTCCGCACGGTCGCTGGGATGGATTCCTCCGGTCGCCCGAAGCGTTCCCGCACCTGCTCGGGGTACCACACGGCGCCGCCCCGCACCGTCAGGTGGGATGTCAGGCGCCGAGTTGCCGTCTCCGTGATGTCGTGCGTGTCCTCAAACACGAACTCGCCGTCCTCGATGTCGAAGACCGCGATGTCCGCCACGCCCCCTTGCCGCAGGGCGCCCAGCTCGTCCGCGCGACCGATGGCGCCCGCGGGAGCGACCGTCACGGCCTCGACGACATCGGTCAGGCTCATCCCCATGTGCAGGAACTTCGACGCCGTTGTCGGCATGTCGAAGACCGGCCCCTCAACGCTGAGGCTGTGCAGGTCGCTGCTGATGACGTCGGGCAGAAAGCCGTTCTCGATGGCGCGCCGCCCCGTGGGGTAGTGGAAGCTCCCGCCTCCGTGCCCCACATCGAAAATGACGCCGCGTTCACGCGCCTCGCGGACTTCGGGCAACATCTCTCCGGCGTCCGAGAAGATAGTGTCGCCGCGTCCCTGGAAGCAGTGCGTCACGATGTCTCCGCCGCGCATCAGCGCCAGCACGTCCGGCAGCGGCACGCCCGCGCCGATGTGCGTCATCACCCGCGTCGACACGGCCTCCGCCGCCTCAATGGCGCGCCGCAACGGCTCGACGCCGTTGTCTCCGACCTGGCCTTGGCCTTGGCGCACCTTCACACCCGTTGTGACCTCGGGGTGTGCGCGAATCGTCTCAGCGGTCAGGGCCGGATGTGCGTACCGGATGTCCTCCAATTCCCCGAGCGGGCCGTAGGTCAGCCCAATGCCGGAGATGTGCACGAAGGTGAGCACGCGCGTCACCGCTGGCTTCGCTATCCACTCGTTGAAGCCGGCGAAGTTGGCCCAGCCGGGCGATCCGGCGTCCACGATCGTCGTGACGCCCGACGCCAGGCAGAGAGGGTCGGCCAGGATCCCCCACGTCGTCGCGCCCCAGTAGACGTGAGCGTGGATGTCGATCCACCCAGCGGTGACGAGCTTGCCGCGCACGTCGACCGTGGTCGCGCCGGCCGGCACGGCCAGGTCAGCGCCCAGCTCGGTGATTGCGCCGTCGTCGATCGCAACGTCCATGACGCCATCGAGCCCCGTCGCCGGGTCGACGACGCGCCCTCCTGTGAGAATCGTCGCTGCCACGCCGGCCTCCTTACCGGTTCGGTGTCAGCAGGCCCACGCGCCACGGGATGTCGCCGTACCGCTTGCCGGCGTATTCCGAGTGCGGCACGCCCTGGAACACCATGCGCATGTCTCGCGCCGAGACGGTAAGTGTCTCGTCCGAGGTCAGCCGGACGAACTCGCCGTGGCTGACATGGTCGGTCCACGCGTCTCCCTGGAACGTCACATTCGCCGCCCCAGCGAACGGCTCCTCCGGCGTCACTGCCACGCGCGTCCACTCGCCGTCGAGCGTGTCCGCGATGTAGGCCATGAAGTACCGCTTGACGCCGTCGCGCCGGTCTTCCCCCTCGACCACGGTGATGTACGTGCCGTCCTCGTCAATGCGGTACGTGTGACTCGCCTCGAACAGTCGCCACTCGTCGCACGCGTCAGCAATGACGCACTCCGCGTCTCCGAACCCATCGGGGAACGCCTCGATGTCCGTCGACGCGCGCCACATGTGCCCGTCCAGCGAAGTGAAGAACAGGTGCGCCCGCTGGTCGTCGCAGATGACCCAGAAGTCGATCCAACGCTCAACGGTCGGCAACGCGTCGTCCGGGTAGAGCAGGCGTGGCGCGCTCCACGACGCGGCGTCGCCGATGTCGGCGGTCGTTGAGTAAGCGGGCTGAAGACCAAGTCGGCGGCCCTCCACATGAGTCTGATACAGCAGGTACCACAGCCCGTGGGGCCGGAAGTAGAAGGCCTGAGGAGCGCAGAAGTACCCGTCGACGCAGGTCAACAGCGTCCGCGTTGCTCCGCTCCAGTCCGTCAGCGACTCGGACGCAACATGCTCGATCTGGTGCGAGCGGACCTCGCTACGCACCGTGCAGAACATGTGCCACACGCCGTCGTGCTCGACGAGTGTGGGATCCTTGATGGAATACGGCGTGTCGCCCTCACGCGCGAGAGGGCTGACCAGCGGCGGAGTGGCTGTCCACGAGGGTGGCGCTAGCAGACGCATGGCGGCTCCGGGATGGCATGGGATACGGCCCTACCTTACCCCGGGTCGTCGGGCGGCTCAATCGTGGGGCTCAATCGCCGGGTGTCTAGACGCTGGCCGATGTCTCGAGGAAGTCGGTGTGGACCGACCCCAGGACGAACGCGGGGTCGTCCATGACGCGGCGATGGAACGGGATCGTCGTGTGCACGCCGCCGATGACGTACTCGTCCAGCGCGCGGCGCATGCGAGCGATGGCCTCGTCGCGTGTGTCGCCGTAGGCGCACAGCTTGCCGAGAAGCGAGTCGTAGAACGGCGGCACCACGTAGCCCGGGTACGCGTGCGTGTCGACCCGGATGCCCGGGCCGCCTGGCACGCGGTACTCCGTCACCTTGCCCGGAGACGGCGCGAACCCCTGCGAAGGGTCTTCGGCGTTGACCCGACACTCGATGGCGTGGCCGCGGATGCGGATGTCCTTCTGGGCGAACGGGAGCGTCTCGCCCGCAGCGACGCGCAGTTGCCACTTCACGAGGTCCAGCCCTGTCACCATCTCTGTGATGGTGTGTTCCACCTGGATGCGGGTGTTCATCTCGAGGAAGTAGTGCGAGCCGTCGTCCTCGACGAGGAACTCTATGGTGCCGACGCTCTGGTAGCCGATTGCCCGCGCGGCCCGCGTGACATGCCTCGCCATCTCGTCGCGGCACTTGTCGTCCAGCAGCGATGGCGTCTCTTCAACCAGCTTCTGATGCTTGCGCTGGATCGAACAGTCCCGCTCGCCCAAGTGTACGACGTTGCCGTGCTTGTCCGCCAGCACCTGGAACTCGATGTGGCGCGCGTGCTGAATCAACTTCTCAATGTACACGTCGGCTTTGCCGAAGGCCGCTTCGGCTTCGGCGCGGGTCGTGCGGAACAGGGCCACCAGGCTGACGTCGTTGTGCGCGGCGCGCATCCCTCGCCCGCCACCACCAGCGGCAGCCTTGATCATCACGGGATACCCGATGTCGCGCGCGATCGTCAGCGCCTCTTCTTCGGTCTCGATCACGTCCTGGACGGAGCGCTTCGAGCGACGGCGCCGGCGGCTCGAGCTAGGCACCAGCGGCACGCCAGACTTGATGACGGCTTTGCGCGCGTCCACCTTGTCGCCCATGGTGCGGATGTTGTCAGCGGTCGGCCCGACGAACGTGATGCGGCAGTCCTCGCACGCCTCCGCGAACTGCGCGTTCTCCGCGAGAAAACCCGCGCCCGGGTGGATCGCGTCCGCGTTTGTCACTTCGGCGGCGGAGATGACGGCGGGGATGTTGAGGTAGCTGCGCAGCGGCTGGTGCGGGCCGATGCAGACCTGCTCGTCGGCGAGTTGCACGTGGAGCGATTCGCTGTCGGCGTCGGAGTAGACGGCTACGGTGCGCACGCCCAGTTCCTGGCAGGCGCGTATGATGCGTACGGCGATCTCACCGCGGTTCGCGATGAGCACCTTCTTGAACACCCGTCAGCTCCTACGGACGCGGAAGAGGGGTTCGCCGTATTCGACCGCAGCGGCGTTGTCGACGAGGATCTCGAGGATCTCGCAGGAGAACTCCGCCTCGATGTGGTTCATGAGCTTCATGGCTTCGACGATGCAGAGCACGTCGCCGTCGGCGACAGACGCGCCAACATCGACGAACGAGTCGTCCCCAGGACGCGGCGAGCGATAGAACGTCCCCACCATCGGCGCCCGAATCAGCTCGCTGTCCGCGTCGCCGCCTTCGCCCGCGACGGGAGGCGCCTGCTCCTGAACCTGTGGCGCCACTGGCGCCGCAACCGGCACGGCGTCGATGTCGACTCCCCGGCGCATGTGGACCGCCCGGCCGTGCTCGGTGTCCTCGACGGCGAGTTCGGCGAGGTCGTATTCGACCATGAATTCCGCGAGTTCGCGCAGGTCGTCGAGGTCCACGAGGTCCGCCTCCTTGTGGCGCGGGATGTGCCGTAGGAACTGCTACGCTCTGCCGAGGTACTCGCCGCTGCGCGTGTCCACCTTCACCACGGTCCCGTTCTTGACGAAGAACGGCACGCGAATGACCAGGCCGGTCTCCAGCGTGGCGGGTTTGCCGCCGCCGCTCGCCGTGTCGCCCTTGTCCGTCGGGCCTGTCTCGGTGATCGCCAGCTCGACGGACGCGGGGAGCTCGATCGTAAGGGCGTTGGCGTCCTCGTCGAACTGGACCGCGACGTCCATATTCTCCTTGAGGTACGACTTCTTGTCGCCCAACTGCGCGTCAGTAAGCGGGATCTGGTCGTATGTCTGGGCATCCATGAAGTAGTGCAGATCCTGGTCGGGGTACAGGTACTGCATTGTGCGGGTCTCGACGCGCACCGTCTCGACGCTGTGGCCGGCGCGGAACGTGTTCTCCTGGACCGAGCCGTCCGAGATCCTACGGAGCTTCGTGCGGACGAACGCGCCGCCCTTGCCGGGCTTCACGTGTTGGAAGTAGTCGATTGAGAAAAGCTCGCCATTCCAGCGAATCACGAGCCCGTTACGGAAATCCGCGGTCGTTGCCATGCACTAGCTCCTGGGCGATCAGGCCGTTCCCTGCGACAGTATCCGACTCATTGCGTCCAACGCCAGCATGTAGCTGTCAGGCCCGAAGCCCGCGATCGTCCCGGTCGCAATCGGCGCAACGAAGGAATGATGGCGGAAGGACTCCCTAGCGGCAACATTCGACAGATGGATTTCGATCACCGGCACGTCTACCGCCCTGAGGGCATCGGCGATAGCGACGCTCGTGTGAGTGTAGGCTGCGGGGTTTATCAGCACGCCATCGACGCGTCCCAGCGCGTCTCCGATGTGCGTTACCAGCGTCCCCTCGGAGTTGGACTGGTGGATGTCGAGGGCGATGCCCAACTCTCCGGCGCGCGCGCGCAACGCCTCATCTATGTCTTCGAGGGTAGTCGTCCCGTAGATCTCCGGCTGGCGCTTGCCGAGGAGCTGTAGGTTCGGCCCGTGGAGCACAAGCACGCGCCTGTCACTGGTCATCAGAACGTCGCCTCCATGGCTGCCCTGGCGTCCGCGTCCGTGAAATCGTCGCGCATCTCGACCTCGCCAATCGCCAACGGCACGACGAAGCGGATGCGTCCGTCCTGGACCTTCTTGTCTAGCTTCATCGCGTCCACGACGGCGCCCAGGTCGACGTCCCGAGGGCATGAGGCCGGGAGTCCGGCGGCTACCAGCAGGTCGCGCTGCCGCGCGCAGAACACGTCGTCCACCATCCCACGGGACCGGGCCATCTCGGCGGCGCATTGCATGCCGATCGCCACCGCTTCGCCGTGCAGGAACCGCGTGTAGCCCGTGATCGCCTCGATAGCGTGTCCGAACGTGTGACCATAGTTGAGCGTACCTCGCACGCCGCTCTCCGTCTCGTCCTGCTCGACGATCCGCGCCTTGATGGCCACGGACTGGTACACGATCTCCGTGAGCGCGTCGGTGTCGCGCGCGAGTATGTCGCGCATCCTCGTGCGCAGCAGTTCGAAGAGCGGCGGAGACTGGATGACGGCGTACCGCAGAACCTCGGCGAGGCCGGCCCTCAACTGGCGGTCGGGCAGCGACATCAGCGTCTCGGGGTCGATGAGGACCAACCGCGGCTGATGGAAGGCGCCAACCAGATTCTTGCCAAGGGCGTGGTCGACCGCCGTCTTGCCGCCTACGGACGAATCCACCTGCGAGATGAGCGTCGTCGGCATCTGGACGAACGGGACGCCACGCATGTACGTGGCGGCCGCGAACCCAGCGACATCGCCGACAACTCCGCCGCCCACGGCGACGACCAACGACGACCGCTCCATCCGGTTGGCAAGGAACTGGTCGTACAGGAGCACCGCCGTGTCGAGTGTCTTCTGCTGCTCTCCGTCGGGCATCTCGGCGACCCACGCCTCGTGGCCGGCTTCACGCAGGGCGGTAGCGACATCGTCCGCGTAGAGCCTGCGAAGCTCAGGACTGGTCACGACGGCAATGCTCGTCGGGTCGATCACGGCGCCGAGTTCCGCAGCCAGCGACGCGCGCGCGTTGGGCGCAATGTGTATGTCGTAGCCTCGTTCGCCGAGATCGACCCTAATTCGGTGGTTCACATGCTTCCTCGTGAGTCGTGATGTGTCCGCACACGGCGTCGAGCACGCGGTCGGCCACCTCGGCGACGGATCTGCCGACCGTGTCGACGCGACAGTCGGCTACGGCGTAGGCGTCCGCGCGGTCACACATCATGGTCGCGATGCGCGCGACGGGGTCGGGCACCTGCAGCAGTGGCCGGTGCGTTTCGTCGGCGACGCGCTCGTACACCGCCTGCGGGGTAGTGGCCAGATGCACAACGACGCCGGTCGCCCTGAGCGCGGTCATGTTGTCCGCCCTGAGCACAACTCCCCCGCCGGTCGCCACGACGACGCGTTCGCGTAGCGCGGCATCCCGCACCGTCTGAGCCTCTATTTCGCGGAACGCGGCTTCGCCGATCTGCTCGAATATGTTGGCGATGCGCGTTCCGACCGCGGCCTCGACGAGGTCGTCGGTATCTACCAGCTCGCGCCCGAGGCGGGACGCCAGCTCCTGGCCCACGGATGTCTTCCCCGACCCCATGAAACCCACGAGGACGATGTTCCGGCCGCACAGGTAGCTTGCGTCAGACTGAACGCACATAGGCCTGGTATGACTCGTAGTTGCGCCGCACTTCCGCGAGGCTGTCGCCGCCGAACTTCTCTAGCCACGCGTCAGCCAGGACGATCGCCATCATCGCCTCGCCCACCACGCCCCCGGCCGGCACCGCGCAGCTATCGGTGCGCTCCTTCTGCGCCGTGAACGCCTCCTTCGTGTTCACGTCCACGGACCGCAGCGCGCGCGCGAGCGTGGAGATCGGCTTCATCGCCACGTGAGCGACTAGCGGCATGCCGTTAGTGATGCCGCCCTCGAGACCCCCGGCACGGTTCGTCTCGCGATAGAACTGCTTCTCGTCGTCGTTGTAGAAGATCTCGTCATGGGCCTGCGAGCCGGGAATCTCGGCGCCGTCGAAGCCCAGACCGATCGCGACGCCCTTCATCGCCTGGATGCTCATCATGGCCGCTGCGACGCGTCCGTCCAGCTTTCGATCCCACGAGGTGTGGCTGCCCAGACCAACGGGGAGCCCCTTGGCGACCACCGTGAAGACTCCGCCGCACGTGTCGCCGTTCTTCTGGCACGACTTGATGAAGTCCACCATGCGGCCCTCGGCCTCGGCGTCTGGGCAGCGCAGCGGCGACTCGTCGAACCCCTCGCAGCTGTCCAGCTCCGCGATGTCCATGTCGGTGGACACCGGCCCGATGCGTGTGACAGCCGAGAATATCGTCACCCCGAATTCCGCCAGCAGGCGACGCGCGATGCCGCCAACAGCCACGCGGGCGGCGGTCTCCCTCGCGCTGGCCCTCTCCAGGACGTTCCGTAGGTCGTCCTGATCGTACTTGATGCCGCCGACGAGGTCGGCGTGTCCCGGGCGTGGCCTGGTGAGGGTTCGCTTGTCGGTCTGCGCGTCTGGGTCCGCCGACATGACGTTCTCCCAGTTCTCCCAGTCGCGGTTGCGCACCCACATTGAGATCGGGCTCCCGAGGGTAAGTCCGCCGCGAACTCCGGCCAGGAACTCGACGCCGTCGGTCTCGATCTTCATGCGACCGCCGCGCCCGTAGCCCAATTGGCGCCGCGCCATGTCGACGTTCACTTGGCTCTCTTCGAGCGGCAGGCCGGCCGGCACGCCCGACACAACAGCCGTGAGACCCTTGCCGTGCGACTCGCCAGCGGTCACCCAGGAAAACAGGGGCATGCTTGTGTCCAGTTAATACAACTCAGCGCCACGCGCCGTTACTCGGACGGCTCAGGGCGGGCCGGGGCTTCGAACCACGCGTGTATGTTGGAGCCCGACGTCGCGTCCCGTCGATCCATCCAGACGATCGCCGGTCCGCCGTCGCGTGCGTGCATCGCCATCGCGAGTCGCACGCCCTCCTCGGTGACGAGCGGCTCGCCACCCGCCGCCATCAACGCGGCGCCCGACGGATCGAGTCGCTGCAAGTAGAGATCCTGCGGCGTTACGTCGTCCGTTTCACGCCGGTAATCGTACCACGCAACTAGCAGGCTGTCGCCATGTACCGCGAGCGTTGGGTCGCGCTGACGACCGCGCTCGTTCGACACGGGCAGACCGTCGTTCGGCCACGCCCATGAGCCATCGCTCAGCACGCGCTGCGCGTAGACATCGTCAAAGACATCGCGCTGGTCGGTCCACGCGATGTACGCGCCGCCAACGCCGTCGGCCACGGCAGCGATGGTTTGCTGCGTCCCTGTCGCCACACACAGCGCGCGACCCTCCTCCTCCCAGCGCATGTCGCCGGACGCGTCGAGGTGCTGCGAGTAAAGGTCGAAGTTCGTGTACGACCCTTCGTCGTGCCGGTAGTCGACCCAGAATACGTACGCGCCGCCGTGCGTGTCGCCGACGATTTGCGGCGCCGCCTGGCTGCCGCGCGCATCCGCCACGGGGGCCCCGACGTCTGGCCACAGCCGCTCGCCCGACGTGGACACCCGTTGCGCCCGGACACGCCAGTCTGGGTGCGTTACGTCCCACCACGTCACCACCACGCCGTCGACGCCATCGAGCGCGACGAACGGGTCGTACTGGTGCCGCGGCGACCCGCACACGACCCCACCGTTGGCGGCCCAGAGGGCATCGCCATCGCCGGTGAGGTGTTGCCCGAAGATGTCCTGCCCGCCGTCCCGCGAGTCTTCCCAGACGATGAAGCAGCCGCCGGCGCCGTCGGCGACGATCTTGGCGTCGTCCTTGGCGGCGGCTGTCACCGCGACGGCGACTCCGTCGGACGGCTCCCACCGTGGCGCGCCGTGCCGGTCGTACTTCTGCGCGTAGATGTCGGCGCCACCGTTCCGCCCGTCCATCCAGGCGAGGATGAAACCATCCGCGCCGTCCGACGCGACGATGGGCGCCCGCTGGTTCCGAGCCCCGCCCACCAGGAGTCTGCCGTTCGCCTCCCACAGCTCCTCGCCGGTGGCCGCGTAGCCTTGCCCATACACATCGTCGTCAGGGCCGCGGGCGTCCTGCCACGCTACGTAGAGCGTCCCGCTGGCTGTCACGGCCGAGCCAGGGAACGACGCGGATGCGCCCGTCTGCGTCACTCGCGCGACGCTGGCGACCGCGCCGGTCCCCCACGCCATTGCCAGCAGCGCGGAAACCGCGGCTCGTGAGGCATTTCGCGTCCATCCACGCACACTCAACGACATGCTACGCTCCCCAGGACGCTAGTATATCACAGGGCTTCCGACTGGCCGGCAGCGCGCGGACGGCCGTGCGAGAGTATACCGAGGCAGCGTCGAGTGGCATGAAGACAGACGTTCGCGACCTGTCGGTGATCCCGTCGCTCTACCCGCTGTACACGCGCCTGATCCACGGCACGCCCTTCTGCTACGACGTGTCGGCGCAGGAGTTCGCCGCGGGAGCAACGTACCGCGGCCCCTGGACGCGCGCGCAACTGACGCACGAGCGCATCATCACGGCCGGCGGCGCGCGCGACATCCTCGGGTTCGCGCAGGTGGGGGTGGCCCCCTCCCAGAAGAGCGGCGATGGCGACCGAGTCGTGGTCCGCTTCTTCATCTACCCTCCTGGCCGTCGCGACGTTGGCGCTGCGGTTCTCCAGGGCGTCGACGCGTACGCGCGTGACCGCCAGCTACGTCGAGTCGAAGCCTTCATCCACGGGTATACTTACCGTTCGTACCACCTCGGGTTCGGCGCTCTGTCGGCCACGCTGGGACACGTGCACGGCTTGCTCGGCTCGCACGGCTACAGGGTCGCGGACACGGAGACGTTCCTGACCCGGGACGTGTGCCACGGCAGCGCGCCGACTCCGCCTGCCGGCGCGGTGGAGATCTCCACGGACACCGACGATGGGGGAGGCCGACCGCCGGATTTTACCGTGAGGGCCACCCATGACGGCGCACTTGTAGGCGAGTGCATCAACCACTCAGTCGGCCGCTACAGCCGCGCGGAGGAGGCGCAAGAGACGCTGTTCACCGCGTGGCTGGGCGTGTCCGACGACTGGCAAGGCAAGGGTTGGGGTCGTTACCTGCTCACACGTTCGCTGGCCGTGGGTCGACAGCTCGGGTACCGCGATGCCGCGATCAGCGTCGACGGCAGGAACTGGCGCGCGCTCCTTCTGTACACGAACCTGGGCTACCGCGTCGTGAACACGGCCTGCTCCTTCAGGGCCGAGGCATGAGCAGACGGGCCGTGGCGCCTTCACGGAGCGGTCTATTCAGGCGATAATGTACGGGCACGCGCACTCGTCACCACGGAGCTTGGGAAGACCATGAAGCTAGGCATCGTCACGTACCAGCTAGCGAACGCCTGGGACGTAGCGACGATCATCGAACGGTGCGCCGCGACAGGTTTCCAGGGCGTGGAACTGCGCACGACGCACGCGCACGGTGTCGAGGTGGAGCTGTCCGCCGCCGAGCGCGTCGACATCCGCACGCGGTTCGCGGACGGTGGGGTCGAAATCGCAGGACTCGGCAGCGCGTTCGAATACCACTCCGCCGACTCGGCCGAAGTGCGACGGCACATCGAAGGCACCAACGAGTACGTGAAGCTCGCGCACGATGTCGGGTCGCCAGGCGTCAAGGTGCGACCGAACGGTCTGCCCGACGGCGTGCCAGCCGAGCGCACGCTCGAGCAGATTGGCAAGTCGCTGTCGGAGTGCGGCGAGTTCGCGGCGAGCCACGGCGTTGAGATCCGCGTCGAAGTGCACGGCCGCGAGACGCAGAAGCCGGAGAACATGCGCGCCATCATGGACGCGTGCGACAGCGCGAACGTCCGCGTCTGCTGGAATTCGAACCCAACCGACGTCAACGACGGGTCCATCGCGGAGTCGCTTGGGCTGCTCGGGGACGACATCGGGCTCGTGCACATCACCGAGCTGTACAATGAGGCTTACCCGTACCGCGATCTGTTCCGGTACCTCAAGCAGTCCGGGTACGAAGGCTTCTGCCTGGCGGAGATCCCCGCCAGCGAAGAGCCTGAGCGGCTCATGCGCTACTACCGAGGGCTCTTCAACGCGCTACAGCCGTAGAGCTAGCCCTCGGTGGCTCCACCGTAATCACCTTGGAGAATACGATGTCTCTGACCGTAGTTCGTATGGCGCGGCCTAGCCGCGACTGGCAAGAGACCTACGTGCGGGTCAGGAAGGGCCAACGGCTCGTAGTCGACGCCGAGGGCGCCTGGTCGCCAGATCTGGGTAACCGCACGGGTTGGTGTGGTGGCGACGGCATCCCTAGCCTCATCGCCGGCGGCGAGTTCACGATGCCCGGAGCCAACGTCGGGGCGCTCGTAGGTCGCATTGGTGGTGGTGACGCGAGAGTGTTGGCGCTCGGCCACCGTTACGACAACATCGCCCAAGACGACGGCGTGCTGTTCATCGCGATGAACGAGCACGAGTGCCGCAACAACCAGGCGGGTAGCCTGCTCGTGACTATCATCCTGTTCGACGCTGACGAGGAGTAGTCCTACCTGCCGAACACGACGGCAACGGCGACGAGGTCCGCGATGTCTACGCGGCCGTCGCCGTTGATGTCTTCAGGCCCGAACGCCGGCTGACCGAACCCCAGGGCGACGGCGACCAGGTCCGATATGTCCACGCGTCCGTCGCCGGTGACGTCCTCTCTCGCCGGGTCGGCGAACGCAGCCGCGCGGTCGCCGTCGACCTCCACATCGCGCAAGCGCGCGCCCGCGCTTAGCTGCTGGGCCATCCACTCCGCGAGCGCTGCCTCGTAGTCGGCGAATTGCGGCCGCAGCTGCTGCTGGATATCCCGCTCGACGTCGCGTAGGGCGTCCCTTAGAGGGCCACGCACGGCCGGGATGGCGTCGTCGGTGTTGACCGCGATCTCCACGGCGAGGGGCTCCCAACCAAGGCGTGTTCCCGCCACGGTGGGGAACAGGTACACCGTGACTCTCCCACCGGACACGTAGAACGCCATATCCTCGACGCCAGCGAGGGTGTGAACCTCGGCGAGTACACCTTCCTCCGCGTCCTGAATGTCCAGTTCGACGCGCAACGCCTGTCGGGCGGCGTCCCACCTGGCGTCCGCGCTGGCGAACCGGAGGCCGTTGAGTTGTACATCGGCGAATCCGAACGGCACGAACACGGTTCGCTCGGCCAGGTCCACGGTGAACCGCGCCGTCGCGTCAGACCCAGGCAGGCGTAGCGAGTAGTCGTTGCGGCCGGTGTCGAAGCTCGTGAGATCGCCACGGGCGACGTGCTCGTTCAGCGCTGCGGCGAGCTGGGACAGCAGGCGTTCGTCGAAGTGGGCGGTCAAGCCGCGCGGCCCCGACTGATCGCATGAGGAGACCGTCAGCACGCACATCGCGAGGGCGGCACGCGTAGCGACCAGGAGCCGCCCTGGTAGCTTGCGTGGGTCGGCGGGGTCAGTCGTCATCGCCGGAGTGCGTGGGCGGCGCGGAGATGGCGCGCTCGCCGTGGATGGACTTCGCGAGCGGCGACATCTCCTTGATCCACTCGTCCGACTCGATCTCTCCGTCGCGCAGGCGGATGATGCGCTGGCAGTACCCAGCGATATCCGGCTCGTGCGTCACGAGGACCATCGTGTTGCCGTTCGCGTGCAACTCGGTAAAGAGCTGCATGATGTCGGTACTGGTGCGGGAGTCCAGGTTGCCCGTGGGCTCGTCGGCGAAGATGATCGCCGGGTCGGTCACCAGCGCGCGCGCGATTGCGACGCGCTGTATCTGCCCGCCCGAGAGTTCGTTCGACTTGTGGTGGACGCGGTCGCCAAGCTGCACGGCTTCCAGGGCCTGGATCGCGCGACGGCGGCGTTCGCGGCGGCTCGTGCCCGCGTAGATGAGCGGCAGCTCGACGTTGTGCAACGCCGACATACGGGGCAGCAGGTTGAACGACTGGAACACGAACCCGATCTTCCGGTTCCGAAGCTCCGCCAACTGGTTGTCGCTCACGGCGGAGATGCTAACTTCCTCTAAGACGTAGCTGCCGGAGGTCGGCTTCGACAGGCAGCCCAAGATGTCCATCATGGTGGACTTGCCAGAGCCGGACGGCCCCATTATGGCAACCATCTCTCCCTGGGTGATCTTGAGCGACACGCCCCGCAGCGCGTGGACCTCCATATCCCCCATGACGTAGGTCTTGTGCAGGTCCTCGACCTCGATCATAGACCGGCCATTGCTGCCGCTGGCCGTCGGTGGCGGCGCGACAGGTGGCGACGTCTCGGCGCTGGGCTGGGCTTCCTGCATACTGGGTATCCTTGGGGTCGGTTAGTTCGAGACTAGACGCGACAGGTCCGGGATCAGCACTTCATCGCCGACGTTGAGCCCGGTCACGACCTGGAACGCAGTGTCGTTGCGCAAGCCGACCTTTATCTGCGTCTCGACGCCGCCTCCGCCCTTCTTCTCATTCTTCTTGCCGCCAACGAACGGTATGCGTGCGAGGAAGCCCTTCTTCTCTGGTTCGGCGTCGGATGCGGCGTCCTGGAGCAAGACGAGCTGCTTGCGCTCGCTCTCGACCTCCACACGCACATCCTCTATCTTCCCAGGCTTCGCTTCGTCGCCGTCTTCAGGCTGCTCGCCGTCGCCCCCTACGCCTCCCTCGGGCACGATGTGGAGCGTCTGCTCGCCCACCCGGAGGCCCTTGGGCGCTCCTTCGTCGATGAATATGACGACTGGGAACTTCTCCGCGCCTGACAGCGACATGATCCGCCCGGGGTACTTCTTGCCCGATCTCGACTCGACGGACACCTTCTGGTTCTTGGACAGCTGACCGAGCGATTCAGCTGGCACCGCCGCGGAGACCGTGAGCTTCTGCTTCTCGATGAGCGTCTCGATCGGCAGTACCGCCACGGCGGTCTCGTCGGCGACGATGACGTCAACATCGACGTTCATGCCAGGCCGTAGCTCGGGCGGCGAACCGAGCACCTCAATCTCGACCTCGAACTTGGTCACGTTGTCGATCGGTATGGCTTGCGGCGATATCTCCTTGACGCGACCGTTGAAGACCGTGTCCTCGTACGCGTCAGAGTGAATCTCCACCCGCTGATCGACCACTATCTTGGGGATGTCCACCTCGTTGATGAAGGTCTTGATGACCATTTGCGACAGGTCAGCGATCGTCATGATGGCGGGGCCTTGCGAGAACGCCGACCTGCCGGACTGCACGATCTCGCCTTCCTCGACGACCAACTGGATGATGGTGCCGGTCATCGGGGCGAGAATCTTCGTCCAGTCCAGCCGCTCCTGGGCGTTCCTGGACGTGCTCTCGGCGCGCACGAAGTTCGCGTTAGCCACGGCCAACGACGACTGACTGTTCTGCTTCTCCGCGTCGACGGAGTTCTGCACGCGCGCGAGCTCGGTGCCGGCCGTCTGTAGCTGCAGCTCGCCCTGTTGCTCGATCGCTTCGCGCGACGCCTTGATCTCGTCCAGGTTCTTCTGATGGAACGCGAGGACGTTCCGGCGGTTCTCGGTGGCTGCCTCGCGGGAGAGTATTGCCTCTTTCTGCGACTTCTCGGACTCGAGCTGCGCCGCCACGTCGTTCTCCGCCTGCTCGTGCGCCGTCTTGGCGTTGGCGTGCGCCGCCTGGGCGGTCTCCAGCGCGCTGGCGGACACGAAGTCCTTGCCGTGGAGCTCCTGCATGCGGCGCAGCTCGGCGGCCGCGTTGGTCAGGCTGACGCTTGTGGAGTCACGCCGCGAGCGCGCGCGAGAGAGCGAGATCTCGCTCTGCGTGAGGGCGATACGCGCCTGGCTCAGTGCGATGAGATCCTGCTCGACGGCGGTTTCGGTGTTGGCGATCTCTAGCTCGGCGGATGTGACCTGCTGCACGGTCGTCCGCCTGGATGCGTCGAGCCCCGCCTGCGCCATGGCGACGCTGTCCGTCGCGGATGCGAGGAGCGCGTCCTGCCGGAGCTGCGTCAGATCCACATTGCGACTCGCCTGCTGCACCTGCGCCTGCGAGCCGCCGAGGTTGGCCTCCGCCTGCTTCAGCTCCTCCGCGATGCGCTCGTCGTCGAGCTCGATGAGCGTGTCGCCGACGGTCACCGAGTCACCCTCGCGCACGTGTATGCGCGAGATCTCGCCTTCCACGTTCGATTTCACGTTGACCGAGATGAGAGGCTCTAGCCGGCCGGTCTCGCGGATCTTCACGCGCAACGGGCCGCTCTTCACCATCTCGAGGCGCGGGCCAGAGCCCTCTTCCTTCGTGCCGCGTCCCTTGACGACGAACACGCCCACCGAGGCCAACATGACGACGGCGATGCCGATCAGTATGAGGCGCTTGCGTTTCAACGGATGGCCTTCCCTACCGCCCGGTCAAGTGCGTGCTGAGCTATCTTGTAGCCGTAAAACGCCCGGATCTGGGTCGTGTTGGCCAGGCCAAACTGCGTCTGCGCGTCGAATAGCTCGAGTGGAATGGCCAATTCCTGCCGGAATCGCTCCGTCGTGACGTCGAGGTTGAGCTGGGCGTTTCGCACCTGCACGGCCGATATGCGGAGACGCTTCTCCGCTTCCTTGAGATTCAGATAGGACTGAGTGACGTCGAGGCTGATGGACCGCTTGAGCTCCGCGTGCTGCTCCTCGGAACGGTCCAAGTCGAGTTCCGCGCGCTCCAGTTCCCGACGGGTGGCGCCGCCATCGAAGATGGGGAACGTCACGCGCGCCGTCGCGTCCCAGAAGCGGAAGTCCTTGAAGTTCTCGCGTTCGTGAAGGTAGTCGTCGAGGTCAACGCCGTAGTTGGCGCGCACGGTGACAACGGGCAGCCGCTCCAGCCGCGCGCGGTCGCGTGACAGGCCCTGGATGCGCAGGCCAAGCTCCGACTCCTGTATCTCCGAGCGCTGACGCAAGGCTAGTTCGATGGTCTCGTCGAGCGTCTGGCTGTACTCGGCGAATTGGCTCGTCTGCCGGTAGATCGGGAACTCGCGATCGTCGGCCACTGCCACGACGGTGTCCGGGTCGAACCCGAGAACCGTGGGGAGTTGCGCGGCGGAGAACGCGAGGCGGTTCTGGTCATTCAGAAGCGCGAGTTCGTCGCTGGCGACGCGCACCTCCGCGGCGGCGACATCGGCGGGAATGCGTGTGCCTACCTCCTCGAACGCCTGGATTTGCTCCGCGTTGCCCTGCGAGAGCTCGAGCTGCTCCTCGTCGAAGGCGACGAGCGTCTTGCCTTCGAGCAAGCCATAGTACGCCCGCACGATCTCGAGAACCAGATCCTGCCTTGTGCGTTCGAGACGCGCGGCTGCGGAGTCGTGGCTATCTCGCGCCTGTGCCAGGCCGAGCTTCCGTCGTCCGTGGTCCCATACGGTGTAGTCTGCGGTGACGGCCCAGTCGAAGTTCTCACGTTCGAAGTCGAAGTCCGTGCGGTCATTGGCCAGGTAGGAGCCCGTCGTCCGAACGCTCGGCAGGTAGGTCGTGCGTGCGTCGTCCACCTGCAGGCCGGAGGACTGGAGCGACAGAGTGGATGTCTTAATGGAGCTCGCGTAGTCGAGTCCAATCGCGAGACAGTCCTCTAGCGTGAGGGGTTCCGACAGATCTGGGAGAGCGTCCTGCTGCGCGCTTGCGCTGCTCGCGCCGAGTAGCCCCGCGATGAGCGCTGACATCACCACCGACAAGCAACGTCTGGCCATTTTCACCTTTTCGACATGCTTGATCTCGTCCACCGATGCCTCCTGGCACGCAACCTGCAATTCGGCCGCGCGGACAGGCTGACTCACGGTGTGTAGACGCCGCTCCACGGCTGAAAGTTTATGGCGCGGCCGCGCGACCGATGCCCGTGGGGAGTGTAGCACCCGGAGTGCCGGAAGTTAATGATGCCTGGTCATCTCGCGGGGCTTGTCACAGCCTGATGTCGTAGCGGCCGGGCTTCTCGACAGGCAGCGAGCCGTCGTCGATCATCGACACGAGCGGCGAGGGGCCGGCGTCAAGCGGCAGGTTCACGAGGCCGCGGGACCGCGCGCTCTCGTAGATGGCCATCATCACCTCGACCGTGGCGCGCGCGTTGCTCCCCTCATTCCGATGGACGGAGCCACCGTCGAGCCACGCGAGCAGCTCGTCGTACTGGTTCGTATCCGCTGGCACGTCCGCGTCCACGGCGCCCGACGCTGACGTGACGGTGACGCCGTCGCCAACAGAGATCGTGCCCTCCGTGCCGTACACCTGTAGGCCGCCGAGTCGCGCGGCGGAGCCGTTCAGCCCGCCGTCGGGCATGTCGCTCTCGAGCACGAGACGGGCGCCACCCTCGAACGCCACCAGTCCCATGCACAGGTCTTCGATGGGCTCCTTGCGCTCGTACCGATCCGTCCGGCGCTCTACCTGACCGATGACCCACTCGGCGACTGGGTCGCCTAGAAGGTAGCGGGCTCCGTCGATGGCGTGCGTGCCGTTATTCGTCAGCCCTCCCCCGACCGTCATGCGGAGCATGTGCGGGACGCCGATCGCGCCAGCGGAGATTTGCCGACGCGCCTCGGAGTTTCGCGGCGCGAACCTGTGATGATGGCCGATCGCGAGCTTCGTCCCCGACGCCTCGCACGCCGCGAGCATGGCGTCAGCGTCGGCGAGATTGATGGCCATGGGCTTCTCGCACATGATGCCATCGGCTCCCGCTTCCGCAGCGGCGATCGTCATCGACGGATGCGTGCCATGCCACGTGCAGATACTGACGATCTCAGGCTTCTCGGCGCTCAGCATCTCCTCGTGGCTCGTGTACCGCGCGGCGATGTCGTATTCGTCGCCAAAGGCCTGCACGGCCTCGTCGCGGATGTCGACTGCCGCGACGATATCGACGCGACCGGTCGCGGCCCAGCTGCGGGCGTGCGACCGCGCGATGCCACCCGTGCCGATGATCGCCACCCGGTAAGTTCGGTCTGCCATGTCGGTCATCCTATTCGCCGAAGAACTGAGTGTCAGGCTTCTGGTAGCGACGGGCGGCGTCCTCGTTCAGTTCGACGCCGAGACCCGGGCCATCCGGCAGGTGCAGGTAGCCGTCACGTATCAATGGCGGGTCGGACAGCACCAGCTCGTGCCAGTGCGGGCGTTCCATCCAGTGCCACTCGAGGACCAGGAAGTTCGGGACGGCGGCGCAGCAATGGGCGGACGCCACGGTTCCCAGCGGGCCGCACACGTTGTGAGGCGCGAAGGCGATGTAGTACATCTCCGCCAACTCGGCGATGCGCTTGCCTTCAGTCAGACCGCAGCACTTCGGCAGGTCGGGCATGATGATGTCGGCGGCCTGCTGCTCGATGACATCGCGGAAACCCCACCGCATGTAGAGGTTCTCTCCGGTGCAGATCGGCACGGGCGACTGCCTGCGCACTTCGCGGAGCGCCGCGACGTTGTCCGGTGGGATCGGCTCCTCGAGCCACATCAGGTTGTACGGCTCCAGCGCGCGCGCCACCTGAATCGCCGCTGAGATGTCGTAGCGACCGTGCATGTCCACACAGACGTCTATGGCGGGCCCAACGGCCTCGCGAACCGCGGCGACCGTGTCGACCATTCGCGCGATCTCGAGCGGTGACGCGCTCCAGTTCCACGCGTCGTGCTTGTTGGGATCGTGCGCCTCGTCCAGGTCGAACTTCAAGGCCGTGAACCCCTGCTCGACCACCCACTTCGCCTTCTCTGCCGCCGCCTCGGGAGACCCATCGGCTCCGGCGTGGCAGTCGGCGTACATGCGCACCTTGTCGCGATACCGACCTCCCAGGAGCTGCGTCGCCGGTGTGTCGAGGGCTTTGCCGACGAGGTCGAGCAGGGCGATGTCGATACCCGACAGGGCGGTAACGACGTTCCCCGCGATAGCGCCGTTGAAGATGTGCGCGCGCCGGATGCGCTCGAAGAGCATCTCGTAGTTCATCGGGTCCTGCCCGATGAGCATTGGGGCGAACTCCTCGACAATGCCGACGATGCCGCCGCCGCCATGGATGCACTCGCCCGTGCCGGTGATGCCTTCGTCGGTCTCTATGCGGATGAAGCACGACCACCCGTGCCCGCGGAGCACGGCCGTAGTCACGTTGGTAATCTTCAAGGAGCCTTCTTCCTGTTGCGCGGCTCGACGGCTGTCACTCGCCGTCTTGATCTTCGCTGTTAGCTTGGCAGGTCCGCAGCCACACGTTGCCAGCCGGAGGGTCGTAGCCCTTCCACGCGTACGGGTCAACGCCGGAAACCGGGACGACGCACCGTCGATCCGCGTTCGCCGTCCGCTCTCCCTCGCGCACGTCCCACGGCAGCAGCGACCAGGCGTTGCAGTAGTGGTTCACCAGCGCGCGTCGGTAGATGTTCGAGCGGTTCTTGCGCGAGCGATGCAGGAGGTAGCCGTTGAAGAACACGACCGCTCCGGCCTTCACCTCGACCGGGATCTCCTCGGACTCATCGAACCCGTGGCTCTCGGGCGCGAAGTCGAATTCGTCGGGGTTCTCGTGCTCGCGCTGCGGGTACATGTAGCCGTGGCGGTGCGACCCCGGCACGACCCACAGGCAGCCGTTCTCGACCGTGGCATCGTCCATGGCGATCCACGCGCCGATCAGCGACCGGTCCCGCGTGGGGATGTACACCTCGTCCTGGTGCCACGCCTGCCCCTGGAAGCCCGGCGGCTTGACGAACAGCATGGACTGCATGCACTTCACGCTGCCGTCCCAGTGCGCCAGGTGGGCCCCTGTCAACTGCGACAGGCCGCCCGCGATCCGCTCGTGCGCGACGTACCGTTCGATCACGGGACTGACGTAATGCGGCTGGTGGATGCAGAGGATCTGCCGCAGGGCGTCCTCGTCGGACGTGTCTGCCGGCAACGGCTTGAGTGTCTCACACGGGTACTCGCCGCGCGCGAGGCGTAGAGCGTCGGCGCGAAGTTCGTCGATCTCGTCGGGCGTCATGAGATCGTGCGCCACGTGGAAGCCGTTCTCAACGAACGACGCCACATCTTCGTCGGACGCGATGTCTGGCGTCTCGATCACCGGACTGGCTGCGATGGCCACGGACGACCCTCCTGGTGCTTCTCTGTCCCGCGGGCTACAGGTGCCCGCCGTTACGTTCGATAATGTCGTCGATGGAGTCGTCGTGGAAGCCGGCAAGACGCGCGAGCGCGTCTGACCAGACGCCCTTATCACCCTCGTCGATCTCGATGACCTTCTCCAGGACATCGATCACGGCGCCGTTGGGGATGACGACCTGACCGTCCATGTCGGCGACGATGAAGTCCCGATCGGCGATCTGCGCGCCGCCAATAGAGATAGGCGCGCCCGAGGACACGGCTTCGGTCCGGTACGCCGAGTCGGTAGGCTGCGTGCCTGTGCCGTACACCGGGAACGCCTCGCGAGCCAGCATGGCGGCCCTCACGCGACCGATGTTTTCGTCCGAGGCGTCGGACCCTAGGGCGTGTTCTAGCGAACGTCGCGACCTGTCGTCGAACGGCTCGTCGCGGAAGTAGCTGTTGATCTGGTCGCAGTCCCGGATCGGCCCTTCAATGACCGCTCCGAGCGCGCCGTACGACATGGCGAGGGCCGTCAGCAGGCCGCCCCACACGCCGCCGTTCCGCATTTCGTCCTCGGAGTCCGACGCCTGCGGCTTGTCGGATGGCGTGGCGATGACCGCGACATCTCCTGGTCTCAGCGTGCGCATGAATTCGATTTCGCCAGCATACGGGCTCGCCTGGTAGGCGGGATCCGAGGAGTCGGCAACGACCTCGAACTGCGCGGTGTGAACGGCGCCAAAGACGCGACGTTCCCGACGGTTCTCGGACCCGCACAGGTAGTCGATGCTCACAGGTAGGTAGTACCTGTCGGCGCCGGGCTTCTGGATCCCCAGCCGGTCGAGAGCGTCGCTGGCATACGCGGCGTTGACGATAGATGCGGCGAACCGCAGCCGCTCGTCGGACTGGATGCGCTCGTATGTCACACTCGCCATTGGCACTCCTGTCGTGTCTCGCCCTAGTCCGTGGAGCGCTCGCGCAGGCTAGCCTTCAGCCGGAACCCGTGCATCTCGTACTCCATGTAGACCACCATTGCCGGCGCCGTGTCGCTTTCCGCCCGTATGTGCAGCACGAGCGGCTTGCCAGCGTGCACGATGTTGTCCGTGAGCAAGTCCGACTGCAACGGGTCGTCCAGCCCACCGACGCGCTCGAACTCCACGACGACCTCCCACACGTCCCCGCTGGCGGTGCGAAGGTTACGCGTTCTACGCGCGCGCGCCAGCCAGTATACGCCCTTAGCGTCGAGATGGAAGTCGGCCGTGGGTTGGGTGGTGAAGTCGTGCTGCCGCAGCAGGTAGAGACCTGTGAACACAGTGTGCACGTTCGGGGGAACGTCGGCAGTGCGCGTTGGCGCGTCGACACGCTCGTATACGGCGGCTTGGTTGGCCTGGTCGTACTCCACTTGCGAGCTCTCGCGGAACCTGGCCTCGTCGCACTCCTTCGTGTACGCCAGCGGCAGCCCGGTAGTCGTGTCGAGGACGGATCTGTACCGGTTGCGCACCCGGTAAATCCGGGAGGAGACGGCGGTGGTCCAGGCCTCCACGGCGATAACTTGCGTTGCCGCGGCCTCGTCGCGACGCTCCAGGGAGAACGTGGCGTCGACGACAGTGAGACGGCCCCACTTCACTGCGTAGGTTAGCGTCTCGGTTTCCGGCAGGGACCATGCGGCGGCCCAGGCGACGTCGCTCGCGCACGCGAACACCGACAGGAGGATGAGCGCGCGCAGGCAGTTCATGGCGAGATTGTAGGCTGACCCCGCCCGGCCCGCAACGAAGCCAGCGCCGCGCGACGGCCCATTGCAGGCGTTGCAGCTGCCGTCCACACGCCGCACACTACACTCCCACGCCACGGAGGAGACGCCGACCCGCCATGCGCCCATTCCTGACCTCGCTTGTCGTCCGCACGTACGAACTCGACGGCTTCCGTCACGTAAACAACGCGGTGTTCGTGCAGTACCTCGAGGCGGCGCGGGGCGACTTCGTGCGTGCCATCGGGATGAGCTACGCGAAGTTCCACGAGTGGGGCGCCTGCCCAGTGGTCGTACACTTGGAGTTGGACTACGACTCCCCCGCGACCGCCGACGAGGAACTCACCATCGAATTGCGGGTAGTGGACTGGCGCCGCACGCGCTTTGTGATCGAATACAGGGCGCGCCGGGCCGACGGGACGAGCGTGGCCCGGGCGTTGACTCGGCACGCCTTCGTGAGCCCCGAAGGGGCTCCGGTGCGCGTCCCGGACGAGTTCCGCGCGGCGGCCGAGGCGTGGTCTATGTCCCAAGAACCAGCCGCACGTACGCCCTGACGAGCTCGGGGCCCCACACGAGCGAGACGGCGGCGGCTCCCGCGAGGAACGGGCCGTACGGAATCTCTCGCTGGTTCCTCCGGGCGACCCGCAGCGCGACACCGACCACGCTGCCGATGAGGGCGCTCAGAGCCACGGTCAGCAGCATCAGCCGCCAGTCAGCGAGGTGCGCCCCAATCATCGCGGCCAGCTTCACGTCACCCAGTCCCATCGCCTCGCGTCGCATCGCGGCGGAGCCGGCGACTCGCACCAGCCCAAGAACGCCGAAGCCTAGCGCTCCGGCGGCAGCCGAAGCCATGAGCGGCTGCCACGAGCCAGCGGAGCGCGCTGCCACTGCTGCGAACGCCAGAGCCACGGCAGCCCCAACGCCCGTGATCGCGTTCGGGAGTCTGAGCGTGCGCAGGTCGGTGACGGTGAGCGCGAGCAGCACGGCGAGGAAGGTGGCGGCATGCGCGCCCGCCAGGGTCGGCCCGCGCCAGGCGACGACCCCGCCGCAAACGACCGCCATGGCGAGCTCAACGGCGGGATACACCGGGCTGATGCGCGCCCCGCAGTCGCGGCACGCGCCCCGCAGCGCCAGGTAACTCGCAACCGGCACGTTGTCACGCGCGCGGATGGGCGCGCGACAGTGCGGGCAGTAAGAACGACGCGGGCGGGACGGCGTCTCGCCTATCGGTACGCGATGGATGACGACGTTGAGGAAGCTCCCGGCCGCCAGACCAACGAGCGCGGCCGCGCCGATGACTTCAGGAGCCACGCGCATGGGCAGGCCACCACTCGGGGTCCGGCGCGATGGGCATCGCCAGCTCCGCGTCACCCCCGAGCCGGTACTTCGCGGGTGCCGTCGTGTCCGCCGCTGCGATGCCCACGAGCCGCCGCTTGACATCGAAGACGTACCTGCCACCCCACGGGGTGACGAGGTCGGCATCGGACACGAGGTACGGGCCGCGCCACCCGGGGCTACCTGGATCGCGGCGCAGGTCCCCGGGCGCGGCACATGTGGTCCCGGTGGAGAATTCGTACCGCAGCGCGGCGTCGGCGATGAGCTCCAGGTCCAGAATAGCGTTGTTGACGTTGCGCATGTCCATGTACGGCGGAAGCGCGAGCGCGCCCACTACAACGGCGATGGCGACGATGACCGCGGCCTGGATGCGTGTCATGCCTGCCACCCAGCGTGTTGCTCTAGCAGATCCGCCACCTGCTCCCGGGCCGCGCGCGACCGGCCGGACTTGAGCGTGTCGCGCACGTCCGAGTCCAGTACGGCTTCGTAGAAGCGCCTACGCGCGGGCTGTGTCGTCAAGCGCGCGCGGGCGTCGTCACGGGCGTCGGCGAGGAGGTCGAGCAGCTCGGAGAATTCGTCGCCGTATGCCTCCAGGATGCCCTCGCGTACCCGGCGAGACACCAATGGACTGACGCCGTCGGTGCTGACCGCGACGGTCAGCCGCCCCCGGCGAGCGGTCGCCGGGAAGTGCAGGTCGCCGCGCGACGCGTCGTCGACGACGTTGACCCACGCCCCGGTCGCGCGGGCGGCGTCAGCGATTTGGGCGTTGGTGGCGGAGGCGTCCGTCGCCGCGACGACGACCCGCTTGCCGTCTACGTCGGCGTTCTCGAACGCCCGATCCTGCCAGGCGACGCGCCCGGCGCCGACCAGTTGGCGCATGGCCTCGCACGCGGTCGGCGCCACCACGCACACGGTGGCCCCGCTCTCCGCGAGGCTGGCGGCCCGGCGCGCGGCTACCGGCCCGCCGCCTACGACGAGCGTTTCGACGCCGTCCATTCTGAGCATGGCCGGAAACATCGCGACCTGGCGCCTAGAACTGGGGATCGTAGCCAAGCACGTCGGTCAGCTTCTTGTGCGAGGCGGATGAGCGGAACGTGTCTGGGAAGCCCTCGCGCAGTTCAATGCCGCCGAGGCCGTCCTTCTGCATGTACTCGCGCGTCTGCTCGACGGACTCGAGGCTGCCGTCGGCGTTGTACCTGTTCTTGCCAGCGACCGCGAATGCGTGGAAGCCGACCAGGTCGCTCTCCAGCGCCAGCCGCAGCGCCTGCGTGACGTCCAGCGGATGCAACGCCGCGAAGAGGACGCTGGGAACATGTAGGATGCCCAGGCCGTGTGTCACGGCGTCTCGCACGTTCCAGAATCGCATCGCGATCGCGGTGTCGAACAGCCCGTGCAACTGGAACATCCGAGCTGTCTGCTCATTCACCATCTTCGACAGGCTGTACGGCTCGTCCGTCTCAACCACCGAGCCCTCGTCGAACGGCAGATACGCGGGCTTGGGCCGGTACTTGAAATTGCAGACGCCGCCCAACACACAGGCGCTGCTCGCGAAGACGACGCGCCGCACGCCACGCCGCGCCATCGCTTCCATCACGATGTACGTGCCGCGCCAGTTGACGTCTACCACGTCCGGCCACTCCTCGCGCGGCCGAGAATTCGGTATTGCGGCGAGGTGACAGACCGCGTCCATGCCGTCGACGGCCTGCTCCATCACATCCAGGTCGCGGAGATCCCCGTGGACCCAATCGACGCCGGGGATGTCGGCTTCGCGCGTGTCGAAGCCCCGCACCGTGTGCCCGCGGCCGAGCATCTCGCGCGCGACGTAACCACCGATGAGACCCGCGGCTCCCGTTAGTAACAGCTTCATAGTGTCCGTCCTCACAGGCGCGTCGTGCTTCGGCTAGTTCTCGCGCTCGACAAGTGACGACGCGAGCGCGATCAGTCCATCGCGGGCATCCGACTCCGGTGCGAGCGCGACCGCGTCGCACGCCTGCGCCGACAGCTTGCGCGCGACTGCCATGGCGTGTCCCACGCCGTCGTGTTTCTCCGTGAGAGAGACGATCCAGTCGACGTCCTCGGCGGAACGCTCGTCCGCGAAGAGCAGGCCGCGCAGTGTCTGACGATCTGGGTCCGAGCAACTGTCGCGCGCGTGCATCACCGGGAGTGTGAGCTTGCCCTCCCGCAGGTCGTTCCGAGTCGGCTTGCCGAACGTCGTCTGCTCCCCGGTCAAATCGAGGACATCGTCGACGATCTGGAACGCCACGCCCAGCGCGCTGCCGTAGACGCCCATAGCGTCGACCATCTCCTCGTCGGCGGCCGCGAGCAGGGCCCCGACGCGGCAGGAGCATGAGATGAGGCGCGCCGTCTTCAGGTCCATGATGTTGAGGTAGTCGTCGACGCCGATGTCGAAGTCGTCGGACTTGTACGCGTGGATGACCTCGCCTTCGCACATGCTCTGTGTCGCGTCGGCGACCGCCCGGTATATCGGCTCCGTCGCGCCGCACGCGACGAGAATCGCCAACACGCGAGCGTGCATGTAGTCACCCACGAGCACGGACACCTTGTTGCCGAACCGGACGTTAAGGGTCTCGCGGTTGCGGCGTAACGCCGCCTCGTCGATGACGTCGTCGTGCACCAGCGACGCGACGTGGATTAGCTCCATGGCGGCGGCGAGGTCGTATCGCGCGTCTCCGTCGTAGCCGCAGGCGCGGGCGGCGAGCAACGCTAGCATCGGGCGGAGCCGCTTGCCGCCGCCCTCGATGACGTGGCGCACCGCCATGTCCACGAATTCGTAGCTGTTGACGGTGCGCTGTCGGAGACGCTGGTCGACCTGTGCCAGGTCGTCGCGCAGCATGTCGTGAACGGCGGTCAGCGCCACGCGGGGCTCCCTAGGCAGCGGACACCGCCATGGCTTCGGCCATGGCTTCAAGGGTGGTGCTGACGTCCTCTGGCGCGTGCGCCAGCGACACGAACAGCACCTCGTACTGGGATGGCGCCACGTAGACGCCTCGATCCAAGAGGGCGTGGAAGTAGCGGCCGAACCGCTCGGTGTCGGACGTTGTCGCTTCGGCGTAGTTGCTGATGGGTCCGCCCGCGAAGAAGCCACACAGCATCGACCCTACACGCGCGACGTAGGATGTCGTGCCCGTGGTGGCCGCCGCCTCCACCATGCCGTCCGCGAACGAAGCGGCGGTCGCCTCAAGCCGTTCGTAGACGCCGTCCTTGGCGAGTTCCTGTAGCATCGCGATGCCCGCCGCTGTCGCCAACGGGTTGCCCGACAGTGTTCCAGCTTGGTAAACCGGGCCCTCGGGCGCGACGCGCGACATGATGTCCGCGCGACCGCCGTACGCGCCGACGGGGAGCCCGCCGCCGACGATCTTGCCGAGACAGGTTAGGTCGGGGGTGACGCCGTAGAGCTCTTGCGCGCCGCCGTATGCCACGCGGAAGCCGGTCATCACCTCGTCGAACACGAGGAGGGATCCGTGCTTCGCTGTGATCTCTCGCAACGCGGCCAGGTACCCTTCGGCCGGCGGCACCAGCCCCATGTTTCCAGCGATGGGTTCGAGGATCATGCACGCGATGTCGTCACCGTGCGCGGCAAACGCCGCTTCGACAGCGTCCGGGTCGTTGAACGGGACAAGGAGAGTCTGCCCGGCGAATTCGGCGGGAACGCCCGAGCTGGTCGGCACACCGAATGTCGTAGCGCCCGAGCCCGCCTCGACGAGCAGATGGTCGGCGTGTCCGTGGTAGCAGCCCGTGACCTTGATGATCTTGCTTCGACCCGTGAACCCGCGCGCGACGCGGATCGCGCTCATGGTCGCTTCAGTGCCGGAATTCACTAGCCTGACACGTTCGATGGACGGCACGGCGCCCACGATCAGTTCCGCCAGGCGCACCTCGGCCTCCGTCGAGGCCCCGAAGCTCGTACCCTTCGCGACGGCGGCCGTCACGGCTGTCGTCACCGCGGGCGGGCTGTGGCCGAGGATCAGCGGGCCCCAGGAGCCCACGTAGTCGATATACGCGTTGCCGTCGACGTCAAAGAGACGGCATCCCTCGCCGCGGTCGAAAAACACGGGCGTCCCGCCCACCCCACCGAACGCTCGAACGGGACTGTTGACGCCCCCGGGAATAACGCGCTGCGCCTCGTTCCAGAGCGACGCGGAGGCGTCTGTCCTGCGTGGTGCCATCGAACTCCTCTTCCATGCGCGGCGTTCCGCGACACGGGTGCTTCACGTCGCGTCCAGGGAACGCCCGGGCCTAGCCGTCCGAGGGCGATAGTAGCATCAACGTGCGGCCAATGCCATCGCGAGAGTAGCGGCGCCCAGGGCCGGCCCAGACCCGACTGCCGTGTCGGCGGCGGCCGGCCTCGGCACAGCCGCCGGACGCGCGCGCGGCGGGGTAACATACCCCCGGATTGGAGGCCGCGACCTTGCACGCACTCTGGATCGTCTCAGTCTGGCTGCACATAGTGTCCGTGACGATATGGCTAGGCGGCTCGCTCTTCCTCGCGCTGGTCATAGTGCCGGTGCTGCGCCGGCCGGAGTACCACGCGCCCGCGGCGCGGTTGGTGCAGGCCGCGGGCGTGAGGTTCCGCGCCGTTGGCTGGATCTGCCTAGGAATCATCCTGGCCACCGGGCTCTTTAACCTGAACTACAAGGGCTACGACTGGTCGTACCTGTGGAGTGGGTTGCTGTTCAAGGGGCCGCAAGGGCGCGCGATTGGGGCGAAGCTGGGGCTTGCTGTGGGCGTCCTCGCGATCAGCCTCGTCCACGACTGGTACCTCGGCCCGAAGGCCAGCAGGCTGCTCCTGAGCGACCCGAACTCCGCTGACGCGCGCGCGCTCCGACGCGCCGCGAGCTGGATGGGGCGCGCGAACGTCCTCCTCGGTCTCGCCATCGTCGCGATGGCCGTGATGTTCGTTAGGGGTGGGCTGTGAGCGTTCACGCGCGTGGAGCGTTCTGGCTCGTGTGCCTGCCCCTAGCAGTCGCCCTGACGGGGTGCGGTGTCAGCGAGTGGGCGGAGGAGAGACGACTCGCGCGAATCGTCGCCCGTGGTGAGGCGGTCTACCAGGAGAACTGCGTCGGCTGTCACGGTGTGAACGGAGACGGCCAGGGGCCCGCCGCGGCGCTTCTGCTGACGAAGCCGCGCGACTTCCGCCAGGCCACGTTCAAGTTCCGGTCCACCCCAGGCGGCGCGCTCCCAACCGACGACGACCTACTGGAGACTATCACCGATGGCATCGCGGCCACCGCGATGCCGTCGTTCAGGTGGTTGGAGGGCGAGGACCGCAAAGCCGTCGCCGAGTACGTGAAGACCTTCTCGCGACGCTGGGAACGTGCTGCCGCTCCTCCTTCCGTGCAGCTGCCGGCGCAGCCAGACGACCTACAGACCGTCGCGGCACTCATCCGTGGCCGAGCGGCATACAGGCGGGCGGGTTGCGCGCCGTGCCACGGGGTCGACGGCAAGGCGAGCGGGACGCTGGCCTCCACACTCGTGGACGACTGGGGACACCCAAGTCGACCACGTGACTTCACGCAGGGCGGCTTCAAGAAGGCCGGCCACCTGGCGCGCACCATCCTGACAGGTATGAACGGAACCGCGATGGCGTCGTTCGCCGAGGTGCTGGACCCCGGCGAGGCGTGGGACCTGGCGGCCTACCTGCGCAGCTTGGGCGCGGTAGATCAGCCGCGGCTTCGCACGGTGAAGCGGCTCGCGCGCGACTACCCAGAGGAATTCTCGCGGCACGTGGGAGAGCCGTCCGAGGCCGAAGGGTTGGAGCTCGCACACCGAGGAGCGGAGCTCAGCTTCCCTCCGGGGTACGTCCAGACGGGGTGGATCCCCGCACACCATCTACCGCAAAGGTATGGGGCGCAGTCAAACGACTGGTACGTCGCTCTGTTTTCGATGCCGGAAGCGGTGGCGCCAGGGATGACGCTAGAGCCCATGCCCGAGCTCGTAGACGCCAATGGACGCCCAACGGCGGACGGGCTGGCCGCAATCGTCTACCTGCGAACGGGTCTGGGGTTCCCGATCATGTGCGGCCTGCGTCGCCTGACGATCCCCTAGACGCCCGCGCACACTCCGCACCGAGGATCGCGCCGTATGTTGTACGTGTGGAAGCTCATGTCGCGCAGGTCGAACTGGGCCATGCGCCCGAGCAGCGGCGCGCCGAAGCCAGCGAGGAGCTTGATCGCTTCCATCGCGGCCACGCAGCCGACGGTTCCCGAGACCGCGCCGAAGACCGGGAACTCACGCTTCCACTGCGGTGGGTCCGATGGGTGCAGGCACGCAAGGCAGGGCGTTTCTCCGGGCAACACGGTTGTGATCGTGGCTTCGAGGTCGTACATCGCGCACTCGACGATGGGCTTGCCCTGCCCCACTGCCTGACGATTCATCGCGAACCGCTCCGCGAACAGCGGGGCGCAGTCCACGACGACATCAGCTTGCTCGACCAGCGCCGCCGCGTTGTCCTCGCTGATGTTCTCCGCCACTGCCACGACGTCCAGCCGGGGATTCAGGTCTAGCAGCCTTCGCTTCGCCGACTCGACGCGAGGCTTCCCGAGCCAGTCGTGGGTCATGAGCAATTGGCGGTTGAGGTCAGAAGGCTTCACGCACCCGGCGTGGGCGAGGAGGAGTCTGCCGACCCCGGCCGCCGCTAGCTCATACGCTACGACGCTCCCCAGCCCGCCGCAGCGCGAAACCAGGACGCTCGAGTTGCGCAGGCGCGTCTGGCCTTCCTCGCCGAACCCAGGCGACCACATCTGCCACTCGTATACCGCGCGTTCCTCATCTGTCAGTGCGCGCATACGCGGCTAGCCCCCGCTGATCGGGTGGAGAATGGTGACGGTGTCGCCGTCACGAAGCGAGTGCCCAGCGGGGTCGGAGACCTGGTCCGACCCGACCGCGATGACGAGCGTCGGCTGTATGTCACCACCGTCCCGCATCAGAGCGGCGCGGACGGCCGCGCCTCGCCCCTCGGCGAGAGACACGATGGCGTCCGACACGGAGGCTGCCTCGTCCAACGCCACATCTAGCGATGCGACGCCCAGCGCGGCGCGCAGCTGGCCGGACACTCTGATGGTCACTCGCATCGTTCACTCCGCGTCATCCGGCGGCGCCTCCAGAACCTGTCCCTCGACCAGTCGGAGGACGACGTCGGCGAGCGCCCTTGCCTCGCCGTGGCTGTGCGTCACATGCAACACCGTGACGCGTTCCTCCTGCTGAATCCGCTTCAATAGGGCGTACATCTGCTTGCGCGTGTCGTCGTCCAGGGCGCTGAGAGGCTCGTCTAGTAGCAGCACGGCGGGCCGCGCCGACAGCGCGCGCCCAAGAGCGACGCGTTGCCTCTCGCCGCCGCTGAGGCCACCGGGCGTGCGTCCCAACAGGTCGCCGATGCCAAGCAGGTCGGCCAGCTCGGCGACGCGACGCGCGCGACGCGGAGCGTCCCAGGCGCGAATCTCCAACGCGAACGACAGGTGCTGCTCCACCGACATCGTCGTGAACAGCGCGCCGTCCTGGGGCACGTACCCAACGCCGCGCGTCGCCGGTCTGTCGCGGCTGACGTCCCGCTCGCGTACGATGACGCGTCCGCGAGTCAGAGGTCTGAGGCCGCAGATTGCCTCGAGCAGGCTCGTCTTCCCGCTACCCGTGCGGCCCATGAGCGCCGCATAGTCGCCGGCCGCGACGCGGAACGACACGTCGTCCAACGAGAAGGAGCCAGCGCGCAATGACAGGTTCTCGACGGCGATCATGAGGGCCTAGAGCACTCCTTGGCGCAGCCCGAAAGCGCGTGTGACCGCCAGCACGAGGAACGCGGCGGTGACCATGAGCAATGATACGGAGACCGCTGCCTCGACGTCGCCGATGCTGAGTTCGAGGAAGACCGTCGTGGGCAGCACCTCAGTCTTCATCCGTGTAGCTCCGGCGAACACGAGGATGGGCCCGAATTCGCCCATCGAACGGGCCCACGCCAGTGTGCCCGCCGTGATGACTCCCGGCCACGCCTCTGGGAGGACGACGCGTCGGAACGCCTGCCAGCGCGTGCAGCCCAGCGTGAGGGCGACCTGTTCGCGACGCGCGTCGATCTGGTCGAACGCCACGCGCATTGTCCGCACCGCGAACGCGCACGCTACCGAGAACTGCGCCAACACGACGCTGGGCAGCTCGTACGTAATGCCCCGGATCGGGCGCACGCCTACCAGACGGAGAGCGTCGTTCACGTGGAGCGCGTCGATGACCGCGACGAACGCCGCCTCCAACCCCTTACCGAGACCAGTCTGAAACAGGATGAGCAAACTGAGCCCAATGACGAGCGGAGGAAGCACGATGGGGATATCGAGGACGCCGTCGACAAGCGTCTTGCCGGGGAACGAATGACGACTCAACAGGTAACCCACGGGGATTGCCACGACGATGGACAGCAGCGCCGCCGCCGTGCAGGAGACCAGGCTGAGGACGATCGAGAACTGCACGTTGTCGCTGCCGAGCACACGGCGGAGGTCGGCGAACGACGTGAACGTAGCGTCCGCCACCAACATGGCGACGATGAGGAGCACGTACGCTGCGGATATGGTGATGAAGCTCGCGTAGAACGGAGCGTCCGACCTTACCCGCCGGCCGCCGTCGTCTACTGTGTGTCGGCTATCCATCTGAACCCGTAGGTGAGGAATTCGTCGCGGGCGGCAGTACTGAGCACGGCGTCCTCGAACCTGCGCGCGAGGTGCGGGTATTCCGCATCCAGTGCGACGCCGATGGGTTGCACCGCCACCGACCCAGGCAAATCCACGTCCACGATGTCGAGATGCTCGGCGAGATTCGCGGGGTTGCCCATCGCGTTCGAGCGGTAGACGACCACGGCGTCCAGCGACCCCGCCCGAATCTGGTTCACGAGGAAGTCACCGGTGGCAGCGTCCAACTTCCGGTTGTCGACGACCGCCTCCCACAGCGCCGCGTGCTCGAGCAGCCGCTTCGTGAGGGCGCCCAAGGCGGAGTTCTCAGGGTGCGCCAGGCCGACTTGCAGGTCGGGCCGCGCGAGGTCGGCAAGGGACGTCACGCCAGCTGGGTTGCCCTTGCGCACGAGGATGACGATGTCGTTCTCGGTCAACGGCTTGCCAATGGTGAATCTGTCCTGCACCTGCTCCATGAAGGACACGTCGCAGGAGACGTACGCGGCGGGAGTCGCCCCCGCCTCCATCTGAGACACGAGTATCCCGCACCCATTGTACGTCGTCGTGACGCTTACGCCCTCGCGCTCCTCGAAGCGTCGGATTACAGTTTCAAGACCCGGCCGGAGCATCGCCCCGCTGAAGACCAGCAGTTCCGGCTCCTCGTGCCAGGGATCCCCGTCAACGGGCTCGTACCCATTCGCCTCGAAGTCACGAAGACCACCGTCACGCGCCGCCAGGTAGCGCGCGAACCTCAGCGCCGCGGTCGGCTGCTCGCTGGCGCGCAGCACGCCGATGGTTATCTGCATCGCCTCAGCGTCGAACTCCGGGACGCGGACGCCCTCAAGCCCGTCGTACTGGTTCGCCGTGGCGTCCCAGACGATGCCGGCGTCGACGGCGCCAATCCGCACGTCGTTGGCGACATCGTTGACGGTGGGTTTGAAGACGCGCGCGTGGCTGCTCAGCGCCGCCCAGTGGCCCGTGGCGGAGAGGATGCGCTTCGCGTTCTTGCCGACAGAGGCGGCGTCCGGGTTCGCGAGCGCGACGCCCACGTCCTCGCGCAGCAGGTCGTCGACCGAGTAGATACGCTTGGGATTGCCCTGAGGGACCACGATGACGGGTCGCATCCGCGCGACGGGCAGCGTTTCGGCGACCAGGCCCATCTCCCGGCCGCGCTCGAGGTACGTCTCGTCGGCGGCGAGATACAGGTCGCCGGTACGCGCGATCTGTAGGCTGCTCAGGAGCGTGCCGGACCCGCCGTATTGGACCTGCGTTACCACGCCGTACCGGTCGCCATACGCGCTGACGACGGCCTCCACGGCAGGCTTCATGCCCGCCGCGCAGTAGAACGTGAGAGCGACCGGCCCGGGCTGGTTGCCGCGACCGCAGCCGGCCGCCGCGACGGCCAGTGCAAGAACGGCAGCGCCAGCCAGACGCAGTGCGCGGGTTAGTCTAGAGGCCATCGCCACCCCAACGCGCCTTCGGTATGTACGCGACCGAGGTCTGGATGGAGTGCGTGCACGAGCATCCAGCGCTCTGCTCTGGCGCTAGCAGCAACCCGCCCGCTGGCAGAAGACCAAGCCAGCAGCCGCCCCGAACGCCTGGGATTTCCGTGCGTTCGAGCGTGTCGAGATCCCACATGCCGTGGAATTCGTACCGACGGAAGATGGTGTCCATGGAGGCGGACATGACGCCGCAGCCATGGAAGTCGAACTCGTCGACGTCGACCACTTCGCCAGAACGCAGGTAGAAGATGTGCTTGTTGACGTACAGCCGGTCCTTGACGATCGTGGGATGGTCGAGGTGGCCGCTGTGGTGCGTCTTCTTCGTGACCTCGGCGTGCGACCACAGAGGAGCGCCGTCGCTGGCGTCGTAGCCGTACACGCGGAACTGCTTCTGCTTGTCGCTACCGGCCGCAATGATGACGCCGTCGGCGGCGCCCATGTAGAGCATGTAGCGGCTGACGCCCAGGTCGGTCGGCGCGGTCCACTGCTCGTCACCCGTGGACAGGCTGATCGTGGTGATCCCAACGTCGCTGGGCAGGTCCGCCAACCGGCCGGACAGGTTGGGCTTGAGCGTCACGTCGCGACTCTCGACGAAGTGCACCGAATCTTCGAGGACGGCGATGGTGCTGTTGACGACGACGCCACCGTCGTAGCGCCACAGCTCCTCGCCGGTGTGCCGATCGAGCGCGAACAGGTACTCGCTGGTCACCTTGCCGACGTCGCTGTCGGAGTCGCCTTCGAACCACTCGCCCTGGTCACCCAGATACTCACCCGCGGCCGGTATGGCGCTGGCGAGGAGCGTATCACCGACCACGCCCACGTATCCCCACGCCATGTCCACGCCGCGGTATTCGCGCTCGGGGATCGTGAAAAGCAGGTCGCGCGCGCCGGTTTGCGCGTCTATACCGTAGCAGTGCGGCCCGGCGACGAGGTAGAGGTAGTCGGCCGCCGCCGCCTGGTTGCTGCTCGATCTCGGCATGTTGGCGCGCCGGATGTGCGGCGCCTGGAACGACCAGAGCACGGTGCCGTTGTAGGCGTCCATGCCAAAGAACACACGGAAGCCCTGTACGAAGAGACGGCCGTGTGTCGAGAGGGGCGCGGGGTTGCGAGGCCCGCGGTCGGGCATGGGTCGCGGCCCCGGGCGGCCGAACCACAGTATGCCGACATCGCCCTTGAGCAGCTCGTCCTCGCTGCACGCGCTGTTGTTGGCCGACCCGTACTGGTGAGACCACTCGCCGGCGCCCGGCAGCGCTGGGCGCGTGTGCACCCAGTACGCGCCGTCCTCCGCATCTTGCACGTCACGTGCGGCGTCCACGCCACTCGGGGTCAGCCACTCCACGAGATCCTCGCGCGTCGCTGTGTGGCCGCCGACGTAGGCAAGCCCGCCGTACGGCCGCAGCACCCGGTACACCTCGCTCGCGGACACGGCGGCCCCGCCGCTTTCGACGGACGCGGAAACGACGATGTTCGCGAAGTACGGCCCGAAAGGAAGGTCGTCATATGCAGCCTGCATGACGCTTACGCGGTCGCCGTACACGCGCGCGTGGTCCAGCGCGCTGCGGGCCGCCGCGACGTGTTCCCCGCTGGGATCGACAACGACGACTTTCAGATTCGTGCCGCGGGCGAGCCCGTACGCCAGGGCGGGTGACTCCGCGCCGAATACAAGGCAGTAGCCCGCGCGCGCTGGCGTCGCCGCCAGGACGCGTTCGGCGAGCGCCGTGGCCCACGTGTGCTCATCGCCGCTGAACGCGTCGTCCGGGAACGGCCGTGCATGCAGTGTGTAGTTGAACGTGGAGTCGAATTCGAACGCTTCGGTGACCTGTAGCTCTCCGTCGCCAGCGTCGCCCTTGATGGTCAGGGCGTGCATCCTCTCGCGCGCGATGTCCGGGACGTCCAGCGAGTGGTCGGTCTTGGGCGTGTCGTCGGCATACCTGCGTGTGTTCGACGCGTCGAAGCCGACCTCGACTATGGATGACATCGGCTGGTCGGTGTGCCACGTCACGCGCGCGACATTGCGCGAGACGAATTGCACGAACGGCCCGGCGATTTCAAGGTAGGGCCCAAACACGTCCTTCGGAGGCGACGGCAGCGTGAGCCGCTTCGAGGACATGCGTCCCCGCATCTCTCCCGGCGTACCCGCGTGGTCGTACACGGTGAGCTCGTGGATGAGGCCACGGAAGAGACTCCCGTCCCCGCCAGCGGGCCGGCCCCCGATGGACAGATCCATGTCGGGCGCGCCAAGTGACGCGTCAGTGGCTTCGTCGGACCGCCCGAACTCCTGCCCGTTCACGAAGATCCGGGCCCGCGCGCCATCGTACGTTCCGACGACGTAGTACCACTCGTTTGCCAGGAGGGCTTCGTCGGACACGGCGCGCGCCACGGCGCCACGCGCGCCTGCGGCCACGGAGAATACGAACCGATCGGACTCGCGTGCGAGCGTGAAGCCGTCGTACCCGTCGTGTGTGCTGGCGATGTACGCCGTCCCGTCGACGGCCGCACTGAGCACCCACGCCTCGACGCTCATCGCGGACGCATCAAGCGAGACGCCTTCTGCGACGGCGGCGTGCTCCTCGCCATCGAACACCAGAGCGCCGTAGCCCGCTTCCTCAATGCGCCTCGCGCCTTCGAGAGACGCCGACACGTCCCCTGTGAGGGGCGTGAACGCGCCGGCTTCGTCGACGCTCTCTCGGTCGAACCGCCACTGATATATGGGAGCGGCCCGAGCGGCCAGCGCCGCCAGGCTCGCCACGATGACCGCAGTCAGTCGCACGCACTCGCGTCTCTTCATGTCAGCGCCTTGCCATGCTGGAGTCCGCGAAGCAGTGTATCGCTCCCGCGTCCGTGCTCACGTACACCCGACCGTTGGCCGCGGCCAGTCCGAACGCCAGGCCGTCGACCTCACCCGTCCACAGTTCCTCGCCGTCCTCGGTGGCATACGCGGCGAGCTTCCCTTCGCCGCCCGCAACAACGGCGCTTGCCGTGGCCATGAGAGACAGCGGGTAGTCGCAGTCGACCTGCCAGCGGTAGCAGGCGCGCATCTCGGCGGACAGTTCATCCATCTCGGCGGCCAGAGTGGCGATGCGCGTCCGCAGGGGCCGTCGCTCCTCGGCGGTGGCTTCCTCCGGCAAGCCCTTGAGATCGCCCTCGGCAACGCCCTTCTCCGCGGCTTTGGCTTTGCGATTGGCTGCTAGCTCAAGGTACCTGGTGCGGTCGAGCGCCAGGAGCGTCGTGTCCGTGTGCAAGTAGGACAGGGATGGCGTCACGATCATGTGGTTACCGTCGAAGCTCGCGAGCTGGTCCCGGCCGCCGTCCGCGTACACGCCCATCTGACCCGTCTTGCCCGGGCCGTACAGCAGCGTGTCGCCGGTGAGTAGCGCGTACGTTCCACCCCCGCCGCCACCGACCTGGAAGAGCCGCTCGCCGTCCGTGATGCTGCACACCACCGGTCGCTCTCTCCCTGTCGTGACATAGAGCCGAGATTCCGACGCCAGCATGTAGCCCTGCGCAGGCAGATCCTCGATCGGGTTCTTCCACAGTTCCTCGCCCGTGGCGGCGTCCATCGCGCAGAGATACACCGTCTCCGATGGGAACACCCCCGCGCAGCAGTAGGCGATGTCGTTCACGATGACGACCCCCGTGCGCACTGGCCACATAGAGATCATGCGGCCGTTGCCCGGCACTCGCCTGTCGCTGGGGCCTGGCCGATGCTTCCACACCAGGTCGCCGCTCTCGGCGTCCAAGCAGTAGACGTATCCGTCGTCCGAGCCGACGTACACCTTCCCGTCGTGCACGGAAGGCGCGAGTCGCACGGGGCCTTCGGTGAAGAACGTCCAACGCTCGTCGCCCGTGGCGGCGTCGAGGCAGTACACCTTGTCGTCCACGGACGAGCCGAAGAAGACGGACTCGCCGGCCACTGCGACGTGCAGCGCGCGGTCGAAGATCATGCGGTCCTTGAGGCCGAACGTCTTGGACCATCCGTCCCACTTCGCCGGGCCGGGCCACGCCTGGGTCGGAGGCGTCGGAGCGTGGTACGACCACGACTCCGCGAGTGGCAACTCCAACGTGTCGGTCGTCACGGCGGCACGCGCGTAGTTGGCGGCGTACGTCGGCCAGTCGCTGCCGTCGGCCCCGAGCGCCGCGAGCAGCGCGACGGCCAACAGCACGCCAAGTCGTGCGGCGTTCCGGGGCATTACTCAGCCCTCACGATCATGGTGTCTCCCCAGACTCGATGGAGCCCGCGACCATCGTCACGTGGCGGTCGGAGTAGCTCAGCGCGGCCGCTCCATGGGTCACAAGTAGCACCGTGCCTCCGTCCGCGTGGAAGGAGGCCAGTATGTCCAGCACGGCGGATTCGTTGTCAGGGTCGAGGCTCCCGGTGGGCTCGTCCGCCAGAATGACCGGCGGCTCGTTGATGAGCGCCCGGGCGATGGCGGCGCGTTGTCGCTCCCCGGCGCTCAGTTCACTCGGCCGGTGTGCGAGGCGGTCGGTAAGCCCCACGCGCTCCACCAACGCCGCCGCGCGCTCGTGGGCCTCTCCTCTGGACGCCAACAGCACGTTATCGAACACGCTCAGGTACGGCACGAGGTGGAACATCTGGAACACGAACCCGATGTTCCGGGCGCGGAAGGCAGCCGTGGCTGCGGTCGATCCGCCGTACACGTCGGTCGCGTTCACCGTGACCGTTCCCCGCGTCGGACGTAGCATACCACCCAACGTCATTAGAAGCGTCGACTTGCCACACCCGCTTGGCCCCGTGATGGCGACGAACTCGCCAGCGGCGGCGGAGAAGGACACGTCCGCCAGCGCGGCGATCCTGCTCGCCCCGCGTCGGTACTCCTTGCGCAAGCCGTTGGCCTCTATCATGCCTACTCGCCTACCAGAGCGCTTGCGGGATCCTGACTGGCGGCCATCACGATGGGTATGAAACCAGCCACGAGGGTGAACGCCGGGGCCAAGAGCAACGCGAACGCCAGCAGCGAGGCCTCTGGACGCATCGCCTTCGCGGTCACCTCGAAGACCGTGGGGCCAGCCACCAGCGCGACGCTCGTACCTATGCCGAACCCGGCGGCTCCCGCGAACGCTCCGATCACGATAGCCTTCCCGGCGAACAACGCCAGGATCGTGCCCGTGCCGTAGCCCAGAGCTCGGAGCACGCCCAGCTCCGCGCGACGGCCCCGCACGTTGAGCGCGGAAAGCACACACAGCCAAGCCGCGCACACCACGAGAGCAGCGGGGATGAGGACGCGCGCGTATGTTTCCGTGGTTCTGCGCTGTCTCGCGCGCGCTTCCGCCATGTCGCTGACGAGGTACACGTTGGCTTCTGGCGCGACGCGCTGCAACTCGGCTCTCAGGATCGCTTGCGGATCCTCGTCGGGCGTCAGGCAGAGACAGTCGATGGCTTTGATTTCGTTGACCTGACCCGGCAGCGACAGCAACCGTTGCGCGTCCTCGAGCGACGCCATGACCCGCACGTCGTCCACGCTGCCGCTCTCGGGTGTCACGCGCGCGACGGCGAGCTCCTCGCCGAGGATGGTGATGGTATCCCGTCGCCGGACTCCCAGGCGCTGAGCGACTTCGTAACCCACGTGCACGGTACCACCCTCGACGGCGGCGCTCATCGGTGGCTTCTCGCGGCCCGGCGGGTACAGCTCGCCCGAGACTCCAGTGAGGATAGCGGGCACGCCGTCGATGTCCACCTTCTGCTGTAGCGTGGCGACCAGGTGGTTGTACGCGATGGTCTCCTGCTCTGCGAGCCGGTGCACCACGTCGAACGGCATGGTGTGGTCGGAGTAGCCTTCGAGGTACATGCGTCCGGCGTCGGTCTCGCGAGGCACAATCCTGACGTTGAAGCCTAGGTCGCGCGTCACACGCCGTGTCTCGCGCCGGGCCGCGGCCTGGGTCATCACGAGGAATACGCACATCGCCACCGCCAGGCATGCGGCGCTGGCGCTAAGGACGGTGTTGACTCTGGCGTGGGACAGTTCCTGCGCGATTAGGCGGACGATCCGCATTACAGCCCCCGGCGCGACCGGGCGAACACGAAGCCTCCGCCCGCCAACGCGACCACAACCAGCACGATCGCGGTTGCGCCAAGGGGCGCGCCCGCTAACGGCCCGCTTGAGCCGGCGGGCTGCGCGGGAGCCGGAGCCCCAGCGACGCGTGTGGAGCCCACGGCTGGCGAGTCGCGCCCTGTCGAGGAGACGGCGCCTCCCGAAGGGGCATCGGACGGGTCGTCGATCAAGAGTTCTGTGTACCCAAGCGCGCCGTCGGCGGAGTCGCTGGCCGTCGCTCCCTCGGTCAGCGCCGTGGGCTTGTTGACGATGCGGCTTACCTCCGCGATCACGAGCGGGTTGCCCGGGTCGAACCCGAGCGAGTCGAGCGCCATGGTCTCGTCGTGCGTGTCCCAGTAGTGCGGAGCCATCGTGCCCTGCATCCAGGATCGGTCCAGCGTGCACTCACAGTCTTGCCCGACGAGATCCAGGTACTTGTAAAGATCGGCCTGCGTGGCGCCCGGCACGCGCAAGGGCGTCGCGAGCAACCGCATCCGGCCGAACAGCACGACTACGTACGCGTCGTTGGCGTGCGTGCGGTCCACGCCCAACGACCACAGCAGCACCGCCTCCTCGTCGGATCGATCGGCGGACACGACGACCGTGTGCGGCGGCTTCGCGATGGGCTTGGGCAGGTCGTCCATGGTCTCGGCGACACGCGCCGTGGCTTCCTCCGCTATGCGCGCCGCCTGCTGGTTGGACGCCTCCGATGCGCCCTCAACGACAAGAATGACGGTGTGCGCGTCGAACATGCGGCGTCGAATCTGCCGCCGCACGCGTGATGTCGCGACCGACTCGATCGCCTCCCATACCTCGTCCTTAGACGGAACGCCGCGAGCGCCTATCGGCACGGACATGGTCCCGCCATCAGGGGATTCGAGCAGGATCCTCGGCACGCCGCCGGTGGCGCCTCGGGCCGAGTGGTGGTCGGGTTGCGAGGACAGATCCACGATCGTGGCCTCGACGTTCGCGTCGAGGAACACCGCGCCGCTCGCCGTCCGTATAGCGTCCCGCGTCGCGGCCGAGGTCGTTCCGTCCACGTGTATGTAGGCGTGGTACGGGTCGGGCAGGATGTCCACGAACGCCACGTCTCGGACGGAGTACTTGCAGGCAGCCGCGATGCCAGCGACGACGAACATCGCGACGCACGTTCCCGCGAACGTCGTTCGAGTATGCCTGGGCATCCGCTCTCCTCGGGGCTTAGATCGCTGTCCGTGGGCCCGCGTCGCCGCCGTTGGCGATCAATGCGGGGTCGGTCCTTCTTGAGAAGTATACAAGCGAACACCCGAATGCGACGACTCCAGACGCGCTGGCGAAGTAACCGAAGTACCGGATGAACCCAAGCCACTGGAGGTCAGGTCGTAGGAAGTTCTTGTACAGAAGCACCCCCACGCTCGCGGCGTACCCGAAGGCGTCGGTGACATAGATCATGAAGACCGCCGTGCCCACGAAGTGCGTCGCTCCGATGAGGCGGTCAAACAGGAAGCACCCGGCCGGCACATATGCCGTGAACAGGCCGATCCCGGCGAGGATCATCCACCACAGGGGGCTCAGCACGCCCACATCCCACGCGAGCGTGGCGACGCCGATGAGCGCCACGCCGCCGGTCATGAGGGCGAGTTGCGTTTGCAGCGCGCGGCGGTCGTCCTTAACAACGACCATCAGACCGAGGACCAGCAGAACGGCGACCGCGACCGGTGTCTCGGACGCGCCGAATATCTCCGGCGTGTCGGCGTATCCTAGTTGCGCCCAGATCTCCGCGGCGAAGTTGTCGCGCACGTCGCGGTACGCTGTGAGCACCATCGCCATCAGCGTGATGAGCACGGCGCCGGGCATGAAGGCGCGGAAGAACGCGCCGCGCTCCGCGCCGGACATGGGTTCGCGCCTGGTGCGAAGTCGCTCCTCGTCGTCCGACGGCGGCGGCATCTGCGCCAACAGCCACGCCATGAGGCAGATGACCGGCAGGAACAGCGCCCCGGTGTAGAAGGGCATCCAGAACTCGGATACGCCGCGACCCAGCAGCCACGCCCCGACCGACTTCACGACTCCGCTTGCCATAATGAAGCTGGCGCTCAGCACGGCGCCCAGGGCGTCCGACGTGCGACGGCCCTCAAGGAAGCTGAACACCAGGCCCCACACCATACCGAGCGGCAGGCCGTTCAGCGCGATGGCGGCGATCTTCCAGCGTCCGGGCAAGACGCCGAACAGGAGCAGCGCGAACTCCGCCACCCCGATTATGAGGACAAGAGCGACGGCGCGTCGCCCACGCGGCAGCTCGCTGATGTACTTGATGCCGAGGAACTTCGAGACCGCGTAGCCAAGCGTTTGGCTGATGACCAACGCTGACTTGAGACCGAGCCCCCACACCTCGGGGCCATCGCTGAAGCTTGCGGCCGTGTACGGCTTGCGGAAGGCGTACATGGAGAAGTAGGTGATGAAGGCGACCGCGCCGGCGAACACCGAGAACTGGAGGTAGTTCGCGCCTGCCAGCCACGTCCCTAAGCGTCTACTCATCCTGCCTCCCTGAGACGTGCGCGCCAACGAGGGCGGAGTCTAGCACAGGTCATCGACGGCGGCCTATGTGGCGACGTATGCTAGCGGATGACCGACGCCAGACGACCCGCATCACGCCACCTGCAAAGGACCGAGGATGCTAGCGACCGAATCAGTAGTGCTCTTCGTCGTGGACGGCATGCGCCCCGATGGCCTCCAGCAGGCCGACACGCCCAACGCCGACCGTCTCGTCGCGGAGGGCGCGTCCACGTTCACGGCGCGCACCGTGATGCCGTCTTCCACGCTGCCTTGCCACACGTCGCTCTTCCGGGGCGTGCCCTCCGAACGCCACGGCGTCACGACGAACAACTGGTTCCCGCCGGTGCGGCCGGTGCCTAGCATCATCGACGTCGTGCATCAAGCGGGAGGCGCCACGGCGTCGTTCTACAACTGGGAGCAGCTCCGCGACCTGTCCGACCCGGGATCCCTCAACGCGTCGTTTTTCCGCGCCAGCTCGCACGATCCCGACGGCGACGCGGTCATCGCCGAGGGCGCTGCGGCGCACTTCGCCGCGGGCGTTCCGACGTTCAACTTCGTGTACTTCGGGCGGACCGATGAGGTCGGCCACGCTCACGGGTGGATGACGGACGAATACATCGCCGCGATCGGCGACGCCGACGCCGCGCTGGGCGTCGTGCTACAGGCGATTGAAGCCGCTCCGAACGGCGGCAACACCACCGTGATTCTGACTGCCGACCACGGCGGACACGACAAGACGCACGGCACCGATTCCGCCGACGACATGACCATCCCATGGATTGTCCGAGGGCCGCGCACGCCGGCGGGCCACGACATAGAGTCTCAGGTGGAGATCATCGACACGCCGGCCACGGTCTGCCGTCTGCTGGACATAGCCCCCAGCGACGTGTGGACCGGGAGCGTCGTCGACGAAGCGTTCACCGGCTAGTCCCGGGGCCGCACGCGCTCGTCCCACTCTACCAGCGCGCGGGCGAGGCGGTCGCGCGTCTCCCGATGGTCAGCCGACTCGACGAGGTTCGTCATCTCGTACGGGTCGGCGGCGAGGTCGAACAGGTGCGTCGGAGTCACGTCCGGTCTGTCGGCCACGAGTTTCCAGTCGCCGTCACGGAGCATGCACCACCGACGCATCTCGGAGAACACGCGGGTAGGCTGGACCGCCGTCTCGCCTTGAAGAAGGGGCGCCAGGTCGTAGCCTTCCTTCCCGGCCGGGGTGTCAGCGCCAACGAGGCTGAGCAGCGTTGGGAAGAAGTCGATGCCAGCGACAGGGCCGTCCACCGCTGATCCGGCCGGCGCGCCCGGCACACGCATCACCTGCGGCACGTGCGACGATTCCTCCCACGCCAAGCCCTTGTTCGTCAGACCGTGCGACCCTTGCAGGTCGCCGTGGTCGGACGTGAACACAACGACCGTCTCGTCCGCGATGCCCAACTCGTCGAGCTTCGCCAGCATCCTGCCGACGTTCGCGTCCAGTTGGGTCACCATCGCGTAATAGAGCCGAGTGTATTCGGCGAGGTCGCCGCCATATCGCTGATAGTTGGGGTCGCGCTCACGCGGCTTGGGACTTGTCGGGCTGTGTGTTCCCGTGTACGGCTCGACATCGCGGCAGTTCGGCCGCGGCGTCAGCTCGACGCCGTCGTAGACCGCCGCGTATTCAGGGTCGGGCTGTATGGGGTAGTGCGGGTTCTGGTAAGAGACGAACATGGCGAACGGGTCGCCAGCGAGGCCCTCGAGTCGCTCCATCGCGATCTGGGTCGTGGCTTCGGTGCGGTGGCAGTCGAATTCGCGGCGTTCGCCGTCCTCGTCGAAGAACCAGACGTCGTTGATGAAGTCGTTGTGCGCCTGATAGCCGATGAAGTCCGTGAACCCGCCGCGCAGCTCCGGCAGGACGGCCTTGTTCCACGTGTCGCCGATGTGCCACTTGCCGACATAGCTCGTGCGGTAGCCGGCTTCGTTGAGGCAATCCGCCAGCGTCGTCTCGGTGGCCGGAATGGCGGCGGTGTTCCCAAGCATGTCCGTCTGACTGCCGTACCTCCCGGTGAACAGCGTGCCTCGGTACGGCGTGCAGACAGGCGCGTTCGAGTACGCGTTGGTGAACAGCGTCCCTTCGCTGGCGAGGCGGTCGAGGTTGGGCGTGTGTATCTCGTCGTTGCCCATGCAGCCCATGGCGAAGGCGTGCATCTGGTCGGCGAACATGAAGAGGATGTTCACGTGTTCCGCGTCTCCCTATCGAAGAGCTAGTTGACGTTCGGTGTGATCGCGAACGTCGCCTCTCTGGTGGGGCTGTCCGCATAGCCGATGCGCGTCGCGCGCGTGCGAACGGTCACACTACCCTCCGGTAGGCTAATGGGCTCGGTGTAGAGGCGCCAACGCGGACCGTCGGCGCCGCCTGTGTATGGGTCCACCGCGTACGCGATGGACGCCCCCTGCGTCGCGCAGTGTATCTGTAGGAGGGCTGGGGCGGCCAGCCTCCCGCCCGCCGGCATGGCTTGCGTCCCGGGCGACGCTTCGCAGATGGGGATGAACGTGGGTCGCGCCGCGCCAGGTTGCTCGCCGTCCGGCCACATCCGCTCGACCATCTGGGCCTCGGGTTCCAGGCCAAGGTCGCCGTGTTCGTCCTGCCACGTCCGCAGCGCGTCCCGCATACGGCGCGCGTCGGCCTGATGCTCCGGCGCGTCGGCAAGGTTGTTCAGCTCGTAGGGATCGGCCTCGGTGTCGTAGAGCTCCTCGCTGGGTCGCGGCAGAAACATGGCGTCGAGGGGCGGCTCGGGCTCGCCCTCGGCGTACAGGCGCCACATCTCCTGGAGCGCTGGATGGCGGTTGCGGTAGGGGATCCATAGCAGGTAGGGCAGTTCCGGGTAGTAGTTGCGGATGTACTTATACCGCGTGTCCCGCACGGCGCGGACCATGTCGTACGCCTCGTCGTGGCGGTCGCGCGCGGCGTACGCGTATTCGCGTTCGGCCGCGTCCTCACCGAGGAACGGCTGCCCCTGCATGTGCGCCGGAGGCGTGATACCCGCGAGCGACAGCATCGTCGGCCCGAGGTCGACTAGGCTGACGAGCCGGTCCGACACCTCTCCCTCCGGCACACGGCCTGGCCATCGGACGATCAGAGGAATCCGGATGCCAGCGTCGTACAGCCACCGCTTGCCGCGCGGCAGCCCTTCCCCGTGGTCGCTCCACAGGACGACAATCGTGCTGTCGGTCAGGCCGTCTTCGTCGAGCTCCGCCAGCACCTCGCCCAGGCGCGCGTCGGCGCGCTCGAGGTTGTCGTAGTGGCGCGCCATCGCCAGACGAGCCTTGTGGGTGTCGGGGATGTACGGCGGGAGCTTCACCGCGTCGGGGTCGGTCGTGATGTTCTCGTCGTCCTTGGGCCACATGCCGCTCTCGTGCGTGACGGTTGGGTTAAACACGGCGAAGAACGGCTGGTCACCTTCGCGATTCCGCCAGTGGCCGTCCCGCCCGCAGACATCCCACGCCGTGGAGGGCGGAGCGAACTGGTAGTCCGTCTTGGCGTTGTTCGTGCAGTAGTAGCCAGCGGCGCGCAGGTACTCGGGGAACGCCTTCACGTAGGCGGGCGGCACGCATTCATACGGCGTGGGCATCTCGGGCGCCGCTTCGTTCGTGTGCGTCGTGCGCATGTGGTGCCCGCCGATGGCCGTCTGGTACATGCCCGTGATGATCGCGCAACGGCTGGGCGCGCAGACGCCCGCGGTCGAGAACGCGTTGGTGTACCGTCGTCCCTGCGCTGCCAGCCGGTCGATGTTCGGCGTGCGCGCCAGCGGGTCGCCCGTGCACCCGAAACGCGGGCTGATGTCTTCGATAGAGAACCAGAGGATGTTCAGGCGGGACATGGAGGCGGCCTCGGGGGTCGGAGCGGGGTCGGGTAGACGTCGCTTCGTTCTATACGGTCGGCGCGTCGCGGGCAACCCCTGCCGGTCGCGTAGGCGAGGGTGTCAAGGATTCGGTGTAAACGGCCTTCTCACGTCACTGGCATCCTGT
>CAYYPK010000016.1:0-24563 GCA_964473525.1 uncultured bacterium
GTACCATAGCGCACAGAACGCCATCGAACCAAATGTCGAATCGCCCTAGTCGTCGTCGTGCGGCGGGATGCTGACGAAGACCGCTGTGCCCTCGGTCGGCAGCGACGTTAGCGTCACTTCGCCGCCAATCATATGGGCTCGTTCCTGCATGGATACGAGCCCGAAGCGGCCCTCAACCGGCCCCGCCAGCAGGGCGTCGACGTCGAAGCCATCGCCGTTGTCCTGAACCAGCGCCGAGACGCGCGCGCCGTCCTCGTGCGCCCGTATCTCAAGAACTACATCCACGCGACCAGCGTTCGAGTGCCGGACTACGTTGGTAAGAGCCGTGTGCACGATGCGGTACAGCCCAACATCGAGCTCACTCGGGAGCGGCGTGTCGTCTGGGTTGCGCACGGTGAGGGACGTCTCCAGTTGCGCGTTGCGGCCAAGCACCTCCAGCTCGCGGCGCAGCGTCGGCACGATGCCGAGATCGTCCAGCGAACTGGGTCGCATGTCGAACGCTATCTGCCGTACGTCTTCGAGGGTAGTGGCGGCCAGCTCGCGCAGTTCCACGGCCTGGCGCCGGGCAGCGGCCATGTCTCCGGCAGCCTCAATGGTGCGCAGACCCAGCAGGACCGCCGTGAGTTCCTGCCCCACACGGTCGTGCAGGTCGCGGGCAATCCGGCCTCGCTCGTCTTCCTGCGCGGCCAATGTCCGCTCCATCAGCAACGTCCTCTCGGCGTCCCGCTCGCGTAGCGCCTCCTGCGCGCGCATGGCGTCGGACACGTCCCGGTTCACGCCCACCAACCCCACGACGGCGCCAGACTCGTCTCTGATCGGCGCCTTCGTGATCGACACCCAGCCTCCGATGTCGTCGGTCGAGACACGCCCGACGATCGATTCGCCGGTGTCCATGACGGCGCGCTCCTCCGCACGAAACACCGTGGACCGGTCGTGTGGGTAGACATCGCCGTCGGTGAGGCCGACGGCCGCTTGTGGCGAGGGCAGGCCCAGTATCCGCGCGCACACGTCGTTGACGCGGAGGAAGCGGCTGTCGCGGTCCTTGAGGTAGATCGTGTCGGGGATGTGTTCCATCAGCGCGGCGAAGAGCCGCTGTTCGGTCATCAACGCCTCCTGCGTCCGCCGCCGGTCGATCGCCACCGAAATCTGCTGGCACACGTACTCGAACACCTCAATGTCACGGCGCGTATACGGGTCGTTCTCATCTGGGTGCAGGAGGCTCGCGACACCGATAAGCGCGCCGTCCGCGTATAGCGGAACGCCCAGCCACGCTCCGGTGGGGGCGTCGTATAGGTCTATCTCCCCGGATCGGGCCAGGCGGGCGGTGTCCTCACCTGTGAGGTACTCGGTCCTGCCAGACCGCGCGACGCGCGCCGACCTGCCCCTGGGCAGCACGTGCTGCCGGGGCTGTCGTTCTTCGTAGCCCATCACCCAATACGCGAAGTCGAAGTGGGTGGCGTCGCCGGCAGGGGTGAGCATGATGACGTACCCGGGCGCATCGACGAGCTGCGAAAGCGACGCGTAGATGCTCCTGTGCATGTCGGTGGGGTCTGCTGCCGTGTGCACCGCTTCGGAGATGTCGTAGACAGCCTTCTGAACGCGCTCGGCGCTCTTCAGTGTGGTCACGTCCGTGGTGACGCCAACCGCCGACCAACGCCCCGGTTCCAACGCCTCGACGGACACGTCGTCTCGGAACCACCATGTGGCGCCGCTCGCGTCCAGGATGCGGTACTCGATGGCGTACGATTCGTCGCCTCCCCGGACGGCGTCCGCAGCCAGGGAATTGATGCGCTCGATGTCCTCGCGTGGCACGCTGCCCCACCATGCAGCTTGGTAGTCCTCGGCCTCGCCCGCTCCTAGCTCAGGTAGCTCGAAGAACTCCGACACCTCGCGGCCTAGACTTGTCCAGGCCATCCCGGTCGGAGCATCCTCGACGAGGGCGTGCCACAGGGCGCACCTCGCTCCTCGCAGCACCTGCGTGGTGCTGTCGATCTGGCGCTGTAGTCTCTCGGCCGTCGCGCGATGCTCGGCTGTCTCGCGCGCCAGCGCCTCGGTGCGTTCCTCTATGCGAGCCTCGAGCTCCGCGCTGGCCGCGGCGATCTCGTCCTCCATCGCCTTGCGCTGCGTGATATCGCGGACGATCCCCGTGAAGAGCCGTCGGTCCCCGTGCTTTGCCTCGCCCACCGAGAGGTACAGCGGGAACTCCGACCCGTCCTTGCGGAGACCCTCGACCTCGCGCCCGACTCCGATGATTTCCGCTTTCCCAGTGGCGAGATATGACGACAGGTACCCTGCGTGCGCCGTCTGATCGGGGTCGGGCATCAGGACCGACAGCGGCTGATCGTGGAGTTCCCCGGGAGCGTACCCGAAGAGCTGACTCGCCGCGGGATTCACCGACTCAATGACCCCACGCTCATCAATGGTGATGATCCCGTCGACCGCAGCGTCCATGAGCGACCTGAGCTTCGCCTCGCTCGCCCGGACGGTCGCCTCGGCGCGGGTGCGTTCGGTGATGTCGAGGCCAAGGAGAAAGACGCCCTCGGTGACGTCGTCCGACACGTGAGGCGTGAAGGTCGTTGCCAGCGTGCGTGGTCCCATAGTCGGGTGGGACAGGGCATGGGTCGTTTCGACACGCTCTCCCCGCAAGCCACAGCCGACATGGTCTGACACTTCTGAGTACGCGGCCTCGCCCAGGATCTCGCGGACGGGTCGCCCGCAGATGTCCTCGGGGTCCGAGTGGAACCACTCCGCGAACGGCCTGTTCGCGTACCGGCACACTCGTCCCTGATCCAGGTAGACCACCAGCAACGGCAGACTGTCCGTTACCGTTGTGGTGAGGTCTCCGCCCCTTACGTACTCGGTAATGTCCACCCAGCAGCCGGTGATCGCGCCCCTGCCATCGGTGGCGCCCGATGCGCGGCTGAGCGTGTCCCTGACCCACCGGTGCGTTCCGTCGGCGTGCTGAACTCGGTAGCGGAGATCGGTTCGACGGCCCTCCGCGGCGGCCGCCAAGGCCGCTCGAACGGCCTCGAGGTCGTCGGGATGCGTTCTATGGAGCCGCAGGTCTGGCTCACCGACGAAGGCGGCCGCCTGGAAACCAAGCAGCTCTCGCACGCTGTCGGTCATGGCGGTCGTGGCGTGCGGGTCTGCGGCGTGGCAGGTGTAGAGCACGACAGACGGCTCCGCAAGGAGCGCCCGGAGACGAGCGTTCTCCTCCTCAAGGGCCTGTAGCTTGGCCGTCGTACCGTTGCCCATGGGTTCCCTGTTCTCGCGCCGGAAGGCTGCGCGCCCACAAGGCGCCTCCCATGCCGTCGCGTTCCGGGAGGCATGCGAATGTAGCTGGCTGGCGTGTCGGCGCGCCCTTGCCCACTTTATTATAGGGTGCCCCTACAGGCAGCGGTCATGCGCGCGCGTCCACCGCTGCCGCCTAGCTCGACGAGCGGTCGTGCTGCTCATCGTGCCGCCCTGCCGTGGCCCATGTCGGCGCCTCACGCGGTCTGCCACGCTTTCACGGTAGCCGAAGCTGACGGCTATAACTTGGCCGACGGCGGCACGTGCCCCGACCTCACCCGATGGCGCACTCACCGAGGGGCGGCTGGAGCGCTATGCGGCTACCTTCCCTACGCGCGTTCATGGCGCGCCGAGAACGCAGGCGAATCGAGGATGCGCTCAAGCACCTCGCCGGCCTGGACGACGCGCCACCCGCCTCGGTCAAGTCGCTCGCCGGTCACCTCGGTCTGTCACTCCGCCGGACGGTGGACGTCGTGGCGGACATGCAAACCCGAGGTTTGGTGGCGATGGTGGAGTCGCGCCTACGCCTGACGGCGCAGGGAGAGGAGATGGCGGTGCACGTCGTGCGCGCGCACCGTCTCATCGAACGGTACCTCGCCGACGAGGTCGGCGAGCCCCTTGGCTCTCTCCACGGCGCCGCGGAACGACAGGAGCACAAGCTATCCCCCGGGGACGTGGCGGCGCTGGACGCGGCGCTCGGCTATCCCGCGTCCGACCCTCACGGAGATCCGATCCCCGACGGGCGGGACGCGGCGGCGGGCGGCGATGAAATGTCCCTGTACGAGTGGCCCGAGGGCGTCCCGGCCTGCATCCGACACATAGAGGACGAACCCCCGAACCTGCTGCGCGACATTCTGCGCCACGGCCTGCTTCCAGGGCGCACCGTCGAGATCGTGTCTCGCGGCGAGGGCGTCGTCGCCATCACCGACGGCGCTACCCGCCGCGAGCTCTCGGCCCTAGCCGCCGGTCAGGTGCGCGTGTCCTCCGGGCAGTGGAGCGGCGAGGAGCCGATGTCCGCGCTCGAACTTGGCGAGTCCGCGGTCGTGCGCCGGCTGGACGACCAATGTCGGGGCGCGGCGCGTAGGCGACTGCTGGACCTGGGACTGACACCCGGGGCGCGGGTCGCTTCCCAGTTCCGCGCCATGTTCGGCGAGCCCGTGGCGTATCGCATACGCGGTGTCACCGTCGCGCTTCGCGAGGATCAGGCGCGTTCTGTTTGGGTCGCCCGAGATGCGGGCCAGGAGGATGAGGCGTAATGTCCCGCCGCAGTGAGGACGCGCGCGACTCCCTCCTCCTGGACGTGGCCCTTGCCGGCAATCCGAACACGGGGAAGAGCACGGTCTTCAACGCCCTCACCGGGCTGCGACAACACACCGGGAACTGGCCGGGCAAAACTGTCGCCCGCGCCGAGGGCTTCTACGGCTATCAGGGCGCGCGCTATCGCTTGGTGGACCTGCCAGGTACCTACTCGCTCCGCGCCACCTCGGTGGACGAGGAAATCACCCGCGATCACATCCTCTTCGACGCCCCCGCCTGTGTCGTCGTCGTCATGGACGCCACCGCGCTGGAGCGGAATCTGCATCTCGCGCTCCAGGTGCTACAGATCACGCGCCGCGTCGTGGTCTGCCTCAATCTCATGGACGAAGCGCGCCGACGGGCCATCGCCATCGACGTAGGCGCCCTGTCCGAGGCGTTGGGAGTGGCCGTCGTCCCGACGGTGGCGCGCCGTGGCGAAGGCGTCGCCGAGCTCATAGCCGCAATCAACAATAGTGCCCTTGGCCCGACCTCAACCGCGCCGGACGTCGTGGACGTGGGCGAAGCGTACGGCGAGTCGCTCCATGCGCTGGAGCCACTTGTGCGGGAACAGCTCGCGGATCACGCGAGCTACCGGTGGGTGGCCATGCGTCTGCTCGACGGCGACGAACGCGTGCGAGAGGCGGTGCAAACCGGCGAGTTCGATGCGCTCGCGTTCGACCGCGACCGCGCCGCGGCCATCATTTCAGAGGCGGACGCCCTGCGTGACACACTCGACGAGTCCGCTCACGACGCTGTGGTCCACGCCATCTACTCGCAGGCGGAAGACATCGCCAGCCGCACGTCTCGCGTCGTCGGCGCCGGGCGGCTTCGCTTCACCGAGGCGCTCGACCGCGCGTTGACGTCGCCCGTCACAGGGTTGCCGATCATGGCGCTTGGCATGGCCGCGGTCTTCTGGGTAACGATCGCGGGGGCCAACTACCCGAGCCGCGCGCTAGCCGTCGCGCTCTTCGCCCTAGAGGCGTGGGGCGCGGACGCCTGCGAGGCCGTCGGCTTTGCCCCATGGCTGACGGGTCTCATCTGGCACGGCGTCTACCGCGCGCTGGCGTGGGTCGTGGCCGTGATGCTCCCACCGATGGCGATCTTCTTCCCGCTCTTCACTATTCTGGACGATTTCGGCCTCCTCCCCAGAGTCGCGTTCAACATGGACAGGCTCCTTCGGCGAGTGGGCGCGCACGGCAAGATGGCGCTGACGATGTGCATGGGATTCGGCTGCAACGCCGCGGGTGTCACGGCGTGCCGGGTCATCGATTCGCCGCGCGAACGCCTCATCGCGATACTGACGAACAACTTCGTACCATGTAACGGTCGTTTCCCAACGCTCATCATGCTGTCGATGCTGTTCGCCGCGGCGTCCATGCCACCGGCGCTCGCTTCCGTGGTCGCTGCGGGAGCGGTGGTTGGCGTAGTGCTCATCGGCGTGTTCGTCACGATGTGCGTGTCGTGGGCGCTGTCGAGGTCACTGCTCCGGGGCGAGCCCAGCTTCTTCACGCTGGAGCTGCCGGCGTACCGGAGGCCCCTCATCCTGCAGACGTTGTACACGTCGCTCATCGACCGCACGCTGTTCGTGCTGTATCGCGCGGTCGTGATGGCGATGCCCGCCGGCGCGGTGATATGGCTCGCGGGCGCAGTGGACATCGGAGACGTAAGCATCGCCATGCGGATCGCGGGGTGGCTGGACCCCATGGGACGTCTCATGGGTCTCGACGGCGTGATCCTGTTCGCGTACATCGCCGCGATTCCAGCGAACGAGATTGTCGTTCCCACGATCGTCATGACGTACCTAGGGTCGGACATGATGTCGCAGATGGATGGTCTGGACGACCTACGGGGTCTGCTGATCGACCGCCAGGGCTGGACGCTGCTCACGGGGGTGTGCTTGATGCTCTTTTCGCTGCTGCACAACCCGTGCTCGACGACGATATGGACCACATGGCGGGAGACGAGAAGCGTCAAGTGGACCACGCTCGGCGCGGTAGTCCCGCTGGGCTTCGGTATCGTCGCGACGGTGGTCATCGCGACCGTGGCGCGGCTGGTGTAGCGCCCCTCGCGGGAGTTGCGTCGCGCCGACTGCGCGGCCTGACCAGGAGATCGCCGCATGGGCCATCCGACTTGGCTACTGTAAGGCCGGCGGTCGACGGCCGGCGCGGACACGCACAGCTTGGAGATGGCGATGGATTCCAGAGAACGCGTCCTGACTTCGTTGCGGCACTCGGAGCCGGATCGCATACCGTACGACCTGTCGTCGACGCCGGTGACGGGTATACATCGGCTTGCGTACGGGAGGCTGCGCGCCGCGTTGGGGCTGCCAGCGCGAGAGCCGGTCATATGGCACAAGATGCAGCAGCTCGCGTGGGTGGATGACGATGTCCACGCCGCCATGGACACGGACGTGAAAGGGCTGCGACCCAAGCCGTCGAGCACGTCTCGCACGCAGGAGCGGGAGGACAGTCGCTACCTGTACTTCACCGACGAATGGGGTGCCGAGCGTCGCATGCTGCGGGACAACGGCTATTACTACGACCTGTGCGCCAGTCCATTGGCGAGCGCGACCTCCGTCTCTGACATTGAGTCTCACGCCTGGCCGGACCCGGTCGACGCAGGCCGCTTCGACGGGCTCCGCGAGCTCGCAGAGAAGGCGCAGGGCGAGGGTCGCGCGTTCATTCTCGGCGGCATCTGCGCGGGCATGCTCGAGATGGGACAGTGGCTACGCGGCTTCGAGGAGTTCTATATGGACCTCGCCGCAGACCGCGCGCTGGCGGAAGCCCTGTGTGACAAGATCATCGAGCTGAAGATGGACTACTGGTCGCGCGCGCTACCTCTGGTAGGCGATCTCGTGGACATCGTGCAAGAAGGCGACGACTACGGAGGGCAGAACACGCTGCTTGTCGCGCCCGACGTGTGGCGGGAGGTGTTCAAGCCGCGGCTTGCCACGCTCATGGCACATATCAAGGGCCTGGCGCCGCACGCACACATCTTCTTCCACGCCTGCGGGAGCGTCTATGACATCCTGCCAGACCTCATCGAGGTAGGCGTGGACATCCTCAACCCAGTCCAGGTGGCCGCGGCCAAGATGGGCAGCCGAGAGCTCAAGCGCGAGTTCGGGGATTCGCTCACGTTCTGGGGCGGAGGAGTCGACACGCAGCACGTTCTGCCCGTGGGTGGCCCAGAGGAAGTGCGCGACGAGGTGAAGCGCCGCATCGACGACTTCGCGCCGGGCGGTGGGTTCGTGTTCACGACGGTCCACAACATCCAGGCGGACGTATCGCCCGCGAACGTCCTCGCCATGCGGGACGCTCTGCGGCGGCACGGGACATACGCGTAGGGTCCGCGGCCCGCGTTCCGACCCCTGGGCGCCTAGCCGACAAGCGCCGACCCTCGCGGTCCCAGTCGCACGGCGCTCCCGTCCTGTCCTAGCGCCGCGTCGCCCAGGCGGACCGTGGCGTCGGGAGGCAGGCGAGAGGCGTCGATGGACAGCGTACGGATCTGGTTGCTCGCGTTCAGCGCCAGCAGAACCGTGCCCGCCTCGGCGTGTACGAAGTACGCAAGGGTACCCCTGCGGGCATCCAATGCGGCGAGGCTCCTCGCGGCGGCGTGCCATCCACGCTCGCGGCGTTCTGCCCCCAGCGCCTGGAAGTAGGCGAGTAGCTCTCGGTCCTGTTTCGCCGACCACGGCATCGGCTCGCGCGACGGCTCGAAGCCGCCCGGCGACCGCTGCGACAGACCGACTTCCGTGCCGTAGTAGACGACGGGCGCCCCGGGGAGCGCGTACAGGAGGAGCGCGGCGGCTTTCAGCGCACGCACGTCGCCACCGGCGTGGTAGAGGAAGCGCTCCATATCGTGGTTGTCAAGGAACGACGGCCGCGTGAAGTCTGGTGGGAAATACGCGTCGTGCGCGTCGAGAAGCCCGGCGAGCTCGGCGACGTTCCATTCCCTGGAGGCGAAGGCGCGGCGAACCGCCCAGCACAACAGGAAGTCCAGGTTGCCGTCGAGATTCGGGGCGAAGCCACGCTGGTAATCTGCTCCCTCGACCACCTCGCCGAAGAGCCAGCAGTCCGGCTTCACGGCGCGGCAGCGGCGACGCAGATCGGCGTACAGATCCGGCGGCGGCCCCTGAGCGTGGTCGACGCGGAAGCCGTCGACGCCCTCGCGCAGCCAATGCTCCGCGGCTTCGAACAGGTGCTCGCGGGCGGGGCTGTGCCGGGCGAGGTTGAGCTTTGGCATCGTCTTGACGGTCCAGAACGTCTCGTAGTCGTCCGGCCAGTCTCGCCACAAGTACCAATCGCGGTAAGGGCTGTCCGCGTGGCGCTGGGCGTGCTGGAACGTCGGGTGCTCGTTCGACCAGTGGTTCGGGACGAGGTCCAGGAGGACGCGCATCCCCCGCGCGTGGGCGGTGTCGATGAGCTCCTTCAGGTCGTCGTTGGTTCCCAGCCGCGGTTCCACGGTGTACAGGTCCGTGGCGTCGTAGCCGTGGTGCGTCGGGCTCGCGAACACGGGAGACAGCCACACGACATCGCACCCAAGCGAGGCGATGTGATCCAGACGCGACGTCACGCCCTTGATCGTGCCGCCGTAGAATCCGTCCAGCGCCTTGGGTCGCTTCCATCGCCTGCCCGGCGACGGCGAGAAGCGGTCCACGAACACCTGATAAAGGATCGCTGTCTTGGCCCAGGCGGGCGGCTCGTCGTTGTCGATCCAGACGGCGTGGTCTAAGGATGGATGTTCGGACGCGCTACGGCCGCGCGCCCAACGCCACGAGTCGGCGGCCGACGTCCGCGCTCCAACACGGTAGCGCAGAATCGTGCCGGCGCGCTGCGGCGGGATGACGCCCTCCCAACGGTAGACGTACTGCCACAGGGCGCCGTCCCACTCGATGGCGGTGTGCGTCAGATCAACGGCGCGCGCGCCATCGTGAGTTGGGTCGGAGTCGTCGGTGGTATACACGCAACGCGCGGCGCTCACGGGTTCGCTCGACGATGTCTCCAGCGCGACCGTGATCGCGTCGCCCGGCCGTGGACGGACGGGTCGGAGCATGTGGCGGTGCTGCACACCTTCGCGCGCCTCGCGATGCTCGGCCGCTAGCCGCGAGTCGTCGCTCCACATCGAGAAGAAGCCGTCTCCGCCCACTACATCGCCTCTCTGCCTCGCCGTTGTGGCGCAGTCGCCCGACTGCGGACGCTGGAGGCGTGTGACCGGGTGTCGTTATGGCTTGAACGTGCCAAGACGGACCGGGATTCACCGCTCCCCGCGGGCTCCGAGACGCTGCACCGACTCGATCGCGCGGGTCCGCGCCTCGGCGATGTCGTTGACTTCCCGCGCCAGGGTAGGTCGCGTCGCGATCATCTGCTGCACCGCGTCGGAGCTCAACGCGACCAACTCCACGTCCTCTGTCGCAACAACCGAGACCGGGCTCGACCCGCCGTAGTGCAACGCCAACTCGCCAAAGAACTCGCTGCGACCCAGGGTGAGTACGACATGCTCGTCTCCTGGGTCGCCTATCGTCATGCGCGCCCGGCCGGCGACGATCAGGTACAGCGTGCCACCGTCATCGCCGACGCGGATGATGTACTCCCCGGCGCCGAAGTGGAGGATTGCGGCGTCCATCCCTGCGGCCGCCGCGCCGTCTGTTTCGGAGGGCAGCAGGACATTCGCCGCGCTCAGTCCTTCGGCGAGATGCGCCGCGTACGCGTCGGTCGCCAGCTTCTCGCCGTCGTAGTTGTGCACCGTGCGAATGGGGAACGGAATGGTCAGCCCCGCTCGCTTCGCGGCGTACCAGACTCTCGTGGTGAAGTCGTCACGGATCTCGAGGAGCCGACCGTAGTCCGCGATGTACACCCAGACCTCATACGCTATCGAGAAGTCGTCGTAAGAAAGGGTCATGACCTGGGGCGGCGGGTCCGAGAGCACGCCCTCGGTGGTCCGCGCGATCTCGAGCATCGTCCGCTTTACGAGGTTCGGCGCGTCGTTGTATGAGAAGCCCACCGCAATGCGCTCTACATGGAGCTTCGCCGGCTCGGTGTAGTTGAGGATCATCTCTTTGGCGATGACGAGATGGGGAATGGTGGCGATATCGTCGTCGAAGGTGCGCAGCCGCACGGATCGCCAGTTCATCTCGGCAACCCGGCCGACGGTGTCACCCACTCGAATCCAGTCTCCCTCGGCGAACGGCCGCTCGAACAGGAGAGCGACGCCCGACACGATGCTGCCCAGGGTCTCCTGGAGCGCGAGACCGATGACGACGGTTCCGACGCCCAAGGCGGTCATGATTCCGCCGATGTCGCGCTCCCAAACCGCGGCGAGCACCAGCGTGCCTCCGACCACCACCAGCAAGAAGCGCGTGAGGTCAAGAAATAGCCGAGGCACCCGGCCGCGCCAGGTGCTCTCTTGGGCGTGCCGGAAGAGAACGACGTTGACGAGCGACAGGGCGGCGTTGATGGCGCACACCCAAACCAGCGTGTCGAGGATCTGCGTCCACGTGCCGCTCTCGACTCGGAGCACGTGTCGCGCGAAGAGGGCCAGCGCTAACGCTGGCGCGACCGAGTGCCGGATAGCGCGAGCCGTCGCCTCGAGGTGGTTGCCCTGCCGTTGCAGCCGGTGGATCAACTCGCCGAGCGCGATGGTTACGAGCGGGAACGCCACGCAGAGAGCCACGAGCCATCGGAACCAGCCTACGTCAGAGAGATGTCCGTTCACGCCACGGCCTCCCTCACGCGGGTGATCCTGACGCAGGCGACAGCACCCAGAATGCTTCCGCCTCCGCGCTGCCCGGCTGCTCCCGGACGTCGATCGTGTCGTGTAGCTGTTCGCGTGCGCGGCCGGACAGCGCCGCCGCGTCCGTCGGGCAAGCAAGGACGAGGCGTTCCGCCGTCGTAACGGGGTCGCCCCACACGTCATACACGGGCCGCGAGTCGCCAACGACCCCGGCTACCACATGGCCTGTGTCGATGCCGATCCGGAGCGGGATGTCGACGCCGCGGTCGCGGGACAAGCGGCGCGCGTAGGACAGGACATCGGACGCGAATTCGGACAGACGGATAACGCCGTCCGCGCGCGGCACGGTTATCCCACAGGCGGCGACATAGCGGACGCCTGCCACGCGGACTTTCTCTACGCCGTGTCGCTCGGCCACGTCGTCAAATGCGGCGACGACCTCGTTCATCAGGGACACGCGGCCGCCCGCATCCATCTCGGCGCCGGCTTCCTGGACGGCGCCGATGTCGATGGCCGCCACCGCCACCCCGGTAAGCGCATCCGCGATCGGATCGTCGCCACGCTTGTACCGGGTGGCTGCGGCCGGCGGCAGCACTCGTTCGAGCAGCTCGTCGTAGGCTTGGATCTGGCTCTCGATGAGCCCGGACTGCACCTGGAGGATGCTGATGATCTCGCCGTACGATGAGGTTAACTCGCCGACCTCGCCTCCGGCCTGGCCGGTGGGTGGCGCTTCGATGTCACCCACGCTTGCCTTCCGCGCGTGGGCGGCGAGCCGGGCCACGGGCGCGACAAACAGGTTCGCCAACCCCATCGCCAGAGCGGTGACGACGAGGACTATCACGGCCGAACAGATGAGCACAGTCCGGCGGAAGACGTGGACTGGGGCGTAAGCCTCGTCCATGTCCATCTCAGCAAGGACGACCCAGTCGAGGTCGGGAATGGCGACGGGGGCGTAGGAGCTCAGCACGTCGACGCCGCGGTAGTCAGGCATCGTCCGCGTCCCCTCGCGGCCCAGTAGAGCCTCGGTCACGGCCTCGGTTGCCACGGTTTGCTGTAGGATGGACGTGCCGAACGCGCGTATCCGTGACAGCGTCGCTGGCGACGTGCCCAGGGCCTCGAGCGTCTGTATGTAGCCCGTCGGATCCTCGACCAGGAAGCGGGAGATGGACCGCATCATGCCGTCGGAGCCGACCACGTACGATTCCCCGCTGGCGCCGAGGCCGTTCTCCGCCCACGATTGGTCGCCTGTCATTACGCGGTTGATTTCGTCTACTGGGATCTGGGCGGCGAAGACGCCCACGAGATCCGCCCCATCGTATATCGGTGACGCCATGAAGGCGGCTGGCGCGCCCCCGGACGGGCCATAGGCGCGGAAGTCGACCGTCTTCGTGAAGCCAGCGCTCTTCGCATCGCGCGCCGCGAGGAATGCGTCCGCGAGGCTGGTGTGGCGGTAGGGGCCTGTCAGGAGGCTCGTGGCGAAGTCGGTCTCTTTGAAGACGGAGTAGAGGATAACCCCTGTGTCAGGATCGATCAGGAAGAGATCGTAGTAGCCAAATCTGACGGCGATGTTCCGCAGGAGCGGATGGATGCGCGCGTGCGCGCGGGTGTATCCACTGCCATCACCAGCGTCGTCAAGCAGGTGCTTGCTACCCGACGGGTGCGGGTTGGCGGCCACATAGGCGTGCTGCAACGCTCGTGACTCGGGCGCGGATGGGAGATACGCATCGAGGATCGGCTCGGCCTGGTCCACCTTGGCAACACGCGGCGGGAAGTCGCCCCGGTAGTACTTCCGTAGCCGTTCCTCGCGCTGCGAATCCAGCGCGGCGCCCTGCATCTGACCGTAGGCGTCACGGAAGTCACGGACGGCCGCGACTATCATTCGGTCCTCGGCCAACGTACTGGATTGGTTGCGGAGCAGGGCGAAGTACGCCGAGAGTTGGGACGCCTTCGACGAGCGCACGCTAATGAGTTGGCGGTATATGGAGGCCGTCAGACTCGCCCGCCCGCTACGGAACCCGAGGTGGGCGACCACGGCCGTCGCGCCCACGCTTACCAGTAGCAGCATGAGTATGAGCTGCGACCGCGTCGTGAGTCGGCGGAAAAGAGGCATGACGATGCTCCCAAGACGTCATACGCGCTACGGCATGGCCGAGCTGTTCCGGCGCCGGAACGACAGCGCGCCTCCCCGCCGCGACCGAAGCCGCGGCCTACGCACGGCCGGCGCCCAGTACCGCGCGGACTCGAGACATGCCTGTGGCGCGGACTCCCGCGCCAGTGTATTGCGCGTGGGAGTCCGGCGCAACGAATAAGCCTGTGTCGCAAGGGAGCAGCGGGCGGCGTCTGCTGCGCGCGCGGGGTGGTCTGCCGCCAGCGCCCACGTACCCGTCCTGCTCGGCATCGCCGTCCACACAACAGCGCACGCGCTGGGGATGTGCGGTCGGCGACGCCTTCAGCAAGCTGCGCGTATCGCGAGACCGCGCGCTACCTAGCGCGACTTGGCATCAGGCGCGTCGCGGCGGCTACGCCAGAATGGGCGCCACCACGTGTCCATGGACATCCGTGAGACGGAAGTCGCGCCCTTGGAAGCGATAAGTGAGCTTGGTGTGGTCGACGCCGAAGAGGTGGAGCATGGTCGCGTGCAGATCGTGCACATGCACGACGTTCTCGACGGCGTAGTAGCCGAGCTCGTCGGTCGCTCCGTATGTGACCCCGCCCTTCACGCCGCCGCCTGCCATCCACATGGAGAAGCCGCGTATGTGGTGGTCGCGGCCGGATCCCTGCGCCATGGGCGTGCGTCCGAACTCGCCGCCCCATATGATGAGCGTGTCGTCCAGCATGCCGCGCTGCTTCAGGTCGGTTACGAGCGCGGCGGATGCCTGGTCTACCAACGCCGCGGTGTCCGCTATGCCCTTCTTGATACCGCCGTGGTGATCCCAGCCACGGTGGTAGAGCTGGATGAACCGCACGCCACGCTCCGCCAACCTGCGGGCGAAGAGGCAGTTCGACGCGAACGACCCGTCACCCGGCTCGGCCCCGTACATCTCGAGGATGTCGGCGGGTTCGTCGGACATGTCGACCAGGTCCGGGACGCTCGTCTGCATGCGGAACGCCATCTCATACTGCTGGACGCGCGTCGCGACGGTGGGATCCTCTACCGCGGCGGCGTGCATCTCGTCGAGGCTGCGCACCGCGTCCACGACATCGCGCTGGCTGTCCGCGTCCACGCCCGGTGGGCTGTTGACGTAGTGCACCGGGTCGCCGGCGGAGTGCAGTTGCACTCCCTGGAACTCGCCCGGCAGGAAGCCGCTGTGCCACTGACGCGTGGCGATGGGCTGGTCCTGCCCGCCGCCGGACGAAATGAGGACGACGAATCCCGGCAGGTCGGCCGCCTCGCTGCCGAGGCCGTACAGCCACCATGAGCCCATGCTGGGTCGCCCGGCGATGGCGGTGCCGGTGTTCATGAACGTGTGCGCCGGGTCGTGGTTGATCTGCTCCGTTTGCAGGGAGCGGACGATGCAGATGTCGTCGGCGATGCCCGCGATATGTGGGAAGGCGTCGCTGATCTCCTGCCCGGACTCCCCGTGCTTCTGGAAGGCGTATTGCGGAGCCAGGCACTTAAGCTGCGAGGCTCCCTGCAGCTGCGCGATGGGCTGCCCCTGCGTAAACGAGGCGGGCATGGGCTCCCCGTCCAGCGCGGCCAGCTCCGGCTTGTAATCGAGCGTCTCCAGGTGAGACGGCCCGCCAGCCATGCAGAGATGGATGACGCGCTTCGCCTTGGGCGCCACGTGGGGCGTCGTGACTGCCCCACCCCACGGACTGGTTCCCGCCACAAGCACGGACGGGTCGAGCATAGACGCGAGGGCGAGCGAACCGACGCCGCGGCCCGCCTTGCCGAGGAAAGTGCGCCGCGTGACGTTCGCCAGTCTCCGTGCCCTAGGGCTTCCGGTCGGCTTCATGGGGCCTCCAGTCTCTTCTCTGTCCTGGTCGCCGGCCTGGGTCGCGACGCGCCTAGTAGAGGGTGATACCTTCGTGAAGATTCAGCATGACGCGACCGACCGATGTCCACGCCGCCAGTTCGGCGGGATCAGCGCCGTCCGACGGCGGCGACGCGTCTGACACCGCGTCGTCGGTGGTTCCGGCGCCGCCGCTAGGCGCGTGCTCCCGGTAGAGGGTTGCCACGACTTGGCTCTCCGCTGGACTTGGGTCGCGGGACAGCGCTTGCCGGTATGCCCACACGATCCTCTCCTCGGGCGTGTCGCCACCCTCACGCATGATGCGCTCCGCGAAGGCCTGCGCCGCCTCAACGTAGGTTGGGTCGTTGAGCAGCGCTAGCGCCTGCGTGGGCGTATTCGACTTCGAGCGCTCCGCAGTACATTCCTGACGACTCGGGGCGTCAAACGCCATGAGACTCGGGTGCGGGAACGTCCTCTGACGGTGGGTGTACAGGCCTCTGCGATACTGAGCGTCCCCGGAATCGGGAGTGTAAACCCGTTTCGGGAAATTCAGGTGCGCGTAGTAGCCCGCGGGCTGGTAGGGCCGCACGCTGGGGCCGCCAATGGTATCCACCAGGAGGCCGGACAGCGCGAGCGCGTTGTCTCGGACCATCTCCGCGTCGAGCCTGCGCCTGGACTGCCTCGCCAATAGCCGATTGTAGGGGTCTCGCTCCAGCAGTTCAGGCGAGGGGCGAGAGGACTGGCGGTACGCTTCTGACGTGACGATGAGTCGCGCCAGTCGCTTGACGTTCCATCCGCTGTCCATGAATTCCACAGCCAGCCAGTCGAGGAGTTCGGGATGGTCTGGCGCTGGCCCCTGCGATCCGAGGTCGTCCATCACACGGGCGATGCCCGACCCGAAGAAGAGCGCCCAGAAGCGGTTCACGAACGCGCGCGCGGTGAGGGGATTCTCACGTGAGACCAGCCAGTTGGCGAGGTCGAGACGAGTCGGGCGTCGCAGTGGGTCGTGCTTCAGCGCGGGCAAGAACTCAGGCGTGTTGGGGTATACGCGTTCGCCCGAATCGTCCATCCAGTTGCCCCGGGGCAGCACGCGAACGGGGCGCGGCTGGCGCGACACGGTCGTGACGCAGTAGGCGACCTCCTTCTCGATCTCCGCGCGCTTCGCGGTCCACGTCGCGAGTTCGTCTCGGATGAGCGCGAGACGTGGCGTGACCGTGCGGTACTGGTCCACGACCGCCGCCTGCTTGTCGCCGGTCCTCACGATTTCGGGAGTGGCCATCGCATCTAGCACCGCGCCCGGATATTCGGTGCGCGCCACTCCGGCGACCGTCGTGTCCGATCCCGCCTTGTCCCAGTAGGCTGTGCCGCCGAACTGCGTGAACGACATCTGCCGGATGAACGCGCCGGGCTCCAAGCCCACGAGCGCAGCATCGACCTCTAACCGCGTCCACTCGCCCGGCGCGGGCAGCGATCCCATGGGCTTGTGCGCGGGGCCGTCCTCGCCGATGTCGCCGTACTCGATGGCGTCCTCTCCCCAGAACGCCCGATGCTCCCAGGAGCCGTCGTTCCATTGCAGCATGACGGTCGACGGCGGGTCGTCCGGGTCGATCCAGACGTGCGCAAAGAGGGTGTCGTCCTCAACGACCGCCAGCGGGCGCGCGATTCCCTGGGCGACGCGCTGCACGATCGCGTCGTCCTCGGTGGACAGGCGTACGGAGGAAGCGCCGCTCAGTGGTTCCGGCGCGTCATCTTCCTCGTCACTGGCAGCCGTGCCGACGTCCAGGTCGTCTATCCAGACGTATTCGGTGGGTTCGTCCGAGGCCAGCCTCCCGAGTACCTCGCGCTCCCACGCGCGACGGTCTGCGTCCAACCCCGCGCGAGGCGACTCGTACATGGACTGAAGCCGCGTGAGCTCGTGGTCGACGTCGTCGAGCCGAGCCTGCTGCTCCTCGGTGGGCAGCATGACGACGGGCTCCCACTTGCTGCCGCCGCGGTAGACGCCGCGCTCTTCGACATCGGCGAAGAAGGCGGCGAAGCTGTAGAAGTCCTTCGTCGTGAACGGGTCGAACTTATGGTCGTGGCACTGCGCGCATTGCATAGTGGCTCCGAGCCACACGGTAGCGGTGGCGCGCACGCGGTCGGCGGCGTAGATGGCGTGGTATTCCTTGGCCTGTGCCCCGCCCTCGGCGGTGGTCTGGTTCAGCCGGTTGAACGCGGACGCCACCTTCTGCTCCCGCGTCGCGTTGGGTAGCAGATCCCCAGCGAGGTTCTCACGCGTGAACTGGTCGTACGGCATGTTGTCGTTGAACGCCTGTATGACGTAGTCGCGGTATGGCCAGACGCTGACCTCCTCGTCGGAGTGGTACCCCGACGTATCGGCGTACCGCACGAGATCGAGCCAGTGCGTGGCCATGCGTTCGCCGTATCTCGGCGACGTCAAGAGACGGTCGACCACCTTGATGTAAGCATCCGGTGAATCGTCCTCGAGGAATTCCGCCACATCACGGGGCGTCGGCGGCAGACCCGTCAGGTCGAAGGTGACGCGGCGGATGAGGGCGCGTCGATCCGCCTCGGGCGAGAGCGTCAGTCCATCCGCTGCCAAGCGTTCCTCTATGAACCTGTCAATGTCCTGCGGCGTGTCGAGCGCGCCGGGTTCCTCGCCACTCGACGGGGGCGCGTACGCCCAGTGGTCCTGCCACTCGGCGCCCTGGCGAATCCACTCGATGAGCGTTGCGATTTCATCGTCGGTCAGGTGTCGGTTGGCGGTTGGCGGCGGCATCCGGCGGTCGGGATCGTCGGCGGTGATGTGCTCGACGACCTCACTCTCGTCAGGCTTCCCAGGGATGATGACAGGGAATCCACTCGGGTCGGTAAGCGCGCCTTCCTTCGTGTCCAGACGCAGGCCGGCTTTCCGCTGCGCTTCATCCGGGCCGTGGCAGGCGTAGCACTTGTCAGACAGTATGGGTCGCACGTCGCGGCCGAAGCTGATACGCGCGTCATCTCCACGCGCCGCGCCCGTCACCAGCAGCAGTGCGAGGGCGACGATTCCGCGTCTTCGGGCCGGGTTTCTCCATCCGCGTCGGCGCAACACGGGCGCGTCCTCCTATTCCTGTGGGCACGCCAACGCGTCCGACCGTCTGTCGAGCGAGGCGTGCCGGCAACGGTAGCAGAATCCAGCGAGTGGGTCACTGCCAGCGCTCGTGCCGCGCCGATCACGTGGTACCATAGCCGTCTAGACAGGGCTCGCAGCGAAGGCGCCGTGCCGGCTACACTTGGGTGGAAGCCGTGACCCGGCGTTCAGCTGTGCCGACTGCCGCAACGGCCGTATGTCCTGGCACATGGCTCCGATCGCTCCGCTAGTTCGTGTGGCGCCATTACCAACTTTGCGGTAAGGTTCGTAGGGGAGGCCCACTAAGGGTAGGGTGTGTCCATTAACAGGAAGACCTTGCCGCAGGTGAGCCGTAGCGCCTGTTGACACGACGCGAACGCGCGTGCCCGGGACAATGCCCGCTCGTGGGGTTGTCCTGGTACGGTATTTGCTATGATGCTGTATGCCTCACGCGCCAGAGCGGCGGAAACCGGCCGGGAGCTGGGAGCCGACTTGGACGCGGGGCAACCTGTGTCCGATGAGACGCCGTCGACGGGCGAATTGAATGCGTAGTACGAGGCCCGCGCCACAGACGCGGCCCTCACAGGGAAGGTGACATGAGCGACAACACCGAGAGCATCTCGAGGCAACGGGCGACAGAGATATACTACGCCGCGCTCGTACGCGCCGCGGCGGTCAGGATTGAGACGGAAGGCGTGACGCGCGCTGTCCCTCAGAAGCTCGAGGAGGAGATGGCCGCAGCGCTGGGAGACGAGCCCTCCGAGCTGTTCGCATACCTGTTCCGTCGGGGCTACAAGACAGGTTGGAAGAGCGAAGTTGGCTTCATGGCGGTGTGGGACTACTGCGGCTCCGTGTGGCCGGACGAGATTGAGAACGACTAGGCGCGCCAGGCGGCGCGGCCAGGTCCGCTAGCCCCGTTCTGGCGCGCCGCGCACGGACTCGCGCGCCCAGATGCACTTGCGACAGAGGCCCCGCACGGCCTCATCTGCCTACGGAATCAGTGGCCTGCGGCCCCCGCGCCGCATTGCCGAACCAGCCTGTTGCGCCCGTGCGATGGTTCCGTCTGTCCGTTCCCCCATGCCGTTGCGCGCCTTGCCGAGCCGGCTCCGCGTCTGCGGGTAGGCATCGCTCCCTCCCGGGGCCGGGCTGGCGCCACCGCAGTGACAATTCGCGACACGCTGTTGCGTATTGCACCACACAACGCCGTGTAGCACGGGCCACGCTGGGCCCGCGTCTACTTCGCCGCGAGGGGGGTCGTCGCCAGAGCAAACGGCTCGGACCGCGCGTACTGTAGGATGAACGCCGCGATGCGCTCATGGTCGCGAGACGGCAGACGCTGGACACCCGGCGGGGCCGGGGCGTCCGTGATGAGAGCGAGAAGCGAAGGGTCGCCTACGCACACCGGGGCGTCCGCCACCGCCTCGCGGTACACCTCAATCTTGGGGAGCCATCCCCACTTGTATCCCTCCACGAGGACGATATCGACACCGTCGAAGTGACGGGCCACGATCTCCTCGGGTCCAGGCGGGGCAGCGCGGTGGTCGAACACCGCCAGCCCGAACGGAGAGACAATGGCGGTCTTCTCGGCGCCCGCGTGCGCGTGCCGCCACGAGTCCTTGCCGGGGGCGTCGAACGGCACGTCATGGTGCGTGTGCTTCAGCGTCCCAACGCTCAAGCCCTCGCGTCGCAGGATGGGGATGACGCTTTCGATGACCGTGGTCTTGCCTGACCCAGACGAACCCACGATGCAAATCACGCTCGGTTGCATGGCGTCTCTGTTCTCCCTACGCGACACCTACTCGCCAGCCGTCGGGACGGACTGCTCGGCAAATAGAAGCTTAAGAGTGGTCTTACCCGTAGCAAGGTCTTCGACGAGCGCCTTCAGGTTCCGCTTCTCCAGCATGCTCAGTATAGCGGTTTTTATGCCGGTCCACTCCTCGTGCACCGGGCATGGCATCGTGCTGCTGCACGGCTCGAGACCCAACACGCAAGGGTCGAACCGATCCCGGCCGTCGATGGACTCCACGACGTGCATGAGCGTGATTTCGTCCAACGGGCGCGACAGCGCGACGCCGCCGTTGGGGCCCTTGTAGGATGTCAGAATCCCATCGCGCGTCAGCTTCCCGCATATCTTGCTGAGGAAGTACTGCGGCGACCCACAGCGTTCGGCCAGCATCCTCACGGGGTGGTATGTGTCGGGATCGTCCTCCGCCGCGAGCAGCAGGACGACGCGGATCCCGTATTCACATGCCTTCGACAAAATCATGACGCTGGCGACCGGCCCCTCTCACGCTCTGCGGCCTGGGGAATAGAAGACCTATTTGTCTGATAATTAGCCCCCGTCTCGCCTGCGTGCAAGGCCCAAGAAGGCTCCCGGCCATGGGGTTCCCTGCGCCAGCCGGCCGTGGGTCTCCCCGACGCGCGCGGAAGTGGCTATGAATGCCACGCGGGTGGGTGGCCGCCCGGATGGTTCACGCAGGTGGGACACCCAGGGAGCGGGATTCGCATGCAGCTAGCGCTGAAGCCAGACTTCGACGAGGCCGCCGCCAGACTAGAGGCGTGGTGGCACTGCGATGTGTTGGACCGACCGTGCGTCCAGTTCTCCATCGCCAGGCAGGGCGACTTCCCGCCGATGCCAGCGAAACGCCACGAGACGCTTCGCGACCGATGGATGGATGTCGAGCACCAGGTCATGAGCGCGGCCGCGGGGTTGGAGCGTCGCGAGTACATTGGCGAGGCGTTCCCGTCGTACATGCCCAACCTCGGGCCGGACATCTGCGCCACGCTCGTCGGCGCGGACCTCGAGTTCATGCCTGGCACCACCTGGGTCGAGCCGATCGTCGACGACTGGTCGGACGCAGACTTCACCCCGCAATACGACGGCGAGTATTGGCAGACGATCCGCGACATGACCGAGCTGTCGCTGGAGGTTGGCGCCGGGCGGTACGTCACCGCCATCACGGACCTGCACACCAACGGCGACCTGCTGTCCGCGATACGCGGCCGCGAGGAAATCTGCCTCGACGTAATGGACCGCCCGGAGGAGCTCCGCGCTGCCATCAACGCTGTTGGCGCGCTCTACGAGGGCATCTATGACGACCTCTGGCGGCCCATTCGGGAGCGGGGTCTGGGATCGACGACGTGGATGTCGATATACCACCAGGCGGGAAGATGCTACGGCACGAACATGGACCTGGCGGGGCTGCTGAGCCCGGCTGCGTTCGAGGATCTGTTCCTACCCATCATTCTCGACGAGATCCGTTTCCTGGACCGCTCCTGCTTCCACCTGGACGGTCCCGCGGCGTTGCCGCACCTGGACACGCTGCTCGCGATCCCTGAGCTCAACGGCGTGCAGTGGGTATACGGCGCGGGCCAGGGGCCGTCCACACGGTGGATGGAGGTGTACCGCCGCATCCAGGCGGCGGGGAAGTGCGCGCAGGTCATCATCGAGGATCTCAGCGAGATAGAGACGATACTGGCCGAACTGCCGCCGGAGGGGCTCCTCTTCACCGGCGGCGGCGGAGGGCTATCGCGCGACGAGGCGGACGCCGTGCTGCGCGGGGCGGAACGCGCTTGCCTGCGGTACGCGCGGTAGACGTGGAGAGGCCGTGTACGCGGTGTCGCGCACACGGCCCCATGGTCGGAATCGCGCCGTTAGCGGCTCTTCAGGTGGCCCCACGTGAGTGATGCCTTGGAGGCTGGGTCGACAGCGAGGCCGGTGTTCCCGGTCAGCCACACGTTGTCGTAGTAGCTGTTCGCCATGCTCTCGTGCCACAGGCCGGCGGCGCCCGCGGCCGGGAACTGATCGTCCGTAATGTCGACGAGCGGGTCGATATCGAGCTTGTCCGCCATTGGGTCCGCAACGTCGTCGATGAGGGCGTACCACACCTGGATCCGGTTGCCGGTGACCTCCACACGGCCCAGCGTGTCCGTGTTGTTGCCCTGCGCGATGACCATGCCGTGCGGCACCTGGGCGAGGGTGTTGTTCTCGTTGTTCTCGCAGGAGAGCTGATCGAAGCACTGTCCCTGGGCGCCGCATGTAGCCAGGTCGACGACGATGACCGCGGCCGTCTCGATCGTACCGAAGAAGACCAGGTAGCCGGCGTCTTCGGCGGACCGACGGAACACCACGCCAAAGCTGTCGTCGTCGCCAGCGTTCATCTCAACCTGGATGATGCCGTCCTGGAAGCTGTCGACGCCAGGCATCATGAACATCCCGGAGGTCCCGCACCCCTCGACGGTGATCTTCATCGCCTGCGTGCCGTTCGTGGGGTGATCCTCGACGGCCAGGATCTGACCCGGCGCCAGCACGTCCCAGTTGGTGACGTCGTTCACTTCGGGGCCGGGGATGGCCGCCCCGCCGTCGTCGAAGTCCGCGAGGAAGGCGATCTGCGCGAGCGCTGGGCTCGCCACCAGGGCCGCCACGGTGACGGCAAGCAAGACACGCATGGTACAGGATCGCTGCATCGGACGACCTCCTCATTGTGTGCGCTGTACTTTGCCACGCGCGTTGCCGACGTTCTGGCTAGGACGCCGTGACGCCAGGGCGGGCGCGGCACTTGCCCAGCATAGCGCGGTTACGAATGTAGGGCAAGTGCTGGTGGAAGGGGCCGGCCCCCTTCACGCCATGGTGCTGGATAGCCCGGCCGGTGAGTTGCCGCGCCTCTGGCTGCCGTGGTAGGTTGGATCGCTGGGAGCCGACGGTGATCTTACTACTCCTGCCGACGCGTCTTCGCGACCGCTTCAGATACCGCAAACCACTCGTCGTGCTCTTCGACCTGCTGCTGCTAGGTGGAATCGTCTCCGCCTGCTTCGTGGCGCTCTTCCGTCTGGTCGAGGACGTGACGTGGGAGGAGTCCATCTGGCAGGTGTGGCAGACGGCGACGACCGTCGGCTATGGGAATCGCCCAGCGCAGACGACCGTCGGACGCTATGCGACCATGGCGTTCGGTTTGATCGACATCGCCATCGTGGGGGCGGGCATCGGGGCCGTGTTCGACGCGCGCGAAGACAAGAGACGACGCACTAGGCTGGGTCAGATGAGCAATCCCTACCGGGGCGGGTACGTGGTCTTCAACTACCCGGGGTCCGCCTGGTTCCGCGGATTCGTGACGGAGATGCGGCACGTCGAGCCGGACGCGCCCGTGTGCGTCGTGGACGACACCATCGAGCAGTTGCCGGAAGCCGTCGCGGCAATGCCGCACGTGCACTTCGTCAAGGGCTCCGTGCTGGACAAGGAAACCTACACGCGGGCCAGGCTACGGGAGAACAAGACGGTCATCGTCTTCCCGACACATCCAGGCGACCCGTCGTCCGATGGCACGACTCGGGTCGCTGTCGATCTCATCCTCAACACGGTGACGTCCGACACCCGCGTGCTGCACGTGCTCGTGAGCCCGGAAAACGACTGGATGTTCGACGACCTGAACTCCACGTCCGTGATGGAGACGCTCGAGGTGCTGGCGATCGTGCAGGAGTGCCAGGATGTCCACAGCGCGGACATCGTGCAGCGACTGCTCCTGAACACCCAGGACGCCAACCCGATGACGGTCACGCCCCGCCGGATTGTAGGATGGACGTGGCAGGAGTTCGTGACCTATTCGACGCCTGCGGCCGCAGCGCTCGACACTGATGTGAATCCGTTCGCGATCATCAAGGACGGCGAGCCCCAGGTATGCCCGTCCCGTTCCCTGGCCATCAAGACGGGCGACCTACTGTCGGTCATCGGCCATACCGGCCTTGACTGGGCGAAATTCGAAGAAGCGCTTGAGCGCGCGCGGGCGAGCGCGACGTCCTAGGCGGCTGAGCCGCCGCCGACGGCGTCCTGTATGACGGTGTCGGCGCACTCGTCATCGGTAGCCCGCCGGCGGCCCGACGCGGCGGACACGCCACCGACGAACAGGACTGGTGGCACGGTCTCGGCTGCCGCAGCCCGCATTCTCCCTACGACCCAGTCCTCGCTGACGTCGAGCACTGCGTCGAGTTCGGTATCGTCGTCCGGCAGGTATATCCGCTCGACGTTTAGCGCCATCCCGTGAGTCCCCCTGTGCGTCCGCGGCGATCGTCGCGCCCTCCGCTGGGGCGGTCTGTGCATCGTCCGTGCCAGGTGTTGCGTCGGGCGGCACACTCAGTAGGAAAGCGGGTCAGCGGCGCGCCAGGGGCGGACCAAGACAGTCGTCGGCGCG